>NZ_LMEX01000001.1:0-124344 GCF_001426645.1 Rhodanobacter sp. Root480
CGCTGACCGGCATCGTGGACAGCGTCAAGAAAGTCACCGACATCGTGGCCGAGATCGCCGCTGCCAGCCAGGAGCAATCCAGCGGCATCGACCAGGTCAACCGCGCGGTGATGCAGATGGATGAAGTCACCCAGCAGAACGCGGCCCTGGTGGAGGAAGCCTCCGCCGCCGCCCGCGCGATGCAGGAGCAGGCCAACGAATTGCGCCAGCAGATGACGTTCTTCCGGGTGGACAAAACCGAGCGGACGACACCTGAGGCAGCTCCGCCCAAGCGTGTGGCGGAAACCGCGGTACCACCGCGACGCCAAGTGGCGGCCCGCCCTGATGTGATGCGGCCGGCCATGGCCGGCGAGTGGACAGAATTTTGATGTGCGCGTTGCCGAGTGTCGTCGCTCGCCGCACCTGACTTTTTTCATCATCTTTGGATTTACAACATGTTTTCGTTGAAACGTTGGTCGTTCAATCGCATGAGCCTCAATGCACGGGTGGCTCTGGTGGTTGTCGTGGTGATCGCGGGGCTGGTTGGCCTTACCGTGATGAATGCCTTCGAGAGCCGTACGCGGCAGATGGAAGGGCTGGAGCGCACCTTGCGCAGCGAGATCGAATCGGCCATCTCGGTGGCTACGGCTTACGATAAGCGGGCAGCCGCCGGCGAGTTCAGCGCTGCCGAAGCCAAGCGTCTGGCATTGCGACAGATCGAGGACATGCAGTGGGACGAAGGCACCGGCTACATTTTTGCCTTCGATACCGGCCTGACCATGCGCATGCATCCGCTGAAGAAAAAGCTGGTCGGCCAGAGCATTGCCAAGGAAACCGATGCCAAGGGCAAGCCGCACTATCGCCTGATGGTGGAGGGCAACCTGAAGAACGGACACACCCTGATCCGCTATACCCAGATCATGCCGGACGGCAGCGGCAAGGACAAAATCACCTACAGCCAGTTGTTCAAGCCGTGGGACCTCAATTTCTCGGCCGGCGCCTATTTCGACGATATCGATGCGCAGTTCCAGCACTCGTTGATGATGAACCTGGCCAAGGCGGGCCTGGTGGCCTTGCTGGTGATCCTGCTGGTGTGGCTGTCGATGCGCAGCATCCGGCAGAGCATCGGTGGCGAGCCGGATTTCGCGGTGAAGATGGCCTCGCGCATCGCCGATGGCGACCTGGTCATCGACGATGAAANCGATGCGCAGCATCCGGCAGAGCATCGGTGGCGAGCCGGATTTCGCGGTGAAGATGGCCTCGCGCATCGCCGATGGCGACCTGGTCATCGACGATGAAAGGACCTTCGCCAGCGGCAGCCTGCTCGACGCGCTGGCGCGGATGCGGCTGCGGCTGACCACCATCGTGGGCGAAGTGCAGCACGGTTCGCAGGCAGTCAGCACGGCGGCGCACCAGATTGCCAAGGGCAACGACGACCTCAGCCAGCGCACGCAGGAGCAGGCGTCCAGCCTGGAAGAAACCGCCGCCTCGATGGAGGAAATGACCTCCACCGTGAAGCAGAACGCCGAGAACGCCAGCCACGCCAACCAGCTGGCGCGCGGCGCGCGCGAGCAGGCCGAACACGGCGGTGAAGTGGCGGCGCGGGCGGTCGAAGCCATGGGCGAGATCAACGCCTCCAGCCGCAAGATCGCCGACATCGTGGGCCTGATCGACGAGATCGCGTTCCAGACNCGTGATCCGGCGCGAGCTGATCGGCGAGTTGATGTGCCACCCGAACACGGCGGTGAAGTGGCGGCGCGGGCGGTCGAAGCCATGGGCGAGATCAACGCCTCCAGCCGCAAGATCGCCGACATCGTGGGCCTGATCGACGAGATCGCGTTCCAGACCAACCTGCTGTCCTTGAATGCYGCCGTGGAAGCGGCGCGCGCCGGCGAGCAGGGCCGCGGCTTCGCCGTGGTCGCCAGCGAGGTGCGCAAYCTGTCGCAGCGCAGTGCCGCGGCGGCGAAGGAGATCAAGGGGCTGATCAGCGAAAGCGTRCGCCGGGTGGAAGCGGGCAGTGCGCTGGTCGACGAGTCCGGCGCGGCGCTGACCGGCATCGTGGACAGCGTCAAGAAAGTCACCGACATCGTGGCCGAGATCGCCGCTGCCAGCCAGGAGCAATCCAGCGGCATCGACCAGGTCAACCGCGCGGTGATGCAGATGGANCGCTGACCGGCATCGTGGACAGCGTCAAGAAAGTCACCGACATCGTGGCCGAGATCGCCGCTGCCAGCCAGGAGCAATCCAGCGGCATCGACCAGGTCAACCGCGCGGTGATGCAGATGGAYGAAGTMACCCAGCAGAACGCGGCCCTGGTGGAGGAAGCCTCCGCCGCCGCCCGCGCGATGCAGGAGCAGGCCAACGAATTGCGCCAGCAGATGACGTTCTTCCACTTGACCCCGGACGAGGCGGCACCTGCCGCCCCGGCGCCCGTATCCGCTCGCCCTGCGCGGGCGCAGCCGCGTCGCGTGACCAAGGCCATGCCGGTGCGCACCGCAGCATTGGTGGCCCCGGGCGACTGGACCGAGTTCTAGGGCCTCGTCCCCGCAGCTATCCCCGGGAGCGGCACGCTGCCGCTCCCTTCTCCTTTTCCACGGAAATAACCATGAATTCTGTTTGGATGTCGGCCCGGCACGCGATGCCGGTGCTTGCGCTCGGTAGCGCATTCGCGCTGGCCACCCCAGCCGCCAGCGCCGGCGATTTCAGCTTCGGCGGCAAGGTGTTTGCCGATATCAGTCAGCTGCAGAAACAGGACCACGCGGCGGGTACCGACACCCGTGCGTGGGACGTCGATCTGAAGCGCCTGTACCTGGATGCGGATTACGCGTTCGACCCCGCGTGGTCGGTCCATGTCACCACCGACGTGAACTGGCTGCGCGGCGAGCGCGACCCGGACGTATGGCTGAAGCACGCCTATGTGCAGCGGCAGTGGGACGGCGGCACCCGCTTGCGCGTGGGCGTGGACGACATGCCCGCGCTGGCGCTGACCAGCAAGTGGTACGGCTACCGCTACATCGACCCCATCGGCACCTCGATCCAGAAGATCGACAGCGCCGCCGATTGGGGCGTGCACCTGACAGGCGTGCTGGCGCCGAAGGTGGATTACGCCGTGTCCGTGGTGACGGGCGGCGGCTACAAACACCCCACCCACGGCCGCCGCGCCGACGTCGAGGCGATGGTGACGTGGCATACCAGCGAACACACGATGCTGGCGCTGGGCGGCTTCGATGGCCAGCTTGCCGCCAGCGCGGATGCGCGGCCGCTTTACCACACCGCGCGCCGGCTCGACCTGCTGGCAGCCTATGCCAGTGACGTCTGGCGCCTGGGCATGCGCTACAGCTACGCCAGCAACTGGACCACGCTGTACAGCGTGAACAGCGAGCGCAACGGCAGCTGGTCGGCCTGGGGCAGCGTGCAGGTGGCGCCGCAATGGAGCGTGTTCGCCCGTTACGACCGGGCCCAGCCCACGCGCCTGAACGATCCCTCGCGCCGCGCGATGTACGCCAACGCCGGCGTGCAGTGGCAACCGGTGAAGCGTCTGCGGCTGGCGCTGGCGTTCAAGCGCAACGCCCTGCGTCGCGACAACGGCGAGATCCGGCGCAGCAATGAAGCCGGTATCTGGAGCGAATACTCGTTTTGAACCGGAGCGGCGCCATTCCGGCCCCGCTCAAGTTTCCCCTTCAAGCGCCGACAAAGTCAGGGCAGCAGGACGTCTGCAGGCGTCCGTCAACAGGTAGCAGGCCATGCACGAAAACAACCAGGACGCGGCAACAACGTTGCAGCAGCTCACTTTCACTCTCGCCGGCGAGGAATACGGCGTGGACATTCTGGCCGTACGCGAGATCCGCGGCTGGTCACGGGTGACGCGCATTCCGCAAACCCCGGAACATCTGCTTGGCGTGCTCAACCTGCGCGGCGCGATCGTGCCGATCATGGATCTGCGCCTGCGTTTCGGGCTGGAACGCGAGAGCTTCGGCGACAACACCGTGGTGATCATCGTGGCGGTGGAAGAGCGTCTGTTCGGCATCGTCGTTGACGCTGTGTCCGACGTGGTCGACATCGACCCGGCCGCGATCAAGCCCGTGCCCGACATGGGCGTGGTGGTGGACACCCGCTATCTGAAAGGCCTGGCCACCCATGTGGAACGCATGGTGATGCTGCTGGATGTGGAAAAACTGATGCGTCCTGAAGACGTCGAAACGCTGGACGCCGCCATGCCGGACGTCCGTGACGTCGAAGTTGCCGCCTGACCCCGGGGATAGAAAATGAAGCTAAAAACATTCATGGCACGCTTTACCAAGATGCCCACGCTGAGCGTCAGGACCCGCCTCATCGGCGTGCTCGGCATGCTTGGCGCGATGTTGATTGGCGGCGCGATCATCGGCCTCGGCGCCATGCAGATGCAGAACAACGGCACGCGCGAGATCTATCACGACCAGATGGTGCCGGCGAACCTGGTGGCCACCATCACGCAGCGCTCGCTGATGTCGTACATCGCGCTGGGCGAGGCGGCGTCGCTGATGAGCCAGCCCGACCAGATGAAGCAGAAGATCGACGACTTCACCAAGTCGCAGGCCGAGATCGCCGAGCTGAAGAAGAAGCTCGCCGCGCTGCCCAAGAGCCCGGAAATCGAGAAGCTGTACAAGGATTGGACCTCGACCGACGCCGACCTGGAGTCGAACAGCAAGGATCTGCTGGACGCGTTCGCCGAGAAGGACGAGGCCTCGCCCGACCTGCTCAACATGCAGGTGCGCCCGCTGATGCTGATGCGCCAGGCCACGCTGGCCAAGATCATGCAGGCGCAGCAGGCCACGGCGCTGAGCATCTACGACGGACAGGTGAGCCGCTACCAGACGGTGCGGGCTTTTACGCTGGCCGCGCTTGGCGGTGGCTTGCTGGTGGCGTTGATCGTCGGGGTGCTGCTGATCCGCTCGATCACCGGCACGCTGCGGCGCGCCGTGGAAGTGGCGCATGCCATCGCCGACGGCAACCTCGGTCACGATATCGAGGTGGGTCGCAACGACGAACTGGGCAAGCTGTTGAATGCGTTCCGCACCATGGACGATCGCCTCAGTGCGATCGTGGGTGAGGTGCGCCAGGGCTCCGAGGCGGTCAATACCGCCGCGCAGGAAATCGCCCGCGGCAACGACGACCTCAGCCAGCGTACCCAGGAGCAGGCATCCAGCCTGGAAGAAACCGCCTCGTCGATGGAGGAAATGACCTCCACCGTGAAGCAGAACGCCGAGAACGCCAGCCATGCCAACCAGTTGGCCCGCGGTGCCCGCGAGCAGGCCGAGCGCGGCGGCGAAGTGGCCAGTCGCGCGATCCTGGCGATGGGCGAAATCAATGCCTCCAGCAACAAGATCGCCGACATCGTTGGCCTGATCCAGGAGATCGCCTTCCAGACCAACCTGCTGGCGTTGAACGCCGCGGTGGAAGCGGCGCGCGCCGGTGAGCAGGGTCGCGGCTTCGCCGTGGTCGCCACCGAGGTGCGCAGCCTGGCGCAGCGCAGCGCCGGCGCCGCCAAGGAGATCAAGGGGCTGATCGCCGACAGTGCCGAGAAGGTGCGCAGCGGCTCCGAGCTGGTCGACCAGTCCGGCAAGGCGCTGGCCGAGATCGTGGACAGCGTGAAGAAGGTCACCGACATCGTGGCCGAGATTGCCGCGGCCAGCCAGGAGCAGTCGGCCGGCATCGACCAGGTCAACAACGCCGTCATGCAGATGGACGAGATGACCCAGCAGAACGCCGCGCTGGTGGAAGAGGCCTCGGCCGCCGCCCGTGCGATGCAGGAGCAGGCCGGCGAACTGAGCCGCCAGGTCGGCTTCTTTCACCTGAGCGAGGACGGCGACGACGTGGACGCCGCCGCGGCACAGGCGCGCACGCAGAAAGTGGCGGTGGCCACCGAGGCCGTGTTCGCCGCCATGCGCAATGCGCCCGCATCGAAAACGTCGCCGGCGACCGCCGACGCCGGCAATGCAAGCGGTGCCTGGAAGGAGTTCTGAGTGAGCGTGTTGTCCGCCCCGGCTAAGAATGATCCGGCTGCGGCGGGCAGCAATGGCCCCGTGCTGCAAACCGCGGAGTTCGAGTTTCTGCGCCGTTTCGTGCTGGAGCACTGCGGCATCTCGCTGGGCGACCACAAGCATCAGCTGGTGCAAGGTCGCCTGCAGCGGCGGCTTCGCGCCCTTCGCCTGAAGGGTTTTGCCGAGTATTGCGACGTGTTGCGGCATGACCCGCAGAGCGAACTGGGTGAACTGGCCAGCGCCATCAGCACCAATGTCACCAGTTTTTTTCGCGAAGTGCATCACTACGAACTGCTGGAGAACGAGCTGCTTCCCGCGTGGCTGGCACACAAGCAGCGTGCCGGTGACCGCTTGCGCATCTGGTCGGCCGGGTGTTCCAGCGGCGAGGAGCCGTACGCGCTGGCGATGGTGCTGGCCGAGGCCCTCGCGCGCAACAACAGCACGCTGGACGCGAAGATCCTGGCCACCGACCTGTCGCCGCAGGCACTGGCCACCGCCCGCAGGGGCGTCTATCCGCTGGACCGCCTCGGCGGCATCAGCGCGGAGCGCTGCCGTCGCTGGTTGCTGCGCGGCACCGGCGAGTACGAAGGCCTCGCCAGCGTGCATCCGCAGCTGCGCGAGCTGGTGACGATCCAGCCGCTGAACCTGCTGCATGACTGGCCCATGAGTGGGCCGTTCGATGCCATTTTCTGCCGCAACGTGGTGATCTATTTCGATCAGCCCACCAAGCAGCGCCTGTTCCGCCGCTACGCGCAGTTATTGCCGGTGGGTGGTTACCTTTTTCTCGGTCATTCCGAATCGCTGCATGGCATCAACGACGATTTCGAACTGATTGGCCGCACGGTCTACCGGAAACGCGGATGAATATTTCGACCTTCGCGAAACCCACGGCGCCGCCGCCGCGTGCGCTTCCCGGTTTCGAACATCTGCGTCGCTACTGGGACCCGGTCAGCGCGTGCATGACGGTGAAGGTCCTGCCCGGCGAGCTGTATGTCAGCACCCAGGAAGAGCTCGTCACCACGGTGCTGGGTTCGTGCGTATCAGCCTGCATCCACGACGCGCGCCGGGGTATCGGCGGCATGAACCATTTCATGCTGCCCGAGCCGCTGGGCGAACGCGATGGCTGGTCGTCCACCATCAGCCGCGCGGCGCGCTACGGCAGCGACGCGATGGAGCAGCTGATCAACGGTGTCCTCAATGCCGGCGGCCAGCGCGCCGACCTGCAGGTGAAGATTTTCGGCGGCGGCCGTGTGCTGGCCCAGCTCAGCGATGTGGGGCAGCGCAACATCGAGTTCGTGCAGCGCTACATCGAAGTCGAAAAGCTCAATCTGTGCGCCTCCGACCTGGGCGACATCTACCCCCGCCAGGTGCAGTTTTTTCCGCAGAGTGGCCGCGTGCGGGTACGCCAGTTGCGCCGCCGCGACGATGTGGCGCTGGTGGCCGACGAGCGCGGTTACCTCAAGCGTTTGGCAAATGATCCGATAAAGGGTGAGGTCGAGTTGTTCTAGCGACCGCGGCGGCAGGCACGCGGATTGACAGTGCTGTCGCATGCGACAGGGTTTGGATTACGGCAGGGTGATGGACAACATGGAAAGAGTGCGTGTTCTGGTGGTCGATGACTCCGCATTGGTGCGCAAGCTGATGTCGACCATGCTTGCCTGCGATCCGGCGATCGAGGTGGTCGGCACCGCTGCCGATCCGTTGATCGCGCGCGAGAAGATCAAGCAGCTGAACCCGCACGTGCTCACCCTGGACGTCGAGATGCCGCGCATGGACGGCCTCACCTTCCTGGAGAACCTGATGCGGCTGCGACCGATGCCGGTGGTGATGGTGTCGTCGCTGACCGTCGAGGGCGCGGACGTGACCTTGCGTGCGCTGGAACTGGGCGCGGTGGATTTCTTCGCCAAGCCCGACAGCGACCTGGCCAGCCGCTTCGGCGAAAGCGCGCAGGAGATCTGCCACAAGGTGAAGATGGCGGCCACCACGCGGCCGCGCGCGCGCACCGCCGTGCGCAAGCTGGACGTGCCGCCACGCCTGTCGGCCGACGCCGTGCTGCCGCGCGCGCAGACCGCGGGTACCCGTGGCGGCAGCCCGCTGATCGCGGTGGGCGCATCCACCGGCGGCACCGAAGCGGTGCGCGTGCTGCTGGAAGCGATGCCACCGGATGCGCCGCCGATCCTGGTGACCCAGCACATCCCGGCGGCGTTCAGCGGCCCCTTCGCGGCGCGGATGGACCGCTGCTCGGCGATGCGCGTATGCGAGGCCCGCGACGGCCAGCCCATCCAGAGCGGCCATGTCTACATCGCGCCGGGCAGCCACCACCTGCTGGTGATGTGGGACGGCGCGCGCTACGTGTGCCGTTTGCACGACGGCCCGGCGGTGAACCGGCACAAGCCCAGCGTGGACGTGCTGTTCCGTTCGCTGGCGGCCAGCGCCGGGGCGGCCACGGTCGCGGTGCTGCTTACCGGCATGGGCGACGATGGCGCGCGCGGCCTGCTGGAATTGCATCAGGCTGGCGCCACCACCCTGGTGCAGGATGAAGAAAGCTCGGTCGTCTGGGGCATGCCCGGTTCGGCCTGGAAGCTCGGTGCGGCTAGCGAAATGCAGCCGCTGGACCATATTGCCGCGCGCCTGCTTGCGCTGACGCGCCAAACTCACGTAAGCGCCACGAGCGCCTGACCTGCGGATCGTCACTCATGCTTTTCACTGCCCCCAGCGCCACCAAATATCCCGTCTACGGCGGGCTTGCCAGTGCGGTTGCCTTGCTGCTTGCCCTGTTCGTGCGCGAAGCCTGGCTGGCGCCGTTGCTGATCGTGCTTCTCACCATCGTGTGGATCATCGAAAGCCGGACACGCAACACTGAACAGGTGCCCGCGGCGGCGCCCGGCAACATCGAGCCCGTGCGCGAGGCGCTGGATGACATGCGCGGCGCAGTGGTGGACGAGTTGGGCCACGCCACCCGCGAGCTGCACCAGGGCCTGGACCTGCTGCGCGATGCCGTGCTCGAACTCGGCGGCGGCTTCGACGGCTTGTCCAACAAGACCGCGCTGCAGCAGTCGCTGCTGAAACAGATCATCGGCGGGCAGGAGGGTGGTGTCTCGGTGCAGGATTTCGCGGCGCGCACTGCCGACCTGCTGCAGCATTTCGTGGGCATGATCGTGCAGATGTCGCGCGAGAGCCTGCGCATCGTCTACCGCATCGACGGCATGGCCAAGGAAATGGACGCCGTGTTCGGCCTGCTGCGCAACGTCAACACCATTGCCGAAGAAACCAACCTGCTGGCGCTGAACGCGGCGATCGAGGCGGCGCGCGCGGGCGAATCCGGTCGCGGTTTCGCGGTGGTCGCCGGCGAGATCCGCAACCTGGCCAGCAACTCCAACCAGTTCAACGAGCAGATCGGCAGCCACGTGGAGCGTGCGCGCGCCGCGATGGAGCAGCTGCGCGGGCTGGTGGGCACCATGGCCTCGCAGGATCTGAACGTGGCGCTGTCGGCCAAGGGCGGCATCGACGCGATGATGGCGCACGTCACCGAGAGCGACGCGCGTACCAGCGCCGTGGCCGACCAGGTCGTCGAAATCAGCCGTGGCCTGGGCAGCGACGTGTCCACCACCATCCGCTCGCTGCAGTTCGAGGACATCCTCAGCCAGCTGATCAACCAGACCCGCACGCGCCTGATGGAGCTGCAGGAAGTCACCGCCGAGTGCACCCGCGACATCGAAGAGCTGGCCTGCGGGCCGGACGACGCCGAAGTGCTGCAGGCCCACGCGCAGCGCCTGCGCAGCCGCCTGGCCATCCAGCGCGAGAAAGCCCGGCTGCGTTCGCGCGGCCCGGCCTTGCAAAGCTCGATGGACGCCGGCGAGATCGAGCTATTCTGAGGAACCCACCATGATCGTCCACCACGACAGCGACAACGATTGCCTCACCCTGCAACTGGGCGAGCGCTTCGACTTCAGTATCCACCGTGAATTCCACGACGCCTGCCTGCGCGACGGTGTCGCCCGCAGCTATGTCATCGACTTCAGCGAAGTGAGCAGCATGGACAGCTCCGCGCTGGGCATGCTGCTTCTGCTGCGCGAGCATGCCGGCGCGGACAAGGCCGACATCCGCAT
Organism: Rhodanobacter sp. Root480; assembly: GCF_001426645.1. Lineage (GTDB taxonomy): Bacteria > Pseudomonadota > Gammaproteobacteria > Xanthomonadales > Rhodanobacteraceae > Rhodanobacter > Rhodanobacter ginsenosidimutans. The sequence goes on from NZ_LMEX01000001.1 coordinate 10,109, forward strand.
CGTCAACGCCGGTACCGAACTGCGCGGCACCTTGCGCGTGGCCGGCTTCGACAAGCTGTTCGTACTGCATTGAGCGGGCGCCCGCGTGGCGGGCCGCGCATCCATCCGTCAGTGGGTCATGGGATGGCGGGCATAAAAAAGGCTCCTTTCGGAGCCTTTTTCGTTTCCATCGGTGCGCTTTGAAGACTTACCAGATGCGCACGTCCGTGATCGTGGCGGTGAACGCGCTCATGCCGTCCTTGTAGCGGAACAGGCGGCCCACGTCGAAGCTGACCTTGTCGCCCGGGCCGATGTTGCCGGTGCCGGCGGGCCACACGTCCTTGCTCTGCAGGACGTTGCCCTTGTCGTCCTTGATGTCGATGCGGATCTGCCCCGCGGCTGCTTCGGCGCAATGGTTGACCAGGTCACCGCGCAGGGTGATGCGCGTGGACGAACCCACGCTGGTCATGGCCGGCGAGAAGTTGGCGATAGCGAAATCCTTGACGGCGCAGGCCGCATGCGCACCCATCGGCAGCAGAAACAAGGCAGTGGCGGCAAATAGTATTTTCATAGGTGAGTGTCCATCCGTACAAAGCCAGAACAAGTCGATATACCCATGATCGGCCACGCCGCCGGATTCTTTAGCCGCACCCACGACGATGCACGCCGCACGCCGGCACCGCCCGTTTTCAGCGGTGGCCGGGCGCAGCGAGGCGGCTCGGCGTCATCGCCGGGCGGTGTTCTTTTCTACGGGGGGATGGCGGTTACGCCGGTGCGATTGTCATCGTTCGTATCACCGGGGGAGGCCGCCGCATGCGCGGCGGCGATCCCGGCTGGTGCTTACCAGGTGCGCACGTTGATGATGCTGACGGTGTAGGTGTCCATGTCCGACTGGTAGCGGAACAGGCGGCCGAGGTCGAACTTGGCCGTTTCGCCCGGGGCAATGTTGGACGTGCCGGCCGGCCAGCCTTCCTTGCTCTGCAGCACCTTGCCGCTGGCGTCCTTCGCTTCGATCCGGATCTGGGCTGCCGAGGCGGTGGCGCAGTGGTTGGCCAGCTCGCCGGCGAGGCGCAGGCGCATGGAGGAGCCGGAACCGGGAACCTGCGGCTTGAACTCGGTGATCGTGAAATCGGTGGGCGAGCAGGCGGCATGGGCAGCCAGCGGCGACAGCAACAGCAGAGCGGAGGCAAGCAGAATTTTCATGGGGACGGATCCATCTGTGAGGGGGCGCCGATGTGGGTCGGCATACTCATGGCGGCAATCCGTCGAAAATCTTTAGCTCTTTTTGTTCGCCGCTTCGGTGGCCGGGGCGCCGTGCTCGATGAACCACAGGCCGGCGAACAGCTTGGGGTCGATCGAATAACCTTCGGCGGCGCGCGCGAACAGCCAGGCACCGGCGTCGCGCCGCGGTACTTCGTGGACGACGATGTTTTCCGTTTCGTCGCCACCGCCAGGGCCGACTTTTTCCAACTCCCACGCGCGCACGAACGCGATCATCTCGGTACTCATGCCCGAGGACGACGGACCGGTGTGGATGAACTCCACGCGCTGGCAGCGGTAGCCGGTTTCCTCTTCCAGCTCGCGCTGGGCGGCCAACAGCGCGCCTTCATCGGCCTGGTCCGGCAGGTCGCCGACCAGGCCGGCCGGCATCTCGATGGTGTTTTGCAGGATCGACACCCGGTACTGCTCGACGAACAGCACCTTGTCCTCCGGCGTCACCGCCAGGATGATCACTGCGCCGCCGGGGTTGTTGCGCTCGGCGTACTCCCAGCGGCCACGCTTGCGCAGGCTGAGCCAGCGGCCTTCGCACAGGGTTTCCACGGGAGCATGCGCGTCGGCCGGCACATTTTCAGCTGGGGTCATCGTTGTCGCCTGTCAAAGAGATACCGCCATGGTGATACCGCGCGGCGCGGGCAACAACCGTGGCATCAGCGCAGCAGGGCACGCAGGCGGCTGCGGGTGAAGGCGCCGAACCGCAACTGCTCGCACAGCGCTTCCAGCACGGCGGGATCGGCCGGTTGCCGTCGCAGCGCTTCCGTCGTGGTCATGCCCGGTGCGTCCAGCGCGATCCGCGTCAGCCGCCGGTAAGTACGCGCGTTCTCCGCGTGTTCGCGCAGCTTGACGGCGCAGCTGGCCGCGCCGCGCAAGCGCAGGAAGGCCACCTCGTCGATGCGGTCGAGCAGGTTGTCGAGACTTCCGAAATGGGTGAGCAGCGCCGCGGCGGTTTTCGCACCCACGCCCGGCACGCCGGGGATGTTGTCGATCGCGTCGCCGCACAACGCCAGGTAGTCGGCGACCTGATGCGGGTGCACGCCCAGCTTTTCATGCACACCGCCCGGACCCCAGCGCAGGTTGCGCGCGTAGTCCCACTGTTCGTCGTGTTCGCCCAGCAACTGGCCGAAATCCTTGTCGGCCGACACGATGACGCTGCGCCAGCCCTGCATGCGCAGGTTCCAGGCGGTGCTGCCGATCAGGTCGTCGGCTTCGTAGGCGTGGTCGATCATCATGCAGATGCCGAGCGCCTCGGTCACCGCGCGACATTGCACGAACTGGCGCTCCAGCGACGGCGGCGGCAGTTCGCGGTTGGCCTTGTAGGCGGGGTAGATCGTGTTGCGGAACGAACTGGTCAGCGAAGCGTCGAACGCCACCGCGATGTGGTCCGGCTGCGCCCGTTCCAGCAGTTCGCACAGGAAGCGGGTGAACCCGTGCACGGCGTTGATCGATTGCCCGTCGGCATCGAAAAACTCGTCCGGCATGGAATGCCAGGCGCGAAAGACATAGAGGCTGCCGTCCACCAGGTGGACGGTGGACGGCATCACGCTGTCCATGTGCTGAGCAGGTCGTCCAACGCGGGCCGGTCGCGATCGGCGATGTCCGCCTGCGGCGTGCCGATATGGACGAAACCGATCACCTGTTCGTTGTCGGCCAGGCCCAGGATGGCGGCGGCATCGCGGTCGTAGGCAGCCCAGCCAGTGAGCCACTGCGCGCCGAAACCCAGCGCATGGGTGCCCAGCAGCAGGTTGTGCGCCACGCAGCCGGCGGACAGCTGCTGCTCGATGACGGGCACCTTGGCGTGGGTGTCGATATTCGCCACCACCACGATCACCAGCGGCGCAAAGAGGTAGCGCCGTCGATCCTTGTCGAGCTTGGCGTCGGAGATGTCCGGATGCTTGGCGAGCGACAGCGCCACCAGCTTTTCGCCGAATTGCAGCTTCGCCTCACCCTGCAACCGGATCAGGCGAAACGGCACCAGCTTGCCGTGGTCGGGCACCCGCACCGCTGCCTCAAGCAGGGTGCGCAAGGTGGCTTCATCGGGAGCGGGCGCGCCCAGTTGCGGCGCGGGGACGGAGTGGCGTTGTTGCAACAGTGTCAGTCCGGAAAGCATGGGGAACTCGATGATGCGGGAACGCCCATGCTAGGAGTGGATGCGCTGGAAGCCAAGCAATTACCGGGACAACGTGAACGCGCCCGGCAGCAGTGCATCCACCGTGGTTTCCGACATGTCGCCGCGCAGATTGGCCAGCAGCACCGGCATCCGCGCATCGCACAGTTCGGCCATCACCTGGCGGCAGGCGCCGCAGGGGCTGGCCACACCATCGGTATCGGTAACCACGGCCAACGCGGCGAAGTCGCCGGGCTGGCAGCCGGCCGCCACCGCGTTGAAAAGGGCGGTGCGCTCGGCGCAGTTGCACAGGCCGTAGGCGGCGTTTTCCACGTTGCAGCCCTGGAATGGACGGCCATCACGGGTAAGCAGCGACGCACCTACCTTGAACTTCGAATACGGCGCGTAGGCCCGGTCACGCGCCTCGCGTGCCAGGGTCAGCAGGTCTTCGGACGTTTCGCGGGGTAGCGACACCGGCTATATCCATGCAGACAGCGGGAGCGTCGGCGGCGGCAGGGACATCACACGCCAGGCAACTGCGCCCATGGGCACGCTAAGATAACCCAACTCTCCAGCAGGGAACGTCCGATGTCGATGACCGTAGCCGCCTTGAGTGAAACCGCCGCAGGGGAACGACGCGTGGCGATCACGCCGGAGATGGCCAAGAAATGGCGGGCCCGCGGTGTACGTATCCTGCTGCAGCATGATGCGGGGCGCGCCGCCGGTTTTCCCGATGCGGCCTATGCGGACGTGGAATTCGCCGACGCGGCCGCGGTGCTGGCGCAAGCGGATCTGCTGGCCTGCGTGCTGCCGCCTGACGATGCGGCGCTGGCGCAGTTGCGGCCGGGCAGTGTAGTGGTGGGTCAGTTGCGCCCGCACGGCGCATCCGCGCGCATCGCGCAACTCGTCGACGCCAAGCTGACCGCCTTTTCGCTGGAACTGCTGCCGCGAACCACGCGGGCGCAGGCGATGGACGTGCTCAGTTCGCAGGCGGCGGTGGCAGGTTACCGGGCCATGCTTATCGCAGCCGAGGCCTCGCCGAAATTCTTCCCGATGCTGACCACCGCCGCCGGCACCATCCGGCCGTCCAAAGTGCTGGTGATCGGTGCCGGCGTGGCGGGGTTGCAGGCGATCGCCACGGCACGCCGGCTGGGTGCGCAAACGGAAGGCTACGACGTGCGCCCGGAAACCCGCGAACAGGTGGAGTCGCTGGGCGCGAAGTTCCTGGAGCTGGGTGTCAGCGCCGCTGGCAGCGGCGGTTACGCGCGCGAGTTGTCGGCGGAGGAACGCGCCGCGCAGCAGCAGGCCCTGGCCGAGCACCTGAAATCCATCGACGTGATCGTGACCACCGCCGCGGTGCCGGGCCGACCGGCGCCGAAGATCCTCAGCGCGGCGATGGTCGAGGGCATGAAGCCGGGCGCGCTGATCGTGGATCTCGCCGCCGAAGGCGGTGGCAACTGCGAACTCACCCAGCCGGGCCAGCGGGTGGAGCACGCTGGCGTGGTGATCCTGGGGCCGCTCAACCTGCCGGCCGGTGCGCCTTTGCACGCCTCGGAAATGTACGCGCGCAACGTCTTCAACTTTGGCGAGCTGCTGCTGCGTGACGGCGCGCTGGCACCGGATTTCGAGGATGAGCTGGTGGCCAAGAGCTGCGTGAGCCACGCCGGCGAGGCCCGTTTCACGGCGTGAGTGTCGTGCGGTAGGCCGGGTGATTCGCCGCGACGATGAGGTCGCGGCTTCCGGTTCGGTCAGACCATCACTGCGGATGTGATGGTGGCGACGGTTGGTCCGATGAAGGCGGTTGCGCCGCGGGCGCCGTCGGTTCGCGCCATTCCAGCCGCTGTTTCGGCGTCAGCGCGCGCCACTCGCGTATGAGGCGCTCGCGCTGCGGCGGCGGCAGGCTCTGGAAATGCTCGAACGTGGCGTGCAGTTGTTCGCGCTGCTCGCGCGGCATCTTGTGGAACTCGCGCATGTTGGCGCGGGCCTGCCGGCGCTGCTCGGGTGTCATCTGCTGCCAACGGGCGATGCGCTCGCGGATTTCCGCGCGCTTTTCCGGTGGCAGCGTGGCCCAGTGTTCGGCGCGACGGAGCATGTGCGCCCGTTTGCGTGGCGACAAGCTGTCCCACTCCTGCTGCAGCGGTGCCAGCACGTCGCGCTGGGCGGCGGAAAGGCTGCTCCAGGATGGCGGCGGCGTACCCGCGTCGTCCTGCGGTGGGGCGGCAAAGGCATTGCCAAGCGCGCCGGCCAGCAGCAGGGAGAGTGCGATGCGGAGTAGTGGTTTCATGACTCAGCGCGTCGTCGGGTGGTGGTCGGCAGCAGCCAGCCAGGTGTAGAAATCGAGGTTCTGGTAGAGCACCGGATCGGTCTTGTCGGCATCCGGCGGCAACTCGTTGTCGAGGTCGGTGGCTGCCTCGACGGTGGTGGCTGGCCGGTTGCTGCCTTGCGGCAACGGTTGCCACAGCATCAGCGACGCCAGGGCGATCACCGCCACGGCGCCGGACGGAATCAGCCAGCGGCTGACCTGGTGCGATGGCTTGCCTGCCGTCTCCAGCGCCTGCCGGCGGGCCGCGCGCAAGCGCCCGGCGGTTGCCGGGTCGACGCGTCGGCCAGCTTCGCGGTAAAGCTCGCGGGCGCGCTGTTGCAGCCGCTGGTCGGACAGGTCGCCCGCCAGGCTGCCGGATCGATCACCAGGCCGGGTGGACTCGGTGTCGGGCATGTTCATCGCCAGTTCTCCAGTTGGTCGCGCAAGGTGTGCATGGCGCGCGACAGATGGGTTTTCACGCTGCCTTCGCTGCAGCCCATGGCTTGCGCCGTTTCCTTGCCGTCGAGGCCTTCCAGCATGCGCAGCATGAAAGCTTCGCGCTGGCGCCTCGGCAAGGTGTTCACCGCGGCGGCCATGTCTGCATAGGACTGCACGTCGTGCAGCCGGTCGAGCGGGCCTGGGTTCTGGTCAGCGGGCTCCCATACCGGGAGTTCGTCGCCATCCTTGTCGTGGCCGCCGCCGAGCCAGCCCACCACGATCGAGCGCACCTTGCGCCGCCGCTGCAGGTCGACCACGCGCCGCCGCAGGATGCCCCAGAACAGCGGCGCCCATTCTGCGGCGGGCTTGTCCCGGTAGTGCTTCACCAGCCGCAGCATCGCGTCCTGCACCGCGTCCATGGCGTCTTCGCGGTGACGCAACTGCATCTCGGCCATGCGGAACGCGCGGCGCTCGACCTGCGCCAGGAACGCGTCCAGCGTGGCCGGTGTCGCCTCATCGAGCACCATGTCCGCGCCAAGCGCGTCGACCGCCGTATTCATGGCTGGCGCGCCCGTGTCGTCGCGTGCTGCATTTTCGGGCTCCATCGTTCGACTCCATAGCTTGAACGCGCCAAGCTCGCGCCGGTTGACGGACAACCGTATGATGCGTGAACCAAGTTCCTGACAGGGTGGGGTCATGATCGACGGTTTCCTGGCACTTTACATCTTCATGCTGGCCGCGTTCTGCGGTTACGAAATCATCGCGCGGGTGCCGGTGATCCTGCATACGCCGTTGATGTCCGGCTCCAACTTCATCCACGGCATCGTGCTGGTGGGCGCGATGATCGCGCTCGGTCATGCACAGACCCCGTTCGAGATAACCATCGGCTTCGTGGGCGTGCTGCTTGGCGCCGGCAATGCCGCGGGTGGCTACGTGGTGACCGAGCGCATGCTGGAGATGTTCAAGTCGAGCAAGCCGGGCGCCGGCAAGGGAGATCAGGGATGAGCCTGCTGCCGACCTTGATCAAGGCGTGTTATTTCCTCGCCGCGCTGCTGTTCATCCTGGGGCTGAAACGCATGAGCTCGCCGCGCACGGCGCGCGGCGGCATCGTGTGGGCCGGTGTGGGCATGCTGCTGGCGGTGCTGGCGACGTTCTTCCTGCCAGACATGCACAACCGCAGCCTGATTGTTGCCGCCGTGCTTATTGGCGTCAGCGCCGCGTGGTGGACCGGTCGGCGCGTGGCGATGACGGCGATGCCGCAGATGGTGGCTCTGTACAACGGCATGGGCGGCGGCGCGGCGGCGGCCATCGGCGCGGTCGAGCTGATCGGCTACGCGCGTGCGTTGGGGCTGCTGCACGTGGTGCCGAATACCTCGCCGCTGCAGCCGGAGAGCTGGGCGATAAACGGTCTGCCGCCGATGCTGTCGCCGGTGGAGCTGTCGCTGGGCGTGCTGGGTGCCTTGATCGGCACGGTGAGTTTTTCCGGTTCGCTGGTCGCTTTCGCCAAGCTGCAAGGGTGGATGGACAAGCGCTTCGTGTTCCCCGGCCAGCGCGTGGTGAACATGCTGCTGCTGGCCGCCGCGGTTGTGGTGGGCGTGGTACTGGCGTCCGGCCATGTCAGCGGGCCTCTGATCGCACTTTTCTTCGTGCTGGCGTTGCTGTTCGGCCTGCTGATGACGTTGCCGATCGGCGGCGCCGATATGCCGGTGGTGATCTCGCTGTACAACGCGTTCACCGGCCTGGCCGTGTCGTTCGAGGGTTTTGTGCTGGGCAACGAGGCGATGATCATCGCCGGCATGGTGGTCGGCGCGGCCGGCACCTTGCTGACCCAGTTGATGGCCAAGGCGATGAACCGTTCGATCGGCAATGTGCTGTTCGGCAGTTTCGGTGCGGCCGGTGGCGAGGCGCAGGCGATCGAGGGCGCGCAAAAGCCGGTCGAGGCCAGCGATGCGGCGGTGATGATGGCCTACGCCGAGCGCGTGGTGATCGTGCCCGGCTACGGCCTGGCGGTGGCGCAGGCGCAGCACAAGGTATGGGAGTTCGCCCAGTTGCTGATCAAGCGCGGGGTGAAGGTGAAATTCGCCATTCACCCGGTGGCCGGCCGCATGCCCGGGCACATGAACGTGCTGCTGGCCGAGGCGGGCGTGCCCTACGACCTGATTGCCGACATGGACGAGATCAACCCGGAATTCCCCGCCACCGACGTGGCGCTGGTGATCGGCGCGAACGACGTGGTGAACCCGTTGGCCAAAACCGACCCGGCTTCGCCGATCTACGGCATGCCGATTCTCGACGTCAGCGCCGCGAAACACGTGATCGTGATCAAGCGTGGCAAGGGCACCGGCTTTGCCGGCATCGAGAATGCACTGTTCTACGCTGACAACACCCGCATGCTGTACGGCGATGGCCAGGCTGCCGCGGGCCAGCTGGTGAACGAGCTGAAATCGCTGGACGACTGAGCGCGCGTGATGCGATCGAGGAAAACCACGGGAAGTGGTTTTCCTCACCAGTGCCGATGCGTCAGTTGCTCCGCCGGGGCCGGCTTGCGAGTACCGCAGCCAGCCCGGCGGCGACCAGGTACCAACCGGCATCAGCCGCCGAGAAGCCCATCCGTGCCAGTTGCAGCAGCATGCCGGCGCCCGCCGTGCGCAGTGCATCGACGATACCCATGCCCATGTTGGCGGCAACCAGCGCACCAGCCATCAGCACATTGACGTACAGCGCCGCCAGCAGTGCGGCGAGCGCGGCAAGTAACGCCGCAAAGCGGCCCGGCGACTGCACCCAGTGCCGTATGGTCCATGCCAGCACCACGGCAAACGGCAACGCCAGCCAGGACGTGGCGTGGCCCGCGTAGAGAGCGGCCACCATCCACACGGCGCCGGCCGCGAGTCCCAGCATGGCAGCGCAGACGAGGGCGAACAGCGCGCGGAAAACGGAATGCACGCTCATGAATGCGACGGGCGCGAAAGAATGGCGGTCACATTGATTCCCCGGGTAAAGCCCCGATCATAACGCGAGCGCGAAGAGCCACGCCCGTCGCGGGCGGCTGACTGGCTCTCGCTTGATCTGGAACAAGCAGCCCGGGGCGACGGGCGGCATAATAGAGCGCCGGCGCGGTGTCTTGTCGCGCCCATTGATTCGGGTTGGACAGTGGTATGAGTGGTTTCAGTTTGAGCAGCGAACCTTTCACCCTGTTGCGTGATTGCAACGCGGTGATGGTGCCGCAGGGTGAGGTGATCACCTTGCCGGCCGGCCAGATCGGCTACATCACGCAGGCGCTGGGCGGCAGTTTCACGGTCTATGTCGACGGCAACCTGTTCCGTATTGCGGGCGACGATGCCGATGCACTGGGCAAGCCGCCACCGGAGGCGATCGAAGTGGCTGCCGACGCCACCAACGAGGACGTTGAGAAACTGGCCTGGGACCAGTTGCGCACCGTGTTCGATCCGGAGATCCCGGTAAACGTGGTCGACCTTGGGCTGGTTTACGACCTCAGCCTGGAGCAGACCGCCGAAGGCGATCGCAAGGTCTACGTGAAACTCACCTTGACCGCACCCGGCTGCGGCATGGGCGACATCCTGGTGGATGACGCGCGCACCAAGCTGGAGATGATCCCCACCATTATCGAGGCGGACGTGGATCTGGTATTCGATCCGCCTTGGAGTCACTCGATGATGTCGGACGCCGCGAAACTCGAAACCGGCATGCTCTGACCTGGCCGCGCAGCTCGGCTTGACGACCTAGCCAAACCTCAGCACCCCAGAAACACCGTAATGCCCTCTCCCCTGCGGGGAGAGGGCAGGGGAGAGGGGGCCACGCCGCGGGGAAGCCCCAACCAAACCTCCCACGGTATCGAAAAGCCCCGTCACCCACTTCCCCGCGAGCACCCTCTCCTCAATCCTCTTCCCAAGGAAAGAGGAGACTTTCTTTGGGAGTGCTCCATATATCGCGCATCACAAAAAAACCGCATGCGTCCGGGACGCATGCGGGTTTGATACTTTCAACCGCGGCACGAGGGCATTGTTCGCTACATGCCTGCCGCGCAAGCGCCAGAAACGAATCAGATCGCCAGATCCTTTTCCTTCTTGCCCGCCTTCAAGGCATCGTTGTACCAGCGCGGGCGCTTGCCGCGGCCGGACCAGGTCTGGGCCGGGTCGGCGGGGTTGCGGTATTTCGGTGCCACCGGACCGGTGCGACGGGACTTTCCGCGGCTCTGGCCGAAAATGTCCTCGAAGCTGTAACCCTCGGCCTTGATCAGCGCGTGGACTTTCTCGCGCAGCTTGACCACCTTTTCCTTGCGCAGCTCCGTCTGGCGCGTTTGTGCCTTGCTGATCAGTTCGTTGAGCTGGTTATGGTTGAGGTTCTTGATATCGACGGCCATGGGGAACTCCGGGAGTGGTTATCAGTAATGTGGAATTGGCTGCAACGGGGTGGAACAAACGAAGTGCCACTGCATGATTCTCCACGAAAAGAAAATTGAATGCAAAGCAGGCGCCCATTAGCTGCACGCGTCCCCCGTGACGATTAACTCGATCACATCGGTTTCACGTGGTCCGGGGGGAGCCGTAATGCATTGCCGTGTAGTTAATTTGCGGCCGCCGCCCGATAACGGGGCGGCATTCGTGTGCTGTCGTGACAGGTACTTTGTACCCGCTGCGCGAATCAGCCAAGCAGGTCGAATAGCTGTTCCTGGGTAATGGCCCGGCTCTCGGTTTCGGTACGCCCGCGATATTCAAGCGTGCCCGCGGTGAGGCCGCGGTCGCTGATCACCACCCGGTGCGGAATGCCGATCAATTCCATGTCGGCGAACATGCCGCCGGGACGCAGGCCGCGGTCATCCAGCACGGTTTCGATGCCGCGTGCATTGAGTGCTTCATAGAGCGCCTGCGCCGCTTCGCTTACCGCCGGCAGGTGCTTCGGGTTGATTACGCAAACCGCGACACGCCATGGCGCCATCGCTTCGGGCCACACGATGCCGGCGTCGTCGTGGCGCTGCTCGATGGCCGCCGCCACGATGCGGCTCACGCCAATGCCGTAGCAGCCCATGGTCATTACCTGCGTCTTGCCCTGGTCATTCAGCACCACGGCGTCGAGTGCTTCGGCGTATTTCGTGCCGAGCTGGAATACGTGGCCTACTTCGATACCCCGCGCAATATGCAGGATGCCTTCGCCATCGGGTGAACGATCGCCCTCGACCACATTGCGGATATCGGCGATGCGGGTGATGCGCGCATCACGCTCCCAGTTGGCGCCCGTGTAATGGGTGCCGTCGGCATTGCCGCCGCAAACGAAATCGGCGAGCACGGCGGCGTCGCGGTCGACAATGACCGGAATCGAATCAGGCAGTTTCACCGGCCCGATGAAGCCCGGGCGGGTTCCGACGGCGGCGAGAATTTCTTCCTCGCTCGCCAGTATCGATTCGCCACCCAGCTTGTCGAGCTTCGCCGCCTTGACCTCGTTGACCTGGTGGTCGCCACGCAGGCACAACGCGACGAGCCCGTCGCGTCCGCGCAGCAGCAGGGTTTTCACGCAACGCTCGGGTGAGACGCCGAGGAACGCAGCGACGTCCTCGATGGTTTTCTGGGTGGGCGTAGCCACTTGCTGCAACGCCGTCGTGGCGGCCGGGCGCTCACTGGTGGGCGCCAGCGCTTCTGCTTTCTCGATATTGGCCGCGTAATCGGAACCGTCGGAAAACGCGATGGCGTCCTCACCCGAATCGGCCAGCACCTGGAACTCGTGGCTGGCATTGCCGCCAATCGCACCGGTATCCGCCTGCACCGCGCGGAAACTCAGCCCGAGCCTGGTGAAAATGCGGGTGTATGCCTGATACATCACCGCATAGGTGGCGGCCAGCGATTCCTGCGTGAGGTGGAAGGAATAAGCGTCCTTCATCAGGAATTCGCGCGCGCGCATTACACCGAAGCGCGGGCGGATCTCGTCGCGGAACTTCGTCTGGATCTGGTAGAAATTGACCGGCAGCTGCTTGTAGCTTTTCAGCTCGTTGCGGGCAAAGTCGGTAATGACTTCCTCATGCGTGGGGCCGTAGCAGAACTCCTGCTGCTTGCGATCCTTGATTTTCAGCAGCTGTCCGCCGAATTTCTCCCAGCGGCCGGTTTCTTCCCAGAGTTCACGCGGCTGCACCGACGGCATCAGCAGCTCGATCGCGCCGGCGCGGTTCATTTCCTCGCGCACCACGTTTTCGACCTTGCGCAACACGCGCAGCCCCAGCGGCGACCAGGTGTACAGGCCGGAGGCCAGCCGCCGGATCATGCCGGCGCGAAGCATCAGCTTGTGGCTGGCGATTTCGGCGTCGGCAGGGATTTCCTTGACGGTGGCCAGGTGGAATTGGCTGAGGCGCATGCGAGTGGATCCGGCGGAGGGGAAAGGCGCCGATTATAGCCGTCAGACCGCGCTGGAAGCCGCTATGCAGCGTGAATGCGGGTTTTCCGCCGGCGCGTTTGAAAGGCGCGCCGATGGGGGTGAACGTAAATCAGTTGGCCTGGCAATATTGCTGATATTGCGCTTCGTCCGCCGCGATCTGCTGCTTGCGCTGGGTATCGTCCAGCGCCGTCGATTTTCCGGCCTGCTGCATCACCACCGGGCCGGTGCCCTTGAGCATCTTCAGATTGTTCTGCAGGGAGTCGCAAAGCGTCTTGCGGTTGGCGGGTGTGTCCGCGATCGGCTGGCTGGACGCCGGGGCGGGCTGTGCTTCGGTGGTAGCTGCCGGCGTTTGCGCCTGCGGGTCTTGCGCGGGCGCCGCGGCGGATTCGACCGTCTTTATCCTTTTGAAATCGACACCGGAGGCCGGTGCGGTCTGCGAGTAATGCACGGTGCCTTGGCTGTCGGTCCATTTGTAGACCTGCGCCACGGCCAGCGGCGTCAGCAGCATCAGCGCCACGGCGATCAACGAACGTTGCATGGAGTGTCCCCTGGATGAGATACGCAGCCCGTCCTTGTTATCACTCCGGCGATCGGGACTCAAGCGATGGTTTACACTTCGCGCATCCTGTCACGGTTTGATTCATGAGCGAGCAAATGCCAGTCCGCGCGCCGCGGCACCGGGGTATCTACCTGTTGCCCAACCTGTTCACCACCGGGGCAATGTTCGCCGGGTTCTACGCGATCATCGCCAGCATCAGCGGGTTCTATTCCGATGCGGCAGTGGCGGTGTTCTTCGCCGCTGTGCTCGATGGCATGGATGGCCGGGTGGCGAGAATGACCGGCACCCAGAGCGAATTCGGCGTGCAGTACGACTCGCTGTCCGACTTGATCAGCTTCGGCCTGGCGCCTTCGCTGGTGCTGTACACGTGGTCGTTGTCCGCGCTGAAGGATTTCGGCCCGCTGTGGGGCAAGCTGGGCTGGGCCGCTGCCTTCATCTACGCCGCCTGCGCCGCCTTGCGGTTGGCGCGGTTCAATACCCAGGTCAGCGTGATCGACAAGCGCTATTTCCAGGGGCTGGCCAGCCCCGCTGCGGCCGGTGTCTGCATGTCATTCGTGTGGAGCATGGAGAAATTCGACGTGCCGGGTGCCGAGCTGTGCTTCGTGGTGCCGTTCATCGCCGTGATTACCGGTTTGTTGATGGTGAGCCGGTTTCGCTATTACAGCTTCAAGTCGCTGCCGACCGGCGATCGCCAGCGGGTACCGTTCGGCTGGATGGTCGGTGCGGTGCTGTTGCTGGCGCTGCTGATTCTGGACACGCCGCGGGTATTGCTGGCGGGGTTCACGATTTACCTGTTGTCCGGCCCGGTAATGACGCTGTGGGGTTTGGCCGAGCACCGGCGGCGGGGACGCCGCGGCAACGCATGAACGCGGCCGCGAGCCATGTCGACGCCGTCCATCGTGCGCGGGTGTTGCGCGCGCTGGGCATGGTGCCGTGGGTACGCCGCGCCGCGCCCACGCCGCTGGCTACGCAAGAAGACATCACGGCTGCGCCGCCGGTGCAGGGCGACGATGCGCCAGGTGCCTGCGTGGTGGTCTTGCCGGGCGGCTGCGCCACGCGCGAGCTCGACCTGCTGGGACGCACGTTCGGTGCCTGTGGTGCCTGGCTGGCGCGTGCCGCGCGGGTCAGCGTGAATGCAGCGGGCGAATTGGCGGAGGCACCGCCAGCGGCGCGCGCTTATCTGGTGTTCGGTGAAACCCAGGCCCACGCGTTGGGTCGGAGCCTGCCGGCCGAGGTGATGCAGCGCGCGCAGATCGTGCTGGTCGACGAGCCGTCGCAGGTGCTGTCGCACGCAGCCTCCAAGCGGCGCTTGTGGACCGCAGTGCGCACGCTGCACCGTGCGCTGGCTGGCGTCACGGGCTGACGTCGTGGTCGCGCTCGCTCATCCCTCGGCCCGGATGCGCACGATGACGGCGGACGATCTTGTCGCTGTTGGCGAGATCGAGCTGGCCTCGTATGAATTCCCCTGGTCGCCGGGCGTCTTTGCCGATTGCCTCAAGGCTGGCTATCCGTGCTGGGTGCTGGTCGTGGACGACGTCACTGCGGGCTACGGCATCCTTTCGATGGGCGCGGGCGAGGCGCATGTGCTGAACATCTGCATAAGCCCGCAACGGCGCGGCCAGGGCCTGGGCCGTTACCTGTTGCGCAGGCTGCTGGACAGCGCGCGCTGGAACGGCGCCGAGCGCGTGTTTCTGGAAGTGCGGCCGTCCAATGCCGATGCCCGGGCACTGTACGCGTCGATCGGGTTTCGCGAGATCGGTCGGCGGCCGCGCTACTACCCGGCACGTAACGGACGCGAAGAGGCGATCGTGATGGCGCTCGATCTGGCTGCAAGCCATATCGAGAAATAGGCGAGGGCGCTTCCGCTCCTGCTGCCTGGCGCGAAAAGCCCCTCTCCCCCAGCCCCTCCCCCGCAAGCGGGGGAGGGGAGCTCAGCCGCCCAGCTTCTGCGCCTGCTCGCGCAGAGCGCCCAGCGTGGTGTTCCAGTCGGTGATGCGCTGGCGCTCCTGGGCGACGACTTCGGCCGGGGCGTTGGCCACGAAGTTGGCATTGCCCAGCTTGCCCTCGCACTTCCTGATTTCGACTTCGATGCGGCTGATCTCCTTGGCCAGGCGCACCTTCTCCGCTTCCAGATCGATCAGCCCGGCCAGCGGAATCATCACCCGCAGCGCGCCCACCACAGCGGCAGCCGAAGCCGGTTCGTCGGCGCCGGCTTCGATCCATTGCGGCGTTTCGGTACGGGCGAGGAAGCTGATCTGCGCCGCGAACTTGGTCACCCGCGCGTGGTCGCTGGCGTCACCGTCGGCGAACAGCAGCGGGATGGTCTTGGCCGGCGAGATGTTCATTTCCGAACGGATCTTGCGGATGCCGGACAACACGTTCTTGAACCACTCGATCTCGCCCGTCGCCGCGTGATCCGCCGCGATGTCGTCGGCCTTCGGCCACGGCCGGTGGATCAGGCTTTCCTCGGTGAGGCCGAGCTTTGGTCCCACATCCTTCCAGATTTCTTCAGTGATGAACGGGATCACCGGATGCAGCGCGCGCAACACCGATTCCAGCACCACCAGCAAGGTGTGGCGGGTGGAAGCGGCGGCAGCGGCATCATCGCCATTCAACGCAGGCTTGGACAGCTCCAGGAACCAGTCGCAGTACTCGTTCCACACAAACTCGTACAACGCCTGCGCCAGATGGTCGAAACGGTAGCTGACGAAGTGCTGCTCGACCTCGGCCAGCGTCTGCTTCAGGCGGGTGAGAATCCACCGCTCCGCCTCGGTAGCGGGCAGGCCTTGGGGAGCGGCGATCTGGCCCTCGGGCAGATTCATCAACACGAACCGCGCCGCATTCCACAACTTGTTGCAGAACGCCTTGTAGCCTTCGGCGCGCTTGATGTCGAAGTTGATCGTGCGGCTGTAGCTGGCCAGCGCGGCGAAGGTGAAGCGCAGCGCGTCGGTGCCGATCGCGGGGATGCCGTCGGGGTAGTCCTTGCGGATGCGCTTCTCGACCTTGGCGCGCACCTGCGGGATCAGCAGGGACTTGGTGGATTTCTCCACCAGTGGCTCCAGCGCGATGCCGTCGATCAGGTCCAGCGGGTCCAGCGTGTTGCCCTTGGACTTGGACATCTTCTGGCCTTCCGCATCGCGCACGATGGCGTTGATGTAGACCTCGCGGAACGGAATTTTTCCAGTGAAATACTTGGTCGCCATCACCATGCGGGCGACCCAGAAGAAGATGATGTCGAAGCCGGTGACCAGCACCGCGCTGGGCAGGAATATCTTGTCCTGTTCCCAGTTGGCGACGATTTCGCCGCGCTCGTTCTTCACCGGGCCATCGGCCGGCCAGCCCAGGGTGGAGAACGGCCACAGCGCCGAGGAGAACCAGGTGTCCAGCACGTCCTCGTCCTGGCGCAGCGCACCAACCGGTGCGGTGGTGGCGCTGGCGCGCGCGTCGGCCTCGTCCTCGCCCACGAAGATGTTGCCGGCCTCGTCGTACCACGCCGGGATGCGGTGGCCCCACCACAGCTGGCGGCTGATGCACCAGTCCTGGATGTTGTCCAGCCATTGCGTGTAGGTGGTGCTCCAGTTCTCGGGCACGAACTTGATTTCGCCCGAGCGCACGGCATCCAGCGCAGGTTCGGTGATCGCCTTGCGGCCGCCTGGACGTCCATCGGCCAGCGTCTCCGAGGTGAGGTCGACGAACCACTGGTCGGTCAGCATCGGCTCGATCACCGCGTCGGAACGCTGGCTCACGGGCACCTGCAGCTTGTGCGGCTTGGTCCCGACCAGCAGGCCGGCGGCTTCGAGGTCGGCCAGCACCGCCTTGCGTGCGTCGTAGCGATCGAGCCCGCGGTATTTCGCCGGCGCGTTGTCGTTGACCTTCGCGTCCAGCGTGAAAATCTCGATCGGCGCCAGTTTGTGGCGCTGGCCCACCGCGTAATCGTTGAAGTCGTGCGCGGGCGTGATCTTCACGCAGCCGGTGCCGAATTCGCGATCAACGTAGTCGTCGGCGATCACCGGAATCTGCCGGCCGGTCAGGGGCAGGTGCAGTTGTTGGCCGATCAGGTGGGCGTAGCGCTCGTCCTCCGGATGCACGGCCACGGCGACGTCGCCCAACATCGTTTCCGGACGCGTGGTGGCCACCACCAGCGAGGCGGCGCCATCGGTGGTCATGTAGCGGATCGACCACATGTGGCCGTCCCGCTCGACATTGTTCACTTCAAGATCCGACACCGCCGTGCCCAGTACCGGGTCCCAGTTCACCAACCGGTTGCCGCGATAGATCAGGCCGGCGCGATACCAGTCGATGAACACCTTGCGCACGGCGGCCGAAAGGCCTTCATCCATGGTGAAGCGCTCGCGCGACCAGTCGGCGGCGGCACCGATGCGGCGCATCTGGTTGGTGATGGTGGAGCCGGACTCCTCCTTCCATTTCCACACCCGCTCGATGAAGGCCTCGCGGCCCAGGTCGTGCCGGGTCTTTTCCTCGACGGCGAGCTGGTTCTCCACGATCTTCTGGGTGGCGATGCCGGCGTGATCGGTGCCCACCTGCCACAGCGTGTTCATGCCGCGCATGCGCTGATAGCGCACCAGCATGTCCATCACCGTCTGCTGGAACGCGTGTCCCATGTGCAGCGTGCCGGTGACGTTCGGCGGCGGCAGCAGGATGCAATACGGCTCGCCCTGGCCCGACGGCTTGAACGCGCCGCTGGCTTCCCAGCGCGCATACCACGTCGACTCGATCTGGGCGGGCTCGAAACTCTTTTCCATGGGTGTGCTCGATGGCGCGGGCAGAGCCGGCGCTTGGATCAGTGGGGAAAACGATGATTGTACGGGGCGGGAGCGAGGCTGCCAAAAGGCGACTCACTCAAAGCCGCCTTACACGCGCCAGGCGTGGTGAGCGGCGAGCCTGCGATGGGTTATCCCACGATGCCAGTCAGGTCTTAAAGCAGTTCGATGCCGAACCGCCGCACCAGCAGCGCAAACAGCCAGAAGCACACCAGCGTGATCACCACGCACGACAGCAGCGTTGGCCAGAAACCGAGCCGTGGCAACAACACTGGAAACGCCAGGAACATCGGCAACGTCGGCACCACGTACCAGAAGGTGTACCAGGCGTGGTTCGCGATTTTCACCTGCGGCTGGCGCTCGACCTGCAACCAGATCAGCGCCAGCACGGTGACCAGTGGCAGCGCGGCGATCAGGCCGCCGAGGCGGTCGCTGCGTTTGGCGACTTCGGAGACGAGCACCACGACGGCGGCGGTGATCAGGTATTTGGTGACCAGCCACACCATGGTGTGCTCCCTGGAAGATGTTCAGCGGCGCAGCGTGCGTCCGTAAGCGTGCACTTCATCGACCAGTACTTTGACGTGCTCGGGCTCGACCTCGGGCGTGATGCCGTGGCCCAGGTTGAACACATGGCCGGGATGGTTGCCGTAGCTGTCCATCACGGCGCGTACCTCGCGGCGGATCACCTCGGGGCTGGCGCGCATCACGGCCGGATCGAGGTTGCCTTGCAGCGCGACCTTGCCGGCTACGGCACGGCGTGCGTCGGCCAGGTCCATCGTCCAGTCGACGCCGAGCGCGGCGCAGCCGCTGTCGGCCATTTCCGCGAGATGCTGGCCGGCGCCCTTGGAAAACAGCGTCACGGGCAAGTCGCGCGAAGCCGGGTCGGCTTTCAATGCGGCCACGATCGAGGTCATGTAGCGCAGCGAAAATTCGCGGAACGGGGCCGGGCCGAGCAGGCCGCCCCAGGTGTCGAAAATCATCAACGCCTGCGCGCCCGCGTGAGCCTGCGCGATCAGGTAGGCGGCAACGGAGCGGGCCAGGGTGTTGAGCAGTTGGTGGGCGAGTTTCGGCTCGTTCCAGCACAGGCTCTTGAGCGTGGCGAAGTCCTTCGAGCCACGGCCTTCGACCATGTAGCAGGCCAGCGTCCACGGGCTGCCGGAGAAGCCGATCAGCGGCACGCGGCCGTGCAGCTCCTGCCGGATCAGCCGCACGGCGTCCATCACGTAGCGCAGTTCGCCGTCCATGTCGGGCACCGCGAGTTTCGCGATATCGGCCGCCGTGCGCACGGGATGCGCGAACTGCGGGCCTTCCCCTTGCGCAAACGACAGGCCCAGGCCCATCGCGTCGGGAATGGTGAGGATGTCGGAGAACAGGATCGCCGCATCGAGATCGAACCGTTCCAGCGGCTGCAGCGTCACTTCGCAGGCGAATTCGGGGTTCTGCGCCAGCCCCATGAAGCTGCCGGCGCGTTCGCGGGTGGCGCGGTATTCGGGCAGGTAGCGGCCGGCCTGGCGCATCACCCAGATGGGCGTGGTGTCGGTGGCTTCGCGGCGCAGCGCGCGCAGGAAGCGGTCGTTTTTCAACGCGTCGGTCATTTCAACGTCCGTAGGGGCCTTCCTGGCCTTGGCTGAACATCAGGCGGAAGCCGCGCTTGAGTTGCGCGTCGCGGGTTTTCTCGAAGGCGGCAATGGCCTCGTCGCGCTCCAGATATTGCTCGCGCTTGAGCGTGGCGCGGCCACCCTGCGTGCCGGATTCGCGGTACAGCGTCCAGCCGCCGAGCAGGTCCTGCTCCAGCGTGATCTGGACATAGCGTGGCGCGTCGGCGTTGACGGGCACGGTTTGCAGGTAGAGGCGCATGGTTTCCAGAATGGAGCAAGGCGCGTTGCCGGACCGCGGAGTTTATCGCACTGCCGACCTGCCCGACGCCGCGCTAGGCCGGCATGGCCGCCTGCAGCACGGCCAGTACCTCGGTTTCATCCACGCCACCGACGATTTCGGCCTTGCCGATACCGCGCCACAGGATCAGGCGCAGCTGGCCGTTGGCGTTCTTCTTGTCCAGCCGCATCAGCTCCAGCAGGTGCTGCGGGTCCATGCCGGCGGGCACCGTCGTGGGCAACCCCAGTCGCTGCAGCAGGCGCTGCAGCCGTTCGCGGTCGACCGCCTCGCTCATGCCCAGCCGCTCGGACATCTTCGCGGCCAGCACCATGCCCACTGCCACGCCTTCGCCGTGCAGCAGGGTGGTGTAGTGGCCGGCGGTTTCCAGCGCATGGCCGAAGGTGTGGCCCCAGTTGAGCAAGGCGCGCTCGCCCTGTTCGGTTTCGTCGCGGGACACCACGCCGGCCTTGTAGCGCACCTTGCGGGCGATGGCTTCGATCACCAGCGCGGTGTCGTGGGCCATCAAGGCGTCGGCGTGTTCTTCCAGCCATTCGAAGAAAGGTACATCACCGATCGCGGCGCCTTTCACCACTTCGGCCAGGCCGGCACTGTATTCGCGCTCGGGCAGGCTGGCCAGGGTGTCGATGTCGGCTACCACGGCGCGCGGCTGGTGGAAGGCACCGACGAGGTTCTTGCCCGCGGGCAGGTTGACGCCGGTCTTCCCGCCCACCGAGGAATCCACCATCGCCAGCAGCGTGGTCGGCATCTGGATGAAGTCGATGCCGCGCATCCAGCACGCGGCGCTGAAGCCGGCCAGGTCACCCACCACGCCGCCGCCCAGCGCGATCACGCAGGCATCGCGGGTGGCACCCAGGTCGGCCAGTGCCTGCAGCGCGCGCTCCACGTTGGAAAACGATTTGTGCGATTCGCCGTCGTCCAGCAGGAACGATGACCAATCCAACCCCTCCAGCCCCTGCGTCACGCGCTGCAGGTACAACGGCGCGACGGTGGTGTTGCTGATCACCAACGCATGCCGGCCGCGCAGCATGGCGCGCCAGCGGTCGCGGTCGGCGAGCAGGTTGTGCCCGATCCAGACCGGGTAGCGGCGCTCGCCGAGGGCAACGTCAATCGTGGTGGTGGGGTGCGAATCGTTCATGCGGTTTGCGATGGCCTGATGGGTTGGCGCTGCCAGTGGTGGTTGATCAGATCGATGCAGCGGTCGCCCGCCGTGGCGACGGTGGTGCTGCCGCCGGGGATGGCGAGGTCGGCCATCTGGCGATACAGCGGCTCGCGGATTTCCGCCATTGACTGCAGCCGTGCGCGGCGATCCGTGCCGGCCAGCAGTGGCCGATGGGTGTCGCGCTCCAGCCGTTCCAGTTGTTGCCCGATGCTGGCCTGCAGCCACACCACAAAGCCACGCGTGGCCAGCCTGTCGGCGTTTGCCGGGTCCAGCACGGCACCGGCGCCGGTGGCCAGCAAGATGTCGCCGCGGGCGGTGATGGCATCCAGCAGCAGGCCCTCGCGCTGGCGGAAACCCGCCTCGCCCTCGATCTCGAAGATGGTGGGGATGTCCACGCCGGTCTGTCGCTCGATCTCCTGATCCAGGTCGATGAACGAGAGGCCATAATGACTGGCCAGCCGCCGCCCGACGGAGGTTTTTCCCGCGCCGGTGGGGCCGATGAGAAAGAGGCTGGACGACGGATTCATCCGTGAACTTTAGCAGCAGAAGCTGATATGATCGAACGCGTTTTACTGGCTGGTTGTGGCGATCTGGGCTTGCGCGTGGCGCGGCAACTGCTGGGCCGTGGCGACCGTGTCTGGGCGCTGCGGCGGACGCCGCCGGTCGGTGACACCAGCGGCATCCATTGGCTGCGCGCCGATTTGCGCCAAGCCGAAACGCTGCGCGACCTGCCGTCCGGAATCACCCGGCTGGTCTACCTGCCCACGCCCGACCGGCGCGACGAGGCGGCCTATCGCGCCACCTTCGTTGACGGCTTGCGGCATCTGCTGCAGGCGCTGGACGCCGACGCGCTGCGGCGGGTGCTGTTTGTTTCGTCCACGGCGGTTTATGGCGCGCACGGCGGCGAGTGGGTGGATGAAACCACCGCGCCGGCGCCGCCGGGCTTCAATGGAAAGGCCTTGATGGACGCCGAGCATTGGCTCGCGGCGCAGCCCGTTTCGTCGGTAACGCTGCGGTTGGCTGGTTTGTACGGGCCGGGTCGGCTGCAACTGGTCGAACGGCTGCGCGCCGGGCAGGTGCAGGTACCGCGTGAGCATCCGCACTGGGCCAACCGCATCCACGTCGACGATGCCGCAGCCGCGATCACGCATCTGCTGACGCTCCCCGCGGCGCAGTCGCTGTACCTGGGCGTGGATGACACACCGTTGCCGCTGGCTGTGCTTTACGATCATCTGGCCCGCCTGGCCGGCGCACCCTTGCCGGCCGAGGGGCCGGCGCCGGCCGGTGTCGGCAGCAAGCGGCTCGGCAATGCCCGCTTGCGCGCCAGCGGCTGGGTGCCGCAATGGCCGGATTCGCGTGCCGGCTACGCTGCGTTGCTCGACAAGTGACCCACTACGGAGAACCGTCATGGCCAGCACCGTTCCGCATCATCAGGTCAGTACCACCAACGACATTCCCGACTACCGCATCGTGCGTTCGCTGGGCATCGTGCGCGGCATCACGGTGCGTTCGCGCAGCGTGGTCGGCAATATCGGTGCGGCATTGCAGACCATCGTGGGCGGCAATATCTCGATCTATACCGAGCTGTGCGAGAAGGCACGCGAGGAAGCGTACGAGCTGATGCTGCAGCACGCCGCGGCGATGGGTGCCAACGGCGTGGTGGGGATGCGCTATGACGCCAACGACGTGGGCCAGGGTGTTACCGAAGTGCTTGCCTACGGCACCGCCGTGCAGGTTGAAGCGTCAACGTAAGGTGATTTTGCAATGCGGCTTGTCACCCGCACGGAGCGCGGGCCAGACTCGGGCTTCAGGATGGGGGAGCGCATCGTGCCGCTTGCACGATTCAATCGGAGATTGACGCCATGTCGGTAGCCAAGGTCATTGAAATCAACGCTTCGTCCAGCAAGGGCGTGGAAGACGCCGTGCAGCACGGTTTGAAGAAGGCGGCGGAGTCGGTCAAGAACATCAAGGGCGCCTGGGTCAACGAGATCAAGGTGGTTACCAGGGACGACGGCACGGTGACCGAGTGGCGCGTCAACATGAAGGTCAACTTCGTCGTCGACTGATTCGGCGGGATGTTCGGGGCGGGGCAGGCAACCCTGTCCCGAGCCCCGAAAGCGCGGGCTCAATCGTGGCTGAGGCCGGTGACGTGGCGCTCGTCGTCGTACTCCACGCAGCTGTCGGCCAGCGCGGGCAGGGTGGCCAGGGCGTGGCGGCTCAGTCGTTCGAAGTGCGACAGGAAGCGATCCATGGCGTCCGCATCCATCGCCAGCGGCGCATGGCGGGCCATCAAATCCTCCTCCTGCTGGCCGCGCCAGCGGCGCACGATGTTCCAGTCCGGTGCCTGCAGCACGATCAGCGCGTCGAATTTGCGCCATAGCGGCTGGTAACTGCGCAATTGCTTGTTCACCCAGCGGCGCCAGCTTCCGTCGGCGTCTTCACGGCGTTCCAGGTCGTTGATCGGGGGGAGCAGCGCCGATTGCGCCTGCGGCCGGATGCCCAGCGCCCAGCCTTCCACGATCACCAACTTCGGCGCGCGCTTGATGCGCGGCCAGCGCGACGGTGGAAAACGGGTGTCGCGGCCCTTGTCGAAACGCGGATGGGTTACCGGCAGCTTGTCCGACGCATGCGGCAGCGCCGCCAGCACCGACATCAGCAACTCGATCTCGTGGGTGCCCGGCACGCCGCGCGTGCGGAGCAGCGGATGCACCTGTTGGGACAACGCCTCGCGTTCGCTGCGGGCGTAGTAGAAATCGTCCAGCGAAAGCACTTCGGTGGCCCAGCCGCGCGCCTCGGCCTGTGCCTTCATCACCCGCGCCAGGGTGCTCTTGCCGCTGCCCTGCAGGCCGGAAAGCGCAAGCACGTATGGCCGCCGCGAACGGGCGATGCGGCCGGCGTAGTGATCCAGCAAGTGGCCGGCAAGTGCCTCGTTCTGGGTGTCCGCGAGAGCCTTCATTCGTACCGCGCCGTGACGTGCGGCAGCACCGTGCAGCGGGCGGCGGATCCCCGCCGTGTGGCGCGGGCTGGGGGGGGGATTGAGCTAATATGTGAGGTATCCATCTGCCCCATGATGGCGCGCGCGGGCCACGATTCAAGGAAAAGTTTCAAAAGCCATGCTTAATTCCGAGATGTTGCACATTTTCCAGCAGTTGCTGGAGGAGGCCCGGGCCAGCGGCGACCCCGAGCCGACCGCGATGAACCTTGCCACGGTGGATGCTTCCGGCCGCGTGGCTTCACGCATCGTGCTGCTCAAGGGCGTGGATGAGCGCGGGTTCCGCTTCTTCACCAATTACGCGAGCGACAAGGGCTCCCAACTGGAAGCGCACCCGCAGGTGGCGTTGTGCTTTCACTGGAAGCAGATCCGCCACGGTGTGCAGGTGCGCGTGGAAGGCCATGCCCGCAAATTGCAGGACGAAGAATCCGACGCCTATTTCGCCACCCGCGCGCGCGGCAGCCAGATCGGTGCCTGGGCGTCGCTGCAATCGCAAACGCTGCCTGATCGACAGACTTTCGAGCAGCGGGTGGAACGCTACGAACAGGAATTCGCCGGCCGCGACGTCAGCCGCCCGCCGCACTGGGGCGGCTTCGTGGTCGAGCCCGACACGCTGGAGTTCTGGTACGGCGCGGAATTCCGCCTGCACGAACGCGTGCGCTGGAACCGCCACGGCCAGACCTGGACCCATCGCCTGTTGTACCCATGAACGGCGGCGCCCAACCCGGTCGGCTGGTCGACCAGAACGGCTTCACGGTCGCGACCCGTGGCCGCGGTTTCAGCGAGATCACTCGCGACGTAGCCGACCTGGTGGCCGCCAGCGGCGTGCAGAAGGGTATCGCGCAGGTGTTCACGGCGCACACCAGTTGCTCGTTGTTGATCTGCGAAAACGCCGATCCCTCGGTACGCGGCGACCTGGAGCGCTGGATGGCGCGCGTCGTACCCGATGGTGATCCGATGTTCCGCCACGACGCGGAGGGCCCGGACGACATGCCCGCGCATATCCGTTCGATCCTCAGCGGGGTAAGCCTCACTGTGCCCGTTGGCGGCGGTCGCCTGCGGTTGGGCACCTGGCAGGGCATCTACCTGTGGGAGCATCGGACGCACCCGCATCAGCGCAAGGTCACCGTGACGGTCCTGGGATGCTGACGACCCGGGCCATGCCGCTGCACGCCATGTGTCTGACGCCATACATGCCCGACGCCTACCCCCAACGCATCGTCTGCCTTACCGAGGAACCTACCGAGGTGCTCTACGCGTTGGGCGAGGCGCACCGCATCGTCGGCATCTCCGGTTTCACCGTGCGTCCACCGCAGGCGCGGCGGGAAAAGCCCAAGGTTTCGGCTTTCACCAGCGCGAAAATCGGTGAGATCCTGAAGCTGGAGCCCGACCTGGCGATCGGCTTCTCCGACATCCAGGCCGACATCGCGCGCGAGCTGATCAAGGCGGGTGTCGAGGTGTGGATCAGCAACCATCGCAGCGTGGACGGCATCCTCGCCTATATCCGCCGGCTGGGCGCGATGGTGGGCGCGGCCGCCAAAGCCGAGGCGTATGCACAGCAGGCGGAGCAGCACCTGGCCGATATCCGCGCTGCCGTCGCCAGCTTGCCGCGGCGGCCGAAAGTGTATTTCGAGGAATGGGACGAGCCCATCATCACCGGCATCCGTTGGGTCGCCGAGATCATCGGCATCGCCGGCGGTGACGACTGTTTCCCCGAGCTGGCCCGCGAGCCGCTGGCCAAACAGCGCATCCTGCCCAACGGCGACGAGGTGGTGCGGCGCGCGCCGGATATCATCCTCGGCTCATGGTGCGGCAAGCGTTTCCGGCCGCAGAAAGTCGCGGCACGAGCGGGCTGGGACGCGATTCCCGCGGTGCAGACCGGCGACCTGTACGAGATCAAGTCGCCGATCATTCTGCAGCCGGGGCCAGCCGCGTTGTTCGATGGGCTGGACGAAATCCATCGCATCATCACCGCATGGGCGCTCCGCTGAACCGGCTTCAATCAGGCGCCGGCATCAGGTAAAGCTCAACGCGCCAATGCCAGCCGCATGCCCAGATCCAGCAGTGGCGCGGCGATCAGCATGCGCGCCAGCAGCAGAGCGATCATCACCGCCATCGGCGCGAAATCGATCATGCCCACGACCAGCCGCCCGCGCAGCGGCCGCATCAACGGCGCCACGATGGCATCCAGCAACCGCAGCACCGGATGGCGCTGGTCGACCGCGAACATGCTCAGCAACGACCACGCGAAAACCAGGATCAGGTAGAACATCAGCGCGAAATCGAGCAGCTCGGCCAGCGACAAAACCAGCAACCCGGCCACTCCGGGCATCATGCCCGTCACCGCGAACAACACCCAGCGTTTCAGCAGCATCGCCAGCCATGCCAGCAGCAGGGCGGCCAGGTTGATCCGCCGCCAGTTGGGGATCACCCGCCGCACTGGCGCCAGTACCGGGTTGGTGTAGCGATAGACGAACTGGCTCAGCGGATTGTGGAAATCCGCCCGGCAGGCTTCGGCCAGCACTCGTAGCAGGAGCAGGGTGACGGCGGCATTGAAGGCCAGTTCGATCAGCAGGCCCAGGGCATTCAGCAGGTAGCTCACGTTGGCTCATCCAGGCTGGCGGCAAGTTCGACGCCGCGCTTCCTGGCCGCGCCCATGGCATTGGCCACAATGAGGGGCAGACCGTCGGCGGCAAAGCTCTCCAGCGCGGCCTGCGTGGTGCCGTTGGGTGAGGTGACGCGCTGGCGCAAGGTGGCCGCGTCTTCGCCGCCTTCCGTCAGCATGCGGCCGGCGCCCAGGCAGGTCTGTGCGGCCAGCGCGCGCGCTGCGTCGCGCGGCAGGCCCTGCGCCACGGCCGCGGCTTCCATCGCCTCGACCATGGCAAAGAAATACGCGGGGCCCGAGCCGGACAATGCCGTGACCGTATCCATCAGGGCCTCATCGTCGATCCAGCGGGTGACGCCGGCGGTACCCAGAACTTCCTGCGCCTTGGCCTTTTGCGCCGCGCTGACCGCCGCATTGGCGTACAGCCCGGTGGCGCCCGCGCCGATCAACGCGGGCGTATTGGGCATGCAACGCACGATCGGCAAAGCGCCAAACCAGCGTTCAAGCTGGTCGATGCGCACGCCGGCAGCGATCGAGATGAGCAGGGGTGACTTGGTCTGCAGGATGTCGCGCAGGTCGCCCTGGATGGCCGGCATGACCTGGGGTTTTACTGCCAGCACGACCACATCGGCGCCGGCTGCGGCGGCCTTGTTGTCACCATGGCAGGTCACGCCCAGGTCGCGCGTCAACGCCTCGCGGGCCGCGGCCATGGGCTCGGCAACGTTGATGTCGCCCGGGGCAGCGCCATGCTTCAACAATCCGCCGATCAGGCTGCGCGCCATGTTGCCGCCGCCGATGAAAGCAATCTGTGTCATGAAAATCCTCGTTGATGGGCCTTGCCGCGATGCCTGCTGCAGGCGCCTTTTTTGCCTTGTTGCCGATGACCGCTCCCGGCGGTGCGTCGCGCCGAAAGTGAGATCTGTACATCTATACCGAAACGCTTGAAGTGGCGGCTGCCCGGTTTTGCACGCCGGGCTGCCTAGCCTAACCGAGCCGGCCATGGCGGGGAAAACGGCCGGCATGCTGGCGTCGTCGGACGGCTACCCTGGCGCCACGTGCAAACTGCGTCGAAAGTTTGCAATGTCCACCCGGGAAACAGTGGCCGCGCAGCGGCTTGCGCGAGTAGTATCGAAGCGGTCGCAAGGGGAAGGGGTACCCGGTTGTCGGATCGCGCCGGCGTCTGCGCTGGCGAGGGTCGCCCCGGTGAACTTCGCCCCCGTTTCATGCGGCACCAATCCATGCATCCAGACGATCGGTTTTGAGGGGAACGATAGATGGACATTGCCGAACTGCTTGCGTTCTCGGTGAAAAACAAGGCTTCGGATTTGCACCTTTCCGCGGGCCTGCCGCCGATGATTCGCGTCGACGGCGACGTCCGCCGCATCAACATCCCGGCACTGGAACACAAGGAAGTGCACTCGCTGATCTACGACATCATGTCGGACAAGCAGCGGCGCGATTACGAGGAGTTCTACGAGACCGACTTCTCGTTCGAGATTCCCGGCCTGGCGCGTTTCCGCGTCAACGCGTTCACCCAGAACCGCGGCGCCGGCGCCGTGTTCCGCACCATTCCGTCCGAAGTGCTGACGCTGGAGGATCTGGGCTGCCCGCGCATCTTCAAGGAGCTGATCGAGCAGCCGCAGGGCCTGATCCTGGTGACCGGGCCGACCGGCTCGGGCAAGTCCACCACGCTGGCGGCGATGGTCGACCACATCAACAAGACCGAATACGGCCACATGCTGACGGTCGAGGACCCGATCGAGTTCGTGCATACCTCGCAGAAGTGCCTGGTCAACCAGCGCGAGGTGCATCGCGACACGCACGGTTTCAACGAGGCGCTGCGCTCGGCGCTGCGCGAGGATCCCGACTACATCCTGGTCGGCGAATTGCGCGATCTGGAAACCATCCGGCTGGCGCTGACCGCGGCGGAAACCGGCCACTTGGTGTTTGCCACCGTGCACACGAGTTCCGCGGCCAAGACCATCGACCGCATCATCGACGTGTTCCCCGCGGGCGAAAAACCCATGGTGCGCTCGATGCTGTCGGAGAGCCTTCGCGCGGTGATCTCGCAGTCGCTGCTGAAGAAGGTGGGTGGAGGCCGTATCGCGGCGCACGAGATCATGGTGGGCATCCCGGCCATCCGCAACCTGATCCGCGAGGACAAGGTGGCGCAGATGTATTCGTCGATCCAGACCGGCCAGCAGTTCGGCATGCAGACCCTCGACCAGTGCCTGCTCGACCTGGTCAAGCGCGGCGTGGTGTCACGCCAGCAGGCGCAGGGGTATGCGAAGAACAAGGACAGTTTCAAGTGAGGCCGGGAATCGGGCATCGGGAATCGGAAATCGTTGAAAAGCACCGTGCTTCACGCGCTCGTGGCTTGAACGTTCCTGCCCCCGGATACCAATTTGCGGCGGATGCCGGTTTTCCGATTCCCCACTCCCGATTCCCGATTCCCGGGGTACAGCCATGAGCGATTTCGATTTCACCTCGTTCCTGAAACTGATGGTGCACAAGAAGGCATCGGACCTTTTCATCACCGCCGGTGTGGCGCCGTCGATGAAGGTGCAGGGGCGCATCGTGCCGATCACGCAGAGCCCGCTGTCGGTGCAGCAGGCGCGTGACATGGTGTTGAACGTGATGACGCCGGGGCAGCGCGAGGAGTTCGAGAAAACCCACGAATGCCAGTTCGCGATTTCCGCGCAGGGCGTGGGCCGCTTCCGTGTCTCGTGTTTCTACCAGCGCAATTGCGTGGGCATGGTGTTGCGCCGGATCGAGTCGAAGATCCCCACGCCGGAGGAATTGAACCTGCCACCGGTGATCAAGCAGCTGGCGATGACCAAGCGCGGCATCATCGTTTTCGTGGGCGCCACCGGCTCGGGCAAATCGACCTCGCTGGCCGCGATGATCGGCTACCGCAATGCCAACTCGACCGGCCACATCATCACCATCGAGGACCCGATCGAATACGTGCACAAGCACGAGGGCTGCATCATCACCCAGCGAGAAGTCGGCATCGATACCGACAGCTGGGACAACGCGCTGAAGAACACGCTGCGCCAGGCGCCGGACGTGATCATGATCGGCGAAATCCGCACGCGCGAAGGCATGGACCACGCGATCGCGTTCGCCGAAACCGGCCATCTGGTGCTGTGCACCCTGCACGCCAACAACGCCAACCAGGCGATGGATCGCATCCTGCATTTTTTCTCGGAAGACCGCCGCCAGCAGTTGCTGATGGATCTTTCGCTCAACCTGAAAGGCATCGTGGCGCAGATGCTGATTCCCACGCCCGACGGCAAGTCGCGGCGGGTGGCGGTGGAGATACTGCTGGGTACGCCACTGGTGCAGGACTACATCCGCCAGGGCGACATCCACAAGCTGAAGGAGGTGATGAAGGAATCCACCTTGCTCGGCATGAAGACCTTCGACCAGAGCCTGATCGAGCTTTATCAAGCCGGCGAGATTTCCTACGAGGACGCATTGCGCTATGCCGACAGTGCCAACGAGGTGCGTTTGCGCATCAAGCTGGCGCAAGGTGGCGATGCGCACACCCTCGCGCAGGGGCTCGACGGCGTGGCGCTGGAGGAGGACCGCGACCCGAACAACCTCGGCTCGGGCAGCAATCTGCTGAATCGCTGAACTTCGCAGACTGCTTGCCAAAAAAAGGGAGCCGTGAGGGCTCCCTTTTTTTGCCGCATCACCGCGGCCCCACAGCTGACGACAGCTGTTGTTTTACTGGCCAGCCGACGCATTCACCGTTATGCCGCTGGCATCCACGCTCTTGACGCCCTTGACGGACTTGGCCACGCGAACCGCGTCCAGCTTTTCCTGCGCCGAACCGACGGTGCCACTGAGGGAGACCGTGCCATCAACGGTGGTGACCGATATGTCGGTCGCCTTCACGGTCTTGCTGGTGCCGAACTCGGATTTGACCTTGGTGGTGATCCAGGCATCGGCCGCCTTGTCCGGCACGGTCTGGTTGCTGTGCTGCATTGAGTCGTTGGCGCTGGCATCCTGTGCCGCGACCTGGCTGAGCGGAATCAGCGCAAATGCGGCGGTCAGGCCAGCGGCCAACACGGTGCGACGAATCATGGACTGGTTACGCATGGGCTCTCTCCTGCGGTGGGGGGGATCTGTCGATATGACAGCCGGTCGCCAACATCCCGGCGTCCGTGAGCACATGGCAACAGCCGCGCCGTGAACCTCGCGTGGGCACGAAAAGCTCCGGTTCAGCCCGCGATCACCGACGCGAAGAGAGAGTTACGTGCATGTTTTCCTGCCGTTACGGGATCAATTGCGCGACTGCAGTTTCGACAGCAGGCGCAGCAATTCCAGATACAGCCAGACCAGCGTCACCACCAGCGCGAACGCGCCGTACCACTCCATGTACTTCGGCGCGCCCGACCGGGCGCCGGTTTCGATCAGGTCGAAATCAAGCACCAGGTTCAGTGCGGCGATGATCACCACCACGATACTGAAGCCGATGCCCAGGGTGCTGTTGCCGCTGATGAAATCCATCGAGTGGCCGAAGAAGCCCATCACGAAATTGGCGAGATAGAGAAGAAGCACGCCGCCGGTGGCCGCGACCACGCCCAGCTTGAATTTCTCGGTGGCGCGGATCAGCCCGCTGCGGTACGCCAGCAGCAGCGCCGCCATGGTGCCGAAGGTGAGGCCGACGGCCTGCATCACGATGCCGGGAAAACGTACTTCGAAAATGGCCGACAGCGCGCCGATGAAGACGCCTTCCACCAACGCGTACAGCGGTGCGGTGAACGGCGCCCAGGTTTTCTTGAAGGTGGTGACCAGGGCCAGGATCAGGCCGCCGATCGCGCCGCCGAGAATCAGCGGATAGAGCGCGGGCGCACTCTCCGGGCCGCTGAAACGGCTCCAGCTGTACATCGCCCCGACCAGCACCAGGATCAGCAGCAGCCCGGTCTTGTTGACCGTGCCGTTGATCGTCATGGTGCTGTCGTCATGGGCAACCAGAGCGCCGCTGGCCGCGTCCAGGAAGGTGTTCTTGTTGATGGCCGGATTGCCGCTTTGCATGATGAGCTCCTGAAGAAGTAGTGCTCATCTTAGAGCCTGCGGCGCGGAAGTCGACCGGTCCGGCCGCACTGGCGCCAAAGGCGGCGCCGGGCGGCGGAAAGCGGCTATTTCAGGACGGTCTGGCTAGTGATCACCATGCCATCGTCGTCGACGTGCATTTCCGCGTCGATACTGTCGACGCGCTCGGCCTGGGCCTTCATGACGGCGAACTGGGCTTTGGAACGAGCCGCGTTGGCGGCGGCCTCGGTTGCCGCGTCATCGTTGTCGGCACCCAGCGAGGAGTCGTCGCCGCGACTGATGGTCGCAGTTGCGGCGGCCAGGCTGTCGGCCTTGTCCTCCATCAGTTGCAGCCAGCTCAGGTACATCGCGCCGTTCAGGTGCATGCGCAGCATGCGCCCGGCGTCGCCCACCGGCGTGTTCAGGGTTTCGGCGAGCTTGGCGTCTTCGCCGGCACCGATGCCGATGGCCAGTGCATGCGGATTCATGGCCAGCCACGCCGGCTGACCCACCATGTTCGCCAGGTCCTGCGGCAGCGGTACCGGCTTGCTGTCCGCGGCGAGTTTCAGCCGCGCCAGCGACGGCACCATCATCTGGCCGGTGGCGAGCAGGCCGGTGGGGTTGGAGGTGGCCAGCACAAAGCGTCCGCTGAAGGTCGGCAGCGAGGTGTTTTTCGCGGCCACCATGGTGTCCAGCGCCACCCGCAAACCGAGCATGTCGCCGAACGGCGGAATGGCTGCCTGCTGCATGGCGGCGCCGAGCTTGGCGAACTCGTCATTGAGATCGGTCAGCTTGGGGCAGGTGAATGGCTTGGCGGCTACCGCATCGGCCTGTGCCGACCAGAACGTGCGCAAGGACATGACCGGCAGCGCAATGCTGAGGTCGAACGGCGCGGTGCCGGCCGTGCCCAGACCTGGCAGATCCACCTTGAGCTTGGCAAAGGCCTCGCTGATGTCAGGTGCCAACGCGATGTCGAAGCGGGCATCCTGGTGTTTCGGGTCGAGCCGCGTGTAGCCAAAGCTCATCGCAGGCACGCGGGCGGCGATGCGCGCCGCGTCGATGGCGCAGCTGGGCGGCGTCTGCAACTGGTTGGCCACCGGTTCACCGGTCTTGGCCGACTCGGCCTTGGCCCGGGCCTTCTCGATGGCGCCGAACAACGGGTCGTTGCCACTGGCCAGCAGCGGCAGGGCGCGGGTCAGATCCAGCTGGCCGACCAGCCAGTCCTTGTAGCCCTTGGCCTTGGCCAGGGTCTTCAGGCGGCCATCATCCTGCAGGCTCTTTTTCGGCCGATCCAGGCCCAGCGCCTGACGCAGCAGGCTCGGTGTCGCCGTGTCGGGCAGCAGGGCGATGACGGCCTGCTTGCCGACGATGGCCAGGATCACCTCGGTGCCCGACGCGGTGGAAACGTGGCGACGATAAGCCTGCTTGTCTTCCTGCGCGGTATCGAGTTTCTTGCCGTAGGCGGTTTCGAGCCGGGTGACGAACCCCTCGAACATCGCCGGGTCGCTGAGGTCGAACCGCAGCACCGGAGCCAGGCCCAGGCCGTAAAACGCGGCACGGCCCTTCACGTCGATGCCGGCGTGTGCGGCAAAGGTTTCGATGGTCTGGCCTTTCAGCTCGGTGCCGAACGCGCGCAGCAGGCGCGCGGTATCCGGATCCTTGGCGGCCATGTCGTCAGCCATGGCATTGAGCTGGGCCAGTTGGGCCGGCAACTGCGCGTCGGCCTGGGTCAGCAGGGCGGTGCGGGTGTCATCGTCCAGCGTCGCCAGGTTGGCCACCGCATACGGCGTGTCGGCAGGTACGAAAGCCAGCGGTGCGTTCTTGTCCTTGTGCGAGCAGGCCACCAGCATGAAGCCGGCCAAACCCAGCGCGATGAAGCGCATCGTCGATCGCATGATGAAACCCCTGATGGATAGGTGGAAAGCGCGGCTATTATGCCCGTTTCCACCCGTGCCGCATCGCAACACCGAAGCGGCGGCGCGCGCCATCACGTACCGCCGGATGCTTTCTCAGCGGGCCAGCACTTCGCACAACACGGCCATGCGCACGAACACGCCGTTGCCCACTTGTTCGAGGATGCGCGACTGCGCCCCATCGGCCACTTCCGACGCGATCTCGATGCCCCGGTTGAGTGGCCCGGGATGCATCACCAGGCAGCCCTTGGCGGCACGCGCCAGACGGCGTGTGTCCAACCCGTAGTGGTTGAAGTACGCGGCCTCATCGGGCAAATCCACGCTGGCCATGCGCTCTTTCTGCAGGCGCAGCATGATCGACACATCGGCGCCCTCGATCGCGGCGTCGAAGTCGTTGTAATAGCGGCAGTGGGGGAATTCGTCTGCCGCCGGCATCAGGCCCGCGGGGCCGCACAGGCGGATTTCCTTCACCCCCAGCACGGTCAGCGCGTGGATGTCCGAGCGCGCGACGCGCGAGTGCTTGATGTCGCCGCAGATCACCACTACCAGGTTCTCGAAATCCGGCCGGTGCTGGCGGATCGTGAGTACATCGAGCAGGCCCTGGGTGGGGTGGGCGCGGTTGCCGTCGCCGGCGTTGACCACCGAGACACCGCTCATCGCGTGGCGTACGAGTGCGTCGGGCGTGCCGGCTTCCTTGTGCCGCACGATGATCGCATCCAGGTGCATGGCTTCCAGCGTATGCAGCGTGTCGTACAACTCCTCGCCCTTGCTGGTGGACGAAAAGCTCAGGTCGAAATTGATGACGTCCGCGCCCAGCCGGCGCGCGGCCAGTTCGAACGACGTGCGGGTGCGGGTGGAGGGTTCGAAGAACAGGTTGAGCACGGTGCGCCCGGCCAGCACGTCCAGCTTTCGGGTGCCGTGTGCGCAGGCGTCGCGCAGGGCTTCAGCCCGATCGAGCAGGCGCTCGATGCTGATGCGGGGAAGGTGTTCCAGGGTGGTGAGGTGGCGCAGGCGAGGGCTCATGGAATCGGGTCGACAGGTGGGCGGGATCAGCGTGGTTCGGCGGTGGCCGGAACCGGCGGTTCGAGGAGCCAGTGCTCCAGAATGACGGCGGCGGCCTCGGCATCGATGTCGTCGGCGTGCCGGCGACGTTTCAGGCCGACGGAGCGGGCATGCGCGAAGCGGCGCGCCGCTTCCTGCGAACTGTGTCGCTCGTCGACAAGGACCACGGGCACGCCGTAGCGCTCATGCAATTGCGTGGCGAACCGGCGCGCACCGCGGCTGGCCGGTTGTTCGGCGCCATCGAGCGTCAAGGGCAGGCCGACCACGAAGGTGTCCGGCAGCCAGGTCTTTTGCAGCGTGTCGATGACATGCCATTCGATGTTGCCGTCGCGCACTTGCGCGGTGGCCACGGCGCGGGCGCTGCTGGTGATCGTGTTGCCGACGGCGACGCCGATGATGCGGCTGCCGACGTCGAAACCCAGCGCGCAACTCATGCGTGGCCTGCGTACATGGAAAGCTGACGCGGGTCCACGCCAACCAGAGCGGCGGCTGCGGTCCAGCGGTCTTCCAGTGGCGTCTCGAACAGGATGTGGCTGCTGGCTTCGGCGGTGAGCCAGGCGTTGTCCAGCAGCTCCTGCTCCAGCTGCCCCGCTTCCCAGCCGGCATAGCCCAGCGCCATCACCGCCTGCCGCGGACCTTCGCCGGCGGCGATCGCCACCAGGATGTCGCGCGAGGTGGTGATCGACCACTCGGTGCTGACGCGGTAGCTCGACTCCCAGTTGCCGGTTTCGCGATGCAGCACGAAACCGCGCTCCTGTTGCACGGGGCCTCCGATCAATACCGGTGAATCGGCCATTTCGATATCGACGCAGTCGAGCTTCATTTGCGCCAGCACGTCGCCCAACCGGTACTCGGACAGGCGGTTCACCAGCAGGCCGACCGCGCCGTTCTCGTCGTGCTGGCACAGCAGGGCCACGCCGCGCGAAAACGGCGGATCGGCCAGGTTCGGCATGGCGATCAGGAAATGGCCGGTGAGAATGTCGGCGGCAGGCGTACTCATGTGCTCATTGTAAGCCCGGCGCGCCGAATAACGTGCGAACGGGAAGTGACCGCCATGCCGGTTCTAGTGATTGCGCAGCACGTCGCCCGGCAGGAACTGCCAGGTGCGCGTGATGTACAGCTCGTCCACGGCGGCGTCCCTGGGCAGGGCCGGGAAAGGCGCCGCCAGCCGCACGATGCGTTCGGCCGAGGCATCCAGCAGCGGATGCCCCGAACTCTTGATCACCTCGATCGTCTTGATACTGCCGTCGCGGCGCAGGCCCACGGTGAGCACCAGGTCGCCGTACAGCTTGCGCTCGCGCGCCTGCTCCGGGTAGTTGAGGTTGCCCACGCGCTGCACCCGGTCGGACCATCCGCGCATGTAGCTGGCGTAGACGTACTCGCGAGTGCTGGCGGAGATGAATTTCTTCTTCGGCCGCTTCGCCAGCGCCTCGGTCTGCTCGCGCAGCTCGGCGGCCAGCTGCGCCATCGTCTGCTGGCGTTGCAGGTCGGCGGCGGTCTGTGTCTGCGGTTGCGGCGCGACCTTGGTCTGCGCCGAATCGCTGGTCACCGCGAACGCGCTGGTGCCGGTGGTGGTGACCATGTGCGTGGGCGTGGCGTCGCGCGGAGCGGGTGTGGTCGCCTCCGTCGCCTTGGCCGCCGTGCCGGGGTCGGGCTTGGATAGCGCGCCGGAGTGCCGCTGCGACGGCCGTGCGGCCCGATCGCTCACACCGCCGCCGCTGTTGTTGGCCTGGGCCAGGAAGTCCGCCTGGTCCGGCGCCCGCTGGTTGGCCACGTTGACCAGCGTCACATCCAGCGTCGGCAGCGCGGGCGTGGGTTTGGTGAAGTGGAACGTGATGCCCAGCAACAGCACGCCGTGCAGCAACAGCGAAAACAGCATGGTGGCGCCGATCGCGTTCGGCGTCTCGTTGACGGTGACGGCATTCACGCGGCGCGCGTTCCGGCAACGCGCTGCTCGATGACATCGAACAACTGGCCGGCGATATTGAGGCCGAACTGGTGATCAAGCTCCCGCACGCAGGTGGGCGAGGTCACGTTGATTTCGGTGAGGTAGTCGCCGATCACGTCCAGGCCGACGAACAGCAGCCCGCGCCGGCGAAGCTCGGGCGCCACCTGCGCCACGATCCAGCGATCGCGCTCGGACAGCGGCACGCCTTCGCCACGCCCGCCGGCGGCGAGATTGCCGCGGAACTCGTTACCTTGCGGTATGCGCGCCAGCGCATACGGCACGGGTTCGCCGTCGACCACCAGGATGCGTTTGTCGCCGGCAGTGATTTCCGGAATGTATTTCTGCGCGATGGTGAGCTGTCGGCCGGCACCGTGGGCATCGCCGCCGAGCAGGGTTTCCAGCATCGAGTTGAGGTTGCTGTCGCCCGCCTTGACCCGAAAGATGCCCCGGCCACCCATGCCGTCGAGCGGCTTCAACACCACCTCGCCGTGTTCGGCGGCAAAGCGGCGCAGTTCGTCGGCGTCGCGCGCCACCAGGGTCGGCACGATGCACTGGGGGAAATCCATCGCGAACAGTTTCTCGTTGCAGTCGCGCAGCGCCTGCGGCTTGTTCACTACGGTGACGCCGGCGCGCTGGGCAACTTCGAGCACCAGGGTGTCGTTGATGAACTGAGCATCCACCGGCGGGTCCTTGCGCATCAGTACGACATCGATGTCGCGCAGGTCGCGCCATTGCGGCTCGCCCAGCGTGTACCAGTCGCGCGGATCGTCGCGTACCTGCAAGGCAGCCAGTCGCGTCCACGGCACGCCGTCGCGCAGGGCCAGGCTGGCCTGCTCGAAGTAGAGCAGCGAGTGCCCGCGACGCTGCGCCTCGAGCAGCATCGCGAAGCTGGTGTCCTTGGCGACCTTGATGGTGCTGATGGGATCCATCAGCACCGCGACCGAAAGCGTCATCGTATTTCTCCGTGGCGGGTATGGCGGACCGAGTGGCCCGCGGTCGCCATGTCATGCGTGAATGGTCGCCGAGACCACGCCATCGCCACAAGCGATTCCGGCCCTGCCGTGTGCGTTGCCTGCCGCTCACCGCCACATGCTGCCGATTTGCGTCACACTCGACATCGCCGAGCGGAGCGCTCTGTCATCATTGCTTGACAGTCTCGGCGAGCAGGCGGTAAACAGCAATGCGCGAGAGGCATTGCCCGAAAGCCTGTTTTCGAGCGGCCTTATCTTTGCTGAATTTGTGCATGTACCCCAGCGGCATAGTAGTTGCTTGCCATCAAGGTCCATGCTGAGCTCGGTGCGCCACAGGGGGAGCTTGAGTGAATTTGAACGTGAGCGTTAACGGCCTCGCTGGACTGAAGGTCATGGTGATCGATGACTCCAAGACCATCCGCCGCACCGCGGAAACCTTGCTCAAGAAGGAAGGTTGCGAAGTGTTGACCGCGGTGGACGGATTCGAGGCATTGGCCAAGATCTCCGATCAGAAACCCGCGATCATCTTCGTCGACATCATGATGCCGCGGCTGGATGGTTATCAGACCTGTGCATTGATCAAGAACAATCCGCAATTCCGCAGCACCCCGGTCATCATGCTGAGCTCGAAGGATGGTCTGTTCGACAAGGCTCGCGGCCGCATCGTGGGCGCGGAACAGTATTTGACCAAGCCGTTCACGCGCGACGAACTGCTGGGTGCCATCCATAGCCACGTCGGCTCAGCGCATACCGCCGGCTGACTGCAGAGATCCAGGGGGTTCTGTGGCAACTATTCTCATCATCGACGATTCGCCGACCGACGTGCGTGTCTTCACCACGTTGCTCGAGCGCGCCGGTTATACCGTCATCGCGGTCAGCACCGCCGAAGACGGCATTGAACGCGTAAGGGCCGAGCTGCCCGACCTGGTCATCATGGACGTGATCATGCCCGGCATGAACGGCTTCCAGGCCACCCGCATCCTCACCCGCGACCCGGCCACGGCCGGCGTCCCGATCGTGATGATCACCACCAAGTCGATGGAAACCGATCGCGTGTGGGGGCTGCGCCAGGGTGCGCGGGCCTTCATCACCAAGCCGGTGAATGAAAAAGAGCTGCTGGCCAGCATCAGCGGGTTGCTGCCGGGGGCGGCATGAACCAGGCGGTCAACCTCACGCCTTTCGAGATACTTGCCCATTTCGAGCGGAAGTCGCTGGCGCACGCCTCGGCTTCGCCCGACACGCTGGAGGCGCCGGGGCTTTGGCGCGGCATCGGCTTCCGGGTGGGCTCGCGTCTGCTGGTCAGTGGCATCGACGAGATCAGCGAACTGCTGGCGGTGCCACTGCTTACGCCGGTGCCGGGCACGCAGCCATGGCTGCTCGGCGTCGCCAACGTGCGCGGCAACCTGGTACCCGTCATTGACTTCGCCCGCTTCCTGTTCGGCGAACGCACGCTGCATACCGACCGTACGCGCCTGCTGATCGTGCGCCAGAACGGCGGCAACGTGGCGCTGCTGGTGGACGAGGTGTTTGGCCAGCGTACGGTCGACCAGGAACAACGGACTCAGGCGATGAACGAGGACGATCCGCGCCTTGTTCGTTTCGTCGATGGTCGCGTGGGGGAGCAGCAGTTGGCGGTTTTCAGCATGAACCGACTGGTGCGCGCACCGGATTTTCGACAGGCCGCGGCCTGACGCGTCACATCGAATACAAGAAGGACCGGGATCGGTTGGGACCGGAATCAGGGGCAACTGCTCCGCTGAGCGCCGCCACGAGCGGCGCTGCCAGAAGCGCAGACGGGTGAGGTGAACATGAGCACTACAGGGGGCGTTAGCAGGGAACGGGGTTACACCCTCCTTATCGTCATGCTGCTGGCGGCGATCGGTTTTGCGGCGGTGGACTTTTTCCTGCTCAACCAGCGCAACGGCGAGGATCGGCAAGCGATCGCGCTGACCACGCAGATCCAGGTGCTGTCGCAGCAGACTGCGAAATTCGCGCTTGAGTCCGCCGACGGCAACGTCGATTCGTTCAAGGAACTGGAAAGCACGCGCAACGCCATCGATTCGGCGGTGCAACGGTTGAGCAAAGGCGATACCGCCGGTGGCATGCGTGCCTACGGCAACAACGACACCACGCCGTCCGGTCGCGCGGTAACCGCGTTGAGCCATTCCTGGAGCCAGCTCGACGCCGATATCGGCAAGATCCTGTCCAACAAGTCCGTGGTGCTCGATTCGGCCCAGCGCGCCGCCACGCTGTCGCGCGAGATACCGCTGCTCAACTCCAGCATGGAGCAGGTGGTCAACATCCTGCAGCAGCGCAACGGCAGCTCCGAGCAGATGCTGGGCACTTCGCGCCAGATGCTCTCTGCTGACCGCATCATCCGCCGTGTGCAGGAAGTGTTGCAGGGCGGTTCCACCGCCCAATCCGCGGCCGACGGACTCGCCCGTGACGCCCAGCTCTACGGCACCGTGTTGAAGGGGTTGCTCGAGGGCAACAGCGGCAGCGGCGTAAAACCGGTCAGCGACGCCAATGCGCGCAAGATCCTTTCCGACATGGATGCCAGCTGGGAAAAGCTGGCCGATCCGCTGTCACGGCTGGTCGCTGCCGCCAGCAACATCGCGGACGTGAAGCACGCCGGCAACCAGGCATCGCTGGATTCGCAGACCGTGCTGTTGCGCGCCAACGACCTCTCCGAGCAGATCGGCAAATTGCCGTTGCGCAGGCTGTTCCCGAACGTGTGGTGGGGCCTGCTGGCAGCGATTGGCGCGGTGGCCTTCGCGCTGTTGCTGGTGGTCAGCCTGGTGCGCGACCAGCGCCGCCGCTTCGCCGAGAGTACCGAGCTGAACCAGCGCAACCAGGAGGCGATCATGCGCCTGCTGGATGAGATGGGATCGCTCGCCGAGGGTGACCTCACCGTCAAGACCACCGTTTCCGAGGACATCACCGGCGCCATCGCCGACTCGGTGAACTACGCCATCGACGAGCTGCGATCCCTGGTGACCACGATCAACGAGACCTCCGAGCAGGTGTCGTCCTCGGCGCAGGAAACGCAGACCACCGCCCGCCAGCTGGCGAACGCGGCCGAGCAGCAGGCACAGCAGATCAGCACCGCGACCTCGGCGATCAACCAGATCGTGAGTTCGATGGACAACGTGTCGCGCGATTCGGCCGAGTCGGCCGACGTGGCCGAGCGCTCGGTGAAAATCGCCTCGCACGGCGCCGAGGTGGTACGCGAAACGATCTCCGGCATGGACTCCATCCGCGACCAGATCCAGGAGACCTCCAAGCGCATCAAGCGGCTGGGCGAATCCTCGCAGGAGATCGGCTCGATCGTGGAACTGATCAACGACATTGCCGAACAGACCAACATCCTGGCATTGAACGCAGCCATCCAGGCCGCCTCAGCCGGTGAGGCCGGTCGCGGTTTCGCGGTGGTGGCGGACGAAGTGCAGCGACTGGCCGAACGCTCCACCAGCGCCACCAAGCGTATCGAGACGCTGGTGCAGACGATTCAGTCCGATACCAACGAAGCGGTGAACTCGATGGAGCAGACCACCGCCGAGGTGGTCGCCGGTGCGCGACTGGCGGAGGACGCAGGCAGCGCGCTGGGTGACATCGAGCGCGTTTCGCACGATCTGTCCGCACTGATTCAGAGCATTTCCACGGCGGCAAGGGAGCAGTCGGCGGCGGCCACCGATATTTCGGTATCGATGAATGCGATCCAGGAAATCACCTCGCAGACATCGCAAGGCGCCAGCCAGACAGCGGATTCCATCGGTACGTTGGCGCAGTTGGCGAGCGATCTTCGCCGCTCGGTGGCGCATTTCAAGTTGCCGGATTGACATGAGCACTTTGAAGGGGGGCATTCTCGCTGGTGGCGTAATGCATCGCTGCGCAACCGCTGAGAGAGGCGCATGAGACTTCAAGACCACATCGATTTCACCACGCTGCAGTGGGTCAAGCCCCAGCTGGACGAAGCACTGTCCAGCGCCCGTGACGCGTTGGCGACCCATGTCGAAAATCCCGCCGATCGCAGCGTCATGCGTTCGTGCGTGGACCAGTTGCATCAGGTGCGTGGCACCTTGCAAATGGTGGAGCTGCATGGCGCCGCCATGGCGGCGGCCGAGATGGAAGAGGTTTCCCGCGCGCTGCTTGACGACCAGGTTGCCAATCGCGAAGACGCCTACGCCGTATTGATGCGTGGCCTGATGCAGTTGCCGGACTATCTCGAGCGCCTGTCCGGCGGACATCGTGACGTGCCGGTGGTGTTGCTGCCGCTGCTCAACGACCTGCGCGCGGCCATCGGGAAACCGCCGCTGTCCGAGTCGGCCCTGTTCCATCCCAATCTCGACGCCTTCCTGCCGGAGCAGGCGCCCGCCGCCATGAGCGAGTCGCATGCCGAGGCGCGTCGTGGCGAATTGACCGCGCTGCGGCTTCGCTTCCAGCGACAGCTGCTGGGCTGGTTCCGTGGCGAGGATCCGACGCGCCAATTGGCCGGCATGCGCACCACGCTGCTGGAAATTGCCGCGCGCTGCTATCACGTGCACGGTCGCCGGTTGTGGTGGATCGCGGCGGGAGTACTGGAGGGCCTTGGGCAAGGCTTGTTCAAGAACCGTACGACCGAAATCCGCCAGCTGATCGGCAAGGTCGATCGCAATATCCGCGAGCTGGTCGAACACGGCGAGGACAGTCTGCGTGGTGGTGACGCCGACGAACTGGCGTGCCAGCTGCTCTATCTGGTGGCGCAATCGCCGCAGCGCAGCCCGCAGATGGAGCTGCTGCAATCCACGTACGCGCTCGATCGTCAGGTGCCTGACGCCAGCGAACTGGAGCACGCGCGCGGATCGATGGCCGGCCACAACCGCGCCTTGCTCGACTCCGTGTCGCGCGCGCTGAAAGATGATTTGTTGCGGGTGAAGGAAGCGCTGGATCTGTTCCTGCGCCAGGTGGATGGTGACCCGGCCCAATTGGCTGCACAGGGCGAAGTGCTGGAGCGTGTCGGCGACACCCTCGGCATGCTGGCGCTCGCGGTGCCGCGGCGGATGGTTGTCGAGCAGCGACAGGTTCTCGACGAGATCGCCAATCACATGCGCAGTGCCGACGAGGCCGCGTTGCTCGATGTTGCCGGCGCGCTGCTCTATGTCGAGGCATCGCTGGACGACCACATCGAAAGCCTTGGCGCCGAGGGTGTGACGGAAGGCGACGAAGGTGTGGTCGGCGTTCCCCGCAGCGAGGCCATGGGCATCGTCGTGGCGTTGATGCAGGAAGCGATCAGCAACACCGGCAAAGTGAAAGACGCGATCGTGGCGTTCAGCGAATCCGGTTGGCAGCACGAGCATCTTGCCGGCAGCCCGGCGTTGATGGATGAGGTGGCCGGTGCATTGCGCATGCTGTCCACGGCACGCCCCGCCGAGCTGGCCGAAGGCATCAGCCGCTTCATCGGCAATGAGCTGCTGCTCGATCGACGCGTGCCCGATGGCGCGCAGATGGATCACCTGGCCGATGCGCTGGCCGCGCTGGAGTATTACCTCGAGGCTGCCCGCGAACATCGCGGTGGCCTGGAACATATCCTTGATGTCGCCGAGCACAGTCTGGGCCTGCTGGGTTACTGGCCGCCGCCGGCTGCCCGCGAATTGCCCGAGACCCCGCCGCCGGTGGCCGCCGATGCATTGCCGACGAACGACGAACATGTCGAGCTCTCCGAATCGGTGAGCGTGCATCCGGGCGACAGCATCGATGAGCTGATCATCGGCGAAGACACATCCTCGCCGCGCTCCGCGCAGGATATCGATGGCCTGCGCCTGGCTGAAACCGAATCCCTGAAACCCGAGTCGGCCGAAAGCGCTTCCGACG
This sequence comes from Rhodanobacter sp. Root480, assembly GCF_001426645.1. GTDB lineage: Bacteria > Pseudomonadota > Gammaproteobacteria > Xanthomonadales > Rhodanobacteraceae > Rhodanobacter > Rhodanobacter ginsenosidimutans. The sequence goes on from NZ_LMEX01000001.1 coordinate 53,370, forward strand.
AGGACTGGGTCGAAATCGAAGAGGAGATCGTCGAGCAGGTTCCGGTCACCGATCCGCTGGCGGCCACCGCCGGCTTCAATGCCAACGCCGAAGGCATCGATGACGATATCCGCGAAATCTTCCTGGAGGAGATGCAGGAGGAAATCGACAACCTCACCGAGGCCGAAAAGGTCTGGCTGGACGATCCATCGCAGTTGTCCTCACTGACGGCCATCCGCCGCTCGTTCCACACATTGAAAGGTTCGGGCCGGCTGGTTGGCGCCAGCGTGCTCGGCGAGTTCGCATGGAAGGTCGAAAGCACGCTCAACCGCGTGCTCGACAACAGCATCGAACCGCATGAAGGCGTGCAGGCGATGGTGCGCCGGGCCATCGATGCGCTGCCGCAGTTGCTGGCCGCGCTCAAGGGCGAAGGCGCGCTGAAAGCACCGCTCGGCGCCATCATGGACGTGGCCGAACGACTGGCCGCTGGCGAGGAGGGCGCGCGGGTCGAGGGCCATCCGTCGGTTGTTACCGAAACGGTTCGCCGGGTCGTACGCCGCCGCGTGCCGCGCATGGACGCGGATGCGGCAGCGATTCCGCAGGCCGGCATCACCGATGCCCACACGTTGGCAGGCGCGCCGGACGATGACGTCGAACCGGTTGAAGCGTTGCCGTTGCCGGTGATGCCGCCGGTGGACCCGGTTCTGCTGGAGATCCTGCGCAGCGAAGTGGCCCAGTATCTGCAGACGATACGCGGCGCCATCCAACGCGCGGGCACCGAACTGCGGGTGGGCGAAGAACTGCTGCGCGCCGTGCATACCTTGCACGGGGCCATCGCCATGGTCGACATCGCCTTGCTGATGCAGGTGTTGTCGCCGCTGGAGGGTTTGCTCAAGCGCCTGCGCGCCGCCGATGTGCCGTTGTCCAGCGAAGGCATCCGCCTTCTGGGCGAGGCCGCCGACGTAGTCGATACCGTGATGGAGCAATTCGACGCGGCCGATCCGCAGTTGCCCGTCGTGGATGCGCTGGTCGACGAGATCGTGGCCATGCGCGACTTGTACTCCGAGTCGCAGGTTGCCCACGTGGTGTACGAGTCCCGCCCCGACGACCTGGAAGATGCCGCGGCATTGGGTGCGGAGCATGATCTGGACGCCTGGACGCCGTCGTACGAACTGGACGCGATGCCGGTCGACAACGACGAAGCACCGGCCATCGCCGACGAGACACCTGCCGACGAGACATTGTCGGAGGCATCGCCGGCTGCCGCCTTTGTTGACGGCGCCGAGCCTGCGGCCGATGCCGACGATGCGCACCACGAGACGTTTGCCAGCGAGTTGATGGCGGCGCTGGATGCGTTCGAACCAGGGGAAACCCGCGACAGCGATATCGAAGACGCTCCCGTCGACGATGCCGTGCGGATGGACGACGAGAACGCCGCCATCGACGCGCAGCAAGACGACCTGGACGACGCCGGGCTGGCCGAGGAGCTTGCCGCGGAGCTGGAGGCCGTCGAGCGTGAGGCTGCTGCACGCGAAGCCGCCGAGCGTGAAGCTGCGGAGCAGCGCGAGGCCGAAGCGCGTGCATCGGCTGAACGTGAAGCCGCCGAGCGCGAAGCGGCCGGACGCCGTGCGCGTGAGGCACGCGAACTCGCCGAGCGCGAGGCGTCGGAGGCTGCTGCATTGGCGCGGCAGACGACCCACGCCGTCGATGCCGGTGCGGTATCCACAACCGTGGAAGGCGGCGCCGATGAGACGCCCGCCGCCAATGCCCTCGATGACGACTTGCTCGAAGTGTTCCTCGATGAGGCACATGAAATCCTGGATCACGCCGATGACGTGCTGGCGCAGTGGCGCGCCGAGCCGACTGAACTTGGCTACGTGGGCGAGCTTCAGCGCGACCTGCATACGCTCAAGGGCGGCGCGCGCATCTCGGGCCTGGGGTCGATCGGCGATCTGGCCCACGCGATCGAGACACTGCTGGAGAAGCCGGTCGACGCGTCTGGCACCGCCTCGTTGATCGGCGCGCTGGAATCCAGCTTCGACCAGCTCAACGCGATGGTGCAGCAGGTGGCGCATCGCCAGACGATCGAATACCCGCAGGCGATGATCGACCGGCTGCTGGCGCTCGCCGGTGAGGAAGGTTTCACCAACGACGACGTGCTGGCAGCCATTGCGATGCCCGAGACGGCGGCGCCGGCGTCGCCGGTGGCGGCGTCCGGTGAACGGACACCAGACGGCGATCTGCCGGGGCTGTTGCCCGAGGTGGAAGAAGAAGTCCGCTCGACGCAGGAACAGATCCGCGTTCGCGCCGACCTGCTGGACAGCCTCGTCAATCATGCCGGCGAAGTGGCCATCTACCGTTCGCGGCTGGAGCAGCAGGTTGCCGGCTACCGCTTCAACCTGGTCGAGCTGGAACAGACCGTGGCCCGCTTGCGCAGCCAGTTGCGCATGCTGGAAATCGAGACCGAGGCGCAGATCATCGCGCGCTTCCAGCGCGAGCATCGCGAGGCGGGCCTCACCACCGTGTTCGATCCGCTCGAGCTCGATCGTTATTCCCAGCTGCAGCAGTATTCCCGCGCGCTGGCCGAGTCGGTGTCCGACTTGGTCTCCATCCAGAGCACGCTGGACGAACTGACGCGCCAGGCCGAAACCCTGCTGATCCAGCAGTCGCGTGTCAGCACCGACCTGCAGGATGGTCTGCTGCGTACCCGCATGCTGCCGTTCGACACCATGGTTCCCAACCTGCGCCGCACCCTCCGCCAGGCCGCCCAGGAAGAAGGCAAGCACGCGCAGCTCTATGTGGACGGTGCGCACGGCGAAATGGATCGCAACCTGCTCGACCGCATCAAGGCGCCGTTCGAGCACATGTTGCGCAATGCCATCGCGCACGGCATCGAAACGCCGGACGAACGACGCAAGGTCGGCAAGCCGGCCGAAGGCGCGGTGCATATCCGGGTGGCACGCGAGGCGACCGAGGTGGTAGTGCGCGTCAGCGACGATGGCCGCGGCCTCGATCGCGAGGCGATCCGCGCCCGTGGCATCGAGCGCGGGCTGCTTCGTGCCGACGCCAACCCCAGCGACGATCAACTGCTGGGTCTGATCACCCAGGCCGGTTTCTCCACTGCGGGCAAGATCACCCAGCTGGCCGGCCGCGGCGTCGGCATGGACGTGGTGGCCAACGAGATCAAGCAACTGGGCGGCTCGTTGTCGATCGAATCGACCGCGGGCAAGGGCACCACGTTCGTACTGCGCCTGCCGTTCACCCTGGCGGTGACGCAGGCAATCCTGGTACGCATCGGCGAGGCCACGTTCGCCATCCCGATGACGTCGGTCCAGGGTGTCGCACGGATTGACGCCGATGAGATGACGACGCTGCTGGAGCAGGGCGAGCCCACGTTCTCCCATGGCAATGAGTCCTACGCCATCCACGATCTGGCCGAACTGCTCGGGCTGCCGCCCGGGTTGCCGCCCGAGGGCGAGCAGCAGCCCTTGCTGCTTACCCGTGCCGGTGACTTGCGTGCGGCCATCCGGATCGACGCGGTGCTGGGCTCCCACGAAATCGTGGTCAAGTCGGTGGGCCCGCAGATCAGTTCGGTGCCCGGTCTGCTCGGCGCCACCATCATGGGCGATGGCTCGGTGCTGATCATTCTGGATCTGGCGCCGCTGGTCCGCCACGGCATCACACGTCGCGAGCAGCGTCTGGCAGAGGGGCTCAGTGCCCTGCAGGCGCCGGTCATCGAGGAAGTCCGGGTGCGGCCGCTGGTCATGGTGGTGGACGATTCCATCACCATGCGCAAGGTCACCAGCCGCGTGCTCGAACGTCATGAGTACGAGGTCAGCACCGCCAAGGACGGTGTCGATGCGGTCGAGAAACTGCACGAGCGCGTCCCTGATCTGATGCTGCTGGATATCGAGATGCCACGCATGGACGGCTACGAGCTGGCGACCCTGATGAAGGCCGACCCGCGCCTCAGCGGCGTGCCGATCATCATGATCACCTCGCGCAGCGGCGACAAACACCGCCAGCGGGCACTCGACATCGGTGTGGAGCGTTATCTCGGCAAGCCGTACCAGGAGGCCGACCTGCTGACGCAGATCGGCGAGGTGCTGGAGCTGCACGCGTCGGAGCCGGCCCATGACTGAATCCGGCCCGGGGATCGCATTGCTTTTCGGCGATGGCGAACTGGGCGGCCAGTTGCGCCTGGCACTGCAGGAGCATGGCGCGCGGATCGTGCACGAAGGCAGCATGGCCAGCCTCAACCGCGACCTGTTGATGGCAAGCGGGGCCGAGGTCGTGGTGGTGAATCTCGACGACGAGAACGACGACGCGCTTGATCGCCTCTATGACGTGATCGACGGCGATACGCCGCGCGTGGTTTTCAATGACGGCCAGGCCAGCCGCGCGCTTGAAGGGTGGGATCGCGCCCGCTGGGCGCGCCATCTGGCGGCCAAGGTCATGGCCTCCGCCGATGTCGACCCGCCGCGGCCGCTCACCGCCGCCAGCCTGGTCGTGCCCGCTGCGGCCCCGTCGGTGGCCGAAAGCGCCGAGCTCACGGACGACACGGTTCCTGCCGCTGAAGAGGCCGTCACGACGGCCGTATCCAGCGCGACGGAGACCGACGGTGACCTGGCTTTCGACGAGCCCGCATCGATCGATCAGGGCATCGATGGGCCCGAGAGCGCCGATTCCAACAGCCTCGAAGCCGAGCTCGAGGCCATGCTGGCCTCCGATGCCTTGTCGACGGGCGAGGACGAATTCGGCTCGGGCCTGCGTTATTTCGAAAACGCACCGGCATTGCACGATGGTGAGTTCGGCGATGTGGCTGGCGAAGCGGCCGAGGCCTCCGACGCCGTGGATGAACCCGCCGCCGAGGACAGCGTCGGTACCGAACGGGTTGCCGCAGCGGCCACGAGTTTCGATTTCGATCACCTGCCGTCGGACCTGTCCCTGGCTGGTGATGCTGCACCTGTCTCCGAAAAAGCCCCGGCACCCACCGTGGTGAGTGCGCCCGACAGCTGGGCCTTGCTGGACGATGACGCTCCCGTCGCACCCGCGCCGGCGCCCGCCACGGTATCCGCCACGGATTTTGGCGTGGTGAAACAGACTGCAGCCGAATTCCTTTCACCCGAGGTCGAGCACGCGGCACCGGCCACCGAGCCGGTGATGAGCCTGCAGTTGCTGACGATGGAAGAGGCGGTGGCGCCGCAGCCCTACTCGCAGGACAGCGAGATGCACCTGGACGACAACACTCGCCGTCTGCATCGGGTCGTGTTGCTGGGGGCGGCGGCTGACGGGCTGGATTCGGTGTGCGAATTCCTTTCGGCGTTGGCGGCACCCACGCGATCGACGTTTCTGCTCACCCAGCACCTGGGTGCGCAATCGATATCGGGGCTGATGGAAGTGCTGTCGGTCGGCGGCGGGCCATTGCCCGTCCGGCTGGCAACCGACGGTGACCATGCCGTGCCCGGCGAGTTGTTGGTGGTGCCGGCGGCGTCCCAGGTTTCGTTGCGCCGCGACGGCGCGATAACCGTGCAGGCCAACGAGCCCGATGCCGGCAACGAGTCCTCGATCGATGCCAATTTCAGCACGGTCGCCACTATTTTCGGGCGCGACGTGGTGTCGATCGTGTTCGCCGGAAGCTCCACCGACGCGGTTGCCGGCGCCCAGGCCGTACACGATCTGGGTGGCGAGGTCTGGGTCGAAGCCGCGTCCGACGTACAGTATTCCGATATGGTCGGCAGCATTTTTGCCGAGCGACTGGTCAGTTTTTCCGGTGCCCCGCATGAGTTGGCGGCGCACCTGATCGAGGTGTATCCATGAGTGATCCGCTGCCGCGCGAAATCCGCTGCATCCTGGTGCCGGTTGGCCATATGCGCTTGTTGTTGCCCAACGCCACCGTGGCCGAAGTCATCACCCTGCCCGAGGCGGAGTCGGTAGCCGGTGCGCCGGCGTGGTTGCTCGGGCGCATTGCCTGGCGTGGCTGGCGGGTACCGCTGGTGTCGTTCACCCGGCTTTGTGGCGCGGAAGAGGGCGACGCCGAACTCAGTTCCCGCGTTGCCGTGCTGAAGACACTGGGTGGCAATGCGCAGATGCCGTTCATGGCGCTGGTCACGCAGGGTTTCCCGCGCCTTACCACGCTCAACGCCGAGCTGATCATCCCGACCCACGACGGCACCCAATTGCCGCCGGGTATCCGTGCCCGGGTGCTGGTGCGTGACGATGTCGCGGTGATCCCGGACATGGAAGGCATCGAGGCGGAACTTCTGGCCTTGCTGCAGCAGGTTGATGCCGTGGGGTCGGATGAGACGACCGAAGACCACGTCGACTTCGAACGCATGGACTCCGCGTCCGCGCCGTCGTCATGGGCTGATTCCGACGATTGAGGCGTCAGGCGTCGCCGTGCAGTGCCTGCAACGCCGCAAGTGCCGCCATTCCCGCCGTTTCTGTGCGCAGGATGCGCGGGCCGAGGCGCAGGCCGGCAAAACCGTGCGCCGTGAGGGCCTGTATATCGCGCTCACCAAGGCCGCCTTCGGGACCGATCACCAGCGAGCCACCAGCCGGCCCGAAACGGAGATCGCGCGCGTTTTGCGTGCCTTCGGGTAACAGCGCCAGGCGCAGCGCGCCGTCGTCGGTCAGCTGATCCAGCCAGGCCTGCAGCGGTTGTGCGCCGAGGACCTCCGGCAGTCGCGCCCGTCCGCTCTGTTCACAGGCGCTGGCGACCACCGAACGCCAATGGGCCAGGCGCTTTTCCGCACGGGCGGCATCGAGTTTCACCTCCGAACGCTCCGTCAGCAGCGGCACGATCCGCGCCACGCCCAGCTCCGTGGCTTTCTGCATGATCAGGTCCATCTTCTCGCCACGCGCCACCGCCTGCGCCAGTGTCAGCCGCAGCGGTGATTCCGTCCCCGCCGGTTGGCCAGCGGCCACGCGCACCACGACCTCGCGCTTGCCGGTGCGCTCGATGGTGGACGGGTAGTCGCTGCCGTCACCGTTGAACAAAGTCAACGGATCGCCGGCAACCAGACGCAGTACGCGCGCGACGTGTTCACCGGCTTGCGCCGGCAAGGTCAGCTCGGCGCCGGCCATCAGCGGTACATCAACGTGGATACGAATGGTGCGCATGGGAGCGATCCGCGAACGAGTGAGTCAGCCTGCCACGGCACGTTCGATACCGGCGATCGCGGTATCGACCAGCAAATCGATTTCCTGTTCCGTCACGACATAAGGGGGCATGAAATACACCACGTTGCCCAGCGGCCGCAGCAACACACCCTGCTGCAAACCATGCAGGTAGACGCGCATGCCGCGCCGCTCCTTGCTGTCGAACGGCCGGCGGGTGGCTTTGTCGGCCACCAGCTCCACCGCGGCGATCATGCCGGTCTGGCGCACATCAGCCACATGCGTATGGTCGCGCAGCGGGGCCAGTCGTTGTGCCAGATGGGCGGCCAGCACCCGGTTGCGATCAAGTACGGGCTCGTCGCGGAAGATCGCCAGGGTTTCCAGCGCCACGCGACAGGCCAGCGGGTTGCCGGTGTAGCTGTGCGAATGCAGAAACGCCTTGCCGGCGCTGTATTCGGCATAGAACGCGTCGTAGACGTCGTTGGTGGTGAGTGTCACCGAGAGCGGCAGGAAGCCGGCGGTGAGCCCTTTCGACAGGCACATGAAATCCGGTGACACGCCCGCCTGCTCGCAGGCGAACAGGCTGCCGGTGCGGCCAAAGCCCACGGCGATCTCGTCGGCGATGAAGTGCACCGAGAACTCATCGCACAGCGCGCGCAGGCCGACCAGATAATCGGGGTGGTACATGCGCATGCCGCCGGCGCACTGCACCAGCGGCTCGACGATCACCGCGCAGGTTTCGTGCGCGTGGCTTTCCAGCAGCGTGCGCAACTCGCGCAAGCGGCGGGCGGCCGTCTGCTGCGGGCTTTCACCTGGCTCGCCTTCGTAGGCATCCGGCGAAGGTGTCAGGAATGGCGTCAGCAGCAACGGCGCATAGGTTTTGCGGTACAGCGCCACATCGCTCACCGACAACGCGCCCAGCGTTTCGCCGTGGTAGCTGCCGCTGAGCGCGATGAAGCGGGTCTTCTCGCCGTGGCCCTGGTTGAGCCAATAATGGAAGCTCATCTTCAGCGCGACTTCCACCGCCGAGGAGCCGTTGTCCGCGAAGAACACCTTGTCCAGCCCGGCCGGCGTAATGGCGACCAGCTTCTCGGCCAGCTCAATCGCCGGTTCGTGGGTGAAGCCGGCGAAGATGACGTGCTCCAGCGTGCTTGCCTGGTCGGCCAGCGCGGCGGCGATGCGGGGATTGGCGTGGCCAAAGATGTTGGTCCACCACGAGCTGATGCCATCGAGATATCGGCGGCCTTCGGCGTCGATCAGCCAGGCACCTTCGCCGCGCACGATCGGTACCAGCGGTACGCTTTCGTGGTCTTGCATCTGGGTGCAGGGGTGCCACACATGTTTCAGGTCGCGTGTGGCCAGTGCGACGTTGCCGCTTGCGGGGTGAGTCATCCGGTTATCATCGGCCCTGCGCCGTGATCACTCAAGTGTTGCGGCTTTTCATCTGGAAGCGCCTTGACGTATCTGCGGAAAATCCTGCTTGGCTTCGGCGTCGTGCTGCTGGCCGTGGCGGTGCTGCTGTGGTTTTTCCCTGCGCGTTGGGCGGTGGCGCTGATCGCGCCGCAACTGCATGGCATGCAATTGCAGCAGGTTACCGGTTCGGTGTGGCAGGGCAACGCAGGGCAGTGGCGCGATCGCGAAGGCCACGATCTGGGGCGTGTGCAATGGCAACTGTCGCGCCGCGCGCTGTGGGGCGATGTGCGTCTGCAGATCGACATCGCCGGGCCGCAGCTGGATTTCAGTGGCAATGTGCGCAGGATTTCATCGGACACCTACGATTGGCGGAACGTACGGGCACGTGTGGCATTGGGCGCGCCTTGGCAAAGCTGGCTGACCAGCATCGGCCCACCGCGCGGCGAAGTACAATTGTCAGTCGACCGTGCGCTGCTGCAAAACGGCTGGCCCATGGATTTGCAGGGCACGGCACATTGGCGCAATGCCACGATCCAAGGTGCTAACGACGAGGTGGCGTTGGGCGACTGGCAGCTGCAGGCACAGGCGCGCGACGGGTGGATCAAGGCACAATTCCGCAGCTACGGCGACGGGCCGCTGCGCGGGCACGGCCATCTGGAGGGCAATCTGCTCGGCTGGCGATTGCAGGCGACATTGCAGCCGCATGGTCCTGATCGCGCATTGCGCCAGTTGCTGCATCGATGGGGCACCGTCGGTGCCGACGGTGCCGTACATGTCGACCGCCGTGGCGGCCTGGCCATCTGAATAGATTTTCCACGAACAGGAAACAACATGGATTCCGCAACACTCGCTCAGGCGCTTGCCGCCGCCAAGGAAGCTGCTGCCGCCGCCGGTGAGGTCATTCGCCACTACTGGCAACAGGGCGTGGCGGTGGAACTGAAAGAAGACGCCACCCCCGTCACCATCGCCGACCGCGAGGCGGAGCAGGCGATCCGCAAGATCTTGCAGGCGGCGTTGCCGCAGGCGTCCATCTACGGCGAGGAATACGGCCTGGATGGCGAGCGCGGCGGCCTGATGTGGCTGGTCGATCCGTTGGACGGCACCAAGAGCTTCGTGCGGCGCACGCCGTTCTTCTCGACCCAGATCGCGTTGATGGAAGGCAATGAGCTGATCCTCGGCGTGTCCAGCGCGCCGATCTACGGCGAGGTGATGTGGGCCAGTGCCGGCGGCGGCGCGTGGATGGATGGCGTGCGGGTGCAGGTGGCGGGCACGTCGGCGATGGCGCAGGCATCAGTCTCCACCGGCAACGTCAAGACGCTGACAAGCGATGCGCGCTGGGATGCGCTGGGCGCGTTGATCCGCGACAGCAACCGCATTCGCGGCTACGGCGATTTCTGCCACTACCACCTGCTGGCGCGCGGCGGGCTGGATCTGGTGATCGAGTCGGACGTGAATATCCTGGATATCGCGGCGCTGGCGGTGATCGTGCGCGAGGCCGGCGGTGTGTTCACCGAACTGGACGGCGCCCCGTTGACGCTCGATACGCGCAGCGTGCTGGCGGGCACGCCGGCCATCCACGCACAGGCGCTGCAGCGGCTGCGCCTCTGAATCGCGTCGGCTGACGTCGCGCGGCGTTCGATTTCTGCGGTGCGGGCTTCTAGAATGGGCGGATGCCGAAACTGCCGATCATCCACGCCACGCGCGATGTCACCCACGGCCGTTTTCAGGTCGAACAAGTCGACCTGGAATTTTCCAACGGCGTGCGGCGCACCTACGAGCGCCTGAAAGGGGGCGGCCTGGGCGCGGTGATCATCGTGCCGATGCTGGACGACGACACCGTGCTGCTGATCCGCGAATACGGCGGCGGCGTGGGCCGTTACGAACTGGGTCTGCCGAAAGGCCGCCTCGACCAGGACGAGACCGCCGAGCAGGGCGCCAACCGCGAGCTGAAGGAAGAGGTCGGTTACGGCGCGCGCAAGCTGAAAATACTGCACAACCTGTCGTTGTCCCCCTCGTACATGACGCACATGGCGCATGTGGTGCTGGCGCAGGATCTTTACCCCGAGCGGCTGCCTGGCGACGAGCCCGAGCCGCCTGAAGTGGTGCCCTGGAAAATGTCTGAATTGCACACCCTGCTCGGTCGCGACGACGTCACCGAGGGGCGTTCGATCGCCGCGCTCTACATGGCGCACGAGTACCTGGCTGGCCGGTTCAAGCGGTCATGATCGCGCTTTCGTTGGCGCAGAAAGTCGGTGCCATCACGCGCGCTGCCGGCGACGCCATCATGGCGATTTACAGCGGCGATTTCGCGGTGCAGACCAAGGCCGATGCGTCGCCGCTCACCGCCGCCGACCTGGCCGCCCAGCAGGTGATTGCCACGGCGCTGGCCGAGCTCGATCTGCCGCTTCCCATCGTGTCCGAAGAAGCCCGTGCGGCGGATTGGTCGCAGCGCCGGCAATGGTCGCGTTACTGGCTGGTCGATCCGCTCGATGGCACGCGCGAGTTCGTCAAGCGCAACGGCGAGTTCACCGTCAACATCGCCCTGATCGACAACCACCAGAGCGTGCTGGGCGCGGTGCTGGCGCCGGTCACCGGTGATCTCTACGTGGCCGCGCGGGGCGCCGGTGCCTGGCTGCAGCAGAAGGCCGACGGACCGTGGCAACCGATCCACGCCCGCTCCTTGGCACAGCCGGCCACCGCTGCCGGCAGCCGTTCGCACGGTGGCCCCGAGCACGCCTTGCTGAGCCAGTTGGTGGGCGACGATTACGAACGCCTGCCGATGGGCTCTTCGCTGAAGTTCTGCCTGATGGCGCGGGGTGCTGCGGACGTCTATCTGCGGCTTGGACTCACCAGCGAGTGGGACACCGCCGCCGCGCAATGCGTGCTGGAGGAGGCGGGTGGTGCGGTGCTTGATCTGGCCGGTGCGCCGTTCCGCTACAACCGCGGCGAATCACTGCTGAATCCGGAATTCCTGGCGGTCGGCGATGGTTCGGTCGACTGGTCAGCGCGCCTGCAAGCCGCCACACGGGATTGATGGGGTGACCCGGCGCGCCTCCGATCCGAGTGCGCTGGCCGGCATACCGCACGGCTTGCCCGCGTGGAAACGCGCAGAGCGGCTGCAGCAGCGTGCGGCCGCCACTGGCTTCGAATGGACCGATCCGCAACCGGTGCTGGACAAGCTGCGCGAAGAGATCGAGGAAGTGCGCGCCGAGTTCATCGCTGGCGCCGACCCGGCGCGACTGGAAGACGAGATTGGCGATGTGCTGTTCGTGATGGTGAACCTGGCGCGCCACGCCGGCGTGGATTTTCCGCGCGCGTTGCGCCACGCCAATGCCAAGTTCGAGCGCCGGTTCCGGCAGATGGAACAACTCGCGGCCGACGATGGCGTCGAGTTTGCGAGGTGCAGCCTGGCCGAGCAGGAGCAGCTGTGGCAACGCGCGAAATAGGCGGAACGGCAATCATGAAAAAACGCGCGAAGGTTGCCCTTCGCGCGTTGCGTTTCACGACAGGTGTCGTCTTGGGTTACTTGGCGGTTGCCGGAGCCGTGGCACCCTGGGCGCGACGCGACTGCCACTCGGCGCGCATTTTTTCCTTCGTCGCCTGCATCTTCGCCTCGTTGGCGAGGCTCTCGTCCAGCCCCTTGCGCAAGGTAGTGATCGCCTGATCCACGTTGGCGGGACGCGCCTGCAAGCGGGCCAGGTGGTGATAGACGTAATTGCGCACGCGCGGGTTCTGCGACCTGGCCAGCACGTCGTTGTACACCGCGGTCAGCTCCTTGCTGCGCCCGGACTCCATGTACAAACGCTCCAATTGGCGCAGGTCGCCGATCACGCCGCCGCGATCCTTGTTGAAGCCATGGCGCTGCATGCCGTGGCGATACTTGCCATGGTCGCGCATGGCCTGGACGCCATGCCCGTGACCGGTGGTGCCCTGCGTCGTCGCAGCGGGAGGCGTCGTGGCTGGGGCGTTTTGCGCGATGGCGAACGACGCGGAACCGGCCATCAGCAGGGTCAGCGCGGAAGCGAGCAGTGTCTTGCGATGCATGGTGGATCTCCGTCGGTAGGTGGGGAGAAAAAACGTGCGGTCGCCATGCGCGTTGACAGGTGCATTCAAGCGCCGCTCAGTTTCGCCACCGACTAGCCCAGCCAGTGCCACGTCAGATACACCAGCGGCGCCGCCACCAGCAGGAACGGAATCGACACCGCATGCAGCAGCCGCAGGCCGTGCGGCTGTCGCGCCAGGCGCAGCGCGATAAGGTTGGCGAGCGAGCCGGTCACCAGGCCGAAGCCACCCACGTTGACCGCCACCGCCAAGGCCATGGCATCCGGCGCGCGATCGAGCAACAGGACCGTGGCCGGCACGTTGCTGATCGCCTGGGATGCCACGATGGCGCCGAGGTAAACCGTCAATGGCTGGTTGAAATCCATGGTTTGCAGGGCACCGCGCACCCACGGCAATTCGGCGAAATGCCCCAGTCCCAGGAAAATGGCCGCGAACGTCAGCAGCAGCAACCAGTCCATCCGCCGCAGGCTTGCGCGCGCGCCCAGCACAAACAACAGCAGCAGAATGGCGGCGCCCAGCGGGGCGTGGCCGTGCTCCATCAGCACCACCATGCCGGTCAGCGCCAGCGCGGAGCACACGCCGAGGCGGACGGAAATCGGGGTGCGGTCGAGTCGGTCGGTGGTCAGCGCCACCCGGCCGCGTGGCAACCAGAACACGGTGAGCAATGCCACCATCGCCAGCATCACGGCGGCGGCCGGCAACATCGCCGCGATGAACTGCGCGAAGCTCAGCGCCGAGTGCTGCCACAGCAGCAGGTTTTGCGGGTTGCCGATCGGGCTCAGCGCGGAGCCCGCATTCACCGCCAGCGCCTCCAGCACCACCATGCGCAGCACGGGCAGGTTCGACATCGTGCCGATCGCCAGCGTCAGCGGCACCACCAGGAACAGGCTCACGTCGTTGGTCAGCACCATCGACAACACGGCGGTGGCGGCCACCAACCCCAGGCCAAGCCCGCGCAGCGAGTGCGCCCGCGCCATCACCGCCGCGGCGGCATGCTGCACCAGACCGCTGTCGCGAATGCCCTGGATCGCCAGCAGCAACCCCGCGAGCCCGGTCAGCGTGGGCCACTGCAGCCAGTGCTGGTAGTCGGTGGTAGGCCGAGGGTCGAGCAGCGCCAGGGCGCCAGCGAAAACAGCGAACAGCAGCAACAGCCATTCGTCGCGCAACCAAGTGCGCCACGATTGTCGTGGCGAAGCGTCAGGCGTCATGGCGAACGGCGACCGTGGATGGGCGTGTCATGGGCGGGAGGAAACCTCACCCCTCCCGCAACAAGCGCATCGGTGGCGTGCGACTGACCTTGCGCGTGCCAACCAGCCCCAGCGCCATCACGACTACGGCCGCGACGATGGCGGCCAGCGCCAGCGGTGCCAGCGGCGGCGTGAAGTGCTCGATATGAAACACCGCGCGGCCCAGCCACCAGCCCGCACCGGCGGCGCCCAGCGCGGCGGTGAGGCCGGCGATCAGCCCGAGCAGCGCGAATTCGCAGGCCGCCGCCACCCGCAACTGCGCGCGGCGGGCACCCAGCGTGCGCAACAGCGCGGCTTCGTGCTGGCGCTCCGCCGCGCTGGCGGCGAGTGCGGCGGCCAGGACCAGGGCGCCGGCCAGCAGGCTGAAACCGAGAATCCAGCGCACCGCATTGCCCACGCGATCGACGATCTCGCGCACCCGGTCGAGCAACGAATCCACGTCGATCAGGCTGAGGTTGCCGTAATCGCGCGACAGTTTCGCCAGTCCGTCGGCGTGGCCGGGTGGCAGGTAGAAGCTGGCCAGCCAGGTATGCGGCAGATCGCCGGCGTGGGCCGGATCCAGCATCAGGAAGAAGTTGACCCGGAACGAACTCCAGTCGACCTTGCGGATGCTGGTTATCGTCGCGTCGATGCTGCCCTCGCCGATGTCGAAGCGCAGCGTATCGCCCAGCTTCAGCGCAAACATGTCGCGCCACGTCGTATCGACCGACACCTCGGCCTGCGCCGGATGCGGCCCCGGCCACTGTCCGGCGATCACCTGGTTGCTGGGCGGCAGGGCATCGGCCCATGACAGCCGCAGCTGGCGATCCGCGCGGTCGTCGGCGCGTTCGTCCTCGAAGTGCACCTGATCGATCGGCCGGCCATTGATCGCGGTGAGCTTGCCCACGGCCAGCGGCATCATGTTGAGCTTCTCGCCGCCGATCTTCTCCAGCGCCTGGGCAAAACCCTCGCGCTGATCGTCTTGCAGGTTCATGGCGAACCAGTTCGGTGTGTCGGCAGGCAGCTCCTGGCGCCAGCCCTGCAACAAAGACGGCGCCACGATCGCCAGCAACAGTAGCGCGCACATGCCGAGGCTGAGCGCGGTGGCCTGGATCAGGCTCAGCGTGCGTCGCCGCGCCAATGCCGCCAGCCCCAGCCGCAGGCCCGGATGCGCGCCCGGCGCCACGCGCCGCGCCAGCCACAGCATCAACGCCGCCAGCAGCGCGGCAACCACGGCCACGCCGAGCAGGCTGGCGGCGAGGATGCCGGCCAGCGTCAGCGACTGGCTCTGCGCCCAGATCAGGCCCAGCGCTACCACCACGGGTATCAGGTACAGCGCATCGAAGCGTCGCGTTTTCCGCGTGGCGCTCTGGCGAAACACGGCCACCGGCGGCACCTCGGCCAGACGCGCCAGCGGTGGCAGAGCAAAACCTGCCAGCACCGCCAGGCCCATGGCGGCTGCCGCGAACGACGGCGCCAGCGGCAATGAGGTGGGCGCCGAACCGAACAGCGTGCTGGCGAACAGCCACGCCAATTGCGACAAACCAAGAGCCAGCACCGCCCCCAGCACGGTGGCCGGAATGGCCAGCGCACCCAGGGTGCCCAGCAACAAACCCATCACCTGCAGGCGCGGCGTACCCAGGGCGCGCAGCAGGGCAACTTCGGCGGTCTTGCGCCGCGCATAGCGTTGCGCCGACAGCGCGATGGCGATGCCGGCCAGCAGCGCCGACAGCAAGGCGGTGAGGCGCAGGAAGGCTCCGGCGCGATCGAACGAGGTGCGCATGCGCTCCTGCGTCTGCTCCGGCGTGATCAGCTGGGCGCCTTGCGGCAGCGCGGAGGCCTGCACTTGCTGGCGCCAAGCATCCACCGCGCCTGGTTCACCCGCCAGCAACAATCGGTGGCGGGCGCGGCTGCCGGGAGCGAGCAGGCCGGCCTGGCGCGCATCGGCCAGATTCATCAGCGCCCGTGGCGCCAACGCCAGCAGCTGGCCGCCATCGGGTTGACGCTGGAGTTCCGCGGCGATGGTCAACTCGCGTCCGCCCAGTTGCAGTGGCTGCCCCACTTTCAGGTTGAGCGCCACCAGCGCGCGGTGATCGAGATAGACCTGGCCCGGGGCAGGCGCCTGGCCTACATGACTGCGGCCCGCCGCATCGCCGAGTTGCAGCGTGCCGCGGAGCGGGTATCGCGGCCCGGCTGCCAGCACGTCGAGCAGTTGGGTCTGCTCACCGGCAAACGCCACGCTGGGGAAACTGGCGCTGTGTGCGACCTGCAGGCCGCGCTGGCGCGCCGCGTCGGCATAGCTGTGGGGCAACGCCTGCGGTGAGGACAGCCCGATGTCGCCACCGATCAGTTCGGCCGCGCCTGCCAGCATGCCGCGCTCGATCCGTGCGGCCAGCGTGGCCACCACGCCCAGCGCCACCACCGCCAGCACCAGCGACGCGGCCAGCGTGCGCAATTCCGGCAAATGCCATTCCCGTCGCAAGCTGCGCAAGGCCAGCCACAGCATTCTCATGAGTGGGCGCCTGCGGCCACGACGCGACCTTCTTCGAGTTCGATCCGGCGGTCACAGCGCGCTGCCAGTTCGGCGTCGTGGGTCACCAGCACGAGGGTGGTGTGGTGATCGCGGTTCAGCGCAAACAGCAGGTCGCAGATGTGGTGGCCGGTGCGCTGGTCGAGGTTGCCGGTGGGCTCGTCGGCAAACAGTACGCGCGGGCCGTGCACGAAGGCGCGGGCGATCGCCACGCGTTGTTGCTCGCCACCGGAAAGCTGCGCCGGATAGTGCCGCCGCCGCGACGTCAGCCCCACCGCGTCCAGCGCCTGACGCGCGCGCGACCGCGCATCGCCGGCGCCTTCCAGTTCCAGCGGCAACATCACGTTTTCCTCGGCGGTGAGCGCCGGCAGCAGGTGGAACGACTGGAACACGAAACCCACCAGTCGTCGGCGCAGATCGGCGCGCGCTTCCTCATCCAGCGATTCCAGCGCATGGCCGTCCAGATGGATGCTGCCGCTGCTGGACGTATCCAGCCCGGCCAGCAGGCCGAGCAGGGTGGTTTTGCCCGAACCCGACGCGCCCACGATGGCGAAGCTTTCGCCGGCAAGGATCTGCAGGTTCACCCCGCGCAGGATGTCCAGTGCGCCCTCGGGGCCAACGACCGACTTGCTAACATCGCAGGCCACGACAAGCGGATGGGAAGAATCACTCATGCATCGAAGCCCTGGTTGGAGGATATGGAGCGTATGGGTGCTGCTTTGCTGCATCGGTGTTGGCAGCGCGCAGGCCGCCACGCCGAAAACGGTATTGGTGCTGGGTGACTCGCTGTCCGCCGCGCACAACATTCCGGTCGAAGCCGGTTGGGTGCACTTGCTGGACGCGCGTCTGGGCAAGATGGTGCCGGAATGGCACGCGGTCAATGCCAGCATCAGCGGCGAGACCTCGCTCAGCGGCCGCAACCGCCTGCCGGCGCTGCTGCAGAAATATCGTCCGCACGTGCTGGTGATCGAGCTAGGCGCCAACGATGGGCTGCGCGGTTTGCCGTTGACTGCGCTGCGCGACAACCTCGACGCGACGATCGTCATGGCGCAAAAAAGCCATGTCCGGGTCTTGCTGGTGGGCATCGAATTGCCGGTGAATTACGGGTCCCGCTACCGTGACGGCTTGCGTGCGGTCTACGCGGATCTGGCAGCGAAACGGAAACTGGCGTTGGTGCCGTTCCTGCTGAAAGGCGTCGCGATGGACCCCGCCTTGATGCAAAACGATGGCCTGCACCCCGTCGCGGCGGCGGAACCGACCGTGCTGGAAACCGTGTGGGAAGGGCTGCGCCCCTTGCTGGAACCGCCGCATTCCCCTCGTTCCTGAACGGCGCCCGAGCCGTCCACCGCCATTTCACGCATCCCTCACCCGGCAACCGTTTAGATCTTCACATTTGTGAAACCACTGACGCGCGAGGACGACTATATGACCGTACACGACGAGCAAGCCGGGTTGATCCTGTTGGTCGAAGACAATCGCCAGATCGCCGAGATGGTGGGCGAATTCCTTGAACGCCGTGGTTACTCCGTGGATTACGCGGCCGATGGCGTCAGCGGCCTGCACCTGGCGGTGTCCAACAGCTATGACGTGATCGTGCTCGATCTGATGCTGCCGGGGCTGGATGGGCTGGAGGTCTGTCGCAAGCTGCGCAAGGAGGCACAGAAATCGACGCCGGTGCTGATGCTCACCGCGCGCGACACATTGGACGACAAGCTGGTTGGCCTGGAAGCGGGCGCCGACGACTACCTGGTGAAGCCGTTCGAGGTGCGCGAGCTGGAAGCGCGCCTGCGTGCCCTGATCCGCCGTGATCGTCGCCAGGTATCCACCGAGGTGCTCACCGTGGGCGACATGACCCTGGACACCGCCACGCTGCGTCTGACCCGCGATGGCCAGGAACTGGTGGTGTCCCCGATCGGGCTGAAGCTGCTGGCGATCCTGATGCGCGAATCACCCCGCGTGGTCAGTCGCCGCGATATCGAGCGTGAGATCTGGGGCGACACCTTGCCCGACTCCGACACCTTGCGTTCGCACCTGTACAATTTGCGTCGCGTCATTGACAAGCCCTTCCCACGGCCCCTGTTACATACCATTCATTCGGCCGGCTACCGCCTCGCGGATCTCGATTCGGAGGTGGCGCTGTCCGCCCAGACGGCTTGATACCGACACGGCGAAGTCAATGGACGAAAGGGTGAAAACGACGCCCACCTACCGGGTGGGCGCCTTCCGCCGGCGCATCGCCTGGGTGTTCGGCCTGCAATTCGTGGCCGTCGTGATCATCTGCATCATGGGCATCTACGACGTGGCGCCAACGCTCGCCGTCGTCACCGTCATCGTCATCACCACCGTGCTGGGCTGGTTTGCCACCCGCCGCGAATGGCGGCCGGTACGTGCGCTGGCCCGACTGGTGGCCGGCTGGGACGGGAAGCAGCCGGACCCGAATGCGCTGCAATTGCACAAGCTGTCCACTCATACCGACGCCGACGTGGCGTCGTTGGCGCGCGGACTGCACGGGTTCGCCACCCGCATCGCCGGCTACAACCAGCGCGAGCGCAACTTCACCCGCGACGCCAGCCACGAACTGCGCAGCCCGCTCACCGTGATCAAGATGTCGGTGGACATGCTTGCCGACGAGGATGGCATGACTGATTTCGGCAAGCGCTCGGTTAGCCGCATTCGCCGCGCCACGCGCGAGATGGAAGTGCTGGTCGAGGCCCTGCTGATCCTGGCGCGCGAGTCCGATACCGTCATCGACAACGAACGCTTCGTGGTCAACGACGTGTTGCAGCAGGAGCTGCAATCGGCCCGCGAACTGCTGATTGGCCGACCGATCGAACTGGAACTGGAAGAACCCGCACGGTTCGCGCTGGAAGGCTCCTCACGAGCGTTCTCGGTCCTGTGCTGGCAGTTGATCCGCAACGCCTGCCAGCAGACCGAACAGGGTCGCGTCATGATCACCGTGACGCCCGGCGTGGTCAGTGTCAGCAACCACGAGTCGGTGCAGCTGGTGGATGACACCCACCCCAAGCGGATGCACGGCGCCGACCGCCATGGCTTCGAGCTGGCCATCGCCCAGCGCATCAGCGACCGCTTCGACTGGCCGCTGGAGCTGCAGACCCATCCGGGTCACGAGAACATCGCCCGCATCCGCTTCCCGCATCCGCTGCCGGGCTAGCCCGACAGCAGACGTCGCGTCCCCTCAGCGCTGGAGCGATGGCGAAACAGTAAACGCGCAGCCCGTCTTCGCCTTCACGTCTTCCAGCGTGACGCCGCCGTTGAGCTCGATCAGCGTCAGCCCGTTGCCCTTGGCCACCTCGAACACGCACAGGTCGGTGATGATCAGATCCACCACCTGTTTGCCGGTGAGTGGCAGGTCGCATTGATCCTTGATCTTGGGGCTGCCGTCCTTCGCGCAGTGCTCCATCAGCACCACCACGCGCTTCACGCCACTGACCAGATCCATCGCGCCGCCGGGGCCCTTCACCATCTTGCCCGGCACCATCCAGTTGGCCAGATCGCCGTGCGCGGAAACTTCCAGCCCGCCCAGGATCGACAGGTCGATATGGCCGCCGCGGATCATCGCGAAGGAATCGGCACTGGAGAAGAAACTGGAGCCAGGCAGGGTGGTGATGGTTTGCTTGCCGGCGTTGATCAGGTCCGGGTCGAGCTGGTCTTCGGTGGGGAACGGGCCGATGCCGAGTAGGCCGTTCTCCGATTGCAGCGTGACGCTGACGCCTTCCGGGATATGGTTGGCCACCATCGTGGGAATGCCGATGCCGAGGTTCACGTAGAAGCCGTCGCGCAGCTCCTGCGCCGCGCGCCTGGCCATCGCCACGCGGGTGGGGTTTTCCTTGCCGGCGACGACGCCCGCAATGGTGCGGAACTCGATCCGCTTCTCGTATTTCTCGCCCTGCACAATGCGGTCGACGTAGATGCCCGGCACGTGGATGTTGTTCGGGTCCAGCTCACCCACCGGCACCAGATGCTCCACCTCGGCCACGCAGGCCTTGCCGCAGGTGGCGATCATCGGGTTGAAGTTGCGCGCGGTCTCGCGGAACACCAGGTTGCCGTGGGCGTCGCCCTTCCACGCCTTCACGATCGACAGGTCGGCATGGATGGCTTCCTCCAGCACGTATTCCTTGTCACCGAACACCTTCGTCTCCTTGCCCTCCGCCAGCTTGGTGCCGAATGCAGTGCGCGTGTAGAAACCGGGGATGCCGGCGCCGCCGGCGCGCAGTTTCTCGGCCAGCGTGCCCTGCGGGGTGAGGTGCAGCTCCAGCTCGCCGGCCAGCGTCTGCCGCTCGAATTCCTTGTTCTCGCCCACGTAGGACGCGTACACGCGCTTCACCTGATGGGTCTTCAGCAACGGGCCCATGCCGAAATCATCCACACCGGCGTTGTTGCCGACGATGGTCAGGTCTCTGGTGCCGGCCTCCAGCAAGGCGCCGATCAGGTTTTCGGGGATGCCGCACAAGCCAAAGCCACCGGCCGCGATCGTCATGCCATCGAACAGCAGGCCGTCGAGGGCTTGCGTGGCGCTGGGATAAACCTTGTCCATTGCACGTATTCCTGCAGGAAGAGTCGTCCTCCAAGAATACGACGGAATGGTTCGGCGGGCTTTGTGGGAGCGGCTTCAGCCGCGATGCTTTTGCTCTGAAGCCATACCAAACCCAAAAGTATCGCGACTGAAGTCGCTCCCACAAACATCGAGAGCATTGCGGCTGAAGCCGTCCGTAGTGCGACTTACCGAATCTTTTGCAACTGCGCAGGCGTCAGCGCGCCACTGATGCCGGTGCGGCTGCCGTCGGCGCGGATCACCAATACCCGCGGGGTTTCCCCACCCCAGTTCGGATCGAGCAGGAAATTGATGCGTTCCGGGCTGGCTTCGGCGTAGGCGCGGGCGGGGTAGGTGGCCATCTTCATCTTGCGCAGGCGTGCTTCGATCACCGGGCGCTGGGCGGTGATGTCGTCGGTAGTCACCGTGATCAGTTCGATCGACTTCGGATGCGCACGCTGCAAGGTGGCCAGCGCTTCCAGGTTGGATTCGCAATAGGCGCAATCCAATGACCAGAGCGCGATGATGCGCTCGCCGTGGGCGGGTGGTTGCAGCAGTGCCGGCACGTCGGTGCCCGCCAGCGGTTGCAACGAGGCGGCGCTGGCGAGGGTGGGGATCACCAGCAGTAAGAGGGCCAGCAGGCGTTTCATGGTGTCGACTCCGTGGCGATCAGGCGGAAGCCATCGGCGGTGTTCCATGCCGCGAATACGTGCCCGTTCTTCTGCAGCAGTTGCGGCGAGCCAACGGCGACGGTGCTCTGGGCGATGTCGCGGGCGGGGCCGAAATGCGTGCCGTTATCGGTGGAATGGCGCAGCATCAGTGAGTAGCCGGCGGCGCTGACCTGGTTCCACACCACCCAGACATCGTGGCCGTGCACCGCCACATCGGCATGGCTGGCGCCGGCGGTGGCGATGGCCAATCGATGGTGTGGCGGGCGGCCGGGGTCGAGCTGGCCATACCAGATCGTGGGCTGGGTCTTCGCCTCGTACCACACGGCATGGCGGGTGCCGTCGGCGCCGATGGCCAGGCCCGGGCCGTGATGCGGGCAGCCGGCGATATGCCAGTCGCTGAAGGTGGCGCGTGTGGCGGTTGCGGCTTGCCCCTGCGTGGTCAGCACGGCGTAGGCGTGGTCGCGGATGTTGTCGCCGTAGATGCTGCGGAAGAAGGCGGCGACGTCACCTTGCGGCGTTGTTGCCAGGGCGATGCGGCAGCATTCGCAGCTCTGGTCGACCAGCTTGCGCTCGGGAACGAAGGTGACACCGCCGTCGTCGGACCAGCTGTAATACACCGCCGCCCCAAGGTACGGTTTTTTTGCGGCTTCCGCGGCCAGCAGGTCGCGCTTGTCGATCCAGGCGATCACGATACGGCCCTTGCCGTCGACCGCCAGCGCGTCGAAGCGGTGGGTGATTTCGGCGCGGTCGTGGTGCACGGTGATGGGCGTGGAGAAGTGCGCGCCGCCATCCAGCGAGCGGGCAAACCGCACGAAGCCGGTCCATGGCTTGGCGCGCGGCTGCGACCAGCTCACGTAGATTTCGTCATGTGGGCCGAACGCCAGCTTGGGGCGGTTCTCGCCTTCGGCGTAGATGCGTTCGGCCTGGGCGTTCACCAGTATCGGTGCGCTCAGGCTATGGCCGTCATCGTCGGAATGGCGCAGTCGCACGTGGCCATCGACTGCATCCACCACCCACAACCGGCCGTGGCTGTCGAAGGCGGCGCTGGCGCCCAGCTCCGGCGCTTTCGCCATCTGGCCCATGTCGTGTGCGAGGGCCAACGGCGAGAGCAGGCACAGCAGGATGGCTAGCAGATGGCGCATCAGATTTCCTCGCGGTGAGCTTTGCTCCCTCCCCTGCAAGCAGGGGAGGGTTGGGGAGGGGTAACGCTCTTGATCTTGAGGCAAAAGCGTTACCCCCTCCCAACCTCCCCCTGCCTTGCAGGGGGAGGAGCAGAAGCGGTGTTCACAACTCCCAACGCACCTCGCCGAACCAGGTTCGGCCAGCGTAGGGGTGGTAAACCCAGTAATGAGTATCGGTGAGATTGTCCACGCCCAGTGAAGCGGTCCAGTGCGGCGCGAAGGCCCAGCGCAGCTTGGCGTCGGCGACGGTGAACGCACTGACGGCGCCGTAGGTGTCGACGAAATCGCTGTTGTCCAGCGTGCCGTACTGGCGGCCGGAGCGTCGCACGCCCAGCGAGGCGTCCCAGCCGGGTGCGAAGCGGTAATCGGCGAACAGGTTGGCGCGCAGCCTGGGGATGCGCGGGAAGTCGTTGCCCTCGGCCCGCGGGAACTGGCGGTCGCGCAAGGTCTTCGCGTCGTTGAGTGCGAGGCTGGCGGAGATGTCGAGTCCGGACGTCCAGACGTCCGTCAGCACCAGCTCTCCCTCGATGCCGCGTGAGCGTACAAGGTCGATATTCTGCACGCTGGTGACGGTAGGCGTCACGGTGATGTCGGTTTGCGAATACAGCGAATCGGCGATGCGATCCTGGTACAGCGACACGCGCCAGTGGCCCTTGTCCAGCTGGTGGGTGAGGGTGAGGTCGGCGGATTGGTCGCGCTCGGGGCGCAGCGCCGGGTTGTTGTTGACGATGGCATTGGCCGAGATCGAACCCTGGAACAGCTCCGATACGGTGGGGTAGCGCACCGCCTTGCCGTAGGCCAGCCGCAACTGCCAGTCGCTGGCGAAATCCCAGGCCAGCGAGGCCTTGGGTGAGAAGTCGGTGCGCTGGCGGTTGGCGTAACGCAGGCTGCCGTCGGCATTGCCCAGCACGCCGCCATAGGCGCGCCATTGTTCCAGCCGCCCACCCACGGTGAGTGCCCAGGCTGGCGCAAACGCCCACACATCCTGCAGGTAGGCCGCGCGCGTCTGGGTGCGGCCGGCGAAGTGGCTGACCTGCGGGCCGTCGGCTGCGCCCGCCCACCACTGGCTGCTGTTGCGCACGCGTGAATCCAGCAGATAGCGATCGCCATGCACGCCGGCATAGAGCATGTGGCTGTCGCCGACCGGTCCGGAGCTGCGCAGGTCGAAGGTGTCCCAGCCCGAGCCGCCCTTGTCCGCCACGGTGCCAGCGGCATCGGTCGGCGTCAGCGCATTGCGGCTTTGCGAACGCAGGAAATCGTAGTGGCTGGCGACGGCCGTCCAGCGCCAGTCGTTGTCGAACTTGCCATTGAGTTCGATGCCGTAGAGCGCGTGGGAGTCGTTGGCGGAGGACGGTGCCAGACCGCTGGATGGCAAGGTCCAGGTCTTCCCGTTGGCGCTGATGACGCCTTCGTCGACAAGTTCGCCGGCCGCATTGCGGATCAGGCTGCGCGTGCGGTCGTCGGCGCGGTTGTGCCACCAGCCGAGGGTGAACAGGGCATCGACGTGCTCGGCAAGTTTCACGCCCAGCTTCAGCTTGGCCTGCGTCTGCACCGTGTGCTCGATGGTGTTGGCGCCATAGACCAGTCGCGGCGACCCGTTGGGGTTGCGGTCGTTCGTGGCGCCTGTCACCGGCACTGCGACGGCGGCGTCGCCACCGGCGCGGGCGGTGGCGTACTGCATGGGTTGGCCGTGGTTGTCGAGCCGGTTCACCGATAGCAGCCAGCTCCAGCGGCCTTGCTGGTTGCCCAGCGTGGCGGAAAGCTGGTGGCCGTTGTAGTGACCGCCGGCGCCGTACGCGTCGCGGTAATCCTGGCTGAAGAATTGCGAACTGGCGCTGGCCATCAGGCGGTTCGGCAGGATGGTGTGGATCAGTACCGTGGTGCCCAGCGAGTTGCCGGGGTACAGCGCGGAGTAAGGGCCGTACAGGATGTCGACCGCGCCGATCTCCTGCGGTGCCACCATGCCCCAGCGCGGCGCGCCATCCCAGCCGTTGGTCATCAGGTTGGAAAGCAGCAGGCCGTCGGCGTAGAGCAGGCTGCGCGCGCTTTGCAGGGTGCCGGTGTTGCGACCGCTGATGACGGCGTTGGGGTCGCCGATATAGCGTTTGCGCACGATCATGTTCGGCGCGTATTTCAGTGCGTCGGCGCTGTCGCTGACGTTCTGCCGCTGCAGTTGGGCCCGGTCGACCCGCACCTGCACGCTTTCGGCGCTCATCACCTGGGTGTCGCTGGCGTGTACCGAGACCGGTGTCAGCGTGGTGGCTGCGGTGACGGTGTCGCTGGCCATCACCGGGCTGGTGGAGATCGCGAGTGCGGCTGCGCACAGACCGAGCGGGATGGCGTTCAAGCGGGACTCTGGATGGGGGTCTAGGGTTTCAGGATAGTCCGATGGCGCGCGCGCAAAAGATGGCGCGTTGTCGCAGTGGGGTGCGGACGTTGATGGGATGCGCGGGCATGACGAAAGGTGCCCGCCGCGGATTTTTGTAGGAGCGGCTTCAGCCGCGATGCTCTTGCCTTGGAGCTCCAGAGCAGGAGCATCGCGACTGAAGTCGCTCCCACAATCAGTCGTCGCGGTCGGGGCGTTCGCGCACGGGGTGCTTGCTCAGTTTGCGCTGCAAGGTGCGGCGGTGCATGCCGAGCCGGCGGGCGGTTTCGGAGATGTTGCCGTCGCATTCGGTCAGCACGCGCTGGATGTGTTCCCACTCCAGCCGGCGCAGTGCCAGCGGTTGTTCGGGCGTATCGGGCAAGTCGCTGTCGTCGCTTTCGTTGTCGCCGTCGAGCAGGGCGCGTACGACCGCGTCGGCGTCCACCGGCTTGGCCAGGTAATCGTGGGCACCACGCTTGATCGCCTCCACCGCGGTGGCGATCGAGGCGTAACCGGTCAGCAGCAATACTCGGATGTCCGGCACCAGCGTGTGCAGTTCGGGGATCAGGCGCAGGCCGTTGTCCTCGCCCAGCTTCAGGTCGAGCACGCAATAGCGTGGATGATGCCGACGCGCCAGCGCGCGGGCCTCGTCGAAGCTGGTGGCGGTGATGACCTCGAAGCCACGCGATCCCAGCGCACGCGCCAGCACGCGGACGAAGGTGGTGTCATCGTCGACCAGCAACAACGGACGGCCGGACAGCGGGCTCGGTGATTCGGTCATCATGTTCTCCATTCAGTACCGCCATTTTGCCGCAAGTGTGGCGCGGGAAGGGGTTGCCGGTGCCGAATGATGCGCGACGCGATGGCGTGGGTCAGCGGATCACGGCGTTTCAGCGATCACCGCCAGCGGCAGGCGCAGGCACACCTCGGCGCCATTCCCGCTGTTGCGCGCGATGAGTTCGCCGTTGAGCCGCTCGGCGGTGGCTTCGGCCAGCGCCAGGCCGATGCCCAGGCCGGTCTGTTTCTGCGAGATGCCCAGCGCCATCTGCTGGCCGGCTGCCACGAACCCGGGGCCGTGGTCGCGCACGCTCAGTTGCAACCACTGGTTTTCGTGGTGCACGTCCAGCTCCACCTTGTGCGATTCGCGCACCGCGGACGCGTCGGCGGCGTTGTTGAGCAGGTTCAGCAAGGCGTGGCGCAGGCCCGGCGGCGTGCGCAGCACGATGGCGGCGGTGGCGGGGTTCAGTTGCACGGCGAGCTCCGCCTCGGGCCGCAGCAACTGGAAGCGCTCCAGGCAGCCGTGGATGAATTTCGCCACGCTCAGCCGCTCGGGTTCCTGCGACAGCTGCGCCTGGCCGAACGCTACCATCTCGCGCAGGATCGTGCGGCAGCGATCCACCTGGCCTTCCAGCAGCGCCAGGTCGTCGGTGAGCGGGGTGTCGGCGGCGTGTTCGCGGCGCAATTCCGGCAGCAGCGTGCGCATGGTCGACAACGGCGTGTTCAACTCGTGCGCGGCGCCAGCCGCCTGGGTGGCAATGGCCAGGATGCCTTCGTCGCGCAAGGCACGCTCGCGCACCCGCTGCACTTCCTGCTGCTGCAGGCGCAGCACGTTCGCCAGCCGGTTGATGAAGAAGCCCAGCAGCAGCGCACTGATCACGAAGTTCACGCCCATGCCCGCCACATGCAGCGAAAACCGTCCGCTGGCGTTTTCGTGCATCGCCGTCGGCAGCGGCACGTGCCAGTACAGCAGCACCAGGTAGGCGATACCGGCGAGCGTGGAGACCATTGCGATCGCCCGCGCGGACAACGCGGCGGCGGACAGCGCGATCGGCACCAGCAGCAAGGTGATGAACGGGTTGCTGGCGCCGCCGGTGAAGTAAAGCAGGTAGCCCAGCACCAGCGTGTCGAAGGCGATGTGGCCGATGGTTTCCGCCTGGCGCACCGGCCATGGCTGACGCAACCGCCAAGCGGCGAAAACCGCAAACACCGCCAGCAGCCCGATGCCGATCAGCAGCGGCAACAGCGGGATCGACAACTGCATCCACCACGCGCATACCAGCACTGCCACGCATTGCCCCGCGATGGCGCACAGGCGCAGCCACGCCAGCGTGCGGGTGAGGGCGAACGGTCCGACGCGTTGGGTCAGTCGATGCATGGGTCGGCGCGCTCGCTGATGGGTCAGGGGGAGGGCGGAATCGTTTCGCTGTGAACCGGAGGCAGCGGATCGTTGTTGTTGGCCGCCTCGGAATGGCTGGCGGACAATTTCTTCATCAACGGCAGCATCGCCAAGGCGATCAAGGTGCAGATCACGCCCGCCACGCCGAGCTGGTTGAACAGTTTGGTATAGATCGGCAGCGACGCCATCGGATCGACCACATGCTGCGGGATGCTGGCAAAGTTCGCCACCACGCTGCCCAGATATTGTGCGATGCCCGAGGCGACGTAATACGCGCCCATCATGAAACCGCCCATGCGCGCCGGCACATAGCGGGCGATCATCGCCAGGCCCAGGCCGCTGACCAGCAGTTCGCCCAGCGAATACAGCCCGTAGCCACCCACCATGAACCACGACGAGATCTGGCCGTTGACGGCGAACTTCGCGCCCACGCCATACATGAAAAAGCCGGCGGCCACCGCCGCGAAACCCCAGGCGAACTTCACCGCCACGGCGGGATTCTTGCCCACCTTGCCCATCGCGTTGTAGATCAGCACCAGTACCGGGCTCAGCAGCACGATCCAGATCGCGTTGAGCGACTGGAACTGCTCGGGAATCCAGTTGAACAGGTGCAGGCCAAACACGTCGAAAGACAGGTCGACGTTCTTCTGCGCAAACAGGTTCAGCGAGGTGGACATCTGCTGGTAGAAGATGAAGAAGAAGATCGTCTGCACGGTCAGCACCAGCGCGGCGACGAGGCCGGCACGTTCGTGCTGCTGGCTACTGCGGATCAGGTGGATGAAGATGCCCAGGATCGCCACGCCGGCCGCATACACGCACACGCGCGCCACCGTCTCGCTTTGCAGGATGAAGGCGGCAATGAACACCATCACCGCGCCGGCGGCCAGCACGCCGCCCAGGCGTTTGAAGTTCACCGGCTCGCCATCCGCGGGCGCGCCCACGTGCGCCAGCGTGCGATGCATCAGCGAGTAATTGATCAGCCCCAGCAGCAGGCCGATCGCGCACACGCCGAACGCGGTATGCCAGCCCCAGGCGTCGCCGTATTTGGCGCCCACGTAGTCACGGATCCACGGCGTCAGCAGCATCGAGATGGTCGAGCCGATGTTCACCGCCATGTAGTAGATGGTGAATGCGCTGTCGATCTTGGTGTCGTCGCCCTCGTAGATCTTGCGCACCAGATTGCCGGCGTTGGGCTTGAAGAAGCCGTTGCCCACGATGATCACGCCCAGCGAGCAATACAGCAGATACGGGTGGCTCGAGGGAATCCACAACATCGCGTAGCCAAACGCCAGCACCACCGCGCCCAGCAACATGGTGCGGCGGGTGCCGATCAGCTTGTCGCCGACCCAGCCGCCGATCGCCGGTGTGGCGTAGATCAACGCCGCCGCCGCGCCCCACACCAGGTTCGCCTTGCTGTCGACGAAGCCCAGCCGCTTCACCATGTAGGTGACCATCAGCACCTGCATGCCGTAGAAGCCGAAGCGCTCCCACATCTCGATCAGGAAGACGGTGCTGAACGAGCGGGTTTGTGAAACCGGGGGGTTCTGGGTTGCCATTGACGATTCCGTACACGATTCAAAACAACAGTGCGGCAGGCACAGGTACATGCGCGGCCGTACTGCACCACAACCGGGCGAGGGTACCCCACTTCGGCGCAGGCGCTAGCTGCACTGCGGCGTGACAGCGTGGGCAAATCGTGGACGATCCGGCCTGGTTTTCAATGTTGCACCAGGCCTGCTGTGGCATCATCGACGCTCGGCGCCATCGCCACCTGACCGAGAGTTTCATCCGCCATGCCCCATGGTTTCAGCAGCGAGGCCGCGTTCCGGCCACAGCTTTCCGATGGTCGATCGCGCAGTGGGGACGCCGTACATGGCTGCTGAAGGTTTTCGCGGGCCACGGCAAGTCTGGAACGCCTTCCGCTGGTCGATGAAAGGCCTGAAGGCCGCCTGGCGGCACGAGGCCTCGTTCCGGCTGGAGGCCTGCCTGGCGATCGTGGTGGTGCCGCTGGGCTTGTGGCTGGGGCATGGGCCGCTCGAGAAGCTGGCGCTGGTCGGCCCGCCGCTGCTGGTGCTGTCGGCGGAGTTGCTCAATTCGGCGATCGAGGCGGTGGTGGACAAGGTCTGCCCGGAGATCCATGAACTGGCCGGCAGGGCCAAGGACATGGGCTCGGCGGCCGTGTTCGTGCTGATGATGCTGGTGGTATTGAGCTGGGTACTGGTGCTCGGGCCGCGCTTTTTCGGCTGAGACACAGGCGGTGACACGCGGCGGGACCGCGTTGCACCGTGTTGCAGGGGGACAAATCATGGCTTGCAAAAAACCCTGTCTGCGTGGGGCCTTGGCCGCGTTTGCCGCAAGCCTGTGGCTGCTTTCCGCTGCCGCGCAGGGCGCCGTGGCGCCGTTGTCCACCCACGGCAACAAGGTGCTGATCGGCGGCCAGCCGGGCAGCGTGTCGGGCAACAGCTTTTTCTGGAGCAACACCGGCTGGGGCGGTGAGCGCTTCTACAACGCCCAGGCCGTGGCCTGGCTGAAAAAAGACTGGAACGCCGGCATCGTGCGCGCCGCCATGGGCGTGGATGCGCCTGGCGGCTATCTGGCCGATGCCTCGAACAGGCAGCGCGTGGCGACCGTGGTGGACGCCGCGATCGCCAACGACATGTACGTGATCATCGACTGGCACTCGCACCATGCCGAGCAGTACCGCGCGCAGGCGATCGCCTTTTTCCAGGACATGGCGCGCACGTACGGCCATCGCGACAACGTGATCTACGAGATCTACAACGAGCCGCTGGACGTTTCGTGGCACGACGCGCTGAAGCCGTACGCCGAAGCCGTGATCGGCGCCATCCGCGCGATCGACCCGGACAACCTGATCGTGGTGGGCACGCCGCACTGGTCGCAGGATGTGGACGTGGCCGCCAGCGATCCGATCACCGGCTACGCCAACATCGCCTACGCCCTGCATTTTTACGCCGGCACACATGGCCCGGCGCTGCGGAACAAGGCACAGGTGGCGCTTGACAAGGGGGTGCCACTGTTCGTGACCGAATGGGGCACGGTCAACGCCAATGGTGATGGCGCGGTGGCCGAGGGCGAGACCGCCGCGTGGATGGCCTTCCTCAAGGCCAACCACATCAGCAACGTCAACTGGAGCATCACCGACAAGGCCGAGGGCGCCGCGGCGCTGGTACCCGGTGCCAGCGCCACCGGCGGCTGGGCCGAGGCGCAGCTCACCGCGTCGGGGGCGCATGTCCGGACGATCGTGCGCAGCTGGCCGGCGCTCGATGCGGGCGGCTGGCCGCGGCGTCGGTTGCGCATGTCCACGATTGCCGACCGGGGCGCTGCCGGCCAAGCTGTGATAGCCGCCGCGCAGGAGCCGTGATGTGACAGCCGGCTTGCCGAGGCCCGGCTGGCGTCGATTTGCGCGGGCCGGGCGGTAATGCTGCAATGGCGCCTCCACCGACCGGAGCCGCCCATGAAACTTCTTCGCCCTCTCGTGTTGCTGCTGCTCGCCTTCAGCCTCACCGGTTGCGGCTACAACGCGATCCAGAAGCAGGATGAGGCGGTCAAGGCCGCCTGGTCCGAGGTGCTCAACCAGTATCAGCGGCGCGCCGATCTGGTGCCCAACCTGGTCAACACGGTCAAGGGATACGCGCAGCACGAGGAGAAGGTGTTCGTCGAGGTGACCCAGGCGCGCGCCAAGGTCGGCAGCCTGCAGATCAACGCCGATTCGCTGGACGACCCGCAGAAGATCCAGCAGTTCCAGGCGGCACAGGGCGAACTGGGCAGCGCGTTGTCGCGCCTGATGGTGGTCAGCGAGAACTATCCCGAGCTGAAGGCCAACGGCCTGTTCCAGAACCTGCAGGCGCAACTGGAAGGCACCGAGAACCGGGTCACCGTGGCACGCAACCGCTACGTGCAGGCGGTGCAGCAATACAACGGCATGATCCGCACCTTCCCCAACAACCTCACCGCCAAGATGTTCGGCTACAAGGTGAAGCCCAACTTCAGCGTGGACAACGAGAAGGCGATCTCCACCGCGCCCACGGTTGATTTCGGCACTACGGCGCCGGCACCTGCCGCCACCCGTTGATGGGTTTCCTGCGCACGCCGCGCTGGTGCGCCGTGCTGGCGCTGCTGGTGCTGTGGCCGTTCCTGCTGCAGGCAGCCGACAGCGTGCCGCAACTGAAGCGCCACGTCACCGACCTGAGCGGAACACTCACGGCCGCGCAGGTCGACCAGCTCGATCAGCAACTGGTGGCGCTGGAGCGCAGCAAGGGCGCGCAACTGGTCGTGCTGATGGTGCGCAGCACCGGCGAGCAGGACATCGAGAGCTACTCGCTGGCGGTGGCCGAAGCCAACAAGATCGGCCGCAAGGGCACCGATGACGGCGTGCTGCTGCTGGTCGCCAAGGACGACCGCCACGTGCGCATCGAAGTGGGTTACGGCCTGGAAGGCGCCATCCCCGACGCCGCCACGGCGCGGATCATCCGCGAATACATCGCGCCGAAATTCCGTACCGGCGACTATTTCGGCGGCATCGGCGATGCGGTCGGCGCGCTGACCCAGTTGATCGATGGCGAACCCTTGCCTCCGCCGGTGCAGGGCAACGCCGAGCGCGAGCGGCCCGGCCTCGGCCTGCAGGGCGGCCTGATGGTCGGCCTGTTTGCCGCTCTGTTCCTGCGCAACCTGCTGGCGCGTGCGCCGTCGTGGCTGCGCGCGCCGGTGGGCGCGGTGCTGGTCGGCGGGTTGCTGTGGCTGCTGATCTCGATCGGCGCCGGCATCGTCGGCGCGATCGTCGGCGGCCTGCTGATGCTGCTGCCCGGCGGCGCGGCCCGCTCGATCGGCCACGGTGGCTGGGGCGGGTTCGGCGGTGGCGGCGGCTTTGGTGGCGGTGGCTTCGGCGGTGGCGGTGGTTTCAGCGGCGGTGGCGGCAGCTTCGGCGGCGGCGGTTCTTCGGGGAGCTGGTAATGGGGCGCGTGCGGCGGTTATGGGCAAACCTGTGCGGCGGCTGGTTCCAGTTGCGTCGACGCTTCCCGGCTGCGTTGCTGGACGATATGGCCGCAGCGATCACCGAGGGCGAACGTACCCACCTGGGCGAAATCCGTTTCGTGGTGGAGTCGCGACTGGCGCCGCTGGATGTGTTGGCGGGCCTCGACGCTGCGATGCGTGCCCGGCAGCTGTTCGCGCAGTTGCGGGTGTGGGACACCGAGCTCAATACAGGCGTGCTGTTCTACGTGCTGATGGCCGAGCACCGCATCGAGATCGTCGTAGACCGTGGCATCGCCGCGACAATGGCGGCCGACGAGTGGGATGCGATCTGCGCGCGCATTCAGCAGCACTACGCCGGCGGGCGATGGCGCGAGGGCAGCCTCGAAGGCATCGCTCGCGCCAATGTCTTGCTGGCGCAGCATTTTCCCGGCACCGACCGCGCCAATCCCGACGAGTTGCCGGACCGGCCCGTATTGCTCTGAGCCGGACTCCGGCAAGACGCCTCCATGGCGGCATGGCGGGTTTACCTGACTGGCGTATCGGTCATGCGCCCTTGCCGATGTGCTTTTCCAGAAAGGCCTGCAGACGGTTGTAGAACTCGATGTTGTTCTTCTCGTCGTAGAAACCGTGGCCTTCGCCAGGCTTGCTCAGCCATTCGTAGGGTTTGTGCGCGGCATCCAGTGCGGCGCGCATCGCCTTGGCTTGCGCGAACGGTGCGCGCTTGTCGTCCTCGCCGTGGATCAGCAGCACCGGTACGTCGATCTTGTCGGCCAGTTTGTCGGGGGAGTTGGCGGCAAGGTCGGCATCGTCCTTGCCGATCACCGTCTTGAGGTAGCTGCGACCGGACTCGTTGCTCTTGATGTCGCCCTTCTTGTACATCATGGCCAGGTCGTAGATGCCGGCGTAGCCGACGGCGCACTTGAACATGCCTGGCGCGCGGATGGTGGTCATCATCGCCGAGTAACCGCCGAAACTGCCGCCGTAAACGCAAATGCGCTGAGGGTCGGCATATTTCTCGGCAATCGCCCACTTCACGCCATCGATCAGATCCTGCTGGATGCGGGTGCCCCATTTCAGGTAGCCGGCCTCCAGAAAATCCGCGCCACGGCCGCCTGAACTGCGATAGTTCACCTGCAGCACCAGATAGCCGCGATTGGCCAGGAACTGTGCGTCGGTGTCGTAGAACCAGTCGTCCTGCACCCCGACCGGGCCACCGTGTGGCAGCAGGACCATCGGCAGGTTGCGCGGATTGACACCGTTGGGAATCGTCAGAATGGCGTCCAGTTCGACGCCATCATCAGTCCTGAAATGCAGTGGCCGTCGCTCGGCCATTTTCGTCGGGTCGATCCACGGCGCCACGGCGAACAGCTTGGTTACCTTGTAGACGTGCGTGTCGATCAGGAAATAGGTTCCCGGGTCGCGGTCGCTGCTGACCGAAAACAACAGCTTGCCGCCGTCCTCGCTGTAGTTGATGAAATTGACCAGCTTGCCGGGGAACTTCAGGCTGAGAGCCTGGTGCAATTTGCCTTCTGGCGAGGTGGCGTCAATGTAGGTGACCATCGGCAGGCCGGTGGCGGGTGTCGTGGCAAACGGCCGGTAGGGCAAAGCCGTCCACTGGATATTTCCGATGCTGCTGAAAGCGTCGCTGGCGAGCGTCTTGCGGTTGCCGCCGTCCTCGTCCTGTTCCACCAGTGAAAGCGGCCCACCGCCAGCGTCGTATTTGGCGTAGATACGCTTCCCGTCGGGGGTGGGAAATAGCGGGGTAAAGCTGCCCCCGATCGTGGCCGCGCTCAACTGGAGCCAGCCATGGGGTCCCTGGCGATAGACGACATAATTCCAGCTGTCGTCACGGCCGTACGCATAGACGGCCTGCCCAGCGGCGTCCACCATGAAACTCAATCCACCCACGCCGATCTTGCCGATCAGTTTCCGGGTATTTCGGCTTGCGTCGACGTCATACAGGGTGCTGTAGTCATTGTTGTCCCAGTTCTGCGTAGCCATGTAGAAGTGGCCATTGACAGGTGTAGGCAATCCATCGACGAAACCCCAGCCGCGGTCGGTACCGCGCGTCGCCGCCCGCGTGCCGAACTTGCTCTCGAAACCGTACAGGTAGTCCTGATGCTTGCCATCGATATCGGTGGCGAGGATTTCGCCGGTTCTTACCGGCTTGTCGATCGAACCGTATTGCTTGCCTTTTTCCACCACCAACCGGGTATTGCTGACCCACGTGATGCCGGTGGCGAGCTCGTACTTGGGCAGGCGCAGCATGCTTATCGGCCGGGTCATGTCGTCCAGGTCGTAGACCGCCAACATGTGCGAGTCGCCGTCGATTTCGTTCATGTTTACCGCCAGGTGCTTGCCGTCTGGCGAGAGCGTCGGCATGGACAGCAACGCGTGACGCGCGAAGTTCTCGACCGGGATCAGGTCGGTCGCTGCAGCGACGGCAGGCAGCAGCAGGCAAAACGCGGACAGTGCCGTCCGCATGACGCGATGAGACATCGGTTTTCCCCTGGTACGTTCCGTGTGAAGGCTTTCGCCGCGACAGGCGCGGCGATCCGGTCGAAGGTGCAACTCGCAAACCTGCCATCCGTCCCACCCCCGGTGGAACCGGTCTGCTTCGGCGGATTCTAGCCACGGGAAAAGGGGTTCGTAAGTGGGTGTCCGCCTATTCGCGGCCCGCTACACTAGGCAATTGTTTGCCAGCCTGGCCGCCATGTCCCAGCCCCACATCGTCGCGTTCGACCCGGTTGCCTTTCAGCTTGGTCCGGTCCAGGTCCACTGGTACGGGCTGATGTATCTGCTCGGGTTCTTCTTCGTGGCGGTGCTGGGCGAGTATCGCCGCCGGCACGGCCGTTTGCCGGTGACCCGCGACGCGCTGGGCGACCTGTTTTTCTACGGCATGATGGGCGTGATCGTGGGCGGGCGCGTGTGGTACATGCTGTTCTATTACGAGGGTGGCATCGGCTGGATCTGGCGCGATCCGTTGGCGCTGTTCAAGGTGTGGGACGGCGGCATGAGTTTCCACGGCGGCCTGCTGGGCGTGCTGGCCGCGGGCTGGTGGTGGTCGCGGCGGCAGAGCCTGCATTTCTTCGACACCATCGATTTCGTGGCGCCGCTGGTGCCGATCGGCCTGGGGCTGGGCCGGCTGGGCAATTTCATCAACGGCGAGCTGTGGGGCAAGCCCACGACGCTGTCGTGGGCCATGATTTTCCCCAATGCGCATGCGGAGGATGTGGCCTATGCAACCAGCCATCCCGCGCTGTGGCCCACCTTGCAGCAATACGGTGGCCTGCCGCGACATCCATCGCAGCTGTACGAGATGCTGCTGGAAGGCGTGGCGATGTTTGTCATCGTGTGGCTGGTGTCGTTGAAGCCGCGGCCGCGTTATCTGGTCTCCGGGCTGTTTGCGCTGCTCTACGGCTGCTTCCGCTTCGCGGTGGAATTCGTGCGTGTGCCCGATCCGCAGCTCGGCTACCTGTTCGGCACGTCGTGGGTGACGATGGGGCAGATGCAGTCGCTGCCGCTGATCGTCATCGGCGTGGTGCTGATCGCGATGTCGCGCCGCGCCCCGACGCTGCCGTTGGCGAACGCCTGACAGGCGATTCGCCGCAAAAAAATATTGTAGGAGCGACTTCAGTCGCGATGCTCTCGCTTTGAAGCTCCAGAGCAGAAGCATCGCGACTGAAGTCGCTCCCACATTCAGCCCATTCAGGGGTGGCGTCAGAAGTTGCGGTCGCCGCCCAGGATGTCGCCCAGACCGCCCAGGATGGAACCTTCGCCACGCCGCTGACCGCCACCCTGCGGCGCCGCCGCCAGCATGCGGCCGGCCATGCGCGAGAACGGCAGCGATTGCAGCCAGACCGTGCCGGGGCCGGTCAGCGTGGCCAGGAACATGCCTTCGCCGCCGAACAGCATGCTCTTGATGCCGCCTACCGGATGGACGTCCATGCTGACGCCGTCATGGAACGCCACCACGCAGCCGGTATCCACATCCAGCCGCTCGCCCGCCGCCAGTTCGCGCTGCATCACGGTGCCGCCGGCGTGCACGAAAACCCAGCCGTCGCCTTCGAGTTTCTGCATGATGAAACCCTCGCCGCCGAACAGGCCGGTGAGGATCTTGCGCTGGAAGAAGATGCCCAACTGCACGCCGCGGGCGCCGGCCAGGAACGCGTCTTTCTGGCAGATCAGCCGGCCACCGTGGTCGGACAGCTTCATCGCCATCACTGTGCCGGGGTAGGGCGCGGCGAATGCCACCTTGGCCTTGCCCTGGCCGCGATGGGTGAACACGGTGGTGAACAGGCTTTCGCCGGTGACCACGCGCTTGCCGGCGGAGAGCAGCTTGTCCATCAGGCCGCCGCCGGACTGGCCACTGCT
The DNA here is from genome assembly GCF_001426645.1 of Rhodanobacter sp. Root480. Taxonomy (GTDB): domain Bacteria; phylum Pseudomonadota; class Gammaproteobacteria; order Xanthomonadales; family Rhodanobacteraceae; genus Rhodanobacter; species Rhodanobacter ginsenosidimutans. The sequence goes on from NZ_LMEX01000001.1 coordinate 90,010, forward strand.
GGCGCCGTCGCCAAACACGGTATCCATCTGCACCGCCGACTCCTTGTACATCAGTGCGCCGGCCTCGGCGATGGCGCTTTCGCCAGGGTCGAGCTCGATCTCCACGAACTGCATGTCGGTACCCACGATGCGGTAGTCGATCTCGTCCGCGCGGCTGCCGCTCATCGATGGCGGCATCGGCGGCGGCACGAGGGTGACTTCATCGGCCAGCGCGGCCACGCTGCGGATCGGCTTCCATTCGGCAAAACCCTCGCTCCAGCAGTAGCCGTCGGGCTGGCGCCGGGCCTGCGCCTTCGCCGCGGTATCGTCGAACGGGCCCAGCCGCTCGGTGTTCTTGCCGTAACTGAAGTACCACTGCGCCATGGCGTCGCTCTCGTCGTTGGAAAAGCCCGAGTCTAAGCCCGGTTCGGACCGTGCGGGAATGGCGCGGGGCGGTCGTGCGGTTCGCGTAAGGGGCGCCGCCACCTATACTTGCCCGATGCGCGCCTATCTCGACCTGCTCCGCCACGTCCTCGACCATGGCACCGAAAAAAGTGATCGCACCGGCACCGGCACGCGCAGCGTGTTCGGCTGGCAGATGCGCTTCAACCTGGCGGAAGGTTTTCCGCTGGTCACCACCAAGAAACTGCACCTGAAATCGATCGTGCACGAGCTGATCTGGTTCCTGCGCGGCGACACCAATATCGGCTACCTGAAAGAACACGGCGTGCGCATCTGGGATGAGTGGGCCGATGCCGAGGGCAATCTGGGGCCGGTCTACGGCCGGCAGTGGCGGGCGTGGCCTACCGCTGACGGCGAGGCGGTGGACCAGATCCGCTGGGTGGTCGACGAGATCCGCCGCAATCCCTATTCTCGCCGCCTGATCGTCAGCGCCTGGAACGTGGGCGAACTGCCGAAAATGGCCTTGATGCCCTGCCACACGCTGTTCCAGTTCTATGTGGCCGACGGCAAACTCAGCTGCCAGCTGTACCAGCGCTCGGGCGACATCTTCCTGGGCGTGCCGTTCAACATCGCCAGCTACGCCTTGCTCACCCACATGGTGGCGCAGGTGTGCGGCCTGCAGGTGGGCGACTTCATCCATACGCTGGGCGACGCGCACCTGTACAACAACCACCTCGAACAGGCGCGCCTGCAGCTGACGCGCGAGCCGCTGGCGCTGCCGCGGCTGGCATTGAACCCGGCCGTGCGCGAGCTGGGCGATTTCCGTTACGAGGACATCGTCATCGAGGATTACGTATCGCATCCGGCGATCAAGGCGCCGGTGGCGGTATAGCGATTCGAGCCGGCGCGCGGCGTCACCGGGGCCGTGTTCATCGCTAGAATGGTGATGCCACGCGCCGTGTCCGCCGCAGGCTCCTGCCCGATCATCAAACTTTTGCATCCTGGAGTTTCTTCATGGCCATATCGCTGATTGCGGCACTCGACGAGAACTTTGCCATTGGCCGCAACGGCCAGTTGCCGTGGCACCTGCCGGACGACCTGCGCTGGTTCAAGCAGCTGACCGTGGGCAAGCATGTGTTGATGGGTTACAACACCGCCGTATCGATCGGCCGTGCGCTGCCGGACCGTACCAACCTGGTGTTGTCGCGCAAGCACGAGGCACCGTTTCCGGGCCAGATCACCGTGCGCTCGGTGGAAGAGGCGCAGGCGCTTTGCGGCACCGGGTTGATGGTGATCGGCGGCGGCCAGGTCTTTTCCGAGGCGATGCCCAAGGCCCGCCGCATGTACCTCACCTGGGTCGGCGCGGCGATCGATGGTGCCGACACGTTTTTCCCCGGCGTGCATTTCAGCGAGTGGACCGAGGTGTCGCGCGTGCACCACGCGGCGGATGCGGAGCACGCCTACGCCTTCGACATGGTCGAATACCTGCGCAACAGCTGAGCCGGGCCGCCGCCGTGCACGTGGTCGCGGCCGCGCTGATCGATGCCGATGGCCGGCTGCTGCTGGCCCAGCGCCCGCCGGGCAAGCACCTGGCCGGCGCCTGGGAATTCCCCGGTGGCAAGCTCGAAGCGGGCGAGACGCCGCTGGCGGCGCTGGCGCGCGAACTCGACGAGGAACTGGGCGTGGCCGTGGAACAGGCCACGCCGCTCATCCGCATTCCCTGGCGCTACAACCACCACGAGCTGTTGCTCGATGCCTGGCGTGTCACCCGCTGGCGCGGCGAGCCGCGATCACTGGAAGGCCAGGCGTTGCGCTGGCAATTGCCGATCGACGTCGACCAGGCGCAACTGGCACCGGCCGATCGCCCGCTGCTGCAGGCGTTGCGGTTGCCCAAGAGTTATCCCATCACGCCGGCCGATGCGCCGCTGGTGCAGCGCGACCATTGGCGCGAACAGCTGGCCGCCGCCATCGTGCACGGCGAACGCCTGCTGCAACTTCGCCTGCCGCTGTGGCCGCGCGATGAGGTGCGGGAATTGGCAGCGGACTTGTTGCCGCTGGCCGAACGGTACGGCACCCAACTGTTGTTGAACGAGGATATCGACGGCGCGCGTGCGCTGGGTGTCGGTGTGCACCTGAAATCAGCGCGATTGGCTGCATTGGCAGGGCGGCCGCTGCCGTGGCATCACGTGGTCGGCGCGAGCTGCCACGATGCGTCGCAATTGGCGCGTGCCGTGACGCTGGGCGCGGATTTCGCCACGCTGTCGCCGGTGACTGCCACCGCCAGCCACCCGGGCGCCGCGTCGCTGGGCTGGCCCGCGTTCCAGGTGTTGGCTGAAGCGGCCGCGTTGCCGGTCTATGCGTTGGGCGGCATGGATTCTTCGATGGCGGACGAGGCGCGCTCAGTGGGTGCGCAGGGTGTGGCGGGTATCGGCGGTTTCTGGCCGGCGACCGCGCACCTGTAGGAGCGGCTTCAGCCGCGACGCTGTTGTCCCGGTTCCAAGGCAACAGCATCGCGGCTGAAGCCGCTCCTACAAAGTCTGTGTCTACAGGGCTTCGTCGGGCACAGAATCGCTATCACCGTCAGCCGTCAATTCCTTCAGCAACTGGAAAATCTCGCGGTAGGCGCGTGGTGGCTTGTTGGTGTCGCGCTCGCTGCGGGCCTGACGGATCAGCGAACGCAGGTGCTGCCGGTCCAGCCCGGGATGCTCCGTGATCAGCGCCGACAGCGCGCCCTCGTCCTCGCCCAGCAACTGCTCGCGCAGCGCTTCCAGCCGGTGCATGGCGGCTTTTTCCTGGCGTTGGCGATCGCGGTTTTCACCCAGTTCGGCGCGCACCGATTCGAACGCCTCGTCGCCATGCCGACGCATGATCTTGGCCAGGTAGGCCAGTTGCCGCTTGTGTGCGATGTGGGCGGTGATGCGGCGGGTGGTGGCCACTTCGTCGCGCACATCGTCGGGCAGCTGCAGTTTGGCCAACCGGGTGGGCGGCAGCTCCACCAGCTGCCTGGCCAGGGTCAACGTGGCCAGCGCCTCGCGGCGTTGCTGGGTGCGGCTGGGGCCGTAGTCCTCGTCGGACAGTTCGGTCTGGTTGCGGCTGCGGCTGGGGCTCACGGTGTATTCCTGTGGTGGGTCAGGTGTCGGCTTGTTCGAGGGCGAAGCGTGCCACCGGCGCGCCGTTCACCTCGATGATTTCGCTGAACATCGCGGCCGGTCGTACCCACAGGCCGCGCTCGCCGTAGAGCGCCTGGTAGACGACCAACGGTTCCATCGTCTCGCTGTGGCGGGCGGTGCCCAGCACGCGATACGGCTGGCCCTTGTAGTGGCGGTAGACGCCGGCGACTACAGTCATGGCGGTGTCCTGCTTTCGGCTGGCGCGCTTTTCATTTGACCGCGTCGACCCCATGTCGGGCTGTCGAGCGGTTGCGAACCGTGCATTCTACCCTCTTCAAATTGCAGGAAACCGATGTGAGCGAAGTTACCAGCCAGGATCGCAGCACCCGCGACAGCAGCCAGCAGGATCTGGACCGCCTGGCCGAACTGGCCGGGGACGTGATCCGCCGCGCCCGTGCCGCCGGCGCCAGCCAGGCCGAGGTGGCCGCCAGCATCGATACCGGCCTGAGCGTGAACGTGCGCCTGGGCGAGGTGGAAACGGTGGAGCACACGCGCGACCGCGGCTTCGGGCTCACCGTGTATTTCGGCCAGCGCAAGGGCTCGGCCAGCACCGCCGACCTGCATCCCGATTCGCTGCAGGCCACGCTGGACCAGGCTTGCGCCATCGCCCGCTATACCGAGGAAGATCCCGCCGCCGGCCTGGCCGATCCCGCGCGCATGGCCGATGCCTTTCCCGACCTGGACACGTGGCATCCGTGGGACATCGACACCGCGCAGGCGATCGAGCTGGGTATCGCGATCGAGGAAGCCGGTCGCGCCCACGCCGGCATCACCAACTCCGACGGCGCCGGCGTGCAGGCCGGGCAGGGGCTTTCGGTGTACGCCAACTCGCATGGTTTCGTGGGGCGCGAGCGCGGCACCCGGCATTCGCTGTCGCTGTCGCTGATTGCCGGCGACGACGATGGCATGCAGCGCGATTACTGGTACGACAGCGTGCGCGCGGCCGGCGATTTCATCAGCGCCAGGGCCCTGGGCGACAAGGCCGCCCAACGCACGTTGGCGCGGGTGGGTGCGCGCAGCCTGTCGACGCGGCAGTGCCCGGTGCTGTTCGCGCCGGAGCTGGCGCGCGGGCTGATCGGTCATCTGCTGAGCGCGGTGAGCGGCGGTGCGTTGTATCGCCAGGCCAGCTTCCTGCTCGATCACGTGGGCAAGCCGGTGATGCCGGCCTGGCTCGATATCAACGAGCGGCCGCGGCTGCCGCGTGGCCAGGGTTCGGCCAATTTCGATGCCGAGGGAGTGGCCACGTGCGACAGCGCGCTGGTCGAAGGCGGCGTGCTGGCGCGCTACGTGCTGGGCAGCTATTCGGCGCGCAAGCTGGGACTGGCCTCCACCGGCAATGCCGGTGGCATCCACAACCTGGTGGTGGAGCCGGGCAGTGTCGATCAGTCGCGCCACGATTTCGCGGGCATGCTTCAGCGCCTGGGCACCGGTCTGCTGGTGACCGAGGTGATGGGCCAGGGCGTCTCCACGATCACCGGTGATTATTCGCGCGGCGCGGCCGGCTTCTGGGTCGAGAACGGGGTGATCGCCTACCCGGTGGAGGAGATCACCATCGCCGCGAACCTGCGCGACATGTTCGCCGGCATCGTGGCGGTGGGCACGGATGTGGACCCGCGCTCGCACATCCTCACCGGCTCGATCCTGCTGGAGCGGATGACGGTGGCGGGGGAATAGGCCGAATGGTTTGCGTGGCGCGTCGCGACATGTCTGCACAGCCCCTCAAGGCTTGCTAGCATTCAAGGCACCGGCAATTGGCCGGCGCTGTCGACGCCAAGGAGATGCGCAATGAGCGTTCCACCCGAGTCCGTCATACCCCCGCCGCCCGACAACCCGCCGCCGTCCGGTGAGCCACCGCTGGGCGGTGCACCATCGGCCGAGCAGCGCCAATGGGCGATGTTCGGGCATCTTTCCGCGTTGCTGGGTTTGGTCACTGCGGGCTGGTTGTGTTTCCTTGGCCCGTTGGTGATCTGGCTGGTGAAGAAAGACACCATGCCGTTCGCTGCGGATCAGGCGAAGGAGGCGTTGAATTTCAACATCACCGTGATGATTGCCGCGGCTATATCGTGGATATTGATGTTCGTACTGATAGGTATTTTGCTGTTGGGGGTGCTGGCTGTCGCGTGGCTGGTGTTCACCATCATCGCCGCGATCAAGGCGAACGAAGGCGTGGCCTATCGTTACCCGTTCACGCTGCGCCTGATCAAGTGATCTGCCGGTGTTGATCGACTGGTACTGATCGACTTGCGGTGACCAAAAAAGGCAGCCATCCGGCTGCCTTTTTTCTTGCCGGAACGATGGCGTTGCGGTGGTCAGTTGGCGCGCTCGGCGGCGTAACGGGCCAGCTCTTCCAGCAACGCCCCGCGTTCGCCCAGCGGCGCGATGGCATGCAGTGCGACGTCGGTCAGCTCGGCCAGCCGTGCGCGCGAGGCGTCGAGGCCGATGATCGAGGGGAAGGTGGGTTTGCCGGCGGCCGCGTCCTTGCCGGCGGTCTTGCCGATCACGGTGGATTCGCCTTCAACGTCCAGGATGTCGTCGCGCACCTGGAACGCCAGGCCCACGGCGCTGGCGTATTCATCCAGTGCCAGCAGCTCGTCGGCATCGCCGCCCGCGGCCAGCGCACCCAGTTGCACTGAGGCGCGGATCAGCGCGCCGGTCTTGCAGGCATGCATGTGCTCCAGCTGGGCCAGCGTCAGCGGCTGGCCCACGGCGGCAAGGTCCAGCGCCTGGCCGCCGGCCATGCCTTCGGCACCGCAGGCGCGGCCCAGCGTGCGCAGCATGGCCATGCCGGTCTCGGGGCTGGTCTGGCGGGTGGTGTCCTCGGCCAGAATTTCGAACGCCAGCGCCTGCAGCGCATCGCCAGCCAGGATGGCCATCGCCTCGCCGAACACGATGTGGCAGGTGGGGCGGCCGCGGCGCAGCGCGTCGTCGTCCATCGCGGGAAGGTCGTCGTGCACCAGCGAATAGGCGTGGATCAGTTCGACCGCGCAGGCGGCCGCATCGAGTTGCGGGCCGTCTTCGCCCAGTGCCTGCGCGGCGGCGTACACCAGCAGCGGGCGCAGCCGTTTGCCGCCACCGAGCACGGCGTAGCGCATCGCGCGGTGCAGGTCGGCGGGGGATTGGTCGGCGGGTGGAAGGCGGTGATCCAGCGCCTGTTCGGCGCGCAGGATCAGCGCTTCAAGATTCGGGTTCAAACGGCTGGGCGTTGTCGGGGGCATCGGGATCAAGCAGCAGGCGCACGCGCAACTCGGCTTGCTCCAGCGACTGCTGGCAGTGGCGGTACAGGCCGATGCCGCGCTCGAAGGAGGTGAGTGATTCGTCCAGACTCAGTTCGCCACCTTCCATCCGTGCCACCAGTTGCTCCAGCTCGTCCAGCGAATGCTCGAAGTCGGCGGCGGGCGGTGTTTCGGGTGCGGGAGCGGTCTTGGCCATGGCCCGCAACGCTAACGCAGTGACTGCAGGGAATCAATCGGCGTGAGGTTGTGCCGCAGGCGCGTGTGGGCTTTCAGCGGCCGGGTCGCCACTGCGGCCGGCCACCGGCTTGCTGGAAAAGTGCCGCGCCGCGGGCGCTGGCCCAGCGGTCGGCGACGGCCACCAGTTCGTCGCCGGCATACAGCAGCGGACAGGCCGGGCGTCGCCAAGGCGGCATCATGTCCTGCTGGAACAGGTCGCGCAGCTCGCGTGTGTGCGCATCGCCCGCCGGTTTGATCCGTTCGCCACCGCGACGCAGGCGTACGGTGATCGGCGGGTCGAGCTGCGCACCTTGTAGCAGGAGCAGCTCACCGCCGTCGGGCAGGTGCAGGGGCTCGCCGCGCCACTCGGTTTGCCATTGCGGGTCGATGGCTGTGGCTGGCGGCACGCTCCAGAGACGTCCCCGCCAGATATGCAGCTCCGTGCCGGGCCAGCGGATGCAGGGCAGTTTTCCGGGGCGCGATTCGCGCAATTGCCGTTCGATCTGCTGGCGCTGGGCGGTGGTGGGCGCGGTCAGGCCGCGTGCATGCAGCCAGTGATCGAGCAGCGGATCGCGCAGCGCCGGTACGAGCGCCAGCCAGGCCTGGCCGTCGAGGCTGTCGGTGGCCGGATCGCGCAGGCGTTCCAGTGCCCCCAGCCATTGCGAGCGCAAGGCATCGGCGGCGGCGCGGCTCAGGGCGGCGCTGTGCAGGATCGAATCGGCTGCCTGCGGCCAATGACCTTGCAGTCGCGGCAGGATCTCGTGGCGCAGGTAGTTGCGCGCCAGCTGGATGTCGGCGTTGCTGGGGTCCTCGATGAACGCCAGCCTGTGCGCCTCGACGTAAGTGCGCAGCGACGCCCGCGGCACGTCCAGCATCGGCCGCCACAATTGGGCATGACCCAGCGGCCGCAACGTGCGCATCGCGCCCAGCCCGTCCGGGCCGGCGCCGCGCAGGAGTTTCAGCAATACGGTTTCCACCTGGTCGTCGCGATGGTGGGCCAGCACCAGCCGTTCACCCTCGCGCAGGTGCGCGTCGAACGCCTGGTGACGGGCGCGTCGGGCCGCCGCTTCCAACCCGTCACCACGTCCGTCCTCGACCTGCACGCGCACCACCTCGCAAGGCACGCCCCATGCCTCGCCGAACCGCTGGCAATGCGCGGCCCAGGCCTCGCTGTCGTGCTGCAAACCGTGGTTGACGTGCAAGGCCCGCAGGCCGTTCGCACGCGCCTGTGGCAGTTGTGCCAGCGCGTGCAGCAGGGCGGTGGAATCGGCACCGCCACTGAAGCCCACGCACAGCGGCACCGGTTCGGTCGCCGCCAGGCTGGCGGCGAGATGTTGCTGCAGGGGGTCGCTCATTTCCTGGCGTGCGACCGCACGTAGATGTGCTTGCCGTTGCCGACCTGCCGCTCCTCGGCGTCGAACAGGCCGATGGCGCCGATCAGCCCGCTCAGCTTGGCGTAGCCGTAGTTGCGCGAGTCGAACTCCGGCGATTGCTTGTTGATGTTCTGGCCGACACGCGAGAGTTGCGCCCAGCCCGTGTCGTCGTCGGAGGTGGCTTCGATGGCATTGCGCAGCAGGTTCACCAGGCGCGTATCGCCGCGCAATTCCTTGGACGAGCGCTGCTTCGGCGCTGCCTCGGTTTCGGTGGAAGCGCTGCTGGCCAGCACGTCGGTGTAGATGAACTTGTCGCAGGCGGCCACGAACGGCGTCGGCGTCTTGCGTTCGCCGAAGCCGTAGACGAACAGGCCCGATTCCCTGATGCGCCCGGCCAACCGGGTGAAATCGCTGTCGCTGGAGACGATGCAGAAGCCGTCGAAGCGGTTGGTGTAGAGCAGGTCCATCGCATCGATGATCATCGCCGAGTCGGTGGCGTTCTTGCCGCTGGTGTATCCGAATTGCTGAATCGGCTGGATCGACTGGGTCAGCAACTGGTCCTTCCAGCCACGCAATTGCGGGCTGGTCCAGTCGCCGTAGGCGCGCTTGACGTGGGCGGTGCCGTACTTGGCCACCTCCGCCAGCAGCCCTTCCGCCAGCGATGGCTGGGCGTTGTCGGCGTCGATCAGTACGGCAAGTTTGGCGGCGTCGTGGGCCATGACGTTCTCCGTCGAAGGATGCGCCGATGGTAACGCCGCCCAGTACTGCTCGTGGGAGTTAATCCGTGAGCAACGCTTTCCCGGAACGGCTATTCCTGATACGCGCCGTAACCGCGCAGGCGCTTGTAGCGCTGTTCCAACAGGTCGGTCGTCGGCATCGCCTGCAGCTGGTCGAGCTGGTTCAGCAGTACGGCCTTGAGCCGGATCGCCATCGAGCGAGGATTGCGATGGGCGCCGCCCAGCGGTTCACGCACCACCTTGTCGACCAGGCCCAGTTCCAGCAGGCGCGGGGCGGTCATGCCCAGTGCCTCGGCGGCATCCTTGATTTTATCGGGGCTCTTCCAAAGAATCGAAGCGCAACCCTCCGGGGTGATCACCGAATAGGTCGAGTACTGCAACATCAGCGTGCGGTCGCCGACGCCGATGGCCAGCGCGCCGCCGGAACCGCCTTCGCCAATCACCGTGCAGATGATCGGCACCTTCAGCTCGGCCATTTCCAGCAGATTGCGGGCAATCGCCTCGCTTTGCCCGCGCTCCTCGGCACCGATGCCGGGATAGGCGCCCATGGTGTCGATGAAGGTAAACAGCGGAAGCTGGAAGCGCTCGGCCATCTTCATCAGGCGTAGCGCCTTGCGATAGCCCTCTGGCCTCGGCATGCCGAAGTTGCGCTTGATCTTGCCCTTGGTGTCGCGGGCTTTCTGGTGGCCGATGATCATTACCGGCCGGCCGTCGATGCGGCCCAGGCCGCCCACGATGGCGCCGTCGTCGGCATACATGCGGTCGCCGGCCAGCTCGTGGAATTCCTCGCAGATCACGCCGATGTAGTCGAGCGTGTACGGCCGCGCCGGGTGGCGCGACAGCTGGGTGGTCTGCCAGGAGTTGAGGTTGCGGAAAATCTCCGCCGTCTTGATCTTCAGCTTCTCGCGCAGACGGCCGACTTCCTCGTCGATATTGAACGCCTGGCCATCGCTGGCGTGGCGCAGCTCCTCAATTTTCGCGTCCAGTTCGGCGATGGGTTGTTCGAAGTCGAGGAAGTTGGGATTCATCCGTTTTCATTCATGAACGATAGCCTCGCAGTATACCGCCATGGCCGCTTTTCACGGGAACGCGACCGTATGGCGTCGTTCATCGTCCAACCCCCGGCAACATGCTGGCACGGCCCGGTTTTGCGCTATCGTCGGAGCCCCCGATTTTCGCCCCGGAATCCTTATGGCCATCGACAACGCCAAGCTCGACCGCATCGTGGCCGAGGCCCGCCGCAACGCCGAACAGCGCGAACTGGGCTATCGCGAGCGGGCGCTGAAAATGTACCCCTGGGTGTGCGGCCGCTGCGCCCGCGAATTCACCCGTGCCAACCTGCAGGAACTGACCGTCCACCACCGCAACCACGACCACGATTTCAACCCGCCCGATGGCAGCAACTGGGAGTTGCTGTGCGTGTACTGCCACGACAACGAGCATTCGAGGCACATCGACCACGTGCGCGGCGGGGTGATGGCGGTCGATGAGGCGCCTGCGGCCACGGGGAATCCGTTTGCCGATCTGAAGGCGATGATGGAGCGCGGCAAGAAGTGATGTATCGGTTCCTCCCCTGCGAAGCAGGGGAGGTCAGGAGGGGTGCTCGGCTTTCAGATCAAGAGCGAACCCCTCCTCATCCCCTGCAAGCAGGGGAGGGAGTGAAGCGTCGCTGCAAAACACGGGATCGGGTGCTTGCCGCTCAGTCCTGCTGCTTGACGATGCGCAGGCGGACGGCTTCGATGCCGGGCATGGCGCGTACGGCGCGCAGCAGGTCGGGGACGGCGTCCACGCGCCACTCGTCGCCGAGTTCCAGGTCGGCCTGGGCAGCGCCGTTGCGGTAGTTGTGCAGGATCACGGTGGCACGGCCGCCGCGGTAGCCGGTGAGCACGCGCTGCAACTGGGCGGGGAAATCGGGGCTGATGCCGTCGAGCTTCAGGCGCAGCAGGCGGGCGTGTTTGTGGCAGGCCTCGGCCAGCGAAAGCGCGCTGCGGGCGCGCAACTGGAAGCCGCCGCCAGAGAAGTCGTCGATGCGCAAACCACCTTCCACGATCAGGATCTGGTCGCGGGTGAGCAGCGGTGCGATCTGCTGGTACAGCTCGCCGAAGAAACTCACCTCGATGCTGCCGCTGCCGTCCTCGATGCGCACGAACGCATCGCTGTCGCCGCGCTTGCGCACGGCGGCGACCATGCCGGCGATCGTCCATGGGGTGTCCGGGCCACGGCGGAAACGGTTGCCGTCGCCATCGTCGTTGCGGCGCGGCTTGGGCGGCTGGTAGCGGTCCACGATCTCGCCCAGCGGGCAGGTGGAGAGCTGCGCCAGCTCATCCTTCCAGGGGTCGGTGGGATGGCCCGAGAGATAATGCCCCAGGGTGTCGCGCTCGCCCTGCAGCTTCTGCTCCAGCGGCCACTCGGCCACGACGGGCAGCTCGACCTTGAGCACGGGCGTGGCATTGCCCATGGCCGCGCCGAACATGTCGTTCTGGCCCGACTGCTTGTCGCGCAGGTGCTGCTCGGCCGCCTTCATGGCATTGGGCAACTGCGCGATCAGGCTGGCGCGGGTGGGCGCCAGGGCATCCAGTGATCCGCAGAGGATCAGCGCTTCCAGCACGCGCCGGTTCAGCCGCGTGGGGTCGACGCGGCGGCAGAAGTCGGCCAGGTCGGTGTAAGCGCCATTGGCGCGTTCGGCCACGATCGCCTCGCAGGCGCCCTGGCCCACGCCCTTGATCGCGCCCAAGCCGTACTGGATCGTCTTTGGCTCGACCGCGACGAACATGTACTCGGACGCGTTCACGTCCGGCGGTTGCACGGCGATGCCGATGGCGCGCGATTCGTCCAGGAAGGTCACCACCTTGTCGGTGTTGTCCATGTCCGAGGAGATCGTGGCGGCCATGAATTCGGCCGGGTAGTGCGCCTTCAGCCAGGCCGTCTGGTACGACACCAGCGCATAGGCGGCGGCGTGGGATTTGTTGAAACCGTAGCCCGCGAATTTCTCCATCAGATCGAAGATGGCGTCGGCCTTTTCGCCGCTGAGCCCGTCCTTGGCCGCACCTTCGCGGAAGATCGCGCGGTGCTTGACCATCTCCTCGACTTTCTTCTTGCCCATCGCGCGGCGCAGCAGGTCGGCGCCGCCGAGCGTGTAGCCGCCCACGATCTGCGCCATCTGCATCACCTGCTCCTGGTAGACCATGATGCCGTAGGTCTCTTTCAGGATCGGCTCGACGCGCGGGTCGGGGTATTCCACGTCCTCGCGGCCGTGCTTGCGCGCCACGAAGCTGGGGATCAGGTCCATCGGGCCGGGGCGGTACAGCGCCACCAGCGCGATGATGTCCTCGAAGCGGTCGGGTTTCGCGTCCTTCAACATGCGCTGCATGCCGGAGGATTCGAGCTGGAACACGGCGACGGTCTGCGCCTTTTTCAGCAGCTCGTACGGCGCCGGATCGTCCAGCGGCAGGGCCGCGATATCGAGCGGTTCTTCACCGGTCCTGGCGCGGCGCGCGTTGATCGCCTTCACCGCCCAGTCGATGATGGTCAACGTGCGCAGGCCCAGGAAGTCGAACTTCACCAGGCCCACGGCTTCGACGTCGTCCTTGTCGAATTGCGTCACCACGCCGCCGCCGCCCGGCTCGCAATACAGCGGGGCGAAATCGGTCAGCGGGGTCGGCGCGATCACCACGCCGCCGGCGTGCTTGCCGGCGTTGCGGGTGAGGTTTTCCAGCTTCAGCGCCAGGTCGATCAGGGCGCGGGCGTCTTCGTCCTGTTCGTAGATGTCGCAGAACTCGCGCACCACGCGCTCGGGTTCCTTCTTCGCCTTCTCCGAGCGGTTCAGCGCGTCGGACAGGGTGAGGTCGAGCGGGCGCGGCGGGATCAGCTTGGCCAGCTTGTCGACCTGGCCGTAGCCCATGCTGAGCACGCGGCCGGAATCGCGCAGCACCGCCTTGGCCGCCATCGAGCCGTAGGTGATGATCTGGCTGACGCGGTCGCGGCCGTATTTGCGCGAGACGTAGTCGATCACCTCGTCGCGGCGATCCATGCAGAAGTCGATGTCGAAGTCGGGCATCGACACGCGTTCGGGGTTCAGGAAGCGCTCGAACAGCAGGTCGAACTGCAGCGGGTCCAGGTCGGTGATCTTCAGCGCCCACGCCACCAGCGAGCCGGCACCGGAACCGCGGCCCGGGCCGACGGGAATGCCGTTGTCCTTGCCCCAGCGGATGAAGTCCGAAACGATCAGGAAGTAGCCGGGGAAGCCCATCTTCACGATCACGTCCAGCTCGCGCTCAAGCCGCTGGTCGTAATCCTCGCGCGTGTGATTGTTGGCCAGCGGCGCCAGCGCCAGGCGCTGCTGCAGGCCTTCGCGCGCGAGTTCGCGGATGTAGCTGTCCAGGTCGTGGTCGCCCGGCACCGGGAAATCGGGCAGGTAGTAGGTGCCGAATTTCAGTTCCAGGTTGCAGCGTTTCGCCAGCTCGACGGTGTTTTCCAGCGCCTCGGGCAGGTCGGCGAACAGCGCGGCCATTTCTTCCGGGGTTTTCAGGTATTGCTGGTCGCTGTAGTCGTGCGGGCGTTTGGGGTCGGCCAGCACGCGGCCCTGGTTGATGCACACGCGCGCCTCGTGCGCCTCGAAGTCGTCCTGCTTCAGGAAGCGCACGTCGTTGCTGGCCAGCACCGGCAGGTTGAGTCCGGCGCCCAGAGCCAGCGCCTGCGTGTTCCAGTTTTCCTCGCCCTCGCGACCGCAGCGGGTCAGTTCCAGGTACAGCCGGTCGGGAAACAGTTGCGCCAGCGGGCGCAGTTTCTCCAGGGCCGCGGACGTGCCCTGGTTCTGCGCGATGCGGCCGATTTCGCTGTCGCGGCCGAGCAGGGCGATCAGGCCGGAGGTGGTTTCCGCGGTAAGCCAGGCGGCGTCGACCAGGGCGCGGCCGCCGTGCTGGCCATCGCGCCAGGCCCGCGAGACCAGCCGCGACAGGTTCAGATAACCGGCGTGGTGCTGGCACAGTAGCGTGAGGCGCCAGGGGCGGGGATCGTCCGGCGAGCTGATCCACAGGTCGCAGCCACCGATCGGCTTGATGCCGGCCGCGTTGCACGCCTTGTAGAACTTCACCAGCGCGAACATGTTGCTGTCGTCGGTCAGCGCCACCGCGGGTATGCCGTCGCGCACGCAGGCGCCGACCAGCGCCTTGATGCGGATGGTCGAATCGACCAGCGAATATTCGCTGTGCAGGTGCAGGTGGGTGTAGCGGACGGTCATGCAGTCTTACGCGCTGAATCCATGCAGGCTACCGGGCGCCCTGCGCATCGGCAAGATTGACATGTGCGCGGTTTGCGCCAAACGGCGCCCGTGCTGGCGCCAGCCCTCAGAGCAGTGGCTGTTGCAGCAATCGACCCACCGGGGCAAAGCTGCGCCGGTGCTGGCGGCACGGGCCCAGCTGTTGCAGCGAGGCCAGGTGCAACGGGGTGCCGTAGCCCTTGTGTGTGGCGAAGCCGTAGCCCGGATAGTCGTCTTCCATCGCCACCATCAGGCGGTCGCGGCTGACCTTGGCCAGGATCGATGCGGCGCTGATCGCCGGCACGCGTGCGTCGCCACCGATGATGGCGCGGCCGGGGCAGGGCAGATCCTTGGGCAGTTGGTTGCCGTCGATGAATGCTTCCTGCGCAACCACGCTCAGCCCGGCCACGGCGCGGCTCATGCCGGCCATGGTGGCGTGGAAGATGTTGAGGCGGTCGATCTCTTCCACCTCGATCATCACCACGCACCAGGCCAGCGCGCGTTCGATGATCTGCGGATACAGGGCCTCGCGCTTCACTTCGGTGAGTTTCTTTGAATCGTCCAGCGCCTTGATGGGTCGCGACGGATCGAGGATGACCGCCGCCACCGCCAGCGGACCGGCCAGCGGTCCGCGTCCGGCCTCGTCGACACCGGCCACCAGCAGGCCCGGGGTAGTTGCGATATAGCCCTTGCGGCGCGAGAACGGGGTGGCGGCACGCGTGCGCGCGGGGCGTTCAAGCACGGGCATGCGCGTGCTCCAGCAGCTCGGCCACGGCCGTGGCGGCGCGGTCGGCGGCGTGGTGGGCGTCGTCGCCGCGCAAGGCCTGGTGCAGGTGCTCGAAGGCGGCCACCACGGCGCCGCGACGTTCACTGTCGCGGAACAGCGCCAGGGTGGCGTCGGCGAGTTTCTCCGCGGTGCAGTCGTCCTGCATCAATTCAGGCACGGGCAGACCGGGCAAGCCTTCGGCGCGCGCCAGGATATTGGGCAGGGTGAAGATGTCGGTCTTCAACATGTTCAGCGCGCGGGCGATGCGGTAGCTCATCGGCGCCACGCGATAACCCACCACCATCGGCCGCTTGGCCAGCATCGCCTCCAGCGTGGCGGTGCCGGAGGCCAGCAGGACCATGTCGGCGGCCATCATCGCCTCGTGGGCGTGGCCTTCGAGCAGCAGCGGTGCGGTTTCATCGCGCGTGCCGTTGGCCAGCATGGTCTTCAGCATGGCGTGCACCTGCGGGTTGGCGGCGGGTATCACCACACGCAATCCCGGGATCGCGGCCGCCACGCGGTGCGCGGCGTCGATGAAAAGCTGGCCCAGTCGCGACAGCTCGGAAGGGCGGCTGCCGGGCAGCAACGCCAGCACGGGCGCTTCCTGCGGCAATTGCAGTGCCTCGCGTGCAGCCACCCGATCGGCCACCAGTGGAAAACGGTCGGCCAGCGGATGGCCCACGAAGCGGGCGTCGACACCGTGCTTGGCGTAGATCGCCGGCTCCATCGGAAACAGGCACAGCACGCGGTCGGCACTGCGGCCGATCCGGGCGGCGCGCTTTTCCCGCCACGCCCATACCGACGGGCTGACGTAATGCACCGTGCGCAATCCGGCCTCTTTCAGGCGGCGCTCGACGGCGAGGTTGAAGTCCGGGGCGTCGATGCCGATCACCACATCGGGCCGCGTCTTCAACAAGCGGGCAACCAGCGTGCGGCGCAGGCGAAGCAGCCGCGGCAGATGCTTCAGCACCTCCACGAAACCCATCACCGACAACTCGCGGATGTCGTGCCAGGACTCGAAACCCTGCGCCTGCATGCGCGCGCCGCCGATGCCCACGAAGCGTGCTTGCGGGTAGCGTCGGCGCAGGGCCTCGATCAGGTCGGCGCCGAGCTGGTCGCCGGAGTCTTCGCCGGCGATGATGGCGAAGGTTGGGGCAGAGGCGTCGATGTTTTGCATTTTCGCCCCTCCAAATCAGAGCAAGAGCGCGTGTTTGATTTCGCGACAAGCGCGATGCGCTTATCGCGCCAGCGCCCGCTCGCTGCGGTCGATGAAGTCGAGCATGGCGCGCACGTCGTCGCTTTCGCGGGCCTGCGTGGCCAGTTGCTCGCGCGCTTCGGGCAGCGACAGGCCGGCCATGTACAGCGTGCGGTAGGCGCGCTTGATCGCGGCGATCCGTGGCGCGTCGAAGCCGCGGCGTTTCAGGCCCTCGCTGTTGATGCCACGCGGGCGGCCCTGCTGCTCGTTGGCCATGGTGACGAACGGTGGCACGTCATGACCGACCAGGCAGCCCATGCCGATGAACGCGTGGGCGCCCACCTTGCAGAACTGGTGCACGCCCGAATAGCCGGAAAGAATCGTCCAGTCGCCGATTTCCACGTGCCCGGCCAGTGCCGAGTAGTTGGAAAACACCACGTTGTTGCCGATCTGGCAATCATGCGCGATATGCACGTAGGCCAGCACCCAGTTGTCGTTGCCGAGGCGGGTGAAGCCGCCGCCGTCGCCGGTGCCGCGGTTGATGGTGACGAACTCGCGGATAAGGTTGCGGTCGCCGATCACCAGCTCGGTATGCTCGCCGCCGAATTTCTTGTCCTGCGGGTCGCCGCCCAGCGAGGCGAACTGGGCGATGCGATTGTCGCGGCCGATGCGAGTGGGGCCCTCGATCACCACATGCGGCCCGATCACGGTGCCTTCGCCGACGTGCACGTCCGCGCCGATCACGCTGTACGCACCGATGCCGACATTGGCGCCGATGACGGCGGCCGGATCGACCTGGGCGGTGGGATGGATCGAGGCGGGCTGGGTCATTTCTCCGCCCTCGCCGCACACATCAGTTCGCAGCAGGCTACCTCCTTGCCATCCACCACCGAGCGCGCAAGGAACAGGCCCATGCCGCGCATCACGCGCTTTTGCGTCACTTCGAAACGCAACTGGTCGCCGGGCACCACCGGTGCGGTGAAGCGCGCGTTGTCGACCTTCACCAGGTAGAACAGCGGCGCCTCGATCAGGCCCTTGGAGCGGTTGCTGAGCTGGGTCAGCAGGCCGGCGGCCTGCGCCATCGCCTCGATGATGAGCACGCCGGGCATCACCGGGTGGTTCGGGAAATGGCCGTTGAAGAAGGGCTCGTTGATGGTGACGTTCTTCAACGCCACGATGCTGGTTTCCGGCACGATCTCGATGACCCGGTCGACCAGCAGGAACGGATAGCGGTGTGGCAACAGCTTCTGGATCTGTTCCACAGTCACCGGCAAGGTGATCGCCGGGGTGTTCTCACTCATGATTCTTGTCCTTTTCCAGCGCCGCCAGGCGGCGCGCGTACGCGTCCAGGTGTTTGAAGCGCGCGGCATTCTTCCGCCATGGGCGGCTTTCCTGCAACGGTACCCCAGATGAATATTCGCCCGGCTCGTGGATCGAATGGGTGACCAGGCTCTTGGCGGTAATGGTAACCCGATCAGCCAGTTCCAGATGGCCAAGCACGCCGGCGTTGCCGCCGATCATGCAATAGCGGCCGATCTTCGCGCTGCCGGCCACCGCCGCGCAGCCGGCCATCGCGGTGTGCGCGCCCACGTGCACGTTGTGGGCGATCTGGATCTGGTTGTCCAGCCGCACGTCTTCCTCAAGCACGGTGTCTTCCAGCGCGCCGCGGTCGATGGTGGTGTTGGCGCCGATCTCGCAGTCGTCGCCGATGCGCACGCCACCCAGTTGCGGCATTTTTACCCAATGGGCCGGACCAGGGCCGCCACGGTCGAACGCCAGGCCGAAACCGTCCGAGCCGATCACCGCGCCCGGATGGATCAGCACGCGCTGGCCCAGCGTTACGCGAACCACCAGCGTCACCCGCGCCACCAGGCGTGAATGCGCGCCCACGGTGCAGCCGTCGCCGATGATGCAATGCGGTCCCAGCACCGCGCCGTCACCGATCATGGCGTCGTCGCCGATCACGCAGCACGGTCCGATGCTGGCGCTCTGGCTGACCCGTGCCGTTGGCGCGACCACCGCGCTGGGATGGATGCCCACTGGCGCCGACGGCAAACGTTCGAACAGCGCCGCGATTTTCGCGTAGGCCAGGTACGGGTCGGCCGCGACCAGCGCGGCGCCCGGGCACTCGGACAGGTTTTCCGCGCGGACGACCACGATGCCGGCGCCACTGGCAGCCAGCTTGGCGGTGTACTTGCTGTTGGCGAGGAAGCTGAGCTGGCTCGGTCCCGCCGCCGCCAGGGTGCCGACCCCGTCGACACGCACGCTCGCGTCGCCATGCGGTACGAGGCCGAAGCGCTCGGCCAGTTCGGCCAGGGTGTAGCTGGGGGTCGTGCTCACGGTCATCTCCGAAGGCGCGAGGGACGCGAAACGGAAAAGCGCGGCATCGCCGCGCTCCTTTCCAGCGTTTGCGGGAGGTCCGGTATCAGAACTGGCTCCCGAAGGTGAACTGGACCCGCTCCTCGTAGTGGTGGTCCTCTTTCTGCGAGCGGATCGGTACGGCCAGGCTGATGATCAGCGGGCCGATCGGCGCCTGCCACTGCAGCGACAAACCGGTCGATGCGCGCAACTGCTTGGCGTCGAAGCTCTGGTAATCCTTGTACGCATTGCCGACGTCCATGAACCAGGACACGCGGGCCGTGTTGATGTCCTTGAGGAACGGCAGCGGGATGAACACCTGCGCCGTGCCGAGCACCTTGAACGCGCCGCCGATCGGTTGTGCGTAGGAGTAGTAGCCGCCGGTGCAGGTGCCGTCGGGGTTCTGTGTGGCGCGGGGGCCCACGCAGGAGCGTGGACCCAGTGTGTTGTCCTGGAATCCACGCACGTCGCGCACGCCGCCGGAGTAGAAGTTTTGCCAGAACGGGAAGTCATTGCGCACGTCGGTCAGGACGTGGGTGGGATCTTCCTTCTCGCTGGCAGCTTTCAGTGCTTCGAACTGCGCGTCGCTGATGCCGTTCCTGCCGTAGCTCTGGCCGTAACCGACCTGGCCATCCAGGTACAGCACGAAGCCCAGGCCGACCGGCCAGTAGTGGTTGGCCTGCGCAAAGAACTTCCAGTACTTCGCGGTCGAACCGGGCAGGGCGACATCCACCGACGCCGCCAGCAGGCCACCACGGGTGGGTGCCCAGTAACCGTTGCGGGTGTCGTGGTTCCAGCCGACCGTGCCGGTCCAGGCGTGCTCGGTGCGATTTCCGAGCTGGTCCTGGTATGCCACGAACTGCGGCGGGCTGTAGAAGCTGGTGACGATGCGGTTGCTGCTGATGCCAAGACCCAGGCGCAAGCTGTCGGTTTCGCCGAGCGGCACGCCCAGGTAGGAGGAGAACGCCTTGGTGCTCGTCTCGTAGTTGGCCAGTTCGGTATTGCCGTAATCGGTCTTGGAATAGGTGGCGTTGTAGCCGATGCCAATACCGTTGTCGGTGAGGTACGGGTTGTAGTAGTTGAGGTTGAAACGGGTGTAGTAGCTGCTGCGCTCACCGCTGATCGCAAAGCTGTCGCCGCTGCCGAACAGGTTGTTCTGCGACACCGAGGCCGACAGGATCATGCCCGAATACTGCGAATAGCCCACGCCGAACTGCATGCTGCCGGCCGACTGCTCCTCGACCTTGACCGTCACGTCGACCTTGTCCTGGGTGCCGGGGACCAGCTTCTTGTCGATGTCCACCTTCTTGAAATAGCCCAGCCGCTGCAGACGGATCTTGGAGCGGTCGACGGCGGCCTGCGAATAGAACGTCCCTTCAAGCTGGCGCATCTCGCGGCGCAGCACGCCGTCTTCGGTGCGGGTATTGCCCTGGAAGACCACGCGGCGCACGTACACGCGCTGGCCCGGTTCGACGTACAGCGTGAGGTCGACCGTGCGCTTTTCCTTGTCCAGCTTGGGAATCGAGGTGACCTTGGCGAAGGCGTAGCCGAGGTTGGCCAGCAGTGCCTTGATGCCGTCGGTACTGGCTTCCACCAAGGCCCGGTTGAAGGTGTCGCCCGGTTCCACGATGACCAGGTGGCGCAGCGTGGATTCCGGCAGGATCAGGTCGCCCAGCAGCTTCACGGCGGTGACCTTGTAGATCTCGCCTTCCTTCACGTCGGCGGCCACGTACATCGTGCGTTTGTCCGGTGCGATCGTCACCTGGGTGGAGTCGATGCCGAAGTCGGCGTAGCCGCGGTTCATGTAATAGGACTGCAGCTTTTCCATGTCGCCGGAAAGTTTTTCGCGCGAGTACTGGTCATTCTTCGAATACCAGGACGTCCAGTTGGTGGTGCCCGATTCGAAGTCGCTGCGGATTTCCTTGTCGGTAAAGGCGTGGTTGCCGAGGATGTTGATTTCCTTGATCTTCGACACCTTGCCTTCGCGAATCTCGATTTCCACCGCCACCCGGTTGCGATCCAGGTGGGTGACATGCGGCTCCACCGACACGTTGTACTTGCCGCGGTTGTAGTACTGGTGGATCAGTTCCTGCCGGACCCGGTCCAGCGCCAGGCGATCGAAGGTCTCGCCTTCGGCCAGGCCGATTTCCTTCAGGCCTTTCTTCAGGTCTTCGGACTTGATGTCCTTGTTGCCGCGCAAGGTGAGCTTGCTGATCGACGGCCGTTCGACCACCTTGATCACCAAAATGTTGCCTTCGCGGCTGAGCTCCACGTCGGTGAAGAACTTGGTGTCGTACAACGCGCGGATGGCCCGCTGGGCCTGCGCATTGGTCATCTGGTCGCCCTTGTCCACCGGCAGGTAGTTGTAGACCGTGCCGGCCGCGATGCGGCTGAGCCCGTCGATGCGGATGTCCGACACCACGAAGGGCGCGAACGCGAACGCGTTGGCGGAGAGGGAGGCAAGCAGGAGCAGGGCGGCGACACGCTTCATCGTCGATTCCGATGGGTTATTTGGATGAGGCAGCCTGCGCGGCCACCTCGATCAACAGTGAAGCTAAGGACGAATCCCGCTTCGAGAAAGTACTGACACGTGGCCGTGGTGCATCGCGAGGTCCGCCGTCGCGATGCCACGCACAGTGGCGTGCCGCGGTCATGAGCTTGTCGTGAAGCGCTGGCGTCACGACAGCAGCATGCGGTGAATATCGTTGTAGAACGCCAGCCCCATCAGGGTGAACAGCAGCGCCAGGCCGATGTACTGACCGACGATCATGACCTGTTCGCTGACCGGACTGCCTTTGACCAACTCGACAAGGTAATACAGCAGGTGGCCGCCGTCCAAGACCGGGATCGGCAGCAGGTTGAGAATGGCCAGGCTCAGCGACACCAATGCCAGGAATTGCAGGAACCACGGCAGGCCCATGCTGGCCGATGCATTGGCCACCTCGGCGATGCCGATCACGCCGGAAAGGTTCTTCGTCGACGCCTCGCCGGTGAGCATCTTGCCCAGCATGCTGAACGTCTGCGTGGTGTTGCGCCAGGTGGTTTCCAGCGAAGCACCCAGCGCGCGCAGCGGGCCGTAATGCAGGGTGGCCAGTTCGGTTACCGGCGAGCCCACGCCCATCACCCAGCGCGCCGGCTGGCCCTGCAGCGATTCGAAGCGGGTGGTGACATCCAGCTTCAGCGGTTGGCCGTTCCGGTTGACCACCAGCGCAAGCGTGGGCGATGTTGCCGCCTCCTTCTGCACCAGCTCACCGAACGCCAAAAAATCCGTTGCCGCCTTGCCGTTGACGCTGACGATGCGGTCACCCCCCTGCATGCCTGCCAGCGCGGCCGGCTGGCCCGCCATCACGGTGGCGGCGATGGCCGGCGGCGGCGCCAGTTTCAGGCCCAGCGTGTCGAGGTAATGGCCCACGTCCTGCCCGGCGGGCAATTGATTGAGCGGCAACACCAGCTGGCGTTGCGCACCATCGGCGTCGCGTACGGTCAGCGGCAGCGGTTGGCGGCCCAGCAGCGCGTTGGCCACCGCCGCCATGGAATCGCTCCAGGTCGACACCGGCTCGCCATCGACCGCCAGGATGCGATCGCCCGGCTGCACGCCGGCCACGGCGGCCATGCTGTTTGGCGTGGCGGTCACCACGGGCGCCACGTCGGGCTTGCCCAGCATGAACATCGCCCAGAACGCCACGATCGTGAAAATCAGGTTGAACCCTGGCCCCGCCGCCACGATGGCGATGCGTTTCCACACCGACTTGCCGGTGAATTCCTGCGCGCGCAGGGCGGGGTCGACCTCGCCCTCGCGGGCATCGAGCATCTTGACGTAGCCGCCCAGCGGGATCGCCGCGATCTGGTACTCGGTGCCGTCCCGGCCGACCCGTTTCCAGATCGCGCGGCCAAAGCCCACCGAAAAACGCAGCACCTTGACGCCACAGCGGCGCGCGACCCAGTAATGGCCAAATTCGTGAAAGGTCACCAGCACGCCAAGCGTGACCAGCAACCAGAATACCGAGCCGAAGAAGGAAGTCATCAAGTGCCGAAGTTGAGGAAAATCGCGGGCTACAGAATATCAGCAAGCATGCTGCAGAACGCGACGGGCCGCGGCGCGGGCGATCCGGTCGCGTTCACATAGCGCCCCCACATCGACCACGGCTTGCCCCGGCAGTTCCGTCAATACGCTCTCGACGACATCGGCGATCGACAGGAAGGGCAGCGCGCCGGCGAGAAACGCCTCCACGGCGACCTCGTTGGCGGCGTTGAGTATCGCCGGGCTGTCGCCACCGGCACGCAAGGCCTGATAGGCCAGCGCCAGGCAGCGGAAGGTCGACAGGTCCGGTGCTTCGAACGCCAGCGGCGCGCAGGCGGCCAGGTCCAGCGACGGCACGCCCGATTCCACCCGCTCGGGCCAGGCCAGCGCGTGGGCGATGGCGGTGCGCATGTCCGGGTTGCCGAGCTGGGCCAGCACCGAGCCGTCGACGTATTCCACCATCGAATGCACCAGGCTCTGCGGATGCACCAGCACGTCGATGGCATCGGCGGGCGCGCCAAACAGGTGGTGCGCCTCGATCACTTCCAGCCCCTTGTTCATCAGGGTGGCGGAGTCGACGGAAATCTTGCGGCCCATCACCCAGTTCGGATGTTTGCAGGCCTGGTCGGGGGTGATACCGGCCAGTTCGGCGCGCGTGCGACCGCGGAACGGGCCGCCGGAGGCGGTGAGAATCAGCCGTCGCACGCCGCTGCGGGTCAGCTCGGGGCGCCCGCCGGGCAGGCATTGGAACACCGCGTTGTGCTCGGAATCGACCGGTACCAGCGCGCCGCCGCCCACGCGCACCGCTTCCAGCAGCAGCGCGCCAGCCATCACGATCGATTCCTTGTTGGCCAGCAGCAGGTGCTTGCCCGCCTGCGCCGCGGCCAGCGTGGAATCGAGCCCGGCGGCCCCCACGATGGCGGCCACCACGGTGTCGCACAGGGTGCCGGCGGCCGCGTCGGTGATCGCCTGATGGCCGCTGGCAACGTCGCAGCGCACGCCGGCCGCGGCCAGGCGTCGGGACAGTTCCGCTTCCAGCGCGGGGTCGGCGATCACCGCCAGGTCGGGCTGGTGCCGCACGCACAGTTCGGCCAACGCGGCGACCTGCCGGTTGGCGGTCAGTACGGTGGCGCGGAAGCGTTGCGGGTGGCGCGCGATGACATCCAGCGTATTGCCGCCGATGGAACCGGTGGCGCCAAGTACGGCGACCTTCTTCATGCCTGACGACCCATCACTTCAGAGGCCCAGCAGCCACAGGCCGGCGGCAAACACCGGCAAGGCGGCGAAGACGCTGTCCAGGCGGTCCAGCAGGCCGCCGTGGCCGGGGAAGATGGTGCCCGAATCCTTCACCTTGGCGTGCCGCTTCATCAGGCTTTCGATCAGGTCGCCCACGATGGATGCGGCGACGGTCAGGCATGCCAGTACGGCCAGGCCAACCAGCGAAGCGCCGCGCACATCCAGCAACCAGCCACCGATCACCGCGACCACGGTGCCGGCCACCAGTGCGCCGTAGGCACCCGCCCAGGTCTTGCCCGGGCTGACCTGCGGCGCCAGCTTGCGCTTGCCGAAGGTGCGGCCGCTGAAATACGCGCCGATGTCCGCGCTCCACACGATCAGCAGGGCCAGCAGCGTCCACCAGTGGCCGTGCGGTTCGCGATCGTGGATCGCTACCAGCGCGATCCAGGCGGGAAAGATGATCAGCGCGCCGGCCATCAGCTTCAGCGCGCGGTTTTCGCTGGTGGGCGCGGCGGCAAACGCGAAATGGCGCAGCCACAGGCAGGCCACCGCCCACCACGCCACGCCCAGCAGCACCAGCGGTATCTCCACGGCGGCATGGCCCCACCACAGCAAGCCGAACACGGCGACCGCCGCCAGCAGCAGCACGATGGACGCCGCGCGGTTCTTCAAGCCGGACAGTTGCGCCCACTCCCACCACGCGGCCAGGAAGGCCACGGCGCAAAGCAGCGCGAAGATCGCCGTGGGCGGCCACAGGACGATCGCGATCGCCAACGGGGCGAGAATCAGGGCAGTGAGGACGCGCTGGAGCAGCATCAGGATACCTGGGCAGTGGTGGCGGCGACCTGCTCGCCGGTGCGGCCGTAGCGGCGTTCGCGGCGAGCGTAGTCTTCGATGGCCCCGCGCAGGCAAGCCTGGTCGAAATCGGGCCACAGGGTATCGGTGAAATAGAACTCGGCGTAGGCCGCCTGCCACAGCAGGAAGTTGCTGATGCGGGTTTCGCCACCGGTGCGGATGAACAGGTCCAGCGGCGGCGCGTCGGCCAGGCTCATCCATTGGCCCAGGCGCGCTTCATCGATCTGCTCCGCTTGCAGCTCGCCACGCGCCACGGCGGCGGCGGCCTGGCGGCTGGCCTGGACGATGTCCCAGCGGCCGCCGTAGTTCACGGCCACGTTCAATTGCAGTTTGTCGTTATCGGCGGTGCGGGTCATCGCCGACTGCATGCGCCGGCGCAGCGGTTCGTCGAACGCGGTGAGGTCGCCGACGAAGCGCAGCCGCACGCCGTAGCCGTGCAATTCATCCACTTCCTTGTCCAGCGCACGCACGAACAGGTTCATCAGTGCGCCGACTTCGTCCTGCGGCCGCTGCCAGTTCTCGCTGGAAAACGCGAACAGGGTCAGTGCCTGCACGCCTTCGCGCAGGCAGGATTCCACTGCCTCGCGCACCGCCTTGCGGCCGGCGTTGTGGCCGAAACTGCGCGGCTGGTGACGGGCCTTGGCCCAGCGGCCGTTGCCGTCCATCACGATCGCGATGTGGCGCGGCACCGCCGCCGCCGGCACGCTGGTCATGCGGCCGGCCGCGCGTGCCGGGTTACAGCGGCGGCAGCCGACGGGCTCATCATCAAATCGCCATCAGCTCGTCTTCCTTGGCTTTCACCACGGCGTCGACGTCCTTGACGGCCTTGTCGGTGAGCTTCTGGATTTCGTCGTCCACGCGGCGGTCGTCGTCTTCCGTGATCAGCTTTTCCTTGAGCAGGTCCTTGACCTGCTGCAAGGCGTCGCGGCGCACGTTGCGGATGGCGATCTTCGCGTTTTCGCCTTCATGGCCGACCATCTTGGCCAGCTCGCGGCGGCGCTCCTCGGTGAGCGCGGGCAGGTTGAGGCGGATCACGGTGCCGGCGGTGGTCGGCGTGATGCCCAGGTCGGAGGCCATCAAGGCCTTCTCGACCGGGGCCACCATCTGCTTTTCCCATGGCGTGATCACGATCGTGCGTGCGTCGGCCAGGCTGACCGACGCGACCTGGGTCAGCGGCATGTCGGAGCCGTAGTACGGCACCTTGATGCCGTCAACCAGCGCGGTGCTGGCGCGACCGGTGCGCAGGCGCAGCAGATCGTGCTTGAGGGAGTCGATGCTTTTGCCCATGCGGGTCTGGGCATCGTTCTTGATGTCATTGAGCATGTGGCGTTTCCCGAAGAGCTCTGGCAAGCAGACGATTATAGCAGCCGGGTCAAGCCGGCCGGCAGCGTTGCTGGCCTCAATCGCCGCAAACCAGGGTACCGATCGCTTCGCCGCGCATGATCCGCATCAGGTTGCCCGGCACGGTCATGTCGTAGATGCGCAGCGGCATCTGCTGGTCGCGGCACAGCGCGATGGCGGCCGTGTCCATCACTTCGAGCTTGTGCTCGATCACCTTGTCGTAGCCCAGTTGCTCGTAGCGCACGGCGTCGCTGTGCTTGGCCGGGTCGGCGGTGTAGACGCCGTCGACCTTGGTGGCCTTGAGCAGCAGGTCGGCGCCGATTTCCACCGCGCGCAGTGCGGCGGCCGAATCGGTGGTGAAGAACGGGTTGCCGGTGCCTGCGGCGAACAGCACGATGCGGCCTTTCTCGATGTGGCGGATGGCGCGGCGGCGGATGTAATCCTCGGCCACGTCGTGGATCTGGATGGCGCTGGTGACGCGGGCGAAACCGCCGCGTTTCTCGATCGCATCCTGCATCGCCAGTGCGTTCATCACCGTGGCCAGCATGCCCATATGGTCGCCGGTGACGCGGTCCATGCCCGCCGCGGCAAGGCCCGCGCCGCGGAAGATGTTGCCGCCGCCGATCACCACGCCGATCTGGATGCCGGCGCGCTGCACCTCGATGATCTCGTCGGCCAGGCGGCCGATCACCTTCGGATCGATGCCGTAATCGGCCTCGCCCATCAATGCCTCGCCGGAGAGCTTGAGCAGGATGCGGTGGTACTTGTGCGGATTGCTCATGGGGACTCCGGATTGTGTGGGGTAAACCGGCACATTGTAGCGGAGAGCCGGTCGTGCGGCGCGAAGAATGAGCGTCGGGGAATGAGGATGAACCACCCGCTTTTCTCCCTCCCCTGCGCAGCAGGGGAGGGTTGGGGAGGGGTGCTCTTGATCGGTAAGCCAAAAGCTTTACCCCCTCATCTGAAGGACTCCCTGCGACCGAAGGAAGTCCTTTGAGGCAAGCAGGGGGAGGAGCAGAGCTTCTCGCCAACGAAAAAGGCCACGGTTCCCCGTGGCCTTTTTGCTTTCAGCAGTTAGTGCCGGCGATTACGCCAGACCGGCCTGCTTCATCACTTCAGCAGCGAAATCCTCGGTGGCCTTCTCGATGCCTTCGCCCACAGCCAGGCGGGCAACGGAGATCACGTCGGCGCCATCCTTCTTCAGCGCGTCGGCGACGGTCACGTTGGTGTCCAGCACGTACGGCTGGCCGAGCAGGGTGACCTCGGAGATGATCTTGTTGACCTTGCCGGCCACGATCTTTTCCAGGATTTCGGCCGGCTTGGCCTTGTCCTTGTCCGACATCTGGCTCAGCGCGATGTCCTTTTCCTTGGCCAGGAAGTCGGCCGGCACGTCGTCCGCGCGCACGTACGGCGGGTTCATTGCCGCCACATGCATGGCGATGCCCTTGGCCAGTTCCTCGGAACCGCCCTTGAGCGCCACCAGCACGCCGATGCGGCCGCCGTGGATGTAGGCACCGATCACGCCGTCGCTCTCGACGCGCGCCAGGCGACGCACGTCGATCTTCTCGCCGATGGTGGCGATCAGTGCCTTGCCCGCTTCCTCGACATTGGCGGCGCCGGGGTAGGCGGCAGCCTTCAGCGCGTCGATGTCGGCGGCGCCGGAGTTCAAGGCCACGTCAGCCACGGTGTCACTGAACTTCAGGAAGCTGGCGTCCTTGGCGACGAAGTCGGTTTCGCAGTTCACTTCGACCAGCACGGCCTTGCCGGTGGCCTGGGCAGCCACGATGCGGCCTTCGGCGGCGATGCGGCTGGCCTTCTTGTCGGCCTTGGCCAGGCCGGACTTGCGCAGCCATTCCATCGCGGTCTCGATGTCGCCGTTGTTCTCGACCAGGGCCTTCTTGCATTCCATCATGCCGGCGCCGGACCGCTCGCGCAGCTCCTTGACCAGTTGTGCGGAAATATTGCTCATGGGTTGTCCTCTAATGCTTGAAAGCGCCGGGGCACGCATGCCCCGGCGCGGTTATCGCGTGCGGCGGATGCAACGGCGGCACAAGCCGCCGTTGTCGCGCTTACCTGGCGGCAGGGGCGCCATCGCGCGAACCACGGCCGCCGTCACGGCGCGGCGCGGACTTGCGCGGGGCAGCGTCGCGGCGCGGGCGATCGACCTTGGCCACCGGGTTGCCTTCCTCGTCCAGCTCGACGAAGTCGTTGCCGTCGCCCTGGGCGGCGGCCGGCGCGGCGGCCTTGCCTTCCAGGATCGAGTCGGCAGCGGCGCGGGCGTACAGCTGGATCGCGCGGATGGCGTCGTCATTGCCCGGGATGGCGTAGTCGACCAGGTCCGGGTTGTAGTTGGTGTCGACCACGGCGATCACCGGGATACCCAGCTTCTTGGCTTCCTGCACGGCGATGTCTTCGTGGCCGATGTCGATCACGAACAGCGCGTCGGGCAGGCGGTTCATGTCCTTGATGCCGCCCAGCGAGGCCTGCAGCTTGTCGCGCTCGCGGCGACGAGCCAGCACTTCGTGCTTGACCAGCTTGTCGAACGAACCGTCGGTCTCGGCTGCTTCCAGCTCCTTCAGGCGCGAAACGGACTGCTTCACGGTGCGGAAGTTGGTCAGCATGCCGCCGAGCCAGCGCGAGGTGACGAACGGCATGCCGGCGCGGGCAGCCTCTTCGGCCAACGGCTCGCGGGCGGAACGCTTGGTGCCCACGAAAAGGATGGTGCCGCGCTTCTGCGCCAGGCCCGACAGGAAGTTCATCGCGTCGGTGAACAGCGGCAGGGTCTTTTCGAGGTTGATGATGTGGATCTTGCCGCGGGCGCCGAAGATGTACGGGGCCATCTTTGGGTTCCAGTAACGGGTCTGGTGACCGAAATGGACGCCCGCTTCGAGCATCTGGCGCATGGTGACTTGTGCCATGGGGTATTACTCCGATTGTCGGCTCCCCTTGAAGGGAACCTGGGGTTGGGACCTCCACGCATCCCCGACTTCGACCGCGACTGCCCGGTTTGTGATGGGCGAGGCGCAGCACCCCGAAGACGGTGCCGATGCGTGTGTGGCGTTGGTTTGGGTGTTGTACCGCTGAGGGTTACAATCCCGGTTCGCTTTGCGCTGGGTAGCTGTCAAAACTGCTACGTCAGATCAGCAAAACTCCGAAATTGTAGCCGGTGCGCCGGCATAGCGGCAAGTCACCGGGTTCCCGAAGGCTTTGTCGCCACCGATTGAAGTGGAAACCATGGCCATCACCCTTAAATCCCCCGAAGACCTCGAAGGCATGCGTGTCGCCGGCAAGCTGGCCGCCGAGGTGCTGGCCATGCTGGTCGAACACGTCAAGCCGGGCGTCAGTACCGAGGAGCTGGACCGGCTCGCCTACGAGCACATCGTCAACGTGCAGAAGGCGATTCCCGCCAACGTGGGCTACCACGGCTTTCCCAAGACGCTGTGCACCTCGGTCAACCACGTGATCTGCCATGGCATTCCGAACGAGGGCAAGATCCTCAAGGACGGCGACATCATCAATCTCGACGTCACCGTGATCAAGGATGGCTGGCACGGCGACACCAGCCGCATGTACATCGCCGGCACGCCGTCGGTGCTGGCCAAGCGGCTGGTCGACACGGCATTCGAGTCGATGATGTGCGGCATCCGCGTGGTGCGCCCGGGCGCCACCCTGGGCGACGTGGGGCACGCCATCCAGCAGCATGCCGAGGGCGCCGGCTTCAGCGTGGTCAAGGAGTATTGCGGCCACGGCATCGGAAAGATCTACCACGACGAACCGCAGGTGCTGCATTACGGCAAGGCGGGCACGGGCGTGGAGCTGAAGAAGGGCATGACCTTCACCATCGAGCCGATGATCAACGCCGGCAAGGCGCAGACCCGCCAGCTGCCGGACGGCTGGACCGTGGTGACCAAGGACCATTCCCTGTCGGCGCAGTGGGAACACACCATCGCGGTGACCGACGACGGCTTCGAGATCCTCACGCCCTGGCCCGATCAATGATCGCGACGTGCGGGAGTCGACCCACGACCTCCCGCACGTAATAAAGTGGCGTGACGTTTCCGGAACCATCCCGCTCATGCCGCCAACTTCCCCTTCCGTCGTCCTGCCTCCGTTGCCGCGCCTGCCCGTGGCGGTGCCGCGCTCGGGCGTTTCCAGCGATGCGCGCCGCGCCCTGCGGCAATTGCTGGGCGATGTGGATCGCGGCCTCACGGTGGCTTTCCGCGACGGTGCCGACGCCAGTGTGCTGGCGCGCCGGCGTAGCGAATCGGTGGATCGCATGGTGGCCCACGTATGGACGGCCTGCCTGGGCGAGGTCGACAACGCGGCGCTGTTCGCCGTGGGGGGCTACGGCCGCGGCTTGCTGTTTCCGTATTCGGATGTGGACCTGCTGGCGCTGGTCGACGCCCCCTCGCCGGCGCGGCTGCGCGCGCTGGAGCAGTTCTTCGCCACGCTGTGGGATATCGGCCTGAAAGTGGGCCATGCCGTGCGCGAGCTGTCGCAATGCCGCGAGCTGGCGTCGAGCGATGCCACGGTGTTCACCAGCCTGCTGGATGCGCGCAGGCTGGTGGGTGACCCCGCCTTCGACGCCACATTGCGCACCATCATCGACGACCCGCAGCTGTGGCCCCCGGCGGATTACCTGGCCGCGCGGCTGGCCGAGCGCGACGCCCGCCACGCGCGCTACGACGACACCGCCTACAACCTGGAGCCCAATATCAAGGACGGCCCCGGCGGCCTGCGCACGCTCGACTCGCTGCGCTGGCTGGGTCGCCGGCTGGTGCATGCGGGCGGGTTCGAGGACATGCAGGTCGAGGGCCTGCTCGACCCCGCCGAACGCACCAGCCTGTGCGAAGCGGAAACCACGCTGCGTCGCTACCGCTACGCGTTGCACCTGGAGGCGGGGCGGCCCGAGGAACGGCTGCTGTTCGACTACCAGCGTGCGCTGGCGGCGCGGCTGGGGTTCGAGGACGAGCACGAGAAGAACCTGGGCGTGGAGCAATTCATGCAGGGCTATTACCGCGCGGCCAGCCAGGTGGAGCGGCTGGGCGTGCAGGTGGCCGAGCGTTTCGTGGAAATGCTTGAGCCGGCCGGTGACGAAGAGCCCGTCGGTGCGGACTTCGTGCGTTATGGCCGGCGGCTGGCGGCGCGCGATCCCGAACTCTTCATGCGTCGGCCGGCGGCGCTGATCGAGATTTTCATCGCGCGGCTGGATCTGCCCGGGGTGGTCGGTTTCAGTGCCGACAGCATGCGCCGCATCCACCGCGCCACCGCCGTGCACGAGGCGATGCTGGCCACCGACCCCGACGCGCTGGCCGCGTTCCTGCGTTTGCTGCGCCGTGGCGCGCCGGCGGTGGATGCGCTGTGGCGGATGAACCGGCACGGCTTGCTGGCGGCGATCCTGCCCGCGTTCGGCAAGGTCTTCGGCCGCATGCAGTACGACCTGTTCCACGTCTACACCGTCGACGAGCACACGCTGCGCGTGCTGCGCAACATGGCGCGCTTCGCCGACCCCGCCGCGAAGCGCGATTTCGCGCTGGGCTGCGAGATCTGGGCCGACATGCCCAAGCCGGAGATCATGCTGCTGTCCGCGCTTTTGCACGACATCGCCAAGGGTCGCGGCGGTGATCATTCGGTGTTGGGCGAGGAGGACGCGCGCGCGTTCTGCACCCGACTGGGGCTTTCGCGCGGCGACGTCGAACGCGTGGCCTGGCTGGTGCGCTGGCATCTGCTGATGAGCACCACCGCCCAGCGGCAGGACATCACCGACCCCGACGTGGTGCAGCGTTTTGCCGAAAAGGTGGAGAACCGCGAACGGCTGGGCCAGCTCTACCTGCTCACCGTAGCCGACGTGATCGGCACCAGCCCGCGGCTGTGGAACGCCTGGAAGGATCGCCTGCTGGCCGACCTCTACCACGCCACGCGCTACGCCATGAGCCGCGACGTGGACCTGCCGCGCGATGCCGGCGAACGGGTGCAGGAATGTGCGGAGTATGCGCTGGCGCTGCTGATGGACCAGGGCGTGGCCGAGGCCGACGTGGAGCGCATCTGGGCGGATTTCCCGCAGCTCAGCTTCCTGCGCCACCGGCCGGAGCAGATCGCGTGGCAGACGGCGGCCATCCTGCGTGCCGGCGGCGGGGTGCCGCTGGTGGCCGTGCACCCGATGTCGGTGCGCGGCAGTACCGAGCTGTTCGTCTACACGCCCGACCGTGACGGCCTGTTCGCCTCCGTCACCGCGATGCTCGACCGGCTGCGTTTCTCGGTGATGGAAGCACGCATCCTCAGCTCGCCCAAGGGCATGGCGATGGATACCTTCCTGTTGCTGGAGGCGGACAGCCAGCAGCCGGCCAACGCCGTGCGTGCCGAGGAACTGCAGCAGCGCCTGCAACGCGCGCTGACCTTGTCGACCGGCGTGCAGCCCAGCAAGCGCAGCATGTCGCGTCATCAGCGGCACTTCCAGACCGCGCCCAAGATCAGCTTCGACGATGCGGGCGACCGCACCCAGCTGGCGCTGGTCGGCACCGACCGTCCCGGCCTGCTGGCGGCGGTGGCGCAGGTGATCCTGGATGCCGGCGCACGCGTGCACGACGCGCGCATCGCCACGTTCGGCGAGCGGGTCGAGGACTTCTTCCTGCTCAGCGACCGCCACAACGCGCCACTCGACCAGGCGCTGCGCGATCACCTGCTGCATGCCTTGCTGGAACGCATCGGGCCGTCCAAAGACTGAGTTCCTGTAACCTTGGCAGTCCGATTGCGCGGCCGTGGACAGGCCGCGCATTTAGCCATCCAGATACGCGAGCGAACTTCAGCCCATGCAAGCCATCGAAACCCTGATCAACGACGCGTTCGAGCGTCGCAATGAACTGACCGCCACCGAGATCAAAAACCAGCTGCGTCCCGCCGTCGAACAGGTCATCGACCTGCTCGAATCGGGCGAGCGCCGCGTGGCCGAGCCCGATGGCCAGGGCGGCTGGACGGTGAACCAGTGGCTCAAGAAAGCCGTGCTGCTGTACTTCCGCATCAATGGCAACCACGTCGTCGACGGTGGCGCGGCGCAGGCCTTCGACAAGGTGCCACTGCGTTTCGCCCACGGCAACGACGCCGAGCTGCAGAACCTGGGCGCCCGCGTGGTACCCGGCGCGCTGGTGCGCCGCGGCGCGCATATCGCCAAAGACGCCGTGCTGATGCCCAGCTACGTCAACATCGGCGCCCACGTGGGTGCGGGCACGATGGTCGATACCTGGGCCACGGTGGGCTCCTGCGCGCAGATCGGCGCGGGCGTGCACCTGTCCGGCGGCGTCGGCATCGGTGGTGTGCTGGAGCCGCTGCAGGCCGGCCCCACCATCATCGAGGACAACTGCTTCATCGGCGCGCGCTCGGAAGTGGTCGAGGGCGTGGTGGTGGAGAAGGGCAGCGTGATCGGCATGGGCGTGTTCCTGGGTCAGTCCACCCGCATCTACAACCGCGCCACCGGCGAAACCAGCTACGGCCGCGTGCCCGCTGGCAGCGTGGTGGTGGCCGGCAGCCTGCCCGCGAAGGACGGCAGCCACAGCCTCTACGCCGCCATCATCGTGAAACAGGTGGACGAGAAAACCCGCAGCAAGACCGGCATCAACGAACTGCTGCGCGCTGCGGAGTAGAGCCCACCCTGTGGGCGACAGGACTGGCGGTGAAATCAATCGCGCACAGGGTGCGCTCCTACAGGAAACCGGCGTGACCGAACCGACGCTTTACGGCCTTCCCAACTGCGATACCTGCAAGAAGGCCCGCAACTGGCTGAGCCGTTTCGAGGTGGCCCACGACTTCATCGACTACCGCGCCAATCCGGTGCCGGCGGCCACGTTGAAAGCGTGGGCGGCGCAACTCGGCGGTTGGGAAAAGTTGGTCAACAAGTCCTCCACCACCTGGCGCAACCTGCTGCCGCAGCGCAAGAACCCCGGCAGCGATCCGGAGTGGACCCTGCTGCTGAAGGAATACCCCGCGTTGATCCGTCGCCCCGTGGTCGTGCGACCCGACGGCGCGGTGAGCGTGGGCTTCAGCGACAACGGCTTCAAGAAGCTGTTCGCCCGCTGAGAGGTTGTGATTTTTTCAACCTCGAARCCCGGCCACGATGGCCGGGCGCGGATCGATCACGCAAGTGATTGGTCCGCGTGAGCGCTTCCGGGCCTGTGCCGGAAGCGCGATAGAGAAAAACCACAG
>NZ_LMEX01000001.1:124353-1514764 GCF_001426645.1 Rhodanobacter sp. Root480
GGGCGCGGATCGATCACGCAAGTGATTGGTCCGCGTGAGCGCTTCCGGGCCTGTGCCGGAAGCGCGATAGAGAAAAACCACAGGAAGTGGTTTTYCTCACAAACTCTGAGTTGACGGATATGAGCACCCACCGGGTCCGGCGCTATCGCAACAACCTGCGCATCGAGCGCGACAACGCCGCGCTGTATGGACGGCTGGCCGAGCTGGCCACCGATGCCAGGCTGGCGCGGGCCTATCGACGCATTGCCGAGGGCGAAACCGTCAACGCCGGCTTCTGGGAAGCGCGCCTGCGCGAGCTTGGTGAAACGGTGCCCCCGGCACATGTCGGCTTGCGCGTTCGCGCCCTGAGCGCGTTTGCGCGTCGCTTCGGCACCGAGTTCGTGATGCCTACCGTGGTGCGGCTGGAACATGCCGACCACGAATCCACGCCGGTGGACCGCAACCGCCATCGCGATCATTTCATTCCCCGGGACGAACACGGCGTGCACGGTCGGCGCGACCGTCCGCAAAGTGGCAACACGTTGCGCGCGGCGGTGCTGGGCGCCAACGACGGGCTGGTTTCCAACGTCAGCCTGGTGATGGGCATGGCCGGTGCGGCGTCGGGTGATCGCGCCGTGCTGCTGGCGGGTCTTGCCGGTCTGGTTGCTGGTGCCTGTTCGATGGCGCTCGGCGAGTGGCTTTCAGTCAACAGCTCGCGTGAGTTCTACCAGGCGCAGATCACCGAGCGAGCCGAGCGGCTGGCGGTGTCGCCGGAAGACGGCTTGCGCCACATCACCGGCATCTATCAGGAGAAGGGGCTCGACCCCGCCGCCGCCGCGCATCTGGCCGGCCACGTCACCGAAACCCCGCGCGCGGCGCTGGACATGCTGGTGCGCGAGGATCTGGGCGTCGACCCCAGCGAACTGGGCGGCTCGGCCTGGGGCGCGGCCATTTCGTCGTTCTGCCTGTTCGCCTGCGGCGCGCTGTTTCCGGTGGCGCCGTACTTTTTCCTGGGCGGCCGGGCTGCGCTGCTTGCCAGCGCCTGCTCCACGGCCGCCGGGCTTGCCCTGATCGGTATTGGCACCTCGCTGTTCACTGGGCGCAGCATGCTGTTCTCGATCGCACGCCAGTTCGCGATCACCGCCGCCGCCGCCGCGGTCACCTATGCGGTGGGACACGTACTGGGCGTGGTGGTGGCCGGCTGAGGCAACGCCGCGTCGCACGCTTGATATGCTGCGACTTTCCTTTTTCCGCCGCCTTTGCGAGAGCGCATGTCCGCCGTCTTCGATCTCACCTGCGATTTGATCCGCCGCCGCTCGGTCACGCCCGATGACGCCGGTTGCCTGCCATTGATTGCCGAGCGCCTCGAGCGCGTGGGCTTTCGCATCGAACACCTGCGTTACGGCGACGTCGACAACCTGTGGGCCACCCACGGCAATGCCGGCCCCACGCTGGCCTTCCTGGGTCACACCGACGTGGTGCCCAGCGGTCCGGAAGCTTCCTGGCAAAGTCCGCCATTCGAACCCTCCGTTCGGGATGGCCGTCTATACGGCCGTGGTGCCGCCGACATGAAGGGTTCGGTGGCGGCGATGGTGGTGGCGCTGGAGCAGTTCGTGGCGGCCCATCCGCAACATCGCGGTCGGGTGGGCTTGTTGCTGACCAGCGACGAGGAAGGCGTGGCGATCGACGGTGTGCGCAAGGTGGCCGACCGGTTCCGCGAGATCGGCGAAAAGATCGACTGGTGCGTGGTGGGCGAGCCGTCCGCGAAGGAAAAACTGGGCGACCTGATCCGGGTCGGCCGCCGCGGCTCGCTGTCGGCCACGCTCACCGTGCGCGGTGTGCAAGGCCACGTGGCCTATCCGGAAAAGGCGCTGAACCCGATCCACGCGCTGGCGCCGGCCCTGGCCGAGTTGACCGCCGAGCGCTGGGACGAGGGCAACGTGGATTTCCCGCCCACTTCGATGCAGGTGTCCAACATCAACGCCGGCACCGGCGCCAACAATGTCATCCCCGGCACGCTCACGGCGCTGTTCAATTTCCGCTACAGCACGGCCAGCCGCGCCGATGACCTGCGCGCGCGCAGCGAGGCGATCCTGCGGCGGCACGGCGTGGATTTCCATATCGACTGGCATCTCTCCGGTGAGCCCTTCCTCACACCTGTTGGTGGACTGTTGCGTGAAACCGTGGCGGCGGTGTGCCGTGATCTTTGCGGCATCGAGCCGGAACAGAGCACCGGCGGCGGGACCTCCGACGGCCGCTTCATCGCACCGCTGGGTGCCGAAGTCGTCGAACTGGGCCCGGTCAACGCCACCATCCACAAGGTGGACGAGTGCGTGGATGTGGCGGAACTCGACCAATTGCCGGCGTTGTATCGCACGGTGTGCGAGCGGTTGCTGGGGTAATCACCGAAGGCGCGTCGTCGTCAGCGCGGATCTTTCGGTGACGCCGGTTGTTCGGCGGCATCGCCCGATGCGTCGCTCTTGAGTCCCCTGCGGAAACCGGCGATGGCGCCGCCGAGGTCGCGGCCCGCGTTGCGCAGCCTGCCGGTGCCGAACAACAGCAGTACCAGTACCAGCAGCACGATCCAGTGCGAAAAACTGTTCAGTCCGAGCATGTTCGGGGCTCCCCGTTAGGGATGGTCGTGTGATTGAGTCGGCGGAAACGCGGGTTGCTTGTGGACCAGCAGGCCCAGCGATCGCGTGGACGGCGCGAGGCATTGCAGGGTGCCGAGACTCGCGGCGACCTGGATTGGGCAACGGTAGTCCAGCCTGGCCACCAGCGCAGGCGTGATCTCGCTGAAACCGAGCACGGCGCCGCCGTGTTCGGCCTTGAACGCTTCCGCCGCCGCGCGGCTGGCGAACGGTGCCAGGGTGGGACCCATCGAGCCGGGCAGCGGTTGCCAGGCCACGTAGGAGGCGGTGCGCGCGTCGATGAAACTGGCGGCGGCGTGAGCGGGTTGTTGCCAGTCGATGCGCGCGCTGTCCTGCACGAACAGTTCCTGCAGTGAAGCCTGATTCTCCGGTTGCAACACGTAGGCGAAAAAGTCGCGGGTGGAATCGAACACCAGCGGTTTGGCGCGACCGCTGACCCAGGCTTCGGCGCGCGGGCCGGGCGAGCCGTCCAGGTACATGCCGCATACCGCGCAGGCATCGTCCGCGTGGGTGTCGACGGCATGATGTGCAGGTGTGGGGCTGCCGCCGCACCCGGCGAGCAGGGCCAGCGCCAGCACGAAGGCGGCGCGGCGCAGTGTGGTGATCGGCGGGCAGGGCATGCGCGGACTCCTTCAGATTTCCTTGCGCCGGAACGCGAGCATCGCCCACGCGAACGGCGCCACCGCCCAGCCCAGCAACAGTGCGTAGAGCAGGGCGGGCGAGTAGTTGTGGTGGGCGGTCATGCCGGTCAGCAGGTCGTTGCCGGCGCCGTCGCCCAGCGCGGTGAGGTTGACCAGGCGGAACACGTCCACCGGATTGAACAGCAGCAGGTACGGATACACCGCGCGCTCGAGCGGGTTGCCACCGCTGACCACCAGTAACGCCAGCAGCGCGAGGTCGAACAGCACCACGCTGACCAGCCAGCCGACCAGCGCCAGTCCGGCGGCGCGGGATTTGTCGGCCGTCTGCACGCTGATCAGGCAGGCCAGCCCGACGAAACTGGCGCCGAGCAGCGAGGCGCTGAGGATGAAGCGGCCGATCTGCAGCCACGCCTGCATCGTCTGCGCCGGCGGCTGCATCCACTGCATGATCGCCACCGCCAGCCCGAAGCCGGCCAGCGTGGCGGCGGCCAACGCGCCGCAGTGGCCGAGAAACTTGCCGGCCACCAGTTGCCCGCGCGAGAGTGGATAGCTGAGCATCAGCAGCAAGGTGCCGTCGTCGCGCTCGCCGACGATGCTGCCGTAGGCGATCAGCAGGCCGATCAGCGGGATCACGAACGCGCCCAGCGTGGTCAGGCTGGCCAGCGTGGCGTCGAACGAGGTGAAGCCCACGCGCCCGGCCGCCGCGCTGCCGAACCAGGCGATGCCTAATGCCAGCAGGGCGAACAGGATGGTCAGCGCGATCGTCCAGCGGTTGCGGAAGTCGTCGCGGAATTCCTTGGCGGCGACGGTGAGGATCGGGTTCATGCGGCCACCTCCGCGGTGGATGGCGGGCCGGCGCCGAGCCAGTCGTAGAGTTGTGCCAGGGTGGGTTCGCGCACGTCGAGGTCGACGATCGCCGGGTCGGCCAGCAGCTCGCGCAGCACGCGCAGCTTGCCGGCGCGCGGCACCTGCAGTTCCAGCCGGCCGTCGGGGCGAGCCTGCGCCGACAGTCCGTTCGTTTCGAGGCGTGCGATCAGTTCAGGCATCGTCTGCTCGCGCGGCCGCAACAGCACTTGCGCCGGCAGCGCGGCCTGATCGCCCAGCGCGTGCAAACTGCCGGCAGCCAGCAGCTTGCCCTGGCGCAGGATCAGCGCGCCGTCGATGTGCGGTTCAAGTTCGGCCAGCAGGTGCGAGGAGACCAGCACACAACGGCCGTCCGCACGCAGCTCGCCGACGATGCGGTACAGCTCGCGCGTCGCCTGCGGGTCGAGGCCGGTGGTCGGCTCGTCCAGCAGCACCAGTTCGGGTGAACCGAGCAGCGCCTGCGCCAGGCCCAGGCGCTGGCGCATGCCCTTCGAATACGTGCCGACGCGTCGGTCGGCGGCGTGCGCCAGGCCGACGCGTTCGAGCAACGTGGCGACCTGCGTGCGTGGTGCCTGCTTCAAGCGCGCCAGGTAGTCGAGCAGTTCACGACCGCTGAGGTTGCCGTAGAAGGTGGCGCTCTCGGGCAGGTAGCCGATGCGCCGGCGCAGCGCGTGCGCGCGCCATGGCGACTGGCCGAGCACTTCAAGCTGGCCGCCGCTGGGCGCGATCAGGCCGAGGATCAACTTGATCAGCGTGGACTTGCCCGCGCCGTTGTGGCCGAGCAGGCCGATCACCTGGCCGCGCGGCACGGTGGCGCTGACGCCATCCAGTGCAGCGAGTTCGCCGTAGCGCTTGGCCAGCGCGTGGCATTCGATCGGGTGGTTCATGGGGTGGCCGGGGTAGCTTTCATCAGCGGGTGGCTGTCCTGCACCGAGGGAGGCGTGAACACCGGGAACGCGCGCTGCACATAGCGCAGCAGCAGCACCGAAGGGCTGGACATCAGGTTGCGCGCGGAAGGGTATTTCCACAGCAGCACGTCGACGCCGTCGTTGGGGCGGAACGGGATGTCGCCGATGCCGTCGGCGTCCAGGTCCCAGCCCAGGTAATCGCTCCAGAAATTGCCGCGGCCGCGCTCGGACCATTCCTGCGCCAGGTTCTGGACGTACTTCACCTGGATGCGGTTGTCCTCGAAGTGGTTGCCCCACAGGCGGTTGTTTTCCGAGCCGGCGGTCACGTGGATGCCGATCTGCGAATCGGCGACGAGGTTGTCGTGAAAGCTGTTGAACTGCGACAGGTAGACGAACAGCCCCTTGCCCTCGGTGCCCTCGATGGTGCCGCCGGCGTCGTCGCTCTGACCCTTGACGCGATACACGCGATTTCCGGCAATCTCGCTGTGCGCGATGTAGTTGAGCAGGAAGCCGTAGGAGGCATCGTCCGCGGAGCTGTTGCCGATCACCTTGAGGTGGTGCGAGGACATGAGCGCATAGCCGGCCAGGTTGCCCCGGCTGACGTTGCCCTGCAGCAGGTTGTCCTGCGAATACATGTAGTGGACGCCGTAGCGCACGTCGTGCACCACATTGCGCGTGATGGTGTTGTGCGAGCTGACGTAGACGTAGATGCCGTCGCGCGAGCCGGCGATGTCGTTGCCATCGATGGTGCAGCCAGTGTCGTTCCACAGGTGGATGCCGTCGCCGCGATCGGCCACGCGCAGCGCGCGCATGCCGCGGATCACGTTGCGTTCCACCCGCACGTTGGCGGCGCCGTCGAGGTAGACGCCGAACAGGCTGTCCTCGATGCGGTTGCCGTCGATGACCACGTCGCGCGCCGTGCGTTCGATGAAGATGCCTGCGTTCATTGCGGTGAGGTCGCTGCCGCTGTGGCGCAAGATGAGGCCGCGCACGGTGACGTTGGCGGCGCTGATGCGCACGATGTCGCCGTAGCCGCCGCCGTCCAGGATGGCGCCAGGTTCGCCGGTCAGCGTGACGGGTTTGTCCAGCTTCAGATGCACCACGTGTACGCCGGCCGGCACGCTGAGCGTGGCACCGGGCGCCGCCGTGGCCACCAGCTGTTCCAGTGATTCGCGCGCGTGCGCTGGCGCCGGCAGCACCAGCGCCAGCATCAGGATCGCGAGGCAACGAAGCGTAATCATGGCCGCGGCCGATCCGGCCGTGCCGCCGCGGGGTGCGCGACGGCACGGCACGGCTCAGGCCTCCACCAGCATCCGCCCGCTCATCTCCATGTGCATCGCATGGCAGAAGAACGTGCAGTAGTACCAGAACACCCCTGCCTTGTCGGCGGTGAAGGTGGCCGAGGCGGTGGCGCCGGGGCTGATCTCCATGTTGATGCCGTAGTTGACGATGCAGAAGCCGTGGCTCACGTCCTCCACCGCGTCGATGTTGGTCACCACCACGGTCACCTCGTCGCCTTTCTTCACCTTGAAGCTGCCCAGGCTGAAGATCGGCGCGGCCGAGGTCATGTAGACGAACACCTTGCGGCCCTCGCGGATGACCTTGCTGTCGGACAGCACGTTGACGCCGTGCTTCTTCGCCATCGCCACCGTTTCGGCGAAGAACGGATCCTCGCGGTCCCAGCTCTTCTTGACCTTGTCGATCAGCAGGCGGCGGTGCAGCAGGATCACGTCGTGCGGCTCGGCGTAGACCGGGCCGTCGGCGACCAGCT
Organism: Rhodanobacter sp. Root480; assembly: GCF_001426645.1. GTDB lineage: Bacteria > Pseudomonadota > Gammaproteobacteria > Xanthomonadales > Rhodanobacteraceae > Rhodanobacter > Rhodanobacter ginsenosidimutans. The sequence continues at coordinate 131,168 of NZ_LMEX01000001.1, forward strand.
TCATGGTCTCGCCGGAGATGTCGAACAGCTGGTCGTTGTCCGGATGCATCGGGCCGGTGGGCAGGAAGCGGTCCTTGGAGAACTTGTTCAGCGACACCAGCCACTTGCCGTCGGCATCGCGCGACTCGCCCATCGAAGTGTGGCAGTGGCCGGGCTGATAGGCCACGTCGACCTTCTGGCGCAGGTAGTTGACCTTCTTGCCGCCGTGGGCGGCGATCGCGTCGGCGATGTTCCACTTGGCGATCTGGCTGTCGATGAACAGCGTGGTATAGGCGTTGCCGCGGCCGTCGTAGGCGGTGTGCAGCGGCCCCAGGCCCAGCTCGGGCTCGGCCACCACCGTATCGCGCGGGTCCTTCAGTTTGCCCGCGAAGCAGTCGTCGATGCGGCTCCACTCGATCACGCTGACGGTGGGCGAGAGCTTGCCGTTGGCCACCACGTACTTGCCGTCGGGGCTGGCGTTGATGCCGTGCGGGTTCTTCGGGATCGGGATGTACAGGGTGAACGAGGAGCCATGGCGACCGTCCAGCACCGGCACCTTGGAGCTGCCGATGGTCTTGAACTTGCCCTGTTTCACCGCCTCCTCGATGCGCGCGATGTTGAACACCACCGCCCAGTCGCGCTCGGCCTGCATGGTGCCGGGCAGATCCAGGCCACCTTCGCTGTTGTAGCAGGTGGAGATCGCGTACTTGCCGGCGTAGTCGGCCTCGGTGTTGTCCAGGTTGCCATCCACCAGCACCTGCCAGGCCACGTCCATGGTGTCGCCGTCGATGGCGCTGAACATGGTCTGGTATTTCTTCGGGTCCTCCAGGTCGTGGCCGTCGTTGGGCGCCGGGACCATGAACTCGCCGTTGGCGAACACGTAGCCGGTGCGCGGCGCGCGCTGCACGCGCAGGCCGTGGATCGACTGCACGTTCGGCACGTCGATGATGCGGTCGGTGCGCATCACGTCGCAGCGAATACGCGCCACGCGGGTATGCGCCTTGTCGTTGATGAAGATGTAGCGGCCGTCGTAGTGGCCGTCGGTCTGGCTCATGTGCGGGTGGTGGCAGTCGCCGCCGGGCGGGAAGTTGGCGCCCAGCACGCGCTTGCTCTCGTTGGTGATGCCCCAGCCGATGGTGAAGTCGGGGTTGAACACCGGGATGCGCATCAGCTCGCGCATCGACGGCAGTCCCATCACGCGCACCTCGCCGGACTGGCCGCCGCTCCAGAAGCCGTAGTATTCGTCGAGCTGGCCGGGCGGCACGTGGTCGGAGGCGGCCTCGTGCTTGCCGTGCTCGCGCTGGCGTTCGCCATCGTGCCCGGCGGCACCTTCCGCGCCGCCGAGGTCACCCTTGCGGCCGCAGCCGGCCAGCGCCAGTCCCGCCGCACCGGCGAGGCCGGCCAGTGCGCTGTTCTTCATGAAGTGGCGACGGGCGGGGTCGGCGCCCTCCGCGTTCGCGTCGGGTTTGTTCTTCGATTCGTCGTGCATGGCTTCTCATCCGCAGAGGGCAGGTGACGTGGGATCAGTCGGCGACGGGCGCCGGCTCTCGGGTTTCCGGCGCGTTTGCCGGGTTAATCAGCACGATCGGCGTGGGCAGCGGTCGCGCAGCGCGTTCGCGCTTCTTGCGTTGCTGCACCACCGGCGGGCATTTGTGGTCGTTGATGCGGGTGACCTGGCAGTCCAGGCAGTAGTGGCATTCGTTGAAGTTGATGCGGCCGTCGGGGCTGATCGCCTTGACCTCGCATTCGTTGGCGCAGACCTGGCAGGGGCTGCCGCACTCCGGTCGCCGGCGCAGCCACTCGAACAGCCGCCAGCGCCCGGATACCGCCAACCCGGCGCCCAGCGGGCACACGTAACGGCAATAGAACTTGTGGTTGAAGGCGGATACGCCGACCAGCAACACCGCGTAGAGCACGTAGCTCCACGAGCGCGCGAAGTGCAGGGTGATCGCGGTCTTGAACGGCTCGACCTCGGCGTAATGTTCGGCCGTGTTGAGCGACTGCAGCGACATGCCGAACAGCACCAGCAGGATCACGTACTTCAGCGCCCACAGCCGCTCGTGCACCACGCGGGGAAACTCGAACTGCGGCACACGCAGCCGCTTGGCGAGCTTGCCCACCAGCTCCTGCAGCGCGCCGAACGGGCACAGCCAGCCGCAGTACACGCCGCGCCCGAGCAGCAGCAAGGTAGCGGCCACGAACACCCACAGGATGAAGATCATCGGGTCCATCAGGAAGGTTTCCCAATGGAAGCCGTGCAGCAGCGACTGCACGAAGGTGAAGATGTTCACCACCGACAACTGCGCCAGCTCGTACCAGCCAATGAACACCAGCGTGTAGATCAGGAAGCCCGTGCGCACGCGTTCGAGCCACACCGGGTACTTCACGATCCAGTCCTGGAACAGCAGGATCAACGTGAGCACGGTCAGCCCGGCCAGCAACACGGCGATGTCGATGCGCCGGCCGTACCAGATCTTCTGCCACAGCGCGGCGTTGGCCGGCAGCGCGCTGGACTGCGACTCGGCGCTGCTCTCCGGCCGGGTGGTGTAGACCGCCGGCATGCGGTAGTCGCGGGTGAAGGTGTGGTAGATGCTCTGCAGCGGGCCGACCTGGCGATTCACCATCAGCTGCAGCGTCCACGGCCGGGTCGCGTCGAAGCCGCTGCCGCCGTTGCGCACGATGAAGATCGCCTGCTCGGCGAAACCGGGTTTGCCGCGCAGCGGGGTATCGTTCAACGGCACCAGGTCGGTGTCCTTGAACAGCACCAGCTTGCCGTCCTGCAGCACGTGCACGCGGTCGAAGATGCCGCCGCGCACGTAGCCCACGCCCTTGAACGAATAGATGCCGTTGGCCATCACCGCGATCGCCGAATCGCCGGGCTTGAGCTGCTTCATCAGGTCGGCGTGGGCGTCCGCGCCGAGCAGGTTGCGGCCCACCGTGGGCGGGGTGACGTCGGCGAAGTACAGGTCGATGAAGACATCGTCCTCGTGGCCGGGCGCCGGCGCGGTGGCGTCGTCGACCATGCCGCTCTCCGGCTGGCCCTTGAACGCGTCGGTGATCGCCTGGCGCTTGAGCTGCAGGTGGCCGATCGCGCCGTTGCCGGTCAGCGTGTCCCAGTCGGCCGGCTGGTAGTAGTCGGTGCGCACGGCGGCGGCGTTGGCGTCGGTGTCGGTCGCGTCGGCGATCAGCTTGCGCGAGGCGGCCACCTTCAGCGCCGAGTTCATGATGGTCTCGTTGACCACCATCGAAGTCACCGTGGCGCTGCTGATCGCGTCGATGCGCACGCTGCCGCTGGCACCGCCGCCGACCACGATCTGGTCGTCCACGCGATGGCCGATGTAGCGCGCCACGAAGTCGTACAGCTTCTGCACCGGGATGCCGACCAGCAGGATCGGCTCGTGCTGCTCCAGCACGCGCGCGTCGCGGATGCTGCCGTCGGTGCCGATCGACACCAGCAGGTTGATCGGCGCGCCCGAGTACGCGGGCACCGGCGCCACCATCACCGTCTCGAACACGTAGCCGATGATCTCGTCACCCTGGTAAACGGCGGCCGCCGGCGGTGTGCCTTCGATGTCGCCGTAGCGGGTGGCCTGCGGAAACACCTCGTGCAACTGCGGATGCTTCGCATCGATGCCGGCCAGCGTCGCGGGTGCCAGCAACAGCAGGCACAGCGCCAGCAGCACGCGGGTGATGAGCGGACGCGGCACGCGCATCACACGCGCTCTGCCGTGCCGGCGATCAGCGGCAGTTCGCGCGAGCGCCAGCGCTGCTCGCCGGTGCGCGAGAACGCCAGCCACTGCTGATCCTGCGCGTCCATCAGCGCGGACAAGCGCGGCAGCTCCAGCGAGAACGCCGCCGTGCTCATGCCGTCGGCCAGTACCGAACGCGGCGCCATCACGGTCACGCTGGAATAGCTTTGCGGCGACCAGCCGGTGCGCGGGTTGACGATATGGAACAGGCGCCGGTCGGCGGAGAAGAACACGCGGTAGTTGCCCGAGGTCGACAGCGCCGCGTTGCGCAATTGCAGCACCGCCGCCACGCGGCCGACGTCGCGTGGATCGACGATGCCGACGTTCCAGTGCCGCGCGGGATCGTTGCCACTGATCGCGTGGATGTCGCCACCGGCGTCGATCAGGGCGTACTCGATGCCGGCGCCGCGCAGCGCGGCGATGCCCTGGTCGACCACGTGGCCCTTGGCGATGCCGTCCAGTGTGACGGCCATGCCCGGGCGCAGCAGCCGCGCGCCGCGCGCATCGAGTACGAGGCCGCGGTAACCGACCAGCGCATCGCGGTCTTCGGCCACGCGCTGCTCGTGCGCGTCGGTGTGGCTCGCACCGCGCAGCGTCTCGAAGTAGCGCAGCACCGGCAGCACGGTCGGGTCGAACGCGCCATCGGTCAGTCGCGACAGCGCCAGTGCCTGGCGCAGCACCGCATCCAGTTGCGCGGGCACCTGCGCCAGCTGGCCGTCGCGGTTCAGCTGCGCCAGCGGACCGGCCGGGTCGAAGCGGGTCAGCTGCGCGGCGGTTGCGGCCATGCGCGCGAACGCCGCTTCGATCGCCGCGCCGGCCGCCTGCACGTCGTCGGCCAGGCAGGTCACCGCCACGGACGTCTGCATCAGCGTGCGTTCGCGGCGCACCTGCCACAGGTTCTGCTTGCGCTTGAGCACCGCCCAGCCGCCGCCAGCCAGCAGGCCGCCGGCGATGGCGAGCTGGCCGGCCTGCTTCAGCCAGCGCCGGCGGTCGGGCGAGCGCAGGTCGTCGGGGGCGGAGGGGCGGTACATGGGATGTCTCCCGGGGTGAGTGGTTGAGCGCGTGCGATGGGCGAGGTCAGGCCGTGGCAGCCACGCGTGGCTGCGGCTCGGCGACGACGGCATCGCGCTCGGCGTCGCGCACGCCCAGGCGCCGCTGCAGGGCGGGGCTGGTGGTCGTGTATTGCAGGTTCACCTTGTCGCCGGGATGCAGGTACGCGTGCACGGCGAACGCGCACAGCGCACTTTCGTGGAAGCCCGACAGGATCAGCTTCTTCTTGCCCGGGTAGGTGTTGATGTCGCCCACCGCGAAGATGCCGGCCACGGAGGTCTGGAAGGTCGCTGGGTCCACCACCAGTTGCTGGCGTTCCAGTGCCAGCCCCCACTCGGCGATCGGCCCCAGTGCCGGGTGCATGCCCCAGAACACCAGCAGGTGCGAAGCCTCGATGCGCTGGACCATGCCGCTGCGCGTGCGCACGCGTACCTGCGCCAGCGCGTCGCCGATCGTCTCCATGCCGATGATGTCCCCCTCGCAGAACTGCATGCAGCCTTCGTCGCACAGTGCCTGCATGCGCGCCACGCTGGCCGGCGCCGCGCGGAACGTCGAAGAGCGGTGCACCAGCACCACGCTGCGTGCGCGCTCGACCAGGGTCAGTGCCCAGTCCAGCGCGGCGTCGCCGCCGCCGGCGATCACGATGTCCTGGTCGTCGAACAGCGCAGGCCGGGTCACCTTGTAGTGCAACGTGTGGCCCACCAGCGGCGCGGCTTCCGGCAGGTTCAGTGTGCGCGGAGCGAACGCGCCCAGGCCACCGGCGATGATCACCGCGCCCGCGTCGAACACGAGCCCGCCGCTGGTCTGCAGCCGGAAGCGACCGTCCTGCATGCGCTCCAACGCGGTGACGGTGTGGCCCAGGTGGAACTGCGGCGCGAACGGCCGGATCTGCTGCTGCAACCGCTCGACCAACTCGCGCCCGCTGCATGCCGGCACGGCCGGGATGTCGTAGATCGGCTTGTCCGGATACAGCTCGATGCACTGGCCGCCGGCATGCGGCATGGAATCGACCACATGCGTATTCAGCCCGAGCAAACCCAGTTCGAAAACCTGGAACAGGCCGACCGGGCCCGCGCCGATGATGATGGTGTCGCAGCTGATCATGGAACGCATCCTGTGGACGGTGCGGATCATGCGCGCGCGCCAGAGGACAGCTTTTGACTTCAGTCAGATTCGCCCGGGTGATCCGTGCGGTCGAATGACGCAGGAATGGGCCGCCGTGCCGCGGAACTCCGTCGGTGCGGCGTTCAGCGCATCAGCGGGCGAACGGCTGCAGGGTCAGCGTGTGTTGCGTGGTGCCAGGCAGCAGCGGCGTCGGCCTGCCGTTGGCCCAGTCCGCATGGCCGGTGCCGTAGAACGGCGACAGCGGGTGGTCGCTCTGGCCGCCGGGCATTTGCAGGATGCCGTGGTCTTCGTGGCCGGGTGCCACGTCCAGCCGTTCGGAGGCGCCGGACGACGGTGCGGCCACGCGCGGCATGTTGCTGTCGCCGGCTTGCGGTTGCGACGGCATGTCGAGGTAACGGCCCAGCCATGCCGGCAGCGCGGCCGACAGCGGGTGGTTGATCCTGCTGCGGTTGTGTTCGCCCCAGGTGCGGGCGGCGAGGCCACCGGGCTGCTCGCCCAGTTCGGTCGCCACGCGTTTGGCGCTGGCCACCAGCAAGGCGTGCCAGTCGGGGTAGGCAGGATCCAGCAGATACGGCGGTTGCACATGCACCAGCGCCCACACCGCTGCTTCCGCACTGTTTTCGCCGGGCCACGTGAAGTCGCCGTGTTGCTGCGCCACGCGACGGACGAACGGTGCCAGCACGGCCGCGGTCACCTCGTTGCGGAACGCGTGCACCAGCCGGTAGTCCACGCTGCCGACGGAGGCATGGCCATGCCAGTGCGCGGTGAGTTTGCGCAGCTGCTGCAGGTCGGGATCGTTGCTGTCGGCGAGCGCGTTCTGCAGCAGCCCCTGCCAGCGGCTGAGGAAGATCGCGCGGTCATCGAGCTGGATGTCGAGCAGGCTGCCGGGCGTGAAACCGGTGCGCGCGTGCAGGTCGTCGCGGATCTGCTGCGCGCGGGCGCCGAGGTCGTGGCCGCCGTTGCCAAGCAGGGTCAGCGCATCGCCGTCGATGGTGCGGTTGTTGGCGGTCCACAGCCGGCCGCCGGCCGGGTCCTCGATACGCGGGTACTGCGCGGGTTTGGCCCAGCCCTGCCGGCCGCTGCCCGGCTGCGCGCCGTCGACCGGCATGCTGGGGTCGCCGTTGCCGCGCAGGGGCACGCCGATGCCGGCGATCGTCCAGCCGATATGCCCGGCGCTGTCGGCCACCAGCATGTTCTGCACCGGCATGCCGAACTGCGGTGCCAGCGCCAGCGCCGCGTGCGTGCTCGGTGCGCGCTCCATCTGCATCAGCGCCAGGTTGTAGTTGCGCGGCGCGGCGCCGCTCCATTGCAACGCCAGCGGCGTGCCGTCGACATCGCGGCCCATGATCGGGCCCCAGCGTGTGTCCTCGACGGTGAGCAGCGTGTCGGGTTGGCCTTTCACCTGGATGTGTTCGACGTGGCGCTCGATCGTGGCCCAGCCGCCGGGCACCTTGTAGCGGGTGGCGTCGTGCGGATCGCGCTGCACGCGCACCCAGTCCAGCCAGTCGCCATAGCTGTTGGTGAAACCCCAGGCGACCTGGCCGTTCGAGCCGACCACGATGGCCGGCGTGCCGGGCAGGCTCACGCCGTTGACGTCGCGCTGGCCGCCCGGCGCGGTGGGGTCGGGATAACGCAGGCGGGTGCGAAACCAGATGTTGGGCACGCGCAGGCCCAGGTGCATGTCGTTGGCGAGCAGCGCCGCACCGTTGCTGGTGAGCGCACCGGCGACGGCAAAACTGTTGCTGCCGGGGCGCGGCGCATCGAGTGCGGGCGCCAATGCGGCCGTCAGGTCAGTCGGCTTGGCGGGCGCCAGCTGGCGCAGGTCGAATACGCCCGCACCGGGAACCACCGGCGAACGCGACAGCCGCCCGCGCAGCGGCGCCTCCCAATCCGGATCGGGCGACAGCAGAAAATCCACCAGGGCGTCGGGCAGCACCGCACGCATCTGCGCGATGTGCAGCTCGCGCGCGTTGAGGCCGTCGCCGTTGAGGTCGAGATACATGGCGGCAACCAGCAACAGGCTGTCCGGCGACTGCCATGGTTGCGGCTTCGTGCCCAGCAGCAGGTATTCCCATGGCTTCACGCGCAGATCGGCCAGGCCCGCGTTGACGCCGTCGCGGTAGTGGTCGAGTTGCTGCTTCTGCTCTTGCGGCAATTGCGCGTAAGCCGCATCGGCCACCGCGCGCAGGCGATGGCGCCGGTGGTTGAGATCAGTCGGCAATGCGGCCGGCCCGACCAGCGCCGACAATTCGCCGGCGGGCATGCGGCGCATCAGGTCCATCTCGAAGAAGCGCTCCTGCGCATGCACGTAGCCCAGTGCGTAGTCGAGATCGGCGCGGCTCTTGCCGGTGAGCGTCACCGTGCCCAGCGCGTCGCGCTGCACGCTTACCGCTGACTGCAAACCGCCCAGATGCAACGTGCCGTCGAGCCGCGCGCGGCTGCCGGCAAGCGCCCACCACAGCGCGATGCCGGCGATCAGCAACAGCGCCGGAACCGCCAGCGCGAGCCCGCGCCAGACATTGGGTCGCCGCGCCATCACGGCGTGGCGAACACGGCAAAGATGCCTGCGTATGGCTTGACCATGAAGGCCGGTGCGCCGGCGTAACCCTCGTCGTCGACATACATCTGCGAGATGCTGCCGTCGAGGTAGAGCGCGTCGCGGCAGCCGAGCTTGTCGCGAAACAGACGTCCAAACGTGTGGAAGTTGACCGGCGCCTCGCTGACCGCGAACACCACCTCGTACGGGCCGCGGGCGCAGACGCCGCTGCGCCACTTCAGGCTGGCCGAGTCACCCACGAATTGCGGGTTGAGCTTGCCGTCGATCAACAGCATCGGGCCGGACTGGCTGGCCCACTGCACGGGTTTGCCATCCGCCTTGAAATCGGTGCTGGTGCGCACGGCGGCGTGGCCATCCGTATACACGGCGAACACGCCGTTGGGCAGCAGCGAGAAATTGCCCGACGCCGGATTGCCGTGGGCCAGGTTCAGCGGCACCAGCGCCTTGCCGTTTTCCACGTACAGGCCCAGTGGCGCGAACTGCTTGTCGTAGATGCCCGCGTTGGCGGCAAACAACAGGCGCTGGCCGCGTGTCTCGCCCCAACGGCGCAGCGTCTCGATGCTGCCGAACGGCTGGCCGCTGGCCGGTTCGCGCCAGTGCAGGGTCAGCGCATGGCGGTGCAGGTCCAGCCGCACCACGCGATAGTTCTGGCCCTCGAACGCCAGCTCGTCACTGGCCACCGCGCGCGCCCGCGCGGTGCAGCCGGCCAGCAGGGTCAGGAGCAGAAGCACGATGAACACGACGGGCGCGCGGTGCGGGCCGGACATGCGTGAATGGGGTAGCAAACGGAAAGACGACATCCCCCGATGGTCGCCGCCCCGGCTGCCTCCATGCAAGCCCGTCCTTGCGCCGTCCGAAGCCGCGGCGGGCAGGCGAACCGTGCAGCGGCTAAACTTGTGGGCTTTCCGCCAGCGATTCACGCATGTCCGCCTTGCCTCCGTACGCTCCCATTGTCGCCACGCTCGGTTACGTGTTGTCGCCGGATCAGCGCGAGGTGTTGATGATCCATCGCAACACGCGCCCGGACGACCACCACCTGGGCAAGTACAACGGCCTGGGCGGCAAGATGGAGCCAGGCGAGGACATCGCGACCTGCATGCGGCGCGAGATCATGGAGGAGGCGGGCATCAGCTGCGAATCGATGCAGTTGCGCGGCACGCTGAACTGGCCCGGCTTCGGCAAGCACGGCGAGGACTGGCTGGGTTTCATCTTCGTGATCGACCGCTACAGCGGCACGCCGCTCACCGCCAATCACGAAGGCACGCTGCGCTGGGTGGCCCGCGACAAGCTGATGGAACTGCCGATGTGGGAAGGCGACCGCCACTTCCTGCCGCTGGTGTTCGACGGCGACCCGCGACCGTTCCACGGCGTGATGCCATACAAGGACGGGCGCATGCAGTCGTGGTCGTACAGCCGGTTGTGAGCGACAGGCGCATCCACATCGTCGCGGCGGTGATCGGCGATCACGCCGGCCGCAGCCTGCTGGTGCGCAAGCACGGTGCACAGGTGTTCCAGCAGCCGGGCGGCAAGCGCGAACCCGGTGATGCCGACGACCTCGCCACGCTGGCGCGCGAGCTGCGCGAAGAGCTGGGCTGCGAACTCGTCGCCGGCTCGGCTTCGCTGCTGTGCCGTTGCAGCGCGCCAGCGGCGAACGAGCCGGGCTACGTGGTCGAGGCGGTGGTCTACGTGGTGCAAGTCACCGGCACGATCACCGCGCAGGCCGAGATTGCCGAACTGCACTGGATCGACCCCGCCGCACCGGACGTGCCGGTGGCGCAACTGAGCCGGGAAAACATCCTGCCGTTGCTGTGATCGTCGTCGCGCCGGGGTGGAAAACCACGATGGCCGCGTCGGATTTTTTGCGGATCGCGATGCGCACCGGCGTGCTGCGGCGCTGTCAGGGGACGTCGGCAAGCCAGGTCGCGTTGCCGAAGCGGGTTTGTGCGAGCGTTTCGGCCTGGGTCAGTTCGTCAGCGCGCAGCGTATCGTCGGTGAGGCCGTGCAGGCGGCGGAAGGTGGCGATCATCCGTTCGATCACCATCTCGCGTGGCAGGCCGGTCTGGCTGCGCAGCGGGTCGACGCGCTTGGCGGCGCTGGTGGTGCCCTTGTCGGAAAGTTTCTCGCGGCCGATGCGCAATACGTCCAGCATCTTCGCTGCGTCGATGTCGTAGGCCATGGTCACGTGGTGCAGCACCGCACCGCCGCGGTGTGCCTGCGCCGCGCCGGCGATCTTGCCGCCTTCGGAAGTGATGTCGTTCAGCGGCTGGTACCAGGCCTTGATGCCCAGCTCGCCCAGCGCCTCGATCACCCACGCATCCATGAACGCGTACGCCTGCTGGAACGACATGTCCTTGATCAGCGAGAGCGGCGCGTAGATCGAATAGGTGATGGTGTTGCCCGGCTCGATGAACATCGCGCCGCCGCCCGAGATGCGCCGCACCACCTCGATGCCGTGGCGTTGCGCGGCCTCGGCGTCGACCTCGTTGCGCAGTGACTGGAAGCGGCCGATCACCACCGCGGGTGATGCCCACTCCCAGATGCGCACGGTGGGTTTGCGGCGACCGGCGCCGACCTCGTGGGTAAGTACGTCGTCCAGCGCCATGTGCAGGCTTGGCGATTGCGGCGCGGTGTGGATCAGCTGCCAGTCGTGGTCGTGCCATTCGGTGCGCATCATGCGAGGTGCTCCCCTTGCAGCGCACGGCGCACGGCCACGGCGATGGCCTCGGGCGAAATGCCGTACATCATGACGTCGGGCGCGAGCGCGTTGCGGATGCTGCGGGCGAGGCCGGCTTCGTCCATGTCGGCGGGCTGGCCTTCGAGCGCCGCGTCGATGGTGCGCAGTGCGCTGTCAGGCTCAAGGAAAAAGTCACCGCTCAGTTGCACCCGGGCCAGTCGCCCATCGCGGACATCGAGATCGACCACCACCAGCTTGCCGCCGGGCATCTTGTATTCGCCATGCATCGACGGTTTTCCTCGCGAAGGAACAGATCGGGATTATCGCGCGTGCGAATGGGTGGCGGAATCGATGCATCGCCATCGTGTGGTCATGGGACGCTGATCTTCCCCTTTTGAGGGGGCGACATCCCGATCGAGTCGTCCGCTGTCGCGAAATTTTTCGCGCAATGAACCTGAGGGACGGATGAGCGGTCAGGCAGGCCCTCGAGCAGCCCGGAATCGGTACTCATGCCCGCAAGCCTGGTGGTCCCGGGCGCCCACCATCTACGACGTCGGCCACACCAGTGATCGGTGAAGCTGCGCGCCGGCCCACGCACCATCACCCACCGCGAGCGACACCGAGTGCGGCATCCTTGCGGCGTCGCCGCAGGCGAATACGCCGGGGACGGTGGTTTCCCTGGCTTCGCCGGTGCCTATCTGCGTGCCCATCACGGTCTCGACAATTTCGCAGCCGAGCTGCGCGGCGATCGGCGTGGAAGGTTCGTTATGCGGCGCGGTGAACAGGCCGGCGAAGCTCATTCGCCTTCCGTCGGAGAGCACCACATCGGCGCTCCCGTCAATCTGGCGAATGCGAGTGGTCTCGATCGTCACGCCGCGCCGAATCAACTCGTCCTCGGCGGCCTGGTCGAGTTCGAACGTGCCGTTGAGGAAGAACGTGGTGTCTCCCCACTCCGGCAGCAGCTGCGCCTGATGGATCGACATCGGTCCGGTGGCGATGACGCCAACGCGGCCCTGGTGCAGTTCATAGCCGTGGCAGTACGGGCAGTGGAAGATGCTCTTGCCCCAGCGTTCGGCCACGCCAGGGATCGCGGGCAGCCGGTCCGATACGCCGATCGCCAGCAGCAGGCGCCTGGCGGTATAGATCGTGTCGCCGCAGGTCACCTGGAAGTCGTCCATCGTGCCGCTGGCCCGCCCGACATCGCCGTCCTGCCAGGTCAGCGTGGGATACGCCTCGAGTTGCGCACGGGCGATGCGGGCCAGCTCGGCAGGATCGACGCCGTCGCTGCCCAGGAATCCGTGTGAGTGGCTGGCGCTGCGGTTGCGCCGTTTGCCACCGTCGATGATGAGCACGCTGCGGCGTGCCCGCAGCAATTGCAGGGCAGCGGCCATGCCCGAATAGCTGCCACCGACGATGATCACGTCGTATTTCATCGCGTCATGCTTCATGCCGGTGCCTCGATCGATGGGCGCCATGACGGCGCGTGAAATCCGCGGCCAGTGCGGCCAGGGTGACCGATTCGAAGCGCTGCAGCAGCAGCGCTTCGGCGTCGGCAAACGCCGTGTCGAGCGCGGCATTGATCACCTGCTCGACGAGGCATGATGGATGCTCGCTCCGGTTGCCCACGGCGAACAGCGCGGGTTCGCCCAGCGCTTCGTGCAGCTGGCGCAATGTGACCTTGGTGAGGTCTGCCGAGATGCGCCAGCCGCCGGCGTGGCCCCGATCCGCGGTGACCAGGCCGGCCTCCCGCAGCAGGCCCATGGTGCGGCGAACCACCACCGGATGCGTGCCCAGGCACTGCGCCAGCGCATCGGATGTCATCGGCGTATCGCGCTCGGCCATGTGCAGCAAAGCGTGGAGTACGGCGGAAAGTCGGCTGTCTCGTTTCATGTAACAAACGATGTTACGTTAGTGCTTGAGTGTCAAGCAGCGAGGGCAACATGTCTTCTTTCAATGATCCACAAGCGGTGGCGCGGTACACGGATGGGCCACTGCGGCAGGTGCCCGGGCTGCATGCGCTCCACCAGATGGCCGGCCTGCTCCTGCACGAGCGCGTGCCGCCCGACGGGCGTGTGCTGGTACTCGGCGCCGGCGGAGGCATGGAACTCAAGGCCTTTGCCGAGACCTGTCCGCAGTGGCGTCTGCTAGGTGTGGATCCGTCCGCGCCGATGCTGGAATTGGCCGTCCAGACGCTGGGGCCGCTGGCGCCGGGAGTGGAGTTGCTGGAGGGATACATTGATGCGGCTCCGGCCATCGAATTCGATGGCGCGGCTTGCCTGCTCACCATGCACTTCCTGTCCATCGAGCAGCGCCTGCACACGCTGCGCCAGCTGCGGTGCCGATTGAAACCCGGCGCGCCGTTGGTCATGGCGCACCACAGCGTTCCCGATGCGCCCGATGAAAAGAGGCGCTGGTTGCAGCGGCACGTAGCCTTCATGACCTCAAACGGCATGCCGGTGGCAGACCCGATCGCCGCGGTCGAAGCGATGACCAGCCGTCTCCCGGCGCTTTCTCCCGAAGCCGAGGTCGACCTGCTGGAGCAGGCGGGCTTCGAGCGACCGGAGCTGTTCTATGCGGCTTTCACGTTCAAGGGTTGGGTGGCTTATGCGGGGTTATAGGTTCGCCGACCTGCGTTTTCAGGGGCGCAGGCTCCGCAGGCCGGTGCGAATTTCGCTGACCAGTATCCCGGGCTGTTCGAAGGCAGCGTAGTGTCCGCCCTTGTCGGCCTCGCCGTAGTGGATCAGGTTGGTGTAGGTGTCTTCGATCCAGCTTCGGGGCAGGCGCGGGATGTCGCGGGGAAACACGGTCACCGCGACCGGCAGCGTCAGTTTGGGCCCGGCCATGCTGCCCGCCTTGTTTTCCCAGTAGATGCGCGCGGACGATGCGGCGGTGTTGGTGAACCAGTACAGCGATATCGCATCCAGGATCTCATCGGTGCCGAGGGCGTCCTCGGCGAGTCCGTGGTTGTCGGTTTTGGCCTGGAACTTGTCGTAGATCCAGGCCGCCAGGCCCGCCGGCGAGTCCGCCAGGGCGAAGCCGATGGTCGCCGGCTTCGTGGCCTGAAGGTGATTGGCGCCACCCATGTCGCCGTTGTACAGGGCGAGGGAATCCACGGCGTATTGCTCTTCGGGCGACAGCGTGTCGGGTATCTGCGCGGGAAACGCGTATTGGCTGTTCAAGTGAATGCCGAGCAGTCCCTCGGGCTGCATGACCCCGAGCACGGAGGTGACGACGGCACCCCAATCACCGCCCTGGGCGGCCCACTTCGTATAGCCAAGGCGCTTCATGAGCTCCACCCACGCGGCGGCGATACGCGAGACAGACCAGCCCGTTTCGGCGGGCTTCTGGGAAAACCCGAATCCGGGCAGCGACGGGATCACGACATCAAATGCATCGTCGGCGTTTCCGCCGAACGCCACCGGATCAGTCAGCGGGCCAATCACTTTCAGGAACTCGACGATCGAACCGGGCCATCCATGCGTCAGGATGAGCGGCATCGCATTCGGATGCTTTGATCTGACATGGATGAAGTGGATATCCAGTCCGTCGATCGTGGTCAGAAATTGCGGGAAACGATTGAGCTCGGACTCGAATCGGCGCCAGTCGTACTTGCGCGCCCAGTAGTCGATGAGTGATTTCGCATGGTCCAGGCGGACACCTTGCGACCAGTCGACGACGGTTTCCTGAGCGGGCCAGCGCGTTCTGGCCAGCCGCCGCTTCAGGTCCTCGATCTCGGCATCCGGGATCGAGACGGTGAAGGGGCGGACGAGCGGTGGGGGTGTGGGCGCCGATTCGGCCATTGCCTCGTTCTCCTGAACGTTTGCTTCGCCGTGCACACGACGATGCGCACGAACACTGGTGTGCAAACTACTCCATTCCTGCAGGAAGGCCGTACTACCGGTACCTCAGGGGCACGCAGGCATGGGTCAGATCGATGAGGATCTGTTCCCTCCAATGCGGGTAACGCCTTGGCGACATCCTGGTGCGATTCGAAACGGACGGCTAAAAGACGCTGCCCGCCTTGAAGGCTTCCGCCTGTTTTCTTCGGGAGCTGTACCGGTCCGATCGCGGCTGCAGCAGCGGATCCTGAGCTTTCCGGGTCGCGCGTGGTTGCAACGGATATTCCTGGACATGACAGTATTCCCTTCAATTGATCGCGATCCTGGGCGCGTGATTGAGGGGCTGAAGGATCAGACAATGCCGCCATTGGCGCGCAGCACCTGGCCGTTGATCCATGCGCCATCGGGCCCGACCAGAAAGGCGACGGCCGCCGCAATGTCCTCGGGCGTGCCGAGCCGTTCAAGCGGATTCATCTTCGACGTGCGCTCGATCAATTCCGGCGACTTGCCGTCGAGGAAGAGCGCTGTCGCGGTCGGTCCGGGCGCAATGGCATTGACGGTGATATGGCGGCCGCGCAGTTCCTTGGCGAGGATGCCGGTCAATCCTTCGACGGCCGCCTTCGTGGCGACATAGACGCCATAAGTCTCCAGCTTGAGCCCGACGACGCTGGTCGAGAAATTGACGATCCGGCCGCCATCGCGCAGACGCCGTGCGGCTTCGCGCAGGGTGTAGATGCTGCCCTTGAGATTGGTGGCAATCAGGCTGTCGATGAGGGCGTCATCGCCATCGGCAATCGTCGCCAGCCGCATGATGCCGGCGTTGTTGATCAGAACGTCGATACCGCCGAAAGCGGCTTCCGTGCTGTCGAACAGACGCGCCACCGCGGCCGCATCGCTGACATCGGCTTGCGCGGTGAGCGCCTTGCCGCCGGCAGCCTCGATCTTGCCTGCCAGCTGCTCGGCCTCGCCGGCATTGCTGGCGTAGTTCACCACGACCGTGAAGCCGTCTTTGGCGAGGCGTTGGGCAATCGCTGCACCGATGCCACGCGAGGCGCCGGTGACGATGGCGACCTTGTGGGTGGTCGTTGTCATTCGAGTTCTCCTTTGGGATGCGTTGCTGACAAAGGAGAGTCTGTTCTTTTCGATGCTTCGGATAATCAACTATGATCTGGCATCACTATTCGAAAATAGCGAACAAGTGACATGGATCGCTTCGATGCCATGCGCATCTTCACTCGTGTTGCCGAGCGGCGCAGCTTCACCTTGGCGGCCGACGACCTGGGCTTGCCGCGTTCGACTGCCACCGATGCCGTCAAGCAACTGGAGCAGCGGTTGGGAGTGCGCCTGCTCGAAAGAACGACGCGCGTTGTACGGCCCACGGTGGACGGCGAAGCCTATTACCAGCGGTGCGTTCGCCTGATCGCCGATCTTGAGGATACGGAGGCCGGGTTCAGCGGTGCCAAGCCTTCGGGTCTGCTGCGCGTCGATGTGCATGGTGCGCAGGCACGTTATTTCCTGCTGCCCGGGCTGCCGGACTTTCTTGCGCGCTATCCCGACATCAGCTTGCACATAAGCGAACTTCACCAGTCGCTCGACATGGTGCGAGAAGGCTTCGACTGCATCGTGCGGGCCGGCACGCTGACAGATTCTTCGCTCTATTACCGCAAGCTGGCCGAGTTGAAGCGCGGCACCTTCGCCAGCCCGGGCTATCTCGCTCGCTTCGGCACGCCGCGCACGCTCTCTGATCTCGCCAACGGCCATACGATGATGGGTCTGCTGGCCCCTGACTCACCGTCCATCAGGCCGCTCGCCTTTACCGTCGCGGGCAAAGTTCAGGAATTGATGCTGCCCACCGTGGTTACGGTCACCGGACCGGACACGAACATTGGGTCGGCCTGTGCCGGTCTCGGCATCATCCAGGTGCCGCGCTACGGTGTGGTTTCCCAGCTTGCCAACGGTACGCTTGTCGAATTGCTGGCGGATTACCCGCCGCCGCGCCTGCCGGTGCATGCGCTCTATTCCCATACACGTCAGCTTTCGCCGCGCCTGCGCGTCTTCATCGACTGGCTGGCACAGCAATATCGAACACGCGACGCCCCTTGAGGAGGGCAATGGGCTGCCGCCTGGCGGTGTTGACCCAGGCAGGTCGCCGTGGTCGCCATCGACGTCGCCACATGGTTGTAGGAGCCCGCTCGCGGGCGATGCTTTTCCGGTTTTCTGGATGCCACGCCAAAAGCATTGCCTGCGAGCGGGCTCCTACGAATATCGGTCGCGAATATGCGCTGAGGTTACGGTTTCCGACTGTCCCGCCTTGCATATTCTCCTTCGATTGGAAATGCCGGCATCCCGCAGGGTATGAACGGAGTGGCGCCCGCCCTGCGGGCGACTCGCGCCGCACACGACGGCAATCCCGCTGTTTTGTCGCCCGCTATGTGGGGGAGGCGAAAGCGAATTTCCTTCCGATCGGCATGACCCCTGAAGAAAACGCGCGGCGGGTGCCCGGCCGCGCGCAGCAAGTCAGAGTTGCGCCAGGCCGCCGTCGACCGCAACCTCGCTGGCGGTCATGAAGCTGCTGTCCGACGACGCGAGGAAGGCGGCGACCGCACCGATCTCCGAGGGATCGGCCATGCGCTGCAGCGGCGTCATCGCGGCGAAGACCTTCTGGCCTTCCACGCCCAGCGCTTCCTTCGCCAGCTCGGTCGCCGTCGCCCCGGGCGACAGCACGTTGACCCGGATGCCGGTGCCTTTCAGGTCTTCCGCCCAGGTCTTGGCGAGGTTGCGCACGGCCGCCTTGCTCGCGCTGTAGGCGGTCATGCCCGGGGCGCCGGTGGTGCCGGCGCTTGATCCGGTCAGGATGATCGAACCGCCCTGACCCATCAGCGGCAGCGCTTTCTGCACCGTGAAGATCGTGCCCTTCACATTGGTGTCGAAGGTTTCGTCAATGTGCTCGGCGGTGATCTTGCCGAGTGCAAGCTGGCTGCCCGCGCCGGCGTTGGCGAAGACGATGTCGAGGGTTCCGCGCTCGGCCTTCACCGCCGCATAAAGCCGGTCGAGGTCGGCCAGATCGGAGACCGATCCCTTCACCCCACGGGCATTGGGGCCGAGATCGGCGACAGCTGTGTCGAGCGCGTCCTGGCGGCGGCCGAAGATGAAGACGAACGCGCCTTCCTCGATGAAGCGCTTTGCCGCCGCGAGGCCGATACCCGTAGCGCCGCCGGTGATCACAGCGGTTTTTCCAGTTAGCTTGGTCATGTCTTGGGTCCTTGGTGTGTATGTGTTGGGGGCGCATCGCCGGCACATTCAGTCCCGTGTTCGGAATGTCCCGTGATTCGACTTAATCGGGGGCTCCAGGTCGCTGCGGAACCATGTCGCGGTGCGGTGGAAAAGTTGACGGACATCGCGGTACATGGGGCAGCTTCGTGATGCCTGGTTCCCAATCTAATCGGGCCGCCGGCGTTTGATTAGTCGCCAATTGGGACTAAGATTGTCCCGCCAACGGGACAATCGCCGGGAGGCACCATGAGCCGCGATCTCAATGACACCTTGGTGTTCGTCAAGGTGGTCGAGCTGGGCAGCTTCACCGCCGCCGCCCGGGCGCTGCACCTGCCCAAGACCGCGGTCAGCCGCAAAGTGCAGGAGCTGGAAGCGCGACTGGGCGCCCAGCTACTGCATCGCACCACCCGCAAGCTCGGACTGACCGAGGCGGGCAGCATTTATTTCGCGCATTGCCAACGCATTGCGCGCGACCTCGACGAGGCGGAAAGTGCGGTAAGCGAGTTGCAGAGCGGACCGCGAGGCTGGTTGCGCGTTACCGCAACGCACACGGTGGGCAACTTCTGGGTCGCGCCTTTGCTAAGCGAATTCCACGCACGCCATCCGGAAGTGCACGTGGAACTGCTGCTGAGCAACGACAATCTCGACATCGTCGCCGACGAGATCGACGTGGCGATGCGCGTGGGCACGCTGGCGGATTCAAACCTGGCGGCGCGCAGGCTTAGCGTGTTCCACCCCGCAGTCTACGCGGCGCCGCGCTACATCGAGCGTTTCGGCGAGCCGCTGCATCCTGACGACTTGATCCACCATCGCGCATTGGCGCAGACCAACCACCGCCACGCCAACGCCTTCACCTGGACGCTGGGCGATGGCAACGGCAAGCCGCGCGACTTCCCGGTCAACCCGGTGATGGTCTCGAACGACCCAAGCGCGCTGCGCGCGGTGTTGCTGGGCGGCGATGGCATCATGCTGACCAGCGACGTGATGGTGCGGGCCCACGTCGAGCAGGGCCTGGTGCAGCGGGTACTGGCCGACTGGCGCGGTCCGGACGTCGACCTCCATGCGCTCTTTCCGCGCGGACAGGTGCAATCGCCGAAAGTACGCGCCTTCGTCGACTTCCTGGTCGAACGGCTGAGAGTCAACGAGAATTACATGCGCGCGCTCAGCGACGACATCCCGCGCCCCGAACAGTTGGCGGCCGAATCGGCGGCGGCGAAAGCCTGACGGAGCCAGGTTCGCTTCCCCGCAAGCAGCAAGTGAACGTGGTCCCGTTCTTGCTGAAAGTTGGCGTCTGTCACTTGGCTCCGGCATCTTCCCATGGCCTGCAACTGTTCACCTGCTGCGCCTGTGAGCCTGGTCCAGATCGGCGTGACAGTAGGCCCGGGACTGATCGTTTTATCCGGATACCGCGACTGGCAAGTTCGCCCGAATGTCTTCCCCATTTTGAGGTTGAAGAATTCACAGCCTCTCATTGCTCCTTCTTGAACAGGTCCTGGAAAATCAGCGGACCCCAGACGCGTCCGCGTGCCTGCACCAGGTTGCCGCCCTCGTTGAACTTGCCGAGGTAGACGGGAGCGAAGCCGAGTTGCTTGGCCACATCCGCGACCTGCGCCGCGGCCGCTTCGTCGTCGCTCGACAGGAACACGACGCGGTGGCCGCCCTCGACCTTCGGGTCGGTGGCCAGCGTGCGCGACAGCAGGTGATTGAAGCCCTTCACGAATTTGGCGCCGGGGAACGACTTGGCGGCGAAGGCGGAGGAGGGAAGGTTGTCGAGCATTTCGACGGGGTCGTTCGAGTTCATCGCATCGATGATCGTCTTGCCCTTCCAATCCGGAAGCAGCTTGCCGATGTCCCGATGCCCCTCGAACAGCACCGCGAGAATGATGACGTCCGCCTTGGCGGCTTCCTGCAATGTCCCGGGAATGACCTTGGGCCCGATCGCCTGCGCCTGCGGCAACAGCTCTTCGGGCGGCCGCCGGCTGGCGACCGTGACTTCGATATTGTTGCGCGCGAACGCGCGGGCGAGGGCCTGGCCGATGGAGCCGAAACCGATGATGGCGTACGTCATGGCGATGATCCTTTTCACTAGGTGTTTGAAGTGGTTCCGGCCCCTGCGGGCCGGTTGCCCAACCAATCTGGGTTGCTTGACGCATCAACACAATTGACGAAACATCGTTCAATACCATCTAGTTTTTGGATAACTCATGCTCGACAACGTCACCATCAACCAGTTGCGTGCGTTCGTGGCGGTGTGCGACCAGGGCAGTTTCTCGGGCGCGGCGCGCAAGCTCGCGCGGGCGCAGTCGGCCATCAGCCACGCGATCAAGGCGCTGGAAAGCGCATTCGACGTCGAGTTGTTCGAGCGCAACACGCGCAAGGCGCAGCTCACCGCCGCGGGGCGCAGCCTCCTGCCCGATGCACGCGCGGTGATCTCGCGCACGGAGGAAATGAAGAACCGTGCCGGCTCCATCGCGAAGGCCGGCGTGCCGCAGGTGTCGGTGGCGGTCGACGCCTACTTCCCGCGCGCCCACCTGATCGACTGCCTGCGCACGCTGCAGCAGGAGTTCCCCACCGCCGCGATCAACCTGCGCATCACCACCATGCAGGGCGGCGAAAAGCTGGTGCTGGAAAGAGTGTGCGCCCTGGCCATCACCATCAACGACGTGCCGGAAGTGAACCCGCAAGCCATCGAACGCCACTGGCTGCGCGAGGAGGAGATGGTGACCGTATGCGCGCCATCCTTCCCCCTCGCCTCAACCCCGAAGTCCATCCCCGTGGACGAGTTCGGCCGCTACACCCAGATCATCGTCACCGACAACCAGCCCGGAGCGGACCAGACCCAGGAGGGCGTGGCCGGCAAGCGTCAGTGGCTGGTCAACGATCTCGGCGCGAAACGGGACTTGCTGAAAGCCGGGCTGGGCTGGGGGCACTTGCCGAGGCATCTCGTGGACGAGGATCTGGCCGGTGGGCAGCTCGTCGAACTTGAGCGGCGTGCATGGCATATCCGGTCGCTGACGTTCGTGGTGTCACAGCGGCGGGGGCACGATCTGTCGGCGTGCGAGGCGCGGTTGGTGGGGTTGCTGGGGAAGGCTTAGCCTCGTGCGAAACGCAGTTCGGCAGCATCGAGGAACCCGACGCGTCGCGCATTTGCAGGAGCGACTTCAGTCGCGACGCTTTGATTTCGTGCACCCTTGGAGCAATGGCTTTCGTCTGCCTGCGGCAGCCGAGTTACTTATCTTGCGTGGCCAAAGAGAAAGGTCTCTCGCTTGCGCTTGCCACCCATCGGCCAACCGCTCCCGCGTTGCCTCAACTCCGGCATCCATGCCGTCGTCTGTCCGCACGAAAAGACGGGTCCATCCATGAACTCGTCCGCTGCGCGGCCTTGTCGCCCCCACTCACCGCCGCACAGGGGCGTCGGGTAGAGCAGCGGGCCATCCTGGCCCGCACTTTTCAAAAGAACTAGTGGAAGGCCGGAGTAGCGCACCGGCCGCTACCTCTTCTACGTAACCGTCTCCGTCCCAGTTTCCAGCTCAGCCCGCGGTGACCTGGCGCCGCACATCCGCCGCCCAGCCCTTGACGGTGAAGCCCTCGGGCAAGGCATCGATCAACACGATGTCGGAAATCGCGTTGTTGGTGCGCAGCGGCAGGATCTTTCGGTAGGCGTCCGACGCGTACCAGTTGTCGGCCTGTTCCCGGCTGGGGAACTCCATCAACACGACCGCGCCCGGCCAGCTGCCTTCGGTGACCGTGGCCGGGCCCATCGCCAGCCACTTGCCGCCGTAGGGCGCCACCGTGGCCTCGACCTGGTCCAGGTAATCGAGGGCCGAAAGATTGGGCACGTCGCCCGGAATACGAAGATGGTTGATCAGGTAGGTTTTCATGCAAGCGACTCCGTGGTGGTCCGGCAGTCGCTCCGCACCGTGCGGACTGTCGGGGATGGGTTGGATGGGCTGCCGTCGTGCGCTCGCGTGACGGGTCTTGAGGTGCGGGACGGATCGGGAAAGCGGGGCGAATCGCGGCGGGGCGTTCGACGCCTCAGGCCAGGGTGGCGAGCTGCGCTTTATCGAAAGACTTCAGTTCGGCGAAGCGCGCCTCGTGCACTTTGGACGGCCAGTCGGGGTTGCTGATCAACGCGCGCCCCACCGCGACGAGGTCGAATTCATCGGCCGCCATGCGCTCGAGAAGCTCGTCGATGCTGCCCACGCCGGCAGCGGAGGAATGCCCGGTCAGGGCTTCCATGAAATCCGGCCCGGCGAGCCCGACCGATCCGACGCCGATCGTCGGGCACCCGGTCAGCTTGCGGCTCCATCCGGCGAGGGTGAGGCGGGAGCCTTCGAACTCCGGTTGCCAGAAGCGGCGGGTCGAGGCGTGGAAGATGTCGACGCCGGCATCGGCCAGCGGGGTGAGGATACGCTCGAGTTCCCCGGGTGTTTCGGCCAAGCGCGCGGTGTAGTCCTGCGTCTTCCATTGCGAGAACCGGAAGATCACCGGGAAACGCGGGCCCACGGCGCGCCGCACGGCCTGGATGATCTCCACCGCAAAGCGGGTGCGTTCGACGGCGTCGCCGCCGTAGCGGTCGGACCGCTGATTGGTCTGTCCCCACAGGAACTGGTCGATGAGATAGCCGTGGGCCGCGTGCAGCTCCACCGCGTCGAAACCCAGCCATTGCGCGGCTTCGGCGGCACTCGCATAGGCATCGATCACGCTGGCGATGTCGGTGTCGCTCATCGCATGGCCGCGCCCGTCGATCGGGGAGGGGCCTTCGGATGGCGCGTTGGGGCAGGGCCCGGTTTCTTCTGCACGGGACAGGCCCTGATGCCAGAGTTGCGGCGCCATTCGCGCACCGGCGGCATGGACTGCGGCGAGTACGCGGGCCCAGCCGGCGAGGCTCTCCGCGGCATGGAAGTTGGGAATGCTGGTGTTGTTCGACGCCGCGGGGCTGCCGATCGTGGCGCCTTCGCTGATGATCAGTCCGACGCCGCCCTCGGCGCGGCGGCGGTAGTAATCCGCCACGGCCTCGTTCGGGATCCCGCCCGGGCTGGAGCGGCGTGTCATCGGCGCCATGACGATCCGGTTCGGCAATTGGAGCGAACCGTGGCTGAAGGGACGGAACAATGCGGAGGTATTCATTGTTGTGGCCTCTTGAAAGGAGAGCCGTGGCAGGGCGCGTGAGCGTCAGCGCGGCGAGTTGGGTGATGCCGGTGACGAGGCATGGGCAGCCGCCGAACCGGTCGGCGGCGCCTTGCGGACCTGGCGGGTGAGGATCGACTGGAGCGTGGCGTCGAGGATCTCGTCGGCAAGCTCGGGATCGTCGCTGAGCCGCGACAGGGTCAGCGCGCCGACCATGGCCGACCAGCTGGCCAGCGCGGCCCGGCGACGCTCTTGTGCACTGCGCCCGGCCGCGGTTTCGGAAAGCGCGTCGACCAGCTTGCGCATCGCCTCGGTCATGGCGTGCCGCGCGCCGTCCGAGCCCCGCACGATCTCCGAACCCAGCGCCGCGAACATGCAGCCCTCGGCCCGCCGTTCGCGGTGCTCCGGCGAGAGATAGGCCTCGGCGTAGGCGGCAAGCTGGCCCAGCCCGGTTTCATGACGCTGGTGTGCGCGCTGTTCCGCGCTGCTGGCCAAGGCTTCGGCAACGAGCTGGTCCTTGTCGGCGAAGTGCCGATAGAAACCGCCATGCGTCATGCCGGCCTCTTGCATGACATCGGCCACCGACACGCCCTGTACACCGCGCTCGCGGAAAAGCGGCGCGGCGGCCTGCAGGATGCGGCGGCGGTTTTCTTCCTTCACGGCCTGGCTGTTTCGCATGGGTTCGTGCTCCTGGCTTGACGCGTTGAGTGGATGATATGCATAATCTAAATGGATGTCAATCATCATCCAATTAATTCCTGATCGCACCCCATCCCCAAGGAGAACCCTGATGTCGACTGCTCTCATTACCGGCGCCTCTGGCGGCATCGGCGCCGTCTACGCTGACCGCCTTGCCGCCCGCGGCCACCATCTCGTCCTTGTCGCGCGCAGCACCGGCAAGCTCGATGCACTCGCGCACGACTTGCGCACCCGATACGGCATCGAGGCCGAAACCATCACCGCGGATCTCTCCGATCCCGCACAGGTTCGTGGCGTGGCGGACCGCATCCGTACGGGCACGCCCATCGATATCCTGATCAACAACGCCGGCACGAACACCGCCGCCGGTTTCATCGGCGCCGCCGATGCGGAACTGGAGGGGTTGATCGGGCTGAACATGACCGCCCCCACGCTGCTGGCCCACGCCGCCGTGGCCGGCATGGCAGCGCGCGGCGCGGGTGCGATCGTGAACATCGGTTCGGTAGTCGGCCTGGCCACCGAACTCGTGCCCGGCATCTATGGCGCGACCAAGGCCTACCTGCTGACCTTTTCCCAAGCCCTCGCCCATGAGTTCGGGCCGTCCGGGATCTACGTGCAGGCGGTACTGCCGGGCGCCACCCGCACCGACATCTGGCGCCACTCGGGCCAGGACGTGAGCCGACTCGATGGCCTGATGGAAGTCGGCGATCTGGTGGACGCGGCCCTGGCCGGCTTCGACCGGAAGGAAGCGGTGACTCTCCCCTCATTGCCGGATGACGGACAGTGGCACGCCTTCGAAAGCGCCCGCGCGGCGATGCGCCCGAATTTCGCGAACAGCAGGCCCGCTTCGCGTTACCTCGTTCATTCGTGAAGTGGTGGGACCAGTTCTGCCTGGATGGCTCGGCGCCTCCAACGATGTCGCTTCGGCGGGAACGGCGCGCCGCTCCCGCCTATCGATTTGCACGGGCCTTGCTGGACTTGCAGGCGCTCGACCAGTGCGATGCACCCGCAGGGCTGCTCGAAGGTTTCCTCGAATAGCAGCGCCAACTCCGGCGCGGCGCCGGCGATGT
The DNA here is from genome assembly GCF_001426645.1 of Rhodanobacter sp. Root480. Taxonomy (GTDB): domain Bacteria; phylum Pseudomonadota; class Gammaproteobacteria; order Xanthomonadales; family Rhodanobacteraceae; genus Rhodanobacter; species Rhodanobacter ginsenosidimutans. Next base: position 156,313 of record NZ_LMEX01000001.1, read on the forward strand.
TTTCCGGTCACCGGGATATGCGCCACCAGCGTCGCAAGTCGGTTGGCGACGCCGTACTCCTGATCAAATTTACAGGACTTCATGTCACCGAAAGTCCTGATGGGACGCGCAAGATATCTCCACCGAGCAACACCGCCCGGCATTCTCCGCTCAACAGGAACTACCGCCATGTCCATCCAGAAAGTCCCCAATGCCGCCACCGCCACCGCCACCGCCACGGGTGGGCGCGACGATCGTGCCACCTCGTCTGACAACGAGCTCGACGTGCGGCGGTCCACCCCGCCCGAACCGGGCGCCACCGGTGCCACCGTGGACGGCAACTACATCGTCACCGCTGATGGCGTGCGCCTGTACTACAAGGATTGGGGCCCCAAGGGCGGCCCGGTGGTCACGCTCAGTCACGGATGGCCGTTGAGCTCGGACAGCTGGGAATCGCAGATGCTGTTCCTGGCCGACAAGGGCTACAGGGTGATCGCCCACGACCGCCGCGGCCATGGCCGTTCCAGCCAGCCATGGGACGGCAACGACATGGACCATTACGCTGATGATCTCGCGGCCGTGATCGAAACCCTCGACCTCAAGGACATCACCGCGGTCGGCTTCTCCACCGGCGGCGGTGAGGTGGCCCGCTACATCGGCCGCTACGGTACCGATCGCATCCGCAAGGCCGTACTGGTCAGCGCCGTGACGCCGATGATGCTGCGGACCGAAAGCAATCCGGCAGGCCTGCCGGTTGAGCCCTTCGATGCGCTGCGCAACGGCTCGCTGGCCAACCGGTCGCAGTTGTATCTGGATATCGCGTCCGGCCCGTTCTACGGCTTCAACCGTCCGGGTGCCAAGGCCTCGCAGGGCTTGATCGACAGCTGGTGGGCGCAGGGCATGCAGGCCGGCCACAAGAACACCTATGACTCCATCGCGGCGTTCTCGGCCACCGATTTCCGCGAGGACCTGAAAAAGTTCGACGTACCGACACTGGTGGTCCACGGCGACGACGACCAGATCGTGCCGTTCGATATCTCCGGAAAAGCTGCCGCCGCGCAGATCAAGGAGGCCAGGCTGATCGTCTATCCCGGTGCGCCGCATGGCCTGACCGAAACGCACAAGGACCGCTTCAACCAGGACCTGCTGACCTTTCTCGAGGAATGAGCGAACCGCTTCGGCACGCCGACCGTGGACTTTCCACGGTCGGCTTTTTCGTTTCAGAAGCAAGGGAAAACCGGCAGCCCGGTTCGGGGCGGGCCAAAACGGAGTCGGGTTATTTCCAGTTTGTCCGAGCAGGTTCGCCGCTTGCGTACCTACGCCTTCGCCGCCTCGCTCTCCCCAAGCGCCTTCCATTCCCGCGGTGATTGCCCGGAGTGCGCCTTGAACGCACGGGAGAGGGCGGCCTCGCTGCCGTAGCCCACGTCGGAGGCGATCACCTTCAAGGGACGTCCGCGGCGCAGGGCCTTTTGCGCCAGCCGCACGCGCCAGCCTTGCAGGTAGCGCCCCGGCGTCGTGCCGACGGTCTCGCGGAACGTGGTGGCGAACACGCTGCGCGACATGCCGGCGGCGTGGGCCAGTTCGTCCAGCGTCCACTCCTGCGCCGGCGTTTCGTGCATGGCGACCAGCGCGTTGCGCAGGCGCGGGTGCGACAGGCCGGACAGCAGGCCGCCGTGCACGGCGCCGCTTTCCATCAGCTGGCGCAGGACCTGGATCATTACCACTTCGAACAGACGCTCGATCAGCGCGACGCGCCCGCACCGCTGCTCGAAGGCTTCCTCGAACAGCAGCGCCAGCACCGGTGCGGCGCCGGCGATGTCTTCCAGCGGCAGGCAGACAACGTCCGGCAGCGCCGAGGCGATCGGGTTGTCGGCGCCGCCTTCGAACGACAGGTTCGCGCAGACCATGTCCGCGCCGCGTTCCGGGTCGGTGACGAAGTGGTGCGTCAGCGGCCGCGGAAACAGCAGCAGGCTCGGCCGCTCGACGTGCAGGGTCCCTTTGCCGTAGCGCACCTCGACGGCGCCGCTGCGCACCAGGTGCAACTGCCCGTGCGTGCCATCGCCTTCCACCGTGTTGATGCCGCACAGCGCACCGGTATTGAACACCTGCGCGTTCACCGGGAAATGCGCCATCAGCGCCGCCAGTCGGTCAGCCATGTTCGTACTCTCGATCAAGTTTTCAGGATTTTATATCACCGGTAGTGCCGGGTGGGTGGGCAAGATACCTCCACCGAGCAACACCGCCCGGATCTCCCCACTCAACAGGAACTACCGCCATGTCCATCCAGAAGATCCTCTACACCGCTGCCGCCACCGCCACCGGTGGTCGTGAAGGCCACGCCACCTCGTCCGACAACGTGCTGGACGTGCAGCTGTCCACTCCGCGCGAGCTGGGCGGCGCCGGCGGCCCCGGCACCAATCCGGAGCAATTGTTTGCCGCCGGCTACTCCGCCTGCTTCCTCGGCGCGCTGAAGTTCGTCGCCGGCAAACAGAAGGTCGCGCTGCCGGCGGACACCAGCGTCACCGGCAAGGTTGGCATCGGCCAGATCCCGACCGGCTTCGGCATCGAGGCCGAACTGACCATCGCCGCCCCCGGCATCGATCGCGACACCTTGCAGTCGCTGGTCGACCAGGCCCACGTGGTCTGCCCGTATTCCAACGCGACGCAGGGAAACATCGACGTGACGCTGCGCATCGCCGACTGATGGCACAACTCCAGCGCCAGGCGTGCCTGGCGCTCCTCCCATTTCCATCGAAAGGAAGATCATGAAAACCTCGAACAAACGTCTTGCCACCACGCTTGCCGGATGGTTGGCACTGGGTGCCTTCGCGCTGTCCATGCCGCTGGTGGCGTCGGCGCAGAAGTCGCCGGCGCCCAGGCCGACCGTGGTACTCGTGCACGGTGCCTTTGCGGATTCATCCAGTTGGAACGGCGTGATCGGGCAGTTGCACGACAAGGGCTACACCGTGATCGCTGCGGCCAATGAATTGCGCAGCGTGAAGAGCGATGCCGCATCCGTCACCAGCGTCGTCAAATCCATTCATGGCCCGGTGGTGCTGGTCGGCCATTCCTACGGCGGCTCGGTGATCAGCGAGGCGGCGACGGGGCAGGACAACGTCAAGGCGCTGGTCTACGTGGCGGCGTTTGCACCGGACGTGGGCGAGAACGCGGCCGAACTGTCCGGGCGTTTCCCGGGTGGTTCGCTGGGCCCCGCGCTGGCGCCGCCGGTGGAACTGGCTGACGGCGGCAAGGATCTGTATATCGACCAGGACAAGTTCCACGCCCAATTCGCCGCGGACGTCCCTGCCGCGCAGGCCGCGTTGATGGCCGCCGGGCAGCGCCCCGTCACCGATGCCGCGCTGCACGAGGCGAGCACGTCAGCCGCGTGGAAAACCATCCCGTCCTGGTTCGTCTACGGCAGCGCGGATCTCAACATTCCACCCGCGGCGCAAGCCTTCATGGCCACGCGTGCCCACTCGCGCAAGACCGTGGTCATCAAGGGCGCTTCGCATGTGGTGATGGTGTCCCATCCGGCCGAAGTGGCCGCGCTGATCGAGCAGGCGGCGTTGGCGAAGTAACGGGCCAGGCTCATTGCCAGCTTGAAGCAGGAAGCAAGGGCTCGGGTTCATTTGCCGACACGGAAATGGAACCTGAGCCGCTTTTTTTGCCTCCGTTCAATTGGCCACGTTCCCTTGGGTTCCTCGAAATCGGGATGCCATGGAGCCCATTGTTTTCATGAAAAGTCAGTAGGTGTTTCTGATATTTGACGGTTTTTCGGGAAAGTCGGGATCAACACAATGTGCGCCTCAGATCGCGCATCCGGCGCGTCAACAAAAGGAACTCAGCATGGCTTCCGCGTACATCGTGTTTATCCGCGAGCGCAGTGTCGATGGTGACGCTCTCGCCCGTTACTCGGCTTTGGTGCCACCGACTTTCGCTGGACGAAACGTCAATTTCCACGTCGCCTACGGGAGGCAGGAAGTCCTGGAAGGTCCGGAGGCGGATGGCGTGGTGGTGTTGGAGTTCGAGAGCTGGGACGAGGCAAGGCGTTGGTACGACAGTCCGGAGTATCAGGCTGCGATCCCCGTGCGGCAGGGCGGCGCCACGTTTCGGGCCATCCTTGTTGAAGGCACGGCGTGAAAGACTCGCGCCCCGTAAGGCAGGGCGGCCGGTAACGGCGACAGGTTCGCTTCCAGCCTGACCCGGTGAATCCGATTGAAGGTGGCGAGGCCACTCGCAAGTTTGGCCTCGAAGGTCGCTGTCCGCCATTTCAACCATTCAACCGGCCTCTGTTTTCCCTGAGCTCGTTTCCGAGTGGACGAGAGCGATACTCGCTACGTGCTGCCGTAAAAACCGGGCGTCGGATCAACACCGACCGTGCCGGGTGCTGCACGCAGGATGGCGTGCGGTAGACTATTGAGATTCGTTCTCATTTGCCTGCCATGACTCCACGACATCTGTTCGCAGCGCTGCTGCTGGCCACGCTTCTGTTCTGCCCACGTCTTCATGCGGCGGTGGACTCGGTTCCCACCACCTGGCGACTGCTGGACTACATCGCCGTGGACTACCGCGAGGCGGTGCGCGACGGCGCGGTCGTCAATCAGGTCGAGTACCAGGAGATGCAGGAGTTTTCGGCGACGGCGGCTGCGGCGATCAAGGCCTTGCCGCCCACGCCTGACTCGGACTCGTTGAATCAGGGCGCCACGGCACTGCAGCAGGCCATCCGGGCCAAGAGCGCGCCGGAGCAGATCGCCACCCGGGCCCGCGCCGTGGCGGCCTTGCTGATCAAGGCTTACCCCATCCCGTTGATGCCGACCAGCGCGCCGCAGTACGCACGCGGCCAGACGTTGTACGCACAGCAATGCGCGAGTTGCCACGGCGCCACGGGTGCCGGCAATGGTCCGGCGGCCGCGGGTCTGGACCCGCCGCCGATCGACTTCACCGACCGCGCCCGCGCCGACGAGCGCAGCATCTTCGCGCTCTACCAGGTGATCGACCAGGGCCTTCAAGGCACGTCGATGCCCAGCTTTGCCAGCTTGCCGGCCGAGGATCGCTGGGCATTGGCGACCTATGTGGGCGCCTTGGCCTACCCGGAATCCGAGGCCGAAGCAGGGCGCGAGTTGCTGGAGAAAAATGACGCGTTGCGGGCAAGGCTCGATTTCAAGAGCTACGTGGACACGACACCCGCCACGCTGGCCACGGAGCTGCAGTCCGCGCAGAAGGCGGCGGCGATCGTGGCCTACGTGCGCCGGCATCCGGAGGCGACGCAAACGCGGGATGCGGAATCCGCCCTGGCGGTGTCGCATGAATTGCTCCGGCAGGCCATGGCGGCTTACCGCGGCGGCCAGCTGAAGCAGGCCAAGGACCTGGCGTTGTCCGCGTATCTGGATGGGTTCGAACCCGTCGAGCCGCTGCTCGCCGCCCGCGATGCACCGTTGATGGCGAAGATCGAGGAAGCGATGGCAGGCGTGCGTGCGGGCATCGGCGCCAACGTCGATGCCGATACCCTGCAGACCCAGGTCGATCGTCTGGACGATCTGTACGCTGAAGCGGGGCAGGTGCTCGCGCAGGGCGAAACATCCGCCGTGGCCAGCTTTGCTGCCGCCTTCACCATCCTGCTGCGCGAAGGGCTGGAGGCGCTGCTCATCGTCGTGGCGATCATTGCCCTGCTGCGCAAGGCGGGCCGCAGGGAAATGCTTCCATGGGTGCATGGCGGCTGGCTGTCCGCGCTGGGCGCCGGCGCCGTGACGTGGGGACTGGCCACCTGGGTGGTTTCCATCAGCGGCGCAAGCCGTGAGCTCACCGAAGGTTTTGGCTCGCTGCTGGCGGCGATCGTGCTGATCTGGGTCGGCATCTGGATGCATGGAAAGAGCCACGCCGAGAACTGGCAGCGTTATGTGCGCGACAAACTTGGCCACGCGTTGAGCAAGACCTCCGGGGTTTTTCTGCTGGGCCTGATCTTTGTCGTCGTGTATCGCGAAGTCTTCGAGACCATCCTGTTCTATGTCGCCATCTGGAATCAGGGCAGCAAGACCAGCGTGATCGCCGGAGGCGTGGCCGGGTCGCTGGTGCTGATGGTGATCGGCTGGTTGATGATGCGTTACAGCCGTCGCCTGCCGATCAGCCAGTTCTTCCGCTACAGCTCCGTGCTGATGGCGGTGCTGGCCGTCGTGCTGATGGGCAAGGCGGTCTCCGCGCTGCAGGAGGCCGGCTACCTGCCGATCACCTGGATCAATGGCGGGCCGCGGGTGGAGCTGCTGGGCATCTATCCCACCATGGAAGGCATTGCCGCCCAGGTCGGCATCGCGTTGGTCCTGGTTGTCGGATTTGTCTGGTCCAACCGCTCGGCAGGTGCGTTGAAGGCGTCTGATGGAACTCGGTGACACCGAGCGCCTTCGGGCCTGGCTTCCTTCTGCCCATCGCTTCGCACATGCCGCTCAATGCAAATAAATGGTCGGCCCAAGCGCAACGGCAAACGCCGCTGTCACCAGGACGCCAAGCACCACCAGCACCGGGTGGCGGCCAATGTGGAAATCCTGTGCGGGCAGGTCGGGGCGGTGGGAGTAGGCGACGTTGAACAGGCCTGCCGTGCCGCCGAATGATGCCGCCACCGCTGACGTCAGCGTGATCACCATGCCATGCGGATTGAACAGGCCGACCAGCAACGCGCTCACGCCGCCGACCACGTACACCGTCATCGCGATCCGGCGTTTCGTGCGAGCGGCCTGTTCACCACCGCCGAGCATCACCCCGAGCATGCGAATGGCGACGCGTACGATCTGGATGTAGACAACAAGACCAACGACGAACAACCCCACCCGCCACAGCCACGGCCATGGCAACGGCGCCAACCCGCCACCCACGTCCGGTCCCCAGTCACCCAGGTTGGTGACGCCGGAGAACATCCAGTAGCCGGCAGCCACCATGCCTTTCACCGTGAACACGATCCACGCCACCAGGCGCGGCAATGGCCCGCGCAAGCGGCGCCATGCCAGATACGCCAGCGCTGCCAGCACCACATCCACGCAGGTACCGGCCATCGCCACGAGGCGGTGATCCCATCCCTGCGTGCCGGGGCATTCGATGTAGTAGGCGCCCAGTTCGCTGGGCTGGTGCCCGGTGGCGACGCAGGTAACGGCGTGGCCGAGCAGCTCATGCGCCATCGTGAGCAGGGGCAACAGCAACAGCGCCAGGCCCACCAGCGTCCATGCGTCCACCGATGGACGTGCGTGCGCGTCGTTCGTTGTCATCGCGTAACTCCCCTTGGATCAGATCCAGAGGATCACGCGTATTCCCGCCGCTAGCCAGTGTCGCCTACAGGTGTCTGCCGTGACAGATGTCACGAACGCAAGCCGTGGGGCGGAAGCGGGCCGGGTCGGCTTTCAACGCAGTCCCTACCCGGATTCAGGCTTGCCTCAGCGCCCCCGGCGGTTGTAGTCGGGGAAATGGCCGCGGCTGCCGCCGACCGAAATGCTGATGCCGCCGGAAGGTTCGTCGCAGCTGCCGAACGCCTGGCTGACGTTCACCTGGCCCGCATTCCAGTTGCCGGTGCCCATGTGGCTGCCGGTGACGATGCCGGTGCCGACGCTGCCGTGGACTTGCGGCTTGTTGTAGGTGGAGTCGTCGCAATCGGGTGCTTCGGCGACGGGCTCGGTATTGCCCATGCGGCCGCTGGTATCGCCGTAATACACGCCCGGTGCATCGCCTGCCGTTTTCGGGGTGGCCGGTTTCGGGGCGGTGGTGCTGGCGGCGGGCAGGTCGCTGGGCGGCAGCTTCAGGTTCAGCGGCTTGCCGGTGGTCTGCGCCCACGCCGTGGTGGTCAGCAGGCTGGCGGCGGCGGCGACGAGAAGCCGTTTGATGTTCATGCGTACTCCGGGTTGATAACAGCACCAACGCGCGAGGTGCGGTTGGCGTGTACATCCGGGTTGGAAAGGTGCGGGGGCGACAAGTTCCTGTGGGGCCGTCGGTGTCGACTTTGTAGGAGCGACTTCAGTCGCGACGTTTTTGCATTGAATCGCAAAAGCAAAGGCGTCGCGACTGAAGTCGCTCCTACAGTTGGAGTTGCCTTAGCCGGTGGTCTCGATGCGCTCCACGCGGCGCAGGCCGCGCGGCAGCAAGCCGCCGCGGCTGGCGCGGGTGCCGCCGTATTCCACCAGGTCGGCCCAGCGCAGGGTGAGCTTGCGCTGGCCGGCGTACAGGGTGACTTCGCCCTTGCTTTCGCCGACCACGGCGATGCCGGCCACGCGTTCGTCGCCGGCGACCAGTTTCGCCTTGGGGATCTCGATCAGCTTGTTGCCCTTGCCCTTGTCCAGCTCGGGCAGCTCGGCCACCGAGAACATCAGCAGATGGCCTTCGGTGGTGACCACCACGATGCGGTCGCGGGCGGGGTCGGCGCTGATCTGCGGCGCCAGCACTTTCGCCTTGTCGCTGAGGCTGATGATCTGCTTGCCGGCTTTGTTGCGGCTGGTGAGGGTCTCGAAGCGGGTGACGAAGCCGTAGCCGAAATCGGTGGCCAGGATCAGTCGGGTGGCGTTGTCGCCGGCGATCATGGCGTCGAAGCTGGCGCCGGCCGCGGGACTGAAACGGCCGGTGAGCGGCTCGCCGTTGCCGCGCGCCGAGGGCAAGGTATGTGCAGGCGTGGAATAGGCGCGGCCGGTGGAGTCGATGAACGCCACCTGCTGCGTGGTGCGGGCTTTCACCGCGGCCAGCAGGCCGTCGCCTTCGCGGTAGTTCAGGCCTTCGGCGTCGACATCGTGACCTTTCGCGGCGCGTGCCCAGCCTTTCTGGCTCAGTACCACGGTGACCGGTTCGCTGGCCACCAGCGCGCTTTCATCCAGCGCATGCGCCACGTCGCGCTCGACCAGCGGCGAGCGGCGGTCGTCGCCGAACTTGGCGGCGTCGGCACGCAGCTCGTCCTTGATCAAACCCTTCAGCTTGGCCGGCGATTTCAGCAGCACGTTGATGCGCGCACGTTCCTCTTCCAGTTGGTCGGCCTCGGCGGAGATCTTCATCTCCTCCAGTCGCGCCAACTGGCGCAGCCGCGTTTCGAGGATGTAGTCGGCCTGCTCCTCGCTGAGCTTGAAGCGGGCGATCAGCACGGGCCGCGGCTCGTCCTCGGTGCGCACGATGCGGATCACTTCGTCCAGGTTGAGGTAGGCGATGCGCAGCGCTTCGAGCAGGTGCAGCCGGCGCTCCACCTTGGCCAGCCGGTTCTGCAACCGGCGGGTGACGGTGTTGGTGCGGAAGCTCAGCCATTCGGTGAGGATGCGCTTGAGGTTCTTCACCTGCGGGCGCCCATCCAGGCCGATCATGTTGAGGTTGATGCGGAAGCTTTTTTCCAGATCGGTGGTGGCGAACAGGTGCTGCATCATCTCGTCGGCATCGACGCGGTTGGAGCGCGGCACGATCACCAGGCGGATGGGATTCTCGTGGTCGGACTCGTCGCGCAGATCCTCGATCATCGGCAGTTTCTTGGCGCGCATCTGCGACGCGATCTGCTCCAGGATCTTCGACGGGCTGACCTGGTGCGGCAGCGCGGTGATCACGATGTTGCCTTCCTCGCGCTGATACACCGCGCGGGCGCGCACCGAGCCGGTGCCGTTCTCGTACATCGCCAGCAGGTCGCCGCGTGGGGTGATGATCTCCGCCTCGGTGGGGTAATCCGGCCCGCGCACGTGCTCGAACAGGTCGGCCACGGTGGCATCCGGGTCGTCCAGCAGGCGGATGCAGGCGCTGACCACTTCGCGCAGGTTATGCGGCGGGATGTCGGTGGCCATGCCCACGGCGATGCCCATCGAGCCGTTGAGCAGCACGTGCGGCACGCGTGCGGGCAGCCAGCTTGGTTCTTCCAGCGTGCCGTCGAAATTCGGCACCCAGTCCACCGTGCCGTGCGCCAGCTCACCCAGCAGCGCTTCGGCGATCGGGCTGAGCTTGCTCTCGGTGTAGCGCATCGCCGCGAAGCTTTTCGGGTCGTCCGGCGAGCCGAAGTTGCCTTGGCCGTCGACCAGCGGGTAGCGGTACGAGAACGGCTGCGCCATCAGCACCATCGCTTCGTAGCAGGAGCTGTCGCCGTGCGGATGGAACTTGCCGATCACGTCGCCGATGGTGCGGGCGGATTTCTTCGGCTTGGCGGTGGCCGCCAGGCCCAGCTCGCTCATCGCGTAGATGATGCGCCGCTGCACCGGCTTCAGGCCGTCGCCCACGAAGGGCAGGGCGCGATCGAGCACCACGTACATGGAATAGTCGAGATAAGCCCGCTCGGCGTACTCCTTCAGCGGGATCTGTTCGTAATTGGCTTGCAGGATCATGCAGTTACATCATTCGGTCGGCGCGCAGGCTGCGCGGTTAACCGGTCGATGGTGCCAGAAAGCGCCCGATTCTTGTAGGAGCGCACCCTGTGCGCGATGCTTTCCGTTGCGTGACGAAGAGCATCGCGCACAGGGTGCGCCCCTACAGGCGCTGCGCTTCGACACCCAGCTTCTGCAACTGCACCTGCACGCTGTCCGGCCCGGCCAGATGCGCCGCACCCACGGCGATGAAGACGGTACCGGGCTGTTGCAGCAGGGTGGCGATCTTCGTTGCCCAGGCTTCATTGCGTTGCACCAGCAGCCGTTGGTAAAGCTCGGGCGCGGTCTGGCGCATGTCTTCGTCTTCGAGCCGGGCGATGGTGGCGACGTCGCCGTTCTTCCAGGCGTCGATCAGCCGGGTCAGCTGCGTGGGTCCCTTGTCGGCATCGCGCATGGCCGAGCGCAGGAAGTCCAGCTGCACTTCCTGCGGCATGTCGGCCAGGAAGTGCATCTGCTGTTCGGCGGTTTCCAGGCCAAACACGGGTTTGCCGGCGGCGGACATCTGCGCCTTGAGCTGCTTGTCCACGCCGTGCTCCGGGTCGAGCCCGGCTTTCAGCAGCGGCGCGGTCGTGAGGGTCAGTGCGGCCAGCCACGGGCGCATCACGTTCAGCGCCTGCATGCCGCCGGGCACGCCGGCCTCGGTCGCCGCCGTACGCAGGCGCTGTTGTTCATCGGCGTCGAGCTGGCTGGACAGCGGGTGTGCCGCATCCAGCCCGTAGCGCAGCACCAGCGCCATCATGTTGCCCTGGTCGTCGTCGGTCAGCTCGATGTAGAGCGCCTGGCTGTCTGCCACCGCGCGGTCCAGCGTGGCGTCATGCCAGTCGGCGTCGTTCGGCAGCAGGTGCACGGTGCCGAACAGGTAGATCGTGGTGTCGGCATCCTTCGTTACCCACAGCGCCGGTTTTGCGATGGCGGCTGCCGGAAGCAGCAGGACAAGGGCGATCAGCAGGCGCGCGGGCAGGCGTGGTTTGTTCATGCCCGCGAGTGTGACGGGTGCGGGCGGGTGGCTCAATGACGCGACGGACTCAGCGCGGCACGCGGTAGCCGCCGGGCACGCCGCGCGCGCTGAGCGTCAGTTGCCACAGCTGGTCGCGGCGGCTGCGGAACACGGCGGCGGAGGTGGCCAGGTAGAAACGCCACATGCGGCGAAAGCGTTCGTCGTAGTGCGCCGGCAGGTGGTCCCACGCCGCTTCGGCGTTGGCGTACCAGGCCATCAGGGTGCGGTCGTAGTCGGGGCCGAAGTTGTGCCAGTCCTCGACCACGAACAGGCCTTGCAGGGCCGCGGTCACCTGGGTGGCGGCGGGGATCATCGAGTTGGGGAAGATGTATTTCTCGATCCACGGATCGGGCTGCGCGGGCGCGCTGTTGGTGCCGATGCAATGCAGCAGCGACAGCCCGCCGCTCTTGAGGCAGCGCTCCACGGTTTCGAAATACGCGCGGTAGTTCTTGCCGCCCACGTGCTCGAACATGCCGATGGAATACACCGCGTCGAAAGGCTCGTCGATGTCGTGGTAATCCTGCAGGCGGATCTCGATGGGCAGGCCGGCGCACAGTTCGCGGGCGAACTCGGCCTGCTCCTGCGACACGGTGATGCCCACGCCGCTGACGCCGTAGTTTTCCGCCGCGTATTTCAGCGCCTCGCCCCAGCCGCAGCCGATGTCCAGCACGCGTTGCCCCGGTTGCAGTTGCAGCTTGCGGCAGACCAGGTCGAGCTTGGCTGCCTGCGCATCGTCGAGGTTGTCGGTGGCGGCCCAGTAACCGCAGGAATACACCAGCCGCTTGCCCAGCATGGCCTGGAACAGGTCGTTGCCGAGGTCGTAATGCGCCTTGCCGATCTCGAACGCGTGCTCGCCGCGCTGCAGGTTGATGAAGCGCGCCTTGAGGTGGGCGACCACCGCCTCGAAGGTGTGCAGCTTCTGGTCGAGCCCGGACAGCAACATGCGGGTGAACATGCCGGGCAGGTCGCCGGCGTCCCACCAGCCGTCCATGTAGGCTTCGCCCAGGCCCAGTGAGCCGTGGGCGAACACGCGCGAATACAGTCGCTCGTCGTGTACCTGGAGATCAGTGGGTGCGGCGCCGTTGATGGTGATGCCGGCGCCCTGCAGCAGTTCGCTGGCGCGATCCTTCAAGGTGTCCTGGCTCATGCCTTTCCTCGCGGAGTGGAACGAACAAACAGCCGTCAGCGCCGGATGGTGGACTCCCGGCGTTCGGCAACGTCGATGCGCGCGGCAGTCATCCGGCTTTCGCCGCCCCGTTGCCGAGCACGCCATAGTTTGCCGGCGTCCGTGCATACACCGTGTCGATGCCGGCGGCGCGTACGCGCTCCAGCAGCAGGTCGGCCTGGTCCTCGCGCAGCAGGAATTCCACCTTCACCGGCAGGTCGTCGGCCAGCTCGAAGAACTGCTCCTCGCGCAGCACGCCGTGGCGACCGAAGCCGGCGGTGGCGCGAAACACCGAGCCGCCACCGAGGCCGTCGCGGCGTGCCTGCTCCAGCAGCCATTGCGATACCAGCATGCCCTCGTGGCGCGCGCGCACGTGGCAGTAGAACGTCAGATGCAGGCCTTGTTGCAGGTTGTCCTGATTCATGCCGGTTCCCCGATCAATGGCGCAGCAGGCTGCGGGTGAGGGCGATGCCGATGACGGTCATGCTGATCGAACCGACCACGTGCACCGCCACGTGGCCGCTGAACCACAGGTATTGCTGGCGCAGCAGCAAGGTGGCCGATTCCGCCGAGAAGGTGGAGAACGTGGTCAGCCCGCCGAGGAAGCCGGTGAACACGAACAGCCGCAGCTCCGGCGACAACGTCTGGAAATGGTCGAACACGCCCATCACGCAGCCCATCAGCAAGCCGCCGGTGAGGTTGGCCGCCAGCGTGCCCAGCGGCAGGGTGGGAAACAGCGGGTTGAGCGCGATGCCCAACAACCAGCGCGACCAGCAGCCGATGGCGCCGCCGAGGCCAATTGCAACGAATCCGGTTACACCCACGAGCGCGTCTCCTGACGAATGGAAGTGTCCGGCTACCGCGGCGGCAGGCACGCCTGCGCCGCCGGAAGCCGGTGGTGCAGGCATCATCAGCCCCTGCAGTGATGCGGGGCGGTTGGTTCCCTTGATCTTGCGTCGCGGGAACGGGAGGCATGCCATCTCCCGGAGCGGCCATGCTAGGAGCCGGGGCGATAGAAACGCAAGCGCGGCGGGGGCGCACCGTCGCATGGCGCAGGCCGGGCACGCGCTCGCTACAATGCACTTCCTGTTGCCGCCCGACGTTGCCGCTCCGATGAACCCACCCCCGCGCGCGGCACGTCGTAGCCTTCCCTGGTTGCTGGCGGCGTTGTCGATGATCGGCCCGTTTTCGATCGACGCGATCTTCCCCGCTTTCCCCCTGATCGGCGCCCATTTCCAGGTGGACAGCGCGGCCTTGCAGCAGCTGATCAGCGTCTACCTGCTGACCTATGCGGCCATGAGCCTGTTCCACGGCGCGATCTCCGACGCGATCGGGCGCAAGCCGGTGATGGTGGCCGGCATGCTGGTGTATGCGTTGGCGTCGGTGCTGGCGGCGGTATCCACCTCGTTCGCGATGCTGCTGGCCTGCCGCGCGCTGCAGGGTGCCTGCGCCGGTGCCGGGCTGGTGGTGGGGCGCGCGGTGATCCGCGATACGTTCGAAGGGCCGGCCGCGCAGCGGTTGATGTCGCAGGTGATGATGATTTTCGGCGTGTCACCGGTGATCGCGCCGATGGTGGGCGCGTGGCTGCTGCCGCTGGGCGGCTGGCATGGCATCTTCTGGTTTCTGCTGCTGTTCACGCTGCTGCTGTCGGCGGCCGTCGCGATCTGGCTGGAGGAGAGTCACCCGCCTGCGCGGCGCACCACGTTCGCGGTGCGTCCGCTGCTGGCCGGCTATCTGTCGTTCGGTCGTGACCGGCCGTTCTGGCCGTTGCTGATTTCCAGCTCGGTGAACTTCGCGGGGTTGTTCCTGTTCATCGCCTCGGCGCCGCGCATCGTGCTGGAACTGCTGCATCTGTCGGCGCAGGATTTCCCCTGGTTGTTCGTGCCGGTGGTGGTCGGGCTGATCAGCGGCGCCTGGCTTTCCGGGCGGCTGGCCGATCGGCGCAGCGTGCGTTTCACGGTCAACCTGGGTTATGCGGTGATGCTGTTGGCGTGCGTGCTGCATGTATCGCTGGCGCTGGCGTTGCCGCAACCACGGCTGCCGTGGTCGATGTTGCCGCTGGTGCTGCACGGCGTGGGCGTGCAGTTGGCGTTCCCCACGCTCACCTTGCTGCTGCTGGATCGCTTCCCCCACCTGCGTGGCGGCATTTCCTCGGTGCAGGCGTTTGCCAGCCTGCTGCTCAGCAGCCTGGTCGCGGGCGTGCTGTCGCCGCTGCTGTCGTCGACCATGTTGTCGCTGTCGCTGGGCTCATCGACCCTGACCCTGATCGGTGTGTTGTCGTGGTACTGGTACGGGCGGATCAGCCGCGTGCCGAAGGCGCCGGGTCTGGCGCGGGATGTCGAACTGCAGGCGCAGATCACCGAGCCGCGCTGACGTCGCGGTCCAGCTGTCTTTCTTTCCATTCCATTCGTTGCCGCGAGGAGCCGCATGAAAGCACGCATTGATTTCCGCACCGCCGTCCCCGACGCATTCAAGGCGATGCGTGGCCTGGAAGCCGTTGTGCATCGCAGTGAACTGGAGCATTCGCTGCTGGAGCTGGTGAAGGTGCGGGTGTCGCAGATCAACGGCTGCGGCTATTGCCTGGACATGCACATCAAGGAGGCGCGCGCCGCCGGCGAAACCGAGCAGCGGCTGTACCTGCTGTCGGCCTGGCGCGAGGCGCCGTTCTATTCGCCGCGCGAGCGCGCCGCGTTGAGCTGGGTCGAGGCGGTGACCCAGGTTTCCACCAACGACCTGCCCGATGAGCTGTATGCCGAGGTGCGCGAGCACTTCGATGAAAAGGCGACAGTCGAATTGACGTTGGCGATCATCGCCATCAACGGCTGGAACCGTTTGGTGAAGGCCTGCCGTACCGAGGTGGGCAGTTATATGCCGGCAACGGTTGCGTGAGCTTCGGTCGGTTGGGGCGGGCCTTTTGACGGCTGCTTGACCGCGACCGATCCAGACTTTGCGGACGCCATCGGTCCGGTGTTTCCGGACTGCCGCGACCGCATTGCTGGAGGTTCGGTATGCCTTACAAATCCATTAGCGACCTGCCTGATTCCGTGCGCGACAACGTGCCGAAGCATGCGCAGGAGATCTACAAGAAGGCGTTCAACAACGCCTGGGACGAGTACGCCGACAAGGACGATCGCCGCGGCGATGCGTCGCGCGAGGAGACGGCGCACAAGGTGGCGTGGTCGGCCGTGAAGAAGGATTACAGGAAAGGCGACGACGACAAGTGGCACGTCAGGTAAGCCGCGTGGCCTTGGCGGTGACGACTGATCGTCAGACCAGCCCGCGCGCGACGAGGAACGCCTGCGCTTCAGCCGCGTCGTTTTCGAACCAGGCCCGGGTCGAACCCAATCGGAACGTATAGCCCCACGCATCCATGTCGGCCATCAGGCGTTCGCGGCCCACGCCGGGGAAGGCATCGGCCAGCACGATCTGCAGGTAGCAGGTGGCGTCCTCTTCCTCGATGGAATCGGTGGCGTTGGTATGGACGTCCAGACGTCTGTCCGGTGGCATCACGATCAGGTGGCAGGCCTCGTGCAGCAGCGAATGCAGCGGCGTATCCGCCCGCGCGTAGACCGTGGTGCCGATGATGCCGGCCTCCTCGTCGCCCCAGAAGCTGCCGGGGATGGCCGCGCCATCGTCAACGCGTTGCAACGTCAGGCCGTAGCGGCCAAGCAGCGCGGTGGGCGCGTCGAAGCCGAGCTGGGCCAGCCGCAACACGGTATCAGGCGATCCGGCGGGCGAGGGATGTGCGGATGACATGTTGGGGGCTTGGTGACGAGAGGCGGGGAGGGCCGGGCGGATGCGCCGGCCCGCCGCTGGAACGCTCAGCTGGCCGTGGCGGCGTCGCCGGCGTCCGGTTTTTTCTTGCCGTCCGGCAGCGTCACCGACAGCTCGAGGATCTCATGGCCGCTGTCACGCTCCAGGTTGATGTTGATCGCCTCGATGTCGACGTGCACGTATTTCTTGATCACTTCGAGCAATTCGTTGCGCATCATCGGCAGGTAGTCGGGCGCGCCGCGGGAGGAGCGCTCCTGCGCCACGATGATGCGCAGCCGCTCACGGGCCACGGTGGCGGTCGGCTCGGGCCGGCGCTTCAGGAAATCAAGAATACCCATCGTGATCAACCTCCGAACACGCGCTGGAGAAAGCCCTTCTTGGGCACATCGATGAAGCGGAGCGGACGCTCTTCGCCGAGGATGCGGGCCACCGTGTCGCTGTAGGCCTGGCCAGCCGGGGAGGCCGTGTCGACGATCACCGGGATGCCGTTGTTGGACGCGGTGAGCACGTTCTCCGATTCCGGGATCACGCCGACCACCTTGATGCCCAGGATGTCCTCCACGTCGGTGACGCTGAGCATTTCGCCGATCGCCACGCGCGCGGGGTTGTAGCGCGTCAGCAGCAGGTGCTGGGTGACCTGGCCTTCGCCGCGCTCGGCGCGCCTCGTCTTGCTGGCCAGCAGGCCCAGGATGCGGTCGGAATCGCGCACCGACGACACTTCCGGGTTCACCACCACGACGGCCTTGTCGGCGAAGTACATGGCCAGGTGGGCGCCTTTCTCGATGCCCGCGGGCGAGTCGCAGATGACGTAGTCGAAGCCGTCCTCGGACAGGCTGTCGAGCACTTTCTCGACGCCTTCCTGGGTCAGCGCATCCTTGTCACGCGTCTGGCTGGCGGCCAGCACGTACAGGTTCTCGTAGCGCTTGTCCTTGATCAGCGACTGTTTCAGGGTGGCTTCGCCGTGCACCACGTTGACGAAGTCATACACGACGCGTCGCTCGCAGCCCATGATCAGGTCGAGGTTGCGCAGGCCGACGTCGAAGTCGATCACGGCGACTTTCTTGCCGGCCATGGCCAGGCCGGTGGCGAGCGAGGCGCTGGTGGTCGTCTTGCCGACGCCGCCCTTGCCGGAAGTGACAACGATAATCTCAGCAGTCAAGAGCCCATCTCCGCAAGGTTGTTGTTGCAGCTGATCACAGTTTTGCGATCAACAGTTTTTCGCCCTCGAGCCAGCATTGCACGGACCGGCCCTCGAGGTCGTCGGGAATTTGTTCGAACACGCGGTACTGGCCCGCGATGGCCACCAGTTCCGCCCGGAAATCGGAGACGTAGATGCGCGCTTTCTCGTCGCCCTGCGCACCGGCCATGGCGCGTCCGCGCAGGCCACCGTAGATGTGGATATTGCCATCGGCGATCACTTCGGCACCGTTGGCGATCGCACCGGTGACGATCAGATCGCGGTCGCGGGCGTAGATCTGCTGGCCGGAGCGCACCGAGCCGTCGTGGTGTTGCGCGCCCAGCGGGTGGCCCGCTTCGGGCGGCGCCAAGATCGGCTCCGGCCGCGCCACGGGTTCCGGCGCACGGGTCTCGGCCGCCGGCGTGGCCGCGGCCGGCTCATAGGCGGCGCGGAACTTGGCGATCAGCGGCAGGCCCATGCGGCTGGCCAAAGCCTCGGTTTCGCTGGTGCCGTAGGCCAGCCCCACCGGCAGCATGCCGGCGCTGCGCACCGCTTCGAGCAGCGCGTCGACCGTGCCGTCATCCGGCAGGTGCAGCAGGTGGCTGAGGTCCAGCACCACGGCGGCGCGGGAGAACATCTGCGGCGCGGCGCGCACGCGGCGCTCAAGCTCCTCGCACAGTGCGGCCGCATCGACCCGGCGCACGCGCACGCAGGCGATGCCTACCTGGCCGAAGCGCAGGTCGCAGGCGTCGGTTGATTCGGTTTTTGCGTTCATGAATGTTGTTTTCCCGCCGATGTGCGCGCAGGGGTGGCTGCCAATGCCGGCACGGTGCGCTCGCTCAACCAGGGCACGTCGGGCAGGCCGCCCTTGTCGAGCCAGGTTTCGCGCACGTAGGCGTAACTGGGCAGGTCGAGCGCGAGCAGGCTGACCTGCGGGCCATCCTTGCCCATGCGTTGCTGGCCGACTTCCTGGAAGCCATAGGTGCCGTGGAAAAGCACGACCACGTCGTCGCGTGGTTCAAGCAGCACTTCGCAGGTGAGCAGCGGCACGCGCACTTCGGCGTAGCTGTGCACGTCGCAATACAGCACGCGGCCCAGGCCGTGGCGATGGTAGGCGTTGGCGATCACGATGCGATCGATATACATGAACTGCGGGTAATGCTCGCCGAACCAGCGGTAGTTGGGGCTGTCGTACTCGCCGCCATCGCGAAGGGCGATCAGGAAGCCGGCCAGGTGACCGTCGACCTCGGCCACGCGGAAGTATTCCGCGTGCTCGTAGAAATAGCGCAACCGCGCGGAGTCGAGTGCCAGGATGGAGCGGCCGGCGGCGTTGTTGAGCGCCAGCACCGCATCCAGGTCGTGCTCGCGCACGTCGCGGATGGCAAGAACCATTCGTTGCTCCGCTTGATGGAATCGGGGAAAGGCCAACGCACGGCCTCGCAAAGTCGCCATTATGCCATGCGGCCATGCCCCGTACACCGGCGAAAGCCCATGTAAAACCTTTGTAAAGTCGATGGCCGGCACGCTTCTACCGACTATCGTGGATTGCGCTGGGCGCCCGCACGGCCAATGATGCGCGCCATGCGATGGCCATTCTTCAACCATATCCGCCTGCTGCTCCGTTACGCGGGGTTCTTTACCTATTTGTCGGCCGGGACGCCGCTGGTCACCACCTGGGCGGCCGAGCGCCTGAACCAGTTGCAGCGGCCGAGTTTCTCGCTGTTGCTGTGGACGCTGTGCTACCTGGTGTTCGGGCTGATGTACTGGTTGCTGACCAGCAACCTGGGCTCGCGCCGCTACCCCGCGCTGAAGTTGCTGGGGCTGGCGCTGATGACGGCGGCGGCGGTGGCGGTGGGCTGGTACAGCCACAGCGGCCTGTCGGCCATGTTGATGGTGGTGGCGTCGGTGGTCCTGCCCTGGCTGCTGCCATTCTGGATGGGCGGCTTGTGGCTGGTGCTGCAGCATCTGAGCCTGGTGGCGGTGTTCGCCACGTTCCCGGAGTACGACCACAGCATCACGATCGGTTTCGTGCAGGCTAGTGTCTACCTGGGTATTTCCGTGCTGGTATTCACCACCTCCGCGATCGCCAGCCAGCAGGCGGAGGAACGCGAGGTGCAGCGCCGCCTCAACTCGGAACTGCGCGCCACGCGGGCCTTGCTGGCCGAGTCCAGCCGCATCGCCGAGCGCATGCGCATTGCGCGCGATCTGCACGACGTGATCGGCCACCACCTCACCGCGCTGAGCCTCAACCTCGAAGTGGCCAGCCACCTCACCAACGAGGCGGCGGGCGCCCACGTGCGCAAGGCGCAGAGCACGGCGCGGCATCTCCTTTCCGACGTGCGCGAGGCGGTGAGCGAGCTGCGCCAGGACGATGCGATCGACCTCACCCGCGCGCTGCGCACGCTGACCGACGGTGTGCCGGGGCTGAAGATCCACGTGGAGATGCCGCCACGCTTCACGGTGGAAGATCCGCGGCGGGCACACGTTCTGTTGCGTTGCGCGCAGGAGATCATCACCAACACCGCCCGGCATGCCGGTGCGCGCAACCTGTGGCTGGATTTCGCCTACGCCGAAGCCAGCGAGGTCGGCCTGGAGGCGCGCGACGACGGCCGTGGCGCGGCCCAGGTCAAGCCAGGCAACGGGCTGTCGGGCATGCGCGAGCGGCTGGCCGAATTTGGCGGTACCGTCACGCTGCATGCCGACGTCAGCCGGGGTTTTGCGCTGTCGGTGCGATTGCCGCTGGGGGAGCACCCGGCGCTGGCGCATGCGCCCACGCGATTCGACCCGCCGGCGCTGCGAATGCCCTGAACGCCGATGCCGGCGATGGGGATTGTGGCCAGCGCCGCGGGTTTTCCGTGGCCCGCGCAGACATGCAAGAATGCACTGCTGACGGGGGCGATGCGTCGTGCCGATACCGCCCCATGGGCCTTACTGCTTGAGGATGCGCGATGATTTCCGTTTGTCTCGTCGACGACCAGAATCTGGTGCGCCAGGGCGTACGTTCGCTGCTGGATCTCGCTGCTGACATCCGCGTCGTGGCCGAATGCGCCGACGGCGCCCAGGCGATACGCGAAATTCCGCGGATCAAGCCCGACGTGGTGCTGCTGGACCTGCGCATGCCCAACATGAGCGGGCTGGAAGTGCTGCAGACGCTGGCGTCCCGCGATGAACTGCCGCCCACCATCATCCTCACCACCTTCGACGACGACCAGCTGGTGCTGCAGGGGCTGAAGGCCGGTGCGCGCGGCTATCTGCTGAAGGATGTGTCGCTGGAGCAACTGGTCGAGGCGGTGCGGGTGGTGGCCGGCGGCGGCTCGCTGGTGGCGCCGATGGTCACCCAGCGCCTGATGGCCGGGGTGGCGCGCATGCAGAACCAGTTCACCAGCCTGGAGCAGCCCGACCCGCTGACCGAGCGCGAAACCGAGATCCTGCGGCTGCTTTCCGGCGGCTACAGCAACAAGGAAATCGCCAATTCGCTGAAAGTGGCCGAGGGCACGGTGAAGAACCACGTATCCAACATCCTCTCCAAGCTGGGCGTCCGCGACCGCACCCGTGCCGTATTGAAGGCGCTGGAGCTGGGCATCGTCTGAGCCGGAACGCGGCTCGCCACGGCCGCAGGAATGGCGCCGCGCGGTCGTTTCACGTAGCCATCCATACGGATGTTCCCGGCAATAGCGTTCCAGCTCGCGAGCAAGTAACATCCGTAGCTTCGGCAATTGCCGACCCCCCTTTTGCATCCCTGCAGCAACCCATGGGAGGCACCGCGCCACGCGGTTGGGGAGACCATCCTGGTACTGCCATCCTGGTACTGCGTAGAGACGTTCGGAGACCCTTGGAATGATGCGTGTCCTTGAATTTTTTGTTGCCCTGATCATCGTCGCCGTGGTCGGCGTGGTGGCGGGTGTGGTCATGCCGGGCCACGGTCACGTGGAGCGGTCGCTGGTAATCGGCAAGGACATGCGGCAGGTCTATGACGTGCTCGACAATCTTCGCCGCGTGCCCGAGTACTCGGTGCTGCGCTCGTACGATCGCAACACGAAGTTCAGCTTCTCGGGCAATGCCTACGGCCCTGGTGCCGAGTTGAGCTGGAGCAGCGACAACGAGAAGGTCGGCAACGGCAAGCTGACCATCGCCAGCGCCACCCCGTCGTTCGACCAGATCACCAGCACCACCAAGACCGCCAGCATCGTCTGGAACCTGGACAACAGCTGGCGCGGGCAGGACAAGCACTTCACGCTGGACCTGGAGCGCCAGGGCAGCCGCGGTCAGCTGACCGAAGTGACCTGGTCCTATGACGTTGCCTACGGCTGGAACCTGGTCAACCGCTTCGCCAATCTGTACATCCACGGCGATCCGGACTCCTTCGTGGACGTGACGCTGAACAACCTGCAGAACGTGATGGCGACGGTGCCGAACATCGACTACGCCGACCTGATCCCGTACATCGTGCAGACGCAGCAGACCCCGGTGCTGCTGGTGCCCACCTCGATCGCCCGCAAGGACGGCCTGGAAGGCTTCGAGGCGGCGACCAGCAAGGCGGTTGCACAGATCCAGGCCACCGCCAAGAAGCTGGGCGTGAACGTCACCGGCCCGCGGGTCGTGTTCACCACCAACTACGGCGACCAGACCTACACCTTCGACGTGGCGATGCCGATCGACAACGGCAGCCTCACCGTCAACGGTCAGGTCGAGCAGCTGACGCCGCCCACGCCGCCGGCACTGAATGCCCCTGGTGCACCCGCCGAGTCCAGCAGCGCCGCCGCCGATGCGGACAGCGTCCCGCTGGCCGTGGACAGCCGTGACCGCTTCGGTCGCCTGGTTGTCGACGGGAATGTGCGCGCCACGCTGGCCTTTGGTGGCCCGGCCCTGAAGGGCGTGTGGAACGGTACCTTCGCCGGCGTGCCGCAGACCCGCGACATGCTGAAGGCCTATGCGCAGACGCATGGCTACGCGTTCGATGACGTGGTCAACCGCCCGTACAACATCCAGACCAAGATCGGCGACAACGTCGAGACCTACTCGCAGTTCGAGATCTACCTGCCGCTGAGCAACGCGCCGGACCAGACTCCGGAGCAGGCTGCCGGCATCAAGCCGCCGTCGCTTGAGGAAGAGGCTCCGGCCAGCGCCGGCTCGGCGGCAGCCCCGGCCAGCGCAAGCAGCGTCGCGCCGGCCAGCAGCAGCGAAGCGCCCGCTGGCGAGTAAGCAGCAACCGCAACACGCAAAGAAGGGCTCTTCCTGACGGAGGAGCCCTTCTTTTTTGGCGGCTGGCCCCGCCATCGCCGGACACTTCGCCGCTTGCGGTACATTGTTCCGATGTACGGCAGCGCTTCGTGCGCAGCCACTGTTCCCGATCGTCGACCGGACATGATAGAAACCGACCAGCTCACCCGTTGCTATGGCCACCTCACCGCGGTGGATGCGTTGAGCATCCGCGCCGAACCGGGCCAGGTGCTGGGGCTGCTGGGCCCGAACGGGGCGGGCAAATCCACCGCCATGCGGATGATCGCCGGTTTCCTGGCGCCGACCTCCGGCACCGCGCGGGTGTGTGGCTACGATATCCGGCGCGAACCGTTGAAGGCGAAGCGGGCCTTGGGCTATCTGCCCGAAGGCGCACCCAGCTACGGTGAATTGACGGTACGCGAATTCCTGCAGTTCATCGTGCGCATGCGCCAACTGAAACCGGAAGTCGGTTATCGGCGCGTCGACGAGGTCGTGCACCTGCTGCAACTGGATGACGTGCTGGAGCAGTGCATCGACACGTTGTCCAAGGGCTTGCGGCGGCGGGTCGGCCTGGCCCAGGCCATCCTGCACGACCCGCCGGTGCTGATGCTGGACGAACCCACCGACGGCCTGGATCCGAACCAGAAGCACGCCGTGCGCCAGTTGATCGACACCATGGCGCGCGAGCGCACCATCCTCATTTCCACGCACCTGCTGGAAGAAGTGCACGCATTGTGCAACCGCGTGGTGATCATCGCCCAGGGCACCTTGCTGGCCGATGCCACGCCCGCGGAACTGGAGGCGCGGTCGCGCTACCACGGCGCGGTATCGTTCAGCGCGCCGGGCAGCGGCGTATCGCAGGAGATGCTGGGGCGGTTGCCGCAGGTCGCCGCGATCGAGGTCGACCCGCTGGACGGCCGCATCACCGTGTTCCCCAAGCCCGGCATACGCATCCTGGAGCCGGTGCAGACGCTGTTGCGCGAGCAGGGGCTGGAAGTGTCGGAGATCCAGCTCGAACGTGGGCGGCTGGACGAGGTTTTCCGGCAGATCACCACCGGCACGGCGGACGTCGCATGAGCCCGATCAATGCGGTGATGCGCCGCGAGTTGCGCAGCTATTTCGTGACGCCGGTGGCGTATGTGTTCCTGGTCATCTTCCTGGTGCTTGCCGGCATCCTCACGTTCTATGCCGGCGATTTCTATGCACGCGGGCAGGCCGACCTGCAGCCGTTTTTCGTGATGCATCCGTGGCTGTACCTGATCCTGGTGCCCGCGATCACCATGCGCATGTGGGCCGAGGAAGCCAAGGGCGGCACGCTGGAACTGCTGCTGACGCTGCCGGTGACGTTGTGGCAGGCGCTGCTGGGCAAGTTCCTCGCCGCGTGGCTGTTCATCGGGCTGGCGCTGGGGCTGACGTTTCCGATCTGGATCACGGTCAACTACCTCGGCTCGCCCGACAACGGCGTGATCCTGGCCGGTTATCTCGGCAGCTGGTTCATGGCCGGCACGTTCGTGGCGATCGGCGCCTGCCTGTCCGCGTTGACGCGCAGCCAGGTGATCGCATTCATCCTCACGGCGCTCGTTTGCGTGCTGTTGATCCTGGTCGGCCAGCCGCAGGTGCTGGAGTTTTTCCAGGGCACCTTGCCGCGCCGGTTGATCAACGCGGTGGCGCACCTGAGCATGCTGCGCCACTTCGGCTCGATCGCCCGCGGCGTGCTCGACCTGCGCGACCTGCTGTATTTCCTGCTCAGCATCGTGGGCTGGCTCGCCGCCGGCGTGTTGCTGCTCGACCTGAAAAGGACGCGCTGAACGATGCCGCGCCTGCACCTTCCCGCCTTCCTGACCCGGCCGCGCCAGTTGACGCGCAGCTCGTTGTTGTACGCCGCGCTGGTTTTGCTGGTGCTGGTGTTCGTGCCGTTGATCGTCACCACCAGCCGCTGGATGCATGCGGTGCGCATCGATCTCACCTCCGACCATCTCTACACGCTTTCGCCCGGCACGTTGCACATCGTCGATGGTCTGCGGCAGCCGTTGAAACTCACCCTGTATTTTTCCGAGCACGCCACGCGCGACCTGCCGCAACTGCGCAGCTACGAGCAGCGCGTACGCGAGATGCTGCAGGAAATGGTGGCGCGTGCGCATGGCCGCATCCGCTTGCAGATCATCGACCCCGTGCCGTATTCCGATGACGAGGCCAATGCCGAAGGCAGCGGGTTGACGGCGGCCAGCGGCGGCAGCAACGGCGAACGGGTGTTCTTCGGGTTGGCCGGCAACCGGCTGGCCGGCGACGGTGACAACGAGGTGGTCAACCAGGTGCCGGAGAAGGCGCTGAGCATCGCGTTCTTCGACCCGGCGCGCGAAGCGTTCCTGGAATACGACATCGCCAAGCTGCTGTACGAGCTGGATCAGACGCGCAAGCCGCCGATCGGCGTGATCAGCTCGTTGCCGGTGGAGGGCAAACCCGTCCTGGGCCAGCAACCCTGGGCGGCGGTGCAGCAGCTGAGCCAGTTGTTCGACCTGCGCATGCTGGACCCCGCGCAATTGAAGCGGGTTGACCCGAACCTGAAGATGCTTTGGCTGATCCAGCCGACGCATTTGTCGAGCGATGCCTTGTACGCCATCGACCAGTACCTGCTCGGCGGCGGCCACCTGGCGGTGTTTGTGGACCCCGATGCCGAGCAGCTGCAGAGCTCGCCGTACGACGTCGGCGCGGCGTTGCCGGAACACAGCTCCGACCTGCCGCGGATGTTCGCGGCGTGGGGGGTGGTGTATGACCCGCGCCAGGTCGTGCTCGACCGTTCGCGTGCGTTGCAGATCGAGTTGGCCGGAAGCAGCCTCAACCATCCGGCGATGCTGGGCTTGGGCGCGCAGGAGCTCAATCGCAACGACGTGATCACCGCCAGCCTGCAGCGGGTGAACCTGTCCACCGCCGGTTACTTCGACCTTGCGCCCGATGCCGGCACGCGGCTGATTCCGTTGTTGCAGAGCACCGGCGACGCCGAGGCGGTTTCCACCCAGCGCACCATACAGGCCACCGCCGACCCGGCCTCGCTGCTGCAGGATTACCGACCCGACAACATCCACTACGTGCTGGCGGCGCGGCTGCAGGGGCCGTTCCAGAGTGCCTTTCCCGAGCGCGCCGGCGAGCCCGGCCATCTGGCCAGTTCACGCAGCAACGCCGAGGTGGTGCTGGTGGCCGATACGGACCTGCTCAGCGACCGGCTGTGGGTGGAGACACAGACCATCCTCGGCCAGCCGATGCTGAGCGCGTTCGCCAACAACGGTGATTTCATCGCCAACATGGTGGACAACCTCAGCGGTTCGTCGGCGCTGCTTTCGATCCGCGGCCGCGCCACGTCGCAACGCCCCTTCACCCGCGTCGAGGCGTTGCGCAACGCGGCCAACCAGAAATTCCTGCAGAAGAAGCAGGAGCTGGAGCGCGAGCTGGCCGATACCCGCCGCCGGCTGGAGGAGCTGCAGCCGGCCAAGGGCGGCAGCGGCGATACGGTGACCGTCGAGCAGCGGCGCGAGATCGAACAATTCCGCCAGCGCCAGATGGCGATCCACACCGAACTGCGCAACGTCCAGCATCAGCTCAATGCCGAAATCGATGCCTTGGGCCTGCGCCTGAAGTTCATCAATATCGTGCTGGTGCCGGCGCTGGTGATCCTGATCGGCCTGCTGTACGGCTGGCGGCGCGCACGGCACAGTCGGCGCCGGCGCTCGTGAGGGCGGCAATCTGCCGCAACGTGGCGGGCGCCGCGGGGAGGATTCCGGCGCCGCGCCCGACTATGCTGGCGGGATCGCGCTCGCCGGTGCGCGGATTCGTCGTGGTGGCCTGAGTTGATTGCAACGTTGTTGAAATGGATCGTGCCGTGGGAGTTCTCCTGGATCTTCCTGGCGACTTTCGTGCTGACCTGCGTGCTGTACTGGCGTGGCAGCCGCCGGATGTCGGTGAGTTTCAGCCGCAAGCTGGCGTTCTGGACCGGCATGGCGATCATCTACCTGTCGCTGCACACCTATCTTGATTACTTCGCCGAGCACGAGTTTTTCGTGCATCGCATCCAGCAATTGCTGTTGCATCATCTGGCGCCGCTGCTGATCGTCACCGCGTTTCCTGGCACGGTGTTGCGTGCGGGCATGCCGTTTTCATGGCGCATGCGCCTGTGGGTGCCGTTGCGTCGCTCGTGGCCGTGGCGCGTGGTGACTGGCGTGCTGCTGAACCCCACCGTGGCGACGGTGCTGTTCATCGGCTTCATCCTGGTGTGGCTGATCCCCTCGATGCAGACGCTGGCGATGCTGGACTGGCGCATCTACCGCTTCATGAACTGGAGCATGTTGATCAGCGGTTTCGCCTACTGGTCGCTGGTGCTCGATCACCGGCCGCACCCGCCGGGGCGGATGACCGCGGGGCTTCGGGTGCTGTCGCCGGGGATCACCATGACGCCGCAGATCATTGCCGGCGCCATCATCACGTTCTCGCACACCGACCTGTACCCGATCTTCGAGATCTGCGGCCGCGCCTTCACCTTCAACGTGCTCACCGGGCAGTTGATCGGCGGCGTCATCATCTGGGTGCCGTCGGCCTTGCTGGAATCGATCGGCGCGATGATGGCCATGCGCCAGTGGCTGCGGCTGTCACGCAATGGCCGGCTGCCGCGAAGGCCGCAACCGCGCCGGGTCGAGGCGAGCCGTTCGGCGTAACGGTTTTGCCGCTCAGTGCCCCGCGTGTGGCTCGCCTGCATCGATGGCATTGGCCGGGCGTGCCGCGAAGTCGGTGGCCAGGGTGCTGCCGTCGCTGAACTTCAGCGTGAGCTTGACGGTGTCCCCGGGTTTTACCGGGGTTTTCGCCTTCATCAGCATCAGGTGATAGCCGGCCGGGGCCAGCACCGCTTCGCCATGTGCCGGCACGGTCAGCGTGTCGACCATGCTCATGCGGCTCATCCCGCCGGCGGTTGAGCTGTGGTGCAGCATCACCTCGGCATACGCCGTGCTAGTGGCACCAGTGAGCGCCACGGGTTGCGCGCTGTCATTGTGCAGCGTCACGTACGCACCGGCAGGGAGCGCGCCGGGCAGCACGCGGATCCACGCATCGCTGGCGTGGACGTGGTCGGCCGCCGTGGCCTGCACGCCGCCGGCCAGCAACAGGCCGGCCAGCAACAAGCCAGCGTTGAGGAACGGCCGTCGGGTCGGCTTCATGGCGTGGCTCCGGTGTCGAGCAGCAGATGCAGGTCGTGGACGAGGTCGTCCTGCGAGGCGGATGGCGTGGCCAGCAGGCGCGCCTTGCCCTCGCGATCGAAGATGTAGATGGCCGAGCTGTGGCTCACCTCGTAATTGCCGTCGGCATCGCCCGGCTCGCGGGTGAAGGCGGAGCGATAGCGCTTGCTCAGCGCCTCGACCGCGCGCGCGCTTCCCACCAGGCCTACCGCGCGCTTGTCGAACGCGTTGACGTAGGCGTGCATGATGGCGGGCGTGTCCCGCGCCGGGTCCACGCTGACGAACAGGATGCGCGCACCGTCGGCCAATGGCCCCAGCCGCTGCATCACCACATGGAGCTGGGCCAGGGTCAGCGGGCAGACGTCCGGGCAGTGGGTGTAGCCGAAGTACAGCAGCACCACCTTGCCGCGATAATCCGCGCCCGTCACCGCCTTGCCGTTGTCGTCGGTAAGCTTGAAATCCAGATCCGGCATGTGCCCGCTGATATTGGTCAGGCGCAGGGGCAGCGGTTCGCTGCGGCAACCGCCGAGCAAGGCGCCCATGGCAAGCAGCAACAGCAGGGGGAGGCACAGCAGGTAGCGGGGCTTCATGCGAAAATCCGGTGTTCTGATCCCTTCCAGCATACGACACCGGCCCCTGCGCCGGCTCCGCCAACCCGGAAATTTCCCCATGCCGCGACAACCTGTCCGTACCCCGCTTGCGCTGTTGGCCGGCCTGGCCGGCGCCAGTGCGGTGATGCTGGGCGCGTTCGGTGCGCATGCCTTGCGCCAGGTGCTCGACCCGCAACACCGCGAGCTGTGGCGCACCGCGGTCGATTACCACGCCTGGCACGCGCTGGCATTGGTGCTGGCGGTGGGGTTGGGGCGCGGCCGCAGCGGCTGCTTCGCGGTGGGCGCGTTCGCGCTCGGCATTGTGCTGTTCAGCGGCAGTCTTTACGCGCTGGCGTTGGGTGCGCCGCGCTGGGTCGGTGTGGTGACGCCGCTGGGCGGGCTGGCGTTCATCGCGGGCTGGATCGCGCTGGGGCTGTCGCTGCGCCGCGGTAACACATAGTTCCAGCGGGTGACATCGTGCTGTCATCCGGCGGTGGGACGCTGTCGGCATGAACATGCAGATCGCCCTTCGGCATGCGCACACGATCAGCCCGTCGCGATTCTGGCGGCTCGTACCGTGGCTCGGCTTTGCGTTGCTGGCGGCAGGGATGCTGCAACTTCTGTGGCCGCCCGTCACCGGCAGTGACAACACGACGTCGGCAACGCCGATAGCACCGCTGATGCATTGGAGCGATGCGGATCACGACTGGTTGCTGGTCGTCGATCAAGCTTCCGGCGAACTGGTGGTCTACGACGCCAACGACGGCCGCCCGCTGCGCCGCCTGGGTGCCGCCAATGGCGCCGCCGGGAATGGGGAATAGGGAATAGGGAATCGGAAGAGCGCTCTTTCGCCGGTTCGAAAGCTGCCGCGGCGACGAGGCTTTTGCCTTTGTCTTTTGCTTTTCCCATTCCCCATTCCCCATTCCCGGCCGCTGTCCACACGCACGTGGCCGCATACAATGCCGGTTTGCCACCCTGGAACACCCCATGAAACCATTCGGTACGCCGCACTCCAGCCACGCCTTGCGCGTCCTGCTGCTGGGCGCGGGCGAGCTGGGCAAGGAAGTGGCGATCGAGCTGCAGCGCTACGCGGTGGAGGTGATCGCGGTGGATCGCTACGCCGACGCGCCGGCCATGCAGGTGGCCCATCGCAGCCACGTGATCGACATGCTCGATGGCGCGGCGCTGCGGGCCGTGATCGAGCTGGAAAAACCCGACCTGGTGGTGCCCGAGATCGAGGCGATCCACACCCCGACCCTGATCGAGCTGGAGAAGGAAGGCCAGCGGGTGATCCCCACTGCCCGCGCCGCGTGGCTCACGATGGATCGCGAAGGCATTCGCAGGCTGGCCGCCGAGGAACTGAAGCTGCCCACCTCGCCGTACCGCTTCTGCAATGACGAGGCCGAGTACCGCGAGGCGGCTGCCACCATCGGCTACCCGTTCGTGATCAAACCGGTGATGAGCTCGTCGGGCAAGGGCCAGAGCGTGGTGCGCGACGCCAGCGAATTGCCGCAAGCCTGGGCGTACGCGCAATCGGGCGGCCGCGCGGGCAAGGGCCGGGTGATCGTGGAGGGTTTCGTCGATTTCGACTACGAGATCACCATGTTGACGGTGCGGCATGTAAACGGCGTGAGCTTCTGCGCGCCGATCGGCCATCGGCAGGAGCAGGGCGATTACCGCGAATCGTGGCAGCCGCAACCCATGAGCCCGGCCGCCCATGCCGAGGCGCAGCGGCAGGCGGCGGCGATCACCGGCGCGCTGGGTGGCTGGGGTGTGTTCGGCGTGGAGTTTTTCGTCAAGGGCGACACGGTGATCTTCTCGGAGGTGAGCCCGCGGCCGCACGATACCGGCCTGGTCACGATGATCTCGCAGGAGTTCTCCGAGTTCGCGCTGCATGCGCGGGCGATCCTGGGCCTGCCGATCCCGGTGATCCACCAGTTCGGCCCGTCAGCGTCGTGCGCGGTGCTGGTGGAGGGCGATGGTGCCGGGCCGCGTTACCACGGCGTGGCCGAGGCGCTGGCCGAACCGGATACGCAACTGCGCCTGTTCGGCAAGCCAGCCGTCAGCGGGCGCCGCCGCATGGCGGTCACCCTGGCCCGAGCCGATACACTGGAGGCGGCGGTCGCCAAGGCCGTGCGCGCCGCGGCGTGTTTGCGCGTCGAGCTGTAGGCCGCCACATCCGATTCACCTGCACGGGAGCAAGACATGCCATCCACCGGTTTCGCGCATTGGCTGATCGTTCTGGTCGAGACCTTTGCCGCACTGTTCCTGTTGCTGCTGGCGTTGTTCGTGGTGGTGCTGCTGGTGACCTGGTTGGTGGATCGCAACCAGACCGGCAATGCGGTGCTGCGCAATTTCCCGGTGATCGGCCACTTCCGTTACTGGTTCCTGCACCTGGGCGAGTTCTTTCGCCAATACCTTTATTCCAGCGACCGCGAGGAGATGCCGTTCAACCGCGCGCAACGCACCTGGGTGTACCGCGCGGCCAAGAACGTGGACAACACCGGCGCGTTCGGCTCCAGCCGCGACTTGCGCGGCGAAGGCGTACCGTTTTTCGTCAACGCGCCGTTCCCGAATCTGGGCGAGGACCACGTCGAACCGGTGCCGGTCACCATCGGCCCGTATGCGCGCCAGCCCTACAGCCACGCGGCCTTCTTCAACATCTCGGCGATGAGCTTCGGCGCGCTGTCCGCGCCGGCCGTGCGCGCGCTGTCACGCGGCGCGGCCAAGGCGGGCATCTGGATGGATACGGGCGAGGGCGGGCTGGCGCCGTACCACCTGGAAGGTGGCTGCGACATCATCTTCGAGATCGGTACCGCCAAGTACGGTGTGCGCACGCCCGAGGGCAAGCTGGACGACGACAAGCTGCTGGCGGTCTGCGCCCATGAACAGGTGAAGATGGTCAGCATCAAGCTGGGGCAGGGCGCGAAGCCGGGCATGGGCGGCCTGTTGCCGGGGGCGAAGGTCACCGCCGAGATCGCGGCCATCCGCGGCATTCCGATGGGCGAGGATTCGCAAAGCCCGAACCGTCATCTGGATATCGGCAACGTGCATGAGCTGCTCGATGCGATCGTCCATATCCGCGAACTCACCGGTAAGCCAGTGGGCTTCAAGGCCGTGTTGGGTGGCGCCGACTGGATCGGCGAGATGTGCGACGAAATCGCCCGCCGCGGTATCCGCAGCGCGCCGGACTTCATCATCGTCGACGGCTCCGAAGGCGGTACCGGCGCGGCACCGCAGACGCTGATGGAAGGCGTGGGGTTGCCGTTGCACGAGGCACTGCCGGCGTTGCTGGACATGCTGATCGTCAAAGGGCTGCGCCAGCGCATCAAGGTGGTCTGCTCGGGCAAATGCGTCACCGCCTACGACGTGGCGTGGGCGCTGTCGGTAGGTGCGGATTTCGTCAATTCCGCCCGCGGCTTCATGCTGGCGCTGGGCTGCATCCAGTCGCTGCAGTGCAACCGCAATACCTGCCCCACGGGCATCACCACGCAAAACCCGAAGCTGCAGCGCGGCCTGGTGGTGTCGGACAAGAGCGAGCGTGTCTTCCACTACGCCCGCAACGTGATGCACGAAGTGGGCATCATCGCGCACAGCTGCGGCGTGGCCGAACCGCGCCAGCTCAACCGCGGCCATTGCCGCGTGGTGGGTGATGACGGCTTGTCGATTCCGCTGGAAAAGCTGTTCCCATATCCGAAGGCCAACGAAACCGCCGTGTAGGAGCGCACCGAAGTGCGCGACGCTTTTCGTGGGATTCGGGATTCGCTAAAGCAAGAGCTCGCGTACTTCGGTGCGTTCCTACGGCAGTGTCGACCAGCCATCGGCGTGGCGCACCTGCAGCGGACGGAAGCGGCGCTTGTAGTCCATCTTCGGATGACCTTCGATCCAGAAGCCCAGGTACAGCCAGGGCACGGCGCGACGCCGGGCCAGTTCCATCTGCTGCAGGATGGCGAAGGTGCCCAGGCTGCGCGCCTGCTCGGCTGGGTCGAAGAACGTGTAGACCGCAGACAGTCCGCCCAAGCACACGTCGGTGACGGCCACGCCCAGCAGGCGCGGGCCGAGGCGCAGCTCCAGGAACAGGGTGGGGCTCCACGGTGCGGTCAGGAAGCGGCTGAAATCGGTGGGGTCGGCATCGTCCATGCCGCCATCGGGGTGACGGCTTTTCAGGTAGGTTGCGTACAGCGCGTGGCGCTCGTCGGTGTAGCCGGCCATCGCCTCGATCACGGTGAGGTCGGCATTACGCTTCAGGCAACGCCGCTGCGAGCGGTCCGGGCGGAAGTTTTCCGCATCGACGCGACACGGCGTGCAGGCGTTGCATTGCGGGCAGTGGGGAAAATACAGATGCCCGCCGGCGCGGCGAAAACCGCGTTCCAGTGCCGGGCCGTACAAGGCATCGAGCTGCGGCGCGGCCGGGTCGATCACCAGGTTCTGCGCGCTGCGCTCCGCGAAATACCCGCAGGGGTGCGGCAGGGTCTGGAACAGGCGGACTTGTTCGGAGCGCATCGGCTGATTCTATGCCTCTCTCCGCGCGGCATGTGCAGGAGCAGCCGCGACAAGCCAAAAGCATCGCGGCTGAAGCCGCTCCCACACAAGAGGCGGAACTCAGATCACGTGCATGTAGCGCAGCATTACCATCGCGAACGCCGCCAGCAGCACGGCCAGTGCGATCCGGCGCGCCCGCGCCACGGCGTTCTTGCGCTTCGTGGTGGGCGAGGGGTTGCGTGCCTGGGCCAGCTCCTCGCCGTGGCGGATCACCGGCTCGATGCCCAGGTCGCGCAGCAGCATGCGGGCGCGGGTGTAGTCGTCGGCGCGGGTAACCCACACTTGCGGCCAGCGGTCACGGTCGTCGAACTGCTGCGAATAGCTGAAGCGATCGTAGCTGGGCCGGTTGTACCTGGAGCGGTTGGTAACCGAGCTTTCGATGTCGTTCTCGGCCAGCAAGGCGACCACGCGATCGATGTTTTCGGCACGGGGAGAGGTATAGATCAGGCGCATCCGGGCAGTCTAGCAGGCCGCTGAAAACAACCCGCGCGACAACATGCCGGGGGCGTTTACTCCGCCCGGAGCCGGATCAGGCCTTCCTGCGCGGTCGACGCCACCAGGGTGCCATCGCGGCTGAAGATCTGCCCGCGCGCCAGCCCGCGCCCGCCCTGGGCGGTGGGGCTGTCGAACGAGTAGAGCAGCCATTCGTCGACGCGGAACGGGCGATGGAACCACAGCGCATGGTCGAGGCTGGCCATCTGCACGTTGTGGGTGAGGTAGGAAATGCCGTGCGGCAGCGTGGCGGTGCCGATCAGATGGAAATCCGAGGCGTACGCCAGCAGCGCACGATGCAGGATGGCCGCGTCGTCGATCGGCGAGGTGAGCTTGAACCAGATGTGCTGGATCGGCGGCCGCTTGGCCGGGTGGCGCTCGTCGCGCGGCCACACCTGGCGAAACTCGAACGGGCCATCGATGCCCAGCCAGCGCTGCAGCTTTACCGGCAGGCGTTCCAGCTCATCGGGCGGCAGCGGATGCAGCGGCTCCACGTCCTCGGGCGCGGGCACTTCAGGCATCGTGGTTTGGTGCTCCACGCCGCGTTCGGGCAACTGGAACGAGATCGACCCGTTCAGGATCGGCTGGCCGTGCTGGATCGCGACCACCCGCCGCGACGAGAACGTGCCGCCGTCGCGGGTGCGCTCCACGTTGTAGACGATGGGCGCCTCGATGTCGCCGGCGCGCAGGAAATACGCATGCAGCGAGTGCGCCTCGCGCGCCACGTCCACCGTCTGCTGCGCCGCCGCCAGCGCCTGGCCCAGCACCTGCCCGCCGAAAACGAAGCGGGTGCCGATGTCGCGACTCTGGCCGCGGAACAGGTTGTCCTCCAGCCGCTCCAGTTGCAGCAATTCAACCAGTTCGGTGACGTGGTTCGGGGCCATCGGGGGAGACCTGTTGCGCGGCGAAACCGCCGATTATACGGAAAGGGGTTTCGGCGGCGGCGCGGAGAGGCCTGGGACGGCGGATCAACCGTGCCACCGCTCCAGCGCGCCATCCCGCAGCACCACGTCCCACGGGAACATCGGCCCCGGATCGAGCTTGCGGTGGATTTCCAGCGCGGGATCGTCGGTCGCGGGCATCATCGCCGTATCCAGATCCTCGTGGCCGGCGATCCGCTTGAGGTTGGGGAACGCCGCACGCAACTGCGCCAGCAGTGCGCGCAAGGCGTCGAGCTGAACGGTGGGGTAGGGCTCGGTCATGGCCTGCCGCCGCGAATCCCACCAGTCGGGATAGCGCCCCCGGTTGACCAGCTCGATGCCGATCGAGTGCTCGTTGTGGCCGCGCACATGGTGGGCCACGCGATCACCCGGCACATAGCGGTAGATCGCGCCGTCGCGGTCGATGTAGTAATGGCCGCTGTTGCCCGTGCCGCTGGCGTGCAGCACGCGCTCGCCGTACTCGCGGGCCATCGCAAGGTCGGGCAGTTCGGTGCAGTGGATCACCACCAGATCGATCGCGTCGGCGGCCCGCGCGGGCAGCAGGTCGATGTAAGGCAGCGGCTGCTCGTGGATACTCAGGTTCATGGCGGCAGTTTCGCATGCGGTCGGCCGCAAACGCCGCCTGTTACCATGCGCGCCTTGCATTCCGCGTTTCAGGAGCCCGCCATGCGCGGCCACGTCATACTTTCGCATGGTTCCGATTCCAGCCCGGATGCCACCAAGGTCAGCGCGCTTGCCGCGCTGGCCGAATCGTTGGGCTGGCATACCCAGCGACCCGATTACGGCGCCGATGACGCGCACGGCCACGCCGGTTCGGTCGCACCACGCATCTCCCGTCTGCGGGCGGCGATCGAGGCATTGGACGCGCCCCCCGTATTGGTCGGTTCCAGCATGGGCGCGTTCGCTTCCGCGCTGGTATCGCTGGCGGTGCCGGTGGCCGGTTTGTTGCTGCTGGCCACGCCGCCGGCGATCCCCGGTTACGCGCACGCGCTGGATATGCGCCGCGACGTGCCCACGATGCTGATTCATGGCTGGCGCGATGAAGTCTGCCCCGCAGGCGATGTGCAGGCGTTTGCCGCCACCAGCCGGCTGCCGTTGCTGATGCTGGACGACGACCACCGCCTGGGCGCCAGCATGCCGGCCATCGCGGCGCAATTCCGCCTGTTGCTCGACACCGTGGCGGCCACCGCATGAGCGCTTATTTCGCCACCTGCCCCAAGGGGCTGGAATACCTGCTGCGCGATGAGCTGATCGCGCTGGGCGCCAGCGACGTGCGCGAGACGCTGGCCGGTTCGCATTTTTCCGGCACGCTGGAAACCGCCTACCGTGCGTGCCTGTGGTCGCGCCTGGCCAGCCGCATCCTGCTGCCGCTGGCCGAGTTCGATGCGGCCGACGAGGATGCGCTTTATCGCGGTGCGCAGCAGATCGACTGGAGCCAGCACCTGGCGGCGCACGGCACCTTCGCCGTGGATGCGGGTACCGCGCTGAGCAAGCTCACCCACAGTCAATTCGTGGGGCTGCGGGTGAAGGATGCGGTGGTCGACCAGTTCCGCCAGCGCGATGGCAACCGTCCCGGCATCGACACCGACGAGCCGGACATCCGCATCAACGTGCGGCTGCGCCGCGATCGCGCCACGTTGTCGCTGGATCTGGCCGGCTCGCCGCTGCATCGTCGCGGTTGGCGCGAACTGCAGGGCGAGGCGCCGCTGAAGGAAAACCTGGCCGCCGCGATGCTGTTGCGCGCGCGCTGGCCGGAAATCTATGCCGCCGGCGGCGCACTGCTCGACCCCATGTGCGGTTCGGGCACCTTGCTGATCGAAGGCGCCTTGATGGCGGCCGACGTGGCGCCTGGCCTGCGTCGCGAGTATTTCGGTTTCCTGGGCTGGCAACAACACGACATTGCGCTGTGGCGCGGCCTGCTGGACGAAGCGCGCCAGCGCGCTGAAACGGGCCTGCGCGCCTTGCGCAGCGAGTTCTTCGGCAGCGACGCCGACCCGCGCATGATCCAGACGGCCAAACGCAATGCGCAGGAAGCGGGCGTCGCCGGGTTCTTCACCCTGGATCGGCTTGACGTGACCCACGCCAGGCCGCCCGCGGGCCTCACGTCGGGCTTGGTGATCACCAACCCGCCGTATGGCGAACGGCTTGGCGACCGCACCGAGATGCCGAAGCTGTACCGCGCCCTGGGCGAAACGCTGCGTGCCCATTTCAACGGCTGGCGCGGCGCCGTGCTGGCCGGCGACGTGGAGCTGGGCCGGGCGATGCAACTGCATGCGGACAAGCGCTATGTGCTTTACAACGGCGCGCTGGAAACCGTGTTGCTGACGTTCGACCTCAAGCCCCGCGACACCGCGCCGCGCGATCCCAAGCCGTTGTCGGCCGGCGCGCAGATGCTGAAGAACCGGCTGGAGAAAAACGTCAAGCACCTGCGCAAGCGGCTGAATCGCGAAGGCATCCATTGCTGGCGCGCCTACGATCAGGATCTGCCCGAATACGCCGCCGCGATCGACGTCTACGGCGACACCAGCGGCGACGATCACCTGCACATCCAGGAGTACCGCGCGCCTGCCGACGTGCCGCCCGATGTGGCGCGCCTGCGTTTGCGCGAGATCGCCCGCGTGGCCGGCGAGGTGCTGGGCGTGCCGCGCGAACGCATCGCGATCAAGACCCGCGAGCGCGGCAAGGGCGGCTCCAAATACGGCCAGCTCGACCAGCGCAACGAGTTCATCGAGGTGGAGGAGGATGGGCTGAAGTTCCTGGTCAACCTTACCGATTACCTCGATACCGGCCTGTTCCTCGACCATCGACTGGTGCGGGCGAAGGTGCGCGAACTGGCCGACGGCAAGTGCTTCCTCAACCTGTTTGCCTATACCGCTACCGCCAGCGTGCACGCGGCGGCGGGCGGTGCGCTGGAAACCACCAGCGTGGACTTGTCGGCGACCTACCTGGAGTGGGCGTCGCGCAATCTGGCGCTGAACGGTTTCAGCGGTGCCAGCCACCGGCTGATGCAGTTCGACGCGCTGGATTTCCTGCAGCGCGACCGCGGCCATTACGGGCTGATCTTCGTTGACCCGCCCACCTTCTCCAACTCCAAGCGCGCCGAGGATTTCGACGTGCAGCGCGACCATGTGAAGCTGCTCGAAGCCTGCAACGAGCGGTTGACCCGCGACGGCGTGATCGTGTTCTCCAACAATTTCCGCCGCTTCAAGCTGGACCGGGAGGCGCTGGAAACACACTTCGAGATCGAGGACTGGACCGCGCCCAGCATCCCGTTCGACTTCGCCCGCCGGACCGATATCCACGGTTGCTGGCTGCTGCGCCGACGCAAGCCCGACCCGGGTATCAACCCCTGGGATACGGCGCGCATCAAAAAGTGAACCTTTCAGTCCATATTAAGCGTTCGCGGATGAGCATTACGCCGTACAACGGAGAAAACCTCATGACCAAGCGTTTCGGCGTTACCGGCAAATTCGCGGCCCTCAGCCTGGCAGTGTTGGCTGCCGTGGCCATGCCGCTGGGCGCTTCGGCGCGCGGGCATGGAGGTCACTACGGTGGCTACCACGGCGGTCATTACAGCGGGCATTACTACCGTGGCGGGCACGGCTATGGCCATGGTTACCATGGTGGGCACTGGAGCGGCGGCCGCTGGATCGCCGGCGCCATCGTTACCGGCGCGGTGATCGGCCTGATCAACGACGCCACGCGGCCCACGTATTACGAACAGCCGGTGGTGTACAGCCAGCCGCGCACGGTGATCTATGAGAGTGCGCCGGTGGTTACCCGTCGCGTGGTCGAGACCCGCACGGTCTATACCGATTCGTCGAACACGCGCTACATCCGTGACGACGGTTACTACGGCGATTGAACCACGACATTGCGAAGAACGAGCCCGGCCAGTCCGGGCTTTTTCTTTTTTTGGGGTAGGGCGCGCAGTGGCGCCATCCGTCTGCGCCAGGATGAATACTGAAGCACCGCCGGTGGCCGCATGTCACAAAAAGTGAACGCGTTGGGCGGCATCCTTCGCCCTATGGATCGATCCCCCTTCTTCGCTGCGCCGCCCGGCTTTCTTGTTGCGGCGGTTGCCATTTCCCGGGACGGACAGCGGTGACGGTGGTGGTATCGCCGGTCGAACTGGCCGACATGGCTGCGCGCTTTCGCGGCGTGCGCCGACGCACTCTGGATCTGTGTGCCGGACTGTCCGCCGAAGACCTGCAAATTCAGTCGATGGCCGATGCCAGCCCCGGCAAATGGCATCTCGCGCACACCAGCTGGTTCTTCGAGCAGTTCGTGCTTGCCCGCGACCCGGCCTGGAAGCCGCGCAACGAAGCGTGGCTGTACCTGTTCAACTCCTACTACCAGTCGGTCGGCCCGATGCACGCGCGGCCGCAGCGCGGCTTGCTGTCGCGCCCGTCGCTGGAAGAGGTGTTCGCGTATCGGCGCTACGTCGACGACGCGGTGGGCGAACTGCTCGCAAGCCACGCGGATGCCGAGCTGATCACGCGGGTGGAACTGGGCCTGCAGCACGAACAACAGCACCAGGAATTGCTGCTGACCGACATCAAGCACGCGTTCTGGTGCAATCCCCTGCGCCCGGCCTACCACGCCGCACCCGCGGCGGACGCCGGTGCGCCGATGCCCCAGCGTTTCATCTCCGGGCGCGAAGGCATCGTCGAAACCGGCAACGACGCGGAAGGCTTTGCGTTCGACAACGAAACGCCGCGCCATCGCGAATTGCTGCACCCGCACGCGCTGGCCAATCGGCTGGTGACCAACGCCGAGTACCTGGCGTTCGTGCGCGAAGGTGGTTATCGCGAACCGGGGCTGTGGCTTTCCGATGGCTGGGCCACCGTGCAGCGCGAGGGTTGGCAGCACCCGCTGTATTGGGATGACGACCTGGCGCGCGAGTTCACCCTGGCCGGCATGCAGGCGCTGTCGCCGCACGCGCCGGTGTGCCACTTGAGCTATTACGAAGCGGACGCGTTCGCGCGCTGGGCCGGCGCCCGCCTGCCGACCGAGGCCGAATGGGAATCGGCCGCTTCGCGGGTTGCCGTTGCCGGCAACCTGCAGGAAACCGGGCGTCTTCATCCGGCGCCGGCCGAGCCCGGCGATGACATGCTTCAGATGTATGGCGACGTGTGGGAATGGACCGCGTCGCCGTACATCAGCTATCCGGGCTTTCGCCCGTTGCCCGGTTCGCTGGGCGAATACAACGGCAAATTCATGTGCGGTCAGTGGGTGTTGCGTGGCGGGTCCTGCGCGACCCCGCGCGATCACGTGCGCGCCAGCTACCGCAACTTTTTTCCACCTCATGCCCGCTGGCAGTTTTCCGGGCTACGACTGGGACA
The DNA here is from genome assembly GCF_001426645.1 of Rhodanobacter sp. Root480. GTDB lineage: Bacteria > Pseudomonadota > Gammaproteobacteria > Xanthomonadales > Rhodanobacteraceae > Rhodanobacter > Rhodanobacter ginsenosidimutans. Next base: position 196,097 of record NZ_LMEX01000001.1, read on the forward strand.
GGATCGATGAACACCATGCAACCTTGCGGCATCGAGGATGACGATCGCCAGCCACCGATGAATGGTTTGCTGGAGATTGCGCAACGCGGGCTGGGCCTGAAACCCAAGCGCCTGCCGTCGTGGCTGTTTTACGACGAGCGTGGCTCCGCGTTGTTCGAGCAGATTTGCGAGCAGCCGGAGTACTACCTCACCCGCCGCGAAATCGCGCTGATGGACGAGCACGCGGCCAGCATTGCCGACAGCCTCGGCAGCGATGTGCGGCTGGTGGAGTACGGCAGCGGCAACGCGCGCAAGACCAGCCAGTTGCTGCGGCAGATGCACGCGCCGGTGGCTTACGTGCCGGTGGAGATTTCGCCGGAGCCGCTGCAGCAGAGCGTGGAGCGCCTGGCCAGGGAGTTTCCGTCGTTGCCGGTGCAGCCGTTGTGTGCGGATTTCAGCAAATCGCTGCGCTTGCCGATTCCGCCACGGGCGCCGCGTCGCACCGTGGTCTACTTCCCCGGCTCGACCATCGGCAATTTCGAGAGCCGCGAAGCGGTCGCGTTGCTGCGCAAGATCCGCAACGAAATGGGCGACGCCGGCGGCGTCCTGGTGGGTGTGGATCTGAAGAAGGATCCCGCGGTGATCGAGGCGGCGTACAACGACCGCGCCGGGGTCACTGCCGCTTTCACCCTGAACATGCTGGAGCGGCTCAACCGCGAAATCGGCAGTGATTTCGTGCTCTCGCAGTTTGCCCACCGCGCGCACTACAACCCGATGGCCGGGCGCATCGAGACGCACATCGTGAGCCGTTGCGCGCAGCAGGTGAAGATCGGCCGGGCCAGCGTGGCGTTTCGCGAGGACGAGGCGATCCAGGTGGAATACAGCTGCAAGTATTCGGTCGAGGATTTCGCGGCCATGGCTGCTCGCGCCGGGCTGGCCGTCGAACAGGTGTGGATGGACGCGAAGAAGATGTTCAGCGTGCAGTATCTGGTGCGTGCCAGCACGGTCGCGCGCTAACACCGAGTCGTCAATCTCGCGATGGCGCGCCCGCGCTAGCTCAGTACGACCGGCGTGGGCAGCGTGTTTCCATACCATTTGCGCCGCTCCTCGCGACAGCTGGGGCTGCCCATGGCGTACTTGCGGCAGATCCCGGGACGGTCGGCGTAGATGGTGCACCGCATGGTCAGCGGATCGAGCGCGGCGCACCAACCGTCCTCACCCTTGGCCAGGGTTTCCATGCCATGGTCGTCGTGCTCGATCAGCCAGTCGGGGACATGATCGTCGGGCATCAGCACGACGGTGAGCCGGCAACACACGGCCTCGCACGACGTGCAATGCACGGTGGGATCCACACTTTCCGCGTAGCTGTCGGGGGACTTGGTCACGCCACAGTATGACCGGGTCACGCGGCTTGAACGTGAACCGGGCGTCTGCGCATGCCGTCCCGGCTGCGGTATGCGCGGCCGGTCATCGCCTCAGTCGCGATTGCGACGTTCCCGCTTGCCGTCCGCCGACGACTTGTCGCCACGGTGGTGGCCGGTATGGGTGGACGGGGCGCGGCGTGGCTGGCGGTCAGCCCGCGCCGGTGTCGACGCGCGATTGATGTTCTGCGCCGGACGTACCGTCGTGGAGGGCCGGAAGCTCGACGAGCGTCGCGGCGGCGTCGATGTGAAGGAGTGACCACGGTCATGGCGCTCACGATGTTGCGTGGGCCCATCCGAGCGCCGCGGTGGCGAGGGGCGATGCACCGGCGGCGGTGACTGCCAATGCCGCGGCCGGTTGTAGTGTGGCGGACGCGGCCTGGCCGGCGAGTGATAGATGCGACGCGGTGGTGGCCGGTGCCGGATCGGGCGCTGATACCAGTAGCTGCGATGCCGGTAGAACGGGCGTTCGCGGTAGTAACTGCCCCAGTAGTTGCCGATCACGAATGTGACGACGGGAATGCCGATGCGCGCACCGTACTCGGGCAGCAGCACGCGGCGGTTGTCGTAGTCGTAGCGCAGGTAATCGCCCACCATCCAGCCGCGGTTGCCGAACGCAATCACGTCACACCAGCCCCAGCCATCCGTGCACCCCTGGATGGACACGCGGCTGCCCGCGGGGATCGTGGCGATCCACGGGTAGTCGACATCCGGCCCCGCGCGCAGATTGACGTTGGCGGTGACAAACCCGTCCGACGCCTGCGCCCACAACGGTGCAACCAGCAGCAGGGCGAGGCTGATCCAGCGCAGACGTTTCATGAGCGGTCTCCGTGTTGTACGTGGCACCGGACAACTGCCGGCATCCCGTGGTGAGCAACGCAAAACTCCGGCGTGACACATCGTGCCGACTTTCGTCCAAATCGCGCGCAGCGCGCGTTGATGGCGGGTTATTTCATGACGTGAGTGGTGTCATGTTGCCATCAACGCGCTGATGCCCGGTACACAGATGGTTGAACGTGCCAGCGGACGTGCGGTGTACCGCGTGTCGACCCGTCGGGAAGGGAATCAGTCAGGTTGCGGGCGGCCGGGCAGTATGTGCACAAGCCGGTCGCTCACGGCATTGCCCCGGCAGATTGTGCCTCGCTGGCGGACGGGACCACACGGAGCAGCCAGTGTTCGAATGCCAGCAGGAATCGTTGCAGCGACTGGGCGGTGGCCGGGTCAGTCAGGATGCCCCTGTCGTCGAAACGGGTGGTGGCGTTCGCCACGAATACCGTGGGTGTGGGCATCACCAAGGCCCCGCAGGCGTGCAGTACCTGTCGCAACGAGGCCTGGGCCAGACGCGTGCCCCACGGGCCGCCGCTCGCGCCGAGCACGGCGATCGGTTTTTCCAGCAGCACTTCGCCCTCCGGCGCTTCGCGGGAAAGCCAGTCCAGTGCGTTTTTCAGCACGCCTGGCATGGCATGGTTGTATTCGGGCGTGGCGATGATCAGTCCGTCCGCAGCGGCAATGGCCGCGCGCAATGTCTGCACGCCGGCGGGGCCGGCCGGCTCACGCTGTTCCACATCCTCATCGAACAGCGGCACCGACGACAGCGCGTCGAACACGTCCAATCGCAATGTCGGTGGCGCCATGAAGGTGGCGGCGTGCAGCAGGCGGCGGTTCCACGAGGCACGGCGCAAACTGCCGGCCAGGCACAGTACCGATCGGGGTTGGCTGAGCGTGGGCATGGGTGTCTCCTTGCAAGTCAGTTCAGGGGAATCAGGAAAACCGCGCATGCCACCAGCAAGGCGCCCATGACGGCATCGACGCTGCGACGAACGACCGGCCGAGCCAGCCAGCGCGCCAGCCATGCGCCGAATACGGCCCACAGCAACAGGCAAAGGGTTGGAATCAGCACGAACAAACCGGCCAGTGGCAGGTGTCCCCGCAAGCCGGTGGCAGGCCACGTCGCCAGCGCCGTCAGCACCATCACCCAGCTTTTCGGGTTGAGAAACTGGAAACCGATCAGCCCGAATGTGCTGATGGGAAGACCGTGTCCGAAGGCGGAACCCTCGCTGCCCGTCGCGACCGCGCGGACGAACAGCGCGGCACCGAGCCAGCTCAGATACAGCGCACCTGCCATCCCGGTCCAGCGCTGAAACGACGGATATGCCGTAAACAAGCCGCCAGCACCGAACGCGATCACGGCGAGCAACAACAGCCCTCCGAGCACGACACCGGCAATGGCCGGCAACGTACCGCGCAGGCCGGCCTGCATGGCAGCGCGCAGCACAACGAGATTGTTGGGACCTGGCGTGATCGCGGAGATGCCGAGCAGGCCGGCCAGGGCGAACAGGTGATTCATGTGCGTCAACACCTGGAGCAATGGTCGAAGATGTGAATGGTCAAGCCCTGCCATGGAGCGTGCCGCGATCCTTATGGTCTAGAATTTCGACCATGAAAGACCTTCCCCTGAATGCCTTGCGTGCTTTCGCCTTGGTCTATGCGCACGGCGGCGTGCGTGCTGCGGCGCGCGAGTTGGGTATCGCCCATTCCTCGGTGAGCCGCCATCTGGGCGAACTCGATCGTTGGCTGGGTGTGCCGTTGCTGCGCGCCGAGGCAGGACGCGGCGCCCCGGCTTTCACACCGCAGGGCGAGGCGCTGGGTCGCGCCACGCTGGCGGGCCTGGGAGAGATTGCGCAGGCTGTGGCCGTGCTGCGGGAAAGCCGGCCGGCCCACGCGGTGACGCTGTCCACCTCGCCCTCGTTTGCGATCCGCTGGTTGCTTCCGCGGCTGCCTGCGCTGGAAAAATCGCACCCCAAACTGGAGTTGTCCGTGCAGGTGGAGCAGCGCCTGGACGCCATGGACGATGGCCGCGTCGACCTGGCCATACGCATGGGCCAGGGGCCATGGCCGGCCCTGCACGTGGAGCCATTGATGGACGATGCGCTCTACCCGGTGATCAGCCCGACGTTGTGGCAGGCATCCGGTCGCCCATCGAAACCTGCGCAGTTGGCCGGCCTGCGCCTGCTGCATGATCGCGACCCGCAAGCGGCCTGGGAATCCTGGCGACGAATCCATGGCCCGGCCAGGCTCGCCTTGCAGGGTGGTGCGCGCTACACCTCGTCCGATCTCGTCCTGCGCGCGGCGGCGCAGGGGCAGGGCGTGGCGCTGGCACGTCACCGGCTGGCCGCGGATGACGTGGCGGGTGGCAGCTTGTTGCGGCCATTCGGCGAACTCGAGGTGCCGTTGGGGCCGTCCTATTGGATCGTGCGGCCGCAGGCAAAGCCGCGTACGGCGGTGGCCGCCGTGATCGACTGGCTGCATTGGCAGGCGGCGGGGTCGCGCCGACCGGCGCGCTGATCAGCCGCGTGCCAGCGCCCCTTCGATGAACTGCTGCAACTGCGCGGCGCTCAGTGCGCCGGATTGCCGCGCGATCTCGCGGCCACGTCGGAACACGATCAGGGTGGGAATGCTGCGGACATTGAAGCGTTGCGCCAGTTGCGGCTGCGCCTCGGTGTCCAGCTTGGCCAGGCGTGCACGTGGCTCCCACTGGCTGGCAGCGTTGGCGAATACGGGCGCGAAGCCCAGGCAGGGGCCGCACCACGGCGCCCAGAAATCCACCACCACGGGCACGTCGCCGCGCGCCGCCAGCGCGTCGAAGTTGGCTGTGGTCAATTCAAGCGGATGGCCTGGGAACAACGCCTCCTTGCAGCGGCCGCAGCGCGGCGCCTCACCGATACGGGCGGCTGGCACGCGGTTGAGCGCGTGGCAATGTGGGCAGGGAAGATCGATCGTGCTCATGCTGACTCCATGGCAACCTGCGCGCGAACCGCTGCATGTCCGGTCAGCCGCCGCTTCGGTGGAAACGACGGCCGACGACTCATTCAGCGTGACGGCACGCCGCGGGCGTATCGGCGATCATGGTAGACCCGATGGACGTGGCCGGCACCCAGGCTGCCGCCGATGGCCGCGGCAATCAGCGAAAGCAACAGGCTGGCGAACAGCACCCACATGGCCATCGCCATGTAATGCGCGGCGCTGTCGGCGGCAGCCTTGATGTCGCTGCGGGCACGCGCCGCAGGGGCGGAAAGCCCTTGCACGGTGCTGTCGATATCGGCCGGCGACAGGTTGGTGTTGGCGGCCAGCAACGCCTTGGCGGTATCGGGCTGGTCGGCGATCAAGGCCATCGTCGCGACGCTCGCCGTACGCGGATCCAGTCGCACCGGCGCCGTGGCCATGCCTCCCGTCGTCGGCGCGTAGATGGAGCCCGATGCCGCGCCACCGGCTTGCCGCACCCGTTGCATCAGCTGCGCCTGCAACGCCACGCGGGCATCCGCCCCGGTGTGCTGGCCGCCGTGTGGCATGCCATGGGCATGCGCGCCCAGGCGGGCACCGCCCATCATGCTGGCGCCGCTGCCGATGGCACCGCCCATGCCCAGGGCCAGCAACAATCCGGACGCGGCAATCGAAAGGCCCCAGACGGTAATGCCGTGCATGACGCCCATGTTCCGGTCATCACGGCTGTCGAACCAACTGGCGAACATGCCGCCAAGCAACAAGGCCACGATCCAGGTGACGATCACCCACAACGCCGTACCGATGCCGATGCCCTTGGCCGTCGCTTCAGCGTCGTAAGGGTCGAAGGCGGAAAAGCCCATCGCCAGTCCGCCCACGTACATCAGAAACGCGACGCCGACGGCGACCAGCCAGCCGGCAATGATTGCGCCCCAGTTCATCGAGGGCTGGCTCAGCTCCACGATTTCCGTGCGCTCGATTTCCACTTGTGCCATGTCGTTCTCCCGCGGTGGGTGATCGGATCGAAGATGCCTTCGCGGCCGCGGATCAGGTGCAACCGCGCAACAGGAACAACACGATCAGTACCGGGATGGGAATGCCCAGCAGCCACAGCAGCACCCAGCCGATGCCACCTTTCTGCTTCTGCCGGTCAAGCTCCCGGCGATAGGCCTCAACCAATGTTTTCATGCGGCTCTCCCTGGTGGATATGGCATCCGGGATGGATGCGGCGCATCACCGCGGCGGCGCGGTGATGCGCCAGGGGAAAGTGCTACGGCAGGCGTGGATGGCTCGTGATGCGCAACCGCGTTGCGTTCAGGCGGCGCTGTCCAGCTGCGCCTGGACTTCGTTGATCGAATCGCGGATGCGCTTGCTGAAAACCGAGTCGTGCTGGTGGATCAGCAGCAGGCGTTCGGTGGCGCGGGTCATGGCCACGTAGAGCAGCCGTGCCTCGGCCGCTTCGTCGCCGTCGGGCGCCGGCATCTCGCCGAGGCCGGGGATGATCACCAGCGGAAATTCCAGCCCCTTGCTGGAATGCATGCTGACGATCTTCACGCTGTCCTTCACCAGGAACAGCGTGGATTTGCCATCGCCGTTGGCCAGTTTGCAGGCGATGCCGGCCGCCTGCAGCGCATCGCGAAGAGCACGGCCCTGGCGGTCGTGCTGGTACAGCACGGCGATGTCGTCCAGGGCGCGGCCGCGGGCCTGTTCGTCGCGAATTTGCGCGATCACCACGCCGACTTCATCGGTGTCGTCGTCCACCCGGATCAACTCGGGTACGGCGCCGCGCCGCCCCGCGCTTTCCGGTGCGATCAGCGGCACGCCGTCATCGTCGCCGTCGTGTGCCAGCAGCAGTTCGCTGGCGAAGCTGCGCGCCACGGAGAGGATTTCCAGCGTGTTGCGGTAATTGAGCTTGAGGATGGTGGTGCGCCCGCGCGCCTGCACGCCGAGGCTTTTCCAGGTGAATTTGCGCCGGTCGGTGCGGCCGTTGATGTTCTGCGCATCGTCGTACAGCACCAGCAGCGAGTTGGTGCTGGGATCGATCATCTGCACGATCAGCTTGTACCAGTCCGGCTCGAAATCGTGGCCTTCGTCGATCAGCACGGCGCCGTACTGGAAGCGCGGGATGCGCTCCTGGTCGACGCCATCGATCACCCGCTGCACCATCTGCGCAAAGAAATCGCGGCTGCCCTTGGCCGGCGGTTCCACGTGGTAGGCCGTGAGCATCTTGTGGCACCACTTGTGGAAGTTGTAGACCTGCACCTTCTCGCCCAGGCCGCGCTCGCCGATCAACTGATCCAGCCGCGCGGCCAGCGTCTTGTTGTAGCAAAGCACCAGGATCGGCTTCGACAGCTCGCGCGCCAGCTGCATCGCGCGAAAACCCAGGATCATGGTTTTGCCGGAGCCCGCCACGCCGTGGATGATGCGGTGCTCGTCGCCCAGCGAGCGCGCCAGTTGCTCCTGCTGCGCGTCCATCACTCGGATCAGGTCGGGGATTTCCAGCGGTTTCGGCGCCGGTGCGTCCGCCCGGTCGAACAGGCCGAACTGGCCTTCGCCCGAGGCCACGCGGATTTCCGGAAACAAATGCCAGCGCACCCGGTCGATCTGCGGCAGGGTTAGCGCGGTGGGGAACACGTAGGGAAACATCGCCCACAGGCGTTCCTGGAAATCCTCCGCCTCCACGCTTTCGTAGATTTCGTCCTGGCAGATCGCCAGGTGCGCCGGGATCACCGCATCGAGTTGGCCGTCGGTGAACTGCCGCCGGCTGATGTTAGTGAACACCACGCCGTAGGCCCACGGCATCACCAGCTTGCCGGCGTGGGGGCCGTCGTGCGGCTGGCGCAGGGCCGGGTCCTTCTGCAACTGCATGTAGACCTCGGTGGCATAGCCACGCGCCTGCAGCAGTGGGCTGTTTTCCTTCACCAGCCCGCGCGCGGTGAGCAGGGTGAACTGGGTCTTGTCGGCGTGCTGGATGGTGTCCGGTTTCCAGTCCTTCACCTCCAGCACCAGCAGGCCGCGGCGCGGATGGAACACCATGAAATCCGGGCGCAGCTGCTTCAGCCCGACGGGCACGTCGTACCACAGCAGGTAATCATCCTCGAGCTTCTGTTCCAGCCGCTCGGAGAAACGCTTCTCGCCGCCGGTCATGCGCGGCAGGCAGCCGTTGCGGGTGGGAATGAGCGTGGCCACGTAGGTCCCTGAAAAAGCCGATCACGGGACGTTAGCCGATCAGCACAGCGTGTCAACGTGCGCCATGGTGCGTTGCACGATCACGGGTGATGTGCTATTTGTAGCGGCCATGAATCGCACCCACGCCCACCAGTACTTTTGGTTTTATACCTATCCGAAGTTGCTGGCGGAGGCATGGTCGCGATCATCTTGAAGTCCTGAAGATCATTCCCGAAAAGCCGCCAGCTACCACCGGCGGCTTTTTTTGTGGCCGTCGCTGGCACCCAACCGAAGGAACCGCCACCGTGTCCCAGCCCACCGACGATTTGCGCATTCGCAGCCTTACCCAGCTCAGCACGCCCGCCGAGGTGATCGAGGATTGCCCCGCCAGCGAAGCGGCCACCGAAACCGTGTCCGCCTCGCGCGCGGCCCTGCACCGCATCATCGGCGGCGCGGACGACCGGCTGGTGGTGGTGATCGGCCCGTGCTCCATCCACGACCCGCGCGCCGCGCTGGAATACGCCGGCCGGCTGATGGCGCAGCGCGAGCGCTACGCCGACACGCTGGAAATCGTGATGCGGGTGTATTTCGAGAAGCCGCGAACCACGGTGGGCTGGAAGGGGCTGATCAACGATCCGGACCTCGATGGCAGCTTCCGCATCGACAAGGGCCTGCGGCTGGCGCGGCGCGTGTTGCACGACATCAACAACCTCGGCCTGCCGGCCGGTTGCGAATTCCTGGACATGATCTCGCCGCAGTACATCGTGGATCTGGTGGCGTGGGGCGCGATCGGTGCGCGCACCACCGAAAGCCAGGTGCATCGCGAACTGGCCTCCGGCCTGTCGTGCCCGGTGGGGTTCAAGAACGGCACCGGCGGCGACGTGAAGATCGCGGTGGACGCTGTGCAGGCTGCCTCGCAGCCGCATCATTTCATGGCCGTGACCAAGGAAGGCCGCGCCGCCATCGCCGCAACCGCCGGCAACGAGGATTGCCACGTGATCCTGCGCGGCGGCCGCCAGCCGAACTACGACGCGGCCAGCGTGGAATCGGCCTGCGCCGTCATCGGCAAGGCCGGCCTTGCTGCGCGGGTGATGATCGACGCCAGCCACGCCAACAGTTCCAAGAAGCCTGAAAACCAGCCGCGCGTGATCGACGACATCGCCACGCAACTCGAAGCCGGCGAACAGCGCATCATCGGCGTGATGGTGGAAAGCCACCTGCTGGGCGGCCGGCAGGACCCCGTCCCCGGCCAGCCGCTGGTCTACGGCCAGAGCATGACCGACGGCTGCATCGACTGGGACAGCTCATTGCAGGTGCTGGAGCGGCTGGATCAAGCGGTGCGTCGACGCCGGGAAGCGGTAGCGACGACGGCGGCGACCGTAGCTGCCTGAGCCACCGCTTTCTCCCTTCTCCCGCTCGCGGGAGAAGGTGCCCGACTGCGAAGGCAGGATGCCGAAGCGAACGGCGAAGCCGGCCCGAAGGGCGTGCCGCAGGAGCGGCACGTAAGGGCGGAAGAGGGGCTCTTGATCTTGCCCTACGCAAAAATGCAAAAGCCCCCTCAGCCCTTCGGGCAGCTCCCCCGCAAGCGGGGGAGCGAACGGTGTTCAACCCTCCAGGCTGGCATCCAGCGTAATCTCGGCGTTGAGCACCTTGGACACCGGGCACCCCTCCTTCGTCGCCTGCGCGATCTTCCCGAATGTGGCCGCATCGGCGCCCGGCACCTTGGCCTTACAAGTGAGGTGCACGGCGGTGATGGCGAAGCCGTCGCCGTCCTTGTCCAGTGTCACCACCGCGTCGGTTTCGATGCGGTCGGCGGTGAGGCCCGCCTTGCCCAGTTCCAGCGACAGCGCCATCGAGAAGCAGCCCGCGTGGGCAGCACCGATCAGTTCCTCCGGGTTGGTGCCGGGGCCGTCCTCGAAGCGGGATTTGAAACCGAACGGTGCCTCACGCAATACGCCGGTCTCGGTGGAAATGGTGCCCTGGCCATCCTTCAGGCCACCGATCCAGTTGGCCGATGCGGATTTCTTCATGGCGATGTCTCCAGACTGAGGGGGAATCGCCAGTGTGCCGGGGTGTTCATTCAAGCGGCGCGAAGAAGGCAGCTGTTCACGCGCGTTTGTCCCGAATGCGGCTTATGCTGGGCTTCCGTCAGCGGAGTCCGTCATGGATCTGGAAATCACGCACGATCGCACAGGCCACCGTTTTGAAACCACCGTTGACGGTGCCGTTTGCGCCATCGATTACACCCTGGCCGGCGGGGTGATGAACATTCACCACACCGGCGTGCCCAGCGCCGTGGAAGGCCGCGGCATTGCATCAGCGCTGATGAAGGCCGCCACCGACGCGGCGCGTGACGAAGGCTGGAAGATCAAGCCCTCGTGTTCCTATGCGGCCGCCTGGATGAAACGGCATCCGGAAGCGGCCGACCTGCTGGCCTGATCGGCGTCATGGTCCGTCGCGCGAAACGCGAGCGGGGCGGCGAACGCCTGGCATCGGCCGGCGGCTGGTGGCCCTGGAACGTGCTGCGCACCCGACCGTCGCTGGCAGTGGGCGGCGGGTTGATGGTGCTGGTCTGCGGGGGCCTGGTTCTTTTCGGGCTGCACCCGGCGCCGGCGTTGCTGGTGGGCTTCGATGTGGGCGCGCTGGTTTTCTTTGCCGCGCAGTTGCGGCAGTTCGGCCGCGCCACCCAGGACGAGATGCGTGAACGCGCGCGTTCCCAGGACGCTGGTCGCTGGGGCATCTTGTGGAGCGGGGTGGCGCTGTCGGCGGTGGTGATGGTGGCGCTGGGTACCGAACTCGAGATGGGCAAAGCCGGCGGATGGCTTGCGTTGGTCATTGCGGCCGTCAGCATCGTGCTCAGCTGGCTGTTCATGAACACGCTGTTCGCGCTGCATTACGCGCACGGCTTCTACGGCGATTACGGCGAGGAGCACGAGGGCCTGGATTTTCCCGGCAACAAGGAGCCGGATTACTGGGACTTTGCCTATTTCGCCACCGTCATCGGCATGACGTTCCAGGTGTCCGACGTGCAGGTCACCAGCCGCTACCTGCGCCGCATGGTGTTGCTGCACGGCGTGATCGCGTTCTTCTTCAACATGTTCATCATCGCGGTGAGCGTGAACATCATGGCGAGCCAGGCCTGAGGGCCGGCTGATCAGTCACGGAAATTGTCGAACTGCAGCGGCAGCTCCACCTCGGCGCCGCGCAGCACCGCCATCGCCTGTTGCAGGTCGTCGCGCTTCTTGCCGCTGACGCGCAGCTTGTCGCCGTTGATCTGCGCCTCGACCTTGAGTTTGGCGGCCTTCAACGCGGCCACCAGCTTTTTCGCCACCGGCTGCTCGATGCCCTGCTTGACGGTGATCTTCTGCCGCGAGCCGCCCAGGTTGGTTTCCGGCTCGGCCACGTCCAGTGCGCGGATGTCGATCTTCCGCGCCACCAGCCGACCACGCAGGATGTCCAGCATCTGCTGCAACTGGAACTCGCTGGGCGCGGCCTGGGTGATGGTGTAGTCGTCCAGCGTATAGGTGGCTTCCGTACCCTTGAAGTCGAAGCGGGTAGCGAGTTCTCGGTTGGCCTGGTCGACCGCGTTGGTCAGTTCGTGTTTGTCGACTTCGGAAATCACGTCAAACGAAGGCATGGCGGCAACTCCTGGCGAACGGTCGTTCAGTGTAAGAGCAGCTGGCCGCTGAGGGATAATGCCGCGTTCTGCAAAACGGGTGACGGGCGATGGCCGGATGAAATGGGATGTGCGCAATGTCGACGTGCTGGTCGTGGGGGCGGGCGCCGCCGGGCTGATGTGCGCGATCGCCGCGGGTCAGCGCGGCCGGCGGGTGCTGGTGGTCGATCACGCCAACAAGGTCGGAAAGAAGATCCTGATGTCCGGCGGCGGGCGCTGTAATTTCACCAATACCGGTGCCGGGCCGTCCAACTACCTCTCCGCGAATCCGCACTTCGCGAAATCGGCGCTGGCGCGCTACACGCCGGCCGACTTCATCGCGCTGGTGGAAAAGCACTGCATCGCCTATCACGAGAAGGAGCTGGGCCAGCTGTTCTGCGACGAGTCGTCGAAGCAGATCGTGCGCATGCTGCTGGACGAATGCGCCGCCGCGGGCGTCACCATCGAAGTGGATTGCCCCGTGCAGCGCGTCCGCAAGATGGTGCATGGTTTCAGCGCCACGACGGCGCACGGCGAAGTGCACGCCGAGTCGCTGGTGGTGGCCTGCGGCGGATTGTCGATTCCCAGCATGGGCGCCAGCGGTTTCGGCTATGAGCTGGCGCGCCAGTTCGGCCACGAGGTCTTGCCCACGCGAGCCGGGCTGGTGCCGCTGACCTTGAGCGGCAAGCACCAGGATCATTACCAGGACCTCGCCGGTGTGGCGCTGCCGGCGGTGGAGGCACGGGTGGGCAAGCAGGCGTTTCGCGCGGGCCTGCTGTTCACCCATCGCGGCATCAGCGGCCCGTCGATCCTGCAGATCTCCTCGTACTGGAAGCCGGGTGATGATTTGCGCATCGATCTCGCGCCGGACCAGGAGCTCGGCACCTGGCTGGTCGGCCAGCGCGCGGCACGCCCCGCGGCAGAGCTGAAAACCGTGCTGGCCGACGTGTTGCCCAAACGGCTGGCGCAGCGGCTGTGTGAACAGTGGTTCGAAAGCCGGCCCATGCGCCAATACCGCGAGGCCGAGCTGGCCGGTATCGGTGCGCAACTGGCCAACTGGCCGATCACCGCCAGCGGCACAGAAGGTTATCGCACCGCCGAGGTGACTCTGGGCGGCGTCGATACCGACGGCCTGTCGTCCAGCACCATGCAGTCGAAGCGGGTGCCGGGGCTTTATTTCATCGGCGAAGTGGTGGACGTGACCGGCTGGCTGGGCGGCTACAACTTCCAGTGGGCGTGGGCGTCGGGGCAGGCGGCAGGTGCGGTGGCGTAGCTGCCGGTAGCTTTCGCATGGGCTAAACGCCGGCCGTGGTTCACTGCGCGGCCATGCTTGTCGAGGATGCTTCATGAAAGTGGGATTTATCGGATTGGGCGCGATGGGCAGCGCCATGGCCAGCAATCTGCTGGCCGCCGGCCATGCGTTGACGGTGTGGAACCGCACGCCCGAGGCCACCGAGCCGCTGGTGTCGCTGGGCGCCAAGGCGGCGCGAACGGCGGATCGCGCCGCCCAGGGCGAGGTGCTGTGCAGCATGCTGGCCAACGACGCAGCGGTGCGCGAGGTGTTTCTCGACAGCGGCCTGCTCGATGCGATGGATGCCGGCACGGTGCACGTGAACCACGCCACCATCTCGGTGGCGCTGGCCGAAGAGCTTGCGGCTGAGCATGAAAAGCGCGGACTCGGTTATGTCGCCGCGCCAGTGTTTGGCCGTCCGGATGTGGCCGCCGCGGCACAGCTGAACATGCTGGTCGCCGGCAAGACCACGGCGGTGGAGCGGGTGCGGCCGGTGCTGGAGGCGATGGCCACCCGCCTGTGGCCGCTGGGTGAGGCGCCGCAACGCGCCACCGTGGCCAAGATCGCCGGCAACTTCATGCTGGCCGCGGCGATCGAGAGCATGGCCGAGGCCACCGCGCTGACCCGCGCCCACGGCGTCAGCGCCGCCGATTTCCTGGACGTGATGACCCAGACCCTGTTCGCCGCGCCGGCCTACCAGGGCTACGGCAAGCTGATCGCGGAACAGCGCTTCAAGCCCGCCGGCTTCACCCTGCCGCTGGGCCTGAAGGATGTGGGGCTGGCGCTGACGGCGGGCGAAACCGCCCGCGTACCGTTGCCGTTCGCCGGCGTGCTACGCGACAGCCTGCTGGAGGCCCTGGCGGGCGGCGACGCCGAGCTGGACTGGTCGGCACTGTCGTTGGTGGCCGCCCGCCGCGCGCACCTCGACGAAAGCGAACAGGGCTGACACATCCGGGTGCGAAACAACGCCCCCGAAGTCTCCCTTCTCCCGCTTTGCGGGAGAAGGTGCCCGACAGGGCGGATGAGGGCGCTCTTGATCCTGCCGAAGAACAGCGCGATGCCCGGCTTCTCAACCCAGCCCGGCAAGCAACTCCGCTGATGCCTCCACGACATGCGCCGCGGACACGTCGCGAGTGATCCAGTCCAGGCTGCCGTCCACCACTGTGTGACTGCGCCCGCCGATCCACGTGGCCGTGCCGTCGATCCGCGCCACCAGGAGAGCATCGTGACCCACTTCGCGCCCCTGGCTGACGCGATACCCATGTGACAGCAAACCGTGCGGTTCGGCGTGGGCAATGTAGGCGGCGATCAGGCCGTTGGCGGCGCCGGAAGCGGGGTCTTCCACCACGCCCACGCCGGCAGGGAAGGCGCGCACTGCCAGTTGGTAATCAGCGTGCATGCTGCGTGCGAAAACGCACAGGCCCATGCTGTCGCTGGCCTGGGCCAATGCGCCGATCGCGGCGTGGTCGGGTTGCCATGCGCGCAGGCTCGCCTCGTCGGCCAGCTCGGCCAACCACCAGCGGCGACCGCCGTCAATCAGGGCAGGTGGCAATGCGCCCGGCTCGACGCGGGCCAGCGTCGATGCCAGCAGGGGATGTGCCTCGTGGCCGGTGGCCACGATCCGCGAGGGCGGTGACTGCAACAGCAGCTCACGCTCGGCGCCGTGGCCCTCGACCCGGATCGGCAGCACGCCGGCGCCGCATTCCTGCCACAGCATTCCATCGCGCGGTTGCGCGACCCCGCACGCCAGTACGGCATGGGCGCTGCCGATGCTGGGATGGCCGGCGAACGGGATCTCCTTGTGCGGCATGAAAATGCGCACGCGGTAGCTGGCGTTCGGCTCGGTCGGGGGCAGCAGGAAGGTGGTTTCGACCAGCGCCGTCCAGCGCGCGAAGCGCTGCATCTCCTCGGCGCTCCAGTCGTCCGCGCCGATCACCACGCCCAGGTGGTTGCCGCCGCCGGGTGTGGCCGCAAAGACGTCCATATGCAGGTAACGCAAAACACTCATCGTATCGACCGCCGGTAAACCATCGCGCATCATAACCATGCCCGGCGCCGCGCGACAGCGAGGCGGGTGGTGCGCGGCTGGCCTGGCCCCATTCGACAAGCAGCGCGGCTGTCGCCAAGATGCCGGCTTTGTTCCCTCGTACCGGACACTTTCATGCCGATTACCCTGATCATCATCGCCATCACCTGCGTGGTTTCGTACCTTGCGTTCAGGAACCCGCGCCTGATGAACGACCTGATCCTGTGGCCGCCGGCCATCGCTCGCCAGCGCGAGTACTACCGCCTGGTGACCTACGGCCTGGTGCACGCGGATTTCGGCCACCTGCTGTTCAACATGTTCACGCTGTTCTTCTTCGGGCGGGTGATGGAAGGTTTTTTTGCCCAAAAACTGGGCAGTTTCGGTTTCGTGCTGTTCTATATCGGCGGATTGGTGTTCTCGATCCTGCCGACCTACCTGAAGCACCGCAACGATCCGAGTTACCGCAGCCTTGGCGCATCCGGCGCGGTGTCGGCGGTGCTGTTCGCCTTCATCCTGCTGGCGCCCTGGCAACGCATTATCGTGCTGGTGGTGCCGATGCCGGCGATCGTCTACGCCGTGCTGTACACCGCGTATTCCATCTACATGGATCGCCGCGGGCAGGACAACGTCAATCACAGTGCGCACCTGTGGGGCGCGGCGTACGGCGTGATATTCACCTTGCTGATGGATGGTCGCGTGCTGCCGTATTTCCTCAACCAGCTGGTCCATCCCTCGTTCTGAGGGTGAACGGCAGCGGCGACTTCAGATGCCTGTCACGGCGTGGGCGTGCATACTGGCTGCGGTCCTATCGATCACCCGCAGGAGAACCCACGCATGGCTATGACACGCAAGTCGGCTGCGAAGAAGTCCGCGGCAAAGACGACACCTACCAAAAAGAAGGCGGCCTCGAAGGCAGCTGCAGGCAGCGCCAGCCGCAAGCCCGCGCCGCGCAAGTCGGCCGCAGGTGGCGCGGCCACGCCGCGTTCGGCGGCAAAGAAATCCGCCGTGAAGAAGTCGGTGGCAAAGAAGAGCCCGGTCAGGAAAGCAGCCTCGAAGAAGGCTGTAGCCAAGAAGCCGACGGCCAGAAAGGCGGTTGCGAAGAAGGTCGTGGCGAAGAAGGCGGCAGCGAAGAAAGTTGTCGCCAGGAAAGCCGTTGTGAAGAAGACCGTCGCGAAGAAGGCCATCGCGAAGAAATCCGTCGTCAAGAAAGCGGTGGTGAAAAAGACTGGCGCGCAACTCAGCGCGACTCGGCAGGCTGAAACCCGGAAGGCTGCAGCGAAGCGGGCCGCGGCAAAGCGTCCCGCGGCCAAGAAAACGGCAACCAAAAACGCCGCCATTCACAAGCCCACCACCAAGGCAGCCGCGCCGGCGAAAGCCGCGCCGCGCAAGTCGACCACCCGGAAAGTCGCCGATCAACGCTCCGCGGTGAAGAAAGCTGCGCCGCAGCCCAAGCCGGTGGCCAAGTCGGAGCGTACGGTCGAGGTTCCGGTGCAGCACATCACTCCCGAGGAGGCGGTGGCGCACATCCAGGCCTTGCTGGAGGTAAAGCACGAGCGCGTACGCCAGGGGCCCAGCTGGCCTGACGCCGACCCGCAATCGCATGGCGGCAACGCGGGCATGCATCCACCCGTATCCGGCGAGATGGCCAGTAACGGCGATGTCGCCGACAGCCATACGCTGCCGGCGCCACGCAATGATCTGGGCAAGCGCAAAAGCTGAAGATTTCGCAACGAGGCGCCAGGCAAGCGGGAGTGCGGCAGCGTCGTACATCCCGCGGCTCAGTACGGGTTCAACCATCGCAGCCTAGCGTGGTACATCACCCTGCGGAGGCCGCTCATGAAACGCAAAATCTCCCTTCTGGGCATGGTTGTTGCGGCGGTGTCGTTGTCTGGCTGCTATTACGACCCCGGCTACAGCTACGTGCGCAACAACGGATCGCAGGGCGACGTTTACTACGGCCGCAGCGCCCCGGTGTACGACGACGGCTATTACGGGACGCCGGGCTATTACAACTATTACGGCTGTTGCTACGACTATGGGTACGCACCCGGTGTGAGCATCGGCGTCACCCACACCTGGTACGGTGGCGCGCGATATCGCCACGGTGACCGCGGTGGATGGCATCGCGGTCATGCCTACGGTGGAGACCGCCGCCCCGCCTACCGTGACAACGACCACCGCGGCCGTGGCGATCACGGCCGAAATCGCGGCGGGTCCGACCGGCGCGGCCAGGATGGGCACGGGCGCCATCATGACCGCGATGACCGCCGGTAACGTGCGGGCGGGTTTGCCCGCGCGTCATTTCTCCGCCGATCGCCTGCGTGCCGCCATGTGTTTCAGGTAGTCCAGCACCGCGTCCAGGTCAGCATCCGAAAGCGTCTTTTCGCTGAACGCCGGCATCCGCGCCTGCGGCCATTGCCGCAGCGATTGGGGGTTGCGGATAAAGCCGCGCAGCAGATCGGCGCGCAGGTATTCGGTGGGGCTGTGGGGCACGTTGAGATCCGGCCCCAGCGTGGCGGCGCCTTCGCCGTTCAGCGTATGGCAGGCGAAACAGGTGCGCTGGAATACCGAGAAACCACGCCGGATCGGGCTGCCCGCCGGTAGCGACGCGGCTGGCTGGATGGCGGGAAACCTGCTGGTGACGGGCGGCAGCACGCGGATCGCCGCCACTTGGTAAGGCCATTGTTCCGGATTGATGTTGCCCGCGCGGGGCCGGGTCCAGACGACATAGAACGGCCCGGCAGCGCCGTGACTTTCGCTCAGTGCTGGCCAGGGATGGGCCGGGTCGTCGATTGCCAGCCACGCCTCGCTGCCGCCATGTTGCAGCAGCAGGGTCGCGGGGATTTCCGCCACGAACCCGTCCAGCGCGGTGAACTGCAGATGGTCGCCGACGCCGATGCCCGGCAGCAGGGCGGTCAGCGGCACGGCGCGATAATGCATGGTGCGGTGGAAAGCCACGTCGTCGGGAATCGTGATGGCGCGAACGTCGGGGCGCTGCAGCAACGTTTCCGTGTCATGGACGGTGTTTCCATGGTTTGTCTCCACCCGCAGCTCCGCGGCCTGCGTCATCAATGGAAAAACAAGCAGGCCTGTGACAAAAAATCGCAGAAAATTCACGGTGGACTCCGATAAAATAGCCAGACGATTTTAGTAGTGGGGCCAGGTGGATGTTTTCCAGCTGTCGATAACCTGAACGGTTACGAGGCAGCTCTTGAACCACCGCCACCGTGACCACACTAACGTTGTGTATCGCCGTGATGGCGACCAGAGGTGGCAAGCGACATCCCGCCGCCGAGGGGCTGGCCCTTCCTCCCCTGGAGGCCAGCCTGACAAACCCCATCAGTCCTCCCCTGGCTGATGGGGTTTCTTTTTGCCCGAAACAAAATCCCGCAAGAAACCTGTCCGCGCATAGCGTGGATAATGGACGTACGCATTCGCGAATCCTGCCGGGCATCCGATGATCATCGATTCACTGCTGGACACCGACCTGTACAAGTTCTCCATGATGCAGGTGGTTTTGCACCAGTATCCCGCGGCGCAGGTCGAATACCGTTTCAAGTGCCGCAACCCGGGCATCGACCTGGTGTCGTGCATCGACGAGATCCGCACCGAACTGGCCGCGCTGTGCCAGTTGCGATTCCATCCCGATGAATTGGCATACCTGCGCACCTGGCGTTTCATCAAGAGCGATTTTGTCGACTTCCTGGGGTTGTTCCAGCTCAACGAGAAGTACGTGGAGATCACGCCCTCGGCGGCCGGCAACGGCGAGATCGAGATCCGCATCTGCGGCCCCTGGCTGCACACCATCCTGTTCGAAGTGCCGCTGCTGGCGATCATCAACGAGGTGTATTTCCGCCGCACCAACGCTGGCCTCGACCTCAGCGAAGGCCGCCGGCGGCTACAGGAAAAAATCGCCCTGCTGCGCGACAACCCCGATTACGCCGATTGCCGCATCGCCGACTACGGCACCCGCCGGCGTTATTCGCGCGTATGGCAGGAAGAGGTGGTGACCACGCTCCGCCGCGATCTGGGCGCCCAACTGGCGGGCACCAGCAACGTGTGGCTGGCGCGCAAGCTCGACCTCACCCCGCTGGGTACGCTGGCGCACGAATACCTGCAGGCGCACCAGGCGCTGGGGCCGCGGCTGCGCGACTCGCAGGTGGCGGCGCTGGAGGCATGGGCGAAGGAATACCGCGGCGACCTGGGCATTGCGCTGTCCGATGTCTACGGCCTCAATGCCTTCCTGCGCGATTTCGACATGTACTTCTGCAAGCTGTTCGACGGCACCCGCCACGATTCGGGCGACCCATTCGATTGGGGCGAGAAAGTGCTGGCCCACTACCAGGCCAACCGCGTCGATCCGCGCAGCAAGGTGCTGGTTTTCAGTGATGGCCTCGACATCCCCAGGGTGATGCAGCTTTACGCGCATTTCCGCGGCCGCTGCCAGCTGGCCTTCGGCGTGGGCACCAACCTCACCAACGACGCGGGCCCGGAGCCGCTGCAGATCGTGATCAAGATGATCCGCTGCAACGGCCAGCCCGTGGCCAAGC
The DNA here is from genome assembly GCF_001426645.1 of Rhodanobacter sp. Root480. Taxonomy (GTDB): domain Bacteria; phylum Pseudomonadota; class Gammaproteobacteria; order Xanthomonadales; family Rhodanobacteraceae; genus Rhodanobacter; species Rhodanobacter ginsenosidimutans. Next base: position 215,967 of record NZ_LMEX01000001.1, read on the forward strand.
TCAGCGATTCGCCCGGCAAGAACATGTGCGAGGACCCGGCCTATGTGGCGTACCTGCGCCAGGTGTTCGAGATTCCTGATACGCAAGGCTGAGGCTTTATCTTTCCCATCGAGATTCCCGGCAACCCCGATGCTTGCTTCCCCCGTGAACGGGGGAAGGAACGAACAGAGCTTAAAACGCGGGTAGCACGGCCCCGTGATACTTCTGCTCGATAAACGCCTTGATCTCCGGGCTGGTCAGCGCCTTGGCCAGCTTCTGCACGCGTGGATCATTCTGGTTGTCCGGGCGACCGACCAGGTAATTCACGTACGGCGAGTTCTTGTCTTCGATCAGCAGCGCATCTTTCGTGGGATTCAGGCCCGCGGCCAGCGCGTAGTTGGTGTTGATCAACGCCAGGTCCACCTCGTCCAGCGTGCGCGGCAGCATGGCCGCCTCCAGTTCGCGGAATTTCAGGTGTTTCGGGTTGGCAGTGATGTCCTTCAACGTGGACATTTCATTGCTGGGATCTTTCAGCGTGATCAGGCCGTTCTTCGCCAGCAACAGCAGCGCGCGGCTGTTGTTGCTGGGGTCGTTCGGCAAGGTGACGCTGGCGCCGTCGGGCAGCTCCGCGATGCTTTTGTATTTGCGCGAGTAGGCGCCGAACGGCTCGATGTGCACGCCGGTGATGATGGTCAGGTGGGTGCCGCGCTCACGGTTGAACGCATCGAGATAGGGCTTGGTCTGGAAGTAGTTCAGATCGATGTTCTTCTCGGCCACCTGCATGTTCGGCTGCACGTAGTCGGCGAACACCTTGACCTGCAGGTTCACGCCCTCCCTGGCCAGGATGGGTTTCACCTGCTTCAGGATTTCCGCATGCGGGATGGCGGTGGCCGCCACGGTGAGCGTTTGCGCGTCCTTGCCGGCGTCGCCGGGAGCGGAGCAACCGGCCAGGAGCAGGGCGGCGAGAAGGGCGAGGGCTTTTTTCATGATGAAGTGTCGGCGCGGCGCTCAAGAATAGCCGTCCATACTGCCATGTGTAAAAGGCAAGCTTCACTGTGGACCGACTTGTAGGAGCGACTTCAATCGCGATGCCTCTGCTCTGGAGCCCCAAAGCAAGAGCATCGCGACTGAAGTCGCTCCTACATTCTTAGTGCCGGCCGAAGCGGGCCACCACGCGGTCGCCGATCATCTGCAGCAACTGCACCAGCACGATCAGCAGCACCACGGTGACCAGCATGTAGTCCGATTTGTAGCTGAGATAGCCGTAACGGTAAGCCAGGTCGCCCAGGCCGCCGGAGCCGATCGCACCGCCCATCGCCGTGTAGCCCACCAGCGCAATGGCGGTGACGGTCATGCCGGCGAAGATGCCGCCGCGGGCCTCCGGCAGCAACACGTGGCGCACGATCTGCCACAGGCTGGCGCCCATCGCCTGGCTGGCCTCGATCACGCCTTGCTGCACTTCGCGCAGGGCGGTTTCCACCAGCCGCGCAAAGAACGGCGCGGCACCGATCACCAGCGGCGGGATGGCGCCGCGAATGCCCAGCTTGGTGCCGACCAGCACGTAGGTCACCGGCATCAGCACGATCATCAGGATGATGAACGGTACCGAGCGCAGGATGTTCACCAGCAGCGAGGTGATGGCGTACAGCTTCGGCATCGGCCGCAACTGGTTCGGGGCGGTGAGGTACAGCAGCACGCCAAGCGGCAAGCCGATCGCCACCGTAAGCGCCATCGAGCCGCCCAGCATCAGCAAGGTGTCGATGCAGGCGCGGCCTATCTCGGCCCAGTCGTCGATGTTGGGAAACAGGCGTTGCAGCAGGTTCATCGGGGCAGCTCCTCGATCTCGATACCGGCCTGGCGCAGCGCGGCCAGCGCGGCGTCCACCCGATCGCCCTGCATCGCCAGGGTGAGCTGGCCGTAGGGCAGGTCCTTGATGCGGTCGATGCGGCCGGCCAGGATGTTGAAGTCGATGCCGGTTTCACGCGCCACGCGGCCCAGCGCGGGTGTCATCGTGGCGTCGCCGCGGAAACTCAGCCGCAGCAGGCGCCCGGGTACCTGCGCATACGGCACGTGCGCGCTGGCGGATTCCTCCGGCAGGGCCTCGTTGACGAACCGTTTGGTGGTGGCATGTTGCGGGTGCAGGAACACGTCGGCCACGCTGCCGCGCTCCACGATCGCGCCGCCATCGAGCACGGCCACGCGGTCGCACACCCGGCGCACCACGTCCATTTCGTGGGTGATCAGCACGATGGTGAGCTTCAATTCACGATTGATCTGGGCCAGCAAGGCCAGCACCGACGCCGTGGTTTGCGGATCGAGCGCGCTGGTGGCCTCGTCGCATAGCAGGATGGACGGCCGATTGGCCAGTGCACGCGCAATGCCTACGCGCTGCTTCTGGCCACCGGAAAGCTGCGAGGGATACTTGTCGGCGTGATCGGCCAGCCCCACCCGCGCCAGCAGTTCCTCGACGCGTTGGCGCACCACGGCGGCGCGGCGCTCGCCGGCCAGTCGTATCGGAAACGCCACGTTGTCGGCCACCGTTTGCGAGGCCAGCAAATTGAAGTGCTGGAAGATCATGCCGATCCTGCGTCGCTGGGCGCGCAGCGCCGGCTCCGCCAGCGCGGTCATTTCGACGTCGTCGACGAACACCTGGCCACCGCTGGGCCGCTCCAGCAGGTTGACCAACCGGATCAGCGTGGACTTGCCCGCACCCGACAGGCCGATGATGCCGAACACTTCGCCGTCGGCGATGTCGAGGTTGAACCGCTGCAGCGCGGGAATATCGCGACCGCCGGCGTGGTAGGACTTGTGGACGTCGACGAAGCGGATCACGTGAAATTCCGGGCAGTGCGAGAGGAGCGCCATTGTAGGCCGCGGGCCGTCAGCGGCGATGGCGTAGACTCCAGAGGTTCACCCAACGGAGCTTCGCATGACCAGTGTCTACGATTTCAGCGTCCGCGATATCGATGGCAACCAGCGCTCGCTGGCCGAGTGGCGCGGCAAGACCCTGTTGATCGTCAACGTGGCCTCCAAATGCGGTTTCACGCCGCAGTACACGGGGCTGGAAACGTTGTGGCAGGACCAGCGTGACAAGGGACTGGTGGTGCTGGGTTTCCCCTGCGACCAGTTCGGCCATCAGGAGCCGGGCAGCGAGGCGGAGATCAAGACGTTCTGCAGCACGAATTACGACGTCACGTTTCCGATGTTCGCCAAGATCGAGGTGAACGGCGAGCACGCCGACCCGCTGTACAAGTGGCTGAAGAGCGAAGGCAAAGGCGTGCTGGGCAGCGAGTCGATCAAGTGGAACTTCACCAAGTTCCTGGTCGATGCCGAAGGGCAGGTGGTGAAGCGCTATGCCTCGACGGATACACCCGAAAAGATCGGCAAGGATACGCTGCAACGACTGGGCGGCTGATCCTCAGCCACCACCCGTGAGGTTGGCCAGCATCACCGCGATGGCGTCGACCTCCGCACTGGAGCGCGGCGCACCGGATGCCGGCACGTAGTTGTTGAGCATGATGGCGAACGCCAGCCGTTCGCCGGAAGCGGTGGTGACGTAGCCGGCCAGGCACTGCACGTACGCCATCGAACCGGTCTTTGCATGCACATTCCCCTGCGCCGCGGTGCCGCGCATGCGCCAGATGAGCGAACCATCGACACCGGCAATCGGCAGCGATTCGCGCAGCAGCGCCGCCTGGGGTTGCGCGGCCAGGTAGACCAGCAGCCGCACCAGTGCATTCGGCGTCGTGAGATCGCGCCGCGCCAGGCCGCTGCCTTCCACCAGCGCACTGGCCGATGGCGGTATGCCGATCTTGCCCAGCAGCCGATGCAGCGCTTCGATCGCACGCTGCTCGCTGCTGACGAAGGCAGATGGCGCCGGTGCGTCGGCCAGCGGGCTGGCGCCAGCGGCCAGCAACAGGTTTTGCAGGTACAGGTTCTGCGAGCGTTTCAGACCACGGTGCAGGATCTCGCCCAGCGGCGGTGAAAATACTTCGGCGACGATGCTCGCGTCTGCCGGCAAGCTGCCATCGCCCTGCGGCCAGTGCCGAACCAGCAGTTTGCCATCGACCTGAATATGCCGATGCCGCAATGCCTGCAGCAATTGCGCGCCCGCCGAGGCCGCAGGATCGGGCAGCGACAACTTGTAGTGCCGTGGCGTCGCACCCAACGCCACGCTGCCGAATGCCTGCAGTGTCGTGGCGCCCGGAGCGCGATAGAGGCTGATGTCGTCCGGTGTTCGCGCAGGGATGGTCAGCAAGGTGTTTTCGACCTGCAGGCCCGCGTCGGCCGGGTCCAGCGTGACGTGTGCCAGCTGGCCGACGCGGGCGGCGGGCGTCACCGTCACCCTGACCGAATTCTCGTTCACGCTGAGCGCGGAGGCGGGTGCCGCGAACGCACTCTGCAGGTCGCCTGCCTCCCAGCCGGAGCCGGTCAATGGCCCGCGGAAATAGCTGTCGTCCGCGATCACATTGCCATGCACCCGCCGCACGCCGCGGGCTGCCAGCTGGCCGGCCAGTTGATCGGCCCAGTCCGCACTGGTGTTCGCCGTGCCCAGGGTCGGGTCGCCCATGCCGTGGAGAATCAACGGGCCGTCCAGACGTCCATTCGCGATGGCGCCACCGGCCAGCAAGCGGGTAGGCATGTGGTAATCCGCGCCCAGCGTCGACAATGCCAGCGCAGCGGTGAAGAGCTTGGTGGTGGACGCCGGCTGCATCAGGTGATCGGCGCGGTGGGCGTACAGCGTGCGGCCATCGTCCAGCGACACCACGGCAATGCCCCAGTCAGCAGCGGCAAAGCGCGGTGCGCCGATATGTGCGTCGATCCGTGCCGCGAGCGTGGTCGTGGCCGGTGGCGCCGCCGTGGTGGCCAGCGAAACGGCCATCAACAGAACGGACACGAATTTGTTATGCGCGAATCGCGAAAATGGCTTCATCCACACAGTATCGTCAATCAGCTGCCGCGTCGGACGGCGGCATCGCTTCTGTTAACCTTGGAACTTCGTGCCGGCATCTGGCTGGCGGATTTGAACCTACACGCGAGAGTCTCATGCAGATTGCCCAAAACGCCGTTGCCGCCTTTCACTACACGCTGACCGACGACGAGGGTCAGGTGATCGACAGCTCAAAGGGACGCGAGCCGCTGACCTATCTCCACGGTGGTGGCCAGATCGTGCCGGGCCTGGAAAAGCAGATGGAGGGCCGTGGCGTCGGCGACAAGTTCATCGCCGATGTGGCGCCCGAGGAAGGCTACGGCGTGCATCACGCCGAGCTGCTGCAGGAAGTGCCGCGCGAGGCGTTCCAGGGCGTGGACGATATCCAGCCGGGCATGCAGTTCCAGGGCCGTGGCCCGCAAGGCGAGATCAACGTCACGGTGACCAAGGTCGAGGACGGCAAGGTGTTCATCGACGGCAACCATCCGCTGGCGGGCAAGACCCTGCACTTCGACATCGAAGTCACCAACGTGCGTGAGGCCACCGGCGAAGAGCTGGAACACGGCCACGTGCACGGCGAGGGTGGTCACCACCACTAACCCCTCCTGGCCTTCCTTCTTCGGGAAGCGCAACAGGTTGTTCCTTCTCCCGCTTGCGGGAGAAGATGCCGGCGGCGGAAGAGGGCGCTTTTGATCCGGGCTTCCCGCAAGAACGAAGCCCCCCCCCTTCAGCCCTCCGGGCAGCTTCCCCCGCGAGCGGGGGAAGCAAGCGATTGGTAGCTGCTGGGCGAGCTGTTTCCTTCCCGTTTGCGAGGGAAGGCGTTCAACTTGCAAGGTGCCCGAAGGGTGGAAGAGGGGCCTTTCTCAGTACCAATCCAGCAGCGAAATACCCAGGCCCAGGTAAGTGGCCTTGTGGTTGTAGTCGATCAGGCTTTCGCCATAGCCGTGAAAGACCTCGGCATAGCCGCGCAGGTTGCCGGCCAGTGGGAAGGTCCAGCTGAAGCGCGCGGCACCGTGGCTGCGGTCGCCGCCGCGAAGGGAGTGGCGCAGCATCAGCCCGAATTCCTGGCCGTTCGCCTCGTGCACGATCTGCATCTCGCCGCGGCCCATGTAGTCGCTGATGTCCGGGTTGTTGTCGTCGCTGCGCGGCTCGGGGATGCGCCACCAGGGGCGCAGCATCACGGTCCAGCCGTCACGTTCGAAGCCGACGTTGGCGATCACGCGGTTCCAGCTGCGCGACAGCGGATTGCCGCGGCCGTTGGATTGATGATTCACACCGATGCCCAGGATCCGGCCCGTCCAGCCCAGCGCCTCGTAATGCGTGTTGAACATCAGCATCGCTTCGGGTTCGTAATCGGTTTCGCGGAACGGGCGTGACAGCTGCGAGTTGTAGACCTGCCAGCGGGAGGATTGCGTATAGCCCACCCACAGGTCGCCCGCATCGCCGAATACGCCCTGCCACACCTTGGTTTTCAGGCTCAGCTGGAACTTCGCCTCCATGTTGTCCAGCTGCTGGTTTTGCGTGACCGTGTTGTCCGGGTTGGGGCTCTGCGGCATGTTGTTCTGGTGGTTGGTGATGAACACCGGCAGCACGTAGACCGGCTTGTAGCCGCGCACATTGAACGTGCCCAGCTTGCTCTCCGGCGACAGCTCCCAGCGGCTGTCCAGCAGGGACAGCGGCCGCGCCACTTCGGGGTTGGTCGCCACGGCGGTGCTGGTGGAGGAGGAAGCGTCGTGGCTGAAAATGTCGGGCGTCGAGGTCTCGGTGTCCGCCCGCTTTTGTGCGGTCGGCAGGTTGACCCGGCCGGTGGCGTGGTCGTAGCAGGCCAGCCGCTGCGAGTCGGTTTCGATGCCGGTGCAGGCGCGGATATCGGTGGGGTCCGGATTCTGCGCATGTCCTGGTGCGGCGACCAGGCCGGCGGCCAGGGCCAGCGGCCACGCGGCGGAATGAGGCTTCATCAATAACTCCGAAAGGGATGGGGACGGCAGCGGTGTCGTTCGCTGTCGGGCCCGCAAGCGTAAAGGATCGCGAATGAGAGAGGCCGGCCACGTCGACTTGTGGCCGGCCTGCGGGTGGTGCGATGGCAACGGCGAACGCGCGGAGCGCGTCAGGGTTGCTTGGTCCATCGCTGGTATTCCGCCTTGCTGATGCTGCCGTTGCGGTTGCTGTCGGCATGCAGGAAATCATTGGCCAGCGGCGGGTAGGCAACCGCCTGCGCCTCGGTGATGCCCTTGCCGCCGGCCGACAATTGCGCAAAGTCCGGTGCCGGGCTGATTTGCGGCGCCGGTGCCGGCGTGCTGCGCACGGTCAGTTCGCCTTGCGGTGTCGGGTAGGACGCCTGGTCGGCGGTGGGTGCGGCTGGTGCCGCTGGCGCTGCCGGTGCGGCGGGAGCAGCTTCGGCGGGTGATGGCATGTCGGATGATGGCGGCACCGGTGCGGGTGGCGGTACCGGCGGCATGCTGGCCGGGGGGGGCGGTGGTGGTGCCGGTGGCGGCGGCGGGTTCTGCGCCAGCAGCGAACCGGTGAACAGCAACGACCCGGCGGCGACGAAAGACAGCCATGGCTTGCGAGATTTCATGATCGATACTCCATGCCAGAATGAGTGCTCAAATGTTGTGGACACATGTCATCCACCCACGGCATGCGCGCCAGGTTTCATGGCGACGCTTTCACGGCGGATGCTCCCGGAGATTCCGTACATGCCGGTTCCCTATGCTGATAAGGCCATCGTGAAGCTACCGTGTCGCCGCGCCCGGCAGGCGGCATGCTGACGGCGGGGCAGGCGCGGGCGCTGCAGTTGGCGGCACAGGGGTTGCTGCAACCATTGCAGCGACGGCCGCGCCGCGACGATGTGGTGGCAGCGGTCGAACGCATGCGCCTGCTGCAGATCGACACGATCCACGTGGTGGCACGCAGCCCGTACCTGGTGTTGCATGCCCGCCTGGGCGACTACCCGACGAACTGGCTGGACGAGGCGCTGGCCGCCGGCAAGCTGGCCGAATGCTGGGCGCACGAGGCCAGTCTGGTCGGTGCCTCCGACATCGGCTGGCATCGTGCCTGGCGCGCGCAGCGCCTGCAGCACTGGGCCCAGCGCCACGCCCTGCGCGTGCAGCAGGAACATCGCGCCGAGATGGATGCGCTGCTGGACCGGATCCGCGCCAACGGCCCGGTGCGCGCCGCGGATTTCACCCGTGCACCGGGCAGCGTGGCGGGCAAGCCGGGGTGGTGGGAGTGGAAACCGGAGAAACGCTGGCTGGAGGCCTGCTTCGCGCTGGGCGAGCTGATGGTGGCGCGGCGGGACAATTTCCAGCGCGTGTACGACCTCGCCGATCGCGTGCTGGCGCGGCTCGACCCGCCGCTGGATCCGTCCACCGAGACGGCCGAGCCGTTGACTGTGCGCCAGCGGTTCATCGCCGACACCGTACGCGCACTGGGGATCACCACCGCCGCCTGGATCGCCGACTACCATCGCCTGAAACCGGCGGTCAGCGAACAGGAGCTGTCGCCGCTGCTGGAACGCGGCGAGCTGCTGGCGCAGCCGGTGCAGGGCTGGAAAACGCCTGGCTACGTCCATCGCGATCACGCCGACGCGCTGGACAAGGCGCGGCAGGGCCGGCTGCGGGCCACCCACACCGCGCTGCTTTCGCCGTTTGATCCGCTGGTATGGGATCGCGCGCGGGCAAGCGCGATGTTCGATTTCGACTACACGCTGGAGTGCTACGTACCCGCGGCGAAACGCCGTTACGGCTATTACGTACTGCCCATCCTGCATCGCGGCCAGTTGATCGGCCGGCTCGACGCCAAGGCGCATCGTGCCGATGGTGTATTCGAGATCAAGGCCTTGTTCCTGCAGCCGGGTACCGCGTTGGCGCCGCGACTGGTTCAGGCGCTGGCCGACACCATCCGCGACACGGCGCGCTGGCATGGCACGCCGCAAGTACGCCTGGCGCACTGCGAGCCCGCCGCCCTGGCTTCCCGGTTGCGGGCTCGCTGGCGTGAGGGCTGAATGCCATCAGGCGCCCACTTGTGGGTTTTCAGGGCGTGGTGCTGGCCGGGGCAGGGCTGACTTCGCAGGACTTGCCGTGCAAGGCGGTGCGCAACTGGGTCGCCAGCGAATTGCAGCGGGCGGCCAACTGGGGGCGGATGTCCGGGTTCTGGGAGTCGCGCAGCAGGCTGGTGCGCATCGCCTCGTAACGGTCCTGCAGCTGGCCGGGCGCGAAGATTTCGGCGGCGCGATGGCAGCCGATATAGCTGGCCAGATAATCGTCGCAGGCGGGAATGCCGGTGCGGTCAGGCAGGTTGGTGGACGACGTGCCGCTGCTGTGGCGGGTGCCTTCGACGGTGCTGGATGCCTTGGCCGCCTGCGGCGTGTGGTGGCGGGCGGCGGGAGTCGTGTCGCGGACGGTGGTTGTCGTGCGGGTGGTCGGGGCCGTCTCGTGGGTGGCGCAACCGGTCAACAGCAGGCCGACGAGCAGGGCGGTGGTCAATCCCGAACAAGCTGCAAACGGGCGTGCTGAAATGGTCATCGGGGCTTCTCCTTGGGCGATCGAAGGCGGCGGGTAATAACCCCCTGCCGGAGCGGTACCGAAGCACAGTAGACAGCGGCAAGTAAAAAAAACCTGAATAACCGGCCCGTCACCTGAATCAGGCCGGGTGCTTGCGCCATGGCCGGCTTTTGGTTTTCGCGGCTTTGTACATTGCGCATGAAGAGGCGCTGTTTAATGGGTGTGGCGGCCAGTGCTGCCGCAGGCTCGAGGCGGCCGGATTGCCCGGCGGCCGGTGGTGATTTATGACGTCCCAAGCGCCGTTGCCAGGCCCTGTTTTGGGCTACTACTTGCGCCCGAAAAATCCGTTATGCTTGCGCGACTGCGTTTGCTTGGCCACGTGCGTGCCGGTATGGATTGCATAATCCGCATCGTTTCACCCGACCCTGCATGCTCAGTAAGCGTCGGCCTGTTGAGGCCGGTTTGTCTCAGCGTCAGGATTGGATCGGAGTGAGCTATGTCGGATCGTGAAGTAGGTACAGTCAAGTGGTTTAACGATGCCAAGGGTTTTGGTTTTATCAGCCGTGAGGCAGGCCCGGATGTGTTCGTGCATTTCCGCGCCATCACCGGCTCGGGTTTCAAGAGCCTGCAGGAAGGCCAGAAGGTGAGTTTCAAGGTGGTCACCGGCCAGAAAGGTCTGCAGGCCGAAGACGTCACGGCGGTCTGACCCACGACACCCGATTGAGAGGGGCCGGCGCAAACCGGCCCCTTTTTTATGCGCGCAAGGCGCCGAAGCGGGTTGTTTTCACGCCAGCGCTTTGCCGCGGCGGTTGAACTCCGCTAGCGTGTAATGGGTGACTTCCCCCATCTCCGATGCCCCCATTGCGCCGCTGACCGTGTCGGTATCGGCGTCCGATGGCGCGCGTTTCGATCTGTTGTGCGTACATCGGCCCGGACCGGTGCAGCGGCTGTTGTACTGGATGCCGGCGATGGGGGTGTCCGCCCGCCAATACCTGCCGTTGGCCCAGGCGCTGGCAGGGCGCGGCGTGGCGGTGGTGCTGCACGAATGGCGCGGCATCGGTTCCAGCGACCGGCGCGCCGGTCGCCACGGTGATTGGGGCTACCGCGAGCTGCTGACGGACGACCTGACACCGGCGCTGGCCGAGGTCGGCCGGCGCTGGCCGCAGGCCACGTGCTGGCTGGGTGGGCACAGTCTTGGTGGACAGCTGGCGACGTTGTACGCCGCGTTGCATCCCGCCGCGTACGCGGGGCTGGTGCTGGTGGCCAGCGGTGCGCCGTACTGGCGACGGTTCCAGCGTGGCTGGCTGGTCGGTCTGGCCTATGTGGTAGCGCCGTGGCTGGCGGCCGCGGTGGGGCACCTGCCCGGGCGGCGGATCGGTTTCGGCGGCAACGAGGCGCGCGGTGTCATTGCCGACTGGGCGCGCAGCGGTCGCAGCGGCCGTTACGCGGCCCGTGGCATGGCGCCGGATTTTGAACAGCGCCTGGCCTCGCTGCACCTGCCCGTACTGGCGCTGCGCCTCCGTGACGACTGGCTGGGCCCGCAGGCCTCGCTGGATTTCCTGCTCGGCAAGATGCCGCAAGCCCGCGCGACTACCGACGTGATCACGCCGCAGGATCTGGACGGCGCCACGGCTGATCATTTCCACTGGATGAAAACGCCAGCGGCCATCGCCCAGCGCATCGCCTCATGGATAGCTGCCCAGGAGGCGGCGTCCGCAAACGCAAGCCCGCCCGCCCCTTGATGATGGCGTCGGGCGGCGGCATCTCTGCTCCTTGTCCCCGAACCCGGCGCATCCGATGAACCTGTTCGACCCGTTGACCCAACGCAGCCTCACCTTGCGCAACCGGCTGGTGATCTCGCCGATGTGCCAGTACTCGGCTACCGATGGTTTGGCCGATGATTGGCACCTGGTGCATCTGGGCAGCCGTGCGGTGGGCGGCGCGGCGGTGGTGATTGCCGAAGCCACGGCGGTGTCGGCGCAGGGGCGCATTTCCCCGGGCGACACCGGCCTGTGGAACGAGGCGCAACTGGAGGCGTGGCGGCCGATCGCCGGTTTCATCAAGGCGCATGGCGCTGTTGCCGGCGTGCAGCTGGCGCACGCCGGGCGCAAGGCCAGCGCGCAGCGGCCGTGGGAAGGCGGTGGTCCGCTGCCGATGGGACAAGGCGACTGGCAAACCGTAGCGCCTTCAGCCTTGCCGTTCGACGCCGACTGGCCGGCGCCGCGGGCGTTGGACATCGCAGGTATCCGCACGCTGATCGCCGATTTCCGCGCCGCCGCCCAGCGTGCGCTGGCGGCGGGCTTCGAGCTGATCGAACTGCATGCGGCGCATGGTTATCTGTTGCACCAGTTCCTGTCGCCGCTGAGCAATCACCGCACCGATGAATACGGCGGCAGCTTCGAGAACCGCAGCCGCATCGTGCGCGAAGTCATTGCTGCCGTGCGCGACGTCTGGCCGGACAGGCTGCCCTTGTGGCTGCGGCTTTCCGCCACCGATTGGGCGCCGGCCGAGGGCCCCCGCGGCTGGGATATCGAGCAAAGCGTGCAACTGGCGCAGCAGGTGAAGGCGCTGGGCGTGGATCTGGTCGACGTTTCCAGCGGCGGCCTGCTGCCGCATGTGAAGGTTCCGGTGCAGCCCGGCTATCAAGTGCCGTTCGCGGCGCGTATCCGCGCCGAGGCGGGCGTCGCCACCGGCGCGGTGGGCCTGATCACCACTGCCGAACAGGCTGCGCAGATCGTCGCCAGCGGTGAGGCGGACGTGGTGTTGATGGCGCGCGAAAGCCTGCGCGATCCTTATTTCCCCCTGCGTGCCGCGCAGGAGCTTGGCGCGCAGATCGACGTGCCGTTGCAGTACCAGCGAGCCTGGTGATCCCGGCTTTTGTAGGAGCGACTTCAGTCGCGATGCTTCTGCTCTGGGGCTTCAAAACAAGAGCGTCGCGACTGAAGTCGCTCCCACAGAAACCGCTCCCACACTCAGCGATATTGCTGGTGGCAGCTCTTGCAGGTTTCGCCCACCGGCTGGATGGCCGCGGCCAGGGCTTCGCACGTGGCGGGCGCGGCCTGCACGGCCTGCTGCAGCCGGGTCTGCAACTGGGTGGCGTCGTCAGTGAAGGTTTTCTCGTCGATGCCGAACACCGGCACGATGTCGCTGGCGGTGGACTGCAGCCGTGCCAGGTGATGCTGCGTCGTCGGCGTGTTGCATTGCTTCGCCTTCAACGCCTGCTTCAGTTCGCCGATGTGGTAGCCCATCGTGTCCATCACCGCCTTGGGCATCGGATTGCGGGCGGCCAGCGTGTTCATCACGTTGACAGTGCCGATCACGCCAATCACCAGTCCCAGCAAGATCATCAGGGCAACACGCATCGACAGATTCCTCGAATGATGGACGACAATCCCCAGAGTAACCCGCCGCGTGCGTCGCCGGCCACGTCGACGCGATAAAATACGCACTGCATCATCACCGGTTGTCACCGTGAACCACACCTGCGAATTCCATCACCCCGGCGCCTGCGCATGAGCGCGCCATCCTTTCCCGCCGAGCGTTTCGCCGGCGTCGAGCGCCTGTACGGCACGGGCAGTGTCGAGCGTTTTTCCGAGGCGCACGTCTGCGTGATCGGGGTGGGCGGCGTGGGGTCGTGGGCGGCGGAGGCGCTGGCGCGCAGCGGCGTGGGCCGGCTCACGCTGATCGACGCGGACGAGGTCTGCGTATCCAATACCAACCGCCAGCTGCATGCGCTGGATGGCGAATTCGGCAAGCCCAAGGTCGGCGTGATCGCGACGCGCGCGCATGCCATCAATCCCACGATCCGGCTGGAGGCGATCGAGCGTTTTCTCACGCCCTCCACGCTGGACGAGTTGCTCGACCGCGGCTACGACGTAGTGCTGGATGCCTGCGACGCGTTTCGCGTAAAGCTTGAGACCATCGCCTGGTGTCGCCGCCGCAAGCTGCCCATCGTCAGCGTGGGCTCGGCCGGCGGCCGTACCGACGCCACCCAGATCCGCGTGCGCGACCTGTCGCGCACCGAGCACGATGCGATGTTCAGCCTGATCCGCAAGAAGCTGCGCACGGATTTCAATTTCCCCCGCAACCCTGATCGTTACTTCGGTGTTTCGGCCGTCTATTCATTGCAGAACGTGCAGTACCCGCAGCCGGATGGCAGCGTGTGTGGCACGCGTCCGCCCGGGGGCGACGCGATGAACCTGGCGTGCGGTGGCGGCTTGGGTGCGGCGACGCATGTCACCGGTACGTTTGCGTTTGCGGCGGTGGGGAAGGTGTTGGAGAAGCTGCTGGAAGGAAAATCGGGGTGACGCTCGATACCGATGGATGGCGCGGACTACCTCCTCTCCCCTGTGGGGAGAGGATTGAGGAGAGGGGCGGGTGCTTGCGGGGACGCTGATCGGCGAGGCTTTTCGGCGTCGTGATGCGCTTTGTTGCTGCTTCCCCGAGGCGTGTCCCCCTCTCCCTGCCCTCTCCCCGCAGGGGAGAGGGGTTACGGATTCTTTCGGCGCTGAGGCGCGGCTTCTTTTGGGAGCTGAGGCAAGCAAGCATCCATGCGGCGCTGCCCGTTCGGCATCCATGCTCACCTGGTGATGCCGCTGAAACTGCCACTGGTGGGTGGCTTCTTTTGGGAGCTGAGGCAAGCAGGCGTCCATGCGGCGCTGCCCGTTCGGCATCCATGCCTCACCTGGTGATGCCGCTGGAGCTGCTACTGGTAGATGGCTTTTTTGGGAGCTGAGGCAAGCAGGCGTCCATGCGGCGCTGCCCGTTCGGCATCCATGCCTCACCTGGTGATGCCGCTGAAACTGCCACTGGCAGTTTCAAAGCGCGGCATCACCAACCCATGTAGTGTCCGCCGTTGATGGCCAGGTTGGCGCCGGTGATCCAGCTGGTTTCCTCGCCGGTGAGGAAGGCGACGGCGTGGGCGATTTCCTCGGGTTTGCCGAGGCGGCCCACCGGGATCTGCGCCACGATCTTGGCGCGCACGTCTTCGGGCACGGCCATCACCATGTCGGTGCCCACGTAGCCGGGCGACACGGTGTTGACGGTGATGCCGAACTTCGCGTTTTCCTGCGCCAGCGAGATGGTGAAGCCGTGCATGCCGGCCTTGGCGGCGGCGTAGTTGGCCTGGCCGTACTGGCCCTTCTGGCCGTTGATGGAGCTGATCTGCACGATGCGGCCCCATTTGCGTGCGCGCATGCCTTCGATCACCGGTCGGGTGACGTTGAAGCAGGCGTTCAAGTTGGTGTTCACCACGTCCATCCACTGCTGGTAGCTCATCTTGTGGAAGGTGGAGTCGCGCGTGATGCCCGCGTTGTTGACCAGGATTTCCACCGGGCCGCACTTTTCCTCGATGGCGCGGATCATCGCTTCGGAAGCCTGCGGGTCGCTGACGTCGCCGGGCACCAGGGTCACCTCGATGCCGTCGGCGGCCATCGCCTGGCGCCAGGTTTCGGCTTTCGCCGCGTCACGGTAGTTGGTCACCACGCGATGACCCTGCCCGGCGAGGTAGCGCACGATCGCGCTGCCGATGCCGCCGGTGCCACCTGTAACCAATGCCGTGCGCTGCGTCATTTCCTTTCTCCTGTAGGTGTACGCGATCGACGATGCCGGACGGCCACGTCGATGACTCCACTCTCCGCGATGGCAGAGTCATTCGCAACCATTTTCTATGACGGTTTGGCCGTCCAGCCGCTGGTTGCGGCGGGGCAGGCGATCGGGATCGAACCGATCCAGCATGTTTGCCAGCAGCTCCTGAACCGTGCCCGCCGAGCCTGCCACCGGCAAGGCCAGGAAGCCCGCTGCGCTGCGCAGCGCGGGCAGCGGGTCGCCCGCATCCACCGGTAGCGCCTGCGTGGATTTGGACAATTTGCGACCGTCGGTATCCAGCACCAGCGGCAGGTGGCGATAGGCGGGCGTGGGCAAGCCCAGGCAGCGCTGCAACCAGATCTGCCGCGGCGTGGAATCGAGCAGGTCGTGGCCGCGCACCACCTCGGTGATCTGCTGGTCGGCATCGTCCACCACACAGGCAAGGTGATACGCATAGATGCCATCGGCGCGCCGTATCACGAAATCACCCACGTATTGGCGCAGGTTCTGCTGTTGCGGTCCCTGCAGTGCATCGTGAAAATGGATGTCGTCGTCGGGTACGCGCAGGCGCCATGCGGGCGCCACGCCGTCTTCGTGCGAGCTTGCACAACGGCCATCGCGATGGATGCCGCCGCTCGGCTCCAGCGCGCGCCGGCTGCACCAGCAGGGAAACAGCGCGCCGCTGGCTCGCAGTGTTTCGAACGCGGCATCGTAGGCGGCCAGCCGCTGCGACTGGAAAAGCGGCGGCGCATCCGCCAGCAGACCGAACGCGTGCAGCGTGTCGAGGATGTTCGTTGCCGCGCCGGACACTTCGCGCGGGGTGTCGATATCCTCGATCCGCACCAGCCAGTCGCCGCCAGCGTGGCGCGCGCAGAGCCAGCTGGCCAGCGCAGCGACCAGCGAACCAAAATGCAGGGGGCCAGTGGGCGAAGGGGCGAATCGGCCGCGATAGCTCATCGGTACAGTTTATCGCCGCCGCGGCGTCATGCGCGCCTTGAAACCGAGGGCACCTGCCCCGATTTCCCCAACCCTGTCCGCCGCACACCGCCGGCCGTTTCGGTGCCCCCGCGGCGGCAATCAAACATGTCCATGTCCTACTGGAGTTGAGCCTGCAATGAACGCACCCGCCACCGAAACCCGCAAGTTCGAAGCCGAAGTTGCCCAGGTCCTGCATCTGGTCACGCACTCGCTTTACTCGCACAAGGAAATCTTCCTGCGCGAGCTGGTTTCCAACGCCTCCGACGCCTGCGACAAGCTGCGTTTCGAGTCGATCGCCAACCCCGAATTGTCGGCCGGCGACAGCGAGCTGCATATCGATGTGAGCTGGGACCCGCAGGCGCGCACCGTCACCGTGCGCGACAACGGCATCGGCATGAACCGCGACGAGATCGTGGCCAACATCGGCACCATCGCCAGCTCCGGCACGCGCCGTTTCCTGGAAGCGATGTCGGGCGAGCAGAAGGCCGATGCGCGGCTGATCGGCCAGTTCGGCGTGGGCTTCTATTCCGCCTTCGTGGTGGCCGACAAGGTCACCGTGCTCAGCCGCCGCGCCGATGCGCCGGCTGGCGAGGGCGTGAAGTGGGAGAGTGACGGCAAGGGCGAATACTCGCTGGAACAGGTCGAACAGGCCGAGCGTGGTACCTCGGTCATCCTGCATCTGAAGGCCGACGAGGACGAGTTCCTGAAGCGCTGGCAGCTGCGCTCGCTGATCACCCGCTATTCCGATCACGTGGCCTTCCCGATCCGCATGCCGGTCGAGAAGGACGACCAGCCCACCGACGAGTGGGAAACCATCAACGCTGCGTCGGCGCTGTGGGCCAAGCCCAAGTCCGAGATCAGCGACGAGGATTACCAGAGCTTCTACAAATCCCTCGGCCACGATTTCAACGACGCACTGGCCTGGACGCACAACCGCGTCGAGGGCAGCCAGAGCTTCACCACCTTGCTGTACCTGCCGTCGCAACCGCCGTTCGACCTGATGATGGGCGGCCGCGATGAGCGCAAGGGACTCAAGCTCTACATCAAGCGCGTCTTCATCATGGACGCCGCCGAAGAACTGCTGCCGAACTACCTGCGCTTCGTGCGCGGCGTGGTCGACGCCGACGACCTGCCACTCAACGTCAGCCGCGAAATTCTGCAACACAACCGCCAGCTCGACCGCATCAAGGCCGCCTGCGTCAAGCGCGTGCTCGACCTGATCGAAAAGCTGGCCCGCGACGAGCCGGAAAAATTCCAGACGTTCTACAAGGCCTTCGGCAACACCCTCAAGGAAGGCATCAGCGAAGACGCCAACAACCGCGAGCGCATCGCCAAGCTGCTGCGCTTCGCCTCCACCAAGGGTGAGGGCACCGCGCAGAACGTCTCGCTGGACGACTACATCGGCCGCATGGCGATCGGTCAGGACGCGATCTGGTACATCACCGCCGACAGCTACGCTGCCGCCTTCGGCAGCCCGCAGCTGGAAGCGTTCAAGGCCAAGGACATCGAAGTGTTGCTGATGTCCGACCGTATCGACGAATGGATGATCGGCAGCTTGAGCGAGTACGAAGGCAAGAAGCTGAAGAGCGTGGCCAAGGGCGACGTGCCTTTGGATGAGGCCGACAAGAAAAAGCAGGAAGAGGCGACCAAGGAAGCCGAGCCGCTGTTGAAGAAGCTGAAGGATCTGCTGGGTGATCGCGTGGGCGAGGTAAAGGTGTCCGCACGCCTGACGGATTCGCCGTCATGCCTGGCGTTGAGCGATTACGAAATGGCTCCGCATCTGGCCCGCCTGCTGCGCGAAGCCGGGCAGGAAATGCCGGAATCCAAGCCGACGCTGGAGATCAATCCGCAGCACGCGCTGGTCAAGCGGGTCGAGACGGAGGGCGACGAGGCCAAGGCGAAAGACCTGGCCACCTTGCTGCTGGAGCAGGCGGAGATTTCGGCCGGCGCGCAGTTGCCTGACCCGGCCGCGTTTGTGCAGCGGATGAATCGGGTGTTGCTGGGGTAGGCGCATCGCGCCTGCCAACGAAAAGCCCGCCATCGGCGGGCTTTTTTTTTCTCTGCGGGAGTTATCCCGGATGCAAGCCAACCCTACCGGGTGGGACGCGATGGCGCGGGATGCGAAGCGTTCCGGATCGGTGGCGGCAACTGGCGAACAGGAATGGGTTGGGGACGGAAACCGGCTCGATAATGGCTGAACTCGAAGAGCCTGCGATTCCTTTGATGGTCCCGGTTGGCCAGCGCCAAACGGTGCCCGTCGATGTGCACCCAATGCCAAGAGCCCGCGGGCACCGGCTTGGTGGAGATGTAGGCGAAAATGGCATCGTAGTCGCCCTCGGTGCGGGGCGAGGTCTGCAAGGAAACATTGATGATGGCCTGGCTGGCCATCGGGTGGCCGTGGCGATCGGTCGCCGGTTTGCTGACCATTTCGGCCAGATTCTTCCTCAACAGGCGGTCGAGTTGCGGCGAGAGTTTCGTGGCGGGCGAGGCATCGGTGACTCTGCCTTGCGCATCCACCTGCACCAGCACGGGCAGGATCGCGGAAGGGAACTCGTTGAGCGGTTGGGTGGAGGCCGTGGCGGCACCGCCGGTGGCCAGCAGGGTGAAAAGGGCGAGTGGGAGTAACGGTTTCATGGACCCTCCGGGGAGCCGGGTGTTGCCATGACCATGGGATGAATCATCCCGGCTGCAGTGGTTACTTTCCTCCCGGCCGGCGCTCAAGTCAACGGAGGCGCCGGTGGCCACCGGCGCGTTCTCGGGTTTCGGACAACGTCCCTGCTGACATGCTTCCCCTAGCGAGCACCGCCATGTCCGATTCCAGCATCACCTTGTACGTTACCCGCGCCGCCTTTGAGTTGCCGGACACCAGCCCCTTCGTGATCAAGACCGAGGTGCAGCTGAAAATGGCCGGGCTGGCGTACGGGCGGGTGCCGATGATTCCGCCACAGGCGCCTTTGGGGAAGTTGCCCTTCATCGACGATCACGGCGAGGTGGTGAGCGATTCCACCTTCATCCGCGCCCATGTCGAACGCAAATACGGGGTCGATCTGGATGCGGGCCTGGATGCGCGCCAGCGGGCGCAGGCGTGGGCGATCGAGCGCCTGCTCGAGGATCATCTTTACTTTGCGATGGTCTGGTTCCGCTGGATCGATCCGGACAATTTCGCCAAGGGGCCGGCCCGGTTCGCCGACAGCGTGCCCGAGCCGCAGCGCGCGCAACGACGCGAGCAGATGCAGGCTGGCAAGCGCGCCGAACTGCACGCGCAAGGTATCGGTCGACACAGCCCGGAAGGGATTGCCGCGCTCGGCGTGCGTTCGATCGATGCCTTGGCAGCGTTGCTGGGAGAGCAGCCGTATTTCATGGACACCTCACCCAGCGGTGTGGATGCCACGGCGCTGGGCGTTCTGGCCGGCGTGCTCACGCCTTTCTTCGATACGCCACTGCAGCGTGCGGCAGCAGCCCATCCGAATCTGGGGGAATACGTCGCGCGGATGATGCAGCGCTATTACCCGGCGCACGTCTGGCCCGTGCGCGGACCCCGATAGCGTTCGCCGCTAGCCGACGGTTGCACGGCCTGCGGCGTCTCACCCCACCTTCAAGTGACCCTCCGCCGCCCGTAGTGACGCACGCATGCCGTATCTCTGAGTGGACGGCTTTACGGCTGGACGGCGACATGGCGTGCGGGGAATCACTCGCACAGTGCTACCGGGCGGCCGACGTTCCCACGCGCATATTCATGATAGAAAACTATCATTGACTTTCAAATGATAACAAGATAACACTGCACCCGTGGATTGTCCTTCAACGACCATCACGGGGAGTACGTCATGGAATTGCATCATCCGTATCGCAGCCGGCGTATCAGCATTGCGGTGGCGTTGGCGCTCTTGATGCCGATGGGCGCGTGGGGGCAGCCGTTGGCGGCGACTGAAGCGGGCGCGGGGCGGGGTGAGCCCGAGGCAGTGGCGGCTGCCGAGCAGCCTGTCGCGTCGTCAGGCGATACGTCGACGACCAATCTGGGCACCGTGATGGTCACCGCCAACAAGCGCAGCGAGCGCCTGCAGGACGTGCCGATGGCGGTGTCGGCGGTGTCGGGCAACGATCTTCAGCGCCAGAGCGCGCAGGGTTTTTCCGATTACGCCAGCCAGGTGCCGGGCCTCAATGTCGTGTCGCAAGGACCGGGCCAGACGCAGCTCACGTTGCGCGGCGTCACCTCGGGTGCCAACACGCCGAACGCCACGGTGGGCACGTATATCGACGACACGCCCTACGGCTCCAGCACGGTCTATTCCGCGGGCAGCGTGTTGACGCCGGATATCGACCCGGCTGATCTGGAGCGGATCGAAGTGCTGCGGGGCCCGCAGGGCACGCTTTACGGCTCGAACACCCTGGGCGGCCTGCTGAAATTCGTCACGGTGAAGCCGGACAGCACGGCGGTTGCCGGCCGCATTTCGGTGGGCGGCAGCAGCGTGTCGGGCGGCGAAGGCGGGATGGATTCGCACGCCATGTTCAACGTGCCGCTGATCAAGGATGCGCTGGCGCTGCGCGTGAATGCGTACGCGCGCCACGATCCAGGCTATATCGACAACGTGGCCACCGGCGAGAAGGACGTCAACGACGCCGAAGTGCGCGGTGGTCGTGCGCAATTGATGTGGACGCCATCGGAGGCTTTCTCGCTGCGGTTGTCGGCACTGGCGCAGAACCTCCATGGCAATGCGCTGGCCAACGGCGGCGTCGATGTGGATCCGCTGACGTTGAAACCGCTCTACGGCGACCTCAAGCAAAGCCGCGCGCCCGGCACCGGCAATTTCGGCGTGCGCTATCGCCTGTACGACGCCAGCATCAATGCGGATTTCGGTTGGAGCCAGCTCGTTTCGGTGAGCAGCTACAGCACGCTGGATCGGCAATCCAACCCCGACGCGACCGTCGCCTATGGCCCCATCGTCAACCCCGCGCTCGGGCTGGACAACGGCGGCTACTCGATCAACGGTCCTATTCACCTGGGCAAGTTCACCCAGGAATTGCGGCTGCAATCGCCCGAGGACCGGACGCTCGAATGGCGCGCTGGCGTGTTCTATACCCGCGAGCACACCACCAACCAGCAGGACGTGCTGAGTTTCGACGCCACCACCGGCGAACCGATCGCGTTGCCCTTCACACTGGGGCACATCGCGGTGGGCCCGGCGACCTTCACCGAATGGGCTGGCTATGGCGACATCACCTGGCATGCCACGTCGCAGTTCAGCCTGCTGCTGGGCGCCCGCTACACGCATGACCGCACCACCTTCAACCAGAGCGGTACCGGCATCCTGGTGGGCGACAGCGACTTCACCATCAAGGGCTCGGACAGCCCCACCACCTTCCTGTTGAACCCCAGCTTCAAGTTCAGCGACGACCTGATGGCCTACGTGCGCGTCGCCTCGGGCTATCGGCCGGGTGGCCCCAACGTGGGGGTGCCGCCGGGCCTTGGTGCGCCGGAGACCTTTGGTCCGGACAAGTTGGTGAGCTACGAGCTGGGCTTGAAGTCGACCATGCTCGACAAGCGCATGGCGCTGGACGTGGCCGCCTTCTACATCGACTGGGACAAGATCCAGCTGACCTCCTTCGCCGGCGGTTTCAGCTTCCTGGGCAACGGCGGCAAGGCCCGCAGCCAGGGCGTGGAAGCGAACTGGCAGTACGCCGCGGCACCGGGCCTGGTACTTTCGGCCAATGCCACCTGGACCGATGCCGAGTTGACGGCGGACACGCCACCGGGCTTGTTCGGCTACAAGGGCGACCGCCTGCCGTGGGTGCCGAAATGGAACGCCCATGTCGGCATCGACTACGACTTCCCGCTGGCAGGGGCCTGGTCCGGTTTCGTCGGCGGCAGCTACAGCCATGTCGGCGAACGCAAGACCGATTTCCAGGCCGTGCCCGGCCCGCGCTTCGACGCACCCGGCTACAACGGCGTCGACTTGCGCGCAGGCGTGAACATCAACAACTGGACGCTCAAGGCCTACGTCAAGAACCTCACCGACGACCGCGGCATCAGCTCGATGGCGTCGGAAACCATCGATCCGCTTGGCAGCCCGTTCGGCGTGGTCTACGTGACGCCGCGCACCGTCGGCCTGTCGGCCAGCGTCAGTTTCTGAGCCTGTCCCGTCATCGCCATCTTTCTGGAGTGTGTCCATGAATCGTTATGCGAAGCTCGCCGTGGCGTTGGCCCTCAGCCTGTGCACCGGCCTGGCCACCGCACAGGTGCCGCCGTCGCCGACAGTTCCGGCGCCCGCCGGCTCGACCGTGTTGCCGGCACCGGCCAAGGTGACGGCCGCCACCGCCGTGACCAGCGCGTCCGAGGGTGATGCCCACGCGCTGACCGAAGCGGATCTCACCACCTTCTTCGACGGCCTGGTGCCTTACGCGCTCAAGCGGGGCGACGTGGCCGGCGGCGTCATCAGCGTGGTGAAGGACGGCAAGCTGCTGTTTGCCCGCGGCTACGGCTATGCCGACCTGAAAACGCGCAAGCCACCGTCACCGGAAACCACGCTGTTCCGCCCCGGTTCCACCTCCAAGCTGTTCACCTGGACCGCGGTGATGCAGCAGGTGGAGCAGGGCAAGCTGGATCTGGACAAGGACGTCAACACCTATCTCGACTTCAAGATCCCCCCGCGCGACGGCAAGCCGATCACCCTGCGCCAGATCATGACCCACACCGCGGGTTTCGAGGACACCGCCCGCGGCCTGCTGCCGGCGACCACGGATGAAGTGGATCTGGAGAAATACCTGAAGACCCACATCCCCGCGCGGATCTATCCGCCGGGCCAGGTCGTGGCGTATTCCAACTACGGCTGCGGCCTGGCCGGCTATATCGTGCAGCGGGTATCGGGCGAGCCGTTTGCCGATTACATCAAGCACCACATCTTCGATCCGCTGGGCATGCAGCACTCCAGCTTTGCGCAGCCGTTGCCGCCGGATCTCGCGCCGCTGATGGCGAAGGGCTACGAGAGCGTGTCCGACGGCAAGCCGCGTCCGTTCGAGCCGGTGGACCCGGCACCGGCCGGTGCGATGAGCAGCTCGGCCACCGACATGGCGAAGTTCATGATCGCCCAGTTGCAGGGCGGTCGCTTCGGTGACACGCGCATCCTGCAACAGGCCACGGCCGAGCTGATGCACAGCCCGCAGCACACCGCCGCACCGGGCCTGCCCGGGTTCGACCTGGGCTTCTACCAGGAGGACAGCCACGGCCAGCGCATCATCGGCCACGGCGGCGACACGGTGGTGTTCCACAGCGATCTGCACCTGCTGCTGGATGCGAACGTGGGCATCTTCATGTCGTTCAACAGCGCCGGCAGCGAGGGCGGCGCGCATGTGATCCGCAAGGCGGTATTCCAGTCCTTCCTCGACCGCTACTTCCCGTATGACGCACCCGCGGAACCCACGGTGGCCAGCGCGAAAAAGGATGCCGCACGCGTCGCCGGCTGGTACGAATCCAGCCGCCGCAACGACAGCGCGCTGCGTCCCTTGTATCTGCTGGGCCAGACCAGCGTGGTGCCGCAGCCGGATGGCACCATCGTCGTCTCGATATGGAACAACTACGCCGGCAAGCCGCTGCACTGGCGCGAAGTGGGGCCGCTGACCTGGCGCGAAGTGAACGGTGACGCGCATCTGAAATTCGTCACCGACGACAAGGGCGATATTCTGTACTGGGCCACCGACGTCGAAGCGCCCGTGTTCGTGTTCCAGCGCGTTTCCGCCGCACGCTCGATGAGCTCGGTGAGCCTCTGGGGCGGGCTGTCGTTCCTGGCGGTGATCGTCGCGCTGCTGAGCTGGGGCATCGGTGGCTGGGTACGTCGCCACTATGGCCGTTTGATCGCGTTGAACGCGGCGCAGCGGCGCTCGCGCCTGCTGTCGCGGCTGGGCCTGCTGGCGCTGTTCATCGACATTGGCGGCTGGATCGCCCTGCTGGTGAGTTCGACCATCAGCGAGGACATGCTGCTGCAGGGCAGGATGACGCCGTGGCTGTACCTGCTCTACGTACTGGGCGTGCTGGCCCTGCTCGGCGCGTTGGCGGTGGTGGTGCATGCGGTGCGCAGCTGGATGGCGCCGCGGCGTGGCCGCTGGGTGCTGGCCGGCGAAACCCTGCTGGCGCTGGCGGCGATCTACCTGAGCTGGTTCATCGTGGTGTTCGGGTTGATCAGCTTCAACGTCCGCTATTGATCTCACCGCGCGGCGGCGAACCCCCGCCGCCGCGCTTTATCCGGGAATACACGCATGAACGTTCATGAGTGCGGGCGGTTGCGCCTGCAAGCGACGCAGAAGAGCTGGGCGATCAAGGCGCCATTCCACATCACCGGCTACACCTTCACCGCGTTCGATGCGCTGATCGTCGAGCTCACGGATGAGCAGGGCCGGACCGGCCGCGGCGAAGCGCAGGGCGTCTATTACCGCCACGACACGCCGGCCACCATGCAGGTGCAGATCGAGGCCTTGCGTGCGCAGATCGAGGCCGGCATCGACCGCCAGACGTTGCAGAAACTGCTGCCCGCCGGCGGCGCGCGCAACGCGCTCGATTGCGCCCTGTGGGATCTCGAAGCCAAACGCAGCGGCAAGCCAGTGTGGCAACTGGCCGGGCTGGATACGCCCAGGCCGTTGCGTACTACCTACACGCTGGGCGCGGAAGAACCGGAAGCCATGGCCGAAGGCGCAAAAGCCTATGCCGCCGCCCGCGCGATCAAGCTGAAACTCACCGACGACGGCCGCAGCGCCGAGCGCGTGCTTGCCGTACGCGAGGCGCGGCCGGACGTGTGGCTGATGGTCGACGCGAACCAGGGTTTCACCCGCGAGTCCTTCGCGCGCCTGCTGCCCACGTTGGCCGAGGCGCGGGTGGACGTGGTCGAGCAGCCGTTCCCGGTCGGCAAGGAAGACTGGCTGGACGGCCTGGATCGGCCGATACGCGTTGCCGCCGACGAAAGCGTGCAGGATCGCGGCGACCTGGAAAAAATGGTGGGCCGCGTCGATGTCATCAACATCAAGCTGGACAAATGCGGCGGCCTCACCGAGGCGCTGGAAATTGCCGCCAGGGCACGCAAGCTGGGCTTCGATTTGATGGTGGGCAATATGGGCGGCTCGTCGCTGGCGATGGCTCCGGCATTCGTGGTGGGCCAGTTGTGCGACGTGGTGGACCTGGACGGCCCGATCAGCCTGATCGACGATTACGCCCCGTCGGTGGTTTATGAGGACGGCAATGTGTGGTGTTCCGACGCCGTCTGGGGCGGTGCGTAATCCGCCCTGTAGGAGCGACTTCAGTCGCGATGCTCTTGCCTCTATTGAAACTCCAGAGCAGAAGCATCGCGGCTGAAGCCGCTCCTACAAGTGAGAACTGGAGAGAGTAGACAGCATGATTCCAGCCACGCGCGAGAAAAACTGGTTCGGCCATCCGCGCGGCCTGAGCGTGCTGTTCCTCACCGAAATGTGGGAGATGTTCTCCTTCTTCGGCATGCGGGCGCTGCTGGTCTATTACATGACCAAGCACCTGGACATGGATCAGGAGTACGCCTCGCTGGTGTATGGCGCCTACGCGGCGTTCGTGTATTTCACGCCGGTGTTCGGCGGCATGATCGCCGACCGCTGGCTGGGCCGGCGCAACGCGGTGGTGATCGGCGGAATCACCATGGCGCTGGGTCATTTCATGATGGCGTCCGAGCCGCTGTTCTACCCGGCGCTGGCCACCATCGCGCTGGGCAACGGCCTGTTCCTGCCCAGCCTGGCCAGCCAGATCGAAGGCCTCTATCGCGACGGCGATCCGCGCAGCAAGACGGCTTACAACATCTATTACGTGGGCATCAACCTGGGCGGCTTCCTGGCGCCACTGGTGTGCGGGTCGCTGGGCGAGTGGTATGGCTGGCATTGGGGGTTCGCCGCCGCCGGCCTCGGCATGGTGCTGTCGGTGGTGATCTATCTGGCCGGCTGCCGCTACCTGCCGCCCGAACCGCCGCGGCGCAAGCGCGCGGCTACCCGGCCACCGGTGGATCGTGCGGTGATCGATCGCTTCATGCTGCTGATCGGCATCGCCGCCATCGTGGTGGTGTTCCGCGGCGCCTACGAGCAGACCGGCAACACCATCGCGCTGTGGGCCGACCAGGGCGTCGATCGCCACTTGGGGGACTGGGTCATTCCGATGACCTGGTTCCAGGCGATCAACTCGCTGGTGGTGTTTGCCTTTACCCCGCTGCTGGTGGCGCGCTGGGCGCGGCTGGCGCGGCGCGGCGTGGAAACGCCCTGGCTGGACAAGATGGCATTCGGCGCCTTCATCGTGGGCGCTTCGTTCCTGATGCTGGCCGCGGTGGAAGCGTGGTGCGCGGCGCACGGCACGCGCGCCAGCTGGCTGTGGTTGTTCGCGTTCTTCGTGCTGCTGACCACGGGCGAGCTGTACATCCTGCCGGTGGGGCTGGGCCTGTTCGGGCGCATGGCGCCGGAAGGTTTTCGCGCCACCAGCATCGCCACGTGGTTCTTCGCCGGCTTCTTCGGCAACCTGCTGGCTGGTGCGCTGGGGACCTTGTGGAGCCAGCTGAGCCACGCGTGGTTCTTCACCCTGATCGCCGCCGTGGCGGGCCTGTCGGCGTCGCTTCTGTATATGCTGGGCCGCCGCATCGGCGACGTGGAAACCCATGCATCCGCGGCCGTGGTGCTGGCGCGATGAGAAAACGATGACCAAAGACCTGCAAAAGAAACTGAAAAGCCGCTGGGACAGCTTCACCGCGTCCGAGCAGAAGATCGCCACCCACCTGCTCAACAACATCAGCGGCATCCCGTTCGAAACCGCCGCGTCGCTGGGCAAGCAGGTGGGCGTGAGCGCGATGACGGTGGGCCGTTTCCTGCGCAATCTGGGCTACGCCGGGCTGGGGGAGTTGAAGGAGGAACTGCGCGGCGAGGCGCCTTGGCTGAAGCTGTACAAGGCGCCGCTGCCGACGAGCGATGCGGATTTCGTCAGCGAGAACCTGCAGGCGGAAATCCGCGGGCTCACCGACGTGCATGAATTGGCACGCACCGAGGAGTGGCGAACCATCGTCAGGATGCTGATCGAGGCGGACAAGGTGTCGATCGCCAGTTTCCAGCACGGGCGCTTTCTGGGCCTGGGTTTCGCCAGCCTGCTGGAACACGTGCGGCCGCGGGTCACGTTCGACTCCGGTGCGGATGGTGCGTACACCGAGCTGCTGCTGGACTCCACCCCGCAAAGCTGCGTGGTGCTGATCGACGTGCGGCGCTACTCGCGCCATTTCCGGCTGCTGGCCGACGAGGTGGCGGCACGCGGCATTCCGCTGGTGATCATCACCGACACGCAGTGCTACTGGGCGCGCCAGCTGACGCCGAACGTGCTGATGGTGCCGCTGCGCGCCGAGCGCGCCTGGCACAGCCTGGGCACGTTCACCGCCCTGTTCAGCCTGTTGATCAGCGCGATGACGCGCGAGATGGGCGACGTGCTGGGCCGCATCAGCGACATCACCCAACTGCGGCAGAAGTTCGTCGGCTACGTGGGGCCGTCGCTGGCGGCGCGCGTCGACACCAAGCCGCCGGTGGCTACCAAGCCCGCCGCACGGCGCAGGAAAAAGCCTGATCCGTCCTAGGGGCTTCCATGGTGGGAGCAACCCCTGTGGGAGCGGCTTCAGCCGCGATGCTTTTGCTCTGGATCTCCACCGAAGAGCATCGCGGCTGAAGCCGCTCCTACAGAAAGACGGGTGACGCTCAGCAGCGCAGGCGACCGCCGGCCAGCGTTTCGCAAGGATGGAACGTCGGCGGCCTCGGCCCCATGGGACGATCACCGTCATGGCCGCGATCGTGGTCGCGATCACGGTGCCCGTCATGGCGGCGCGGCCAGCGCGGTGAGGCGCCCCAATACGGAGAGGCGTAGATGCCGGGCGGCTGGGTCAGTTCATCCTGGTACTGGGCGTTCTGCTGGCGCAGCGTTTCGTTCTCGATCAGCAGGTGCTGGCGGTTGGCCTCCGCGTCGGCCAGTGCTTGTTGCTGCGCCTGTTGTTCGCGCTGTTGCGCAGCGGCAGCGGCCTCGTCTGCCTGGCGTTGCGCGCGTTCGTTTTCCGCCTGCACATGGGCCTCCAGACGCTGCTGGTAGAGCGCCTGCAGTTGGCGTGCGTCGGCATAGTTTTTCGCCGCGTCGAGTTGGCCCAGCCGCAGGTAGCGGTCGATGATTTCGGTGTCGTCCGCGCGATGCAGCAACTCGCCGCTGCTGGGGCAGGGCTTGTCGGTGTATTCGACCTGGCCGCCATGGCTGCATTTGTAGATGTTCTGCGCCAGCACCGGTCCCGCCGCTACCGAAAGCAGCAGTGCCAGACAAGGCGATAACCGGGCAAGGGTCGAGGTGTTCATGGCAACGGCATTCTGCACCGAAACGCGTCAGGAAAAAGTGGCCAGCCTGAACCGATGCAATCCGACCGTGATGGCGCCCGGATCCTAGACCGCCACCGCCTCACCCGTCGAGCGGCGCCACGCACGCAGGCCGATCACCGCCAGCACGATGAAGGCCACGTACAGCACCGCGGTGATCAGCAGCGACTTGTAGACGTACTCACCCACGTACAACACATCGACGGTGATCCACAGCCACCACGCGGCGATGTGCCGGCGGCCCTGCCACCATTGCGCCACCAGGCTGAAAGCGGTGAGCGCCGCATCGAGCCAGGGCAGCGCGGCATCCGTCCAGCGATGCATGGCGAAGCCCAGCGCCAGTGCCCCCAGCGCGCCGACGCTGACGTGTTGCAGCGCGTGCCGGAATGGCAGCGGCGCCAGTTGCACCCGGCCGTGGTCGTCCAGGTGCTGCATCCAGCGCACCCAGCCGTAGACGATCATCACGGCGAAGGCGCCCTGCAGCAGGGCGTCGGAGTACAGCTTGGCGTCGATGAAGATCCACGAGTAGATCAGCACCGACACCAGCCCGATCGGCCAGCACCAGGGCCGCCGCCGCGCCGTAAGCCACACGGCGAGGGCGCTGACCAGTGCCCCGATGAGCTCGATCCAGCTCATCAGAAGCCGACCGTCACCGACAGTCGGGTTAGCCGTGGCGCACCGGGAAACAGGTAGCTGTCACCGCCGGCACTGCCGGTGTCGCGCCAGTAGAACCGGTTGAACACGTTGTCCATACCCAAGCGCGCGACCAGCGGGTGGCTGCGCCATTGCCCGGTGTAGCGCAGGCCGGCGTCGAACACGTGATAGGCGGGCGCGCGCTCGCGGCCGTCCGGCGTGGCGATGTTGGACGACGCATAACGCCAGCCACCCAGCACGCTCAACGCGGGCGCGAACGGCAGACGGTAATCGGCGTGGATGGCCGTGCGCAGGCGCGGCACGTTCACCACCTGGTGGCCTTCGTAGGCGGCGGCGCCGGTGTTCTCGGCGCGGGCGCGGATGAAACTGGCGCTGGCGGTGAGGTTGAGGTTGCTGCCGAGTTTGCCGTTGGCGCCCAGCTCCAGCCCGGTGTGCACCTCTTCACCCTGCTGCACGAAGGTGAAGCCTGCCTCGGTATCGTCCGGCCGTGCAAACTGGTACGGCTGGCGGATGCGGTAGACCGCGCTGGTGAGGTTCAGCGCCTCGCTCACCTGGTATTTCACCCCGGCCTCGACCTGCCGCGACAGCCGCGGCGCCAGTGTGCTGCCGTCGTTGCTGGTCCAGTACGGCGCTTCCTGTCCCAGCGAAAGGCCCTCGCTGTAGCTGAGGTACGCGGTCAGCGGATCGGTCGGCTGCCACAGCACGGCCGCCTGCGGCAGCGCCTTGCTGAGGCGGGTGTTGCGTTCGGGCACGCCGTCGCTGTCGTAGGCGCGGTCGTGCAGGCGCACGAAGCGGTCGCCGACAATCACCTGCCAGTGCTCGCCCAGATGGATGCGGTCCAGCGCGAACAGCGAGTGCTGCCAGCTGGTCAGTCGCCGTGCCGAGGCGCCGGGCTGATTGGGAGAGGGCGCGAACACCGGTGGATCCACATCGGCGATGTTGGCGGTGCCCACATAGTCGTACACATCCTGGCGGCGGTCGATGGTGCGCTGGAACGCGCTGGCGCCCACGCTGATCTGGTGGGTCAGCGTGCCGGTATCGAAGCGGCCTTCCAGCACCGCGCGTGCCTCGTTGTCCACGCGGGTATCGTCGGGGCTGCGGTAATCGTAGACGTCGTAGTCGCCGTTCGGCGCGAAATAATTGCCCGGGGTGGCACCGCTGGCGCAATCGGCCGCGTAGAAACAGCCATAGGCAAACGCCACGTTGTCGTCGATCAGGCTGCGGCTGTGGCCGGCGGAAAGGCGCAGGCGCCAGTCCTCATTGAATGCATAGGCGAAGCGCGCGCTGCTGTTGGCGGCGTGGATGGCCACCGGCTTCTGCCATGGCTGGAAACCCAGCATGCGGGTGGCGCTGGCGTGGGCGGGGATGGTGTTGCCGCCCAGTAGTTGATAGCCGGACACAGAACGCTGCGCGCTGGTCTGGTAGTTGCCGTCCAGTTGCAGCGTGGCCTTGGGCGAGATGTTCCAGTCGATGGCCGCCGCGTAGAAATTGCGCCGGCCATCGGCGTGCTGCACGTAGGAATGGGTGTCTTCATAAGCGGCGTTGAGGCGCACGCCAAAGGCCGGCGTCAACCAGCCGCCCACGTCCAGCGCACCGTAGCGCGAGCCATGCGAGTCGACGCCCAGCGTGACGTTGCGGACTTTGTCCGGCCGCTTGCTGACGTAGTTCACCACGCCGCCCGGTTCCATCACGCCCGCTTCCAGCCCGGCCAGGCCTTTCAGGATCTGTACCTGCTGCTTGTCTTCCATCGCCACCGGCTGCTCGCCGGCGATGGTGAGGTTGTTGAGGCGCAAACCGGTGGCCAGGTCCAGCGGATAACCGCGGATGGCGATGTCCTGGTAGTACCCAACCGGCGCGTAGTTGTCGCCCAGCGAGGCATCCTCGCGGGCCAATTCGCTCAGCGTGCGGATCTGGCGGTCGTCGATCTGCTGGCGGCTGACGACGGTGACGGAGGCGGGCGTGTCATGCAGCGATGCGTTGCCGTAGCTGTCCAGGCCGGTGCCCGGCGTGGCATCGCGGTCGGCCATGGCCTTCACGTCGATGGTCGACAGATCGGTGGTGCGCGGTTGCGTGTTCTGGATATCGGCGGCGTGCGCCACGCCAAGGGAGGCCAGCAGGGCAAGCAAGAGGGGAGTGCGGGAAAGAGTCATCGTCGTCGTCGAATTCGGTGGACACACGAAGCGACGGCGAATCGACCCATCCACGAAAGATGCATCGATCCGTATCAAGCTCCCTACGCCGGTGCAAACCGGATCAGGTTCCAAGGGACTCTCTCAGCCCGGCAAACGCCAGGCACCCCCGCTTCAAGAATGCGTATTAAACCATGGAATGGCTTCCGATGGCCTTACTGTGGGAGCGACTTGTGGGTGGGTGCGACTTGTGGGAGCGACTTCAGTCGCGATGCTTTTTTCTGGTGCCTCACAAGCAAGAGCATCGCGACTGAAGTCGCTCCCACAGAGCTGCGCAGCTCAGGCGCAGTCGTGGATGCTCTGCAGCAGCGATTGACCCTCGCGGGTACCGAACCACGCCGCGTGCCCGCGCAAAAACGTGTCGTAGGCCACGTCGGCATTGGCGCGCGATTGCGTGATGGCGTGGAAGTACTCCACTTCCGACAGCGCGAAATCCACATGCACCAACGGCAGCAGGTTGGCCAGCAGGTGGACGTCCGCGCCATCCAGCGGGCGCACCTGTCGATAGCCATCGATCAGCGCGCAGGCAATATCCGCATGCGCCGCATGGCCGTCCAAAGCCAGCCACGCGATCGCATTGCGCTCGATGGCGGTGGCGATATCGAACAGCGCGAAGTTGGCCGCCGCAAGGCCGAAATCCAGCACGTCGGTGATGTGGGCGCCAGCGCTGCTGTCACTCCAGCACAGGTTGGAAACGTGCCAGTCGCCGTGCGTCCACAGCCGCGGCTGGCGTGCCAGCAACGGCTGCGCGGCGGCATGCCATGGCGCCAGCAGTTCGCTCAGTTCGGACGTCCAATTGCGCTCGGCAAAATAGCTGGCCAGACCCGGCCGTGCCGGCAATTGCGTCTGCAACGCTGCGATGGGATCAGCCGCAAGGATCAGCTCGCTGCGCGCGACCAGGATGTGCGTATCGCGCTGGGGCGCGGCGTAGCCTTCGGTAGCGTTGTGCAGCGTGGCCAGCGTGCGCCCGGCCACCAGCGCGTGATTGCTGACGGGCAGCGGTTCCCACGAGATCGCCTCGCGATAGAGGTCGATGCCCTTGGCGCGCTCATGCACCTCGTACACCCAATCGCCGATGGCCACGGCAGTGCGTGCCTGCGCATCGTGCAACACCGCGGGAATCGGCAGGCCAGCGTGACGCAGGTGGGCGATGAAGCGATGCTCCTCGCTCAAGGTGGCGACCGAACGCACGCGGTGGTGGTGCCGCTTTACGAACACACTGCCGCGCGCGGTTTCCACCAGGCAGGCCGCCGACAGCGGGCGCGGGCTGTGCCAGCGGATGGCGTCGAACCGGCCGGCCTGCGGATAACCGGCCAGCAGCGTTTCGACCTCGGCCGTCGTCAACGCCGGCCAATCCGGCGGCGTGCTGTCGCCGGCTAGGCCGTGGGCGCGGTGGGAGGAGTCGTTCATCAATCCGGTTTTGACAGGACGAAAGCGCAGGATTATGGCCGAAAGCCGCAACGGCGCGCTTTCGTGCCGCCCCCGCATCGCGTCTAATGGACGGCTGTTTCGGTCATGTGCCCCGCTGATGAGTGCGATGTTGATGTTGTTCGTGTGCCTGGTGCTGGGCGCGCTGGTGGCGCGTTATGCGCGCCCGCCGGCCGGGATGGTCGCGTCGCTCAACTGGTGGGTGCTCAACGTGGCGCTGCCGGCGCTGGTGCTGGAGTTGATTCCGCGCGTCACCTTCGATCCGCAGCTGTGGTTCCTGGTGGCCGCGATGTGGCTGACGTTCGGCGGCGCGTGGCTGTTCTTCGGCGTGCTGGGGGCCAGGTTGGGGTGGTCGCGCCAGCGTATCGGTGCGTTGATTCTGGTCTGCGGCCTGGGCAATACCGGCTTCATGGGCTACCCGTTGCTGCAGGCGCTGCGCGGCAAGGAAGGCCTGACGCTGGCGATCGTCGCGGACCAGTTGGGCACCTTCATGATCCTGGCGTCGGCGGGCATCGTGGTGGCTTCCATCTATGCCGGCGCTGTCGCCAGCCCGCGACTGATCGCGCGGCGGGTGGTCCTGTTTCCCCCGTTCATTGCGTTGGTGCTGGGCGCGATCGCCGGCCAGTGCGGCGGCTGGCCGCCGCTGCTCGATGGCGTGTTTTCGCCGATCGGCGCCACCATGACACCGCTGGCACTTTTTTCCGTGGGCATGCAGTTCAAGCTGCGTGGCGGGCAGGGGCAATGGCTTGCGGCCAGCATGGGGTTGGGCTGGAAACTCCTGCTGGCACCGCTGCTTTGCCTGGCATTGGGCGTTGCCACGGGTATCGGCGGATTGGTGCTGGCCGTGGGCGTATTGCAGGCGGCGATGGCGCCGATGGTGTCGGCGGCTATCCTCGCCGACGAATACGGCCTTGACCCCGAACTGGCCAATACCGTGCTCGGTGTGGGCATCCTGATTTCGCTGTTGACCGTGCCATTGGCCAACCTCTGGTTGGCGACGTGATTCATTTGCCTTGCGTGCGGACACTTATGCACCGAGACTAAACGCACTATCCAAAGGGAGGCAGGTTTGCTATGGCGGGTTTTGAGCGGATCAAGCGATTGCTGGGAAGAGGTGCCCCCTCCGATCGCCGCGCGGTACCCCGTGCCGACTTGCCCCGTGGCGCGCGCGTGTTGGTCGTGGACGATTCATCCACCATCCGCGCCGTGCTGGGCAAGATGCTCAGCCAGGAAGGCCACGTGGTGTTCAAGGCTCCCGATGGCGAGACCGCCCTCGAAATGGCCCAGACCGAGCAACCCGATCTGATCTTTCTGGACATCGTGCTGCCCGGCATGAACGGTTTTGCGGTACTGCGTGCACTGCGCCGCGATCCGGCCACGCAGACCATTCCCATCGTGATGATCAGCGGCAACCTGCAGGCCACCGAACAGTTCTACGTGCAGCGTTTCGGCGCTGACGACTTCATGAAAAAGCCGTTCGGCCGCAGCGAGGTTTTCGCCCGCATCCAGCACCTCACCAAGACCGGCCGGCTGGTGATCCGCGAGCGTAGCCACGACGAGACGCCCGCCCACACGGATACGGAACTCGAGCACGACGCGATTCCCGATATCGCCATGCCCGACCCGCACGATCTGTTTCGGTAACCCGCGATCTGCAGCATTCCCTGTGGGAGCGGCTTCAGCCGCGATGCTTTTGGGCTGGCCTTTCAACCGTCAGAAGCGTCGCGGCTTAAGCCGCTCCCACAGGCAGGCGCCGCCGTTGTGGGTGCCACTTCAGTGGCGATGCTCTTCATCAAGTCACGCCAAACGCATCGCGAAGCCGCTCCCATAGCTGGTTTCCTCCATAACGCGTTGTCCGTATTCACGGAAATCCCTTTCTCGCCACATCGAAACCGCGGTAGACATCATCGTCATAAGATCATTTGTTATTGATTTATATGACTTTTTGAAGTAAAATCAGCGTACAACGTACCCGCATTGCGGAGTCATCATGGTCGGGATCAATCAGGCGTCCTTGAAGCCATTTGCCGGCAAGTACATCTGGTGGAAAACGCCGGAAGACGCCATAGCCATGCCCGAGCGGGTGATTGCCCAAGTCATGAATATCGGTGACTACGCCGACGTTCAGACACTTGCCTCGCAAGTTGGCGATGAGGCACTTCGCGAAGTTCTGATTCACGCGGAGGCAGGCCAGTTCAATGAGCGCTCTTGGGCTTACTGGCACTATCGTCTGGGCCTGTCCGGCGTGGACGAGGTGCCGGCTTTGCCCGTGCGGAGATTCGAGTGACGGGAAGGTTCAAGCCTTGCCTGGACGTATTGCCTCCCGCCCAGAGGATTCTGTGGCCGCAGCTTGGGAATGCACCGGCTCTCGGTTTTACGCTTTACGGCGGTACCGCCATTGCACTCCGATTGGGGCATCGTGATTCCGTGGATTTCGATTTCTTTTCGGAAGATCCACTCGACAAAACCGCCATCAAGGCGGCTTTCCCGTTCATGGCGCAATCCATCACATTGCAAGATCAGGACAACACCTGGGTCGTGCTTGCCCCCAATGCAGATTCAGGGCACGAGCATGTCAAGATTTCTTTCTTCGGCACCATTGCCTTCGGGCGGGTAGGTGAGCCGGATCTTACTGATGATGGTGTTGTGCGGGTGGCCTCCCTCGACGACCTGATGGCAACCAAGGTCAAAGTGATACTTCAGCGCGCGGAGGCCAAGGACTATCGAGACATTTCCACCATGATCAAAGCAGGCGCGGATTTGTCGCGCGGACTGGCATCAGCCAGGTGTTTATATGGCCCAAACTTCCAGCCGAGTGAAAGCCTGAAAGCACTGGTCTATTTCAACGATGGCGACCTGAAAACACTGACATCCGATGAGAAGCAGACGTTGATCGATGCGGTCAAGGCGGTGCGTGATCTCCCGAGCGTGACGCTACGCTCAAACTCCCTGAGTGGTGTGCCACCTGCCGAGCTTCCGTCCATCATGTAAGAGCGCTGCCGTGGCAGGAGTCACTTCCATGGCGATGCTCTTCATCAAGCCAGGCCAAACACATCGCGGCTGAAGCCACTCCCACAGAAACTCCAAACAAGCCCCAAACAACCGCCCCACCTTCACGCTATGATTCCCGCTCACACCGGGGGAGTAGCCGTTTGAACCGCCTCAGCATCGTCCTGCCAGCCAAGAACGAGGCACCCGCGCTGGCCGAGTTGTTGCCGCGCTTGCGCGCCATGCATCCCGATGCCGAGATCATCGTGGTCGACGACGGCAGCACCGACAATACGCGCGATGTCTGTGCCAACGCCGGCGTGCAGTGCCTTTCCTCCCCGTATTCCATGGGCAACGGCGCGGCCATCAAGCGCGGCGCGCGCATGGCCACCGGCGACATCCTGGTGTTCATGGATGGCGACGGCCAGCACGACCCCGCCGACGTGGCACGCCTGCTGGAAAAACTGGAGCAGGGCTACGACATGGTGGTCGGTGCGCGCGACTGGAGCAGCCAGGCCGGCGTCGGCCGCGGCGTCGCCAACACCTTGTACAACTGGCTCGCCAGCCGCATGACCGGCCACCACGTGGCCGACCTCACCTCCGGCTTCCGCGCCGTGCGCGCCGAGAAATTCCGCGAGTTCATCCACCTGCTGCCCAACGGCTTCAGCTACCCCACCACCAGCACCATGGCGTTTTTCCGCAGCGCCTACCCGGTTACCTACGTACCGATCACCGCCGCCCAGCGCGTGGGCAAAAGCCACATCCGCCCGCTGCACGACGGCGTGCGCTTCCTGCTCATCATCTTCAAGATCGCCACGCTGTACTCACCGCTGAAGCTGTTCGTGCCGGCCAGCGGCGTGTTTTTCCTGCTGGGCCTGGCCAACTACGCGCGCACCTTTTTCCTGTACGGGCGACTGACCAACATGAGCACGTTGATGTGGAGCGCGGCGGTGATCGTGTTCCTGATCGGATTGATCTCCGAGCAAATCACGGCGTTGACGTATCGGCGTGATGTCTGAGCCGAGCAGGCCCGTCGTGCTGGTACTGGCTTCCACCTATCCGCGGTGGGCCAATGACGTTGAACCGGGTTTCGTCCATGAGTTGTGCCGCCGTCTGGCGGCCGGCATGGATGTCATTGCGCTGGTGCCTGATGCGCCGGGTGCGGATTCCAGTGGCATGCTCGATGGGGTGGAAGTCATCCGCTATCGCTATGCTCCCCGTCGCCTGCAGACATTGGTCAACAACGGTGGCATCGCCACGAACCTGCAGCGCCATGCGTGGAAATGGTTGTTGATACCGGGGTTCGTGCTGGGCCAGTACGTGGCGGCGAGGCGGCTGCTCAAGGAGCGACGCGTTGACGTCATTCACGCGCACTGGCTGAT
This sequence comes from Rhodanobacter sp. Root480, assembly GCF_001426645.1. Classification (GTDB taxonomy): domain Bacteria; phylum Pseudomonadota; class Gammaproteobacteria; order Xanthomonadales; family Rhodanobacteraceae; genus Rhodanobacter; species Rhodanobacter ginsenosidimutans. The sequence goes on from NZ_LMEX01000001.1 coordinate 252,964, forward strand.
TCCGCAAGGGCTGGTTGCGCTTGGCCTGAAGCGTCGTTTCGCCATTCCTTACCTGGTGACGTCGCATGGCGGGGATTTGTTCGGTTTGCGCGGGCGCGTGCTAAATGCGTTGAAGCGGCGCGTGGCGGCGGCGTCCTCGGCCATGACGGTCGTCAGCGGTGCGATGCGCGACGAGGCGACGGCCATCGGTCTTCAATCGCCAGAGTTGGTTGTGTTGCCCATGGGGGTAGATCTGCGCGAACGCTTCGTCCCTGGCGCGGGGGAGAAGTGCACAACCGACGAGCTGCTTTTCGTGGGCAGGCTGGTGCCGAAGAAGGGGCTGCCGTATTTGCTTGACGCGATGTCCCGGGTGCTTGCCCGACGGCCATCTGTCCGATTGAACATCGCGGGCTTCGGCCCGGAAGAGGCGTCGTTGCGAGCCCAGGCCTCGCGGCTTGGTATCGAGAGCAGCGTGAGTTTTCTGGGCGCCATGCCGCAGGCATCGCTGCCGCAGCTTTATCGTCGCGCCAGCGTTTTCGTCGCCCCTTTCATTCGTGACGAATCCGGTAACCAGGAGGGCCTGCCGGTGGTGCTGATGGAGGCGATTGGTTGCGGCTGTCCGGTTGTCGTGGGCGAGGTGGCCGGTGTTCACGACCTTCTTGGTAGCGCGGCTGCCGAAGTCTGCGTCGACGCAAAGAATGCAGAGGCCCTGGCCGCGGCCATCCTGGCAACGCTGGACGATCCGGAGCAGGCGGCCGAGCACGCGAAGCGCATCCGCGATGCCGCTGTCAGCCGCGTGGATTGGGACGTCATTGCCGATGGCTATGCCGGTTTGATTGCCCGTTGCGCGCTCGACACACCGTCGAAAGGTCCGCGCACATGACGCATGTACTGGTTTGCGGTGGTGCCGGTTACATCGGTGCGCACATGGCGAAGGCCCTGGCGCATGCGAATTGCAGGGTGACGGTATTCGACAACCTTTCCACCGGACATCGCGCGGCGGTACGTTGGGGCGACCTGGTCGAGGGTGACCTGCTCGACAAGGTGGCGCTCGCCCAGTTGTTCGCGGCCCATCGCTTCGATGCGGTCATGCACTTCTGCGCCGTGTCGCAAGTGGGCGAGTCGGTGCGCAGACCGTACGCGTACTACGAAAACAATGTCACGGGTACGTTGAACCTGCTGGAGGCCATGCGCCTCGCAGGTGTCGATCGACTGGTGTTTTCATCCACCGCCGCCGTCTATGGATTGCCCATGGCGGATTACCTCGACGAATCGCACCCGACCTTGCCGATCAACCCTTATGGTGCCAGTAAGCTGATGGTCGAGCGCATGCTGGCGGATGCCGCGCAGGCCTATGGGCTGCGCTCCGTGGCCTTGCGCTATTTCAATGCGGCCGGCGCAGACCCCGATGGCGAGATCGGCGAATCACACGCGCCGGAAACCCATCTCATCCCCAACGTGCTGCGTAATGCTCTGGGCGAAGGCGATGGCTTGCGGATATTCGGCAACGACTACGGAACACGGGATGGCACGTGTGTGCGCGACTACGTGCATGTTGACGATCTTGCATCGGCCCATCTGTTGGCCATGCGCTACCTCGACGCCCACGATGGCGCGCATCACTTCAACCTCGGCAGCGGCCATGGCTACTCCGTGATGGAGGTCATCGACGCCGCGTGCCAGGTTACCGGCAGGTCAATACCCTTCGCCGTTGAGCCACGCCGCGCAGGTGATCCGCCAACGCTGGTGGCCAACAGTTCGCGCGCCGCCGAGGTGTTGGGTTGGCAGCCATCGTTTGACGCCATGCCGGCCATCATTGAAACCGCATGGCGGTGGCATCGGACGCCACGTTATTGATTGCTGGCCTTTTAGCGCGGGCGATCGCGCGCGCGCGCGCCCAGCGCAAGCAGGTGTGGTTCGAGTCTGCCGATCAGTTGGGCCCAGTCGTCTATGGGCACATCAGCGACTGCTGGCCGGTCGAGTTGGAGCAGCAGCGCACGAGCGAGGTCAGCGGCATCGTCCGCGTGGTATAGGCACGAACGCATGCCCGCGAGCAGGTGCGACATCGCTCCAACGTCCGCGGCGGCAACGGGCAGCTGGCAGGCCAGCATTTCGTATGCTTTCTGCGGAAAACAATAGCGGCCAAACGCCGTGTCGCGAATGCAGATCGCTCCCACATCGAGCGCGTTGAACAAATCTGCCGTGTGGACGTGGGGCAGCATGCCCAGATGGTGAACACGCTGACCGGTCGGCGGTGGAAACCCCGGGTCTACTGGGCCAGCCAACACCAGGTGAACGTCGTCACGCTGCTGCGCAACAGTCTTCCACGCTTCATAGAGCGTGCCGATGCCTTTGTCGCGGTAGAGACCGCCCGCAGTGCCGATCAATCGTGCATCTGCGGGCAACCCCAGTGACTGACGGGAGGCCAATCGATCCTTCGGGCGGAACACGGATCGATCCACCGTACTCGGCATGGCGATGATCTCGCCTTGCGCGCCGTAGCCACCAACGACCAGTTCGCGCAGTGGTTCGCTGGTGGTGGTCACCAACGCCGCGCCACGCACGGCACGCCGTAGCGCAGGCACCATGCCGGGTATGCGCGCCTGTCCAAAGCCTTCGAAATTGTCGTAAAGGTCTACGGCGTAGGGCACATCCAGACGCAGCGACAGCCATCGTGCGAGGGCGACATGCGGGATGTCGGATGCTCCGATCAGCAAGTCAGGTGCATAGCCGCGCAGGCGCTTCAGCAGGTGGTGCGGGTAGCCGACCAGCCCGGGTACATACAGGCGCCCCAACGAGCGCGACTCCCAGGTCAGCTTGCCCGGCGTTGCATCATGCTGCCACTGCCCCTCGTCGTGGCCCTGGTAGCTGAGGCAGAACCCGCGCACGTCGTGGCCCAGTCGAGCCAGTTGAAAAGGGATCTCGTACAGCCGCGCGTAGCGGTCAGCAATGACATCCTTGCCCATGTACTTCCGCTTGCACAGAAAGGCTATGCGCATGCTCAAGCTTCCCGCCGCACGGATAGCGCGAGTCTGGAAAGGGTTGGGCAACGGAACGGCGCCTGCATCTGCATTACGGTGTGTACCCTCAGGCCTCGCGTGACAGAAAATTCTTCGCTGCCGCCAGCGCCGCGCCTACCACCTGATCCATGTTGTAGTAACGGTATTGCGCAAGTCGTCCGACAAAAGTCACGTCGGTCTCCTGCTTCGCCAGCTCCTCGTAGCGCTTGAACAGCGCCTCATTCTCGGCGCGCGGCACCGGATAGTACGGGTCGCCTTCGTCCTGCGGATACTCGCGCACGATGGACGTGCCGGCATGCTGCTGTCCGGTCAGGTGCTTGAACTCGGTGATCCGCGTGTAAGCATGATCGTTCGGGTAATTCACCGTACCCACGTCCTGGTACTGGTTGGTAGCTGGCAGATGTTCGTGCTCGAAACGTAGTGAACGGTAGGGCAGGCGGCCGTGGCGATAGTCGAAGTAGGCATCGATCGGGCCGGTGTAGACGATGTGGCCGTGATGGTTGCGGGCCCGTACGTCGGCGAAGTCCACGCCCAGCTCAACAGTGATATTCGGATGATCCAACATGGCCTCGAACATCTTCGTGTAGCCATGCAGCGGCATCGCCTGGAATGTATCGGTGAAATAACGGTCGTCCGTATTCGTGCGCACGGGGATGCGCGCCGCCACGCCAGCCTTCAGTTGCGACGGGTCCAGTCCCCATTGCTTGCGGGTGTAGTTGAGAAAAAACTTCTCGTACAAGTCACGGCCAACGGCGTTGAGCACCACATCCTCACTCGTTGCCACCGGCTCGCGCGGTTCACGCACGCGCTCGAAGAACGCCGCCGCCCCAGCTTCATCAAGGTCCAGCCCATACAACTGGTTCAACGTGTCGCGATTGATCGGGAAAGGGTACGAAACCCCATCCACCACGCCGCGCACACGATGCTCGTACGGCCGCCACTCGGTGAAGCGCGACAGATACTCGAAGATGCGTTCGCCATTGGTGTGGAAAATGTGCGGCCCGTAGCGATGCACCAGCACGCCGTGTTCGTCCAGCTCGTCGTACGCATTGCCGGCGATGTGCGGGCGCTTGTCGATGACGTGGACACGGCGCCCGGCATCAGCCAGTTCGCGCGCCATGACGCTGCCGGCGTAGCCGGCGCCGACAATGAGGGTGGCTTTCTGATTCATTCGGGGAGGCCTGGTTTTGGCATAGAAGAGGGTGTTCTCTTGGGAAGCCAGCCCTGTTTCCGCATGAAATCGAGTAGGCGTACGGTCGATTCGGATTGATCCACGCCGTCGAAGGCCATATTTCGCAGACGGGTGCGTTCCGGGCCATTCATATCGGAAAACGGCGTCTCGACCAACACCTCCAGAAGTTCATCCCAATCAGCGAGCCGTGGCCCGGGCATCATGCTGGAAGGGTCGAACTGCGTTTCGCGATCTTCGCGTGCGTAGCTGTCCCCATCCATGACGAGGAACAGCACCGGGCGATCAAGTAGCAGGAAGTCCATATAAATGGAGGAATAGTCCGTCACCAATGCATGGCAGTGCGGCAGCAATGGATACACGTCGGAATGCGGGGCGCAGACATGCAAGTGGTCGCCCGTGATGCCCTGTGCATTGCGCTCAGACGGGTGAAACTTGAACAAGAATTCGATGCCATGTGTCCCGGCAAATGTGCCCAACCGTTGCATTGTGGCCGCATCCAGTTCCATCGGCGCCTTCAGGGAATCGCGCATGGTCGGCACGATCAATACCAGGCGTTTGCCAGCGGCAGTCCATTCGGCGATTCGTGAACTTACTTGTCTATCCACGTTATGCCATGCAAGGTCGAGCGCCCTGCCGTGCAGTTCGCGCCCGAATCCGTTGCGGGGATATCCCGTGATCGGGAAATGCCGTGCAAGAAACGCGTGCGAGAAGACCTTGTCTCGGTAAAACACGGAGGTCGAGCACACCGCCGCGTAGCGGACGGCCCGACCGCTGACGCGATACAAGATCATACGCAACGCGAAAACCCACGATCTCGATGCCCATCGTGCACGGCCGACCTCGTGGCGCCAGCGGTCGCGCTCGATACGCTTGAAGCCGACACCGTGCCATAGCTGCACGATTTGGGCGCGAACCAAAAGGAACCGACGGAAATGGTCGTTCCAATCCGTAGAATCAACCACAGCGCAGTTGCAGCGCAACAGAAACCAAATCGATTCGAGTCGTGGGTATTGCAACACTCGAAGCTCGTGGGCAGCGATCGCAACTGCTGCATCTGGATATTCGCTGACGAACCGGATATCCAGGTCTGCGCGCTCCAGCGAGGCTTCGATGAAAAAATACTTGGCGTTGTCCAAAAATCGCCCATGCTGTCTGCCGATCACCGCGATCCAGTCCCTCCGTTTCGGGATCAGGAGCGCAAACGGTGCCACCAGCAACCAACCCAGTAGCGCGTTAAGCAGCGACAGCGCGAGTGTTCCGAGCTCGCGCAACCACCTAGCGGCGGACATCGATCACTTCACCCGTAGCATCCGCCAGTAACGCGGACAGCGTCGCCTGCGCCACGCTATCCGCGTCAAGCAAAGCGTCGGCGGGCTCGTTCCCGAAGTTCTCGGTACGCATGGGTGTGGCTGTGCGCTCCGGATTGATGGCATTGATGCGTACACCGAACGGCAGGTATTCCTGCGCCAAACCTTGCATCAGGTTCACTACCGCGGCTTTGCTCGCTGAATAGACCGCGCTCATGGCACGTCCACGCGTGTACGAGCTAGACGTGAACAGCGCGATGCTGCCGCCGGTTTCCCGCATCGCTTCGAATGCCTCGCGCGCCACAACCACGCTGCCACGGACGTTTGTGGCGATCTGCTGATCGATGGTGTCATAGTCCTGCCCGGCCAGCAGACCCGTGTGCAAGGCGCCCGCCGTATTGGCGACAAAATCCACACGGCCGTGCATCTCGCAAGCACGAATGAGCGTTGCGCGCACCGCTGATTCGTCGGCCACGTCTACGCCATTACTGCGCGATACAGCAAAAACATGCGCGCCAGCCTGGGCAGCCAGCATGGCGATGCGTTGGCCGATGCCGCGGCTGGCACCGAACACCACCAGCACCTTGCCTACCAAGGCTTTGCCGTTATCGGCAAGCGGTGATGTGCGCGTGCGCAGCTGGAAAAGTCGGTCCGCAAGGTAAATATCCGATGGATAGGTGATCTTGATGTTGTTGATGTCGCCGGCCACCACTTTTACGGGAGCAAGCTCAAAATGCAGGACCAGCCCGCAATCGTCGGTGACATTCAAATCGGAAGTCGTGGCCGCCAATGCATGCGCGCGGCGCAACAAACCGGCGCGAAAACCCTGCGGGGTCTGTCCCAGTCGCAAGGCGGCGCGTGCCGGGATGGAGGCAATGCAGCCATCGGCGCGCGTCGCGATCACCGTATCCGGGGAAAGGATGCCCGTGTCCACCGCATCAAATTCATCCAGTGCGTCCAGGCATCTATCGATGGTGGCCGCATCCAGTAGCGGTCGCACCGCATCGTGTACAAGAATTTTTGCGCCATCGTTCGTGACGGTCGCGACCCCCGCTGAAGAACTGGACTGGCGGGTCGCGCCACCCTGCACGATCTTCGTGACTTTGCGATAGCCGGCTCTGCGCACTATCTCCTCGGTCAAAAGGCGCTGCTCAGCAGCCACGACCAGCACGATTTCCCCGATACGCACATGGCGTTCGAATGCGTCCAACGTGTGTTCCAGCACGCTCTTCCCGGCCAGTTTCAGGAACTGCTTCGGCGTTTCCGTGTTGAAACGCGAGCCCGAACCGGAGGCCAGAACAATGGCGACGGCGTGAGTTGTGGTCATGTCTTGCTTCGTGTTGGGAAGATGCTGTCCAGCAGAACCAAATTCTGGTGCCTTGAATAGTGTATTCGGTTGCGCCGTGAAACCGCGCTTCGATCAAGATTTGTTCTACGCGAAGATTCGGTTGTACTAAGTTGGATCCAATTTCGCGTATCGGGTTGATACCGGAAGAGTCCCCTAAATTCGGTCTGCTCAAGCGCACCGTTCAAGCTGATCCGTGAGTTCATTCAGGACTTCTGGGAGCCTGGATCGATCTCCGACTTGGAGGCGCCGCGCAAGACTTTTGCCTCGCCCCTCAGTGTCGATCTTGAGTGCCGCCATCAATGCTAAGCGGGATTGGCCTTGCGCGAGGTGGAGGGGACGCAAGGGTGGCTTGTATGAGCTTCTCGTGTTTGCCCACGCTGGTGTCTACGTCGAATTGGTGAAGCCACTCACCCAAATCAGCTCGAATGGCTCTTGGATTCAAAATTTGGGCAACCATGGCATCAGCTAATGCGTTGACATCTTCAACAGGAACAAGAGTGCCAAATGCCCCATCCGCAAGGATTTCCCGAGGCCCGCTGTGACAGTCAGTGGCTATGACGGTAGCACCAACCGCAAGTGCCTCGATAAGGACAGTTGGCAGGCCCTCGAACCGTGAAGACAAAACAAAAGCATGGGACCTTGCCATGTATGGGTAAGGGTTATATTGATAACCAACGAGCTCGCAGGCGTCTGTGAGGTTGTTTGCCATGATCTGCTGCTGTAGGCGCTCGCGATCGGGCCCCTCGCCAAGAATCAGCAAGCGTGCAGGCGTCACCTTAACTACGCGGGAAAACGCATCGATCAAGACATCAAAACCTTTTGCCGGTTGAAGGCGCCCTGCAGCAACCAATACGGGTGGTTTTCCGGGCGCGAACCAAGGATGGCTCAACGGTTCGCGTGCGCGAGCGATCAAGCGTTCTGAAAGAACGGGATTATAAATTACGGTTACGTTCTTTCGCAGATGTGGGAAATGTCCGATCAGATCTCTTGCGACACCCTTTGATACGGCGATGATTTCAGCGTATCGGAAACATAGATCTACCATCCAAGGCGTAAGGAAGCGGTGCCTTCCTCTGAATCGTCGGCTGTCCATACCCCAAGTATTGTCCTGTCGAATAACACATCGGGTATTCACTCGTGCAAGGAAAAGCGCATATAGCGCGGGCAGCCCGGTATAGTGTTCACTTGCTATAAGCACGCTTGGGCGAACCTGGCGGAGGTAGCGAGCAATGGCTGGTACAGCGCGGAGTGGGCGGGATGCTCCAAGTTTGATCTGTCTGACATTGGCTGGTAAACATTCAGCCCGTTCGCCATCTTCACGAACTGTCAACAAATCGATGGTGTAATTACGGTTACTCAGTTCTTCTGCTAAGGAAAGCAGCATTCCAACTGCACCATCGCCGCGTAGATTCGATATCAGCATCGCTATGTGCAGCTTTGGCATTTTATGATGTGGGGTCGTCAAGCGCGTAATCCCCAGTGTTTATGTCTCTGCCCTTTGCGGCCCCATAGCCCGTCCCAGACACCAGCAATAGTCGCCCACGTTTGCAAAATGCGATTAGGCTCGTTTATCAATGTCCCAATTAAGCGAAAAAATGATGCTGGCACTGTATTATAGTAGGCAGAAAGGCCGAAATGTTTCTTGGCCAGAAGAATGCGATTTCGGACGTAATAGTAGCGCTTCCATGGCATCATTCGAAATGTATAAAGCGTTTTACCAAGAATCTTCACCGGATAGCGCGTGGCTAGGGGGTGATTAATGCGGCTTGAACCAATTATAATAATGCTTGCTCCAACCTTTCTTGATCGCAGGCAATACTCAACGTCGTCGAACTGGAAGAAATATCCTGCGTCGGGATATCCAATTTTCTTTATAATTTCAGCACTTATCAATATGCCGAGAAATGGCACGCTACTTACCTCCATAAAGGGACGAAGGTCAGAGGATCGCAATAGAGGTCCGCATGTGCTAGAGGACGGTATTATGGGCCAAGCTAAATTCTCTCCTGAAACGGCCGCAGAGGAATAGATGTTGGAGGTATTGAGCGGCTCATTTAATAGTTGTTCCAAGGCATCCGGACATGGCTCCGCATCGTCGTCCATCATCCATACCCAGTCACATCTCCCGTCCATAGCTATTTCCATGCCGTGAGCGAACCCGCCGGCTCCCCCGATATTTGAGTCAAGCTTGGACAGGCGTCCTTGGGGAATGTGCTCAACTAACCAATCTTCAACCCATTCTTGCGTCCCGTCAGTTGACGCATTATCTATAATGAGTACCTGTTGTGGCTTGTTGGTCTGGTTGGCGATGGCTTTCAGGCATCTCTCTAAAAGCTCGCGGCGATTAAAGGTTACGATGATAGCCGTTACTAAGCGTTTCGCGTCATTCATGACCGAGACTCAACTATGTTCACGTATTCGTTAGCTTCAATCCTCCTACGTTCGAAATCGCTGTAAATCTGGTGAGAGACATCAGCTCTATTAGCCAACGTTTCTTTCGCATGCTGCAGGATGTCCGCGATTTCGTCATCGTCAGGGCAAACTGGGTACTCGCGAATATTTTTATATCCGAGCAGTAGTTGGATCGATGTGGTTTTATGGGAGTTGGATGTCAAGAAGATACACGGTACGCCGTTAGCGCTAGCCATAATGGCAGGATGATATCGCCCTGTTATATATATTTGAGCGCCGGCCAGCACGCCCATGGCGGCCATTATGGGTGTTCTCTTGGGGAGGAAGAAAACATTACATTCTTTTGCTGCCTTTTCTAAAAAGTTGTCTCCGTCGCATGTTTCAACACAGATCACGCTTTGGCCACCTTCCTTTAGATGGTTTATGAGCTTAACAAATTGGTCATGTATCTTTTCTTTGTAGCGCCAAGCGCTTGAACTTCCCGAGATGCACACATAGGGACGGTCGAAAACTAGGTCGGTCTTTGGCAAATTATCCGGGTGAGATATGCATAGTTTCGGTTCCCTTCGAACTGTTTCCACACAATATCTTATTCTCGGCCCCCAAGTGAAGAGAGCGTCTGGGATAAGACGAAGATTACTTTCCCCGGATAGTGCGGCGACGTATTCGTGCGACTTTGATTCACGCACTGCGATTAATTTGCAGTATTTTAGCAATGACTTTGCCAAGCGAAGCAGGGCCAGATTTTCGCCACTGTAGGGACATGAAGAGATCATTGCGTTCAGCAAATATACGGGCCTTTTTAGCTCCTTCGCTAGCGCAATAACGAAGAGCAGATAAAGTGCATCTCGCTGTGTGGGATGGCCGAGAATTAAGGTTCCTTCACCATTTATTATTATTCCTTCAGATTGTAGGATTTTGTTCTCTAAATTTGACAACTCCGGCATGGATTTAGAGAATTGTCGATATTTAATTATGCTTTTATTCGGATCATTAGTTATATAGTCGTGGCTTGCGCCGAATATTTTGTCGATCCATTGAGTTGCGCGAAATATTCTAGGAATATCTCTTCTTATGCTGAATAGTTTGTCGTATATGGACCTTGGTATGATGCCGCCGTCCTTGAGTGGGATCTTTGCGTAGGAAGCCCAGGCTCCTGGGTCACTGGCGCTTTCTGTCGCATCATATTCTTCTATGATGTTGTTTATTTTAAGGAGCTCCTCAAGAGCATTGCCTGTTGTCCTGCATCCAAAGTTGGGCAGCTCTCGGAGATTATTTATATATAGATGCATTTTTTAGGATTTTATGGGTGCGACAAGAATGTGTTTTTTCAACGATTTATAGATGAACTATTTTCTTGCAATATTTTAAGGAAGATTCTTTATGTGCAATGACTAGGATGGTTTTTGTATCGGATAGCTCTTGAATGGACTCATTCAATGCATCCTCAGTTTCTCCATCCAAGGCACTCGTGGCCTCGTCCATGAACAGCACTGGCGGGTCACGGTACAGCGCGCGGGCGATGCCGATACGCTGGCGCTGGCCACCGGAAAGGCGGATGCCGCGATCGCCGATGGACGTGTCGTAGCCGTCCTTGAGTTCATCCACGACGAAGTCGTGAATCTGCGCAGCGCGCGCTGCGCGTTGCACTGCGGCCATATCGATGTCTTTGCGTGCGACGCCGAAAGCGATGTTTTCCGCCACGCTGGCGTCGGCCAGGTAGATGTGTTGCGGCACGTAGCCGATGGCGCGCTGCCATGCAGCGACGTTGCCGGCATCGAGGGCGGTGTCGTCTACGTACAGGGTGCCGGACCGCGGTTGCAACAGGCCCAACAGGATATCCATCAACGTGCTTTTGCCGGCGCCGGTTTTGCCGACGATTCCGACGCTGGTGCCCGCCGGAATGTGCAGGTTGAGGTGATCCAGCACGGGTTTGTTGGGCGTGGAGGGGTAGGCGTAGCGGATATTCTGCAGGCGGATTTCCTTGCGTGGCGCCAACATTGGCCCGGAGGCGACCGTTTCGTCGTCGGGCAACACCAGGTCGTGGTGGACAGAATCCAGTGCCGCCGAGGAAAACTTCAGCTTGGCGAGGCCGCGGTACATGATTTGCGCCGAGGGCAGCAGGCGGTAAGCAGCGAAGCCGTATAGGCCGAGGGCTGGCAATACGTGGGCGATGTCGCCGCGATTGAGCATCAGCACCAAGGCCAGCAGGATCAGTCCGCAGTAGCCCACGGCTTCCACGAGGTACAGCGGCGACTGGCTCAGCGTGTCGCTGGTGGCCATGTGCCGCGACAGTTGGCGCGAGGCCCGGTTGAATTTTTCCTGGTAGGCCATCGCCGCGTGGGTCACCTTGACGTCCTTGATGCCACCCAGCACCTCGTTGCAGGACTGGAAGCGGTGCGCGTTGGCGGCTTGCCGCTCCGTGCCGATGCGCACCAGGCGCTTGCGCACCAAGCCGTAGATGCCGCCGTACAGCAGCCCCACCACCATCACGATGGCCAGCGCGGTCAATGGGTTGTACAGAAACACCAGCAACAGGACGGCCAGCACCACTGCGCCTTGGGCAATCAGTTGCGACAGAGGCTGGATCAGGTTGAACAACAACTGATCCACCTCGGATAGCACATTGCGGCTGAGCACCGACGGATTGCGTGTCAGGAAAAACTCGTAGGGTTGGCGCAGATAACGCGACAACAGGCGCGCGCTCACGGAATGGCGCAGCAGGTGGATGAAGCGGTTCAGCAGGTGCAACACGATCGTCTTGAACACGGACGAACCGAGCACCGTGGCGATGGATACCAGCCCCAGCGCAATCAGGAAGCTGCGTGCGTCCTCGAAACCCAGTCGGTCGTAGGCCAATTGCAACCAGTGGTTCTGGTGGATTACGTCGGGGCGGCCAAGCACGGAAAGGAACGGCATAATCGACAACACGCCGCCGGTTTCGGCCAGCGCCATCAGGGCCACCAGAATCAGCATCCATACGGACTTGCGCCGCTCGGCTGGAGTAAAAATGGCCCAGATCTTTTTGAGGTCGTTCGTCATTCGGTAATCGCGGTGTACCTGCGCCTGGATGGCCAGCGTAGCCTGTCCATATTGCCTGCGATAACGGGCTAAGTGTGCCGTTGTTTTGCTTTGGTTACACGTGGTGTGATGAGGTATCTGGTTTGTCGGGTCAGGCGACCGGAAGTTTCGCGGCTGCGGCCGCTGTTCTACGAGGCGGGTGCCTGTTGGGAATCTCGAATAACGTCCGTTCCTAGTCCGAAGGACTGGTCAACCCAGCGCTTGCAAGACATTGGCTTCCAAGGCATTGGAGCCCGGCCTTTGCCGGGATGAAGAGCGAAAGTCGGATATTTGAGGTTCCCCACATTTGCTTCCTTATTGGCGGGCCAGCATCGCGCGTAGTTCACTCAAACTACCGTCAAGCCGCCCACCTATGTTCAGCGCCTCCAATTGTCGCAATGCCTTCTCGGCGTCCGCCTTGCGGCCCTGGGCAGCGAGCATACGCACCAGCGTAATCTGGTATGCAGGTTCGTCCGGTTTTGCCTTGACGGCTTCTTCAGTCATGCGCTCGCCCAGGTCATGGTCATGGAGCACGTTCCAGGCGTAGTCGCCATAGGTGGCAAGCAGGCGGGGCCTGGGACCGGGGTGGGAGAGCGCAGCGATGAACGCCTCCGTCATCCTATCAGGGGGCAGGTCGCAATTTTTCTCCCGGGCGCACTGCGTCAGCGCGCCTAGCGAGCTTTCGTCTTGTACCCCGGGCTGGGTCGCTTTCAGCTTGGTGATCATGCTGTCCCACCACGCGTCCTTCAGTGGCAGGTTCATCCGCGCGTTCATGAAGATCAGTGCCTGCTCCGGAAGGATGGAGGAGTTGGGCAGTGCAGCGGATTTCTCCAGTGGCGCATACGCCAGCCGGGTGAACGGCGAGTCGGGTTGGTAGTGGGAATAGATGATGTAGGTGCGACCCAACTCGTATTGCGCGCGGGGCGACTGCGGGGCGCGGGCGGCGAGATCTTCGGCGAGCCGCAGCGGGTTGCCCCAGGCATGCGCGGTGAGGGCGGTGAGGGCGGCCCAGCTCAGCAGCAGGCCGGCGAGCAGGGTGTAGCGGGGGAGGGCGAAAGGTTGGGATTGGCCAGGGTGTTCGTCGTGTGCGGTCGCGACTGAAGTCGCTCCTACAGGTGGGCAGGGCGGGGCGGCGAGGTAGGGAATGATGGCGAGCATCAAGCCGAAGCTGGCGAAGTAGTTGCGGTGCTCGTAGATCAATTCCAGCGGCAACACGGTGCCGGTGAGAAGGTGGCAGCCGAGGAACAGCGCAATGCCCAATGCCGTCAGCGGCCTGCGCTTGCGCATCCAGAACATCAGGGCTGCCATGCCGGCGAGAAACAGCATGCCGGCCAGCGTGGTCCACGGTGTCAGAAGACCCGTGGAGACGGAGAAATCATCGTGATAGAACGAGAGCGCACCAGGCGTCGGGAACAGGGTCCACACGACGTAATCGGCGACGATGCGTGCTTCGCTGAGCAGGCGCGTGTTCATGGTGAAATCGCGGGTGGACCACTGACTCGGGTGGAACAGCCCCGGCAACAGCCAGACCAGTCCGACGATCAAAGGCAACAACAACACCACGACGAACAGGCCGATGATGCGGTAGTCCGGCTTGTTGCAATGGGTGGGGTGCGTTTCGCCTGCCTCTGATGTGGTGGTCATTGCTGGTGGCGCCCGGAAATTCAGCACGATCCATTCGACCAGGAAGGCGTATAGCGGCAGCATCACTGCCGTTTCCTTGGCGAGCAACCCGAATACGGTGCCCAGGATGAGGCTGGAAATGCAGAGCAACAGCCCCGTGCCGGTTCCCTTGCTGGTACGAGCTGCCAGCATGCGCTGACGCCCGGCCATGTAACCGATCAGGCCCAGCAGCACGAACAGGTTCGCCATGCTCTCCATGCGCTGCACGACATAAACCACTGCCGTGAGGTTGATCGGCAGCAACATCCAGGCTCCGGCAATCAGTGCCGCCGTGACACCAGCTCGACTCACTTCCGTTGTAGGAGCGGCTTCAGCCGCGATGCTTTTGCTTCCAACAATCACCAACGCCCGCGCCAGCAAAAACACCAGCAAGCCGTTCAGCAGATGGATGATCAGGTTGGTCAACTTCATCCAGTACGGGTCTAGCCCGGTCGCCAGGTAATTGGCGGCAAAACTGAGCGACGCCAAAGGACGCTTGAACTCGCTGGACGGGGAGGAAAGCGCGGCGCGAACCAGCGAAGGCAAGCTGGCATCGGGCGGTTGCACGCCACGGTTCTCGACGATATTGGGGTAGTCGTCGAACAGGAACCCACCGCTGAGGCCGGACCAGTAGACGGCTATCGTGGCGAGTATCGCCGCCGCGAAAATCAGATTGGGCAGCAAGCGGCGGGTAGAAGCGCGCATTATCGAGTGGCACCCCGATCAGGATTCGAAGGCCCAGTATTGACGTTTGCAGCACGTGCGTCGAGGTTCAACTGATGACGTAAATGAGCTAGCTCGTTGGGCCAGTAGTGCTGATATGAAAGAACCCATTCGTGCAGCATCGGCATACCAAAACGTGCGGGCATCGTTCGCTCTTTGACCTGTTCATAATGGTCGAGCAACTGCAGACCTTGCTGAGGGTAGCCGGCTGAACCAAGCGCTGCCGCGCCCTTCAGAGCAAGCGCAGGGCGTACCTGGAGATCCAGCGCCCGTTTGAAATCCAGCAACGCCGCATCGGCCTGGTGGCGTGCCAGTGCAACTGTGCCGCGCAGGTAGACCAGATCTTGTTGCCGCCCTGCGCCAGCCAGCCTGGGATTCTGCAAACCCGCATTTATGAGGTCAAGAAGTACGTCGGGAGTCAGCCCAGGGCAACTACCCGCCATCGCGACTGGCAGGGTGCGTTCAAACCAGTGGGCGAACAGCGAGCCGGTATTCGCGCTGCCTTGCATCGCTACGCGCGCGGCATCGATGTCCGCTTGTGTGATGCCACCGGTGAGGCAGTGCGCACCGATCAGGTTGAAGGCCAACTGGCTTTCATCGGGCTTGGTTGCCAGAAGCGCCTGCAATCGTTGAGCGGCCTCTTTTGGTTGCCCCGATTGCATCAGGATTTGCGCCGCGTTGGCCTGCGCACGCGGTGAATCCGGATTGATCTGTGCCCAGACCAGGGCCTGGGTTCGCACATTCCCCCACACGGTGGCTCGTGCATGTGTCATCAGCGCCAGACCCAGCGGCAGTGCAATCATCAGAATCTGTTTGGGTAGTTTCAGCTTGCGCGTGTCCGCGAGCCACAAGCCCAGGGGCCAGAACATCAGCAATGCCGGTACGTAATTACGGTGTTCGAAGTACAGCTCCAGCGGAACGGAAGTGGACTCAAGCAGGTGGCCGGCGAAAAAGAACAGTACGGCGAGAGACCATGCCGTATAACGCCGTCGGAACCACCACGCCCCCGAGATGAGTACGACCACCGCCAAGAGCGCCCATAAGGTTGAGAGCGGATGGATCAGTGAAGTCGATGCGGCGTATTGGTCATTGAACAAACCGCTGGAGAACGGGCGGGGTAGCCATAGCAGTGACAGGTAATCCATCACCACGCGCGGCTCGGTCAGTAGACGTTGTGCGTAGGTCCACGAGCGGATGCCTGCATTGCCACCGTGGAGCATCCCGGTTGCACCAACACGCACCAGGTACAGGCAAATGCCCGTTGTGGGAATGATGGCGAAGAGCCACATTACGAGACGATGTGCGCGCTTTTCCCGCGCTTGAGGGATAGGGCGTCGTGAACTCAGCAGGATCGCTTCGATCACCAATGCGTAACATGGCAGCAATATGCCGTTGGCTTTGGACAGCACACCCAACACGGTGAATCCACCCAGCCCGAGTACGCTCCAGATCAGGCCGGAGCGCAGATGCCCCGTGACCAAACGTTCGCGTCCGTGGAGCCAGGTCAACAAGCCGGCCAGCACACAGGTAGCCGGCAACATCGCTTCGCGTTGCACGATGTACAGCGTGGTGGAAACCAGTAAGGGGTGCAGCAGCCATAGCGCGGTGCCAAGCAAGGCGGCGGCTCGATAGCGTGCGGTGTCGGCAGTCAGCAGTTGGCTGAGTTTGGCCAGCAGGATGTACAGCAGGGCACCGTTGACCAGGTGCACAGTCAGGTTGGTGCGCTTGAACGGGAAGGGGGCGGCTGGCCAGTTGTGGGCGTCAATCAGAAAGGTCAGCAGGGTCAGTGGGCGACCTGTGGGATCGGCTGTGCCGGAGGTGATATAGCGCCAGAACGTCGACCAACTATCTACAGGGCCGGCCGCCCCCAAGCTGGGAAGATTCGCGAAATCGTCAAACAGGAAGCTGCCATGAAGGCCGGGCCAATAACATAGGATCACGGCACTGAAAAGCATTAATAAAACAATCAGTATTCCATGGCGCTTTTGCATCAATAACAATCCGAAATTAAGAAGGGCCGCACGTGGCGGCCCTTCCAGCGCAATCAGATCTATCCAGGAAAATCAGAACTATTTGCGGCACGAGGTTGGCAGATACTTCGTGTCGACGTCGTCGCTCTTGCAAGTCCACTCGATACTGCCCGCGTGGGTGATTGCCGAGAACTGAAGTACCTTATCCTGAATCTTCGTGTTTGCATTGGTCTTGTTGTACTTCGCTGCGATGACACCAGCCGTAGTGCTGACGTCGACCGAAGCCACATATTTACCGGAGATACTTTCCGCCGTAGCCAAGCCAGCAGATGCATTCTCCGAGGGGAAATGCCCCGTATTGCTGTAGAACTCCGCAATTGCGGTCTTCGCACCGTCCGACAACACTGCGCCCTCCGACACCTGCGAGCGGATCAGGTAATCCTGATACGCTGGAATCGCGATGGCGGCGAGGATCGCGATGATCGCGACCACGATCATCAATTCGATCAGGGTAAAGCCTTTCTGCATGCTCTTCATGTTGGTTCCCTTGTGTTCTGGTTAGCTAACCGGTGATGCCCCCTGAGCTCCAGTCCCGTTCCCCCTAGGCGGGATGGGACTCCCCTTACTCGCGGTCAGGATGACCAGGAAGCTCGCGGCAAAACAAAGCAGGTTGCATGCCATGTCTGCCGCTGACGTATTGGCGCATATCTGCGGGTGTAGGGATTGTGCCCATGATCACGAAAGCGCACAAGGCTGCGGCAGATGCTCATTGACTTACCCTATTGCGGTGGACGGCGTCGGGTGTAATGGCTGTCAGTGCTTGTCACGTTGTGACGCTGATGGTCAGTTTGTGCATGATTATCTGTGTCGAACTATGGGCGGCACGAGGTGGGCAAGTACTTCCGGTCGACCGTGCTCGGCGTGCACGTCCATGTGATGCTGCCAGCCCCGGTGACGGGCGAGAGGATGAGGTACTTGTCGGTACCGTTGATGTGGGTGTTGGCCTTTGCACCTTGGAAGAGCACTTTGATCTGTCCATTGGCGACGTCGACGTCGGATACGTAGGCGCCGGTGATGGATGTGCTTTTTGCCAAACCGGCTGAGTGATTGTTCGGTGGAAAACGCCCGGTGTTGGAAACGAAATCCCAGATCGCGGCCTTGGCCCCCGAACCAAGACTCATCCCCTCCGTCACCTGCGCGCGGATCAGATAGTCCTGATAAGCAGGGATGGCGATGGCGGCGAGGATGGCGATGATCGCCACCACGATCATCAACTCGATCAAGGTAAAACCGGCGGAAATACGTTGGCGCATGATGGACTCCCCTGTCAGTTGAGCGGAGGAGGCACGTTTTGTACCAAGGGCGTGGAAATATCGTTGCCTGGGCGGTTGGGGGCGTAGGCGGAGGGACATTGCCTT
Organism: Rhodanobacter sp. Root480; assembly: GCF_001426645.1. GTDB lineage: Bacteria > Pseudomonadota > Gammaproteobacteria > Xanthomonadales > Rhodanobacteraceae > Rhodanobacter > Rhodanobacter ginsenosidimutans. Next base: position 271,055 of record NZ_LMEX01000001.1, read on the forward strand.
CGAAGATGAGATGGACGTCACGGAATCCGGCGTGCCTGTGACCACCGGCTGGTGGGTGCAATGGCACGGATTACGGGGAATTCCTTTGGGGAGGCGTGGCTTGCAGAGCCATGACTTGTGCAAACGCCTCAAAATCACCCAGATGCCTGGTCGCGATGGCATGCACGATCGCCCAGGCGATGCCGCTGTAGTTATGTACCGCGATGTTGCGGAAACCGACTGCCTTTTTCAGCCTTGATGCCAAGTCGGCCGATATGTGCTCCGTTGGTACCAGGCGATCGAACGCTTGCCCCATGGTGTCGGGAACGGATTGTCCTACGCTCGACAATGTGTGAAGCGCCAGCGACACAGATCTGCACCGCGCGGCTGAGGTTGAGTACCACGATGTCCTGAAGATCGGCATTGTTCGCCAACGTGGCGACGTCGTCAGGGCAGCGCTCGCGCACCCTGTCCAGGCACCGTCGCAGCGAATCGAGCTTGCGTTCGACAATCAGCCGATTCATGCCTTTCTCCGTTCCGCCAGCGTGCGCTCCACATAGGGCATGAAATCTTCCATGGCGTAGACATGCCGCTGCATCAGCAGCGCGCGGTCGGCGGGTTCGCCACGAATCTGCAGGCCATGTTTGAGGATTTGCCCGAGCAGCGGTTCGCCTACGACGCGCAGATCGACGAGGTCCACCGCGCGGCCAGTGGCAGCGGCGATGTCTTCGATCAGACGCATCTTTTCGTCCGCGTCCAGCGGCGCAGACGCCTGCACTGCCACGTCGACGTCGCTGTCGCGGCGTGCCTGATCGCGAGCCACCGAACCGTAGACGAACGCCAACTCGATATCTGGATGAGCCGCGAGCGCGGCGGTGACCTTTTCAATCGACATGGTGGCCTCATGGATGAAGTCGTATATGACCATTGACCACCAGCACTACCGAGCGGTTCGATTTCAACCCCATATGTGTCGATAACACAGTTCAGCCACCGGTTGGTGGTCGTGGGCGATGTTTGTCGAGCGTCGCGATGATCATGGAGCCCAGTTGCGGCGCCATGCCCATCGTCCGCAAGCATTCATCGCGATACCCGCCGTCGCTCAGCAACTCCAGCCCACGGTCAAAGTAACGGTAGATGGCCTGGCCATAGGCGGCTTCGGCTTTTTTCAGGGCGGCTGCGGGTATGGGCCCCCAGGCCCGGATCATCATGGCCAGATCGATCAGATCGCGGCTCATTTGCGAGCGATCCATGGCGCGGTCGGTGTTGGCCAGCAACTTTTCGGCATACATATCGTCACGATCGAGGCATGGCACACCAAGCTCTGGGTGCAAGGCGCCGCTGATCTCGATGCGTCCTTCCAACACGAATTCGACCTTGATGGGCACCTCGTCCATCTCCAAAAACGCGGATATCTTGTCGCGATGTGTGCGGACCTCGCGGAGATGCTTTACCGGGGAGCGCAGCACGGCGCCCAACGTGGGCGGCGTTATCGCGTTGCGCAACAGCCGATAGCCCTCCCTGTTTGAGCACAGGAAGTCGATGTCTACCGACTCGCGATACTCGCCGAGTTCAAGTGCGACGGCGGTGCCTCCGCCGAAATAGCACTCCGCTCTGGCGAGTAGCTCGCCATCCATGAGATGGAGCAGCTTTGCGATCCTTTGATGGTGCGGGCGCTCAAACATGCAGGACACCGTTTCCGTATTTTTCCACCAGCCGCTGTATGAGCACGCGTTCGCGAGCCGGCATCTCGTCGCTATCGACCAGATCCCAGTGGCGTTCATAAAGAGCAAGTGCGTCGCGTTCGGTAAGGGTCGCCGTACCCGGTCGGTTCCAGGTCAATCGTTCGAGTTGGGGGAATTCGGCAATGCGAATTTCTGCTGGTTTGACCGTTGGGGCCAACCCGAGCGCATCCATGGCGGCGGCGTACGCAGCCAAAGCCACGCCAGGTTTGCCTTGTTCCACCTGAATCAATTTCTGTCGGCCGATGCCGGCACGTCGCGCTGTTTCGGCCTGCGTCAAACCCTGTGCGTGGCGTTCGGCGCGAAGCGTGTCGCCGAGTTGGCGAATAAGTTGAGCAAGCGGCGCTTGGGTTTCCATGTCGCAAATATACGACATTGGGCAATCGATGTCATGAATATGTGACTTCCATCGGCGGGGTCGCCGACGATTCGTTCGCCAAACGTACGATCGAAGCGCCAAAAGCCGCAAACCTTTGCCCGTCGCACGTGCGCCGGTTACCTTGGCGCTTTATTTACCAAGGACTCGCCATGAAACCTCTGATTGCCTGCCTGCTGCTTGCGCTGGCGTCCGCGCCTGCGCTGGCGGCGGATGTCGATGTGGTGGACACCACGTTCGCCAAGGTCCAGGGGGCGCATCCGTTCAACGTGCGTGATCTGGTGATGATGGACCGGGTGAGCGACCCGCAGTTGTCGCCGGACGGTCGTTATGCGGCGTTTGGTGTGCGCAGTACGGATTACGCCGCGAACAAGGGTGTCACCGCGGTGTACGTGCTGGACCTGGGCAAGGGTGGCCAGCCGGTGAAGGTGGTGGAGAAGGGCAGTTCCGCGCGCTGGTCGAATGATGGGCGCAGCCTTTATTTCCTGGCGGCGGCCAAGGGTGTGACGCAGTTGTGGCGGCTGGATCTGGCGGGCGGAAATGGGCTTGATCTTGCCCGGCACGCTGCGCCGGTGCAGGTGAGCCATGGCGTGCTGGATCTGGGTGGCTACAAGTTGTCGCCCGATGGCGGGCGGGCGCTGCTGTCGTATGAGGTGTTCACCGATTGCGCCAACCTGGCGTGCACGCATGAGCGGTTGGCTGCGCGGGAGAAGGACAAGGCCAGCGGCACGCTGTACACCAAGCTCTTTGTGCGGCACTGGGACACCTGGGCCGATGGCCGGCGCAACCAGCTATATGTGGCGCGGTTCGACGGCAAGGGGCAGTTGCCCGCGGAGCCGACCTTGCTCACTCGCGGTATCGATGGCGATGTGCCGAGCAAGCCGTTCGGTGACGACAGCGAATTCACCTTTGCGCCGGATGGCAAGAGCGTGTTTTTCGACGTCCGCATCGCGGGCACCACGGAGCCGTGGTCGACCAATTTCGACGTGTATCGCGTACCGGTGGATGGCTCGGCGGCGCCCACCAACCTCACGGCGGACAACAAGGCGTGGGATGGCTTTCCGGTGGCATCGCCCGACGGCAAGACGCTTTATTACCTCGCGATGAAGAAGCCGGGCGCCGAGGCCGATCGTTTCGCGATCATGGCGCTGGACCTGGCCACGAGTGCAAAGCACGAGGTCGATCCCAAGTGGGATCGCTCGCCTGGTGGCTTGGGCATTTCGGCCGATGGCAAGACGCTTTACGCCACGGCCGATGACGAGGGCCAGCATCCGCTGTTTGCGATCGACACGGCCAGCGGCAAAGTGCGCAAGGTGGTTAGCGATGGCACGGTGGGCGGCTATTCGCTGGCGGCGGGCAAGCTGCTGCTGTCGCGCGACGACCTGAAGCGGCCTGCCGATCTGTACCTGGCGGGCACTAATGGCAGCCACTTGAAGCAAGTCACCCATTTCAACGCAGCGGACCTGAAAAACGCCCAGGTCGGTGACGCCAAGTTCTTCAACTTCAAGGGTGCCGATGGCGCGAATGTGCAGGGTTACGTGGTGAAGCCGGCGAACTACCAGCCCGGTAAAACCTATCCAGTGGCCTTCATCATCCACGGTGGTCCGCAGGGCGCGATGGGCAATGGCTGGAGCTACCGCTGGAACCCGCAGACCTACGCCGGCCAGGGTTTTGCGGTGGTGACGGTGAACTTCCACGGATCCACCGGCTACGGCCAGGCATTCACCGACTCTATTTCCGGTGACTGGGGCGGCAAGCCATTGGAGGATCTGAAACTGGGCTGGAAGGCCGCGTTGGACAAGTACAGCTTCCTCGACGGCGACCGCGCCTGCGCCATGGGCGCCAGCTACGGTGGCTACATGACCTACTGGATTGCGGGCGTCTGGAACGAACCCTGGAAATGCCTGATCGATCACGACGGCGTGTTCGACACCCGCGCCATGTACTACGAAACCGAAGAGTTGTGGTTCGAGGAAATGGAGAACGGCGGCACCCAGTTCGACCACCCCGAAAACTACGAGAAATTCAACCCGATCAACTACGTCAAGGATTGGCGCGTGCCGATGCTGGTCATCCACAGCGCCAAGGATTTCCGCATCCCCCTCACCCAGGGCCTCAGCGCATTCACCGCCCTTCAGCGCCGCGGCATCCCCAGCGAATTCCTCACCTTCCCCGACGAAAACCACTGGGTGCTGAAGCCGCACAACAGCGTGCAATGGCACGACGCGGTGAATGCGTGGTTGAAGAAGTGGACGGCGGAGGGGGCACGCTGAGACCGGCGGCCCAAATTGTAGGAGCGGCTTCAGCCGCGACCCGGCAGCCCCGTCGCGACTGAAGTCGCTCCTACAGCGGGCTTGAGGTCTTTTTGTAGGAGCGGCTTCAGCCGCGACCCCTCGGCCCCGGCGCGACTGAAGTTGTTCCTACAGCGGCTCGAGGCTTTTTGTAGGAGCGGCTTCAGCCGCGACCCCGCAGCCTCCGTCGCGACTGAAGTCGCTCCTACAACGGCTTGAGGTTTTTTGTAGGAGGGGCTGCGGCCGCGGCCGATAGGTTCACCCGTAGCGTTGCGCTTACCCAAGTTTCCTCCGGTAACCACAGGCAGAACCGCTTGGGCCCATTCCCGCGTCATCGGTTTTCCGTCACGTTGACCGGATGATCATGACGTCGGGTCAGGGACACCACAGCTTGCGGATCGGGCGCCGTTCGTTCGCTGGCCAGGTTTATTTGCTCACTACGGTCACCTATCTGCGCAGGCCATATTTTCTTGATGCCGACGTGGCCCGGTTGGTGGCCCGTTCGCTTTCATCTCCGGAGCGTTGGTTTCCCAGCCGTTGCTTGGCTTGGGTATTGATGCCGGACCATTGGCATGGGCTGGTGGAATTTGGGGGCGGCGAAACACTGGCTGTCGCCATGCAGCGAATGAAGGGTGTGACGGCGCGGCTAGCCGGAATACACGATCGACAGGTCAAGCCGCTCTGGGCGAAAGGGTTTCATGATCGCGCTTTGCGCCGCGATGAATCCGTCCGATGCGCGGCTCGCTACATCGTGGCCAATCCGGTGCGCGCAGGGTTGGCTGAAACGGTGATGGATTATCCCTATTGGGATGCGTGCTTCATGGATGGAGAAGGAGCGATCGAGGGGCTCGACTGACCCGTCGTGGCGCCGAAGTTGCCGCTGTAGGAGCGGCTTCAGCCGCGACAGCGCAGCCAGGTCGCGACTGAAGTCGCTCCTACAGCGGGCATGAGATTCTTTGCAGGAGCGGCTTTAGCCGCGACCCCGCAGTCCCGTCGCGACTGAAGTCGCTCCTACATAGGGCATGAGATTCTTTGTAGGAGCGGCTTTAGCCGCGACCTGGTAGTCCTGTCGCGACTGAAGTCGCTCCTACAGAGGGCTGAGGTTCCGTAGGAGCGTCATCACAACCACTTCGCCCGCTTCAACCCCAGGTAGATGCCGCCCACGATGCAGCCCATGACCACGATGATGGCGGGGTAGGCCCAGGGGCGGCTGAGTTCGGGCATGTGGGTGAAGTTCATGCCGTACCAGCTGGTGAGAAGGGTCGGGGCGGCGAGCATGGCGGCCCAGCCGGCGAGTTTTTTCATCACTTCGTTCTGGCCGAAGGTGACCAGCGAGAGGTTGACGTTGATGGCGGCGGTGAGCATCTCGCGCATGGCGCTGATCGACTCGTTGACGCGGAACACGTGGTCGTAGACGTCGCGGAAATAGGCGCGCAGCTTGTCGGGAATCAGGTTGGGGTGCAGCCGCACCAGCTGGCTGATGATGTCCTGCAACGGTGCCACCGCCAGGCGCAGGGTCATCAGGTCGCGTTGCATGTCGTACAGGCGACGCACGGTGGTGCGTTTGAAGGTTTCGGCGAAGATGTCCTGTTCCAGTTGCTGCAGTTCTTCGCGGAAGTCGCGCACGATCGGCAACAGGTTGTCGACGATGAAGTCGAGCACGCTGTAGAGGCCGTAGCTGGGCCCTAGCGCCAGCAGTTCGGGAGTGTGCTCGCAGGTGCGTCGTGCGGGCGCGTACGACATCGATGCGCCGTGCCGCACGGTCACCAGGTAGCGCGGGCCGAGGAAGATATGCGTCTCGCCGAAGGTCAGTTCGCCGCCGGTGAGTTGGGCAGTCTGCACCACCATGAACAGCGAATCGCCGTAGGTTTCGATCTTGGTGCGTTGGTGGGCGTTGTGCGCATCCTCGATGGCCAGGTCGTGCAGGCCGAACTCCTCCTGCATTTTTTCCAGCAGCGTTTCGTCGGGCTCATACAAACCAACCCAGACGAAGGTGTCGGGTTGCACCAGCACGTCGCTGATTTCATCCAGCGTGATCTCGCCGATGCGTTGGCCATCGCGCCGATAGGCGATGCAGTTGACCACTTGCTGGTCGGGCGGCGTGGACGGGGCAACGGGTGGCGGGGCGAGATTCATCGACGCATGATGCCCCGCTGCCCCAAGTGGGGCAATGAAACTTAGGGTGTTGCCCTAGCAGGGGCGACGCAAACGCCAGGCCAGCATCAGCCAGATCGGCAGCGCAAACAGCAGCCAGGGCTGGTTCTGCTGCACTACGCCGGGTAGCAGGTGCAGCACGACCGCGACGATCGTCGCCAGCAGTTGCACCGCGATCACGCCGTCGATGAAACGCGATGGGGTTATGCCACGGCGCGCGCGCCACAGCGAAGGCAGCAACAGCCAGGCCAGCGGATTGAACAGCAGCAGGTTGGCATTGGCCCAGGCCGAGTGATGCGCGGTCAGCGTCCACAACACCAGCAGCACCAGCCCCACGATTCCGGCGGCCAGCGCGTAGAGCATCCCCAGCAGGGTGAATCCGGTGGGCCAGAAGCGTCGCGCCAGCAGCATCAGCAAAGCGATACCCAAGCCCGCCAGCGCCAATGGCCCGCGCAGGTCGGGTGCACTGGCCGGCGGCGTGTCGAGACGGTTCGCCGACACGACGCGGCTGTCCGACACCAGCGGTTGCAGTCCACCCTTGCCATCGTCGATGCGCACGTTTTCGACGGCGCGCTGCAAGACCATCGGTATGAAGCTCTCCTGCCACAGCGTCAGCGGGTGGTCGGCGTACGGCCCCAGGCCCAGGTCGAGCACCAGCATCAGCGCCGGTTGGTTGCTCATAAGGCGCAGCGTTTGCTGGCGGTAGGTCATGCCACCGGGCCGCGCTGCGAGCTGGGCCTTCAGTGCGCCGCCCAGTGCCTGGTCCAGCGCGTTGCGTACCCGCGTGGCGCAATTGTCGACGTAGTAGTCGTAGCCGTAGTGGCTGTTTTCCGGGCGCAGGTTCCACAGCAGGAAATCGCGCAACGCGCCGGCCTGTGCCGTAGTCAGCGCCAGGCGTTGGCGGGTGATCGAGCGGCCGGTCTCGATGTAATAGCTTTCGTCGATGTTGCTGAGCGCCGCGCCCATCATGTAGTTCATGCGGCCGCGGGCGAAGTTCAGGAAGAAATTCTCCTGGTCGAAATCGAACTCGCCGTAATTGAAATTGACCGACTCACCCGAGACCGTGTCGCGCACCTGAAGCGCGTCGTGGCCGAAGCGCTCCCAGTAGGTTTCGCCCGGGCCGTAGGTGATCAGCGCGATCTCCAGATTGGCCGCCGGCGCGTTGGCGACGCTGGCGTGGGTTGGCGAAGCCAGCAGCCATGACATGGCGATGAAGAGCGCGAGGGCGATGTGGCGCAGGGGTGTCATCGCAGGGTTCCGGTTGCGGTAGTTGAGGCGGTACTTGTAGGAGCGACTTCAGTCGCGATGCTTTTCGCTGATCGGGCAAAGAGCATCGCGACTGAAGTCGCTCCTACAGGGGCGGCATCCGCAAGGATCTACTCGGCCTGGCGGGTGACGCGGAATTGCTGCACGCGGCGGTCGTCGGCCTGGGTGACGTGGAACAGGTAATCGTCGATGGCCACTTCCTCGTCCACTTCCGGCAGGTGGCCGAACTCGGAGGTGACCAGGCCGCCCACGGTGTCGTATTCCTCGTCGGAAAACGCGGCGCCGGTCTCTTCGTTGAAGTCCTCGATCGGGGTCAGCGCGCTGACCAGCCAATCGCCGCCGGGCTGGGCGTACATGAGGACGGGTTCTTCCTCGTCGTCGTGTTCGTCGTCGATCTCGCCCACGATCTGTTCCAGCACATCCTCGATGGTGATCAGCCCGGCCACGCCGCCGTACTCGTTCACCACCAGCGCCATGTGGTTGCGCGACAGGCGGAACTCGGCCAGCAGCACGTTCAACCGCATGGATTCGGGAATCAGCACGGCCGGGCGCAGGATGGCGCGGATATCGAAGTCGGCACCGTTGCCGAAAAACTTCAGCAGATCCTTGGCCAGCAGGATGCCCAGGATTTCGTCCTTGTCCTCGCCATGCACGGGGAAGCGGGAATGGCCCGATTCGACCACGGCGGCAAGGATGTCGGGAAGGGTGGACTCGGCGGCGATCATCACGATCTGCGCGCGCGGCACCATCACATCGTCCACGCTCAGTTCGGTGACCTTGATCGCACCCTCGACCATGGTGAGGGTGTCAGCGGACAACAGTCCGTTGGTCTGGGCGGCGCGCAGTTCGTCGAGCAGTTCGTCGCGGTTGCGGGCTTCGCCAGCAAAAAGATGGCCCAGTCGATCCCACCAGGTACGGTGGGCCGGGCCGCTGGTACTACCAGGGTCGTCGTTCATTACTCGTTTGAATTCAGCCCGAAAACGGGCGGAAGGCCGATTCTAGCGGAAAAATTTTGACGGTTCAGTGGCATGGGCAAGGGTTTGGGCTTCGGTGGCCGCGTGGCGCTCCCGATCGCGCTCAGGATGCGCTCCTACACGGGAGTGTACGGATCGGGGATGTCCAGGCCAGCCAGGATGCGGGTTTCCAGCGCTTCCATGGCTTCGGCCTGCGCCTCCTCGATGTGATCGTGGCCCAGCAGGTGCAGCACGCCATGCACGGTGAGATGCGCCCAATGGTTGCGCAGTGGCTTGCCCTGTTCGGCCGCTTCGCGGGCCACCACGGGCGCGCAGATCGCCAGGTCGCCGATCAGCGGCAGCGCCACGCCGGGCGGCAGTTCGGCGGGAAACGACAGCACGTTGGTGGCGTAATCCTTGCCCCGGTAATCGCGGTTCAGTGCGCGGCCTTCGTCGGTGTCGACGATGCGGATCGCCAGCTCGGTGGATTTGCGCCGCCGTGCGCCGCGCAGCGCGGCCTCGACCCAGAGGCGGAAGCTGGCCGCTGCCGGTACGCCGGCGCGGGGTACGGCGTAGCCGACATGGAGGTGTACGTTTTCTTGTGGGGGCGATTTCGGTCGCGACGCTTCCTTCTTCGGGCCGGTCGCGACTGAAGTCGCTCCTACAGGGGTGTGGTGGCTCATTCGGCGTCCCCGTCTTTCTGCTCGAACGCCTCGTACGCGCGCACGATTTTCGCCACCAGCGGATGGCGCACCACATCACGCGAGGTGAAGAAGGTGAAGCTGATGCCGTTGACGTCGCGCAGCACTTCCACGGCCTGGCGCAGGCCGGATTTGGTCTGCCGCGGCAGATCCACCTGGGTGACGTCACCGGTGATCACAGCCACCGTGCCGAAGCCGATGCGGGTGAGGAACATCTTCATTTGCTCGACGGTGGTGTTCTGCGCCTCGTCCAGGATCACGTAGGAATCGTTGAGGGTGCGCCCGCGCATATAGGCCAGCGGGGCGATCTCGATCACGTTGCGTTCGATCAGCTTGGCCACCCGCTCGAAACCCAGCATCTCGTAAAGCGCGTCGTACAGCGGGCGCAGGTAGGGATCGACTTTTTGCGACAGGTCGCCGGGCAGGAAGCCCAGCTTTTCGCCGGCCTCGACGGCCGGACGCACCAGCAGCAGGCGCTGCACCCGATTCGCCTCCAGTGCCTCGACCGCGCTGGCCACCGCCAGGTAGGTCTTGCCGGTGCCGGCCGGGCCCACGCCGAAATTGATGTCGTGGGTGGCGATGGCGTGCAGGTAGCGCTCCTGGTTGGCGCCGCGGCCCTTGATCAGGCCACGCTTCACCTTGATCAGCACTTCGGGCGTGTTCTCGGCGGCATCCGCCGTGATCGCGTCGACACCGGATTCGGCCAGGTGCAGGTTGATGCGGGCGCCGGTCAGCGATTCGTCCTCAGTGCTGGCGTACAGCGCGCGTAACACTTTCTCGGCCGCGCGCGTGGCCACGTCCTCGCCGATCACCTGAAAGATGCTGCCGCGATGGTTGATCTCCACGCCCAGGCGCAACTCGATCTGCCGCAGGTGTTCGTCGAACGGACCGGACAGATTCGCCAGGCGGGCGTTGTCTTCGGGATCGAGGGTGAAATCGCGCTGGTTGAGGCCGTTGGTCATGGTCGGGCGATGCGGAGCCGCAGAAAAAGGACCGTCAGGATAACTGATGCGCGTGGCGGCACTGTCGAGAAGTGGCGGTTGCGGCGGGCGCAGAACACTCCAAAATGGCAGGCATGAACAAGCCGCAGACCCCGATCCCCGAAGTGCGCGTCGACGTGTGGCTGTGGGCCGCGCGTTTCTTCAAGACCCGCAGCCTGGCCAAGCAGGCCATCGATGGCGGCAAGATTCAGGTCAACGGTGGCAGCTGCAAACCGGCCAAGGTGCTGCATGCGGGCGACCGGTTGAACATCAGCCGCGGCGAAGAAAAGCTGGAGGTGGATGTGCTGGCGCTGGCCGACAAGCGCGGGCCGGCAGCGGTGGCGCAAGGTTTGTATGGCGAGACGGCAGCCAGCATGGCGCTGCGTGAGGCGGCGCGGGAGCAGCGGCGGCTGGTGGGGGCGAGCGGGCCGGTGAAGCGGCCGGACAAGCATGCGCGGCGGGAGTTGATGCGGATGAAGGATGGGCGCTGAGGTGGCGCAAAAAAGCGGGCCATCTTCCGCCCTTCGGGCACCTTCTCCCGCAAGCGGGAGAAGGGATTTGGTTGCGCTGATTCGGGGCGCGCGCCCCACGACCTCAAGAAACTTCACCGCTCCCTTCTCCCGCTCCGCGGGAGAAGGTGCCCGACAGGGCGGATGAGGGCGCCTTTCAGCTCACCCCAACGCCTTCAGCCGATACAACGCCTCCAGCGCCTCACGCGGCGTCATGGCATCCGGATCGATATCCTCCAGCGCCCGCTCCACGGCGGATGGTTGCGTCGATGCAAACAACCCCAACTGTGGCGATGTTTCCGGTGACGACACTGGCGCACCAGCATGCTGATGCATGCCCTTCTCCAGCTCCGCCAACGTGCGCCGCGCATCGGCAATCACCGATTTCGGCAGGCCGGCCAGCGCCGCCACTTGCAGCCCGAAACTGCGATTGGCTGGGCCTTCCTTGACCGCGTGCATGAATACCAGTTGTTCGCCGTATTCGACGGCGTCTAGATGCACGTTGGCGATGCCGGTGTACGTGGTGGCCAGTTCGGTCAGCTCGAAATAATGGGTGGCGAACAGCGTGTACGCACGGCTGTGCTGGCCCAGGTGCACGGCGGCGGCGCGGGCCAGCGAGAGGCCGTCGTAGGTGCTGGTGCCGCGGCCGACTTCGTCCATCAGCACCAGGCTGTTCTCGGTGGCGTTGTGCAGGATGTTGGCGGTTTCGCTCATTTCCACCATGAAGGTGGACTGGCCGCGGGAGAGGTCGTCGCCGGCGCCGATGCGGGTGAAGATGCGGTCGATCGGGCCGATCACCGCGCGCGTCGCGGGCACGTAGCTGCCGATGTGGGCCAGCAGCACGATCAGCGCGTTCTGCCGCATATACGTGCTTTTACCGCCCATGTTGGGGCCGGTGATCACCAGCATGCGGCGGTGGTCGTCCAGCACCAGGTCGTTCGGTTCGAACGGTTCGTCGCGCACTTTCTCAACGACGGGATGGCGGCCGCGTTCGATCGTGATGCCGGGGTCGTCGGTGAGTCGCGGCGCGCTCCAGTCCAGCGCCTCGGCACGCTCGGCCAGCGTGGCCAGCACATCGAGCTCCGCGATCGCGGCGGCAGCGGATTTCAGCGGTTCCAGCGTTTCGGTGAGGGTGTCGAGCAGCGCTTCGTATAGCGCGCGTTCGCGCATCAGCGAGCGCTCTTTCGCCGAGAGCACCTTGTCCTCGAAGTTCTTCAGCTCCTCGGTGATGTAGCGTTCGGCGTTCTTGGTGGTCTGCCGCCGCGTGTAGTACGTGGGCGCCTTGTCGGACTGGGCCTTGCTGATCTCGATGTAATAGCCGTGCACGCGGTTGTAGCCGACCTTCAGCGTGGTGATGCCGCTGGCGGCTTTCTCGCGTTCCTCCAGCTCCACCAGGTACTGGTCGGCGTGGGTGGACAGCCGCCGCAGTTCGTCGAGTTCGGCGTCGTAGCCGTCGGCGATGATGCCGCCGTCGCGTTGCAGTACGGGTGGCTGCGGCACGATGGCGCGGGCCAGAAGGTCGGCGGTTTGCGCGTGGTCGCCGATGCGTTCGACCAGGTCGCGCAGCAGCGGGCTGTCCATCGCGGCGATCTGTTCGCGCAACTGCGGCGCGGTGGCCAGGCCATCGCGCAGGGTGGACAGGTCGCGCGGGCGCGCCGAGCGCAGCGCCACGCGGGCCAGGATGCGTTCCAGGTCGCCGATGCCGCGCAACTGTTCGCGCAGCGGTTCATGGCGGCGGCCGTCGATCAAGGTGCCGATGGCCTGGTGGCGGCGGCGCAGCACTTCGCGCGAGCGCAGCGGGCGGGTCAGCCAGCGGCGCAGCGCGCGGGCGCCCATCGGTGTGACGCTTTCGTCGAGCACGCCCAGCAAGGTGTGTTCGGTGCGGCCGCTGGGGTGGGTGTCCAACTCCAGGTTGCGTCGCGTGGCGGCGTCCAGCGCGATGGTTTCGCTGGCCGCTTCCACCGCCATGCCGGTGAGATGCGGCAGCGCGCTTTTCTGGGTTTCCTCGATATAGCCGAGCAGGCAGCCTGCGGCGGCCAAGCCCAATGGCAGGCCGTCGACGCCGAAGCCGCCAAGGCTGCTGGTGCGGAAGAAACGGTTCAGTTCGCGCCGCGCCGCATCCACGTCGAAATGCCACGGCGGACGCTTGCGCAGGCCGGGCAGGGCGCTGACCATGCGCGGCCAGGCCACGTCCTCACACACCAGCGTCTCGGCCGGCTGCAGTCGTGCCAGTTCGGCCGCCAGTGCCTCGGCGGTGGGCACTTCGCTGAGCAGGAAACGGCCGCTGGAAAGGTCCACCCAGGCCAGGCCGTAGGCATGGTTGTGGCCGGCGTGGATGGCCAGCAGCAGGTTGTCGCGCCGGTCCTCCAGCAGTGCCGCGTCGGTCACCGTGCCGGGCGTGATGATGCGCACCACCTTGCGCTCGACGATGCCCTTGGCCTGCGCCGGGTCGCCGATCTGCTCGCAGATCGCCACCGACTCGCCCAGCCGCACCAGCCGCGCCAGGTAATTCTCTGCCGCGTGATACGGCACGCCGGCCATCGGGATCGGCGCGCCGGCGGATTGCCCGCGCTGGGTCAGGGTGATGTCCAGCAGCCGCGCCGCCTTGCGGGCGTCGTCGTAGAACAGCTCGTAGAAATCGCCCATGCGGAAAAACAGCAGCACGTCCGGGTGCTCGGCCTTGGCCGCGAGGTATTGCCGCATGAAGGGTGTGTGTTCTTTCAAGAGCGCGTTCTTTGGGCAGTGGCGGTCGACATTGGGGGTGCCATCGTAGCCGCTCTGGCCGCCCGTTGTTTCGTCCCGCCGTGGCTTCTTACCTACTAGCTGCGCGTGTTGGGCACGAAGCCGTCGGCGCTCCACGCCTCGCTGCCCACGCCGTGGTGCACCACGAACAGGCCATCGGGATCATGGCGCCGCTTGGCGCGCGCCAGCCGCGGGTAGTTCGCGCCCCAGAAACCCTGCTGCCAGTCGCGCAGGAAATAGTCGCTTTCGGAGACGTAGGAGCCGGCGCCGGGCGCCACCTTGCGCAAGGCGGCCATCGCCTGATCCACGCCGCTGGCGTCGCGCCGGGCCCTGGCCAGATCGGGCGGCGTGCGGTGCAGGCCGGGGAAGGCGGGATCGCCACTGCTGCCGATGATCGCCAGCGCAAACGCGCCCAGCACGTCCGGGTGCGTGGCCGTGTCGTGGGCTCGCTTGATCGCATCGGGCGCGCCGCCGGCCAGACCCTTGTTGAAGTGAAGCCCCACGTTCCATGCCTGCGAGGCGTCGAACAGGGCGTCGACCAGCTTCGTGTTGGTTTCAAGCAGCGTGGCGGGCAGCCAGGCTGACTGATAGGCGTGGATGAACCAGCCGACCTGGCCTTGGTCGCCGGCCCACAGCACGTGGTTGCGCGGCGCGTCGGCGCGGTCGTCCGCCACCATTACTCCGGGTGCGTGCTGGCGGAAAAATTCGGCGTCCCAGAAATGCCGCGCCGGCACGGCCAGCACCTTCAGCGGTTCGACGGCGGTGTACTCCGGGCGCGCCGCCACCCACGCCATGAACGGCGCCCAGCAGGTTTCCGCCTCGGCCCTGGTCAGGCCCTGGAACACCATGGAGATGGCCAGCGTGTCGCCGTCACTCAGCGTCATCTGCTCGCCCCAGTGCGGGTTGAACAGCGCCTCGCGGTAGAAGCGCATTGCCTCGGCAATCAAGGCGCGGAAGGCGGCGGGCGAGGATGCCTTGATGCGACCGAACGCGCCGCCGAAGAACTCGGGCAACTCGAACGTGCGCAGCGTCAGCCGCGTCACCACGCCCAGGCTGCCGCCGCCACCGCCCTTGATGGCCCAGAACAGGTCAGGGTCCCGGTTTTCATTGACCACGCGGACCCGGCCGTCGGCCGTGACCACTTCGACCTCCAGCAGGTTGCTCGCGGCCGTGCCCCAACGCTTGGAAAAACTGCCGAAGCCCCCGCTCTGCACCAGCCCGGCCACACCCACCGTGGTGCAGCCGCCGCCTTGCACGTAGCGGCCGCCGCGCGTGGTCACCTCGGTGTACGCATCGATCCACATGGCGCCGGCGCCCACGCTCACCGCCGGTTGGGGCGCCACGGCGCAGTCGCGCGGAACGAAGCCGTCGTGCATCTGCACCTGGTTCATGTGCCGCGTCCATACCAGCAGCGAGTCGGGAGCGTCGGAGGTGCCTTGATAGCTGTGGCCGCCGCCTTTCACCACCAGCCGCAGCCGGTGCTCGCGGGCGAAATCGACGGCTGCGGCGACGTCGGCTGCCGTCTCGGCAGCCACCGCGTAGACGCTGGGTCGGGAGATCCACGCGTCGGCCCAGCCGCTGGTCTGGGTCAGGGCCGGCTGGTCGCCGAGGTAGAACGGATTCTTCAGGTGTTTCACTGCCTCGGCCCTGACGGCCGCCGGCGCTTCGGGATCGAATGGCGACTGCAGTTTCTGCAGGCGACCTCCGGTTTTGCGCCGCAGTTCGTCCCAACGTGCCTCGCTGGGCCAGCCCGGTTCGCCGGGGCGAACCTTGCGCTGCAGGAGCGGCACGAACTCGGGGGCGCTGGCCAACAGGCGCTGGGCTGGCAACAGCGAAAGGAGCGGGGCGGCCAGGGCGGCCTTGAGCAGGTCACGGCGATGCATGGGAATGTCCGGCGCGGGAGAAGTGGGGCCATGGTGCGCCAGCGAAAGCGCGCCATCGCTGGCAAAGTGACCAATCGATCCGTCCCGGTGACGGATCGCGGGCGGCGGGGACGGTGCGTGATGCTTTGCGTAGAATCCGAGCATGAACCAGCAGCCGCATTTCGATTTCCGCGACTTCCAGCGCTGGCGGCGGCCCATCGAAGTCGGCTTCTGGGTGACGCTGGTCGTCCTCAATACGGTGTTCAACGGTCTGGTCGCGCGCATCGACCATGCCCGCGCGGCCGCATGGGAGCCGTGGGTGTCGGAATGCAGCAGCGGCCTGCTCATCCTGGCGCTGATCCCGCTGGTGGTGGCGCTGGAACGCCGCTGGCCCGTCCGCTTCGACACCTGGCGGCGCAGCCTGCCGCTGCATTTACTGGCCACCATCCCGTTCAGCGTGGTGCATGTGGCCGGTATGGTGGCGCTGCGCAAGCTGGCTTACGCACTGGCCGACGCCCAATACCGCTTCGGCGCGCAATGGGGCTACGAGTACCTGAAGGACATCCGCACCTATTTCCTGATCATCGCGCTGATCTGCCTGTCGCGGTTGTGGCTCATGCGCTGGCAGGGCGAGGCGCGACTGCTG
Source organism: Rhodanobacter sp. Root480 (assembly GCF_001426645.1). Taxonomy (GTDB): domain Bacteria; phylum Pseudomonadota; class Gammaproteobacteria; order Xanthomonadales; family Rhodanobacteraceae; genus Rhodanobacter; species Rhodanobacter ginsenosidimutans. Next base: position 287,256 of record NZ_LMEX01000001.1, read on the forward strand.
GTCGAGCCGGATGAGGGCCAGGCGGCGGAGCCGGTCGATCGGCCCGATCGCTTCCTGGTGCGCAAGCTGGGCCGGGAATTCCTGTTGAACGCCAGCGAGGTGGAGTGGCTGCAGGCGTCGGGCAATTACGTGAACCTGCATGTGCGCGGCCGCGACTATCCGTTGCGCACGACCATGGCGGCGATCAGCGAGCGGCTGCACCCCGAACGCTTTGCGCGGGTGCACCGCAGCTATTTCGTCAACCTGGATTACCTCGTGCAGATCGAGCCGCTGGACACCGGCGACGCCCGCCTGACACTGCGCGACGGCACCACGATCCCCTGCAGTCGCCGCTATCGCGCCAGCTTGCGCGAGCGTTTCGGCGGTTGATGGTGCGGCACCGGACGGGACGGGGCTTGGCGTGATCGCCTTGAGCGGGTAGAACAGCGTGCTTATGCGCGGCACCGCGCATTCCCGTACGGAGAGTTGCATGGAATCGTCGTCCATTCCCACCGACGCCCAATTGATGACATTGGCCGCCGAGGTGGCCACCGAGGTGCTGCAGCACCGGCTGATGCTGGTAACGGCGGAGTCCTGCACCGGCGGTTGGGTCGCCAAGACGCTGACCGACCTGGAGGGCAGCTCGGCCTGGTTCCATGCCGGCGTGGTCACCTACAGCTACGAGGCGAAGGAGGCTTTGCTGGGCGTCAATCCGCACACGCTGGAACAGACCGGCGCGGTCAGCGAGGAGACGGTGCTGGAGATGGTTTCTGGCGCGTTGGCGCGTCTGGGCGCGGGCGTTGCGGTGGCGGTGACCGGTATCGCCGGACCGTCAGGCGGCACCGCGGACAAGCCCGTCGGCACCGTCTGGATCGGCTGGAAACGCCGCGGCGGCTACGCGCATGCGCAGCTTTTCCAGTTTTCCGGCAACCGCGAGGCGGTGCGACGGCAAACCGTGGCGGCGGCGCTCAAGGGCTTGCGCAAAACGCTGACGGAATAGGGCGACGTGGCCCGCAAGGCCGGCTTGACCGGTGTGGGATAATCAACCCTTATCGCAGCCCGTGAGACACCGCCCGGGCATCATGCTTCCATTCACAGCCCAACCGGAATACCTACGATGGATGACAACAAGCGCAAGGCGCTCACCTCCGCCCTCGGCCAGATCGAAAAGCAGTTCGGCAAGGGCGCCATCATGCGCATGGGCGACCGCGTCAACGAGGCCATCGAGACGGTGTCCACCGGGTCGCTGGGCCTCGATATCGCCCTCGGTGTCGGCGGTTTGCCCCGTGGGCGGGTGGTCGAGATCTACGGTCCGGAATCGTCCGGCAAAACCACCATGACGCTGCAGGCGATCGCCAGCTGCCAGCGCGCCGGTGGTACCGCCGCGTTCATCGACGCCGAGCACGCGCTCGATCCCACCTACGCCGAAAAGCTGGGCGTCAACGTGGCCGACCTGCTGATCAGCCAGCCCGACACCGGCGAGCAGGCGCTGGAAATCGCCGACATGCTGGTGCGCTCGGGCGCGGTGGACATGGTGGTGGTCGACTCCGTCGCCGCGCTGACCCCGAAGGCGGAAATCGAAGGCGAGATGGGCGACTCCCACGTCGGCCTGCACGCCCGCCTGATGAGCCAGGCGCTGCGCAAGCTCACCGCCAACATCAAGAAATCCGGCACGCTGGTTATCTTCATCAACCAGATCCGCATGAAGATCGGCGTGATGTTCGGCAGCCCGGAAACCACCACCGGCGGCAACGCGCTGAAGTTCTACGCCTCGGTGCGGCTGGACATCCGCCGCATCGGCGCGGTCAAGCGCGGCGACGAGATCATCGGCTCGGAAACCCGCGTCAAGGTGGTCAAGAACAAGGTGGCGCCGCCGTTCCGCCAGTGCGAGTTCGAGATCCTCTACGGCGAAGGTACCTCGCGCGAAGGCGAGATCATCGAGCTGGGCGTGGCGCAGAACCTGATTGAGAAATCCGGCGCCTGGTACAGCTACAACGGCGACCGCATCGGCCAGGGCAAGGAGAACGTGCGCCAGTACATGCGCGAACACCCGGACATGACCAACGAGATCGACCGCCTGCTGCGCGAGCGCCTGCTGGTGCCGGTCGGCAAGCCCGCCGCGGCTGCCGCCGAAGAGGCCCTCGAGGAAGCGTGATCCCCGTTCGGCAGCGATACGTTGCAGCACATGGCCCGGCTCGTCCGGGCCATGTGCGTTTGGTGGCTGGCAAGCCTCTTGCGACGCCGTTGCACTACGCTCGGGGCGAACGGTTGGCGCGATCCAGCCCCATCGGATGTGCACGCACATGAAACGCCGTCCCGGCCCGGATGATCCCGCCAAGCCCAAACGCAGCGCCTACGACAAGGCGCTGGGCCTGCTGGCGCGCCGCGAACATTCGCGCAAGGAGCTGAAAACCAAGTTGCGCCAGGGCGGCTATGAAGGCGAGGAGACCACCGACGCGATCGATCGTCTGGGCGAGCAGCACTATCAGGACGACGACCGTTTCGCCGAAGTGTTGTTGCGCAGCCGTATCAGCCAGGGTTACGGCCCGATGCGCCTGCGGGTGGAGCTGAAAAGCCACGGCCTGGCCGACGCCCGCATTCGCGAATTGATGGACGAAGCCGAGGTCGACTGGGACACTTCCGCCGCCGCGCAACTGCGCCGCCGCTATGGCTGCGCGGGCACATCCGACCCCGCCGAACGCAACCGCCGGGCGCAATTCCTCTTGCGCCGCGGCTTTGCCGCCGCCACAGTACGACGTGTTACCCACGCCGATGTGGACGAAGCCGCCGACGATATTTCCTGAAACCCCCGCGGGATCATGGAGAAAACCGCCGGGGCGCGTCACGGTGTGGCCTTTTGTCGTCCGCCATTCCTGATCCGCATGAAAACCTCCGAAATCCGCTCCACCTTCCTCGATTATTTCCGCGCCAAGGGCCACACCATCGTGCCGTCCAGCTCGCTGGTGCCTTCCAGCGACCCCACGCTGCTGTTCACCAACTCCGGCATGGTGCAGTTCAAGAACGTGTTCCTGGGCAGCGAAAAGCCGGGATACGTCCGCGCCGCCGATGTGCAGCGTTGCCTGCGCGCGGGCGGCAAGCACAACGATCTCGATGCGGTGGGCTACACCGCCCGCCACCACACGTTTTTCGAGATGCTGGGCAACTGGTCGTTCGGCGATTACTTCAAGCGCGATGCGATCGTGTTTGCATGGGAGTTGTTGACCGGAGTGTTCAAGCTGCCGGCGGACAAGTTGTGGGTCACCGTGTACCAGACCGACGACGAGGCGTTCGACATCTGGAACAAGGAAATCGGCGTGCCGGCCGAGCGCATCGTGCGCATCGGCGACAACAAGGGCGCGCCGTATGCGTCCGACAATTTCTGGCAGATGGCCGACACCGGCCCCTGCGGACCGTGCACAGAGATCTTCTACGACCACGGCGCCGACATCGCCGGCGGTCCGCCGGGTTCGCCAGACGAGGATGGCGACCGCTACATTGAGATCTGGAACCTGGTGTTCATGCAGTTCGATCGCGCGCCCGATGGCACGCTGAGCCCGCTGCCGGCACCGTGCGTGGATACCGGCATGGGCCTGGAGCGCCTCGCCGCCGTGTTGCAGCACGTGCATTCGAATTACGAGATCGACCTGTTCGCCAACCTTATCCGCGCGGCGGGCGAGTTCACCGGCACGGCGGATCTGGCCAATAAGTCGCTGCGCGTGATTGCCGACCACATCCGCGCCTGCTCCTTCCTGATCGTCGATGGTGTGCTGCCGTCCAACGAAGGCCGCGGCTACGTCCTGCGTCGCATCATCCGCCGCGCCCTGCGCCATGGCTGGATGCTGGGCGTGCGCGGCGACTTCTTCTGGAAGATGGTCGCGCCGCTGGTCGCCGAAATGGGTGTGGCGTATCCGGAGCTTGCCGCAAAACAGGCGTTCGTTGAGGACGCCCTGCGCACCGAGGAGCATCGCTTCGGCGAGACCCTGGAGCACGGCATGCGCGTGTTCGATGAGGTGGCGCAGAAATCCACCCGCACGATCGCCGGCGACGATGCGTTCCGGCTGTACGACACCTACGGTTTCCCGGTCGATCTCACCGCCGACATCGCGCGCGAGCGCGGCCTCGATGTGGACATGGATGGCTTCGAGCAGGCCATGGACGCACAGCGCCAGCGCGCTCGCGCCGCCGGCCGCTTCGAAGCGAGGGGACAGATGCCGGCGGAACTGGCCAGCCAGCTGAAACCCACCGTGTTCCTGGGTTACGAGGCGTTGCACAGCGAAGGCAGCAAGCTGCTCGGCATCGTTCGCGATGGTCGCCAGGTGGACCAGCTGGACGAAGGCGAGGAGGCGCTGCTGATTCTCGACCGCACGCCGTTCTACGCCGAGTCCGGCGGCCAGGTGGGCGACCAGGGCGAACTGATCCACGCCCACGGCCGTTTCGACGTCGACGATACCTTGAAGATGGGCGGCGTGTTCTTCGGTCACGCCGGCCGCTGGCATGGCGCGCAGCCATTGCGCACCGGCGATCTGCTGGCGCCGCGCGTGGATGCCACGCGCCGGCAGGCGATCGTGCTCAATCATTCGGCCACCCATTTGCTGCATGCGGCGTTGCGTCAGGTGCTGGGTGATCACGTGGCGCAGAAGGGGTCGCTGGTGGCACCGGAGCGGCTGCGTTTCGACTTCTCCCATTTCAAGCCGATGAGCGCGGAGGAGTTGCAGCGGGTCGAGGCGATGGTCAATGCCGAAGTGCGCCGCAACGCCACCGCGGAAATCCACAACATGGGCTACGACGAAGCGATCGAATTCGGCGCGATGGCCTTGTTCGGCGAGAAGTACGGCGACGAAGTGCGCGTGCTGAAGATGGGCGATTTCTCCACCGAACTGTGTGGTGGCACCCACGTGGGCCGCACCGGCGACATCGGCCTGTTCAAGATCACCAGCGAAGCGGGCGTGGCCTCCGGCGTGCGACGTATCGAAGCTGTGACCGGTGCGGGCGCGCTGGCTTGGGTGGCGGACGAAGAGCGCCGTCTGGCCGAGTTCGCGCATCTGCTTTCCAGCAGTGGTGACGACGCGGTCGAAAAGCTGCGCCAGTTGTTCGATCGCCAGAAAAAACTCGAGCGTGAGCTGGACGCGCTGCGCAGCAAGGCCGCCGGTTCCGCTACCGCGGACCTGGCCGGCAGTGCCGTTGATATCGACGGCATCAAGGTGGTGGCGGCGCGGCTGGAAGGGCTGGATGCCAAGTCGTTGCGCGACAGCGTCGACCAGCTCAAGCAGCAGCTCGGTGATTGCGTTGTTCTGCTGGCTGGCGCCTCCGACGGCCGGGTGTCGTTGATCGCGGGCGTGCACGGCAAGGCGTTGCAGCGGATCAAGGCGGGCAACGTCGTTGGCCACGTCGCGGCACAGATCGATGGCAAGGGTGGCGGGCGTGCCGACATGGCGCAGGGTGGCGGTTCTGATGCGCCCGGGTTGCCTGCCTTGCTGGCGGCTTTGCCGCAATGGGTGTCGGCCCAATAAGCCAGCATGAACGCGAGCTTGCCTATGCCATTAGTTACTGTTGCCGCGCATTGCGCGTGGTAATGACGCTCAGTTAGTATCAATGACAGTGTCGGCGCCACCGGTAACGGTGGTGTCGCCAGTCAGGACGCCATGGAGTGTTTTGGCTGTGAGCCGGGAAGGCGAGAGGGCCTTCGACGGATCAATCGTCGAACTGCGCAACGAGGAACTCAGGGGTGAGGTTCCTCCCACCGCAGGCCTGTGAACAACAGCATTAATGGAGTAGCAAAATCATGTTGATTCTGACCCGCAGGGTCGGTGAAACCCTGATGATCGGCGACGAGGTGACCGTTACCGTTCTCGGAGTAAAGGGCAATCAGGTGCGTATCGGTATCAACGCGCCCAAGACCGTCGCCGTCCATCGCGAAGAAATCTATCAGCGGATCAAGGGCGAAAACGATGCCGGCGGCACGCCGGACGCGCCCACCGAACACGATCACTGAATTAAGCCTTTACCTCGAGCCCGCCGGTCAGTATCCTTGCCGGCTCCGCAGCAGTGCGGCGAAAAATCCGGAGAGATGCCCGAGAGGCTGAAGGGGCTCCCCTGCTAAGGGAGTATAGGGTCAAAAGCCTTATCGAGGGTTCGAATCCCTCTCTCTCCGCCAGATACGCAAAGCGCCCCGAAAGGGGCGTTTTGCGTATCTGGCGGAGAGAGAGGTGTGGACGAACCCTCTTGGTTCGACAATTTTGTCCGGAACAAAATTGGACAGCCGAACGGCTGGCCCTGGAGCGCGCAGCGCGGAAGGGTTGGGCCCATGGATGGGCCCAACAATCCCCCGCGGACGTCACGCAACAGTGCGGCGCATTGAAGCGGACGTTTTGAGCGACAAGGACAGCCGAAGGCTGGCCCCGCAGCGCGAAGGGGTTGGGCCCATGAATGGCCCCAACAATCCCCGCGGACCTCACGCCTCAGTGCAGCGCATCGAAAAGCGCGTGTTTTGCTGGTGGTGAAGGGGCGCGGACGGATTCTTCCACCTCACTCGACGCATCCCGCGCGCGCCTCGCCCTAAAACCAGCAACAGCCCCCGTTCACCTCAATTTCCCGACAACCCCACGATTTTCACGCCACCTGCCCAACAATGGGAGCTTGGAAACGCGGCGATATCGCCATGAGGCCACGGCAAGGCCGGCGATGCCCCTCATCGCCCCTTCAGGTTCTGCCCTGAGAATACGATCAATTCGCTCGACGCACGCCTTGCGAATAAACACGGGGAGATGAGCCGGCGGTATCGCGGCTTGACTCGATCGTGCGTCGGTACCGCCAATGCTTCAGGAGACGGCGTCCTGACTAACGAGGTGTGGCTGACATATGCCGGGTGTATTCACTGTCTCGTTGGATCTGGAGTTGTATTGGGGCGTGCGCGACAGCCGCAGCTTCGAGGACTACGGAGCGAACCTGCGCGGCGAACGCGATGCCATTCGCGGCATTCTCGACCTGTTCCAGACCCACGGCATTCACGCCACCTGGGCCACGCTCGGGTTCCTGTTCTTCAAGGACATCGCGCAGTTGCGGCAGCAACTGCCGGGCGTATTGCCGGATTACCAAAACCAGCAGCTTTCGTCCTATCGCTACATCGACGAACGCACGTGGGGTGATGACGACCTCTACCACTTCGCGCCTGACGCGATCGAGCAGATCCTTCGTTGCCCCGGGCAGGAGGTCGGCACGCACACGTTCTCGCACTACTACTGTCTGGAAGAAGGGCAGACCATCGAGTCATTCCGCGCCGACCTGCGCGCCGCGGTGGAGGTTGCGAAGGGCGTAGGCATTCCCACCACGAGCCTGGTGTTTCCGCGCAACCAGGCGAACCCGGCCTACCTTCCGGTGCTCGACGAATTGGGTATTGCCTGTTACCGGGGCAACGAAAGGATGTCGTTCTACAAGCCGAGAAACCAGCAGGGGCAGAGTCCGCTGGTGCGCGCGTTGCGCTTGCTGGATACCTACATCAACCTCAGCGGCCACAACACCTACAGCCTGGAGGAGTGTGCGCGCAGCCGGCCGTTCGACATTCCGGCCAGTCGATTCCTGCGTCCGTGTTCGCGTTCACTCGCACCGCTGGAGAGCCTGCGGCTGCATCGCATCAAGCGCGCCATGCACGAGGCCGCGACCGAAAATCGGCTGTTCCACCTGTGGTGGCATCCGCACAACTTCGGGGCCGACGTGAAGCGCAACCTCGATTTTCTGCGGAAGATCCTGATCCACTACGACCAGCTCCGTCAGCGCCACGGGATGCAGTCGCGCAACATGGGTGAGGTCGCGGCGCTGCTGGAACGCATGCATGTCGGCTAGGGCGCGGATCGTGCTGCTCGCCGGTGATGGGTTGTCCACGCGGGTGATGTACCACGGCCTTCGGGAGGAGTTCGACGTCGTCGAGGTGGTGCTCGAAGACAAACCTTCGGCGCTCAGGATGCTGCGCCATCGCGCCCGCAAGCTCGGCGTAATGCAGACATTGGGACAACTCGGTTTCATCCTGTACAGCCGGCTGCTTGTTCGCGCGTCCCGCTCGCGTATCGAACAGCTTCTGCATCGGCACGGCTTGTCGGACGCACCGATTCCCACGCAGGTGATCCGTCGTGTCGCCAGCGCCAACGGGCGCGGCGTGGCGGATCGTCTGCGCCAGCATGCGCCCCAGGCTGTGGTGGTGAACGGCACACGCATCCTGTCGCAAAAATTGTTGGCGGCCGTGGATGCGCCTTTCATCAATACGCACATGGGCATCACGCCGGCCTATCGCGGGGTGCATGGTGGCTATTGGGCGCTGGCGAACAATGATCGCGCGCATTGCGGCGTCACCGTTCATCTGGTGGACGCGGGCGTCGATACCGGCGGCATCCTGTATCAGGCGACCATCACGCCCGAGGCGGACGACAATTTCGCCACCTACCCGATCCTGCAGCTGGTGCAGGGGCTGTCACTGATGAAAGCCGCGCTGCGCGATGCCGCTGCCGGACGCGTGGTTCCGCGCGCCGGTGAGGGACCGTCGCGGCAGTGGTATCACCCCGGTTTGATCGGGTACTGGAAAACGCGGCTGCGGCACGGCGTCAAGTGAGTGCGCTTGCGCGACTTGGCCGGGGTCGAGCGAAACCTTGCCGGCGGACTGGGTGGTCGCCGTCAGCGCAGAAGCCCCAGATGAAACATCAGCCAACCGGCCAGTGCGCTCAGAACCAGACAAACAGCGAGCCAGAATCCTCGAGAATTTTTCTCCCAGACGGGCTTTTTCTTGTTGTTTCCCATGTTTTCTTGCACCAGTAACGAGCGGCAGCCGAACACGACGTGGATGGTTGCTGACGAAAGCCAATATCGTGCCAAATCAGGACGCGGACCTCGTCGGGTATCGAATATTGTGGTTCCGGACACGCGAATCGGACGAATGCCGCAGTTTTTCCCCTGTGCCTGAACGAGGCCGCGGACGACCGAGTGCGTCGAATCGCATGGTAGCGCAACGATCTGACGCTTTCGCCGCGTGCCAGGTGACAAAAGCATGGCGGTCGTCCTTCCTTGGTGGCGGAAAGGGAATGCGCCCGACGAGCGCTCAAGTTGTTTGAATGCTGTGCGGGCGGATGGTCTCGGCATGCGTGGCGATCGCCGGCGGTGTCGACGCTGATCCCGCTTGGTTCAGCTATCCCGATATCGCCGCAGCGCCTTGCGGGGCAAGGCATTTGGCCGTCCAATTCATGTTGATGCCGCCATTGATCCGATGACGCTGTGATGTTCTCTTCACGTGGCGTGTGGCATTTACTATCCCATTTTTTTCTGCCGATTATCCCTTCACATATGAATGGTGCCATTCATATACATCCGTGTCAGGAAAATGAATTTGCGCTTTACCGATAACCTCGATTTTTAATGCGAGCTCTGAATTCGACGCGAACGTGTTGTTTAATGTTTATTCCAGGATGCCTAGTGGATCACCATCTTCGAGGCCTAATTAAACATGAAAACAACTCGCGCCTTTATCATTCTCGGATTCGTGTTGCTGGTTAACGGTTGCGTTTGGGCGCCGGGACAACGCATGCGTAGCGAGGGACTGGTTCGCGGTACGCCGACGGACAGCAGCCAGATCCAGCTGGTAACGATCACCCCGCAACTGTTGACGACGAGCAACGCGACAACGCTGGCCGCCACGGTGCCGCAGGCGCTGTTGTCGTACAAGCCGGAGCCTTATCGTGTCGGCCCCGGCGACACGCTTTACATCACCGTATGGGATCACCCGGAGCTGACGTCGCCGGCGGGTTCGCAGCAACAGACGGCCGCCAATGGCCGCCTGGTTCGGTCCGATGGCACGATGTTCTATCCCTATGTGGGCGCGGTGAAAGTCGCCGGAATGACGATCGAGCAGGTGCGCGACGCCATCAGCACGAAGATCGCCAAGTATGTCGAGCGGCCGCAGGTGGACGTCGGCGTCGTCGGTTACAACAGCCAGCATGTGCTGCTGCAAGGTGCGTTCAAGAAGACCGATCCACAACCGATCACGACGGTTCCTCTGACCCTGGGGCAGGCGCTGGGTACGGCATCGGTCAATGCGGACGAGGCCAACATGTCCGATCTGATATTGACGCGTGACGGACAGGACTATCACCTGGACCTGACCGCGCTGAGCAACGGCCACAGCATCGCGCAAAGCATCTATCTGAAGCCGGGGGATCGCCTGATGCTCCCGTACAACGATACGCAGGAGATCTACGTGCTGGGCGAGGTGCTGCGTCCACGCGCGGTCACCTTCAGGAGCGCTTCGGACATCTCGCTGACGCAGGCCCTGGGCCGCGCCGGTGGCCTCAACCCCGTCACGTCGGACGGCAAGGAGGTCTATGTCATTCGCGGTGCGAACAACCTGGAAAACACGCCGGCCAAGGTCTTTCAGCTTGACGCCCGTTCACCTTCGGCGTTCGCGCTGGGGGATCAATTCAGGGTGAAGCCGGGTGACGTGGTGTTTGTGGGTGCGGCTGGTGTGACGCGCTGGAATCGCGTGTTGAGCCAGTTGCTGCCGTCGGCCTCGATACTCAGCAGTGCGGCCAATGCGAACTACAGCGCCACTCACTGAGGCGACGCGGTTGCGCATGACGTAAAGCGATCATCGACCGGCAGCGAAGGCTGTCGGTCGATGTCGTGCGTGCAGCTTGAGGTTTCGGAGCCGTTTGTCGTTTCATCATTTGGACGTCTATTCAGCGCAGGGACAGGCGGCATTCAGTTCGGATGGCAACACGATATGAATGATTGATTGACAAAATCATCATCTAACGATGGCGGGCCTGAATCAGGGTTTTCACCATGCAAGCGGCGCTGTCCAAAGATGGTAGGTTCACCGTTCGGCATTGGCTCCGATTTGTTTCATCGGAAATGGTTGCCGGATTATCTCCTGGCTTCAGATCGCTTTCCGCCATCTAAAGGCGGCGATCCGTCAGTCCATCAAAATCAATAGATGCGGGGCGTCGGGTTTCTGGCGTGTCCGCACCACTCACAACTCGAGCTCGGCTGGACCAGGGGGATCCGTTCGAGGTTGGTCGGAGGTAGGAATGCCATGCACGAGTCGCGGCTAGTCGTTGATTGCCTGGTTGCTGCATGCACGTCGGCAATGGCCATTGTCGTGCTGCGTCGGTTCGCCGTTGTGTGGGGTCTGGTGGATCACCCTGATCAACGCAAGCAGCACCATGGTGACGTGCCCCTGGTGGGCGGGCTCGCGATCTTCATCGGCATGGCGGCGGGCGCGGCTTGCTACGGGCAGTTCCAGGGGTTCGAGATGATCTTGCTGGGTACCGCCGCCGTGCTGGTGCTGCTCGGTGCGCTGGATGACCGCTTCGATCTCAGCGTGCGGGATCGCCTGCTGATCCAGACCATTGTCATCCTGACCGTCATTGCCAGCAGCGGTGTGTATATCCATACGCTGGGGCGCATCTTCGGTCACGAAGTGACGTTGGGCTGGTTCGGTGTTCCGGTGACGGTGGTTGCCGTGATCGGGCTGGTGAATGCGTTCAACATGATGGATGGTATCGACGGCCTGGCCGGAAGCCTGGCGCTGGTGAGCATCGCCGCCATCATCCTGTTTGCCGACCCGTCGCCCCTGCATGGCGTCATCGCGTTGCTGGTTGTGCTGGCCGCGGCGTCGCTGCCTTATCTTGTCGCCAACCAGGGTTTCATGGGCGGGAAGATTTTCCTGGGCGATGCCGGAAGCATGTTGATCGGGTACTTGCTGGCCTGGGCGCTGATCAGCATGAGCCAGACACCCGGCACGCAGTTGTCGCCGGTCAACGTGCTGTGGTGCGTGGCGCTGCCGGTGTTCGACACGTTTGCGGTGATGTATCGGCGCATGCGACAGGGCAGGTCGCCGTTCAAGCCGGATCGTGGACACATCCACCACATCCTGCTCGGGTTCGGCCTGACGTCCCGCACCACGTTGGCCTTGTTGATCCTGCTTGCTACCGGCCTGGCGTTCATCGGCGCCTTCTTCAGCAGCGCGGCCCATTCGGCGGGTACCAACCTGACAACGTTCTGCCTGACCCTCGGTGTGTACGTCATCACGGTCACACATGTGTGGCTGCGCCAGGAAGCGCGTCGGCACGGGGCGGCTGATTCGCAAACCATGGTTGACGCGGGCGCCGTCGCGTCGGAAGCGACGGCCCGGGAAGTCGGAATGCCCGTGACGGAGGACGAGCTCATGTTCAGGGAGGACGACCATGCCGAGGTCTACCATTCGCTGCGGCGGTCGTCGCGTCGTTGATCACTATGGCTCGTGTGGCGAGCGGCGCTACCGGGGCGTGGCCCTCACGTCGTTGGTGTCGTTCCGCGGAACTCGATCGTCGCGCCGTTGGCGATCTTCTTTACGCTGCCCCCGACGTCGTTCTCGTATTCGAAGGAATGCTCGAGCTTCAGCCGGCCCTTGCTGATGCGCATGTCGTTGCTCGTGCTCATGAACGACATGGAGCCGGTGCGCGCACCGTGGCTTACCACGTTCCCGGAGATCACGATCCTGTCGATGACTCTTTTGTCGTCGGGTGATCCGTCGTCGGCGAAATTGATGCACGTTGCATGGATGTCGGTGAACACGTTGCCCGCACATACAAGGCCGTCGGCGCCAAGTAAGCCAATCGCGCCCATTTGCGGACGTATGCCGCTGAACATGTTGCCGGTGATCACCGTGTTGATGGCGTTGCGGCTGGTCCGCGACGCGATGGTGCCGAGACGGATCGCGTCGCCGCCAGGTCCCGAGCCGGGTGGCGAACGGCGGAAGGTGCAACAGCTGATCTGCGTCCCGCTCAAACCCTTGACCGCCACGTCGACGCGTATCGAATTGAGGAAGTCGCAGTCGAGTACGCGAAGATTGTCCGGCCTGCTCGCGACAGTCTTCGCCTTGGTGGAAGAATCGATGCCCCAGTAGCAGTTCGTGAATTCGCAATCCGACACGGTCCAGTCGTGGATGTTGTCGCCGGTCTGGTGTCCGTTGAAAAACGTGATGCCCGCCGTGTTGACCGTGTCGATGTCGATGAACCGGCAACCGCTGATGGTCACGTTGCGATAGATGCTCCAGTCGTGGTCGGGCTCGAAATCGATGCCGCCCACCGAATGGGAAAGTTTTGCGTTGCCGATGTTGCGGAAGACGCAGCGTTCCACCATCAATCCATCGCAGTCGATGACGGACAACCCGTTGCGGTTGTCCTTCACTGCACCGTCGAAGACGCAGTCGCGCACCACGATGCGCTGGTTGTGGCGCTCGGTACGGGCGAGCGTGCCCGAGCCGACATACATGCCGTCGCCGCGAAAACCGTGGAACGTCACCCGCTCGACGGTGAGGTCCGAGGTGGCATTGACGGCGAGCAGGTAGAAGAACTGCGCATAGCCGAACTCGGCCACCCGTCCGTCGAGTTTCAGGTCGTGCAGATGGATGTCGCGCATGTTGTCCGCGACCCGGCGGGTGCCGCCGTCGCGGATGTGGGTGACGAGCATGAATTCGCTGGCCAGTGACGCGTCGTAGGCTTTCAGCTGGCTGGACGGTCCTTCGCCGTACAACTCGAAGCCGGACTTGAGGTTCAGCTGCTTCACGAGGTAAACGCCGGCGGGCACGAACACCTTGTCGGCTGCGGCTATCGCGGCCTGGATGTCGCCGGTGCAGTCGTATGTGCTGTTGCCGGCGCGAAGGGCAGCGTGTTCGGAGGCGGGGAGGTAATCCAGTACGTTCGCCTGTTTCAACGGGGATGGCATGATGCGGCCTCCGGTTGTGCGACTTTCGTGGTGGGAGTGGTGGCTACGTTGGGGCCATCGGCCGAGTCTACTGCGGCAGATGCCGGGGCCATGAACCGCACATGACCCGACCGTGCGAGACGTGGCATATGGACGTCTAGACGGATGATTCAACAGATGCCTGCGACGCGGTGCAAAGCTCCGTGTAGACCGCCAGCGTGCGCTCGACCACGATGCGTTCATCGAACTGCGCTCTCGCCTTGCGCCTCGCCGCGTCACCCAGCTGGCGTGCGAACGCGGGATCATCCTGCAACCGGGCCATGGCCCGCGCCAGCGCCTCGCTGTCTCCCATCGGCACCAGCAGTCCATCGACGCCATCGGTCACTACCTCGCGACAGCCGGGCACATCGGTGGTGATCAACGGAAGTCCGCAAGCAGCGGCCTCGACCAATGTTCGCGGCAATCCCTCGCGATAGCTCGGCAGCACCACGATGTCGACCGCGCCGAGCAGGCCGACCATGTCGTCGACGTGGCCGAGCCAGGTCAGCAGGCCTTCGTCGACCCATCCTCGTATCGTGGCCTCCGGCACGGCGGCCGGGTTGCCCGGGTCTGGCGTGCCGGCGAGCAGAGCCCGGAAGGTGCGGCTCTGCTTGCGCAGTTGCCGGATGGCGTCGACGTATTCAGCGACGCCCTTGTCCCACAGCAGGCGACTGGCCAGCAGCATGCGCGGGCATCCGTCGGTGGGTGCCTGCGGGGATATCCCGGCGAACTGCGCGCAGTTCACGCCCGAGCCGCGAATCAGCCGCACATGCGCCGGGTCGACCAGGCCGGCCTGCCGAAACAGTTCGACATCGTCCGCGTTCTGCAGGATCAGCCGCGCATCGCGACCGCCCAGCGCCAGCCGCAGCAAGCCGCGCACCACCGGCCGCAGCAAGCGCGCCTTCCACTGCGAACTGGTGAAAACGTAACCCATGCCCGCCACCGCATTCACCCGCGCGTGGATGCCGGCCAGTCGCGCCGCCAGCGAGCCGTACACGGCACACTTGATGGTGAAACCGTGGACCAGCGCGGGTTGTTCGCGCCGCAGCAGGCGCACCAGGTGCCACAGCAACGCCAGCTCGCGCAGCGGGTTGAGGCTGCGCCGTTGCATGGGAAGGGATTCCCAGCGCAGGCCCAGGCCGCGCAATTTCTCGCCATACGGTCCGGGCGGGGAGATCAGCAGCACGTCGTAGCCGGCCCGCTGCAGCGCCAGCGCCAGCGCGCGCCGGAAGTTGTAGAGGTACCAGTCGGTATTGGCGAACAGCACGGCCTTCATGAGCGTGCCCCGTGCGCCGTAGCGGAGTGGGTGCCGGCAGCGATCATGCGGATGCCCTCCGTTCCTGTTCCAGCCAGGCCTGGAACATCAGCACCGTCCACAGCTGGTGCTGCCAGTTGCGGCGACCGCTCAGGTGCTCGGTCCACTTCTGCCGGATGGCGTCCGGCTGGAAATAGCCTTCGTGGCGCAGACGATTCTCATCGAGCAGGGCTTCCGCCCAGTCGCGCAGCGGGCCGCGCAGCCAGCTGTCCAGCGGTATGCCGAAACCCATCTTGGGCCGTTCGATCAGTTCCTTCGGCACATGCCGATACAGCACCTGGCGCAGCAACCATTTGCCCTGGCCGTGGCGGATCTTCTGTTGCAACGGCAGGCGCCAGGCTAGTTCGACCACGCGGTGGTCGAGCATCGGTACGCGCGTCTCCAGGCTGTTGGCCATCGCGGCGCGGTCGACCTTCACCAGGATGTCGTCGGGCAGGTAGGTTTGTGCGTCCATCGCCATCATCCATTGCGCCAGGTTGTCGGTAGGCGGCCACGCATCAGGCATGGTCAGCAGCGTGGGCGGTTCCTGCGCGCCCAGCACGACGCGGGCCGGGTCCTGCCATTGGCTGGCCAGGTTGAGGAAATACGCCTGGCCGCTCGACAACGTGAGGACGTCCGCCAGCTTCTGCGCCTTGTCGCCCGGCGTGGCCAGTTGCCAACGTTTGGGCAGCAGTGGACCGATGCGCTGGAACCATCGATCCCAGGTTGCCGGCGCCACGGCGTGCAGCGCAGCCGCCGCGGCGCGACGTGCGGGCGGTGGCAGGCGCTGCGCCTTTTCCCACGTGGTGCGTGCGCCCAGGTAGCGGTTGTAGCCGCCGAACAGTTCGTCGCCGCCATCGCCACTCAAGGCCACCGTCACCGCACGGCGGGTCAGCTGGCTGATCAGGAAGGTGGGGATCTGCGAGCTGTCGCCGAACGGCTCGCAGAAGATGCCGGGCAGCCGCGGAATCACGGCGAGCGCGTCTTCGGGCCGCACGTAAAGTTCGGTGTGTTCGGTGCCCAGGTGTCTTGCCACGGCCTTGGCGTGCACAGCTTCGTCGTAGCCGTTTTCGTCGAAGCCGATGGTGAAGGTCTTGACGGGCCGCGCGCTGCGCGCCTGCATCAGCGCCACGATCGTGCTGCTGTCGATGCCGCCGCTGAGGAAGGCGCCCAACGGCACGTCGGAAAGCATCTGCGCATCGACGCTGGCACCCAGTTGCGCTTCCAGTGCGTCGGTGGCGGCAGCGTCGGTGGCGATGAGCGGCTCGCGCAGGCCCGCGCTTACCGCGTCGTTGTAGCGCCAGTACGGCACCGGCTGCGCCTCGCGCGGCGTGTCCGCCGAAATGCGCAGCAGGTGCCCGGGCCGCAGCTTGGCCACGCCGCGGTAGATGGCATGAGGCGCGGGGACGCAGTCGTGGCGCAGCAGCAGCGCCAGCGCGCCGCGATCGATGTCCGCCCGGAATGCCGCATGCGCCTTCAACGCCTTCAACTCCGAACCGAACAGCAAGGTGTCGCCCTGCCAGCCGTAGTACAGCGGCTTCTCGCCCATGCGGTCGCGAGACAGCGTCAGCGTGCGCTGCTGGCGATCCCACAGGGCGAACGCGAACATGCCGACGCTGGCCTGCATGGTGCGCTCGACGCCCCAGGCGGCAAAGCACGCCAGCAGGGTTTCGGTATCGGCGTGCCCGCGCCACGGCGGTGCGACGTGCTCCGCGCGAAGACGTTCGCGCAGGGCGAGATGGTTGTAGATCTCGCCGTTGAACACGATGACATAGCGTCCGTCGGCCGAATGCATGGGCTGGTGGCCGGCGGGAGAGAGGTCGAGGATCGAAAGGCGTCGTTGTGCCAGCGCCACGCCGACGGCTTCGTCGCACCATTCGCCGCTGTCGTCGGGGCCACGGTGGCTGAGCCGGGCCGACATCGCCCGCGCCTGCGCCAGCAACGCGTCCTGCGCGCCACCGTGCCGTTGCCAGAAGCCGGTCATGCCGCACATCAGGCATGCCCCGCGCGGCGCAGTATGTCCGCGAGCCGCGGCACCTGCGCGCCCAGGCTGTATTCCGCTTCGACCCGGGCACGGCCAGCCGCGCCCATGCGTTGGCGCAGCGCCGGGCTCGCGATCAGCCGCTCCAACGCGTCCCGCCACGCCGCTTCATCGGTGGCCAGTAAACCGTTTTCGCCGTGATGCACGATGTTGACGTTGACCCCGACCGGCGAGGCCACCACCGGCAGGCCGCAGGCCATGTACTGGATGATCTTGTAGCCGCACTTGCCGCGCTCCCACGGACTGTCGAGCAGCGGCATGATGCCGATGTCCATCCGCGCGATCATCGCCGCCTCGGTGGCCTCGGACCACGCCACCACTTCCGGCGTGGTGCCGGCGAACAGGCTCGCCGTTTCGGGCCGCGCGCCCACCAGCAGCAGCCGCGCATGGTCGTCGGCGCAGACCTGCTCCAGCGTCCGGCGCATGTCCAGCATGTAGTGCTCGGTGGCGGGCGAGCCGATCCAGCCGATCACTGGCGGTTGGTCGTCCGCGGTATTGGCCGCCGTGTAGCGCTGCTCGTCCACCACGGTGGGGATGATCTCGATCCGCGCCGCGCCCGCCTGCCGGGCACGTGCCGCAAGGTAGCGGTTGCCCGCGATCACGCAGGCGGCGCCGCGCATGATCCGGTCGATCTTGCGCCCCAGCAGGCGACGCACCAGCGGGTTGGTCGATTGATCGTACTTGTGGAACAACGCGTCGTCGTAATCGACCACGTACGACTTGAACGACCGCGCCAGCGTCGCCTCGATCCAATAGGGCAGATAGGGGAAAAGTTCGCCCTCGATCCAGGCCAGGTCGTGCTCGTGACGACGCAGGAGCTGCATGAACCGCCGGCCGAAATAGCCCCATGCGCGGCTCTTGGCCGCTCCGGGGCGATCGCCGTACAGCGCTTCGAGGTACGCGTCCGGGAACAGCGCATGCACCTGCACGTCGATGCCGTGATCGCGCAGCGGTGCGAGGTATTGCAGGCTGCGCAGGCGCGAACTGGGTCCGCGCCGGGAGTATTTGGAAAACAGCAGAACCTTGAGGCGCTTCATTCGCGGCCCTTCTTGAATGCCTTCGGATACTCGATGGCCAGCGCCACCAGCGGGATGACGTACATCCACTGGAAGACGAACGCCTCGATGTACGGGTTGGTGTTGGTGCCGAGAAAGGCGCAGACGAAACCGCAGAACATGAACTTGTGCCGTGGCGGCAGGCGGCGGCGCCAGGCCAGCCGAATCACGGAGGCCATGTACAGCAGGAACGGCAGGGCGTAGATCATCGCGCCGATGATGCCGACGCGGTAGATCGTGGCCAGCCACACCAGTTCGTAGCGCCAGGGGTGGACCGTATCGCTGACGAAATCCACCCCGACGCCATGGCCGGAACCCAGTCCACCGTTGGCGAGAATGCCGGCAAACAGCGAGTGGCCCATCTGCACGCGCGTGCTGCCGCCGCCGGAGGCGAGCTTGGTCGAGACGGCGTCCAGCACGCGCTGCAGGCTGATCTGCGTATAGGCCTGCAGCAGGAACAGCGCCGTCGTCACCGCGATCAGCATTGGCAGGCCGTAGCGGATGAGGCGGAAGATCGGCGATTTCTGCCGGGTGTCGGTCGTGCGCGAGGACAACAGCAAGCCGAGGAACCAGCCCAGCGGCACGGCCAGGATAAGTGCCGTGCGGCCGGAGGTCAGCGCGCAGACCAGCAGCATCGCCAGCAGCGCGAGGCGCATCAGCCGGTTCCTGATGAGCTCGGGCGAACCGAAGAATCCGCCGCAGAGGAAGATCAGCGAGCCGTACACATGCATGGTGGCGCCGGCGAACCCCTCGGTGAGATTGACGTTGGCGCCCTCGAAGAAGAACGTCACCGCCGCGGCGCCGCGCGTGAGGTACAGGTAGAAGAACAGGCCCACGCTCAGCGCGCACAGCAGGCTGAGCACGGCGAGCCAGTCGATCAGCCGGTCGGTTCCCAGCCGTCGCAGCAGGCCATCGGCAACCAGCGTCCACAGCAGCGGCGAAAGGATGTAGATCGCCACCACCTGGAGCTGGGCCTCCTGCGGCGCGTCGTGCACGCCACCGACGACCATGTAGAGCAGGGTGACGATCACCGTGCAGGCGTACAGCGCCAGCAAGGTCCGGAAGCCGGGGCCGATGCGCAGCCCCGGCAAGGCCAGCATGGCGGCCAGCACCATCGCCGCCGCGGTGATGTCGGGGAGCGAGTTGGGCACCACCACGGCCAGCACCAGCAGCGCAAACGCCACGCCCAGAAACAGGTGGCGCACGGTGAACCGGTAGCGACCCGTGAACGACTGCGCTGCCGGTGCCATGAACACCGACGGCTCCGGCGTCAGCGCCGAATCGTTGCCGGGGCTCATGGCAACACCATGGTGGAAAGCCAGCCGTCGAGCATGTCGGCCTGGGCCACGCGGCTGTAGATCGCGATGTCGCGTCGCGCGCCGCTGCGGTGGGGCGATAGCGCGCCGCGTACCGCCTGGTAGCCGGATACGCCCGCGCCGGTGAGGATGGTTTGGCCGGCCCCGGTCCGCGCGAGGATGGCGGTGGCCTCGTTGCTCACACCCGAAACGCAGACGACGTCGGCGCCGGTAGCGAGATACTCGAACAGTTTTCCGGTGGCGCAGCTGGCGCGCGAGCCGGTCAACAGCAGCAACTTGTCGCAACGTTTCATGAGCTGCAGCGCCAGCGTGCGCTCGACCGGCCCCAACACGCTGACCGGAAAGTTGGCGCGCCGCAGCGTGGCCTGCTCGCCTTCCGTCAATTCGCCGGCAAAGATCAGGTGGCGGTTCGCGTCGGTTTCGACCGAGTCGTTCAACGCATCGACCAGGTAATCGAGGCTCCTCGACGCCGACCCGTCGCTGGCACCGATGCGCCCGAAATGGCCGATCAGCAACGTGTTGGCCGGTACCTCGCGGGCGAGGATGGCGGCGGCGCGCGTGCTGCCCACCACGTCGTCGTCGAGCGCGGCGAAGTCGTCCGGGTCGTAGCCGTTGGGCAGGATCGCCGTGGCCTTGCCGGGATAGCGTTGCTGGAAGTCATCGACCAGCGGGCCGCTTACCGACGTGACCAGATCGCTGGCGGCCACCACCCGCGCTTCGATCAACTGGCGCATCACTTTCCGCGACCAGCCGGGTTTGCCCAGCGGCTCGAAGACCAACCCGTCGCGGAAGTCCTGCAGGCAGCCGATGTGGTGCTTGCTGGACAGCGCGGCCGCGGCTACCAGCGCGTCGACCGGCGAATACGTGCCGATGACCACGCATTGCTCGCCGACGGCCAGCTTCCTGGTGCATAGCTCGTTGGCCTTGGCCAGCGCGTGGACAAACCATGGGCGCGCATGCGAGCGACCTTCGCCCAGCAGAAACGGCAGCGGACGCACGAAGGTGGCCGCCAGCGCCAGCAGCGAAGCGGCGGCGGATGATTCGCTGCCCACGCAGCGCCCGGGCAGCGGAAAGATGGTGATGTCGGTACCCGGCGGCGTGACTGTTGCGGTCATGGCCGAGGGCACTTCGCGGGCAAAAACGAAGATGCGGTATTTCGCCGGGTCCAGGTATTTCAGCAGGCTTTTGAACCGTTGCGCGGCGATATTGCCGGCAAGGTGATGCGCCGCGAACACGAACAAATTGATTTTCTTCATCGATGAATCCTCAATCTGTCGGTGGCATCGCCATCAGGTGTGCTGGAGAAACCGGTTGATCCGCGCCCCGGCGTCGAGACGGCGCGGCGTCGCCCCGCTCACGGCAGCGCACCGGGGCCTCCTTCGGCTTGCGGGCAGGCGGGCTGCGGTTTGAGCGCCACGCGCAATGACTGGTACATGCCCATCCATTCCGCGCGGAAACACGCGAAGGCGACCGGCAGCAGGGCCAGCCAGACCAGGCTGAAATGCACCGGCAGGCGCGGGCCGAACACCAGCGTCGCAATGGAAAGTCCCACGCAGGCGGTGACGAACATGTACAGCCGCGCGCGCGGGAACGGCCGCCACACGTAGGCCGACGCTTCGGTGCGGGCCACGAAGAAAACCAGGAATGCGATCGCGTTGGCCACCACCGCGCCGGCCGCGCCGTGCGCGGGGACCAGCCACACGCTGAGCGCGACATTGACCACCAGCGCCGCGAGGGTCGACCACAGCGACAACATGGAGCGGCGCGTGATGCCGATGCCCACGCACGTCACCTCGGAGAGGGTGTAGAGCAGCGGCTGGCCAATGCAGCACAGCATCAGGTACTTCACCTGCGCGTAGTGCGCCGGCAGCACGAAATCGGCCAGCCAGGAGAAGGCGCCCGTCAGCACCCATATCGCGCACACCACCGCCAGCGCCTGCTTGGCGATGGTGTCGACCCGCCGCATGTCCACGCCATGCGCCACCCACTTGTAGACGAGTGGCGCCCACAGCACGGTGAAGATGGTCTGGAAGACCACGCCCACGCCGGCGAAGCTCATGGAGACCGAATAGATCGCCAGCTCCGGGAGGCTGGACAGCGAGCGCAGCGTCAAGGTGCTGGTGGCGTCCAGCCCCCAGTAGGCGACGCCGGCGAAGATCAGCGGCGTGCCGTAGGCGAGTACCCCGCGCACCTGCGCAGGCGCCACCGGCGCGCGTATCGCCGGGCTCCATTCGCGCCAGGTGTTCCAGCCATAGGTGATCAGCACCGACAGCAGCGAAATGAAATATGCCGCCTCCAGTTCCACGAACGTGGTGTGGATATTCGATGCGGCGATCACCGTCACCACCAGCAGGAGCAGCACCTTGGGCAGGATCTGGCTGATCGAGAACGCCGCACCGCGATCCTGCATGCGCAGGATCAGCGAGAGAAAGCGCGAGACGAAACTCGTCGTCACACAGGCGAGCAGCAGCCAGAAGTAGGCGACATGGCCCACCCCGAACAGCCATTCGGCGATGCGGTCGTCGAAGGGCGCGGTCACCAGCATCGCCAGCAGCAGGAGCGCGCTGCCTGGTGCGAAGCAGGCTTTCAGCAAGGCCGCGCGATCGGCCGATTCGTGGTATTCCCGCACATAAGCGCGGTCGAGCCCGAGGCCGAACAGCAGCACGCCGAACGAGACGGCGATCTGCACGATGTTCAGCCGTCCCACGTCGGCTGGCGGAAACACCCAGGCGATCACCGGCACCGTCACCAGGCCGAGCGCGGCGGTGGCGATGGGGCCAACGGCAAATGCCAGAGCGGTGCGTAGATTCATCCGTTGATCGATCCGATGGGGCGCGTCGCAATTACCTGCCCGCCGCATGCTGGATGGCCGGTGCCGCGCGCTTCCGGCAGCGCGCGGGGCTGTCGTCGGCGGCGCCGAGGGCGACGATGCCGGCGACGAAATCGCGGTAATTCCTGGCGGCGTCGAAGCCCGCCTCGATCACCTGCCGCGCGTTGGCGCGCAAATGCGCGTGCCCATCGGCGAAGGCGACCCGCGCCATCGCGTCGGCGATTTCCTCCGTGTCCGGTTGCGGGCCAAGCAACACGCCGCAGTGCCCGGACACCAGGCTGGAGATGCCGCCCACGTCAGGCGCAACCACCGGCACGCCCGCACTCATCGCCTCCATGATGGACACCGGAACGCCCTCGGACTCGCTGGTGTTGACCAGCATGTCCACCGCTGTATCGCGATAAAGCGCCGCGACGGCGGGGTGGGGCAATTCGCCGGTGAACGTGAAATCGAGGTTGTCCAGGCCGCCCAGCTCCCGTGCTGCCAGCGCCCGGGTTTCTTCCAGCAGCGGGCCGCCGCCGACGTGCGTCCACGTCACGCGGATATCGCAGTGTTGGCCGGCGAGCAGGCGCAGCGCGCCGATCATCCGGTCCAGCCGCTTCACGCGCATGCAGGACGCCACCGACACCACGTGCAGGCAACCGGCTGCGCTCGGACGGTTGAGTGCGTTGGCCAGCGGTACACCCAGCGGACTGATGCGGATGTTTTCCGCTGGCGCGCCGTAGGTTCGTTGCAGGTACGTTTTCGCTTCGCGGGACAGCGCGAAGACCGCGTCGAAGGCGGCGATGAATTGTCGCTTGAGCGGCATGTAGCCGGAATCGCGGCGTGCTTCGTACAGGTCGTAACCGTGCGCGCGGGAGACCACCTTGCGCACGGCGCCGGCTTCCCTGGCGAGCACGGCGGCGCAGGCCTGGGTGTCGTTCCAATAGCAGTAGGCCACGTCGATGCGGCCGTGGGCTTTGGCGTACCGTTGCAGTTGTGCGGCTTGTTCGAGCGCCTTGGACGTGTGCAGCAGGGCGCGGCCGATGGTGCGCGGCTGGAGCTTGCGCGACCGCCGCAGATAACCCAGCTCGCGCCAGAAGATGGCCGAACGCAGCGCCGCCAGCACATGCCACAGACGCCCGATCCCGACGGTGCCTGCCATGCCTGTATCGACCGCAATGCGTGCCGGCACGGGCCGCGGGGTGCCCGTTGCCAGTGCAGGCAACAGGGTCACGCTGATGTCGTCGCGTGCGGCCCAGTAGCCGATCTCGTCCTCGATGAACTGCTCGCCGGGGAGGTAGGGATAGGCGTTGGTCAGGATGGCGATTCTCACGACGTCGCGGCCATGCCCGAGGTGATGATGTCGGTCACGCGCTGCTGGTAGGTGGCGTGGTCCACCTTCAGCGGAATGCTGATCTTGAAACAGCCAACCGCGGCGAGGCTGCCCGAGAGCACCCGGCGCCAGTTCGCGGTGACCTCTTCCATCGTCAGCATGGCGGTGCGCGCGGTGGCCAGCGCGTTGTATTTCTCCCAGTACAGGTGGTCGTGGAAGACGCTGTATTCGGCGCTGACCACGGCGATCGTCATGTCCACGACGTTGGCCTGGCTCAGCTGCGACAGGCGGATGTCCGGCACGTCCTCGCGCACCACGTAATACAGACGCGACAGCGGGGCCGACGTGGAATCCACGCGCTGGTACAGGCGGTCGGGTGACATCTTGCGTCGCACGCTGGCGGGGTTCAGGCGGTTCTTGATGGCGAAGTGGGCGCGGTCGATCCAGCCGCGTCCGGCCAGCAGCTCGTGCTTCATCTGGTTGCCGGCGCAGTTGTAGCCGTAGATCTTCGGCCAGGCCATGTTGCCGTGGACGCGGCCGGTGTCGGACATGACCACGATGTCGTCGCTGATGAAGCTGGCGCCGGGATGATTGCGCAGCGCCAGCATCGCCGACGATTTGCCGGCACCGCCGGTGCCGGCAAGCAGGCAGGCGCTGTCGCCGATCGTCACTGCCGAGGCGTGGATCGGCACCATGTCGCCAAAGAAATACACCGACGGCACAAGTACCAGCTCGTGCAGGATCTGCTCGAACGCCTCGGTTTCGCGCGCGTATTCCATCGACAGCAGTTTGTGGACCACGCGCCGCATCCCGCGGCGACGCCGGATGGCAACCTCGACATTGAGGCAGCCGTCGGCGGAGCGTTCCCAGCAGACGTCGACACCGGGAAACACGGTGCGCATGCCGTGCTCGAAGGCTTCATGTACGCGCGGGTTGATCGCCGTGGGACGGCGCGCCGTCACGGCGTCGACGATGCGGATGTTCACCTCGGGCGCGCGGCCGGGCGCGTCCGCATACAGGCTCAGGCTTTCCGCCAGCGGCGCCTCCAGGCTCGTGTCGCAGGAAAAGGCATAACACTTTCCGAAAATGATTTTCTTCATGCAGGACAAACCCGGCGCGACGGCAGATGAGAGAGGACCGACGCCAGCGCCGCCACGATGGACTGCTGCTGATCGGCGCCCAGGTAGGGCGACATCGGCAGGCTGATGACCTGCTCCGCGAGGGTGTCGCCCACCGGCAACTGCCGTTTGCGATCGGCCACGGCCGGCTGCCGGTTGAGCGGCAGCGGGTAGTGCACGGCGGTGGGGATGCCGGCCTGCTTCAGCCGCGCCTGCACCTCGTCGCGCTCGGGTACCCGCACGGTGTACTGCGCCCAGGCGCTGCGGTTGTGCGTTTCGACGAAGGGCGCGATCACCAGCTCGGCGTCGGCGAACAGCCGGGCATAGGTCTGCGCCACCTGCTGGCGCAACGCGATCTCGTCGTCGAGGATGTCCAGCTTGGGCAGCAGGATCGCCGCCTGCAGCGTATCCAGGCGGCTGTTCACCCCCACGCGTACGTGGTGGTAGCGCCGATCCTGGCCGTGCCGTGCGATCTGCCGCACGAGGCGGGCCAGCTCCGCATCGTCGGTCAGCACGGCGCCGCCGTCGCCGTAGCAGCCCAGCGGTTTGGTCGGGAAGAAACTGGTGCAGGCGAGGGTGCCGAGGCTGCCACTGCGGCGGTTCTTGTAGCTGGCGCCGAAACTCTGCGCGGCATCCTCGATGACCGCGATGCCGTGTTTCGCGGCGATCGCGTTGATGGCGTCGAAATCGGCGCACTGGCCGTACAGCGAGACCGGAATGATGGCCCGCGTGCGTGGCGTGATGGCCGCTTCCAGCAGCCCGGGGTCAAGGTTGAAGGTGCGCGGGTCGACGTCCACGTACACCGGTTTGGCGCCGAGCAGCGCCACGGTTTCGGCGGTGGCGATATAGGTGAAGCCCGGCGTGATCACCTCGTCGCCGCGACCGATGCCCAGCGCCATCTGCGCGATCTGCAACGCATCGGTGCCGTTGGCCACGGCGATGCAATGCGCCACGCCGGCGTAGGCGGCCAGCTTTTCCTCCAGCTCGCCCACTTCCGGGCCGAGAATGTACTGGCCGTGCGCCAGCACGCGGGCAATGCCCGCGTCGAGGCGATCCCTGATGCGCGCCTGCTGCGTCCTGAGGTCGATGAAGTCGATCATGCTGCCGCCTCCTGCCGCTGCAAGGTGCGCCCATCAAGCACGTAACGCGTGCCGGTGTGCGCGCAGACATCCTCGGCGTGGCCTTCCAGTGGAAGGTTCAGTTGCTCGCCGAATTCACTCATCCAGCCAACCTGCCGCGCCGGCACGCCGACCATCAAGGCGTAGGCGGGCACGTCCCGGTTGATCACGGCGCCGGCGCCGACGAAGGCGAACTCGCCGATCGTCACGCCGCAGACGATGGTGCAGTTCGCACCCAGGGTGGCGCCCTGGTTGACCACGGTGTCGCGGAATTCGTTCTTGCGCTCGATCAGCGAGCGTGGGTTGTACACGTTGGTGAACACCATGCTGGGGCCGCAGAAGACGCCTTCCTTCAGCGTCACGTTGTCGTACACCGACACGTTGTTCTGGATCTTGCAGCGGTCGCCGATGACGACCTTGTTGCCCACGAACACGTTTTGCCCCAGCGAAACACCGCTGCCGATGCGCGCGCCGCCGCAGACATGGGTGAAGTGCCACACGCGGGAGCCGGCGCCGATCTGGGCGCCCTCGTCGACGATCGCGGAGGGGTGCAGGTAATAGTCCATGCGGCTCTCTCTTCAGGCTTGCCGTACGAGGAAGGGGTGCGCTTCGCCAGCGCGGGGGGCGGGCTTGCCGTTGCGGATGGCCGACACCGTTTCGATGGCGACGCGGTTTTCATCCAGGCCGAAACCGCGTCCGGCGAGGATCTCCTCGTAGCTGCGGTTGTGCAGGTCGGTGAAGCCGCCGGAGAACTCGATCTCCTGGCCATCCACGGTGATCGAGCGGTAGGTGCGCTGGCCCGCTTCGCGCAGTGCGGCCGGCACGTCCTCGATGTCCACCGACAGGAACCAGCGCACGCGGGCGTTCTGGTATTCGAGATAACCGGCAGCCTTCGTCTCGCTGTCCAGGTGCACCACGTTCATCTGCAGCGCGCCGAAGATGTGGTGCAGCATGTCGAAGAAGTGCACGCCGATATTGGTGGCGATGCCGCCGGATTTTTTCGGGTCGCCCTTCCAGCTTTGCAGGTACCAGTGGCCGCGCGAGGTGACGTAGGCCAGATCCACCTCGTGCTTGTGGTCGTGCGGGCCTTGTTGCACCTGCTCGCGCAGGGCAACGATGGCCGGGTGCAGGCGAAGTTGCAGGATGGTGTTGACCCGCTTGCCGGTGTCGCGCTCGATGTCCTGCAGGCCGTCGATGTTCCAGGGGTTGAGCACCAGCGGTTTTTCGCAGATGGCATGGGCGCCGGAACGCAGCGCGAAACGCATGTGCGAGTCGTGCAGGTAGTTGGGCGAGCAGATGGCGACGTAGTCGATCTGGCCGCCGTTGCCGGCACGTCGGCGCAGGTCCACGTGGCGGTCGAAGCGTTCGAATTCGGTGAAGAAATCGGCGTTGGGAAAGTGGCTGTCGATGACACCGACCGAGTCGTTGGGGTCGAATGCAGCCAGCAACTGGTTGCCCGTGGTCTTGATGGCCTGCATGTGGCGGGGGGCGATGTAGCCGGCGGCGCCAATGAGGGCGAAGTTCTTGGAGCTAGGCATGGATGGTCCTGCGTGTTGCGTGATCCCTGTTTTTGTTCTTGCGCGCGTTGCTGCGGCAGGCGTCATCTCGACGGCAGGCCGACGCCGTAATAGGCGTAGGAGTAGTAACCCCGGCTGCGCTTCTCCACGGCGTTGAAGATGGCGCCCTTGAGCGGCACGTTGTTCTGCTCGAAACGCTGCCTTGCCAGCGCGATCTCGCGCGCCTGGTTGATGCCGAAGCGCACCACCAGCAAGGCGGTGCCGGCGTGATGGCCGATGATGGCGGCGTCGGTCACCGCCAGGATCGGCGGGGTGTCGATGATGATCAGGTCGTACAGCGGTTTCAGGTGTTCGAGCAGCGCGGAGAAGCGGGCGTTCATCAGCAGCTCGGAGGGGTTCGGCGGCAGCTTGCCGCGGGCGATGAAATGCAGGTTCTCCATCAGCCCGACCTGACGCGTCGCCGCCGCCAGCTCCGCCTGGCCGGTGATCAGTTCGGAAAGGCCGACCTCGGCCCTGCCGCCGACCAGCTTGTGCAGCGAACCCCGGCGCATGTCGCCGTCGATCAGCAGCACCCGCTGGTTGCTCTGGGCCACGACGGTGGCAAGGTTGGCCGCGACAAAGGTCTTGCCGACGTCCGGGCTGGAGCCGGAGATCATGAGCACGTTGTTCTTCGCTTCCAGCCGCGCGAAATGCAGGCTGGTGCGCAGGCTGCGCAGGGCTTCGGTGGCCAGGTCCGCGGGCGCGTCCATGACCAGCAGGCGCTGCTTGCCCCGCCCATGCAGGCGCATGTTCTGCTGCAGCGTCTGCTCGCGCGGGCTGATCGGAATGGTGGCGTACACGGGCAGGCCGATCTTCTCGATGACGGCCGGGTCCTCGATGCCGCGATTGAGCATCTGCCGGATGAACACGAAGACGAGGGCCACGAAGGCGCCGAGCAGCGTGCCGCCCAGCACGATGATGGTTTTCCGCGGCCATACCGGTCGCGTGATGTCCACCGCCGAGCTGTCGATGATGCGCACATTGCCCACCGTGCCGGCACGCGCGATATCCAGCTGCTGGGCCTGGTTGAGCAACCCGGTATAGGTGTCGTTGCTGACCTGCACGTCACGCTTCAGCTTCAGCAGCTGTTGCTGGGTATCGGGCAGGTCGCCCACCCGCTTGTCGATGCCGCCCTTTTGCGCCTCAAGCTGGCCGATCTGCTGGACCAGCGCCTTGTATGCCGGATGCTCGGGCGTGTACTGGCGCTGCATGTCCGCCAGCTGCAGGCGCAATTTCTGGATGTTGGACTGTATGTCCACTTCCTGATCCAGCAGCCCCTGGGTCTGCATGCTGATGTCGACCGAGTGCGCCTTGATCTGATACGCGTTGAGCGCGGCGGTGGCCCGTTCCAGGTCGCGGCGTACGTTGGGCAACTGCTCCCGCACGAACTTCAGGCTGTTCGCCGCTTCGGCGGAGTTGCGGTTCACGTCCTGCTGCACGTAGAGCTCGCCGACCTCCTTGAGCACGTTGGCGGCCAGCTGCGGGTCCGGGTTGTCGTAGGTCATCTTGAGGATGCCCGACTCCTTGCCCTCCTCATTGACGTTGATGGCGCTCTGCAGCCCGTTGATCACGGTCAACCGGCGATGGCGGAACACGCGGAACTGCGTACCCGGGTTCGCCACCAGGGTTCGGACCTGCATGGTGACGCCGTGGCCGCTGGAGGTCTGGCCGAGCTTGCCGGAGACCAGGACATTCTCGTCGGCATCCACCAGCTCGTAGGCACCGTTCCTGCCGGCGATCAGGGTGAGCGGCTGATCCAGCAGGCTGTCCGGAACGTCCAGCTGGAAAATCTCCAGCTTCGAGCCGCCCCAGTCGTATTCGACCTTGTTGAACAGGGGCGGGGACACCAGGCCGGGGTTGCTGGCCGCATATTTGCGCGCGAAGTACTTGCCGATGATGGGCATGCGCCGCGGGTGCGCCTCAATGGCCAGCTTGAGCTCGTCCACCGCGGCGCCAAGCACCATGCGCGAGGTGATCAGCGCGGTTTCCGTCGTGGCTTCGGGGCTGGACGCCCCCAGGGTCTGGGTCAGCGCGCTCAGCCCCGGCAGGCTGGGCACTTTCTGCTCCACCTGCACCACCGAGGTGGCCTGGTAGATCGGCGTCGTCAACATCGCGTAGGCGATGCTGAGCAGTACGAATACGCCGGTGATGATGCCAATCAACCATTTGTGGTCGCTGAGGGTGCCGAGCAATTCGCTCAGGTCAATCTCGTCATCGCGCTGCACAGGGTCTTGAATGGCGGCCATAGGGGCAATCAACTCGTGGCATGGGTGGGAATTACAAATAGGGCTCCCAACTGCTGACACCCTGCGTGATTATCTGGTGAACATGTTCGAATGCGGCTCGGTGTTGTCGATATGGGTCGGGGATGTCACTCCCGTTCAACCATTTGTCGAGGAGATAGACCTTTCCATTGATCTCCGGCGAAAATTGAATCATTGCGCCCAAATGGCTCTTTTCCATACCCAGGATCAGGTCGGCCTCGCGCAGCATTGGCGGCGTCAATTGCTGCGCCCGATGCATGCTGCCGTCGATGCCGTCCTCGGCGAGCAACTGCAGGGCATTCGCGTCCATGGGCCTGCCCACGAGTGCGCCAATCCCGGCGCTGCTGAAGCTGACTTCGCGCGATTCCATGCGCTGGCGAAACAGGTATTCCGCCGTCGGGCTGCGGCAGATATTGCCCATGCAGACGATCAGTACACGTTTGAACACAATATCGAAGCACTCCCGCAGTCCGGGTCAGGGTCGATCAGGCGCTAGACGTGGCGGAGTCATGCTTCATTCCGTCCCTGTGAAGCATTGCAAGGAAATATATGGCTTGCCAAAGGCCTGCCATTGTCGATGCATGCAAGTTTGGTAATTAGGTGGGTTCGACGCCAACAAGATTGGTGGTGCCAGCTTGATTATCTTGTTGTCTCACGTTGAATAAGAAGTGGATGCATTGTTGCAAGGCCGTCTTGTCATCGCGTGGCTGAAATGTGGTCTTCGATGATTGCATGGTCGAACGGTCTTACAGTGAATGTAAGCCAAATGATCCATTCAATAGTCATGATTAGTGTGAATACAAATGTGAATTCACATGTCGATTACATCGGTTATGTCACGCCTGTACGGCTCGGCTTGGCGGGAACGTTGCGTTAGGACGTTCAGACGGCTGAACGCGCGTCGCGCAGCGGTGAATGCGCGGTGTCAGGCGGCGTGATCGCGTCAGCCTGCGGGCACGTGAACAGGGCTGATGGCGGGCGGCTCGAGGCCATCACACGCCCAAACAAAAACGCTCCACGCCACGAGGGCATGAAGCGTTGTTTGTTGACATGAGTGGTGGAGCGGATGGGGATCGAACCCACGACCTTCGCATTGCGAACGCGACGCTCTCCCAGCTGAGCTACCGCCCCACGTAAGCGGCGAATATTAGCAGCGCATTCCGGATTCGCCAAGCATCATGATCATGCGGGCAGCAAGGCCGGCAGCTGGTCGTGCAGCACCTCGCGCCGCCAACCTTCCAGGAATTCCGGCCATTCGGCGGTGACCACGTATTCTTCCAGCACCTTGCGCGGGCACAGCAGGCCCGATGGCAGGTCGAGGGCGGTGGCGCGGTCGTCGACCTCCTGCTTCATCGCCGCCAGCGCCTTTTTCGCGTTGCCCTGGGGGTGGGCGGGGATGCGGGCGGTGGCGGCGATCTCGTCGGCCTCGACCGGCTGGCTCATCAGCTCGAACAGTTCGCTGCGCTGGGCCGAGCGCAAGGCGCGTTGGCCGCGGCTGCGCTGTTCAAGATCGGACAGCGTGGTGGCCGGCTGCGCTGCCAGGCTCAGGGCCAGCGTGTCATCCATCAGCCAGGGACGCGGGCGATCGAGGTTGCGCGCACTGCGGTCGCGCCACAGCAGCAGCCGTCGGAGCAGCGCCTGTTTCTCCCGCGGCCATTCGGCGGCGGCGCGCAGGGCGCGTTGGGGTTGCGGGTCACCGTCGCGATGGCTGGCGCGACGCTTCAGTCGTTCGCAGTCCTCGGCGTGCCAGGCGCTGCGGTCGCGCTGTTGCAGGCGTTCGCTCAACTGTTCGTGGATGGTCTTCAGGTAGACCACGTCGAGCGCGGCATAGGCGCGTTGCGAATCGGTCAACGGGCGCTGCAGCCAGTCGGAGCGGGTTTCGCCCTTGTCCAGGTCCACGCCCGCCAGTTCGGCAACCAGCGCGCGGTAGCTGATACCCAGGCCCATGCCGACAAAGGCGGCGGCGATCTGGGTGTCGAACAATTGCCGCGGGCCGTCGGGCAGCAGGGGCGCCAGCGTTTCCAGATCCTCGCTGGCGCTGTGCATCACGGTGACGGCCGTGCCATCGCCCAGTCGCGGCTGAAGTGCATCGCCGATCTCGAATGCCAGCGGGTCCACCAGGGCATGCCGACCGTTCCATCCCAGTTGCAGCAGCGCCAGTTGCGGATGGAAGGTATTGCGACGCATGAATTCGGTATCGACGCCCACTGACGCCGCGACGGGCAATGTGTCCAGCCACGCTTGCAGTGCATCGCGGTTATCGATCCATTCGGCGTCAGCCGTGACGGGCAAGAGCATGCAAGATCCTTGATGTGCTGCGGGCAGGATGTGCGACGGGCAGATTGCCCTGCCAGCAGTTTGTGCCTAAGGTGAGCAGCGCACCATAACAGGCCGCCCCGAGGACGCCCAACCCATGCCAAGCAATACCGTCTTGCGCCGCCAGCGCGCCATGGGTGGCGCGCTGGGTGTACTGGTGCTGGCGTTCGCGCTGACTTATCACTTTTTTCCGCGGCTGTTTCACGTCACTCCCGAACAGACGACTCCGCGCGGCATGTCGCTGGGCGGCCCCAACGCGGGGCAGCAGCAACGCGAGCAGGTACCGGCGATCGCCGAGGTCAATGCCGGCCCGCCGATGA
This sequence comes from Rhodanobacter sp. Root480, assembly GCF_001426645.1. Taxonomy (GTDB): domain Bacteria; phylum Pseudomonadota; class Gammaproteobacteria; order Xanthomonadales; family Rhodanobacteraceae; genus Rhodanobacter; species Rhodanobacter ginsenosidimutans. The sequence continues at coordinate 319,539 of NZ_LMEX01000001.1, forward strand.
CGCTGGCGCCGGCCAGTGTCATCGCCGCGCGCATGAAACATGGCAACGCGCACCTTCCCGAGCAGTTGAGCGAGGACCCGCCGGCGGTGCGCGCACTGTTGGCGCGGGCCACCAAGGCGTTGCGCGCCGGCGAGCTGGTGGGCGCCAAGGAAAGCGCCGCCGCGTTGTTCACCCAGGCGTTGAAGGAAAAGCCGGACAGTCGCCGCGCCGCGCAAGGCCTGTTCGATGTGCGTGCGCGGCTGGTGGCGCAGATCGGGCAGGATATTGCCGTGGGCGACGCCGAAGGCGCGGTGGAATTGCTCGATGCGCTGCGCACGCTGCCGCATGCCAGCGATGACGTGGCACAACTGGAAACCCAGCTGAAGACGCTGCTCACCATGCGCCCGATGCTGGCCAAGGCGGCCAGCCAGTTGCAGCAGGGCAAGGCCGATCAGCCGGCGGGTGACAGCGCGCTGGATACCTATCGCGAGGTGCAGAAGCTCGATCCGCAGAACGCGGTGGCGGAGCAGGGTATTTTCCAGGTGCAGCGCGTGGTGCTGGATCGTGCGCTGGCGGCGGTGGCGCAGAACAAGTTCGACGAAGCCGACAAGGAACTTGCGCGGGCGGCCGAGATCCACCCCGGCTCGCAGCAGTGGCAGGACGTGAGCAAGCGGGTCGACGACATTCGCGGTCAGCGCGCCAACGGGATACTGGCCCAGGGGCGCTCGGCGCTGGATGGCGGCAATCTTGCGCTGGCCGAAAAGCTGGCGCGGCAGGCGCGTGACGTCGATCCCCACCTGTCGTCGCTGGACGAGTTCGACGAACAGCTGGTCAACGCGCGCCTGTACGCAAGCTACCGCCCGGGCCAGGTGTTCAACGACCACTACATCGACTTGCCAGGCAAGACGCCGACGATGGTGGTCATCCCCACCGGCAGCTTCCAGATGGGTTCCCCGGCCAGCGAGCCCGGTCACAACGATGCGGAAACGCCGCAGCATGCCGTCACCATCGCGACGGGTTTTGCGATGGCCCGCAGTGCGATCACGGTGGCGCAGTTCCGCGAATTCGTGCGTGCGAGTGGCTATCGCCCCGACTCCGAGAAACTCGGCGGCGCCAGTGTCTACGACGAGCGCAGCGGCACCATGCGCGACGATGCCGAGGCGAGCTGGGAGGACGACTACGCCGGCCGCAAGGCGGCGGATGACCTGCCAGTGGTCAATGTTTCCTGGAACGACGCCAGCGCCTACGCGGCTTGGCTGGGCGAGCGCACGGGCAAGATCTATCGCCTGGCGAGCGAGGCCGAGTTCGAATACGCGCTGCGCGGCGGCACCACGACGCGTTACTGGTGGGGCGACGGCACGCCGCGCAAGACGGTGGAGAACCTCACCGGGTCGGGCGACCACTCGCCCAGCGGCCGGCGCTGGAGCCATGCGTTCCGCGGTTATCGCGACGGCTATTGGGGGCCGGCGCCGGTGATGAAATTCGCACCCAACCCGTTCGGCTTGTACGACATCAACGGCAACGTGTCGGAGTGGGTCGCCGATTGCTGGCACGACAACTACAACCGCGCACCGGTGAATGGCGGCGCCTGGATCAACCCCGGTTGCACGGCGCGTGTGGTGCGCGGCGGTTCGTGGGGCAGTTCGCCGGATCAGGAGCGCTCGGCGTATCGGCAAGGCGTGGACGCCACCGTGCGCAGCGGCAGGGTGGGGTTCCGGGTGGTGCGCGAGCTGTGACGTCGCCGCTACCCATGGCCTGCCGCATCTGCAAAAATGACAACCCCTGTCGTACATGCACGCTGGTGGAATCCACCCGCTTGCAGTTTTTTACGGAGGTGCCATGACTCCCGAGATGATCATTGCGTTGCGACCGCACCCCGTCCGCTGCGGACGTTTCGACGCGACGCTCTCGATATGTGGCTCGTCCACCGTTGCAACCGGGCACGACGCATGACGGCGTCTTCGCGAACCCTGCCACCGCAAACCACCTCGCCGCGGCGCATCCTGCTGGCGGAAGACGAGATGCTGGTGGCGATGCTGCTCGAAGACATCCTCATCGACCAGGGCCATGCGCTGATCGGTCCGCTGGCGCACCTGGACCAGGCGTTGCAGGCGGCGCAGCACGAAGCGTTCGACCTGGCCATCCTGGACGTCAACCTCAACGGTCAGGAGATCTACCCCGTGGCGGAGGTGCTGATGGAGCGCGGCATCCCGTTTGCGTTTTCCACCGGCTACGGCGTACAAGGCCTGGCGGAGCGCTGGCAGAAACATCCCACGTTGCAGAAGCCCTATCACCGCGACGAGCTGTACCGGATGGTCGACGAGCTGGCGCTGGCCGCCACGCTGAAGGGCGCTGCTTCGGAAGCCCCCAGGAGCTGAGTCCGCCCGCGAAACACCGGACACGAAAAAGCCCGCGCAAAGCGGGCTTTTTCGTTTCAGCGCATCCAGCGAAGAACGCTGGATGCCATCATTGGTACCGGTGATAGGACTCGAACCTACACGACATCGCTGCCAGCGGATTTTGAGTCCGCCGCGTCTACCATTCCGCCACACCGGCATGTGAGCGACGCATTATGCCGGGTTCGTTGGGCGCGGTCGAGCCCCGCCAGCGGGTCAATCCGCGCGCAATCGGTCGAGGAAGCCGCCGATGGCGCGGCTGTAGTTTTCGATGTCGACCAGGAACGCGTCGTGCCCCTGTGGGGAGTCCAGCGCCACGAAATCCACCGTGGCGCCAGCCGCTTCCAGGCCCTTGGCGATTTGCTCCTGCTGCTCCAGCGGAAACAGGATGTCGGTGCTGACGCCGATCACCATCGCCCGCTCGATGCGGATGCGTTGCAGCCCTTCGTGCACGCTGCCGTTGCCGTACTCGGCGATGTCGAACCAGTCGCTGGCGCGCGACAGGTAGAGGTAGCAGTTGGGATCGAAGTGGCGCACGAAGCGTCGAGCGTGCCCTTCAAGATAGGACTCGACCTGGAACTCGCGGCCGAACGGATCGTCGTCGCGCTGTTCCGGGTCGAGCCGGATGCGGGCGAAGCGGCCGTTCCATTCCATCGCCGAGCGGTAGGTGATCACGCCCAGCTTGCGGGCGATGCTCATGCCGATGTCGGGGTAGCGGTCGCCGTCCTGGGCGTGGATGTCGTAGCGGCCCTCATTCCAGCGCGGGTCCAGCCGGATCGCCTCGCGCTGCAACGAGCGGATGGCGATGGCGAACGGCTGCGCCTGCGGTGCGGTGTCCACGCTGATGTGCGCACGCGCGCTGCCGGGGTGCAGCAGCATGTAGGCCAGCGCGCTCATGCCGCCCATCGAGCAGCCGATCAGGCAGGCGAGCTGGTCGATCCCCAGGCTGCTGACGGTGGCGTGCGCGGCTTCGGCAACGTCTTCCAGTGCTAGGTCGGGGAAGTTCAGCCGGTACGGTTCGCCGCTGGCCGGGTCGATCGAGGCCGGGCTGGTCGAGCCCTTGTCGCTGCCCAGCGAGTTCACGCAGATGACGAACCAGTGCGTGGTGTCGATCGCCTTGCCCGGCCCGATCATGCCTTCCCACCAGCCGGGGGCGGGGTCGTTGGCGGACGAGGCGGCGTGGGCGCTGGGCGACAGGCCGGTGAGAATCAGCAACCCGTTGTCACGCGCCGCGTTCAGCTCGCCCCAGGTTTCGTAGGCAACGCTGGCGCCGTGCAGCTCGCCGCCACGCTTCATGCGAAACGGTGAGGGCAGGGCGAAGTAGCGGCGAGCGTCGCGCGCGGTGCCGGGGCCTTTCATGGATGCACCCTGTCGATGACGAGGGTGACCGGCGTGCGGCGGTTCACGTCGACGATGCCGGCGCTGCCTTCCAGATCACCTTGGCGGGCGATGGGCTGGCCGTCGTGGCTGATGCGCGCGCCCACTTCCACCTTGGACGCGGACGACAGCCGCGCGGCAGGCGTCATCGCCATGGCGTCGGTAAGGGTGACTTCGAGTGGCAGTTTGCCGGCGTCGCGCTTGACCGCGGCCAGCGGCATCGGCGGACCGCCCGCGGCGCGGGCGTAGACGAACACGACGTCGCCGGGTTTCAGCTTCTTTTCCAGCGCCGGCGCCAGTGACACCTGCACCCGCAGCGCGGGTTGCTCTGCGGTTGCCGCGGCGCCGACCGAAGACGCGCCGGCCGGCGATTTTCCTGCGCGGGATTGCGCTACCCCGATCTGCATGGCCACCGCTTCGGCCACCTTCGAGCCCGGTTCCAACTGCGGCTGCAGCACCCGCCAGGTGGCGGCGGCGTTGCTGTAGTCACCCTGCTGGAACTGGCCGATACCGAGCAGCCACAGGCCGCGCTGGCTGTCTGGCTGCAGCGATACGGCATGCTTCAGCAGCTCCAGCGCGCGGCCGGTGATCTGGTGGTCGCTGCGCGCCATCGAATCAGCTTCGGCCCAGCCGACCATGGCCTCGGCATTGTTGGGCGCGAGCTTGAGCACGTGGTCGTAGGCGTCGCGCGCGTCCGCGGGGCTGTGCAGCATGCTGTTGGTCTGCGCCAGCACCATCCAGCCCCGCACGTCATCGGGCTGCTCGGTCAGGTGCGTGCGCAATTGCACCAGCGCCTGCTCCATGCTGACCGGCGCCTGGGCCTGGATAGTATTGAGCGCCACCGGCGTTCCCACCATCAGATACAGGCTGGCGGTGCCCAGTGGCAGCATCAGCGCGATGACCAGGGCCAGCGCGAAAACCGCGCGTGGCCGGGTGGACGTGCGGCCGTATCGCATCAATGGCAGCAGCAATACCGCCAGCGCCACGGCGATCATCGCCGCGGCGGCGATGTAGAAAGCGATTTTCACCAATCATCCCCGTTGTCGATCGAGGGGCGTGGCCCCGACGATCCATTGGCCGGCATGCGGCCGCGTTTGCGTATGGCCACCAGCACCACGCCGGCGCCACCAAGCAGGATCAGCAGCGGACCAAACCACAACAGCCAAGTGCCGCGTGTCAGCGGCGGGTCGTACAGCACAAACTTGGAATACCGCGCCACCAGGTACTGCTTGATCTCGTCGTCGGTCTTGCCCTGCTGCATCATCTTGAAGATCTGGTTGCGCAGGTCCCGCGCGATCGGTGCGTTGGAGTCGGCCAGCGTTTCGTTCTGGCACATCGGGCAGCGCAGCTCATGGGTGAGGTGCTGGAAGCGCAACTCCTGCGCGTGGTTGGCGAACGGCATCGGCTCGATCGCCTGGGCGTGCAACGTGCCGGTAAACGCGAACAGGATGACCAGCAACAATCGCAGGAGAGATCCCTGTGGGAGCGGCTTCAGCCGCGATGCCTTTTGTCGGAGCATGCCAAGAACATCGCGGCTGAAACCGCTCCCGCAAGGTGAAAGACGCATCACGGGGTCTCCTTGCGCAGCGCCGCGATGGCCGGCTTCAATTCCTTCGCCACCACCTCCGGCGTAAGCGGCCCGATGTGCTTGTAGCGGATCACGCCGCGCGCATCGATCAGGAAACTCTCCGGTGCGCCGTAGACGCCGAAATCGATCGCGGTCTGGCCGGGTTCGTCGGCGATCACCACGGCGTACGGGCTGCCATGTTCCGCCAACCAGCGCTTGGCATCGGCCGGCGCATCCTTGTAGTTGTAGCCCACCAGTTGCACGCCCAGCGTCGGGCCCTCGGCCTGCAGCACCGGGTGCTCCACGCCGCATTCGATGCACCAGCTGGCGAACACGTTGAGCAGGTAAGGCTTGCCCAGCAGGTCGGCCTTGCTCACCGTCTGCGTCGGCTCGTACAGCTTGGGCAGGTTGAACGCGGGTGCGGGCTTGTCCAGCAGCGGCGTGGGGATGGCGTTCGGATCGTGCTGGGTGTTCCACCAGATGCCGAAGCCGAACAGCGCGGCCAGCAGCATGAAGCCGATGAAGGGCAGCAGCCGACTCATGCGCGGGTTTCCTGCAGGCGCGTTTCAATGGCTGGCTCCGCACGGGTGACAGTGCGCTTGAGGCGGAAGCGCTTGTCGGCGGCGCAGACAAAACCGCCCAGCATCATCAGCAGGCCGCCGGCCCAGATCCAGCGCACGAACGGCTTGTAGTACAGCCGCAGCGACCATGCACCGGCGATGTTGCCCGCGTCCATCGGCTCACCCAGCGCCACGTACAAGTCGCGGGTGATGCCGGCATCCACCGCCGATTCAGTCTGCACCTGGCCGCGCGGATAGGTGCGCTTCTGTGGGTGCATCACGGCGATGTCCTTGCCGTCGCGGGTGACCGTGACCACGCCCTGGTCGGCACGCCAGTTCGGCCCGGTGGTGCGGTGCGCGCCGTCGAAACGGAAATCGTAGCTGCCGATGTGCTGGGTCTGGCCCGGCGCCATGCGCACGTCGCTGGTGACGCTGAGCGATTCGGACAGCAACACGCCGACCACGAACACCGCCACGCCGAAATGCGCCAGCAGCATGCCGGCCATCTCGGCCGGATAGCGGCGGCCACGCGGTACTTCGCGCCAGCGCTTGTACGCGTACAACAGCACGCCCACGCCGATCCACACTGCCGCGGCCACGCCCACGATCGCCTTCATGTGACCGTCCACGAAGAACGCCGCCACGATGGCGCAGGCCAGCGCGGCGATGGTCACGCGCAGCAGCATGCTTTTCAGCATGCCGGCATCGCCCTTGCCCCAGCGCAGGAACGGGCCGAACGGCAACAGCAGCACCACCGGCAGCATCAACAGCGGGAACAGGAAACCGAAGTAGGGCGGGCCCACCGAGATGCGGCCCATGTGCAGCGCGTCGCCGATCAGCGGGAACAATGTGCCCAGCAGCACCATCGCGGCCGCCACCGCAAACATCAGGTTGCCGATCAGCATCGCCGTTTCGCGCGACAGCAGGTTGAACGGCTTGCCCGCGGCGACCTTGGGCGCGCGCAGCGCGTAGAGCAGCAGCGAGCCGCCGACGATGATGGTCAGGAAGGCCAGGATGAACACGCCGCGGCGCGGGTCGGAGGCGAAGGCGTGCACCGAGGTCAGCACGCCCGAGCGCACCAGGAACGTGCCCAGCAGGCTCAGCGAGAACGCGAAGATCGACAGCAGGATCGTCCACGCCCGCAGGCTGCCGCGCTTTTCGGTGATCGCCTGCGCGTGGATCAGCGCCAGCCCGACCAGCCAGGGCATGAAGCTGGCGTTTTCCACCGGGTCCCAGAACCACCAGCCGCCCCAACCCAGCTCGGCATAGGCCCACCAGCTGCCGGCGACGATGCCGCAGGTGAGAAACGCCCACGCCACATTGGTCCACGGCCGCGCCCAGCGCACCCATGCCTGTTCCAGTTCACCACCCAGCAAGGCCGCGATCGAGAACGCGAACGCCACCGAGAAGCCCACGTAACCCATGTACAGCATCGGCGGGTGGAAGGTCATGCCCGGGTCCTGCAGCACCGGGTTCAGGTCTGCGCCATCGCCGGGCATCGGCAACAGCCGTCCAAACGGATTCGAGGTGAAGATGATGAAGGCGAGGAAACCCACCGCGACCAGGCCCATCACGGCCAGCACGCGTGAAGCGAAAACCTCGGGCAATTTCTGGCTGAATGCCGCCAGCGCCACGGTCCACACATTGAGGATCATGATCCACAACAGCAGCGAACCCTCGTGCGCGCCCCACACCGCGGCAATGCGGTAATACCACGGCAGTTCCAGGTTCGAGTTGTCGGCCACGTACTGCACCGAGAAATCGAAGCGCAGGAACGCCCACACCAGGATGCCGAACGCGATCGCCACGAACACTGCCTGTCCCGCCGCCGCCGGCCGCGCCACCGCCATCAGTGCGCGATTGCCACGCCACGCGCCGATCAACGGCAAGACGCCCTGCGCCAGCGCCAGCAGCAAGGCGAGGATAAGCGCGAGTTGGCCGAGTTCGGGGGTCATGGGTTTGTGCCGGGAATGGGGAATGGGAAATAGGGAATGGTCAAGAACAAGGCGCTCCGCCGCTTCGGCGTACTTCGGTGCAGGAAGTGGCAACAAGAGTTGGCATACATGGCTTTTCCTATTCTCTATTCCCGATTCCCGGCTTTCTCGATTCCCGGCTTCTCGGCATGCGCCTTCGCCATCGCGTCCTTCAGCTCCTTGGGCATGTAGGTTTCGTCATGCTTGGCCAACACTTCGGTGGCGATGAAGCGGGCGTTGGACATGTGGCCGGTGGCGATAACCGACTGATTGTCGCGGAACAGGTCGGGCAGGATGCCGGTGTACTCCACCGGCATGGCGCCGCCGGCATCGACCACGGTGAACGTCACCTTCAGCGAATCGCTGCTGCGCTGGATCGAGCCGGCCTTGACCATGCCGCCCAGGCGGAACGTCGTGTAGCTCGCCGCCTGGCCCGACTGCACCTGGCTGGGCGTCAGCAGGTAGTTCATGTTGTTCTGCAGCGCGTACACGCCCAGGCCGGCGGCCACGGCGGCGGCCACGGCAACCAATACAACGATGGTGAGTCGGCGCTTGCGGGTGGGATTCATGAGGCTCACTGACCATCGATGGCGGCGGGTGGTGTAGGAGAGGAACCGTTGCCGGCGCGCGGCTGGCGGGCGCTTTGACGGGCGAACCGGGCGCGAAGTTCACGCAACAGACGCTGCCGGCGCAGGCGCGGCGCGATCGTGTCGGCGATCAGCACGATGAAGAACACCGCGTAGGCGGGCCACACATAGGCCGCATAGCCGCCCATCGCCAGAAAGCTTTGCACGGCGTTCATCGCGCGTCCTCGTCCTGGGCAATTTGCCGCACCCAGTCCTTGCCGCCTTCCAGTGCAAGCAGGTCGGTGCGTGCGCGCCGGAACAGGCTGGCGGCGTAGTAGAACTTGGTGGCCAGCGTCATCGTCAGCAACGGCCACAGCATGTCCCACGACATCTTGGACTGGCCGAACACGTTGACCGTGCTGCCCTGGTGCAAGGTGTTCCACCAGTTCACCGAGAAATGCACGATCGGCACGTTGATGATGCCGATGATGGCCAGGAAGGCCGCGGCGCGCGCGCCCTGGCGGCGATCCTCGAAGGCGCGATACAGGCCGATCACGCCGAGAAACAGGAACAGCAGCACCAGTTCGGAGGTGAGTCGCGCATCCCAGGTCCACCAGGTGCCCCACATCGGCTTGCCCCACAGCGAGCCGGTGACCAGGGTGATGAAGGTGAACGCCGCGCCGATCGGCGCCGACTCCATCGCCACCACTTCGGCCAGCTTGATCCGCCACACCAGCGCGATGAACGAGGCCACGCCCATCACCGCGTAGATGAACATGCTCATCCACGCGCTGGGCACATGGATGAAAATGATGCGGTAGGCGTCGCCTTGCTGGTAGTCGGCGGGCGCAAGCACCAGGCCGCCATAGAGCGCGATCGCGCCCAGCAGCAGGGCCAGCGTCATCGCCCACGGCTGCAGCGTTCCGGCGAAGCGATAGAAGGTTGGCGGCGAGCTGAGCCGGTGCAACCAGAGGGGGATCCAGTTAGCCATAGGGATCACGAATCCAGGGCAATACGAAGGGCCGCGGCGCAAGCCAGCGGCGCCAGCACCACAGCCAATACCAGTGCGGCGCCAAGCCAGCTGATCGGTGCCAGCCAGGGCAGACCCTGCTGGGCGGCAGCTACCGCGCCCGCGGCGAAAATCACGGCCGGCACGCACAAAGGCAGCAACATCAAGGCGAGCAGCATACCAGAGCGCCGGGTGCCGACCGTCAGCGCAACCAGCACCGCGCCCAGCAGGCTGAGCAGTGGCGTGGCCAGCAGCAAGGCCAGCAACAACACCGGGATGACCGGCGCGGGCAGGTGCAGCAGCGCCGCCATCAGCGGCGAAATCACGATCAGCGGCAGGGCGATGGTGAGCCAGTGGGCCAGGATCTTCATGCCCAGCATCAGCGCCAGCGGCTGCGGTGCCAGCACCAGTTGTTCCAGCGAGCCATCCTCGATGTCGCTGGCGAACATCGCATCCAGCGCCAGCAACATCGCCAGCAACACGGTAACCAGCACCACGCCGCCCGCGATCCGCTGCAGCAAGGTGTCCTCCGGCCCCAGCGCGAACGGAAACAGCATGGTGACGATCAGCGCGTACAGCACCGGCATCGCGATATCGCCGCGGCGACGCCAGGCCAGCGTGAGGTCGCGGCGCAGCATCGCGGCGCAGGCGGTGGTGAGGCTTGGCCGGCTCATGCTTCTGCTCCCTCCCCTGCTCGCAGGGGAGGGTTGGGGAGGGGTACAGCTTTTCCGCGAAGCGCGACCCCCTCCCAACCTGCACTCGGGCCATCCATGGCCCTCGCCCTTCGGGCGGCTGACGCCGTGCAAATCGGCAGTCCTACCGATTTGTCCCCTGCGAGCAGGGCGAGGAGCCTGCGCCCGATGTGCCGTGCATCAACCATGCATGCGGATCCGTCGCGGCTCACCGCCGTGGAAGCTCACCATGCCATGGCTGGTCACCATCGCCGCGCCGCCTGCACCGGTGTGCCGCTCCAGCATGTCGTTCACCAGCGCGATGCCGGCACGGTCGAGGTTGGCATAGGGTTCGTCCAGCAGCCACAGCGTCGCCGGCAGCATCGCCAGCCGGGCCAGCGCCGCGCGCTTCTTCTGCCCGGCCGACAGGCGGCGCACGGGTTCGTCCTCATAACCTCGCAGGCCGATCTCGGCGAGCAGGGAGGCGATGTCCGTGCCATCGCGGGTGCCATGCAGGCCGGTGGCGACGCGCAGGTTCTCGCGCGGGCTGAGGTCGGCCTTGAGGCCGAGCTGGTGGCCGAGGAACAGGATGTCGCCGGCGCAGAGGTCACGTTGCAACGCTTCACCGCGCCACAGCAACTCGCCGGCACCCAGGTGGAGCAGGCCGGCGAGCATGCGCAGCAAGGTGGTCTTGCCACTGCCGTTGTCGCCCTCGACCAGGGCCAATTCACCCGTGTGCAGCTGGAAATCCAGCGGCACGAACACCGGTTCGTCCTGGCGATGGAAACTCACGGCCCGCGCTTCAAGCAGGGGCGCAACGGTACGGGCGGCAGTCATCTCCGTGATTGTCCGCAATGGTGTGGCCGCTTGTCCATGCGGCGCAGTGCCGCTAGCGCGACGGTTGAACGACGAGCGGCGGTCGGGTGATCGGTCTCGTCCGGCACGGCGTGCCTGAGCCGGGGCCGCGGCAAACGAATCCGACCCGATGAAAGCGGGTATCCGCGATGACGGTGGAACGATGGCGGAACCGCCAGGGCCGCCATCGCATCCAACGGAACATGCAGCAAGCCGAGCCGCCGCCCGCGAATGTCATATCGACCCATACCCCAGCGCTGGACGACGCCGCGCTCGTTGCATTGGTGAGAAGTGGCGACCGTGAGGCGTTTCGGCACGTCGTGCAGCGCTATGGCCCGCAGTTGCATCGCATCGCGCGTGGCGTGCTCAATGATGATGCGGAAGCGGAAGACGTCGTGCAGGAGTCTTTCATGCGGGCGTATCACCGGTTTGATTCGTTCCGTGGTGATGCGCCCTTGCGTACGTGGTTGGTCAGTATCGTGCTCAACGAGGCACGCACCCATTTGCGCAAACGACATGCCATGGTCGGGATCGATCAGATCGATTCGTCGCCCGTGGACCCGCACTGGGTTGGCCCGTCCCGTTCCGCGCACGGCGATCCGGTGTCGCTCGCGGCCCAAGTCGAGATTCGCCGTTTGCTGAAGCGCGCGATCGATCATCTGCCTGACCCGTATCGCCAGGTTTTCAGGTTGCGTGCGATCGAGGAGTGCAGCGTGGAGGAAACCGCTGCCCGCCTGTCGATCAAGCCGCAAACCGTAAAGACGCGACTGTTCAGGGCGCGCCGGTTGCTGTGCAAATCGCTGGACGAGACGCTTGGCAACATGCTGTCGGAAACCTTTCCGTTCCTGGGTGTGCGTTGTGCTTGCTTGACGAGCACGCTGATGGCACGGCTCGTGGCAGAAGCCACTTCTGGCTCCGACGATCAGCCGCCTGCGGCACGACCGGATATGAAATCGCCGACGATGGCGAAAACACCGCTCGTTTTGCTCCCATGGAGCCTCCGTTGCCCGGGCAACGACTGATCCACTGTGCAAATGGCGGCTATCCGTGCCGGCCCTGATGACGGAGGTGCGAGCCGACGCTTGCGGGCCGCGAAACGGGGGCGACCCGTACAAGGTCGCCCCCATTTCATCTCCCCGCAGTCACGCGCCGCCAGTCGCCCTAGAGCGACTTCACGTATTGCGCGACATCATCGACTTCCGCGCCGGTCAGGCCAAGCGACTGCTTGGCGTTGTACTTGTTGACCACGTCTACCAGTGTGTCAGCCGAACCATTGTGGAAGTACGGCGGATGCTGCCACGCACCCTTCAACGGCGCCGTGCGATACATCCTGGTTGCCGTACGCGATGCATAGCTCGGCACACCGGTCGCCTCAGGCTCGCTGGCCACTTCGTCCGGGCTGTGCAGGCGCTCGTTGGCGTCGGTGAATTCCGGTCCGCTGTGGCAGGTGCTGCAGCCGGCCTTGCCTTCGAAAAGCGCCTTGCCACGCGTGGCGGCGGCCGTATCGAAACTGCCCGCCGGTGCGGGCGGTGCCGCGATGGACAGCTGATAAGCCTGCAATGCGGGCAGCTTGGCCGTTATCAGGTCGTCGGTTCCGTTGGTGATGTCGATACCCGTGCCCACGCGCGCGTCGGTGAAGTTGCCGTGGCCACCCATCTGGGTCACGCCGACATAGCGGTTCCAGTAGGCAAGGTCGTCGCCATCGCCGGTTGCGATGATCTTGTGGATGTTCTGCAGGCCATACGCCGGCGTGATCACCTGCGGGCCATTCAGCCCGTCGATGTTGAAGCGCGGGTCGTAGAAGCCCGGGCCCCACGATTTGTAGACCGCCCTTTGCTCGACGGTGAGTGCCGGCGACAGGGAGATGATGAAGCCCGGGTCCAGGTCGCGGTTCGGCCAGCCGTCAAGCCGCTTGCCGATGCCGTGGTCGAATGAATTGTCGACGGTGGAGTGGCACAGCGCACAGGTGATGCCGACCCGCGTCAGCGTCATCTTGCCGTCGGCGGCCGTCGCCACCGTGCCCTTGATTCCGACCACCGCATCGAGGCTGATCAGGGCGAGAGTGGTCTGCGGATCGGTCAGGCTGATGCTCTTGTCGATGATGCCGTCGACCACCGCTTGCGGCAGCGCCTCGGCGTCGACCTTCAGGCCGACGGCCAGCGCGGTGGCCGGGTCGACGGCAGTCTGGATGACCTCGTTCATCTGCAAGGTGTCAGTCCAGGTGGTCTCATCGCCGAACGTGTCGAAGCGGAAGATCCGCTTGCCCTCGTCGAGGAACGCCGTGTCTGCCACGGTGGAGAAGGTCCACACGAAATCCGTCGCCAATGCGGCACCGCCGGCCCCCTTGATGCCTGTCGTGATGGTTGCGGTACAGGTGACGTCCGCCTGCATCGGTTCAGCTACCTCCGACTGCGGCAGATTGGTGGGTGACTCGGTGATGCGCACGAAGGTCGCTTTTCGGGTGGCGTCGTCGTAGACGACCGAGCCAAACGGTTCCGCGTCGGCCGGGCAGTTCACGTTGAAGTTCGCGTTCTTGAGTGTCGCTGTATCGATCGACTGGTCGAAGGTGGCGCTGACCTCGGCGGTGTTCAGCACGTCGGTGGCGCCATTGGCGGGCATGGTGGAAACCACCTTCAGGGCAGGGACTTGCGGCGCGGTGGGCGTCGATGCCTGACCGTTGTGGCCGGAGCCGCCGCAACCGGCAAGGCCGACGCCAAGCGCGAGCGACAAGGCTCCCGGCAACCATTTCTTTCGCATGTATCTGCTCATTGCTTTCCCTCTCTGTTGGATGCGATCACTCAGGTCCTGTCAGGAAAATCACGTCCTGTGGTTTTCCTCCACCGCACGTCCGGTACATGCCCGGACGTGCTCACGCGAATCAGTTACTTGCGTGACCGACTCGCGATCGGTCGTCCCTGGCCGACATGAGAGGTTGAAAAAATCACAACCTCTCGGCGCGAAGCATTTCTTGCGGGCGAGACGCCCCGGCCAGCAGATACCTGCCGGCACCTGAAACACATTCGACGTGCAACGATCCGTGTGATCCACGTGGCGCGATATCCGGACGGACTTTCACGGCGTCGGATTCATTGCCCCTGTTCACCAGCAGACGCAGCGGCGGTGGGAAGGTTCCCGCCTGCGTTGCAGGGAACCTCAACGCGACGGCGTGCATCCCAAGCCTGTAACCCGAGACGGCGTCGATGTGCCGTTCGTCGAACCCACCCAGCCAGATCGGCACGGGAGCCGATCTGGCTTCTTGTCCGCATGCATGCTCGACATGATCGAGTGTCCTGGCCGTACTTCTTCCATGCATTCAGGGGGACGCCAACGTGTCAATCCGTGTTCCATCCCAACGTGGTTTCACGCTGCTGGAATTGATGGTGGTCGTGGTGATCCTCGGCATCCTGGCAGCGTTGGTGGTGCCCAAGGTGATGAGTCGGCCGGACGAGGCGCGAGCTGCCGCGTCGCGCCAGGACGTGGCGAGTCTGATGCAGGCCTTGCAGCTTTACCGGCTGGACAACCAGCGTTACCCAACCACCGAGCAGGGGCTGCAGGCGCTGGTGCGCCGGCCGGAATCCGAGCCTGTGCCGCCCAACTGGAATCCCGAGGGTTACGTTGGTCGCTTGCCCAGGGATCCCTGGGGTCAGCCCTACCAGTACTTGAATCCCGGCGTGCACGGGGAGATCGATGTCTATGGCCTGGGTGCCGACGGTGCGCCCGGTGGTGAAGGCAACGATGCCGATCCTGGGTCGTGGACATTGTGAGGGGCGAATGCAGATGTTCGAGCCCACGACCCATGACGACGCAGATGGATTCACCTTGCTGGAGATGCTGGTCGTGGTGCTGATCATGGGCATCCTCGTTGGCACGGTCGGTGCCCGGCTGCAGCCGGGTCATCGGGACGTGTTGCGTGTCGAAGCCGCGCGGCTCGCCCAACTGTTTGAGCTTGCCGGACAGGAGGCGCGCATCACGGGTGTCGCCATCGTCTGGACGTCCAATGGCTTGGGTTATGAGTTCTGGCGGCAGGATGGCGATGGCGCATGGGTGGCGATTCGCGCTGACGACGTGCTGCGCGCCCGGCAGCTGCCGCAGGCCATGGTGATATCGCAATTGCGCAATGAAGCTGGTGCGCCGCAAGCGGTGTTGCGCCTGGAGTTTCCCGCCAGTGGTGCGATGTCCGCGTTCTCGCTGGACCTGGCGCTGGACGACGAACACTACGGCGTGGCGGCCTCACCGGTAGGCGATTTGCGCATTGCGCCGGGACTGGGGAAAACCTATGGCGACATGGCGGCGAACTAGCGCGCACGGGTTCACCCTGGTCGAGGTACTGGTAGCCCTGGCCATTGTCGCGGTGTCGCTGCTGGCGGTGCTGCGGGTGGCGGCGCAGGGTTCCAATCACCTCGGTGAATTGCGCGCCCGCCTGTTTGCCGGCTGGGTTGCCACCGACCGCCTGGCCGAACATCACGCGCGTGGCGACTGGTTGCCGGTTGGCATGCGGACGGGAATACAGCGTCAGGGTGATCTGGACCTTGGCTGGCGTGAACAGGTATCCGCGACGCCGAATCCGGCGTTTCGGCGCATCGACGTCTTCGTGTTCGAGCCGGCACGTCCGGCCCATGCTCTCGCGCACACGGTGGGCTTCGTAACGAATCCTGCGGGAGGTGGACGGTGACCGTCGACGAAGCGCGTGGCTTCACCCTGATCGAATTGTTGGCGGCGCTGCTGGTGCTGTCGCTGCTGTCGCTGATGGCCTATCGCGGGCTTGGCGTGGTGGTGGCGTCGCGCAACCACATCGAGACGGAGTCCACGAGGTGGCGGCAGACCGTGTCGTTCTTCACCCGTTTCGAAGGCGACCTGCGGCTGGCCGCGCCGCGTCCGGTACGCAACGCGTCGGGCACCATGCCGGCGTGGCTGGGTCGGGGCGATGCGGTGCGCGCGCCGCTGGTGGAGTTCAGTCGTTTCGCCGGGACCGACGGCATCGATACCCCGCACCGCGTGGGTTATGGCATCAACGATACCCATCAGGTCGAGTTGTGGATCTGGCCCGGGCTGGATCTTGCCGGCGCCGCGCCGCCGGCGCGTTACGTGGTGCTGCGGGGCGTGCGTCGTTTCGACCTGCAATACATGGGCCCGGCACTGGCCTGGAGCCGCAGCTGGCCCACCGTGTCGAGTGACCCGGCGCTGCCACGGGCGGTGCGTCTGCGCATCGAGTTCGACTCCGGCGAAACCGTGGTGCGCGTGTTCGCGCTGCGCACATGAACCAGCACGAGCGTGGGGCGGCGTTGCTCATGGCGATGGCGATCATGGCTTTTTCAGCGGTGGCGGCTACGGCGATGCTGGTCGCCTTGAGTACCTGGTCGCGCCAGGCCGAACTGCTTGCAGATCATGTGGAGGCACGAGAGCTGGTCGATGCCGGCGGCGATTGGGCCCGGGCGCTGCTGTACGACGACCGCCGCCGCAGCGGCGCCATCGACCATGCCGGGGAACCGTGGGCCTTGCAGCTGCCATCGATACCGTTCGAGAACGGTGAACTCGGTGGCCGCATCGAGGACCAGCAAGGCCTGTTCAACCTCAACAACCTGATCCGCCACGGCAAGCTCGATCTCACCCAGTACGCGCGCTTCCAGCGCTTGTTGTCGATCCTCGGCCTGCAGGTGGAGCTGGCCGGCGCCATGGCGGACTGGCTTGACGCCGACGATGTCCCGCAACCGGCGGGTGGCGCGGAGGACGCGTACTACGCATCGCTTGGCCATCCCCACCTCACCGCCAATCGGCCGCTGGTCAACCTGGATGAGCTGGCGCTGGTGCGTGGTTTCGACGGTGATGTGCGTGCGCGGCTCGCACCGTTTGTGGCGGCCTTGCCCGGCACGACCGCGCTCAACGTCAACACGGCGCCGGCCGAGGTGCTGGCGGCGGTCGTCGACGGCCTGGATCTGGCGTCGGCGCGCATGCTGGTGGCGCGCCGCGACGGTGTTTTCTATCGCAACAACGCCGACTTCCTGAGTCAGCTCGGCAGGGATGCCGCCGTACCGGGAGGGGATATTCGCGTCGGTAGCGATTACTTCCTGGTCAGCGTGCGGGTGAGCTACGGCAAGACCCAAGCACGCGGCCAATGGCTGCTGGCGCGAACCCGTGCGATGCGCTGGCCTGATGTCGTCTGGCGGAAATACCCGTGAACATGCTGCGCATCTTTTGCTCGCTGTCGGCGACGCCCGCGTCGTGCCGATGGGTACTGTTCAACGACGCCGGTGCGCATCCTGGTGCGGGCGCGCTGGCCCAATTGCCGCCGGGGGCCGCGCGGGTCGAGCTGGTGCTCGCGGCCAGCGACGTGTTGCTCGTGCGCGCGAGGTTGCCGTCGACAGGCAAGCATCGATCCGCCGCGCTGCTGGCCTACGCGGTCGAGGAACGACTGGCCTCGGACCCGGATAGCACCCAGGTGAGTATCCTGGGGCGGCTGGACGGCGAGGACGTGCTGGCGGTGGTGGACCGGTCGCGGTTGCAGGCATGGCGCGATGCGCTTGCCGCCGTCGGTATCTTGGTCGATAGCTTGCATTGCGAGACGCTGATGTTGCCGTTGCAATACGGCGGGTGGAGCCTGTGCTGGAACGGGCAGGAAGGCCATGTGCGGATCGGTGAGTTCGAAGGCGGCGCCACCGATTGCGGCGACCGGCAAACTCCGCCGCTGATGCTGATACAGCTGCTGCTGGAGGCGCGGGCGCACGCCACGGTGCCGGCCACCATCACGTTGTACCTGACGGTGCCCGAGGCAAAACCCGATCTGGAGACGTGGCAGAAGGAGCTGGGCGTAAGCCTGCGGATGGCTTCTGCGCCGGAGGCGCGTGCGGCGCCGATGTCGGCCGGGGCCGGACTCGATCAGGGCCGTCGGCGCCGGCATTTGTCCGTGGCGATGGTTGCGCGTTGGCGTCAAGTCGGCTGGATCCTGCTGGCGGCGCTGTTGCTGCATTCGGTTGCACTGTTTGCTGATCGGATGCGCCTGGCCAGTGAACAACAACAGTTGCGCCAGCAAATGGAGGCGCGCTTCCGCGCGCTGTTTCCCGATGCCGTCGCCGTGGCCGACCCCGTGTTGCAGATGCGCCGGCAGCTGGCCCGCGCGCGGCATGGTGCCAACCAACCCGATGTCGGTGATTTCCCGGTCATGCTCGGCAAGGTATCAGAGGCGTTGGCTTCTGCGCCGACCACGCAATTGCGCGCTCTGTCCTATGAGGATGGACGCATGACATTGGAACTGAAGGCGCCCGGTGATGCGCTTGCGCGTCAGGTCCAGCAGCTTCTGACGGAGGCCGGGTTTGCCGTCGACACGGTGCCAGTGGCGCATCGCGCCACCAACGGCACGGTGACATTGACGCTGAGGTCACCATGAAAAAACTCACCTGGAAACCCGTGCTGGGTGTGTGGTGGGCATCGCGTTCACCCTCCGAACGCCAGTTGATGGTTGCGGTAGCGCTGTGCCTTGGGCTGTTGATGTACGGGTGGCTGCTGCTGTCGACGACGCAGGCGCGGGCAAAGCTGCTGCCGGCGGTGGTCCGGTTGCAGGCGCAGGCCGGTCGCCAGGATCGGCAGGCGGCGGAAATCACGCGGCTCCGCGCGGCGCCAGCGTCTGCGTCGACGACGGCGGACTTGCGCCAGTTGGTGCAGCGCCAGGTGGGCGCCAGTGGATTGGGCCAGTCGCTGGCAAGCATGGAGCAGATGGATGCGGATCACGTAAAACTGGTGTTCGGTCACGTCGCCTTTGCCCGATGGCTGGCATGGGCGGACGACATGCGTACGCAACACCTGCGCTTTTCGCGGGTGCGGATCGAGTCGCAGGACACGCCCGGACAGGTAAGTGTCAGTGCCACCGTCGAACGGTCGCACCGATGACACGGCTCCGGACATGGCGTAGCGGCATCGTCGGCGGCGGCGTGGTGCTGGCGGCGTGTGCGTTGTTTCTGGTTGTGCTGGCGCCCGCCACGCTCATCGATAGCGGTTTGCGGCGCGCAACGCACGGTGTGCTGCGGTTGGCTCAGGCGCAAGGCACGTTGTGGTCGGGCAGCGGCCGGCTGGAGATTCGCGACCCGGCCAGACAAACCGGTATCGGCAAGGCCGTTGCTTGGGTGTGGCGTCCACGCTCGCTGCTGCATGGACGTCTCGGCTACCAGGTGAGCATCGACCACGCTGCAGGCTTCCCGCTGCACCTTTCCGCGCACGGGGTCGACGTCGCTGATGTCGATTTCTCGGTACCCGCCGCCGCGCTCGGGCTGGCCGTGCCGCGCATGGCATCACTGGGTTTGCGTGGTGATGTCGCCGTGCGGATCGCCCGGTTCACGCGCACGGACGACGGCGTTTGGGCAGACGCCGTCGTGACATGGAAAGACGCCGGCTCCGCCCTTACCACGGTGGCGCCGCTGGGCACGTACGCGCTTCGCATCGACAGCGTGGCCGGTGCGTTGAATGCGAGTTTGCACACCCGCAGCGGACCGTTGCAGCTGCGCGGCGGTGGGTCATGGCGCAGCGGGATGCTGTCGGATTACTCGGTCACCGCGCGCGTCGACGCCAAGGACAAGGCGCAACTCGCACCGCTGCTGCGGTTGATTGCCATCGAACGCGCCAACGGTGATTTCGCACTGCAATTCGGCCCTCCACTCAGCAACGTATCCGCGGCGAACTCGCCCGAAACCCGATGACGAGCACACGCGGCGGGAACCCGTCCGCCGCCGTAACCATCCAACCCGTGTCACCAGAGGAAAACGCATCCGTGCCATTCGGACGATCCACGCTCGCGCAAACGTCAATAGTCTTCACGATGAAGGTCGGTGCGTTGGCGCTGCTTGGTTTCGTGTGGGCGTACTGGGGCTGGGCGTGGTTCGCGCCGTCGCCGTTGCTGCAAGCCATGGAGGTTTCCGAGCCGGCCGGTCGCCTGGCGAACGCGGGCGACCTGTTTGGCAAGGCACAGGACGAGACTCATCCGGGTGCGCCGACGGCGCTGGCCGTCACCTTGTTGGGCGTCATGGCAGGGGCGCCGGCAGGGGCCGGTCATGCGCTGCTGCAACTCGGCAAGGAAGAGACGCGGTTGGTGCCTGCTGGTGGCGATCTCGCACCGGGTATCCGCGTCGAAAGCGTGTTTCCGGAGCGGGTGGTTCTGCGCCGCAACGGGGCACGTGAAACGTTGGCTTGGCCGCGAACTCTCTCTGCCACCTCAAACCTCACCGTCCAATGAAACATCGCAGGTCATCCATCCCGTGTCGATCCGCATGAAACGTTACTGGTTGCAGGCAATGGCAGCCGTTCTGGTTGCCGCCCTGGCGGCAGGGGCGGGTGCCACCGTAGCCGCGCCGGCCAATCCGCCGCTGGCGCCGGAAGATGCCGTCACGCTCAATTTCGTCAACGCGGATATCGAAGGCGTGGTCAAGGCGATGGCGGAAGTCACCGGCAAGAATTTCGTGCTCGATCCGCGCGTCAAGGGCACCGTCAACATCATCTCCGCGCAGCCGGTGGCGCGTACCGCCGTATATGACGTGTTCTTGTCGGCGTTGCGGCTGCAGGGCTTCACCGCCGTGGAGGATCGCAACCTGGTGAAGATCCTGCCTGAGGGCGAAGCCAAGCTGCATCGCAATGCGGCGCACGGCCAGCCCGCCGCCAGTGACGCCATCCAGACGCGGGTATTCACCCTGGGTCATCAATCGGCAGTGCAACTGGTGCCGACGCTGCGTCCTCTGGTTGCACCGAACAACACCATCACGGCGCTGCAGGACAGCAACACGCTGATCATTACCGACTATGCCGGCAATCTTGAACGGCTGGCCGGCATCATCGCGGCGATTGACCAGCCCGAGGATGCGGGCGCCGCGATGATCGTGCTGCGACATGCCTCCGCGCTGGATGCCGCACGGACGATCAACCGCCTGTTTGCACCGGCCGCGCAAGCGCTGAAGACGTTGCAGGGTAGCGATCCGACCCAGCGCATCGCGGTTATTGCCGATGCGCGTTCCAACAGCCTGTTGGTGCGCGCGATGGATCCGGCGCGACTTGCGCAGATCCGGCAGTTCGTGGCGATGCTGGATTCGCCGACCAGCGCGGCCGGCAACGTGCATGTGGTTCACCTGAAGAATGCCGAGGCGGTGAAGCTTGCCGAAACCCTGCGTGGCATCCACATGGGCAGCGTGTCGTCGCCGGTGCAGACCTCGGGCTCGCCCATGCCGCCGGACGCGGACGCAACGGGCGCCGGCGCCGGCGCGAGTTTTACCAGCAGCCTGCAGGCGTCTGCCGGTGGCAGCAGCATGTCGGACATGGGTGACGCCACCTCGCCAGTGGCGGTCAGCACGGCGGGCATCATCCAGGCCGACGCGGCGACCAACTCGATCATCATCACGGCGCCGGACGCGATCTACAACAACCTGCGCGCCGTGGTGGAGAAGCTCGATGCGCGCCGGTTGCAGGTTTATGTCGAGGCATTGATCGTCGAGCTCAGCGCGGGCAAGAGCGGCGAATTCGGTATCCAGTGGCAGGATCTCGGCGGCATCGGGAAGTCGGGTACGCAAGTGTTCGGCGGCACCAACTTCGGCGGCGTGGGGCAGAACATCATCGGCATCGCGCAGAACCCGGCCAGCGCCGGCCCCGGATTGAATATCGGCACGATGCGCGGAACCGTGACCGTGGGCGGCGAGCAGATCCTCAACCTGGGCCTGCTCGCGCGTGCTCTGGAAACGGACAGCAATGCCAACATCCTGTCCACGCCAACCTTGCTTACCCTCGACAACGAGGAGGCGCGGATCGTGGTTGGCCAGAACGTTCCGTTCATCACCGGCCAATACGCGGTCTCGGGGGCGGCGACGACGCCCTCGCCGTTCCAGACCATCGAGCGCAAGGACGTTGGCCTGACCCTGAAAATCCGTCCGCAGATATCCGAAGGCGGGGTCGTGCGCCTGCAGATCTACCAGGAAGTTTCGAGCGTGGCCGACACCGCCAATCCAGCCGGGGTGATCACCAATACGCGCTCGATCGAATCGACGGTGCTTGTCGACGATGGACAGATCATCGTGCTGGGCGGCCTGATCCAGGACGCGGTCAACGGCGGCGTGTCCAAGGTGCCCGTGCTGGGGAGTATTCCACTGCTGGGTGGCCTGTTTCGCTACAACAACCATTCGCGCACCAAGACCAACCTGATGGTGTTCCTGCGTCCGACCATCCTGCGCGACTCGCAAAATGCCGGCGCGTTGGCCGGCGAGCGGTATGACTACATTCGCGGCGAACAACTACGTGCCGATCCCGTACCCGGTGCGGTGCATCGCAACGATCCACTTCCCCTGTTGCCGAACCTGCCCGTCGCCGCGGACGACCCGCAGTGAGCAAGCCGCCCGTACCCTATGCCTTCGCCAAGACCTATGGAGTGGCGGTAACCGGGCTTGACGGCAGTAGTGCCGCTGCGGTCATGCGACGCGACGCGCCGGCCGGCGCGCTGGCGGAGTTGCGTCGCGCGCTGGGCGTGCCGGTTCGGGTGGAGCGCATCAGTGACGGTGAGTTCGACGAGCGTATTTCCACCTTGTACAACGGTGCCGGCGAAGGCGCCGCCGCGCTGGCGGACGACCTGGCGCAAGACCTCGACCTGTCTCGCCTGCTGCAGGAAATCCCCCGCGTCGAGGACTTGCTGGACAGCCAGAACGATGCGCCGCTGATTCGTCTGATCAACGCGTTGCTGACCCAGGCGCTGCACGAAGGTGCTTCGGACATCCATATCGAACCGTTCGAGTCGCGCTCGGTGGTGCGCTTGCGCATCGACGGGACGCTGCACGATCTGATTGAGCCGGCGCAGGCGCTGCACACGGCCATCGTGTCGCGCATAAAAATCATGGCGCAACTCGATATCGCCGAGAAGCGCCTGCCGCAGGATGGCCGCATCGCGCTGCGCGCGGCGGGAAAGCCGATCGACGTACGCGTATCGACGATTCCCACCGGTCACGGTGAACGCGTGGTGCTGCGCCTGCTGGACAAGCAGGCGGGGCGATTGGACCTGTCGCGTCTGGGCATGGCTCCGGCAACGCTGGCCCGGATGGATGCGTTGATCCATGAGCCGCACGGCATCATCCTGATGACCGGCCCTACCGGCTCAGGCAAGACCACCACCTTGTACGCTGCGCTGTCGCGCCTGGATCCCAAGGCGCTGAATATCATGACCGTCGAGGATCCGATCGAATACGACCTCGACGGCATCAGCCAGACGCAGATCAACAGCCGCATCGAGATGACGTTCGCGCGCGCCTTGCGCACCATCCTGCGGCAGGACCCGGACGTGGTCATGATCGGCGAGATCCGCGATCTGGAGAGCGCCGAGATCGCCATCCAGGCCAGCCTCACCGGCCACCTGGTGATCACCACGCTGCATACGAACGATGCCGTGAGCGCGGTCACCCGGTTGGTCGACATGGGCGTCGAGCCATTCCTGCTCGCTTCCAGCCTGATCGGCATTGGCGCCCAACGCCTGGTGCGCAAACTGTGCCTGAAGTGCCGCGAGCCACTGGATGACAACGCCGGGCAGCTGCGCAGCCTGGGGCTGGTATCCACGGCGGGTCATTTCCATGGGCCACGCGGTTGCCCCGCATGCAACCGATCCGGCTACAAGGGACGCACGGGTATTTATGAATTGCTGGCCGTGGACGATGAACTGCGCAAGCTCATTCACGACCGGGCCGATGAACAGACGCTGCGCGAGCATGCTGGCGGACACGGCATGCGCTCGCTGCGCGAGGACGGCATGCGACTGGCGGCCGAAGGCACGGTGAGTGTCGAGGAAGTGTTGCGCGTCACCCGCGCGAGGTGATGGCATGGAGGCGTTCCTCTATCGCGCGTTCGACGTTGCTGGCCACTCGCGCTCCGGTGTGCTGCAGGCCGATTCGCCGCGTCAGGCGCGTGCATGGCTGCGCGCGCAGGGGTTGTATCCGGAGCGCGTCGAGCGGGTGCGCAACCGGCAACGCGCCACGTCGCCGTGGTCGCGCGGCATCCCCGCCGCCGAGCTGAGTTTGCTGACACGTCAGCTGGCCATGCTGTTGGCGTCGGGCTTGACCATGGAGCAGGCGCTGACAGCGTTGATCGAGGAAGTCACCGCGCCACGGACGCGCGAAGTGCTTGGTGGCATCAAGGCCGAGGTTACTGCCGGGCTTTCACTGGCCGCGGCACTGGGCGTCTACGGCCGCAGCTTTCCGGACTATTACAGGGCGCTGGTGCGTGGCGGCGAGGAGTCCGGCGCACTGCCCGTGGTGCTGCAACATCTTGCCGATTACCTGGACGCCCGCCAGGCGCTGCATCAGAAAACCAGCCTCGCGCTGCTCTACCCGATGCTGGTCACCTTTGTCGCCATCTGCGTGGTTACCGGCTTGCTGGTGTATGTGGTGCCACAGATCGTGCAGGTTTTTCAGCAGTCGCGGCAAAGCCTGCCACTGCTTACCCGCGGCTTGATCGCGGTTTCCGATTTCCTGCGCGGCGCGGGGCCCTGGCTTGCTGGCGCAGGCCTTTGCATCGCGATGGGGGCGCGTCTCGCGCTGCGGCTGGAGCGCTATCGACGTCGCTGGCATGCGCTGGTGTTGCGCATGCCCTGGTTCGGCCCGGTGGTTCGCGGGCTGAATACTTCACGCTTTGCCAGCACCCTGGCAATTCTGGTCGGTGGTGGCGTGCCGTTGCTGGCGGCGCTCGATTACGGCGCCCGCGCGATGTCCAACCGGGTCATGCATGACGGCATCAGGGCAGCCATTGAGCGCGTGCGTGAGGGCGAAGGCCTGGCCCGTGCGCTGACGGCAACGCGGATCTTTCCACCGCTCATGCTGCACCTGGTCGGCAGCGGGGAAGCCAGCGGCAAGCTCGAACCGATGCTGGAGCGCGCCGCACAGCTTGAAACGCAGGTGCTCGAACGACGGTTGGCGGTGCTGCTGACCTTGCTCGAGCCGGTCATGATCCTGGTGATGGGGGGCGTGGTGCTGGTGATCGTGCTTGCCATCCTGTTGCCGATCATGGAGATCAACCAACTGGTGCATTGAGTCGGCCGCACCATCGCCATGGGGTCACTCCAGCAATCGAAGCTGCGCGGGGCTACCCGTTTGACCATGTACATACGCCAGTTGCGAGTGTTCCCGCGCCAGGCGATCCAGCACGGTCACGTCGGGCCCGATCACGAACAGGGTCGGTTCGATCCATCCGCTGGTGCCGACTCCGATCGCGGGGTAGACGCTGGCATCGGGCTGGCGCTGCAACGCATCCAGCAACGCGTGCTGTGCGGCAAGGTTTTCTTCGGGTGAGCGGCGGCGTGCCTGTGGGTTCCATGCCGTGATGAAAGCCCACGAGCGCATGCCGACCACGTTGGTCAGCGTGCCGGGCAGCGGCAGGTCGACGCGCACCGTGGCCCAATTCACGGTGTCGATGCAGGTGTGATAGGCGGTTGAGCGGAAGGCTTCGAGCAGGATCTCATCCATGACGTAGCTCCGGTAGTGGTGCCAGCGTGGAAACGAAGCGCTGCGCGGCGGTGTCGATGTCGATCGTCGCCACGTCGGGGGTTTCACGCAGCAACTGTTCCAGCAGTGCGTCCTGGGCTTGACCGCGTTCGAGTGCGTAACGGTAGGGAAGATGGGTAAAGGTCACCATGCGATAACGTGCCATGTAATGGGTGGGAATGCGTGCGGCCAGCAAGGCGCCGAGCTCACGCTTGGCAAGATAATGCGGATCGGCCACCGAGTCGCGCATTTCGATGTAGTTTTCCAGCGCCATGCGGGCGATGGCGTCGGCGTTGGGTTGGCGCTGGCGCTGGAACTCGGCGAATACTTCGGCGTGGTCGTCGCGCGCTTCGGCCAGCAGGTTGGCCAGCACCACGGTGTCTTCGAAGCCGCAATTCATGCCCTGGCCGTGGAACGGCACGATCGCATGCGCCGCATCGCCGATCAGCAGGGCGCGGCCATCGAGGTGCCAGCGTTGCAGATAGAGCGTGGACAGCGTGCCGATGGGGTTGTGTTCGAAATCCTCGGCGAAACGCGGCATCAGCGGCAGCAGGCCGGGGAACTGTTCCGTGAAGAATGCGGCCGCCGCCGCGGCATCGGGCAGAGTGGCGAAGCTTGGCGCGGCACCTTGGCTCGGCAGGAACAAGGTGACCGTGAAACTGCGTTCGGTGTTCGGCAACGCGATGCACATGTAGCTGCCGTGCGGCCAGATGTGCAGTGCGTTCGGCTCCAGCGCGAAGCCGTCGCGGCCCTCACCGGCTTGCAGCACGGCCGCGGGCAGCTCGCTTGCGGGAGGGATTTCCAGTTCCTTGTAACCGTGATCCAGCGGCTCGACCCGCTCGCCCAATGGCGTGTGTGCGTTCATCGCGGCGCGCAAGGCCGAGCCGGCGCCATCGGCGCCGATCAGCAGGCCCGCCGACAGTTCGCGCTCGACGCCGTTGGCGTCCGCCAGCCGGATGCGCTGCCGGTCGAAGTCCACGGTGGTCAGCGCCTGGTCGAAGTGGAACTTCGCGCCAGCGGCTTCCGCCGCATCCAGCAGCAACGTGTTCAATGCGCCGCGCGAGACCGACCAGATCACTTCGCTGTCGTCGATGCCATAGCGCTGCAAGCCGTGCTGGCCATCGCGGTCGTGCACCATACGCCCGCGCATCATCACCGCGCGTTGCAATACGTCGTCGGCCAGTCCGGTGCTGCGCAAGGCGTGCAGGCCGCGTTCGGCCAATGCCAGGTTGATCGAGCGACCACCGAGGAATCCCGCCTGGCGCGGATCGGGTCGCTTCTCGAACACATCGACCGCAAACCCGCGCTGCGCCAGTTGCTGCGCCAGCAACGCGCCAACCAGGCCGCCGCCGATGAGGGTGATGGGGTGTTGCGACATGCGGCGATCCGTGGAGGGAATCCGCCCACTGTTCCGCAAGCGCGCTCAGACTGCAATGCCGCCGTGGACGCCGTTCGTGCCGCCCGTCCGTGGATGGGGCGGCGCGGTGCTCAGAAGCTCATGAAATAGCCGCCGTTCACCGGCAGGTTGGCGCCGGTGATGTAGCCGGCGTCGTCGGCGGCAAGGAAGCATACGGCGCGGGCGATATCGGCAGGCGAGCCGAGCCGTCCCACCGGGATGCCGGCGATGATCTGCGCGCGCACATCTTCCGCAACGGCGGCCACCATCGGCGTATCGCAGTAGCCGGGCGAGACCGTGTTGACAGTGACGCCCTTGCGTGCCGTCTCGCGCGCCAGCGCCATGCTGAAGCCGTGCACGCCGGCTTTTGCGGCCGAGTAATTGGTCTGTCCGAACTGGCCGGTCTGGCCGTTGACCGAGCTGATGTTGACGATGCGGCCGAAGCCACGCGTGGTCATGCCATCGATCGTGTTGCGGCACATGTTGAACACGCCGTCGAGATTCACCTGCATCAATTCATGCCATTGCTGCGGTGTCATCTTGCGCAGGCTGGCGTCGCGGGTGATGCCGGCGGCATTGACCAGGATGTCCACGCCGCCATGCTGTTGCTCGATGCGGGCGATCAACTGCTGGCAATTGTCGAAGTCGCTGATGTCGCCCGGCTCGAACGTGACCGTGCCGGCGACGTCCGCCATTTCCTGGCGGAAGGCGGCGATGCGTTCGTCGCGCGCGGCCAGGTCGATGGCGATCACCTGCCGACCCGCCTGCGCCAGCTGACGGCAGATCTCACTGCCCAGGCCACCGATGCCGCCGGTGACCAGCGCAACGCGTTTCGGGGAAGTCGCTTCGTTCATGGGGTGCTTTCCACGCGTGATCATGCCGCAAAGCAGCACGAATCATGCTGCAGTTGCGATAGGGGAAATCGGGTGCGCAGCACGCGTGGCGTGCTGCGCGGGTGACGCGGATCAGCCGGCTTTCTTGCCGCTGCGGCCGGTGCTGCCGGACGGGGTCGGAACGACCTGCGCGGCGGTGTTCATCAGGCCTTCCTGCATCGCCTTCCACGCGGCCATGTTGCGCTCGGTGAGGTCGTTCAGGGTGTTCCAGGGCGTTTGCCCCATCAGGCTGTTGAGCTGGCTGCGGAACTGCGTCTGCTGGTCGAGAAACACCTGCAGGCTGCGCTCCAGATAAGGCCCCATGAAGCCTTGCAGCGAATTGCCGTAGAACCGGATGATCTGGCTGAGCAACTCGGGCGACAGCATCGGCTGGCCCTTGTCCTCGTGCTCGGAGATGATCTGCAGCAGGACCGAGCGGGTCAGGTCCTCGCCACTCTTGGCGTCCCTGACTTCGAAATCCTCATTGTCGAGCACCAACTGACGGATTTCTTCCAGCGTGATGTAGCTGGAAATTTCCGTGTCGTACAAACGACGATTCGGATACTTCTTGATGATGCGTTTGGTTTGTGCCATGCAGAACAAGCTAACAGAAGGTATTGCATTGCACCAGTTCCAACGGGGTGGTCCATGTTGCACTTGCCGAACGCAGCAATTGGTGGTTGGTCAATGACCTGCAGCGCCGCTGGCGTTGCCAAAAGGTGGCTTGGCGAGCCACAGCAGCGGGATCATCGCCAGGAACATCACGGCGCATACCAGGTACACATCGTTGACCGCCAGGGTCAGCGCTTCGCGGCTGATCAACTGCTCGACCACGCCCAGACTTTGCTGCAGTGAGAAGCCGCCGTGCTGCAATTGCTGCAGGAAGCTGTCGGCCGCCGGCGCGGCCGGCGTGATGTGCTCGGTCAGCACGGCGTGGTGATAGTCGCCGCGGTGCTGCCACAGCGTCACAGTGGCCGCGGTGGACACGCTGGAACCCAGCGTGCGACAGAAATTGGCCAGGCCCGACGCGCTGGCAATCTGGTCCGCTCCCAGTCCCGACAGATACATCTGGTTGAGCGGGATGAAGAAGCACGCAATGCCGATGCCCATCACGAAGCGCGGCCATACCAGGGTGGAGAACGAGGCCGAACTGTCGAAGCTGGCGAACCAGAACGAGGTGGCGGCGAACACGATGAACGCGAACGTCACCACTGCACGCAGTTCCAGTCGCTGGATGTTCGCGCCGATGATCGGTGCCATCAGGAACGCCAGCACACCCACCGGCGCGCTGGCCAGGCCGGCCCAGGTGGCGGTGTAACCCAGGGTGATCTGCAGCCACAGCGGAAACACCACGTTGATGCCGAAGAACGCCATCATGCCCAGCGACAACGCCACCACCGCCACGGTGAAGTTGCGGCTCTTGAACAGCGACAGCTCGATCACCGGATGCTTGGCGTACAGCTCCCACACGATCAGGAACGTCAGGCACACCAGCGCGGTGATGCCCAGCGCCAGGATCATCGGCGAGGCGAACCAGTCGTTGTCGTTGCCGTTGTCCAGCATGAATTGCAGCGCGCCCACGCCCACCACCAGCAGCACCAGCCCGATCACGTCGATCGGCATCTTGAAGGTCTTGGTTTCGCGCTTGCGCAGCAATACCCAGGTGACGATCGCCGCCAGCGCGCCCACCGGCACGTTGATGTAGAAGATCCACGGCCACGAGAAATTGTCGGTGAGCCAGCCGCCCAGGATCGGTCCGAAGATCGGCGCCACCACCACCGTCATCGCCCACAACGCCAGCGCGATACCCTGTTTCGCCTTCGGATAACTGGCCAGCAGCAGCGACAGTGACAACGCCACCATCGGGCCCGAACCGGCCCCCTGCATCAGCCGGCAGATCACCAGCATCGGCATGCTGGTGGCCAGGCCGCACAGCATCGAGAACAGCACGAACAGCAACACCGATCCCACGAAGGTTTTCACTTCGCCGAAGCGGCGCGCCAGCCAGCCGGTGAGCGGCTGCATGATCGCGCTGGCCAGCGCGTACGAGCTGATCGTCCAGGTGCCCTCGCTGGGGCTCACGCCCAGGCTGCCCGCAATGTGCGGCACGGACACGTTGACGATCGTCATGTCCAGCACCTCCATGAAGGTGCTGAAGGCGACGGCGATGGTCAGCAGCACCAGCGCGCCGCCTTGCAACGGCTTCAGTGGCTGTGCGTCATCGTTGGGTGTGGCGGCCATGCGGTCGACCCGGTTCAGTGGATGTCGTCGGGGAGATTGGCGCGGATGACCTGTTCGGCTTCCGCGTCGGCCTTGCTCGCCATCTGCTCATAGACGGTGGTTTGCGCCACCGGCTGGTTCGCCGGCGTCGCCGCCAGCACGCGCCCATCGTCATTCGTGATATCCACCGTGACCGTGGTGGAGAGGCCGATGCGCAGCGGATGCTTGTCCAGCTCGGTGTTGTCCAGCGAGATGCGTACCGGTACGCGCTGCACCACCTTGATCCAGTTGCCGGTGGCGTTTTGCGCCGGCAACAGCGAGAACACGCTGCCGGTGCCGGCGCCCAGGCCGACCACCTTGCCGTGGAATTCCGCGTCGCTGCCGTAGGTATCCGATTCGATCGTGGCGGGCTGGCCGATGCGGATGTGGCGCAGCTGGCTTTCCTTGAAGTTGGCCTCGATCCACAGGTTGTGCAGCGGCACCACGGTCATCAATTGCTGCCCGGGTTGCACGCTGTTGCCAAGCTGTACGCTGCGCTGGGCCACGTAGCCGGACACCGGTGCATAGATGGCGTTGCGTTGCGCCGCCACCCAGGCGGCGCGGAAGTTGGCACGCGCCTGCATCACGGCGGGGTTTTTCGCCACGTCGGTGCCCGCGATCGCCGCGTGTGCCGCGTCCGCCTGAGCCTGGGCCGCGGTGACGGCAGCACGGGCCTGCTCCACGCCGTCGCGCAGATGCTGCACCACCTCGGGCGACTCGGCGTGCGCGGCGAGCAGGGGCAGGTGGCGTTGGAGGTCGGCTTCGGTTTTCTTCAGATCGATCCGGCGGGCCGCGAGCTGGGCGTCGGCGCCACTGGCCGAGCTGGTCTGCTGGCGCACGCCGCGCACGGCCTGCGCCAGCGCGCTGCGTGCCTGCTGCAGGCGAACTTCCGCATCGGTGCTGTCCAGCTTCACCAATACCTGGCCGGCTTCCACCCGCTGGGTGTCGTCCGCCAGGATCGCCACCACGGTGCCCGGCACCTGTGCCGATATCGCCACCTGGTTGCCGCCGACGTAGGCGTTGTCGGTTTTCACGCGGGTGGATAACACGAACAACCACAACAAAAACCAGCCGATACCGGCCAACACGAACACGGCGCCGACGATCAGCAGAGCGCGCCGGCGTTTGCGCGGGTCGGTGGCCGCCATGCCGCTGTCGCCGGCCAGGGATGACTTGTCGGACTCAGTGGCGCTCATGATCGGCGGCTCCGGTAATGGGGGAAATGGGGGCGGTGTGCGCGGCGGCGGCGGGTGTGCCGGCACGCCGGTAACCGCCGCCCAGGGCCTTGATCAAAGCAAGGTCGTTGCTCAACGCCTGCGCCTGCAATTGCACGGCGGCATCACGCTGTTGCAGCAGCTGGGCTGTCGCGGCGAGGCTTTCACGGGCATCGCGCACGCCTTGGCGGCGACGGGCTTCGGCGTTGGCCAGCAGTTGCCGGTTGGCATCCACTTCGGACTGCTGGGCTTGCCGCCGTGCCGCGATCTGTTCGGCGCCCAGGGCCTGCGTCGCCACTTCACGCGCGGCGGTCAGCACGGTGCTGTTGTATTGCGCCACGGCGCTGTCGAGCTGGGCTTTGCTCAAGCCGTAATTGGCCTTGAGCGAGCCGCCGTTGAAGATGGGCAGATGCAGGGCCGGCGTCAGCGCGAACGTGCGGCTTCCGGCGGTGAGCAGTTTGCCCATGTCGATGCTGGACAACCCCGCCATGGCGGTAATGCCGATATCCGGAAAGAAGGCCGCCCGCGCCGCATCGGTTTTCTTCAGCGCCGCTTCCACCTGCCATCGGCTGGCCGCGATATCCGGTCGGCGGGCAATCAGGTCGAGGCGGGCGTCGGCGGGAATGCCACGCACCACGCTGGGCAATGGGCGCGGGTGCAGTTCGGGCAGTTGCTCAGGGGCGATCCCCAGCAAGGCGGCGAGGGCCACCTTGCGGATCTGCGCCGAGCCATCGATGGCAATGCGCATGCCGCGGATGGCGGCCACCTGCGCCTGCGCCCGCTGTGCTTCGTCGGGGAGATCCACGCCTTGCTTCACGCGCAATTGCGCGATCTGCGCCAATTGCTGCTGGGTGGACAGCAACCGATCGATCAACTGCAGCCGCGCCTGGTCGGCCTGCCAGCCGAAGTAGGTGTCGGCGACGGCGTACTGGATCGCCAGCGCGGCGGCACTGCGTTGCGCTTCGGCGGCGTGGGCCTGGTCCAGCGCTGCTTCCACCGTGGCGCGCTTCTTGCCCCACCAGTCGAAATCGTATTGAAGCTGCAGCCCGATGTCGGCCTGGTTGTACCAGGTGAAACCCAGAAACTCGGCGGGGATCAGCCCGTGCTCGCTCATCCGCTGGCGCGATACCTGCGCATTGCCGTTGATCGACAAGCCCATCTGCGCGGCCGCCAATCGCACCGACGCCTGGGCACTCTGCACTCGGCTCTGGGCCAGGGCGATATCCGGCGACTGCTGCAGCGCGCGATCCATCAGGCCATCCAGCTGGGGATCGTCGTAGTGGCGCCACCATTGCGCCGCGGGCCAGCCGGCGCGGGCGGGTGCGTTCAGGCCGGCCAGTGGCACGTCGTCGCGCAATACGGGGTGATCCAGTTTCGCGGGCGCCCGCGCGCACGCGGCCAGCGCCAGCACGATCGTCGCGGTCAGCAATGGCCGGCCGCGGAGCAGGGCATGCTTCATCGAATGTCCTTCATGGATGGGAGTGCTCGCTCAACCGGTCGAGGTTGCCGGCCAGTTTGCGCAACAGGCGGTCGAGGTGGCGTTTATCGGTGGCGCTGAAGCTTTGGAACATGGTGTCGATGCGGGGAAACATCGGCGGCAGCATCTCTTTCACGAAACGCCGGCCGGCAGCGGTGATGCGGATCACCACGCGCCGCCGATCCGCTTCGCTGGCGCCGCGCGTGATCAGGCCGCGCCTGGCCAGTGCGTTGGCGATGCGGGTCATGTTGGTGGCACCCTGGGTGGCGAATTCGCACAGCTCGCCTGGCGTGGAGCTGCCATCCGGTCGGCTGTACAGGATCATCAAGGTCAGGAATTCGCTGTGGTTGAGCTTGTACGGCTTGAGCTTGAACGCCAGCTCCTGGTCGATCCCTTCGCCCACCATGAGCAGCAACCGGCACAACCGTGCCTCGACGGCCGGCATAGTGGGGATGATCTGGCTGACGCGGTCGATGCCTTCGTCCATCAGATCGATGCATGTTGTCAGCTTGGCCATTTCACCAGCGGATATTTCATCGGTGAAGTAAACATAGCAAGGTGTGACGAATTCGTGCAAACGCGCCGGTCAGGCGTTGCGCTGCGCCAAGCCGAACAGCCGGTGGGCATTGGCGGTGGTGGCGGCAGCGATCTCCGCCTCGGATTCGTCGCGCAGCGCGGCGATGCAGCGCAAGACGTCCGCCACCCGCGCCGGCTCGTTCCGCTGCCCGCGATGCGCCGCATCGGGTTGGTCGGGGGCGTCGCTTTCCAGCAACAGGAACTCCAGTGGCATGTGACTGACGATGCGGCGCAGGCGCTGTGCACGTTCATAGGTCACCGGGCCGCCGATGCCGAGGCAGAAGCCGATGTCCCACAAGTGCTGCGCCTGCTGCTCGCTGCCCGAAAAGCTGTGCACCACGCCGCGCAGGCCGGCGACGCGCCGCAGGGTGAGGATCACTTCCTCCAGCGCGCCGCGCGCGTGCACGATGACCGGCAAGCCGCGTGCACGCGCGATGTCCAGCTGGCGCGCAAAGATGCGCCGCTGCAGATCGTGGTCGATACCCTCGACATGAAAATCCAGGCCGATTTCCCCCACGGCAACGGCGTGGTGATCGTCCAGCCATGAAGACAGTGCGTCCACATGCGCGGGCGCATCCTCGCCAAGGAACATGGGATGCAGGCCGTAGGCGGGGTGCGTCTGCGGGTAGTTGCTGCACAGGTCATGGATGTGCGGCCAGCTGGTTGTGTCGGTGGCGGGTATCAAGACGTGGGCAATACCGGCTTCGGTGGCCCGCGCCATTACCGCATCGAGATCGGATTGGAATCGTCCGTCATCCAGATGTGCGTGGCTGTCCACAATTTCGATCATGGTTTTATCCAGAAGGGCCCGAACTGCGAATTCGATGTGAAAATGAGGCAGGGGTGCAAGCTAGCCCCGATTCAGTTGATTCAATGTTCAATGGAAACACGGTTATGGCGACGCATGGGCGTCCCCGGGGATCGTCGTTCAGGACAGTCGTTCGAAAACAACCGTTAAAACAGAGGAGAGGGTCTGATGAAAAGTTTGACGATCAATGCACTCACCATCGGTATGGCCGCGGCGTTGTCGCTGGGCCTGTCCGCCTGCAACCGCAATGCCGACGCGGGCACGTCCGCTGACGGCGGCACGGCAGCCAGCGGCGCCGCGGCCCAGGCGGAGGCTGACAATTATGCGCGGGTGGTGAGCGTCGATCCGGTACGCAAGACCGTCAACAACCCCAAGCAGGTATGCAAGGACGAAGTGATCACCCACACCACGCCACCCAAGGATGAGCACCGCATTGCGGGCACCGCGATCGGTGCCGTGGCTGGCGGCCTGCTGGGCAACCAGGTCGGTGGCGGCAAGGGCAAGACGCTGGCGACGGTGGCCGGTGCGATCGGTGGTGGTTACGCCGGTAACCGCATCCAGGCCAGTCGTCAGCACGCCAACACCACGTCCACCGTGGAGCGGCACTGCGACACCGTCAACAACACCAGCACCAAGCTGGTGGGTTATGACGTGCGCTACGAATACAAAGGCGTTACCCGCACTGTCCGCATGGATCACGATCCCGGCGATCGCGTGAAGGTGGAAGAAGGTGTGACGGCGGTTTCCGACGCCCGCTGAGTCGATCGATGTCATCGACCGGAAGGCTTTTTCCCTGAGGAGTGATCGACATGAATGCACTATCGAGCAAACTGGCGCTGGCAGTGGCCATGGCTGGCGGTCTCGCAATGGCTGGATGCGCCACCCCCTACAACAACAGTGGTAACTACGGTTATCAAGGGCAGCCAACCGGACAAAGCAGAAACGCGCGCTGCAACAACTGCGGCGTGGTGCAGGAAGTGCAGCAGGTCTACACCCAGGGCAACAGCAGCGGCGGCACGCTGGGCGCCGTGATCGGTGCGGTCGCTGGCGGCGTGCTGGGCAACCAGGTCGGCAAGGGTGATGGCCGCAAGGCGGCGACAGTGGCCGGCGCGGTAGCCGGTGGCGTTGTCGGCAACCAGGTTGGCAAGCGCAGCGGAAGTGGCGATGTGGCCTACCGCATCGTGGTTCGGCTGGACAATGGCCAGTACGCCACGGTTACGCAGCGGGAAAACCCGGACGTGCGCAACGGTGATTACGTGCAGGTACGTGGCGATCACGTTTACCGTCTGTAATCATCCTTTGGTATGGACGTCCAGACGTCTGGACGTCTGAAAAACAAAAGGCCCTCATTCGAGGGCCTTTTTGTTTTTGTTGCGGTTCGCAGTGTCAGTTGACGGCGTAAAAACGATGCTCGCCGATGGTTGTGCCTGCGCGGTTGACCGACCATGTCGGAGTGATGGCAACGGTGGCGAAATGATCGGCACGCGGCACCAGCATCTTTCGTTCGGCAACGGGCAACTGCCAGTTCTGGATCGAGCGCCCGGCGATCTGCCATGCCTTGTGGAAGGCTTCCAGATTGGTGATGTCGAACGAACCCGGGGTCGTGGTGGTGGCGAACTGGTGGGGCGCCGTGACGACCTTGCATACGGTGTCGCCCCAGCGCCCGCGTTCGCGTCGGCGCATGGCGACTTCGGCGACCGCGAGCTGGCCGAGTGTCGGTTCGCTGCGTGCTTCCAGGTAGACCGTGGTCGCCAGGCAAGCCTGGTCCGCAACGGGTTGCGGTAACAAGCTGGTGAGCCACAACAGCATGGAAAGTTTCATGGATCTGCCTCCAACGTGCTGTACGCGCAGCCTTTCAGGCCTGACACGCCGTTGCGGTGGACGGGCTGGCAGGCCGTTCCACCTGGATTGATCGCCAACCGGTGTATGCGGTTGAACGTTTTGCCACGGGTTTGTGGCGGGTCGAGCGGCGGGGTCATGCCGATCGGTGATTGCTGCAATGGCGCTGCGCGTGCCGTAGGGCCGTGTTGCCTGCAACTGCCAGCTGTGGCGTCAGCTGGGTATTCCATCCGGCTTTGGGCCGGGTCGCGCCGATCCGGATTCATCCGGTTCGTCGCGTACATCGGCACCCCGTTTTCCGGATGCCGCGATAATCGATCGGCGGAGCCTAGTGGCGGATTTCGCTAAAGGCAAGTGCCGCGATGTTCCGTTCAGCGTGTCCTCACATTCCGTCGACATCGTTGAAAAACACAAATAGACGTCTGGACGGCTGATGTTTCAGGCGGGCCAGCGTTCGATGGTTGTCATTAGTAATGAGTCGTCGCCGTCGCCCAGCGTGATGTTGTCGTCGATGGCGTTATCAACGACGTCATCGCTGAGCACAACCAGTGCTTCGATGGCGTCGCCATTGACGACGTTCAGCACGATGCCGACTTCCTGCTCGCCGCGACGCAACGTTTCGCCGGGTGCGATGGCACGCGATGCCGTGACGCTGCAGAGATGGCGTTTGCAACCGCCACGAAAATGTAGCCGCGCCACGATTTCCTGACCGGGATAGCAGCCCTTGTCGACGGCGACGGCCTGCAGCCGTTGCAACGACAGCATCGGTGCGAGGCACTTGTTCAAGGCCTCATCGGGCAACCATGGCCAGCCAAGCTTCAACTGCACGGGTTGCCATTGCACGTCGCCGGTCGTCGTGGATGGCACGATGCGCAAGGCGTGCGAGCCGCAGCCCAGCGATATGGTCTCGCCTTCGATATGAACATCGTGCAGCGTCTGTGCTTCGCCGGTGGCCAGGGCGGCGGCGGGTGCTTCGCGAAGCGTTACGCGTGAACGGAAGACGAAGCGGCGCAGGCCGTCGGCCATGTCCGCTGCCTTGCCGCCGCGCAACAGCAGAAGCAGTTTGCCGTCAGCGATGCGGGCGAGGTGAAAAAGGGCGCGCACGCGTCCCTGCGGATCGAGCCACGCACCGAACGCCCATCGGCCAACGGCCAGTTCATTCACCTTGCTGCTGAATTGCGCATGCGCAAATGCAACCGCATCGGGGCCTTCGATCAACAGGGTTTGGGCGTCGCGGGTATTGGATGGCATAGGTCGTCGATGTGTGGGCGTGCGTGGCGCGACACAAGCGTTCGCCCGCGGTGCGGGGCAGGGGGCCAGGTTGTGCTGGTTTTGCGCAAGTATTAACCTTCGCTGGCTAACAAGACGACCATGTCCGAAACCCATCCCCCAGCACCGTCCTCACCTGCATCCGCTCCGGCGGAGGCTGTCGTGCCGGCGAAACCGGATGCGGACAAGGCCCCGCCGGAACGGCCGGCGCCGGATCCCACCCGCTACGGCGATTGGGAAAAGAACGGGCGCTGCATCGACTTCTGAATTCCGCTGTGGCGTTGTCGCCGCTGGCAGCGGCGGTACGGCACGGACATCAGCGATTCCACACAGGATAGCCGCCATGGCAGATATGCAACGACCGCTCTCTCCCCATATCCAGGTCTATCGATGGCAAGTGCAGATGGTCAGTTCCATCCTGCATCGCGCCACCGGCATCGCCTTGTCCGTTGGCAGCCTGGTCGTGGTGGGAGGCTTGCTGGCGCTGGCCGCCGGCGAAGAACAGTTCGGCTGCTTCAAGACCGTCGCCGGCAACCCGCTGGGGCTGGTGTTGCTGTTCGGCTGGAGCTGGTCGCTGTTCTATCACCTGTGCAACGGCATCCGTCACCTGCTGCAGGATGCGGGCGCCGGCTACGAGATCGTGCAGTTCGTGCGCTCGAGTTGGTTGTCGGCGACGGGCAGCATCGTGTTGACCGTGCTGGTCTGGGCCTATGTGTTGATGGCCGGAGGTGCGGCATGAACGCGAAGAGTGATGTCGTGAAGGATCGCCGCCATCCGCTGAAGGCCGCACGCGGCCTGGGTTCCGCCAAATCGGGCGTGGACCATTGGTGGGTCCAGCGTGTAACCGCCGCGGCGCTGGTGGCGCTGGGCATCTGGTTCGTGATCCTGGTACTCGGTCTGCTGCATGCCGATTACGCCGCCGCGCGCGCTGCGGTGGCGCGGCCGTGGAATGCGCTGCTGCTGATCGCGTTCGTGCTCACCATGTTCTGGCATGCGGTGCTCGGCCTGCAGGTGGTGGTGGAAGATTACGTGCACACCCGCTGGAAGGAAGTGCTGCTGCTGGTGGCGATCAAGTTTCTCGCCGTGCTCGGCGCGCTCGCCAGCGTGCTGGCCGTACTGCGCATTGCGCTGACCCCTTAAGACGAATACGCGAGGCCGCCATTTCATGGAAAGCTACAAGATCCAGCAGCATCTTTATGACGTGATCGTGGTCGGCGCCGGCGGTGCAGGCCTGCGCGCCACGTTCGGTCTGGCCGAGAAGGGCCTCAAGGCCGCCTGCATCACCAAGGTGTTTCCCACCCGCTCGCACACGGTGGCCGCGCAGGGCGGTATTTCCGCTGCGCTGGGCAACATGGGCGAGGATGACTGGCGTTTCCATTTCTACGACACCGTCAAGGGTGGCGACTGGCTGGGCGACCAGGACGCGATCGAGTACATGTGCAAGCACGCACCCGAAGCGGTGATCGAGCTTGAGCATTACGGCGTGCCGTTCTCGCGTACCGAGGAAGGCAAGATCTACCAGCGCCCGTTCGGCGGCATGACCACGCATTACGGCAAGGGCACCGCGCAGCGCACCTGCGCCGCGGCCGACCGTACCGGTCACGCGATCCTTCATACGCTGTACCAGCAGGCGCTGGCACACGACGCCACGTTCTTCGTCGAATACTTCGCGATCGACCTGATCTTCGATGAAGAAGGCGTTTGCCGCGGCGTGCTGGCGCTGGACATGAACGAGGGCACGCTGCACTTCTTCCGCGGCCAGGCCGTGGTGCTGGCCACCGGTGGTTACGGCCGTGCCTATTTCAGTGCCACCTCGGCGCATACCTGCACCGGTGACGGCGGCGGCATGGTGCTGCGCGCGGGCCTGGCGTTGCAGGACATGGAATTCGTGCAGTTCCATCCCACCGGCATCTATGGCGCGGGCTGCCTCATCACCGAAGGCGTGCGCGGCGAAGGCGGCTTCCTCACCAACTCCACCGGTGAGCGCTTCATGGAGCGCTACGCGCCGAACGCCAAGGATCTGGCCTCGCGCGACGTGGTCAGCCGCGCGATGACCATCGAGATCCGCGAAGGTCGCGGCGTGGGCGAGCACAAGGACCACATCTTCCTCAACCTGATGCATCTCGGCCCCGAGGTGATCCACGAGCGGCTGCCGGGCATTGCCGAATCGGCGCGCATCTTCGCCGGCGTGGACGTCACCAAGGAGCCGATCCCGGTGTTGCCCACCGTGCACTACAACATGGGCGGCATCCCCACCAACTATCACGGCGAAGTGGTGCAGAAGCGCGGCGATGACGTGGATGCGATCGTGCCTGGCCTGTTCGCGATCGGCGAGGCGGCCTGCGTCTCCGTGCATGGTGGCAACCGGCTGGGTTCCAACTCGCTGCTGGATCTGGTGGTGTTCGGTCGCGCGGTGGCGCATCGCTGCGCCGAACTGATCGAACCCGGCGCGGCGCACAAGGATCTGCCCACCAACGTGCTGGACAAGTCGCTGGCGCGCTTCGACGCGCTTCGCAACGCCGATGGCGGCACGCCGACGGCGCAGATCCGCATGGCCATGCAGCGCACGATGCAGAAGGACGCGGCCGTGTTCCGCACCGGCGAGACGCTGGCCGAAGGCAAGCAGAAGATCTCCGAAGTGTTCGACATGTTCCAGGACGTGAAGGTCAGCGACCGTTCGCTGGTGTGGAACTCCGACCTGATCGAGACGCTGGAGCTCTCCAACCTGCTGGCGCAGGCGGTGGCGACCATGCATTCGGCCGAGCAGCGTCCGGAAAGCCGCGGCGCGCATGCGCGCGAGGATTTCCCCGAGCGCGACGACGCCAACTGGATGAAGCACACCCTGGTGTGGGTGGATGAAGCGGGCAAGTCGCGCTTCGATTTCCGCCCGGTGCACATGAACCCGATGACCGATGAGGTCAAGGCCGTGCCGCCGGCGAAACGCGTTTACTGATCCTGCGTTTGCAGGTGGCATCACATCACACGTTGCGCGGCCGGATAGTGGTTCCGGCCGCCGAACCGAAGGGTCGAGGACATGGGTGAATTCGCGCTACCGAAGAATTCCAAAATTCAGCCGGGCAAGCATTACCCGGCGAAAGATGCGAAGAAGCCACGCACCTTCCGCATCTATCGCTGGTCGCCGGACGACGATCAGAACCCGCGCATCGATACCTACGAGGTCGATCTGGCCGCCTGTGGCCCGATGGTTCTGGACGCGCTGCTGAAGATCAAGAACGAGATCGACCCCACGCTGACCCTGCGTCGTTCGTGCCGCGAAGGCATCTGCGGCAGTTGCGCGATGAATATCGACGGCACCAACACGCTGGCGTGCACCTGCGCCATCGCCGATGCCGGCAAGGGTGGCGGCGACGTGAAGATCTACCCGCTGCCGCACATGCCGGTGGTGAAGGATCTGGTGCCCGACCTCACCCATTTCTATGCGCAGTTCGCCTCGATCAAGCCGTGGATCCGCACCCAGAGCCCGGCCCCCGATCGCGAGCGCCTGCAGTCGCCCGAAGAGCGCAAGAAGCTCGACGGCCTGTACGAATGCATCCTGTGCGCCTGCTGCTCCACCAGCTGCCCGAGCTACTGGTGGAACGGCGACAAGTACCTGGGCCCGGCGATCCTGCTGCAGGCCTACCGCTGGATCGTGGACTCGCGCGACGAGGACACCGGTGCGCGCCTGGACGACCTGGAAGACCCGTTCAAGCTGTATCGCTGCCAC
Organism: Rhodanobacter sp. Root480; assembly: GCF_001426645.1. Classification (GTDB taxonomy): domain Bacteria; phylum Pseudomonadota; class Gammaproteobacteria; order Xanthomonadales; family Rhodanobacteraceae; genus Rhodanobacter; species Rhodanobacter ginsenosidimutans. The sequence continues at coordinate 360,400 of NZ_LMEX01000001.1, forward strand.
ACCATCATGAACTGCACGCGCACCTGCCCGAAGGGCTTGAACCCGGCCAAGGCGATTGCCGAGATCAAGAAGCTGATGGTGGAGCGGCGCAGCGCGTGATTCCTTCTCCCCTTTGGGAGACAAATCGGCGGGACTGCCGATTTGCGCGGCGCAAGCCGCCCGAAGGGCGAGGGCCATGGATGGCCCGAGTTCAGGTGCCCGAAGGGCGGATGAGGGGCGGTGCTCGCGGGGAAGCCGATCGAAGCTTTCGACGAGGCTATCTCGCAAGATTGTCCCCCTCTCCTCAATCCTCTCCCCGATGGGGGGAGGAGGCAAACGAGGCGCTGCGCGCGGATTTGTTATGAATAAGGGCAGACTCCAATGGCGTGCCCGCCGAGGCACTCGCGAACTGGACGCATTGTTCGGCGGCTGGCTCGACGAACGTTTCGACGGCGCCAGTGAGGCCGAACAGCAGGCGTTCGACGAGTTGCTCGACGTGCAGGACCCGGACCTGTGGGACTGGGTGATGGGCCACGCCCGGCCCGAGCGACCCGACTGGCAGGCGATCATCGATGACATCCGCGCCCGCCATCGGCTTTGAATACGCACCATCGCGACTGCTGCGACGCTGCCTGATGGCGGTCGCGGCACTGGCCGCGCTTGCCGTCGCGCTTTCGGGCCTGGCCATCAGCCTGAAGCTGATGTTGATTGCGGCGGTGGTGCTGGCCACATGGCAAAGCCTGCAGCCTGCGGCGCAGTCGCCGCTGGCCGCCGCGGGTTGGGACGCCGAAGGCGGCTGGACCTTGCGCACCGCCGATCACGAGGACATCGCCGCCACGCTGGCCACGTTCCGCGTGTTCGGCGGCTTCATCCTGTTGCGTTTGCTGACGGTGGAACGCGGCATGCAGATCCTGCTGCTGGCGCCGGACAACAGCGATCGCGATATTCGTCGTCGTCTGCGCATGCGTCTGGCCACCGTGCAGCCTGGCGAAGCGTTGCCGCGAATCTGACTGGCGCGCAACGTGTCACAACCCCGGGTTTCGGCGCCCCTGCCGCCGCTGTGCGCCATGCGCTAACGTATACCGTTCCGGCGGCCGTCCGTATCGGCTTTCCCTGCCGCTCCCACGAATCAGGTTGCCATGTTCCGACCGTTAGAACTCTTCATCGGCCTGCGCTACACGCGTGCCAAGCGACGCAACCAGTTCATCTCCTTCATCTCCACCGTATCGATCGTGTGCATCGCGATCAGCGTGATTGCGTTGATCACGGTGATGTCGGTGATGAACGGCTTCGACTACCAGATGCGCGCGCGCATCCTGGGTGCGATCTCGCACGCCACCGTGTCCGGCGTGAACCAGAGCATGGAGGACTGGCCGCGCGCACTGAAAGTCGCCAGCGCCAATCCGCATGTGCTGGGCGCCGCGCCGTATGTGGAAAGCGAGGCGATGTTGCTGGCGCGGCGTTCCAGCGGTGCGCTGGTGCGTGGCATCGAGCCTTCGCTGGAACCCAAGGTGGTCGACATCGACAAGCACATGGTGGAGGGCTCGCTCGATGCGCTGAAGCCGGGCAGCTGGAACATCGTGCTGGGCAAGGAGCTGGCGATGACGCTGGGCGTCAATGTGGGCGACCGCGTGACCATGGCCGTTCCCGAGTTGCGCGCCACGCCAATGGGCGGTGTGCCGCGCATGCGCGGTTTCCATGTTGCGGGCGTGTTCGAGCTGGGCATGGAGCAGTTCGATTCGGGCCTGGCGCTGGTCAACATGAGCGATGCCGAAAAGCTCAACAGCCTCACCGGCCCCACCGGCATCCGGCTGCGCCTGGACAACCTTTTCAATGCCCGCCCGGTGGCGCGCGAGCTGGCCGATCAGCTGGGCCAGGTGTATCGGGTGCAGACCTGGATGGACACCAACGCCAACCTGTTCGCCGCGCTGTCGATGGAAAAAATGGTGATGTTCGTGATCCTGTCGCTGATCATCCTGGTGGCGGTGATCAACCTGATCTCGATGCTGATGATGCTGGTCACCGACAAGCAGGCCGACATCGCGATCCTGCGCACGCTGGGCGCCACGCCGCGCAGCATCATGGGCATGTTCATGGTGCAGGGCGTGCTGGTGGGCTTCGTGGGAATCGGTTTCGGGGTGGGGCTGGGCTCGCTGTTGTCGTGGAAATTGCCCGGCATCATCAAGTGGATCGAGCACACCTTCCACGTGACCTTCCTGTCGCCCGACGTTTATTACATCAGCGAGGTCCCCAGCCGGCTGGACTGGCATGACGTGGGCTGGGTCGCCCTGCTCACGTTTACGTTCTCGCTGCTGGCCACCTTGTACCCCGCGTGGCGCGCTTCGCGCACGCAGCCGGCGCAGGCGCTGCGCTATGAATAAGGCCGTCATGAATTCCACGACTGAAAACGTGCTGCGTGCCAGCCACGTCGCCAAGACCTACCAGGAAGGCGGCTTGCGCACCGACGTGCTGAGCGACGTCAACTTTGAACTCAAGCGCGGCCAGACGATGGCCATCGTGGGCGCGTCGGGCTCGGGCAAGAGCACGCTGCTGCACATCATCGGCGGGCTCGATACCTTGAGCGCGGGTGAGGTGGAGGTGGATGGACGCCTGCTGTCCACGCTGTCCGATGCCGAGCGCGGCCGCGTGCGCAACCGCTCGCTGGGTTTCATCTACCAGTTCCATCATCTGCTGCCCGAGTTCACCGCGCTGGAAAACGTGTGCATGCCGCTGCTGATTCGCGGCACAGCGATTGCCGAGGCGCAACGCCAGTCGGCCGCGCTGCTGGAGCGGGTGGGGCTGGGCAAGCGCCTGCAGCACAAACCCTCGGAGCTTTCCGGCGGCGAACGCCAGCGCTGCGCGGTGGCGCGCGCGCTGGTGACGCGGCCCGCCTGCGTACTGGGCGACGAGCCCACCGGCAACCTCGATGAAGACAACGCGGCGCAGGTCTACGGCCTGATGCTGGAGCTCAACCAGGAGATCGGCACCAGCTTCGTGCTGGTGACGCACGACACGCGCCTCGCCGCCCGGATGGATCGCACGCTGGTGTTGCATAACGGCGTGTTGCAGGAAAAAGCCGCCACCTGACCGAAAAGGCCACCACGCCTGTGGGAGCGACTTCAGTCGCGATGCTTCTGCTCCGGAACCCCAAAGCAAGAGCATCGCGACTGAAGTCGCTCCCACTTGAAGGCCGCTCCGACAATTGATATCCCATGCCAAGGCGGGGGCCTACACGTCTTTCGTCCGCTGTGTGGTTGGCGTCGCGCTACGCTCGATGATCCGACCGCATGGAGCGCAGCGTGGCACGAATGGGGGCAATACCCGCGGCAAGCATGGGTCTCGCCTTGCTGGCGGGCGTACTGGTCGTCCAGTGGTTGCCGTCGTTGCCGCCCCGTTGGTTCGCGCTGCTGCTGTTGGCTCTTGCTTTGTTGCTGGCGTGGCGGTGGCCACGCGGGCGGTGGGTCGGCTGCATTCTGATCGGTGTGGCGTGGGCGATGTTTCGCGGCGGCCTGGCCATGGATGCGCGCCTGCCGCGTTCGTTGGAAGGCCGCGACCTGATCGTGATCGGCACCATCGTGGACCTGCCATTGAAGCGCGATTACGCCAGCAGCTTCGAGTTGCGGGTGGATCGTGCCACGCTGGATGGCCGGCTCATTCCATGGCGCGGACGCGTTGCGGTGAGCTGGTACGACGATCCGCCAGTGCTCCATCCCTGCAGTCGCTGGCATCTGCAATTGCGCCTGAAACGTCCGCGCGGACTGCTCGACCCGGGCAGCGCGGACAGCGAGCGCACCGCGCTGCAGCGGGGCATCGTGGCGCATGGTTATGTGCGCGACGATGTCGACAATGCGCAGCTCGGCAAGCCCTCCTTGTGCGTGGATGGTGTCCGCGATGCGATCGCCCGTGGCATCGCGGCGCGGGTGCGCGACCCGCATGATGCGGCACTGTTGCGCGCGTTTGCCGTAGGCGACACGCGTGGCTTGCAGCAGCGTGATTGGGCGGTGGCGCGTGCCAATGGCGTATCGCACCTGATCGCGATTTCCGGCTTCCATGTGGGCGTGGCGGCGGTGTTCGGGCTGGGCCTGGCGACGCTGCTGTATGGCCTGCTGCCACAGTTGGGCCACCGCTTGCCGCGGCCGCAGGCGCAGGCGGCCGCTGCCTTGCTGGCGGCCACGATCTACAGCGCGCTGGCGGGGTTCGGCCTGCCCACCGTGCGCACCTTGCTGATGATCGCGGTGGTCACGCTGGCCCGCTGCGGGCGACGCGGCAGCACCGGCGCGCAATCGCTGGGGCTGGCCATGCTGGCGATCCTGCTGGTCGATCCGCTGGCCGTGCTGGCGGCGGGATTCTGGCTGTCGTTCGTGGGTGTGGCATTCCTGATGTTGTGCCTGCAGGCGCGCGGTCGCGGGCTGCGCGCGTTTCTGCACGAGTTGTCGGCCGGGCAGATGGTGATGACGGTGGGGCTGTTGCCGTTGAGCCTGTGGTTCTTCGGGCAGGCCTCGTTGGTGGGCGCGTTGTCCAACCTGGTCGCGGTGCCGCTGGTCAGTTTCGCGATCGTGCCGTGTGCGCTGGGTGGCACGCTGTTGTTGGGGTTGTGTCCGCCTGCGGCCACGCCAGTGTTGTGGGTGGCCGCGAAGCTGGCCCATGCGCAATGGTGGTTGCTGGAGCAGACGGCTGCCTGGCCTGGCGCGCAGTGGTATCTACCTTCGGTACAACCCTTTGCATTGTTGCTGGCACTGGCCGGCGCGCTATGGCTGTTCATGCCGCGCGGTGTGCCGCTGCGCTGGCTGGGTGCACTGTTGTTCCTTCCGCTGCTGTATCCCGCGCTGGCGCCACCGCCGGCGGGTGCGTTCCGGGTGTGGGTGCTGGACGTGGGGCAGGGCTTGTCGGTGTTGCTGCGCACGCAACACCATGTGCTGGTTTACGACGCGGGCGCGCGTTATCCCTCGGGTTTCGATCTGGGCGAGGCGGTGGTGTTGCCGGCGATGCATGCGTTGGGCATCGGCGAGCTCGACATGCTGATGATCAGTCACGGTGACAACGATCACGCGGGCGGTGCGGAGGCAGTTGCCACGGCGTTCCCGCAGGCAACGCGCTACGCCGGCGAACCGTCGCGGATGCAGATCCCGATGCAGCAATGCGTCAGCGGGCAGTCCTGGCGCTGGGATGGCGTGGATTTTCGCGTGCTGAACCCGGCACCCGGTCAGGGTGATCGCGACAACGACAGTTCCTGCGTGCTGCTGGTGCAAGGTCCGCGTGGCCGTCTGCTGCTGGCCGGCGACATCAGTTCGCGGGTGGAGCCGCAGGTGGCTGCGGCGGTCGGGCTGGGTATGGCGCCGTTGCTGGTGGTGCCGCATCACGGCAGCAAGACCTCGTCCAGCGCGGCGTTCATCGCCGCGATCCATCCACCCCTGGCGGTGGTTTCGGCCGGTTGGCGCAACCGTTTCGGGCACCCGAAACCCGAGGTGGTGGCGCGCTATGCGGCGGCTGGCGTGCCGCTGTTCAATACCGCGACCCAGGGCGCCATTCCGCTGGAATTTCCGGCCGATGCGCCCGCGCGGCGCGAACCGGGCTGGCGTTTGCGTCAGCGCCGCTACTGGCGCGAGTGAGCCACTTACTGCCACCTGTGCCGCAGTCGGGCGAAGCGGGACTGCTATCATGCGCGCTCTCGACAGGTCGTCCGATGGGGGCGCAACGTGCTGGAAATCCTGATGGCTGGTGGCTGGGCGATGGTGCCCATCCTGATCTGTTCCGCGGTGGCGCTGGCGATCGTGCTGGAGCGTTGCCTGACGCTGCGCCGCAAGGCCGTGCTGCCGCCCGGGTTGGGTGAGGAGGTACGCCAGTGGGCGCGCGCGGGACAACTGGATCCCAACCATCTGCAGACGCTGGCCAACGGCTCGCCGCTGGGCGAACTGCTGGCCGCGGCGCTGGCGGTGCGCAACCGTCCGCGCGAGCTGATCAAGGAGCGCATCGAGGACACCGGCCGCCACGTGGTGCACCGGATGGAGCGCTACCTCAACACGCTGGGCACGATCGCGCTGATCGGCCCGTTGCTGGGCCTGTTCGGCACCGTGGTCGGCCTGATCCGCATGTTCATGGAGGTGATGGGCGGCGGTATCGGCGACCCGGCAAAAATGGCCGGCGGCATCGGCGAGGCGCTGATCTGTACCGCATCGGGCCTTACCGTGGCGATTCCCGCGTACGTGCTGCATCGCTATTTCCGCTCGCGCGTGGCCGGTTATTGCGTGGATATGGAAAAGCAGGCCACCGCGCTGCTGGACGACCTGACCCTGACCACGCCCGCGGCCACGCCGCGGCCACGCCGCGCACCGGCTCCCTCGGCCACGGGCGCGGGCTGAGGTCACCACGATGCGTATCGGCAACGACCGTCGGCAGGACGATTTCGAGATCAACGTGATCCCGTTGATCGACGTGCTCCTCACCCTGCTGATGTTCTTCGTGCTCACCAGCACCTTCATCCAGCACTCGCGGCTGCAGGTGACCCTGCCCAACGCCAGCACGTCCGATCGCGACATGAACGCGCCCACGCTGACCGTGATGATTGATCGCGAAGGCCGCTTCTATGTCGGCAGCGACGAGGTCATGGGCGAGGGCATCGATCCGCTCAAGCAGGCCATCACCAGCCATGCGGGCAGTGACCGCGATCGGCCGGTGACGATTCGCGCCGACGCCAACACGCCGCACCAGGATGTGGTGACGGCGATGGATGCGCTGGGCCAGCTCGGCTTCAGCCGGCTGTCGATCGCCACCACGCCCACGGCGACGGGCGCCACGGAGTGAAGCACCGCCCGGCCATGGCACCGGTGGCCGACAGCTGGGGCGTGTATCGCCGGCTGCTCGGTTACACGCGACGGTACTGGCCGGTCGCGCTGGTGGCGGTGGTCGGCATGCTGGTCGACGGTGGCGGGCTGGCGCTGTTCACCGGCCTGCTGCAGCCGATGATCGATGAGTTGTTCACGCGCAAGGACCCGTACCTGATCTTCTGGATGCCGATCTGGATCATCGGGATCTTCCTGGTGCGTTCGTTCGGCACGTTCGTCAGCGATTACGGCGTCTCCTATATCGGCCGGCATGTGGTGCAGGCGATGCAGCACGATGTCTTCGACGCCTATCTGCGGCTGCCCGCGCCTTATTTCGGCAGCGAGCCCTCCGGCGAGCAGGTTTCGCGCGTCACCTATACGAGCGAGCAGGTGGCCGCCGCTTCCAGCAGCGCCGCGAAGATCGCCATCACCGACGGTTTCACCGTGATCGCGATGCTGGGCGTGATGCTTTATTACAGCCCCTATCTCACGCTTTCGCTGCTGGTGATGGTGCCGGCGATCGCGCTGGTGGCCACCGTTGTGAGCCGCCGTTATCGCCAGATCAGCCGCCGCATCCAGGGCACCATGGGCTCGGTCACGGGCACCGTGGAAGAATCCGTGGGCGCGCATCGCGAGGTGCGGATCTATGGCGGACAGCAGCACGAGGCGCAGCGCTTCGACGAGACCACCCGCCACACCCGCCGGCTCAATCTGAAGATCGCCGCCACCAATGCGGCGTCCAGTTCCACCGTGCAACTGGTGGCCGCGATGGCGCTGGCGGCGCTGGTCTACCTGGGTACGCGACCGCAGGTGCTCAACGTGATGTCGCCGGGTGTGTTTTTCTCCGTGCTCACCGCGATGGGCACCATGCTGCCTTCGCTGAAGCGCCTCACCAGCGTGCAGGCGAACATCCAGCGCGGGCTATCCGCGGCCGACGACATCTTCCAGGTGATCGACCTGCCGCCGGAAGTGGACCAGGGTGTTCGCGAGCTGTCGCGCACCCGCGGCGACCTGCGTTTCGAGGCAGTGCGGCTGGTCTACCCGCGCAACGGTTTCGAGGCGCTGCGCGGCGTGGATATCCACTGCGCACCAGGTAGCGTGACGGCACTGGTGGGCCGCTCGGGTAGCGGCAAGAGCAGCCTGGTGGGCATGCTGCCGCGCTTCTACGAACCCAGCGCCGGACGCATCGTGCTCGATGGCGAGGACTACCGCGATTACACGCTGGCCTCGCTGCGCCGGCAGATTGCCTGGGTCGGCCAATCGGTTGTGCTGTTTGACGACACCGTGGCCAACAACATCGCCTACGGCGAACTGGCTGGCGCCAGCGAGGCGGAAATCATCGCCGCGGCCGAGGCGGCCAACGCGATGGAATTCATCGCGCGCATGCCCGAAGGCATCCATACCCGCATCGGCCAGAGCGGCAACATGCTCTCCGGCGGCCAGCGCCAGCGCATCGCGATTGCGCGGGCGATCCTGAAGAACGCGCCGATCCTGGTGCTGGACGAAGCGACCAGCGCGCTGGATACCGAATCGGAGCGGCTGATCCAGCAGGCGCTGCAGCGGCTGATGCGCGACCGCACCACGTTGGTGATCGCCCACCGCCTGTCCACAGTGGAGGATGCCGACCAGATCGCGGTGATGGATCAGGGCTGCATCGTGGAGCGCGGCACGCATCCTGAATTGATCGCACTGGGTGGCCACTACGCCGCACTGCACCGGATGCAGTTCAGCGAGCAGGCCACCGCCCAAGGCAGCGACTGAGGGTTCGTCATGGCGCTGGTCGACACGCTCGAAGCGGCCTGGTACGGCGATGCCCGCGCCCCTTGGTGGACGCGGCCGCTGGCGGCGCTTTACAGCACGGTCATCCATCTGCGCCGGGCGCTCTACCACCTGGGCTGGCTGCGGCGCGTGCAACTGGATGCGCCCGTGATCGTGATCGGCAACATCAGCGTGGGCGGCACCGGCAAGACCCCGCTGACGATCGCGGTGGTCGAGGCGCTGCGCACGCAGGGCTATCGGCCGGGCGTGGTAAGCCGCGGCTATGGCGGCAGCCAGCGCGAGCCGATGTTGCTGGGCGACAAACCCGATCCGGCGCAGGTGGGTGACGAGCCCTGCCTGATCCACGCCAGCGGCGTGCCGGTGGCGGTGGGGCGCGATCGTCCTGCCGCCGCGCAGCTGCTGCTCGACGCCGGCTGCAATGTGCTGGTCGCCGACGATGGCCTGCAGCACTACGCCCTGGCGCGCGACGTGGAGATCGGCGTGGTGGACGGCACCCGCCGCTTCGGCAACGAGCGCCTGTTGCCCGCCGGCCCGCTGCGCGAACCGATGCAGCGCTGGGAGCGATTGAATTTTCGGGTATGCAACGGTGGCACGCCAGCGGCGGATGAATATCCGATGCGGTTGCGCGGCCAGGTGGCCATGTCGTTGACCGATGCGCGCAAGCAACCGCTGCGCGACTTCGGCGGCCAGCGGGTGCATGCGGTGGCGGCGATCGGTCACCCGGAGCGCTTCTTCGACAGCCTGCGGGCGGCGGGTATCGAGGTGATCGCGCACGCGTTCTCCGATCACCACGCCTTTGCGGCGGCGGAGCTGGATTTTGCCGATGGCCTGCCGGTGTTGATGACCGACAAGGATGCGGTCAAATGCCGTGCGTTCGCCCAGCCGCACTGGTGGCGCGTGCCGGTGCGCGCGGAGCTGCCGGCGGCGTTTTTCAAGGCGCTGGCCGCGCGCATGAGCCGGCTGTCACGCCGCTGATTCACCGCCCACAAGGACGGTCCGCACCAGCGCGCCGCCGATCCAGTAACACAGCGCCGCCGGCTGCTTCACGTTCCATATCACCAGGTCGGCCCGTTGCCCCGGCGCCAGCGTGCCGCGATCGTGCAGGCCCAGCGCGCGCGCCGCGTTGACGGTGACGCCGCGCAGCGCTTCCTCCGGCGTCAACCGGAACAAGGTGCAGGCCATGCCCGCAGCCAGCCGCAGCGACAGCAGCGGTGAGGTGCCGGGGTTACAGTCGGTGGCGATCGCCATCGGCACGCCGTGCTGGCGCAGCAGGTCGATCGGCGGGCGCTTCGTTTCGCGCAGTGCGTAGAACGCGCCCGGCAGCAACACGGCCACTGTGCCGGCGGCAGCCATCGCCCGGATGCCGGCTTCGCCGAGGTGTTCCAGATGGTCGGCGGAAAGTCCGCCGTATTCGGCCACCAGCGCCGCGCCGTCCAGGTCGGACAACTGCTCGGCGTGCAGCTTCACCGGCAGGCCCAGTTGCTTCGCGCGCTCGAACAGGCGGCGGGTTTCCTCGCGGCTGAAACCGATGCTTTCGCAGAACGCATCCACCGCATCGACCAACCCTTCGGCGGCCAGCGCGGGCAGCATGGTGTCGCAGACCAAGCTGACGTAGCCATCGCGCCGGTCGCGGTATTCCGGCGGCAACGCATGCAGGCCCAGGAAGCTGGTGCGCACGCTGATACCCAGTTCGCGGCCGATACGCCGGGCCACGCGCAGCATGCGGCGTTCGCTGTCCAGATCCAGCCCGTAACCGGACTTGATCTCCAGTGTGGTGACGCCATCGCCCCGCAGCGCCTGGGCCCGCGGCAGCGATTGGGCGAACAGTTGCTCCTCGTTGGCGGCGCGGGTGGCGTTGACGCTGGCGACGATGCCGCCGCCGGCGCGGGCGATGTCCTCGTAGCTGGCGCCATTGAGGCGCAAGTCGAATTCGTGGGCGCGATCGCCGCCGAACACCAGGTGGGTGTGGCAGTCGATCAGGCCCGGCGTCACCAATGCACCGTCCAGCGATTCCACGGTCACCGCCAGGGCACCGGGCGCGTCGGGCAACGCCTCCATGCGACCCAGCCAGGCGATGCGGCCATGGTGCATCGCGATGGCGCCGTGCTCGATCAATCCGTATGGCGCATCGCCGGCAAACGTGGCCAGCGTGACGTTCAACAGCAGCCGATCCCAGCGTGATTCGCTCATGGTGGTGCGGACTCCGTGGCTGACTCAGGGCTTGTGAAGAAAACCACGTCCTGTGGTTTTCTTCTATTGCGTGTCCGATGGTTGGCGGCGAGCCGCGCTTTCGCCGGGTGCGGCCGGCTCCTCGAAGGCGCTGGTGCGCCCGATCGGCGTGGATTCGCTGCCGGCGTCATCGGCGTCGTCATCGCTTTCGGCGGCCGGGTGGCGCGTGGCGTGGCGTTGTTCGTAATCCTGCACCATGCGCTCGGCGAAATCGCGATAGACCGGGGTAGGGCAGAACAGCGATGCGGCCGCGCGTGCCAGCAGGCAGGCGGCCATGATCGGTATCACCATGTCCTGGTTGTCGCAGAGTTCCATGGCGATCACCGCCGAGGTCAGCGGCGACCCGGTGACGCCAGCCAGGTACGCGCTCATGCCCAGCAACACCACTGCGGCGGCGGGCACGTCCGGCAGGAACTGGGTGATGTTCTGGCCCAGGCCGGCGCCGACCGCCAGCGCCGGCGAGAAGATGCCGCCCGGGATGCCAGCCCAGTACGACACCACGTTGGCCAGCAACTTGGCGATGCCGAAGGATTGCCCCGGCGTGTTGACGGCGTCCTGCACGATGGCGCGGGCCTGGTCGTAACCGGTGCCATAGATGGCGTTGTGCGAACACAGCCCCAGCAGCGCCAGCGCCAGCCCGCAGCCCACCGCAAACGGCACGGGCCAGCGCGCGCGCAGGCGTCCGATCCGGGCCAGCGGACCGTGACGGCTGAGCAGGATCAGGCGCGCGAACAGGCCGCCGAGCAGGCCGCAGATGGCGCCGGTAAGCAGCACCGCCAGCCAGGCGCGCCCCAGCGGCAGGCTGGCCTCGACTTCGCCGAAATACGAGTAATTGCCCATGATGCCCAGCGAGACCACGCCGCCGATGATCACGGCGGTCAGCAGCAAGCCGCTGAAGCGATGCTCGAAGGTGCCGGCCAGTTCCTCGATCGCGAACACCACGCCGGCCAGCGGTGTATTGAACGCCGCCGCGATACCTGCCGCGCCACCGGCCAGGATGAAGCGCGAGGCCGCCTTGGGATCGGTGAAGCCGAAGCGGCGACCGATCGAATAGAACAGCGCTGCACCCACATGCACGGTCGGCCCCTCACGCCCGATCGAGGCGCCAACCGCCAGCGAGATCAGCGTCAGCAACATCTTGCCCACCGCGATCGGTAGCGACAGCATGCGCGCGCGGAAGCCCTCGTCCTCGATGTGCAGTGTGCCGATGACCTGCGGAATGCCGCTGCCGCGGGTCGCGCGCAACCGCCCTTCGGTCACCCACGCCAGCAGCCCGAACACCAGCGGAGTGAGGATCAGCGGAATCCACACGCCGAACGCGAGGATGCGCAGGAACAGGTGGTACGACCACACGCTGGCCTTGGCGAACAGGATCGCCGCCAGCGCCACCAGCACCGCACCCACCCACAGCACCAGTCGCCGTTTCCACTGGTGTGGTGCGAAGAACTCGTGGCCAAGCAGCGCCTGCAGGCGTGGATTCGACGAGGTGGCCACGGGTTCGGGAGAATCATCCATCGCGTGATTATCGCAGGCTGGCGTGGCCGGCGAGGTGGAGGCGCGTGTGTACGATCAGGTGGCGCCGGGAAGCGTGCGCCAGCGGGTCTCGTACAGATCGAAGCGGCGGTCCTTGAGGTTGGTCACCGCGCCCGCGTTGCGCGCGCGGGCCAGGCCTTCCAGGCGCAGGTCGGCAAACAGCACGGTTTCGATGTTCGGCGTTGAATCGGCCGCCACGCCATCGCGGGCGAAGCCGAAATCGCTGGGCGTGAGGATACAGCTCTGGCCGTACTGGATATCGAAATTGTTGACGCCGGGCAGGTTGCCCACGTTGCCCGACATCACCACGTAGCACTGGTTCTCGATCGCCCGCGCCTGCGCGCAGTACCGCACCCGCAGGTAGCCTTCGCGCACGTCGGTGCAGAACGGCACGAACAGGATCAGCGCGCCCTGGTCCACCAGGTGCCGCGCCACTTCGGGAAACTCGCTGTCGTAGCAGATCATCACCCCGATCGGCCCGCAGTCTGTAAGCACCGTGGCCGCGCTCTCGCCGCCGCTGATGTTCCACACATTGCGCTCGCTGGGCGTGGGGTGCAGCTTCTCACGCTCGTGGATCGAGCCATCGCGCAGGCAGATGTAGCAGACGTTGTGGATGTCGCCGTTGGCCTGCTCGGTGGGGTGCGTGCCGGCGATGATGTTGATGTTGTAATGGACGGCCAGACGGCTGAACAGCTCCTTCACCTGCGGCGTGTAATGGCTCAGCTTGCGGATCGACTCCACCGGCGACAACTCGGTGTTCTCGATCGACAGCAACTGCAGCGTGATCAGCTCGGGGAAGGTGACGAAGTCGGCGTTGTAGTCGGCGGCGATGTCGGTGAAATACTCGACCTGGGTGGCGAATTCCTCGAACGAGGCAATGCGCCGCTGCAGGTATTGCACCGACGCCACCCGCACGGAATCGGGCAGGTGCTGGGTGGAGGGGATCGAAGGTACGTCCGGCTGGTTCAGCAAGCGCGGATTGCGCCACACCAGGTGCACGGCGAAGCCCAGCGATTCATGGTCGGACGGCACGTAGGCACGCAACAGCCCGATCATCTCGAAACCGTTGGACAGCTGGAAACTGAGCGTGGGGTCGCGCCGCTGCCCATCCAGCACCGCCTGCACATAGGCGTCGGCGCTGCCATAACGAGTGATGTATTTGGCCAGCCCGGGAATGCGCCCGCCGAACACGATGCCGCGCAGTTTCAGGTCGGTGCACAACCGCTTGCGTGCGTGGTACAGCCGCTGGCCGATGCGCATGCCGCGGTAATCCGGGTGCACCACCACTTCCATGCCGTACAGCCAATCGCCATCGGGCTTGTGCCGCGAGGCCATGCCACCGCCGGTGATCTGCATCCACGTATGCGGTGCCAGCGCGGTGGCCTCGTCGATGCGGAAGGTGGCGCAGTAACCCACCACCTTGCCCTCGTACTCGACCACGAACTGGCCCTCGGGAAAGTGCGTCTGCTGGGACCGCAGCATCTCGCGCGAATGACCCCATTCGTCCGAATAGACGCGGGCGGTGAGGTCGGCCAGTTGCGGCACGTCGGCCAGCACGGCCTGGCGCAGCGTCAGTTTTGGCGTGTTTTCATTGGGTTTCTTGGCCATGCGGCGATTATGCACAGCGCGTTCCAAGTGCGGGTGAAGACCGGTCGACGCCGCTACACTGCCGGCGATGCCTGTGGAGTCCACCGATGACTGATCACCATGGTTCCTATCGGGCCGGCCATTTGTGGCGGGCCGACGGCTGGCAGCAGGCGGCCACCTTCGGCATCGACGGCGGGCGCGTGGCGCGCGCCGCGGACGCGACTGGCGAAGCCCTGGGTGACTGGGTGTTGCCCGGCATGCCCAACCTGCATTCGCATGCCTTCCAGCGCGCAATGGCAGGCTTGGCCGAGCGGCGTGGCCGCGCCGACGACAGCTTCTGGAGCTGGCGCGAAACGATGTACACCTGCGCCGCGGCGATCGGCCCGGACGCGTTGCAGGCCATCGCCGCCCAGCTCTACGTCGAGATGCTCAAGGCCGGCTACACCCAGGTCTGCGAGTTCCACTACCTCCACCACCAGCCCGACGGCACGCCCTACGCGCAGCCCGAGATCATGTCGCTGGCGCTGATCGAAGCCGCCCGTGAAGCAGGCATCGCGCTGACCTTGCTGCCAGTGCTTTACATCAGCGGTGGTTTCGACGGCCGTGCGCTGGCCGCGCGCCAACGCCGCTTCGGCCACACCGTGGAGAGCTATCTGCGGTTGCTGGAAACGCTGCGCCGGCATCAGAGTGACGACCTGCGCGTCGGCATCGCCCTGCACTCGTTGCGCGCGGTGCCGGAACACGCCATGCGCGAGGTGCTGGCCAGCGACGACGCGAAGGAAGCGCCGATCCACATCCACATCGCCGAACAGATTGGCGAAGTGCAGGATTGCCTGGCCCTGCGCGGCGCGCGGCCGGTGGAATGGCTGTTCGACCATGCGGACGTCGATGCGCGCTGGTGCCTGGTGCACGCCACCCACCTCACGGCGGCGGAGACCACACAGCTGGCCCGCAGCGGCGCGGTGGCCGGCCTGTGTCCCACCACCGAGGCCAACCTGGGCGACGGCCTGTTCCCGCTGGCTGCGTATCAGGATGCCGGCGGCACGCTGGGCATCGGTTCGGATTCGCACATTTCGATCTCGCCGGTGGAGGAGTTGCGCTGGCTGGAATACGGCCAGCGTCTCGTCACGCGGCACCGCAATGTCGCCGCCCGGCAGCCGGGCGACAGTGTGGCCGAAACCCTGTGGCGTGCCGCTTTGCGCGGTGGTGCGCAGGCGTCCGGGTTTGCGGCCGGCGAACTGCGCGAAGGCGCGCGCGCCGACCTGATCGTGCTGGATGAAACGTCGCCGCTGCTGGCGGGACGCGATGCGCGCGCGTTGCTCGACAGCTTCATCTTTGCCGGCAACACGCCATTGGTGCGCGATGTGATGGTGGGTGGCTGCTGGCAAGTACGCGGTTTTCGCCATCGCGATGAGGAGCGCATCGCCGCGCGCTACCGGCGCACCGTGGCACGACTCTCGTAACATGATGTAGGAGCGACTTCAGTCGCGATGCTCTTATCGGACGTATCGAAGAGCATCGCGGCTGAAGCCGCTCCCACAGGGACATGCGGTTAGGCCGCAGCCATCCAGGCGGTCGTATCATGGGTCGGATGGAATCCCCCACGATGCCTGTTTCCGTCGCGGCGTCAGCCCCACATGACGCGGCGCACGCACCCTTCATCCACCACGGTACGCCCGCCTTCCGCCAGACCAACCTGGCGCTTTTCGCGGCCGGGTTCGCCACGTTCGGCTTGCTTTATTGCGTACAACCGCTGATGCCGGAATTCAGTCGCGACTATGGCGTGAGCGCGGCGGGCAGCGCGCTGTCGTTGTCACTGACCACCGGCGTGCTGGCGGTGGCGATGTTGTTCGCCGGGGCGTTGTCGGACGCGTGGGGGCGCAAGTCGGTGATGGTGGCGTCGCTGTTGTCGTCGGCGCTGCTGGTGCTGGTGACGGCGGTGATGCCGAACTGGACGGCGCTGCTGGTGGTGCGCACCTTGCTCGGTTTGACCCTTAGCGGATTGCCGGCGGTGGCGATGACGTACCTGGGCGAGGAAATGCACGTCGAATCGATCGGCCTGGGCATGGGGCTGTACATCAGCGGCAGTGCAGTCGGCGGCATGGGCGGGCGGTTGATCACCGGCGTGCTGGCGGACTTTTTCGGATGGCGCGCCGGTGTCATGGTGGTTGGCGTCATCGGCGTGCTGGCCGGCGCGATCTTCTGGCGCGCGCTGCCGCCCTCGCGGCATTTCGTGGCGCAGCCGTTGCGCTGGCGGCTGGTGATCGGCCGCTTTGCCGGTATGTTCCATGATCGTGGCCTGCCGTGGTTGTTCGTCGAGGGTTTCCTGCTGCTGGGTGCCTTCGTCACCGTCTACAACTACCTGGGCTATCGCTTGCTGGCGGCGCCGTACAACCTCAGCCAGGCGGTGGTGGGGTTGATCTTCGGCATCTATCTGGTGGGCACGTTCAGCTCGGCGTGGATGGGCCACCTGGCCGGCAAGCTGGGGCGGCGCAAGGTGCTGTGGACGGCGTTCGCCCTGATGCTGGCCGGGGTAGCTTTGACGATGTGCCGGCCGTTGCCGCTGATCATGCTGGGCATCGTGGCGGTGACGTTCGGCTTTTTCGGCGGCCACTCCATCGTCAGCAGCTGGGTGGGGCGGCGTGCCGGCGTGGCCAAGGCGCAGGCGTCGTCCGTGTACCTGTTCTGCTACTACATGGGTTCGAGCGTGGCGGGCGCCAGCGGCGGGCTGTTCTACGCATCGCACGGATGGAACGGCGTGGCTTTGTTCGTGGGCGTGCTGGTGCTGGCCGGGTTGCTGATCGCGCTGCGGCTGGTGCGGCTGGCGCCACTGGTGAACGTGGCGACGCCGCCCACGCCGATGAGTCGGGGCGCGATGCCCTGAGAGCAAGGATTGGGGAAGCTCTGATTTTGCTCGTCATTCCTGCTTCCGTAGGAATGACGAGCAAAAAACCGATTGATCAGACCTCCCTGGGATTCGGGACGGCGCGCGTCAGCGCGGCGCCAGAGCCAGTGAGATCTGCGCGGTGCCTGGTTCGCTGGGCAGCAAGCGGCGCACGAAGCCGAGTTCCTTGCACAGTTCCAGCATGGGACGGTTCTCTAGCAATACGTAGCCCCAGATTTCGGCCAGGTTGCGGCGGCGGCAATCGTCCACCAGACGCTGCATCAGCAGCGCGCCCAGGCCCAGGCGGGTCCAGTCGTGCTCCACCAGTACCGAGAATTCCGCGTTGTCGGCGGACTGGTCGACATAGACGCGGCCGACGCCGCGCATCTCCGCCGGCGTGGTGGATTCGTCCATCAGGACGAACGCGGTTTCCAGCGCCGGATCGACCTGGCACAGGCGCTGCGCCATCTGCGCGGGAAGCTCCGACATGGCGTGCAGGAAACGGCGCCGGATGTCTTCCGGCGACAGCCGCGAGAAGCAGCGTTGCAGGGCGGCCACATCGCCCGGTTCGATCGGGCGCAGTACCAGTTCGCGGCCGTCGCGGGTGGCGACGCGTTCGCCACGCGGTTCGTCGTTGGGGGAGCGGCGGGCGAAGCGCTCGCTGCTGCGCGGTGGCAGCGGGGCAAAACGGAGCGGCGCGGAATACGTGATGGCAAGGCTCATGGAGAACGTCCGTACTTTCGCGTATTGTGTGCAATGCAGCATGAAATTGCAACGGCGCGAAAAGGCTTGACGAGCTCAATACACCACTGATTTGCTGCGGTACGGAAACGCCTGGCGTGCTACCAGATGAGGTCGTCGGGCACTTCGAACTTGCTGTAGAACGCGTCGTCCGCGTCGGGCGCGTGGTCCGGCGCGGGCTGGCCGTGATCGAGCACGATCACCGAGGCATCGCGCTCGTAGACCTTGTCGGCCGCCACGCGCGGCAGCAGTTCGTAACCCTGGCCGTGGCGCACGATCACCAGCGTGCCCGCGGCCAGTTGCGCGCGCAGCGCCTCGTTCACCAGCACGTCCTTGATGCGGTCGCCATCGGTGAAGCGGTAGGCGATCTCGCCCTCGCGCTTCACCTTGTGCGCCTCCACGATCTGCTGCACCTGCGCCCGCGCCTCGGCGGCACGCAACTGTGCATTGCGCTCGGCGGCGATGGCGCGGTCGCGCGCGGCCTTTTCCGCCTGCAAGCGCTGCGCTTCCAATTGCTCGGTACTTGGTGCCGTCGGCTGCTTGCCCTTGTGCTTTTTCGCCTGCTCGCGCACCGCCTGGGCCACCTGGTTTTTCTTCACCAGCCCGGCCTTGAGAAGTTGTTCTTGCAGAGGGTTGCGCATGGGTCGATTGCTGGCGTCGGAGGGCCGCCATTGTAACGTGCCGCCTTCGACCGGCCCTGCGGCGTCAGGTCACGCCGCTCAGTCCGCGTTGTCGGGCTCGAAGAAGCTCCACTTCACGTCGGTGAAGCGGGCTTTCATCGCCGCTTCCACGGTGTTGATCGACGCGATCAGGGCCTGGTCGCCGGAGGTCCGCTGCATCCGCGCCTTGATCGCCACCATCACGTCCGGACCCATCTGCAGGGTGATCAGGTTCAGCACCTCGGCCACTTCCGGGCGCTGGCGCAGGAAGTCGAGCAGTTCCTCGCGGCGACGGGGCTCCATGCCCTGGCCGATCAGCAGCGCCTTCACCTCGATGGCTACCAGCACGGCCACCACGATCAGCAACACGCCGATGGCGATGGTGCCGGCCGCGTCGAACATCAGGTTGCCGGTGAGCATGGTGGCGCCGACGGCGAGCGCGGCCAGGCACAGGCCGACCAGCGCGGCCAGATCCTCGCCGAAGATCACCAGCAGCTCGCTGGAGCGGGTCTGGCGAAACCACGTCCACAGGTCCTGCTCACCGCGCGCCTTGTTCACCTCCTGCAGGCAGCCTCGCATCGAGATGCCTTCGGCGATGATGCCGAAACCCAACACGCCCAACGCCAGCCACGGCCACTTCAGCGGTTCGGGATGGGTGAGCTTGTGCACGCCTTCGTAGATCGAGAACATGCCGCCCACGCTGAAAAGCAGGATCGCGACCAGGAGCGACCAGAAGTAAAGCGCGCGTCCCCAGCCCAGCGGGTACTCATCCGACGCGGGCCGCCTGGCCTGGCGCATCCCCAGCAGCAACAGGCCCTGGTTGCCGCAATCGGCCAGGGAGTGCACGGCCTCGGCCATCATCGCGCCCGAGCCGGTGACGATGGCGGCAAACAATTTGGCGACGAAGATGGCGAAGTTGGCGCCGAGCGCCAGAAAGATCGCTTTGCGTGAGTTGGCGTGGCCTGACATGCGTATCCATCGTGGGAGTGGAAGTGAGGGCGGCAATTCTAGCGTTGCCCGACGGCGCTCAAGATGGTTTCAACCGGGCACCGCGGAATCGATCATGGATGCCGCCCGACGGAATCATCGGGCGGCATCGCGCCTTCAGCGAATGCCCACGCCCAGCCCCACGCCGAAATGCACGTTGTTGTGGCCCTTGCGCATTTCCTCCGCGGTCCACACGTGCGATTCGTTCACGGTGATCAGCGGGAACACGTAGGGCGCCTCGCCCACCTTGCCGCTGCGGCTGCCGTTGAGCGTGCCGCTGACGGTCATCAACGCGCCCGACGGGTAATTCAGCGGCTCGGCGTAACCGGGGGTGACGGCGATGAAGCGGCCGTTGCCGGTGTCGTTGGCCTTGGGGCGCTGGGACGAATCGAGCGGATAGGCCAGCACCTCGATTTCGCTGTGGTCGGCGAAGTTCTTCACGTCGACCACGCGGCCACCCCAGATCACCGCGTTGCCGGTATACCGCTCGGGCGACTGCGCCACCTGGGCCGGCGTGGCGGCGATGGCGTTGGCGGTGTTCTTGTAGATCGGCGCCGGAGCGCAGGCGGCCAGCGCGAGCGCCAGCAGCGGGGCGGAAAACAGCAAGGAGCGGGCGGCGATACGCATGGTCGAACTCCTGTGGCGTGACGGCGTGGTTTTCACGGACAACGGTACGGTGCAAGGTGTGGCGGAAATGTGTGGCGCGACCGTTCAGCGCGGGCGCGGTGGGCGCTGGTTGGTGGACAGGCGCGATGCCGGCAGCGGGCTGGGCGCGGGCGGCTCGGCGCCCTCCTGCAGGATCCAGTCCAGCCGTGTCTCGGCCGGTTTGTCCTGCGCCAACAGGTCGCCCAAGGCGCGCAGCGGTTCGCGCAGCACGTCGTCCAGGTTCCAGGGCGCGTTGAGGATGGCCATGCCCGAACCGTTGAGGCGCAGCGGGGAATCGTCCGGGTGCACCAGCAACTCCACCCGCAGCACGCGGCGGGCGCCGATGCGCTGCAAGCCGCGCAGGAACGGTTGTACCTGGCTGCGCAGCTTGATCGGATACCAGACCGCATAGATGCCGGTGGGCCAGCGCTGCAGCGCGGTCTTCAGCGCCTGCTCGATCACCTTGTACTCCGCCTCCTGCGCCTCGTACGGCGGGTCGATCAGCACCAGGCCACGCTTTTCCTTCGGCGGCAGCAGGGCTTTCAACGCCTCGTAGCCATCGCGCTGGTGCACGTGCATGCGCGGGTCGCGGTGCAGCAGGTGGCGCAGTTTGGCCGCTTCCTCGGCATGCAGTTCGCACAGTTGCGCGCTGTCGTCCGGGCGCAGCAGGCGGGCCACCTGCAGCGGCGAGCCGGGGTAGAACTTCAGCCCGTCCTCGTTGCCTTCGCCCGACAGGACGCCGGCGCGCCAGCGTTGCAGCAGCGCGGGGACTTTTTCCGCCGGATGCAGCCGCGCGATGCCGTCCTTGTGTTCGCCGGTCTTGCGTGCCTCGAAGCCCTCCAGCGGGTAGTTGCCGCTGCCGGCGTGGGTGTCGATGTAGCAAAACGGGGCAGGTTTGGCCTGCAACGACTCGATCAGTGCGTGCAGCACGGTGTGCTTCAGGACATCGGCGAAATTGCCGGCGTGATAGGCGTGGCGGTAGTTCATGGGCGGTCACGGCGGCGGGGAGTGCCCAAGTATAGAGGCGCAGGCCGCTACCCCCTGCGCCGGCGCAATCGCCGCGGGCGGGGATTTTCGGCGCATGGCACGTAATCTGCTTATCCCGCACATCCACCCTTCCGCCGGAAGTGAAGAGGCTATTGATGAGGTTGCCCGGGCGCCGTCTGCTGCTGGCGATGGTCGCGCTGCTTTTGCTGGCAGGCGCGCCGCTGCGTGCGCAGCAGTATTCACTGCAGAACTACGACCGCAAGGCCGGGCTGGAAAGCCTGACCATCACCGCGCTGCTGCAGGATCGGCGCGGCTTCGTGTGGGCGGGTACCGAAATGGGCCTGTACCGGTTCAACGGCGGCAATTTCGAGCGGATGGGCGTTGCGCAGGGATTCGACAAGGGTGAGTACGTCACAACCATGGCGCAGGACCCGCGCGACGGGCTGCTGTGGGTGGCCACCCAGTCGGGGCTGCGACGGGGTGATGGCATGCATTTCACCAAGGTCGAGCCGAACGGCCAGCCGCTGGTGGTCGATGTTGGGCGCCCGCTGGTCATGTTGGATGACGGGCGCGTGCTGCTGGTGCGCAATGACGAGCTGATGGCGCTTTCGGGCGATGGCCGAGGGAAGGATGGCCAAGGACAGCCCTGGCGATTGCAGCCGATGTTCGACGCAGCGCAGCTCGCCGCACTGCCGGCGTTGCGTCGCATCACCACCGCCTATCTGGCGCAGGGCCGGTTGTGGCTGGGCTGTGGCACGGCGGTGTGCAGCCTCGATGCTTCCGGCCATGGGCAAGTCGTGTTGCACGGGCCGCGGCAGGGTGTGCCCGCGGATGGCTGGATGGGCATGCTACTGGATCGGGCGGGCAACCTGTGGCTGCGCGGCACGCGGCATGTCAGCGTGCGGCTGGCCGGGGCGACGCGTTTCACCGCGCGTGACCTGCCCGAGAGCGCGACCGGCGTGGTCAAGGACGATGGCCGTTTCGTCGAAGACCGCCAGGGCCGCGTACTCACCACCGTCAATCATGGGCTCGCGCGCTGGAGCGACGCGGGCTGGACGCTGATCGACAGCCGCAAAGGCCTGCCCGACATCAACATCAACGCGTTGATGTTCGACACGCAGGGAAGTTTCTGGCTGGGCACCTACGGGCGCGGCATCGCGCGCTGGGCCGGTTACGGCACGGTCGAGGGCTGGGGAGAAACACAGGGCATGCAGGGTCTGCCGAACTGGTCGATCCTGCGTGCCGACGCCACCCACATGTGGTTCGGCAACGAATTGGGCGGCAGCGTGCTGGAGCACGGAAAAACCCGGCTCCAACCCTGGCCGGTGCGCATCGATCCATTGCCGCGACAGGCGCTGTCGCTGGCCAAGGCGGCCGACGGCGGCATCTGGATCGGTTTGTACGATCACCGGCTGCTGCGTTTCGACCCGGCCAGCGGTGGCACCCGGCTGGTGGCGCGGCTGCCCGCTTTCATCAAGACGTTGCGCGTCGATCGGCAACAGCGTCTGTGGATCGCCACCGTCAACGGCATCTACTACCTCGATGGCGAAGACGCCGCCGTTCAGCGCGTTGCGGCGGCGCAGACCACCGATCGCCAATGCTCCGACATTGCCGAGGGCGACGACGGCACGCTGTGGTTTGCCTGCAATACCGGCGTGCTGCGCTATGCCGGCGGGCAATGGAGCCGCATGCAAACCCGCGGCAAGGGCCCGGTGGCCGGGTTCAGCGCAGTGGCGGTGGATGCCGATGGCAGCCTGTGGCTGGGCGCCAATGAGCCGGGTGTCTGGCGCGCGTCGGTGCAAGGCGACCAACTGGATATTGCCCCGATCGTGGACGCCTGGCTGGACAACACGCTGGCGTATTTCATCCGGCGCGATCAGCGCGGATGGATCTGGGTGGGCGGTGGTGGTGGCGTGGATATTTTCGACGGCCGCTACTGGACCCACCTGTCACGCGACGAGGGCCTGCTGTGGGACGAGGCCGACCAGAACGCGTTTTTCGAGGATACCGACGGCTCGGTGTGGATCGGTTCGCCCGTCGGCGTGAGCCACATCCTGCATCCGCAGGAGATGGTCGCGCGCAGCCCGCACACGGTCGCCATCACCTCGGTGACGCAAGGCGACGCGCCGGTGGAAGCGGGCGGTGAGGTGAACATGGATGGCCACGCCGCGCCGCTGACCGTGCGCTATGCCGTGCTGGGTGGGGCCGCCAACGGCAATCCGCGTTTCCGTTACCGGCTCAGCGGGTCGGACTGGGTCGACACGCATTCGTATGTCATCAATTTCACCGGTTTGTCCTCCGGCAACTACCGGCTGGAAATCCAGGCGCTGGACGACGACCATCGCACGACCTCGGCGTCGACCTATGTCGATTTCCACATTCCACGGCCGTGGTGGGAAATGTGGTGGGTGTATCTGGTCGAAATGCTGTTGCTGGCGCTGTTGCTGGCCATCATCTGGCGCTGGTATTCGCGCCGCCTGCTGCGCCAGAACCGCCAGCTCGAAGCCCTGGTGAGCGGGCGCACGGCCGAGCTCACCGAGGAGAAGCGCGAGCTCGAACGCACGCGTGCCGAGCTCTACCAGCAGGCCACCCACGACAGCCTCACCGGGCTGCACAATCGCCGCGCCATTCTGGAACGCCTCGCCGCCCGGCTGGAGTCGCCAGGGCGGCATGCCGCCGGGCTGGCGGTGGGTCTTGTCGACGTCGATCACTTCAAGCGCATCAACGATACGTTCGGCCACCAGGCTGGCGATGCCGCCTTGCTGACGATCGCCCAGCGCCTGCAGTCGCAATTGCGCGATGGCGACCGCGTGGGCCGTTATGGCGGCGAAGAGTTGCTGGTGGTGTTGCCGAACATCAGCCGGAAAGCGGCGATCGAGCGCATGGCCACCATCCAGTCGGCGGTGAGCGCCCAGCCGCATCGCTGGGGCGCGCAACACTTCACGGTGACACTGAGCATCGGCATGGTGTGGATCGGCGACGAAGCGGCGTCCGTCGAAGACGTGATCCGCCGCGCGGATACCGCGCTGTACCAGGCCAAGCACCGTGGCCGGGATCGCGTGTCGGAGTTCATGTCCGGTTGATGCGCCGGTACGGTCCGGCGGCTCAATCCACCATGCCGTGATGCTCGGCGGTGGCCATCAGCTCCGGCTGTTTGGTGGCGCGTTGGCGCCGGTGCAGCAACGGGTGCACGAACACTGCAGCCAGAATCACCACCACGCCCGCATAAAATCCGTGATCCAGCTCGCGCTGCTCGCCCAGCAGCACGATCGCCAGCACGATCGCGTAGACCGGTTCCAGGTTCGTCACCATCTGCGTGCCGAACGCGCTCATGTGCCGCAACGCCACCAGCGCCAGTGCAAACGGCAACAAGGTGCAGCCGAACGACAGCGCCAGCAGCAACAGCGAATCATGCAGGCCTGGCAGCACGAACGCCGGCCCGGCGTGCGGCAGCAGCGGCGCCAGCGCGGTGAGAAACACCGCACCGGTACCCAGCTCGATGCAGGTCACCGTGAGCGGGTCGCCATGATCCACCAGCCGTTTGTTGAGCGAGCCGAACAAGGCCACGAACAGCGCCGACAGCACACCGACCGCCAGGCCAATGCGCATCTCGTGCGGCACGCCACCGACCACCAGCGCCACGCCCGGCACCACCGCCACGCCGATCAGCAATTCGCGCGGGTCGAACCGGCGCCGTGCCAGCCATGGCTCGATGAACGCCAGAAACACCGGTCCCAGTGCAATGCAGGTGGCGCCCACCGACGCGTTGGACAGCTTGATCGCGGCATAGAACGTGAGCCAGTGCAGCGACACCAGCACGCCGATGCCGGCGTAGGCCCAGCGCAGCCGCGCCGGCATCGCGCGCAAGCCGCGCCAGACCCGCGGCATCGCCAGCAACGCCGCCGCCACCAGCACCATGCGCCACCACACCAGCGGCAGCGCGGGCAGCGTGATCAGCTTGCCCAGGATGGCGGTAAATCCCCACAGCACTACGCAGAAGTGGATCTGCAGGCGGGCCCGGCTGACGGCTTGCATGGGGATTTCACAGGGAGAGGTGGCGGCATTCTAGCGCCTGGTCTGGCGGGTTGGCGGCCTTTTGTGGGAGCGACTTCAGTCGCGATGCTTCTGCTCTGGGACTCCAAAGAAAGCGCATCGCGACTGAAGTCGCTCTCACCGGGCTGGCCGCTATTTTGTGCCCTTGGTCGACGGCATCTTGCCGGAATGCCGAAGCTGTTCCAGCACCGCGCGGCAGGTGTTCTCGCCTTCCTCGTCATGGCTGGGCGCAATCAACGCCAGCAGCGCGGCGGCCGGTGCGGCCACCACACCCAGCGCCACCGCGCCGGCACCGCGTGCCAGCAACGGTCCCGCGTGCACGCCCACGTTCGGGTTCTTCAGCGTGCCCTTGACGTAGAGCGGCGAGCGTAGCGACAGGATGCGAAAACCCTTGGTGTGGGGTTTGACGTCCAGATCGAGTTGCTCGGTGGCGAAGTTCACCGTGCCGTCCACGTTGATCACCGCGTCGCTGGTGTCGAACACGAACAGCCGCATGTCGAACAAGCCGTCCTTCGCCGCCATGTCGGCGGCGGCGCAGTTGATCTGCACCGTCTTGTCGCCGAAAAGTTTCGCGATGATGACGTTGCCCACGTTGAGGCCGGCCGTTTCCAGCAGGGTCTTGCTGATCGCACCGTCATTCATCAGCAGCTTCAGCTCGCCGTCGGCGCTGCCCAGCAGCGCAGCCACCGAGTTGCCATGCGCCTTCAGCGCGGCGTCGCCATTGATTTCGCCGAAGCTGGTGCGCATCGGTTCGAAGGTGGGAAACAGTTGTTTCAGTTTCAGGTGGCGTGCGTTGAGATCGATCGCGCCCTGCATCGGCGACTGGCTGCCATCCAGCATCAAGGTGCTGCCGACGCTGCCGCCAGCCAGGCCGAAGCGCAGCGGGTTGAGCCGGAGCAGGCCATCGTTCAACTGCAGGTGCGTGCTCAGCGAATCGATCGGCAGGGTTTCGCCGTGCACGATGCGATCGGCGCTGAACTTCACGTCCGCGTCCATCGCGCGCCAGCGATCCGTGCGGAACGGTTCCACCGGCAGCAGCTTGCCCGCCGGTTGCGCGGTGGCGTCGCCACGCCGCTGCTTGGATGCGTTCGAGTCGGCACCCACCAGCGGTGCCAGGTCGGCAAACTGCAGCAGCCTGGAATGCAGGTCGCCGCTGAGTTTGGGCCGCTCGCCGCCGGTGACGAACAACAGGTTGCCGGCCAGGTCGCTGCCGCCCACACGGCCGCGGAAATCCTCATAGCTGTAGCGGCTGTTGCCCTTCTTCAACGTGGCTTTCAAATGGCCCTCGGTGGCGTAGGGCGGCGTGTCGGGCAGGGTGATGCCGGTCAGCGGATAGAGCTTGGCCATGCTGGTGCCGGAGAACCACAGCCGCACGTCGAGCGCGCCCAGATGCATCGGGTCGGTCAGCGTGCCCACCAGCGCGATATGGCTGTCGCCGATATGCGCGTCGGCCTGCAGCGGAAACGGCTCSCTGGCGTCTTGCAGCGCCAGCACGCCGCCAGTCTTGCCGTGGCCCTTGGCCGGATTGCCCTGGTAAGTCCCGGTGGCCGTCCAGCCAAACAGATAAGCGGTGGAAGCGCGCGGCTTGCCGATCTTGTGGTCGGCGTCGTCCTTGTCTGCGCTGATCGCCAGGGTTTTCTTCGCGGCGGCACCAACCGTCTTGCTGGCTTGTTCGCGCGCTTCGGTGGATTGCTGGGCCACGATCTGGTCGTACGGGATCGCGTCCTGCAACGGCTCGATCGCCACCTTCAGCTTGATGCTGCTGACTGCGTCATCCAGTGTCACGTTGCCGCGGTCGAACCCGATCGTGCCCAGGTTCAACTGCCACGCCGATGGCGCACTGCTTTTCGGGAGGGTGAAGTCCCACGTGGCACGTGACTGCTTGTCGCGCTGCAGGTCCACGGTCGGTTGCACGAGTTGCAGCCACGGCACGTCGATGCGATGCGCCAGCAGCGGCAGCGGTGACAACCGGAAGCGCAACGCCTGCAATGTGGCGAACCGCGGCTGCTCGGCCCATTCGGGGTTGGCGATGGTGATGTCGCGCGCAGTGAATTCCGGCCACGGCACCCACGCGGCGATCCCGCCGCCATCGCGCTCACGCTTCCAGTCCACGGTGAGGTCGCCATTGATGGCGAACGGTCGCCCGATCGCCTGGCTCACCTTGTCGTTGATGAACGGCTTCAGCCGGTTCCAGTCGAACAGCGCGATCACGATGACCAGCACCACGATCAGCGCCAGCAGCACGCCCACGATCCAGGCCACGATTTTCCGGCTGCGCGTCATCGCCATCTCCTGTTGCCGGCCGCCGGCGAATGTGCCGCGGCCTGCCCAGGTCAACGAATAGCGTGCGGCGTGAAAAAATTACGTGGTGGCAGGCGAGTGGGCTCAGGTGAGATTCATCGCGCCGGCTTGTTGTATGCGGCCTTCGGATCGCGTGAACTCTGTAGGAGCGCACCCGTCCACAAGGGACTTCCTTCGGTCGTGCGCGATGCTTTTGCTGTTTGTAGGAGCGACTTCAGTCGCGATGCTTTTTGGTTGCGCTTCGGCGCAAGCAGATCAAAAGCACGAGCAAAAGCCAGAGCTTTCGATCGCCTACGGCGCTCGAGTTACTTTTCTCTTGCGTGGCCAAGAGAAAAGTAACCAAAAGAGAAGGCCACCCCGCTTGGCGCTTGCCGCCCCTCCATGGGCGGCAAGTCCGTGAGCCGGGGCCGGGCTTTTCGAGCGGGCATCCTGCCCGCGCGAAAAGGCGAGTCCATCCCTGGACTCGCCCGCTGCGCGGCCTGTCGGCCCCGACTCACCGCCGCACAGGGGCCCGGGTAGAGCAGCGGGCCATCCTGGCCCGCACTCGGGATGGAGCCAAAGCAAAAGTACAAAGCACAAAGCACAAAGCACAAAGCAGAGCCGCCGCTCCCTCAGCCGTTCTCCCTGAGCGTAGGCCGAAGGCTGAAGTCGAAGGGCACGTCAACCCACACCCTTTGATTTCGCGACCGTGGGGCTGCTCCGTTTCTACCAGGAAGCATCGCGGCTGAAGTCGCTCCCACAAGCATCGCTGCGCGCGCGACTCGTCACTCGCCTGGGGCGCCGCTGGCGATGTCTTTTGCGGCGTTTTCCAATATCGCCGCCACGCGCTGCGCCTCGGCCTTGTCCCAGCGGGTGCCGCGCATCAATAGGGCGTACTTGAGCGTGTGCATCGCCTTGCGCACCGTCATCGGTGCGGACATCTTTGCGGCCATGCGGGCGCTCTGCTCGGTGCGCGAGGTCACCGCTTCCACTTCGGCGCGGTTCTCGTCGAGAAAGCTGCGGCCCTCGTCGGTGATCGCATAGAGCTTGCGGTTGCCGGTGGTGTCCTCGACCTGTGCGTAGCCCAGTTCCTCGAGCATCGTGAGGGTGGGGTAGATCGCGCCGGGGCTGGGCGAGTAGTGGCCGTGGAACATCTCCTCGATGATGCGGATCATTTCGTAGCCATGCCGCGGCTGTTGTTCGATCAGCGCCAGCAGCAACAGCTTGAGGTCACCGTGGCCGAACATCCGGCCACCGCCGCCCCGCCGGCCGCCGCCACGCATGTCGTCCCATCCACCGAAGAAACCGCCACCGCGATGGCCGCCGAAACCGGGGCTGGCGTGGCGCTCGTGGCCGGTGTGCCCGGCGTGGCCGCACCAGTCGGGGTGGCGGCGATGATGCATGGCGCGAAAGAAGTGGTGCAGGCCCATGATGAGTTCCCATTCGTATCAAGAGTGTTCTACGATATATCGGAAGAATGTCTTGAACAATACCCCGGCGGTCGATTTTCCCGGGCCGCCTTCGCGCCGGCACCACGCCTTTTCGCATGAAATGGCATGCTCGCCCGGTTGCCACATCAAGGATGCCGAATGCCACGTGAGTACAGCATGGGAGGGCGGGTTGGCCGTGGCGCGGCGCAGCCGGGCAGGCACGGTGAGCCGCCGCCGGCGCAGAGCCTGCGCGAGCGGTTTGCCGCCTTGCGCAATCTGCCGCCGTTCCTGAAGAGCATCTGGCAGACCAGCCGGCTGCTCAGCACATCCAGCATCGTGCTGCGGCTGCTGCGCGCACTGCTGCCGGTGGCCACGTTGTATGTGGGCAAGCTGATCATCGACGAGGTGGTGCGTTTGCTCGCGATCGGCAACGTGCACGCCAGCGTGGGCGACTGGCTGGCCAGTGGCGTGCTCGATCACCTGTGGCTGCTGCTGGCGCTGGAGTTTGCGCTGGCGGTAGGAGCGGACATCCTGGGCCGCATCGTTTCGATGATCGATTCGCTGCTGTCCGAGCTGTACGCCAACAGCACCAGCATCCGGCTGATGGAACATGCCGCCTCGCTGGACCTGGAGGATTTCGAGGACGCCGACCTGCAGGACAAGCTGGACCGCGCCCGCCGCCAGGTGGCCGGGCGCAGTTCGCTGCTGTCGCAGCTGCTGGGCCAGGCGCAGGACATGGTCACCATTGCGAGTTTCGCGGTGGGCCTGCTGGTCTACGCGCCGTGGCTGATCGTGCTGTTGCTGATTGCGCTGGTGCCGGCGTTCCTGGGCGAGTTCCACTTCAACGCGCAGAGCTACGCGGTGAACTACCAGTGGACGCCGGAGCGGCGCGAACTGGATTACCTGCGGCAAGTGGGTGCCAGCGCGCAGAACGCGAAAGAGGTGAAGAGCTTCGGCCTCAACGCCTTCCTGATCGAGCGCTACCGCGTGCTGTCGCAGTCCATCTATGCCGCCAACCGGCGCATCGCGCTGCGCCGCGCGGGCTGGGGCGGGTTGTTCACCACCATCGGCACGATCGGCTATTACGCGGCCTATGTGATCATCGCCTACCGCACGGTCAGCGGTGATTTCAGCGTGGGCGATCTCACCTTCCTGTCCGCCTCGTTCCGTCGCCTGCGCAACCTGCTGGAAAGCCTGCTGGTGGGCTTTTCGCAAGTGGCGGGGCAGGCGTTGTACCTCGACGACCTGTTCTCGTTTTTCCGCATCGAGCCGGAGATCCTGTCGCCACCCAATCCGCGGCCGTTCCCGCAGCCGATCCGCGAAGGCTTCGTGTTCGAGAACGTGGGCTTTCGCTATCCGGAGGCGGAACGCTGGGCCGTGCGCAATCTCAGCTTCACCTTGCGCGCCGGCGAGGTGCTGGCGCTGGTGGGCGAGAACGGCGCGGGCAAGACCACGCTGGTGAAGCTGCTCTCACGGCTGTACGACCCCGACGAGGGCCGGATTCTTCTGGACGGCCATCCGCTGGCGGATTACGACCTCGAGGAGCTGCGGCTCAACATCGGGGTGATCTTCCAGGATTTCGTGCGCTACTACCTCAGCGCCGCCGACAACGTGGCAGTGGGCCGCATCGACGCCCGCGAGGATCAGCCGCGCATCATCGAGGCCGCCCATCGCAGCATGGCCGACGAGGTGATCGCGAAACTGCCTCAAGGCTACGAGCAGATGCTGGGCAAGCTGTTCAAGAGCGGCGTGGACCTGTCCGGCGGCGAGTGGCAGAAGATCGCCATCGCCCGCGCCTACATGCGCGATGCGCCACTGTTGATCCTGGACGAACCCACCGCGGCGCTGGATGCGCGCTCGGAGTTCGAGGTGTTCCAGCGCTTCAAGGAGCTGTCGCAGGGCAAGACCGCGGTGATCATCTCGCACCGCTTCTCCACCGTGCGCATGGCCGACCGCATCATCGTGCTGGATGGCGGGCGGATCGAGGAGGTCGGCAGTCATGCCGATTTGCTGGCCGCGAATGGGCATTACGCGGAGTTGTTCGAACTGCAGGCGGCGGGTTATCGGTGAGATGGGAATCGGGAATCCTGTAGGAGCGGCTTCAGCCGCGACGCTCTTGCTCTGAGGCCTTGTGGAAAAAGCGTCGCGACTGAAGTCGCTCCTACAGGGGCGAGGATGGCCGCATCAACGCGAAGGCGCTTTCACCTCGCGTACCGGCGCCTCGATGCCGCACACGTCGAGCTTGCCCACGGGTGTCGGATAGAACGCGTTGTGGCCGTGGCGTTTTGCGTCGATCAACGCCGCGAAAGTGGGGCTGTCGGTACGCAG
Source organism: Rhodanobacter sp. Root480 (assembly GCF_001426645.1). GTDB lineage: Bacteria > Pseudomonadota > Gammaproteobacteria > Xanthomonadales > Rhodanobacteraceae > Rhodanobacter > Rhodanobacter ginsenosidimutans. The sequence continues at coordinate 391,322 of NZ_LMEX01000001.1, forward strand.
CACTTCAATGGGAACGCGCTCGCTGGCAGGCACATCGGCGGCCAATCGTACGGACGTGATTGGCACGCGTTGCGCCGGTTTCGTATAGAAGCCCATCGGTTCGGCGCCGCGCGGCAGGGCGGACAGCAGTGGCATGCCCTGCAGGACGCGGCCGGCGATGGCGAGGTTGTGATCCAGCCGGCGTGGCGCCTGGCCGATCACCGCATACAGCGAACTGCCGCTGCCGGTTTCCGGCGCCACGTCGCGTGCCACGCCCACCATGCCGTAGCAATGGATCAGCCACTCGCGCCCGCTGGCCGGGTCGCGCCCCACCGGGAAGCCTTCGGAGAAACCCACTTCCGGCGCGTACACGTCGCCGTCGGTCAACGGCGTCCACGGCAGGGTCGGGTCGATCGCGCGGCTGAATTCCGGCGGCAGCGTGGCCTTCGCGCTGCCCAGCGAGTGCAGCTTGCTCTTGTCGCCGGCGTCGTCATCGTTGGGGTCGCCCCACTGGGTGACGAAGTTGTCCTGCACCCGCACGATGGCCAGCCCGTCGAAGTAGTGCTCGCGCACCAGGGTGCGGATGTTCGCCGCATGCAGCGGCGTGAAATCCGGCGCCAGCTCGATCACCACGCGCCCCTGCGGCAATTGCATGTACAGCAGGTTTTCCGGGTCGGGCGTGCGCCATTCGGCGGGCTGCGAGCGGGCCAGCAATTCGCTGGCGGTGGGGGTGGCTTTCTCGGCGGCGAAAGCCGGCATGGCGGCAATCAGCGCGAGTGCGATCGTGAGGTGGCGGATCATGCGTAGTCCAATGGGTGGCCGAAGGGGCGTGGCCTCGCTGGCGGTGAGTTCACCGCCCCGCGCGAGGCCTTGCGTATCGTAGGCCCGGTTCCCGTCGGCGTGCATCGTCCGCGGCAAGCGGCGAGCGGTTCTACAGCGCCTCGGCCACCGCCACCGCGTCCGCACCGGCCGGAATGCGCAGCGGGCACGAGGGATCGTTCACCGCACGCCACACCGCTTCGGCCACATCCTGCGGCGTCGTGATCAGCGATGACTGCGCCATCCCGGCGAAGATCTTCTGCGCGAAATCGACGTACGGCGCCGGGAAACCCTCCTGCATCAGGGACCGCGCATTGTCGCCAAAGGCCGTGTCCGGCGCCCGTCCCGGCAGCACCAGGTTCACCTGCACTTGGAACGGCTCCAGCTCCAACGCCAGTGATTCGGTGAACGCGTTGATGGCCGCCTTGCTGGCGGTGTAGACGGAGAGCAGCGGCAACGATTTCAGGGTGACGCTGGAGGTGACATTCACGATGCGTCCCGCCTGCCGTTCGCGAAACTGCGGCAACACCGCCCGCGTCATCGCGATCGTGCCCAGGGTGTTGGTTTCGAAGACGGCGCGGGCGATATCCATGCTGGTGCCTTCCAGCGCGTTCAGCACGCCGATACCCGCGTTGTTCACCAGCACATCGATCGGCCCGGCCGCGTCCACGGCCTCGGCAATGCTTTGCGTATCGGTGACGTCGAGCGCGAGCACGCGCAGGCGCGCGGAGCGGGGCAACACGTCCTGGCGCGGCGTGCGCATGGTGGCGATGACGTTCCAGTCGCGATCGAGAAAATGGCGGGCGGTCTCGAGACCGAAGCCGGATGAGCAGCCGGTGATCAGGACGGTTTTCATGGTGACTCCATAAGTGATGGGCGGAGTCGAAACGATAGGTGGCTGAGGCTGGACTTGCTACAATGGCGAATCCATTTTTCTTTCGCAGGAGTCCGGCATGGTCGATCCGTTTGCGGAGATTGTCACGCTGCTGCAGCCGGCCGCCCGTTTCTCCAAGGTCGTGGTGGGCGCCGGTCGCTGGCGCGTGCATCGCGAGGAACTCGGGCAACCGTTTTACTGCGTGGTGATTGACGGGGCATGCCGTCTGACGGTCGACGGCGACGCGCCGATGGCGCTTCGCGCGGGCGATTTCGTGCTGATACCCGCCGCACAGCAGTTCACCATGACCAGCCAGGAGCTGCTGGCACCGGGAGACATCGACGCGCCGCCCGCGCCCTTGCCCGATGGTGAATTCCGGCTCGGCATCCCGACCGGCGCGCCCGATGTCCGGTTGCTGGTGGGCCACTGCAGTTTCGGTTCGCCGGATGCGGCCCTGCTGGTTTCGCTGCTGCCACGACTGGTGCACGTGCGCGACGACCACCGGCTGGCCACCGTGGTGCAACTGGTTGCCGACGAATCCCGCGCCGGGCGCCCCGCGCGCGATGTCGTTCTCGCCCACCTGGTGGAAGTGCTCTTCATCGAAGCGCTTCGATCCGCCGCCGTCACGGCCGCATCACCCGGCCTGTTGCGTGGCCTTGCCGACGTGCGCCTGGCCGGGGCGATACGACAGATGCATGAAAACCCGGCACGTCCGTGGACGGTGGCCCAGCTGGCGAAAGCGGCGGCCCTGTCGCGCTCGGCCTTCTTCGATCGCTTCAACCGCACCGTCGGCGTCGCCCCGATGGCCTATCTGCTGGCCTGGCGCATGGCCTTGGCCAAGCAACTGCTGCGGCGTCGGGAAGGCGCGTTGACCGACGTGGCCGAGCGCGTCGGCTACAGCTCCGCCAGCACCTTCAGCGTGGCCTTCGCGCGCCACGTCGGGCAGTCGCCGATGCGCTATGCGCGGGTGGCGGTGGCTGCCGGCCCCGGGTAGGCAGGGCACCTGACAGGGTGATGGTATGTCCTGACAGGAAACCTATATGCCGCGGTGAAGCTTTTTGTATCAACTATTCTGTGCGGGCATAGGTTGCCGCCTGGAGAGCACCATGATCCAACCTGACGCACGCCGTCTCGGCATCACCCGCCTGAAAACCCGCCACTTGTCGCTGCTGCTGTACCTGCACGAACACCGCTCGGTGTTGCGCGCCGCCGAGGCCGCCAACATGACCCAGCCGGCCGCGTCGAAGATGCTGGCGGAGATGGAAAGCCTGCTGGGCGTGCCGTTGTTCGAGCGCCATGCACGCGGCGTGGAACCGACGCGTTACGGCCAGGTGCTGATCCGGCGCGCGCGTTCGGCCTTGTCGGAGATCGGCCGCGCCCAGGACGAGATCGCCGCGTTGAGCAGTGGCCTCATGGGGCAGGCATCGATAGGCACGGTGGTGAACCCGGGCACCAACCTGGTTCCGCAGGCCATTGCGATGGTCAAGCGCGACTGTCCCGACATCCTGATCAAGGTGGAGATGGATTACAGCCGCCCGCTGGTGGCCAAGCTGCTGGATGGCCAGCTGGACATTGTCGTGGGCCGGATCATGGGGCCGGAAGGGGCGGGCGAGCTCGATTTCGAATCGCTGGCCGACGAGCCGCACGCGGTACTGGCGCGAGCCGACCATCCGCTGGCACACCAGTCGCAGATTACCCATGCGGACCTGGCCGCCTACGGCTGGATCATGCCGCCGCCGGGCAGCGTGCTGCGTTCGCGACTGGACATGGTGTTTCTCGAACACGGCCAGCCGCCACCGCAGAACATCGTGGAAACCGGTTCCCTGCCGATCATCGTCCACCTGCTGCGCAACAGCGACATGCTGACCGCGTTGCCGCCGGAGTCGGTGCAGTTCTACCTGCAGATGGGGCATATGTGCGTGCTGCCGATCAACCTGGGCGTGCGCATGGAGTACTTCGGCATCGTGCGCCGACGCAACCACCAGCTGTCGCCCGGCGCCGAGCGGGTGCTCGAGGCCTTGCGGGCGGCGTCGCACAAGCTCTACCAGGCCCGCAGCGGTAGCCATTGGCCCGGTGTTTGAGCGGGCGGGATGTATTCCCTTTCAATATGGTTAATGGCCAATATTTCATTGGTATGGCATGGCGCCCGGCTTCTACCCTGCAGAAGGCTGCCGCCAACGGGCAGCCATAGCCACCGCTGGTTGATCGCGCGCGCCACCCCGCAAGGGTGACCGTTGCGAAAACCCCTCGGGGAAGGTGACGACGACCGCAGCGGAGGGGCTGCGCCGGCGTTGCTTCCAGCGGGCACACCGGTGTCAACGCACCGATCAAATCAGAATTTCCGGGGAGGAATATTCATGTCAATGCGTCTTGGCCGCTCTGCGGCCGCTTATCGTGCACGTCGTGTCACCAGGCTCGGCCTGCAACCCACGGTGCTGGCATTGGGCATCGCCCTCGTGCTCAGTGGCCCTGTACATGCGCAGGACACCACGCAAGACACCACGCAAACCACGTCGCAGGATGGCGCACAGCAAAAGACCGCGCAGGAAAAGAAGCAGGCCACCGAGCTCAGCGCGGTCAGCGTCACCGGCATCCGCGCATCGGTGGAGCGGGCGCAGGACATCAAGCGCTATGCCGACACCTTTGTCGATTCGGTCACCGCGCTGGACATCGGCGCACTGCCGGACCGCAGCGTCACCGAGACGCTGTCGCGCATTCCCGGCGTCACCATCGACCACTTTCTTTCCGTCGGCGATCCGGAGCATTTCTCCGCCGAGGGCAACGGCGTGCAGGTTCGCGGCCTGACCCAGGTGCGTTCCGAACTCAACGGCCGCGACAGCTTCTCCGCCTCCGGCGGCCGCAACCTCAGCTTCCAGGACGTGCCTTCCGAATTGATGGGCGGCGTGGACGTCTACAAGAACCAGACCGCCGAGATGATCGAGGGCGGCCTGGGCGGCACGGTGAACCTGCGTACGCGCATGCCGTTCGACTTCGAGGGGCAGAAGGTCAGCTTCTCGCTCAGCGAGAACTACGGCGACTTCGTCAAGAAGTACAAGCCTTCCGCCTCGGCGCTGTACAGCAACCGCTGGAAGACCGACGCCGGCGAGTTCGGCATCCTGGTCGATGTGGCCCACTCCGAGCTGGCCACGCGCACCGATGGCCTGTTCGTGCGGCCGTTCTTCAAGAACGCCAACACCGACGTGGATGGCGACGGCACCGGCGACGAACTGTGGCTGCCCCGCGGCGCCGACTGGCGCGCGTTGCAGTACGAGCGCAAACGCGACGGCGCCTACGTGGCCTTCCAGTGGAAGCCCAACGACGACATGGACCTCGCCGCCACCGTCTTCCAGAGCCGCTATGACGAGCTGTGGAACGAGGATGCGATCTTCGTCTCCAACGACCCGACCCAGGTGGCGCTGGACACCAGCCACCCGTACGACCTCGACGGCAACGTGTTCAAGTCCGGCTACCTCACCCAGCCGGGCGGCGTGCCGATGGGCACGGACATCCGCGCCTCGCACCGCAAATCCAAGACCACGGATTACGCGATCAACTTCAAGTGGCGCATCGCCGACAACACCGAGTTCTCCACCGACCTGCAGTACATCAAGGCCGATACCCGGGCGCTGGACTCCACCATCGCGCTGGGCGTCAACGTGCCCTACATCGACGTGGGGCTGGGTGGCGTGCCCTCCATCGGCGTGGATCAGGGCTTCACCACCAACCCGGCCAACTACTACTGGGGCTTCACCATGGAAGACGTGGTGAAAAACCGGGCCGACGAGTTTGCCTGGCGCGCCGACATCAAGCAGAGCTTCGACAGCACGTTCTTCCGCTCGATCAAGGCCGGCGTGCGCACCACCACCCGCAAGGCCACCAATATCGACACCGGCTACAACTGGCAGCCGGTGTTCCAGACCTGGATGGCGTGGTGGGCAGTGCCCACCGACCAGATGCCTTCGCTGGATCTGAACGACAAGGTCAACTCCGACCTGGTGCACCTGGACACCTTCGACAACTTCTATCGCGGCGGCGCCGGCGTGCCCGGCGCGTTCTACGCCCCGGTGCTGGCCACCGCGCTGGGCTATCCGGGCAGCTACCACGCGATCCACGATGCGGCCAGCCCGTATTACGTCCCGGGCAGCGGCTATGAGAACGGCTTCGCCGAACGCGAGCCGGGCGGCGAGTACACCAACGACCAGCACGAGAACACCCGGACCGCGTACGCCATGCTCAATTTCGGCGTGGACGAATGGCGCTTCGACGGCAACGTGGGTGTGCGCGTGGTGCGTACGGAGAATGAGGCCAAGGGCTTCCTGATCTATCCGAACGTGGCTTATGCGCCTTATCTCGGCAGCGGCCAGTCCGAGCCGATCAACGCCAAGAACGCCTATACCGACGTACTGCCCAGCCTCAACGCGAGTTGGGAAATGGCGGACAACCTGATCCTGCGCGTGGCGGCGTCCAAGGCCATCGCCCGTCCCAACTTCGGCGACATGCAGGCGTACCAGATGCTCACCGCCGGCACCAAGCAGGGCGTCACTGCACCCACCGACGGCAGCAGCCTGCCGGTCTCGCAGCTGGACCTGGCCGGCAGCTCCTACGACAACCCGTACCTGAAGCCGATGCGGGCCAACCAGTACGATCTCTCGCTGGAGTGGTACTTCGACCCCGACCACGGCGGCATGGCATGGGCGAATTTCTTTTACAAGGACGTGAAGGACTATTTCCGCCGTGAAGCCCGCCAGGTGGCTTTCCCGGGCGCGGACGGCAACAGCTACGACTACCTGATCACCCGCCCGGTCAACGTGGGCAAGGCCAAGATCCAGGGCGTGGAGCTGGGCTGGAACCAGTTCTTCGATTTCCTGCCGGGCGCCTTCAGCGGCCTGGGCATGTCGGCCAACTACACCTATATCGACAGCACCACCAAGGTGCCCAACAGCTCGGACACGGTTCCGCGTGACACGGATGGTTCGTTGTTCGGCACGCTTCCTGCCGATGGCCTGTCGAAGAATTCCTTCAATGTGGCGGCGTTCTACGAGAAGGGTCCGTGGCAGATCCGCCTGGCCTACAACTGGCGCAGCAAGTACCTGCTCTCGGTGGGCCCGAACGGCTACAACGGCGGCGACGGCGGCATCGACTGGAAACTGCCGGTGTACAGCGACGACTTCGGCCAGCTCGACGGCTCGATCTTCTACAAGTTCACCGAGCACCTGCAGCTTGGCCTGGAAGTGAACAACCTCAACAACGCCGAGCAGCGCACGATCATGGACCAGAACGGCGCCGGCAGCCGCGTCACCTCGTGGTACGTGAATGATCGTCGCTACGCGGCGACGCTGCGGATGACGTTCTAGGCGGGGATGTTTTCGGGGGCGCTGGGAAAGAGCGCCCCCATCCGCCCTGTGGGCACCTTCCCCCGTTGCACGGAGGAAGGAAGCCTTCAGGCTCCTCGAAACAGCCAGCTTCCTTCCCCCGCTCGCGGGGGAAGGTGCCCGACAGGGCGGATGGGGGCACTTCACCGATAGAGCCCCCTCAAGCTCGCAGCCTCACCAAACCACCACCTCACCAAACCGATCCAGATACTCCAAGCCAGGCTTGCCCTGCTTGCCGATGACCACATCCACGATGTCCGGAACGGTTTCCTCCATGCTGAACCGCGCATCCGGCCCGCCGAGGTCGGTGCGGATCCAGCCCGGAGCCATCAACAACAAGGCGCGCCGTTCACCCGCATGGCGGGCGGCGTAGCTGCGCATGCACTGGTTCAGCGCAGCCTTGCTGGCCCGATAAATTTCACGCCCGCCCTTTTCGTTGTTGCCAACGCTGCCCTGGCCGGATGACATCACGCCGATCAACCCCGTGACGGTCACCAGATCCTGCAGCGCTTCGATGACACGCATCGGGCCGAGTGCATTGGTCACCATCACCTCGACGAACTCCTCCGTCGAGACATCGGCGATCGTCTCGTCCTGATGCTTGTTGGCTGTGCCGGCATTCACGAACAGGATGTCGAAGCGGCGTGAGGCGAAGCGGTCATGCAGCGCCGCCATCTGTTGCGGCGCCGTGATATCGAGACAGGCGATCTCGACCCGGCCCGGGTTTTCATCCGCCAATTCGTGCAGCAACGTACGACCCGCTCCCCGAACCGTGCCAACCACCTGCCACCCTCTATCCAGAAATTCGGTAGCCATCGCATGCCCCAGCCCGCGCGATGCGCCGATGATGAGCACGCTGCCGCCGGTGGATTCAGCTGCCATGATTTTCTCCGCTTGATGTAGACCGCGGCGATCGTGGCAGGTGAACAGGGAAGGCGCCAGACGCATCAGATGCAACCCATGGTTGTGTGAAACGCCATGTATTACGAGCTGGATGACTTAAGCTCGCCGCATGGAAAACGTGGATTTGAATCTTCTGGTTGCACTCGACGTGTTGCTTGCCGAGGGCAGTGTTACGGCTGCAGCGCGCCGTCTCGGTTTGAGTACATCGGCGATGAGCCGCACGCTCACGCGCCTGCGCGCGGCCACCGGCGACCCGTTGCTGGTGCGCGCGGGGCGTGGGCTGGTACCGACGCCCTACGCGGCATCGCTGCGCGATCGCGTCCATGCGTTGACGCGGGAAGTGCAGACAACTCTGCGGCCGCGCAACGATCCGCTGGACGTCGCCGCACTGGAGCGCACGTTCACCATCCGCGCCAACGAAGCCTTCATCCAGTTCTTTTCCGTGCCTCTGTGCGCCGCCATCGCGGAAGCGTCTCCACGCGTTCGCCTGCGCTTTGCGCCGAAACCGAACAAGGACGCCGCGCCATTGCGCGAAGGTCTGATCGATCTGGAGATCGGCGTGATCAAGTCGTCCGCACCGGAGATGCGCAGCCAACTCCTGTTCCATGACCGCTTCGTCGGCGTCGTCCGCACAGGGCATGCCCTGTTGGCGGGACGGAGCGTGACCGCCAGGCGTTACGCCGCCTGCCGTCACGTGGTCGTGTCACGAAAGGCGCACGTCACCGGGCCGGTCGATGACGCCCTCGAAGCATTGGGACTGCATCGCACGATATCCGTCGTGGTGCCGGCACACGCCGATGCGATGCGGCTGGCAAGTCATTCCGACCTGGTGGCCCTGGTGCCGAGCTTCTGTCTCGGTCATGGGCTCGCGAACCATCCGGCAATGACAGTCGGACTCCAGAGCTTCGAACTCCCGGTGCAGACGCCGGAAATAAGCATCTCGGCCCTGTGGCATCCGCGAATGGACGCCGACCCCGCGCATGCCTGGCTTCGGCAAATGGTGACGTCTTTGTGCCACGTGGCTTATCCAGACGCTTGAAACCAACGGGACATTCGCTGCGCCGAGGCAGGTCTTGAGCGATGGAACTGTTGTGCGGCGAGCCGCCATCAATTCCTTGTTGTCGCTGCCCACCCGGTTCGCTTCTTCTCGTTGTCTGGATCGCAGTTTCGGCGTAGTTTTGGCGGCTTGGCTGAATCCCCGTTGAGCGTTGCCAATGCGGGTGGGGCGCGACCGCAGGCCGAACAAATCAAGGGGACAAACATGTCGAGATTCTGGGACAAGCCGCAAACGCTGGGGCCTTCAGCGGGGCTGGTGCAGCAGCACTTCGTCAAAGCGCGGCAGACGGAACTCTACCGGCGTGATCCGGCCCTGGAGGAGCGCATCAAGGTGATTCTGGCAAAAGAGTTGCCCGGGGTGGATATGAAGGGCGACAAGTGGCTGGAGGTCTACCACAAGATCCAGAAGCGGCTGCAGAGCTCGGAGCTCACCATCAACTTCAAGGCCGACGCGTGGTTCACCGAGGAAAACAACTACGACTCCTACACGCAGACCTACGAACGGAACAGCGCCGCCCTGGGCCGCGGCGTGCTTGCATCGACCGCCCAGGATCCCGCCGCCGTTCGCGCCAGGGTCGATGATGTGGTGACGTTGCCGAAGGCCTGGAATGGCCCCGCCCGGCCAAGCCAGCCTTCACCGGGCGCTGTCACTCGCCGAGGCTTGATGCCTGGCCTGCAGAGCGGCCAGCGTATCCGGAACCAGATGGCGTTTGGTCGCCAGGACCCGCATCTGCAAAAGGATGTCTACGCCGACGACTTTGGCCAGCAGATCGCGAAAACCATCGAATCCGGAAACCCGTACTTCAATCCCAAGACCAAGCAGGTTTTCGCGGCACTCAATTGGGCCTTCAGGCCCAACGGAAGCTCAGTGTCGTACGGGCACAGTTTTCTGGTCCTCAATCCCAAGTTCAAGGTCAATGCACTGTATTTCCCCGGCGATACGTTTTACAGCGAGTCGCTGGGCCAGGATACGAGCCTGCAGGTGCCCTATGGCACGCTCGGAGCCATCATTGCCACCAACACCAGCGCACAGTACTTACCCGACCTGGTGAAGACCTGCTACTACGGCAAACAATTGGGCAACACGACCGATGTTTACAGCCTGCTTGAAGCGCACGTGTTCTCGGCGCTGCCGTTCAAGGGCAACATCAAGGAAGTATGCGTGGCGACCCAGCGTGGGACCACGATTTACCGCAATGCCCAGAAATTTTCTGAAAGAATCGGCGCCAAGCTTTCGCTGGTAGCCTCCAGCGGGTAAGGGAAAAGCGGGCCGCGCGACCGATCGCCAATCGTGTGGGCGTTCTCGATCACCACCAGCGGATTGGGCATGTCGCCCGCGAACGGGCCCGGTGCACAGCAGGGCAGGCGATCTTGTCGACCACATCATGCCCTTGGTGACCTTGCCGAACACGGCTAACCCCAGCTCAGCCCGCTCGGGCTACCCACAAAATCCAGCCCGCGGTTGTCGACCAGGTTGAAGAAGAATTGGGTGGTGCCGGAGTTGGGATCGGCGCCGATCAAACCGCGTGCCCTCAGCACGCTATTCGTACTCGTGTTCTCGCTCAACGCGCTCAAGAGTTGATGCGATGGTGAGCGCACGCATGACTTCCGGCTCATCCACTATGCATAACTTCATACTATCGTTGACTCCACCAAGTTCGGTGGGGAGGGCCAACTTGTGGATGACAGTGCCAACCAACTGAAGAAATTCCAGAAGGAGCTTTCCAGCGGGACGGTATCGCTGGTGCTGCTGGCGATTCTGGGGCAGGCGCGCCGGCCCATGTATGGCTACCAGATCGCCAAGCAACTGGAGGCATCGGGGGAGGGCGTGCTGGCGGGCAAGCAGAGTGCGCTGTATCCGGTGTTGCGCAACCTGGAGGCAGCGGGGTTGCTGGCCAGTGAGGTGGAGCCGTCCATCAGCGGTCCGCCGCGGCGCTATTACCGCATCACCAAACCGGGACGCGAGGCCTTGCGTGCCTGGGCCGCGGCGTGGAGTGCCACGCGCGATTGTGTCGACAACGTTTTGCAAGGAGGGGTGTCATGAGTACGCCACACAGCATCGTCGAATACCTCAGCCAGTTGCGTGCTGCCTTGCGTGGCGCCGACCCGGCGTTGATCCAGGATGCGTTGTATGACGCCGAGGAGCATCTACGCGCGGAGCTGGCCGATCAGCCTGGCCGTGACGAAGCGACCATGCTGGAACAGGTGGTGGGCAGCTATGGCGCACCGGATGAAGTGGCCGAAATCTACCGGGACCAGGAGGTCACCATCCAGCGTGCATTGCGCCCGCCACCGGTACCGCGGCGGCGCTCGCTGATCGGGCGTTTCTTTGGTGTGGCGGTCGATGCGCGCACCTACGGCGCCCTGTTCTACATGGTGCTGGCGTTGGCGACCGGCATTTTCTATTTCACATGGACGGTGACCGGGTTGGCGTTGTCGGCGGGGTTGTCGGTGCTGATCATCGGGTTGCCGTTCATCGTGTTGTTCTTCGGCAGCGTGCGTGTGCTGTCACTGGTGGAAGGGCGCATCGTGGAGGCCATGCTCGGTGTGCGCATGCCGCGCCGGCCGGTGTATCCCACGCAGGGCACGACGCTGATGCAACGGATCGGCCGCATGTTCAGCGATGTGCATACCTGGACCACGCTTTGCTACATGTGGCTGATGCTGCCGCTGGGTGTGGCGTATTTCACGCTGGCCGTAACCTTGCTCGGCGTCGCCGTGGGGCTGATCGCATTTCCGCTGGCGCTGCTTTTCCGCCACGACTGGCTGGGCGGACTCTATGTGGACCACCGCGTCATGATCGACTGGGGCTTCGGTTCGCACCCGCCGGGCTTGGGAGATGTGCTGGCGGCGAGCGTGGTTGGCGTGTTGCTGCTCTTTGCCACACTGCACCTGGCACGGGGGATCGGGCGGCTGCACGGGTATCTGGCCAAGCACATGCTGGTGCCGCGCGCGGCGGACTGAGGCCGCCATGCCGGGGGGCGCGCGCGTCGGGTAGCGCCTTCAGAATTCGTCGGTGAACTCGATGCCCGCGTCCAACTGGTGGGCCAGTGCTTCGGCGTTGACGCGGACGTTGTCGGCGAGCTCGTCGCTGGGCGCCTCGACCTCGATGCGGTAGAGCTGGGCTTCGCTGTCGCTTATCGAGTCGCTGGAGCTGGAATCATCGCGCATGCCGGTCATCACGTCGTCGATTTCCTCGACGTGTTCGATGTCGTTGATGCCGTGCAGGGCGGCGATCATGGCGTCGGCGTCGGCACGGGCGCCGGTCAGGCGAAAGCGAACCATGGGCATGGGTCGATACTCCGTTGTCGGTGGAGTCCCGATGCTGGTCAGCAGCGCGTATGCGCAAGGTGATGCCGTTCGGCTCGCGGTCAGCTGGTGCAAACGCGATGCCGCGGGTGGTTCACTCAGCGCCCAGGCCGTGCAGCGTGGCGCCGTTCGCATCGACCTTCAGCACCGAGCCGTGCTCGTACCAGTCGCCAAGCACGATCCGCTCGGCGGTTTGGCCGTCCAGTTGAAACCGGTGCACGGCGGGGCGGTGGGTATGGCCGTGGATCAGTCGCGTCACGCCGGCCTGGCGCATGCTGTCGGCGACGGCTTCGGCGTTGACGTCCATGATGGTTTCCATGGTGCTGCCGGTGTGGGCGCGGCTGTCTTCGCGCGCCTTGGCGGCGAAGGCGCGGCGCGCGTCCAGCGGCATCGACAACACCTGTGCTTGCCACTGCGGCGTGCGCACCTGCTGGCGCACGGCCTGGTAGGCGACGTCATCCGTACACAGTACGTCGCCGTGCATCAGCAGGGTGGGCTGGCCATGCAGGGTGTGCACGGTGCCGTCATCCAGCAACTCGAAGCCGGCGCGGTTGGCGAAATCCTGGCCGAGCAGGAAGTCGCGATTGCCGACCATGAAGTACACCGGCACGCCGACGTCGCGCACGCCGCGGGTGGCGCGGGCGATGCGGGCGGGGAGTTCGGCGTCATCGTCGTCGCCGATCCACGCTTCCACCAGGTCGCCCAGGATGTACAGCGCGTCGGCCTGGCGCACTTCGTCGCTGGCCAGATAGCGTTCGAACAGTTCGGTGATCTGCGGGCGGGCCGGGTCAAGGTGCAGGTCGGCGATGAACAGGGTGGTCATTGACGGATCAGCCCTTGGCCGGCTTGGCGGATTTCTTCCCCTTGCTGGCGGTCGTCCTGGCGGGTGCCGCCTCGGCCGGCGCCGCGCTGCTGGCCGAAGCCGGTGGCTCCTCGCCGATCACGTGGGCGTTCTCGATCACCACCAGCGGGTTGGGCACATCGCCCGCGAACGGGCCCAGCGCGCGGCTGGGCAGGGCGGCGATCTTGTCGATGACGTCCATGCCTTTGATGACCTTGCCGAACACGGCATAGCCCCAGGTCAGGCCGCTCTGGCTGCCCACGAAATCCAGCCGGCGGTTGTCGACCAGGTTGAAGAAGAATTGCGCGGTGCCGGAGTTGGGATCGGCGCCGCGCGCCACCGCCACGGTGCCGCGCAGGTTGGACAGGCCGTTGTCCGCCTCGCTGGCCACGGCCGGGCGCGTGCGCTTGGGCTGCAGGTCGCGGGTGTACAGGCCGCCCTGCACCAGATAACCGGGGATCGCCCGGTGCAGCAGGGTGCCGTTGTAGAAACCGTCGCGCACGTACTGCAGGAAATTGGCCACGCTTTTCGGTGCCTTGTCCGGGTACAGCTCCAGTGTGATGTCGCCCTGGGAGGTTTTCAGCAGCACCTGCGGAGGTGGCGCGGGGGCGGTCGTTGCGGCTTCGGCGGGTGATGCGGGCTTGGCCGTTTGTGCCTGCAAGGACAGCGGCACGAGCAGCAGGAGGGCGGCGAGAACGGTCTTGAACATGGGCAATCAACGTTTTGGGACGTGCCGGCCATGATACGCGGCAGGCTTGCTGGAAGGCACGGACGCGGGGGATTGATCGGCAGGAGATTGCCTGGGTTGGGTGGGGAGAGCAAAAGCTGCCTTGTCCCCAGCCCTCCCCTGCGCTGCAGGGGAGGGCTGGGGAGTCGATCAGCTACGGGTGATTTCGAGGGTGAGGCCGAGTTCCGTCATCGGCGCCTGCTCGTGCTGCAGGTCGGCTTCGCTCAGCGGGTGCTGATCGAGCCAGCTGGCGGGAAGTGCCAGCCGCAGGCGCTGGCGCGTGGCGGTCAGGCGCATTGGCGGCAGCGACTCGGCGCGGCGGGCGCGACGGAACAGCACGGCCAGCCGCAGCAACGCGGTGATATGGCGTGCCAGTTGCCGGTAGCGCTGTGGCAACGCGGAGACCACGCTCTTGTCAGGCTTGCGCCGGTGCAGTTCGACCACCGCGGCCAGCAGTTGCTGCTCCTGTCGCGAGAAACCGGCCAGGTCGGCGTGGCGCAGAATGTACGCCCCGTGGTGGTGGTGCTGGCTGTGCGCGATAGCCAGGCCGATCTCGTGCACCCGCGCGGCCCAGGACAACCACTCGCGCGCATCGGCGGCCAGTTTCCAGGGCTTGGCCGCCTGGTCGAACAGATTCAGCGCGGTCGCTTCCACCCGTCGTGACTGCGCGCGATCGACGCCGTAGCGGGCGGCCAGGGCGTCGATGCTGGCGGTGCGCGGGTCGCTGCCGCCGGCGCGGCCCAGCAGATCCCACAACACGCCTTCGCGCATCGAGCTTTCGCAAACCTGCAGGCGCTCGATGCCCAGTGCGGCGAAAGCAGCCTCGAATACCACCAGGCCGCCGGCGATCACCGGCACGCGTTCCTCGACCAGGCCGGGCAGCTTGATCGCGTTGATGTTGCCCTGTTCCAGCAGCACATCGCGCAGTGAAGCCAGCGCTGCGGGAGTGATGCCGTCGTCGGAGAATTTCATCGCCTGCACCACCGCGCCGATCGACTTGGCGGTGCCCGATGAACCGAACGCGTCGCGCCAGCCCGATTCGCGGAAATCCTCGGCAAACTGCTGCAGCAGCACGCCAATGTCGCTGGTGGCGCGCTGCCAGCGCTTGCGGGTGAGCTTGCCGCCGGGGAAGAAGCGCAGCGTCGAGGCGATGCAGCCCGCCTGCACGCTCTCGGTGTGCAGCGGCGCCAGGCCACGGCCGATGATGAACTCGGTACTGCCACCGCCCACGTCGATCACCAGTCGCGGTTCGCGCGAGGCGGGCAGGTCGTGCGCGGCGCCGAGGAAAATCAGCCGGCCTTCCTCACGCCCGGAGACAATCTCGATAGGGTGCCCCAGCGCCGCCTCGGCCGCGGTCAGGAAAACCTGCGGCGACGCCAGCCGGCGCACGGTATTGGTGGCGACCGCACGCACCCGCAGGGCCGGAAGCCCGGCGATGCGCTGGCCGAAACGGGCCAGGCAGGCCAGCGCGCGGGTACGGTGGGCGGCGTCGAGCGAACCGTCCGCACGCAGGCCGGCGGCCATGCGCACGGTGTCGCGCAGGCGGTCGATCACGCGCGGTTCGCCGTGTTCGACCCGGGCCACCACCATGTGGAAACTGTTGGAACCCATGTCCACCGAGGCGATCAGCTCGCCGTCGCGAATGGGGGTTTGTTCCGCCGGGCTCAAGCGCGTACTCCGTGGGGTGCCGGGCGCGCATTCTCGCACGCGGATGGCGCAATGCAGCAATAGCCGCTCATGCGCAGAACCGCTGCAGCAAGGCCCGCTGGGCGCTGTACGGCGGATCGTCGCCGGGTTCGGCGCGAACGTAATGGCCATCACTGTCGAGCAGCCAGGCCTGGGTGTTGTCGGCCAGGCCGTTCGCCAGCGTTTCCTCGAACACGCGGGCGGCCAGGTCCGGGTCGAGGATGGGAAAGGCGATCTCGATGCGGCGCATCAGGTTGCGCTCCATCCAGTCGGCGCTGGCGCAATACAGGTCGGGGTCGCCATCGTTGGCGAACCAGTACACGCGGCTGTGTTCCAGGAAGCGGCCCACGATCGAGCGCACCCGGATGCGTTCGGAAATGCCGGGCAGCCCCGGCCGCAGGGTGCAGGCGCCGCGCACGATCAGGTCGATCTCCACGCCGGCCTGCGACGCGCGGTACAGCGCGCCGATCACCCGCGCGTCGTTCAGCGCATTGAGCTTGGCCACGATGCGGGCCGGGCGGCCGGCGCGGGCGTGTTCGGTTTCGCGCTCGATCTTCGCCACCACGCTGGGGTACAGCGTGAACGGCGAATGCAGCAGCCGTTTCAGCTCGATCACCGGCCCCAGGCCCGACAGCTGCTGGAACACCTTGTGCAGGTCCTCGCCGATTTCCGGGTTGGCGGTCATCAGGCCGATGTCGGTGTACACGCGGCTGTTGCCCTGGTGGTAGTTGCCGGTGGACAGGTGCGCGTAGCGGCGCAGGACCTCGCCCTCGCGGCGCACGATCAGCAGCATCTTGGCGTGCGTCTTGTAGCCCACCACGCCATACACCACCTGCACGCCGGCCTCCTGCAGCCGCGTGGCCAGGTGGATGTTGGCCGCCTCATCGAAACGCGCGCGCAGCTCGATCACCACGGTCACGTCCTTGCCGTGACGGGCAGCCTCCACCAGCAGGTCGACCAGCGGCGTGTCCTCGCCGGCGCGGTACAGCGTCTGCTTGATCGCCAGCACCTGCGGGTCGACCGACGCCTGGCGCAGCAGGTCGATCACCGCGCCGAAGCTCTGGTACGGGTGGTGCAGCAGCACGTCGCGTTGCGCGATCAGGTCGAACTTGTTGTGGCTGGCGTCCAGCGCGGGCGGCAATTCCGACACGAAGTGGGGAAATTTCAGCTCCGTCCGGTCGACCCATTCATAGATCATGCCCGCGCGGATGATGTTGACCGGGCCGTCGCAACGGTAGACGTCCGCTTCCTCCAACTGGAAATTCCGGGTCAGCATGGCGGTGATCGATTTCGGGCAATCGTCGGCGACTTCCAGCCGCACCGGCCGCGCATAACCGCGGCCGATCAGCTCCTCGCTCAACGCCAGCGCCAGGTTCTCGATCTCCGCCTCTTCCACCATCAGCTCGCTGTTGCGGGTGACGCGGAACTGGTACGAGCCCACCACCTTGAAGCCAGGAAACATCAGGTCGACAAACGCCTGCAGCAGCTCGGCGAGGAACACGAAATGGTCGCCCTCGCCACATACCTCGTCGGGCAGGCGGATGATCCGCGGCAGCGAGCGCGGCGCCCGCACCAGCGCCATGTGACCCTCGTGGCCGAAGGCATCGCGCCCCTTCAGCACCACCGCGATGTTCAGCGTCTTGTTGAGGATGCGCGGGAACGGGTGCGACGGGTCCAGCCCCAGCGGCGACAGCACCGGCAGCACTTCGTGCTCGAAATAACCCTGCAGCCAGCGGCGCTGGCGCGGCTCCCACTGCTGGCGGGTAAGGATGTGGATGCGCGCCGCATCGAGCTGCGGGCTGAGTTGCTCCTGCCAGGTGGCGTATTGCAGCGCCACCAGGTCCAGCACCCGGCTGCGGATGCGCGACAGCAACTCGCCCGACAGCAGGCCATCCGGCCCCGGCGCGGCGGAGCCGTAGGCGTGGTGATGCTTGAGCATTGCCACGCGCACTTCGAAGAATTCGTCCAGGTTGCTGGCCACGATGCTGAGGTAGCGCAAGCGCTCCAGCAGCGGCACGGTGGCGTCGCGCGCCATCGCCAATACCCGGAAGTTGAATTCCAGCGCGGCCAGCTCGCGGCTGAAAAACAGCTCGGGGGCGGACCAGTCCACGTCGGCGGGAACAGGGGGAGTTTGATCGGGCATACGTGCATTCTGGCCCATGTACCGGCCCGGCACATCCGGGCGGCGAATTACGCTGGCGCGGGCTTCCGCACAGGCGCGCCACGTGGCATCAAGCGTGCTCCGGCGGCAACAGGCGGGCGCGTCCGAAATGGCAGACGAAGGTGGAGCCGACGCCGGGCGTGCTGTCGATCTGCAATCGCGCCTGGTGCAGGTTCAGCACGTGCTTGACGATGGACAGGCCCAGGCCGGTGCCGCCGCTTTCGCGCGAGCGGCTGGACGACACCCGGTAGAAACGTTCGGTGAGGCGCGCCAGGTGCGCGGCGGGAATGCCGAAGCCGGTGTCGCTGACCGAATAAAGCGCGCCCTCGGGCGTGCGCTGCCAGCGGATCGTGATGCTGCCACCCTTCGGCGTGTAGCGCACCGCGTTGCTGACCAGGTTGGACAGCGCGCTATGCAGGTCGCGTGGCGAACCGAGCAGGTCCATTCCCGCGGTGGATTCCAGCGCGATCTGGTGCCGCCCCTGGCTCAGCGCCAGCGCCTCCTTGTGCACGATCGCCAGCAGCGCGGCCATCGGCACGCGTTCGTCGGTGACCTCGTGCTGGGTTTCCAGCCGTGACAGGGTGAGCAGGTCTTCCACGATCTGGCCCATGCGCCGGGATTGTGAGCGCATCTCGGTCAGCACCGGTGCCAGTTCGGGCACATCCTCGGGATCGAGCAGTTCGAGGTAGCCGTGGATCACCGTCAGCGGCGTGCGCAATTCGTGCGACACATTGGCCACGAAATCGCGGCGGATCTGTTCGAGCCGGCTGATGTGGCTGACGTCGCGCGCCAGCAACAGTTGCTGCTGATCGCCAAACGGCAGCAGGTCGACGCTGAGCTGACTTTCGGGTTGGCCGGGCGCGGTGACTTCGTACGGCAGTCCACTGCTGCCTGGATCCAGGCATGCGGCCAGCTCGGTGCCGGCCATGCGCTCGGGCCAGCGCACGGCGCGGTCGGTCGGGCGGTGCAGCCCCAGCAGTGTTTCCGCGGCCCGGTTGAACCAGCGGATGCGCTGATCCTTGTCCAGTATCACCACTGCGTCGGGCCACTGGCGGGCGGTGGCATGCAGGTCGCGCAGATGGCTGGCCAGCAGGCGCGACTTGCGCGGCGCGGATACGTCGACGGTGGTTGTCGTTTGTGTCGAGCGACGGATGTAGATCAGCAACACCAGGATTTCAGCGATCGCGACCAGGGCGATGCCGGTCATGACGCGCCCGCCCGCCAGCCAACCGACCAATGCGCCCGCAACAAGGCCGGCGAGGAGCAGGGCAGGCAATTGCCAGAACGGTTTCGTGGAAGGCATCGGGCGTTTCAGTCCGGTGGCGCGGAAGAGTGCATCAGGCGCGGGTGGAGAAACGATAGCCGCTGCCACGCACCGTCTGCACCAGGTCGTCGAGCTTCCACGGCTCCAGCGTCTTGCGCAGGCGGCGGATATGCACGTCGACCGTGCGCTCCTCCACGTAGACGCTGCCGCCCCACACGTGATCCAGCAGTTGCGCGCGCGAGTAGACGCGTTCGGCGTGGGTCATGAAGAAATGCAGCAGGCGGTATTCGGTGGGGCCGATAGGCACCGGATCGTCACCGGCAAACACGCGGTGGGCGGGGCCATCGATGCGCAGGCCGCCACCTTCCAGCATGCCGTCGCCATCATCGCCGTGGCTGCGGCGCAGCACCGCCTTGATGCGGGCGATCAGCTCGCGGGTGGAAAACGGCTTGACCACGTAATCATCCACGCCGGCCTCCAGCCCGTTGACGCGATCCACTTCCTCGCCGCGCGCGGTGAGCATGATGATCGGAATCTCGCGGCTCAACTCTTCCTTGCGCCAGCGCCGCGCCAGCTCCAGCCCGCTGGTTCCCGGCAGCATCCAGTCCAGCAGGATCAGGTCGGGCACCCGTTCGGCGATGGCCAGTTGCGCCTCGCGCGCATCGCCGGCCATGGCCGGGTCCATGCCAGCCTTGCGCAGGGCGAAGGCCACCATGTCACGAATGGATGCTTCATCCTCGACGATGAGAATACGTTTGTGCACGGTTCTGCCGTTGGCTTGTGACGGGGATATTTCAGGGGATGAATGTTACGTGGGGATGACAACAGGCGCGTGAATGTTGCGGGCTGCCGCAATCACCGCACTTCAGCCTTGTACCTTCGGGCTCCCCGGTGTGGCGATGCAAGCCAAACAAAGACCGCAAACGCTACGCCTCAGCACCGAAAGATGCCGTAATCCCCTCTCCCCTGCGGGGAGAGGGCAGGGAGAGGGGGACACGCTGCGGGGAAGCCGCAGCGAAGTTGCCCCCAAGACGCCGAAAAGCTGCAGTACAGGTCTTTCCCGCGAGCACCAGCCCCCTCTCCCCAACCCTCTCCCCCGCAGGGGAGAGGGGGTTACGGTGCCTTCGGGCTCAGTTCGCGTTGTGCAGGCTGGTTCGAAAAGTTTTCCGCCCGCTTATTGGCCGCCATCAGGCCGATCCGCCGTCTGGATCTTGCGCTTGTGCAGTTCCAGCACCAGCGGCGTGAGTTCGGCGATGCGGGCCTGGATGCGGACGCGGGCGTAGTAGTCCAGGTCGTCGCGCTTGAGCAGGCGCTTGAGTTGTTCCATCGCGTCGAAAGGGCGGCCCGAGTAGTAGCTGGCATCCGCGAATGCTTCGCCTGCGCGCTCGGTGTCGCCGGCTTTCTCACAGGCGCGGGCGTAGGCGGTGTAGAGCTGTGGCTCCACCGCATTGCTCAGCAGGGGTCGCAACAGTTCCGCGGCGGTCGCCGCCTGTGCGGGCGCGCCACCGGTGGTGAGTGCCTGGGCGTACGCCAGTGCCACCGCGCGATTGCGTGGCGAGTGCAGGTTGAGCTTTTCGTAGAGGGCCAGCGCGGCGGCGCGCTGGCCGGCCTGGAAACGGGCGTCCGCCATCGCCAGTTGCAGGATGAGGTTCTCCGGCTGCTTTTCGATCAACGGCTGCAACTGCGCGATGGCCTGCGTGCCATCACCACTGCGGGTGAGCGCCAGCGCGTAGCCATAGCGCGTGGCGAGCGTGTCGAAGCCGCGCTTGTCGAAATTCGAGCGGTAGCGCAGCGCTTCCTTGGAGGCGTCGCCAGTCAGCACGCGCAGGCGCTCGCGCATCAGCGCATACGTCTCGCCACGCTGCTGCGCCGAGGGGCTGAACAAGGTGGTGACATCGTGCACGAACGGGATCGGCGCGGTGGTGCTTTCCCACTGGCTCTTGACCAGGGTGCTGCCGCTCGGCCGCAGCTTCTGTGCGGCGATCAGGCCGCCGGCGCGCGACTTGGCGTCGCTGATGCGGGCCGAGGTCACCGGGTGATCCTGCAGCATGCTGGGTGTATTGCCCATGCCGCCTGTGTTGGCGCTGAGCACGTCCTGCATGTGCGAGAAGAAGCCGGCCATGCCGCGCGGGTCGAAACCCGCATTGGCCAGGGTCTGGATGCCGGTGCGGTCGGCCTCGACCTCATCCTTGCGGGTGAAGTTGATCGACCGTTGCGCGATCAGCCCCTGGCCGCCGGCCAGCACCGCCATCGGCGCGTCTCCGGCATTGTTGGCGGCGCCCGCGGCAAGCGCGCCCAGCAACACCAGCGCCATCAGCGGGGCATCCTTGCGCGATGCCTCGAAGGCCCGTTCCAGATGGTTCTGCGTGATGTGGCCGATCTCGTGCGCGATGACGCCGGCCAGCTCGCTTTCGTTGCGGGTGATCGCCACCAGGCCTGCGTTCACCGCCACGTAGCCGCCCGGCGCCGCGAAGGCGTTGATCTCCGGGTCCTTCACCACGAAGAACGAAAAATGCTCGTCCGGCTTGGCACTGGCGGCAACCAGCCGGAAGCCCAGGTCGTTGATGTAATCGTCCACCAGCGGGTCGTCGACCACCATGTCCAGCGCGCGCATCTGGCGCAGCATGGAGGCGCCGTAGGCCTGCGCTTCCTGCTTCGAAATCAGTGCATTCGCCGAACTGCCCAGATCTGGCAGGCGAACGTTGTCCTGCGCCATCGCCACCGGCTCAAGCAAACCCGCGCACAGCAAGGCGCGAGTCAAGGCGGACAGGAGGCGTGGAGCGCGGCGGTGTGCTGGCATGGTCATGAGGGGTCGACAATATCATTCAGACCACTTGGTGAGGGCGCGGTTCGCGCCGCGCGGCCACCCTGTACATGCTTGATTTGGCTTCGGCGTGGACGCATGTGTGGGCTGAACCATTTTGACCGTCCCCTGGAGCGCCGTAATGCCGAAGATCGAGATCTACTCCACTGCCGTCTGCCCTTACTGCGTGGGCGCCAAGAACCTGCTCAAGTCGAAAGGGCTGGAGTGGCAGGAAGTGCGCATCGACACCGACCCGGTGCAGCGCGACGCGATGCTCCAGCGCAGCGGCGGGCGCCGTACCGTGCCGCAGATTTTCATCAACGACCAGCACGTGGGCGGCTTCGACGACCTTGTCGCCGCCGACCGCAGCGGCAAGCTGGCGCAACTGCTCGGTGACGCCGCGTGAGCGACGATCGACTGGCCGAGTTCACCGCCTTCCGCCAGCGCATGAACGAGCGCATCCTGGCTGAGGACAACCAGGTCGTGCGGCGCTTCTTCGCGCTGGACACGCAAACCTACAAGGCCGGCGCGCTGGACGTGAAGACCAAGGAGATGCTGGGCCTGGTCGCCTCGCTGGTACTGCGTTGCGATGACTGCATCAGCTACCACGTGGCCCAGTGCAAGGAAGCCGGCGTGGAGCGCGATGCGTTTTTCGAGGTGTTCAGCGTGGGCCTCGTGGTGGGCGGGTCGATCGTGATCCCGCACCTGCGCCGGGCCGTGGATCTGCTCGACCAGCTGGAGCAGGGCAGCGCCGACACGGGCGCCGCGGGTTGCCCCGACCACGCCTGACCCTGCGGGATCATGCAACGCTGCGTGCGAGTATTTTCAAGGCGCTGCGCCCGCTTCGCGCTGGTGGCGGCCACTCCTATCAGCGATAATTGATGGGTTTCGCGCGAGGTTCGGTCCGGATGTCGCGTATCCCCATTCGAAGGAGTTTCCCCCATGAGCAACACAATCGCGGTGATCCCGGGCGACGGCATCGGCCCCGAGATCATGACCGCCACCTTGCGCGTGCTCGACGCGCTGGACTGCGGCCTGAAGTACGACTTCGTCGACGCCGGCATGGTGGCGCTGGACAAGCACGGTGACCTGCTGCCCAAGGCCACGCTGGACAAGATCGCCGAGCACAAGGTCGCGTTGAAAGGCCCGCTGACCACGCCGATCGGCGGCGGCTTCACCTCGGTCAACGTGACCCTGCGCCGCCATTTCGACCTGTACGCGAACGTGCGCCCGGCGGTGAGCTTCCCCGGCACCAAGTCGCGCTACGAGAACATCGACATCATCACCGTGCGCGAGAACACCGAGGGCGCGTACCGCTCCGAAGGGCAGACGCTGTCCGAAGATGGCGAAATCGCCGAATCGGTGGCGCGCAACACCCGCAAGGGCAGCAGCCGCATCGTGCGCTACGCGTTCGAGCTGGCGGTGAAGAAGGGTCGCAAGAAAGTCACCGCGGTGCACAAGGCGAACATCCTGAAGACCAGCTCGGGCCTGTTCCTCAACGTGGCGCGCGAGATCGCCAAGGAATACCCGCAGATCGAGTTCAACGAGATGATCGTGGACAACACCTGCATGCAGCTGGTGATGCGTCCCGAGCAGTTCGACGTGATCGTCACCACCAACCTGTTCGGCGACATCCTGTCCGACCTGTGTGCCGGCCTGGTCGGCGGCCTGGGTCTGGCGCCGGGCGACAACATCGGCGAGCACGCGGCGATCTTCGAAGCCGTGCACGGCTCGGCGCCGGACATCGCCGGCAAGGGCATCGCCAACCCCTGCGCGCTGCTGCTGGCCGCCGCCGACATGCTCGATTACCTGGACATGGTGGCCAAGGGCGACCAGCTGCGCCAGGCGATCCGCGACACCATGACGAACGACCGCGACAGCGTGACGCCCGATATCGGCGGCAAGGGCAGCACCGACAGCTTCGCCGATGCCCTGGTGAAGCGCATCAAGGGCTGAGGATTTTCTGAAGATCCCGTTCTTGCTTCCCCCGCGCAGCGGGGGAAGCTGCCCGAAGGGCTGATGGGGGCGCTTTTTTTGGCGGCCTGGAAAGCCAGCGCGGCTTTGCCGCGCTCCCCCTTCCGCCCTCCGGGCACCTTGAACGAATGCCTTCCATGGCATGGCATCCGCCCTTCGGGCAGCTTCGCTGCTCAAGATGGCAGTCCTGCCATCTTGTCCCCGTCAACGGGGGAAGGAACTGCCTGGGCTTTTTTCGTGGTTGGGGCTCAGTGCTTGGGCGGCTGGTACGAGCCCGGCATGCTCTGGAACGGGATCGCGATGCGGTTCCAGGCGTTGATCAGGATCACCGCCATGTTCAGGTCGCCCAGTTCCTTCTCGCTGAACTGCGCGCGGGCCTGCTCGTAGACCTCGTCGGGTACGCCGTGGATGGGGTCGAGCCGGGTGACCGCCTCGCACCAGGCCAGTGCGGCGCGCTCGCGGTCGCTGTAGAACGGCGCTTCGCGCCACGCCTGCAACACATACAGGCGCTGCTCGGTTTCGCCGGCGGCGCGTGCATCCTTGCTGTGCATGTCCAGGCAGTAGGCGCAGCCGTTGAGCTGCGAGGCGCGCATCAGTACCAGTTCGATCAGGGGGCGTTCGATGCTGCCGGTTTGCAGGTATTTGACCAAGGCGAGCAGCGGCTTGATGGCGTCGCCGGTGGGGGCGGAGGATTGACGCGATGACATGGGGAACTCCTTGGTGGTGGATGCGGCCGAGGTGGCCGTTCAATACAAGGACGCAGAACCTTTCGATTTTGTGACAGCTGCCAGCCGGGCCAGTTTTCCGGGGTGGCGCAAGGCGTGGATGGCGCTGATGCCGGTGCCGTCGTCGTCGATCCAGCTGGCGCTGATCAGGTTGCCGTCGTGCCAGCTGAGCAAGGCGGGCGCACCGTTGAGCGTATGGATTTCATGACACACGCCATCGGCCTGCTGATGCAGTGCGATCTGCAGATACAGGCGAGCCAGCCGTTCGGCCCCGTGCAGCGGACGCAGCGTGGCGGTGACCAGGCCGCCGCCATCGGAGATGTGCACGGCGTCCTCGGCGAACAGCGCGCGCAAGGTGTCCATGTCCGGTGTGCGCAGGGCCTCGGCGAAACGCTCCAGCAAACGATGCTGGCGATGGTGGTCGGGTGCGCCCTGGCGCGGACGTTCATCGCGCAGGCGTTGCTTCGCCCGATGCACGCGCTGGCGGCAGGCGTCCTCGCTGATGTCCAGCATGGCCGCGGTTTCGGCGTGGCTGTAATCGAAGATCTCGCGCAACAGGAATGCGGCGCGCTCGTCGGCGCTGAGCCGCTCCAGCAGCACCAGGAAGCTCAGGGTGAGGCTTTCGGCGCGCTCCAGCCGCGCCTCGGGCTGGTCGGCGTCGGCCAGTAGCGGTTCGGGCAGCCATGGGCCGGGGTAGTGCGCGCGCTCGGTCTTGGCCCGACGCAGGCGATCCAGCGCCAACCGGGTCGTCACGGTCACCAGCCAGGCTTCGGCGTCATCCAGCGCATCGACGTCCTGCGCATCCCAGCGCAGCCAGGCATCGTGCAGCACGTCCTCGGCATCGGCCGGCGTGCCGAGCATGCGGTAGGCCAGCCCGAACAGGCGGGATCGATGTTGCTGGAACAGCGCGGTTTGTGTGTCCAAAGGTTTTCTCCGTCAAAACATCAAGGACGCGCGACGGCCGCGTCGTGTGACGGGATCAGTGAAACAGCGGCCACGGCGCCAGGAAGATCAGCCACATCAGGAACAGGATGCCGACGTACTTGGCAGCCTTGTACAGTTTCCGGTGGCGGCGTTTGAACTCCGTCTTCCAGCGGTGGGTGGCGCCCTTGCGCTGGCTGAGCGCGTAGAGACGGTTCACGAAGCCGGTTTTCTCGGCGCCCGTGTCGCTGTTGGGTGAGGCCGTTATCTTGCCCATGAACGCTCCGACGCGATGGTTGATCGCGCTCATCCAGCGCGTGCGCAGCGGGCGTTCGACATCGGCAAACAGGATGACGCGGGTCTGGTCGGTCTTGTTTTCCACCCAGTGCACGAAGGTCTCGTCGAACACCACGTCCTTGCCGTCGCCCCAGGCGTGTTCCTCGCCGTCGACGAAGATGCGGCAGTCACGCGAGTTGGGCGTGATCAGGCCGAGGTGATAGCGCAGCGAGCCGGCGAACGGATCGCGGTGCGGGTTGAGTTTGCTGTTGGGCGCCAGCGTGGCGAACATCGCCGCCTTGATGCCGGGGATGGCGTTGAGCAGTTCCACCGTCTTGGGGCACAGCGCCTGGGCCGAGGCCAGCGGCTCGCCGTACCACTTCAGGTAGAAACGCTTCCAGCCCTGCTTGATGAAGCTGTTGAAGCTGGCGTCGTTGTTGGCCGTGGTGCCGCGGATATGGCCGGCGTCGGTCAGATGCAGCGCCTCGTCACGGATGGTCTGCCAGTTGGCCTGCAGCAGATCCAGCTCCGGAAAGCCGCGGCGATCCAGGATGGGTTTCGCCGGCACCGCGGAGAACGCGTACATCAGCAGGTTGTATGGCGCGAACACCGCCGAATGGTCCACCAGCTGACGATCGAAGCGCAGCCGCACGCGCCCGCGCAGGTGCACCAGCAGCACGCACAGGGCGAAGAATATGAATACGGCGAGCAGAATGAGGCGGGGCGTAAGGATCATGGCAACGCGAGCAGCCGTGGCAGGGATTTCGGAGCCTGCCATTCTACGCGCTCGACCCCGCTGATTCCCCGCGCGACATTCAGTCGCGCGAGGATTCCCATTCAGCGATGAAGCCCGGCTTCGGGCCGTTCCGAATCCCCAATCCCCAATCCCGGCTTACAGCGTCTCCGCCGCGAAATCCGCCAGCCGTGAACGTTCGCCCCGACGCAGCGTGACGTGCGCCGAATGCTCCCATTGCTTGAAGCGGTCCACCGCGTACGTGAGGCCGGAGGTGGTTTCAGTGAGGTAGGGCGTGTCGATCTGCTCGACGTTGCCCAGGCAGACGATCTTGGTGCCGGGGCCGGCGCGGGTGATCAGGGTTTTCATCTGCTTCGGGGTGAGGTTTTGTGCCTCGTCGATGATCAGGTAGCGCGACAGGAAGGTGCGACCGCGCATGAAGTTGAGCGAGCGGATCTTGATGCGCGAGGCGAGCAGGTCGTTGGTGGCCTGGCGGCCCCAGCTGCCGCCATCTTCCGGGTTGGCCAGCACTTCCAGGTTGTCGGTGAGCGCGCCCATCCAGGGCGTCATCTTTTCCTCCTCGGTGCCGGGCAGGAAGCCGATGTCCTCGCCCACCGAGACGGTGGCGCGGGTCATGATGATCTCGCGGTAGCGCTGCTGGTCCATCACCTGGGCCAGGCCGGCGGCCAGTGCCAACAAAGTCTTGCCGGTGCCGGCGTTGCCCAGCAGGGTGACGAAATCGATGTCCGGGTCCATCAGCGCGTTGAGCGCAAAGTTCTGCTCGCGGTTGCGCGCGCCAATGCCCCATACGTGGTGGTTGGCATGCGAGTGGTCATCCAGCAACACCAGCGTGGCGGTGTCCTCGCCGACTTCCAGTACGCGTAGCTCGATGCCGCCTTCGCCCGGCATGTACAGGCATTCGTTGGGGTACCACTCCTCGCTTTCGTGGCGGTCGAGGCGGTAGTAGGTGCGTCCGCGCTCGGTCCACGATTCCACTTCCGGATGCTGCTCCCAGAAGTCTTCCGGCAACGCCTCCACACCGTTGTAGAGCAGCGAGAAATCGTCCAGCGCGCGATCGTTCTCGTAATCCTCCGCGGTGATGCCCTGGATGCTGGCCTTGATCCGCAGGTTGATGTCCTTGGTCACCAGGATCACGGTGCGGTCGGGATGCTGCTCGTGCAGCTCGATCACCGCGGCCAGGATCTGGTTGTCGGCCTTGCCGTGGCCGTTGCTGATGCGCTGCTGGAAATACAGCCGGCCCACCGCCGATCCGCGCTTGAGCTTGATGCCGGCAGGGTTGGTCAGTTCCAGCCCATCTGACAGGTCATGCTGCTTGCCGCGCTCGATCAGCTCATTGAGGAAACGGCTGACCTGGCGGCCGTTGCGCGACACTTCCGACGCGCCCTTCTTCTTCTCGTCCAGTTCCTCCAGCACGGTCATCGGGATGAAGACGTCGTGTTCCTCGAAATGGAACAGCGAGGTCGGGTCATGCAGCAGAACGTTGGTGTCCAGAGCGTAGATGCGCTTGCTTCCGGTCATGCGGAAGAATCCTCGCGGGTGGTGGGGGAGGGATCGCGATGCTGCGGTCGCGGGCGGAGAGGCGTGGCGTGCCACGCCCGAAAAAGCGATGCGGGGTGTGCGCTCACGCGGCCGGGATGGCGTCGAGCACTTCCTGCGCGTGGCCGGTGACTTTCACCTTGCGCCATTCCCGTGACAGTTTGCCGTCGGGGTCGATCAGGAACGTGCTGCGTACCACGCCCATGTGGCGCTTGCCGTACAGCACCTTCTCGTGGATCACGTCGAACGCCTTGCACCAGGTTTCGTCGGGGTCGGATACCAGCGGGAACGGCAGCGCCTGCTTTTCCGCAAACCGGGCGTGCGAGGCGACGGCATCACGCGACACGCCGACGATCTGCGCGCCGCGCTGGCGGAATTGCGGGTGGAGGTCGCGGAAATCCTGCGCCTCGGCAGTGCAGCCGGGGGTGCTGTCCTTGGGGTAGAAGTAGAGGACGACCCACTGGCCCTTGAGGCTGGCCAGTTTCAGTGGCTCGCCGGTGCCGGTAGGCCCGGTGAGCGGTGGGACTTTCTTGCCGATTTCGGGCATGGACGCTCCATCGCGGCGGAGGCCGCATGGCCCAAGACTAGCGCTTGCCGTACGGCGGATGACAGACCTTGCCAGCGTGGATGGTTCGCGCGATGCTCGGCGCTTGTCCGGCCATCGGGCAACCGCTCCTGCGTTGCCTCAACTCGGGCATAGGGCAACTGCTCCATGCATTGCCTCAACTCGGGCATCCATGCCCTCGCCATGGCCGGGCTGAGAGGTTGAAAAATCACAACCTCTCAGAATTTCACCGGGTCCATGATCGCGTCCAGGTTCAGCCCGTCGCACAGTTCGAGAAAGTCGTCGCGCAGCGCGGCGATGTGGATTTCCGAAGGGATGCCGATGGTGAACTGGGCCTGGAACATTTCCGCGCCGGTTTGCATGGCCTGGTAGTGGGTGGAGTTCAGCTGCTCCACGCTGATCTCATGCTGGCTGAAAAATTCCACGATGCGCGCCACGATGCCGGGGCGGTCGGCCGCCACCACTTCGACCAGATATGGCAGCAGATGCGAGCTGTTTTCGCGCGGTCGGGTGCGGTAGTGCACCAGCCGCAGGCTCTCGTCGCGGGCCAGCTTGGTCAGCGCCGATTCCAGCTTGGCCAGCGCATCCCAGGCACCGGTGGCAAGCAGCATCAGCGAGATTTCCGTGCCGATCGTGGCTACCCGCGCCTCGGCCAGGTTGCAGCCGGCATCGGCGATGCGTCGTGCCAGCGTCAGCAGCGGCGATTGCAGTGCCGGCGTCAATACCTGGATCAGCAGTTGCTCGTCGGCGCCCGCGCGGACGGAAGAAGCGGAAGAAGATTTCAAGAGGTTTGCCCGTGGGAAGTCCGCATGGTGCGGAATGACTCCGTTCGAGCTTACTTGCCCGTCTGGCGAGCCCGCAAGTAACATAGACGGCTGATTGCCGGGCGGGACGTGTCTTGAACATTCGTGGAAGCATCTGTGCGTTGGTCACCCCGTTTACTGCTGATGGCGGGCTCGATCTGCCGGCGTTCGGCCGCCTGCTCGACTATCAACTCGAGGGTGGCACGCAGGGCGTGGTGGTGGCCGGTTCCACCGGCGAAGCGCACATGCTGGAGCCCGAAGAGTTCGACCGCCTGCTGACGTTCGGCGTTCGTCATGTGAACGGCCGGGTGCCGGTGATCGCCGGCACCGGTGAGGCGGGCACGGCCAAGACGGTGGAAGCAACCCGACGCGCGCAGGCACTTGGCGCCGATGCGGCGCTGGTGGTGGTGCCTTACTACGTGCGTCCGACCCAGGAAGGCATGCGCCGCCATTTCCTGGAAGTGGCCGACCACGGCGGCCTGCCGCTGCTGCTGTACAACGTGTCCATCCGCACGGCCTGCGACATGTTGCCGGAAACCGTTGCCCGTCTGCGCGACCATCCGTCCATCATCGGTATCAAGGAAGCCCGCGGCGATGCGGAGCGCATTCGCGCGCTTGCGGAACTTGCGGGCGAGAATTTCGTCTACCTGTCCGGTGACGACGCTACCGCCACCGACGCCATGCTCGCCGGGGCAAACGGTACTGTCTCGGTGGTGGCCAACCTGGTGCCCAAGGCGTTCCGTGCACTTTGCGACGCGGCGGTCGGCGGCGACAGGGAGGCGACGGCGCGTTGCTTTGCCGCGTTGGAGCCGTTGTTGAAGGCGCTCAATTGCGCGCCGAATCCGATCGCGGTGAAGGCGGGGTTGCCCGAGCTGGGGCTTGGTCTGGCGTTGCCGCGGTTGCCGCTTGTTGAATTGAATGAAGGCCCGGAACGTGTCCGACTGCGCCAAGCACTGTCCAGTCTGGCATCCTTGGCCACTGCTGCCTGAAGCGCTGCGGCGTTGCGGCGGCCCGATCCTTCCACGGAATCCCATTACATGAAGAAAACCTCGCTCCTCGTCACCGTGCCCGCGCTTGCCCTCTGCGGTTTGCTGCTCGCCGGTTGCGGCATGTTCCGCTCGCACAAGGCATGGGAGACCGCCGTGCAGGAATCGCCGCTGGAGATTCCGCCGAACCTGGACACGCCATCGGCTACCGCGGCGCTGAACATTCCGCCGCCCGGTGCCAACCAGCCGACCGCCAATGGCGCCAGGGCCTCCGTCGGACCCACCGCCGGCGAGATTTCCGACGGCTTCATCACGTCCGGCCCGATCGACACGGTCTATCAACGGGTCGGGCAGGCACTGCAGGACGGCAAGGTGGGCAAGGTACTCAGCCACGATGATGCCGCGCACAGCTACACGGTTGCCGTTGCCGGTGCCGCGAAGAAGCGGGGCTTCTTCGGCCGCATGTTCCACCGCGAAAAGCGCAGCGATGCCACCGCATCGGGCGGCGCGGCGCAGCAGGTCGTGGTCACCGTGGGTGACAGCGGTACCTATGGCAGCGAGGTTCGCGCCAAGGGTGGCGTCAACGCCGTGGGCAAGATCATCGATTCGCTGAAAGCGAAGCTGACGGACTAAACCCGGCCAGGCACCATGAAAAAAGCCGCCCTCGGGCGGCTTTTTTCATGGATGAGGTTTGCTCAGCGCTGCAGCAGCGGGAGCTTGCCCGGCTTGCCGTCCCACTCGCTGGCGTCGGCGGGGGCGTCCTTGCGCTCGGTGATCACTGGCCAGTCGCGGGCCAGTTCGGCGTTGAGCGCCACGAACGCTTCCTGGCCGGCTGGCACGTCGTCTTCGGGGTAGATCGCGTTGGCGGGGCACTCGGGTTCGCACAACGTGCAGTCGATGCAGTCGTCGGGATCGATGGCGAGAAAATTGGGGCCCTCGCGGAAGGCATCGACCGGGCAGACTTCAACGCAATCGGTGTACTTGCACTTGATGCAGTTGTCGACGACGACGAAAGTCATGAACGCGGGTCTGCTTTGAATGGAACGGCGCTCGAACGAGTGTGTCGATCGAGCGCTCTTGTGAAGAGTGCGGCCATGGATGGCCGCTTCTGGTCCAGCCAACGTCACGTTGGTCCAGTTGTCGGAATCCTCTCCAGACAACAGCAATCACGGAAGATTGCAAAAGCGAAATGGTGCTCCCTACGAGGTTCGAACTCGTGTTCCCGCCTTGAGAGGGCAGTGTCCTGGGCCACTAGACGAAGGGAGCGTTCTCTTGCGAGGCGCGCTAGTATAGCGAAATTGTTTCGGGCGGCAATGCCTCGCAACCGGTCATTCGTCCACGCCGCCGCAAACACGCTGGTTGCCGTGGGCAATCGGGCGTCCAATGCATCGGCGGCGCATCGGCGGTATCGAGCGCCCTGATTGTTATAGTCATGGGTGCCATGCACCTGGAAGGATTCTGACCGCTTGAACCTCGACTCAAGAACCAACGCCCCATCCGCGCTGAAGATCATCTCGCGCGATCAGCACATCATCTCGCGCAAGAACATCAGCAAGGCGGCGCTGCGCGTGCTGTATCGCCTGAATGAAGCCGGCTACACCGCCTACCTGGTCGGCGGTGCCGTGCGCGATCTGCTGCTGGGCCTGGCGCCGAAGGACTTCGACGTGGCCACCAGCGCCACCCCGGACGAGGTGAAGCACCTGTTCCGCAACTGCCGCCTGATCGGCCGTCGCTTCCGCCTGGCGCATGTGGTGTTCGGCCCGGAAATCATCGAGGTCGCGACTTTTCGGGGCCTGGGCGAGGAGGGTTGCGAAGGCGACCGCAGCATCGTCGACGGGCGCATCGTGCGCGACAACATCTGGGGCACGATCGAGGAGGACGCGATCCGCCGCGATTTCCGCGTCAACGCGATGTATTACGACATCAGCGATTTCTCCGTCCGCGATTACGTGGGCGGCATGCAGGACCTGCACGACCGCGTATTGCGCTTGATCGGCGATCCGGAAACACGCTATCGCGAAGACCCGGTACGCATGCTGCGCGCGGCACGACTGGCGGCCAAGCTGGACATGCACATCGACGCGGCCGCTATGGCGCCGTTCGAAGCACTGGGGCCGCTGCTGGGCGATGCCGCGCCAGCGCGCCTGTTCGATGAATCGCTGAAGATGTTCCTGAGCGGAAACGGGCTGAAGAGTTTCCACATGCTGGAACAGTGCGGCCTGCTGAAGTTCCTGTTTCCCGCCACCGCGCGCGCGCTCAAGCGCGGCGATGCCGCATTGCGCGCGCTGGTCGAGCACGGCCTGGCCAACACCGATGCGCGGGTGCGCGAAGGCAAATCGGTAACGCCCGCGTTCCTGTTTGCGGTGCTGTTGTGGGGCGAGGTGCGCGACGTGGCGCAGCAGCTGATCGGTCGCGGTGTGGAGCGCACCGATGCCTGGGCGCGCGCGGCGGCACAGGTGGTGGGCGAGCAGTGCCAGCGCGTGGCCATCCCGCGCCGGTTCACCTTCACGATGGAGGAGATCTGGTCGCTGCAGCCGCGGTTCGAACAGGTGCAGCGCAAGCGCGTGTTCCGCCTGATGGCGCACCCACGCTTCCGTGCCGCGTTCGATTTCCTGCTGCTGCGAGCGGACGAATCGCCGGCGACGCTGCAACTGGGCCAGTGGTGGGCACACGCCCAGCAGTTGCCGCCCGATGTGCTCTCCGCGGCCTTGCCGGTCGGCGGTGGCAATGCGGCCAGCGACCCGGTCGCCGCTCCCGCCGGCAAACCACCGCGTCCGCGGCGGCGTCGGCGCAAATCGGGTAACGCGGGATCGGCGTGACCCGCGCTTTCATTGCCCTGGGCAGCAACCTGGGCGATCCGCGCCAGCAGGTGCTCGATGCGATGGATGCGCTGCAGCGGCTGCCGGACAGCCGGGTGCTGCAGCGCTCGCGGCTGTATCGCACGCCGCCGTGGGGCGTTCTCGACCAGCCGGACTTCATCAACGCCGTAGTTGCCATCGATACCGGCTTGTCGCCCCATGCCTTGCTCGATGCCCTGCATGCGATCGAACAGCAGGCCGGCCGCGTTCGACTTGAGCGCAACGGCCCGCGCACGCTGGACCTCGATCTGCTGTACATGGATGGCGTCCGCATCAACTACGCACAGCTGACCGTGCCCCATCCACGCATCGCCGAACGCGCCTTCGTGCTGCTGCCATTGGCCGACGTGGCGCCCGAGCTGCAACTGCCAGCCGGGACGGTGGCGGAGCTGTTGGCGCGGATCGATATTCACGGTTGCGTAGCGCTGGCTTGAGGCAAGATCGCGATCCGCCGGATAATTGCCGTTTGACCGCCGCAGGAAGTGCCGTGTACGTACAGAATGCCGAAGCCCCGCCGCGCAAGCCGGTCACCGTGCCGGGTCTGCATGCCATGAAGGCGGCTGGCCAGCGCATCGTGATGCTTACCGCCTACGACACCAGTTTCGCCTGGCACCTGGAAAACGCCGGCGTCGATATCGCGCTGGTGGGCGATTCGCTGGGCATGGTGGTGCAAGGCCACAGCAGCACCTTGCCGGTAACGCTGGACCAGATGGTCTACCACACGAGCGCCGCGGCGCGCGGGCTGTCCGCCACCATGCTGGTGGCCGACCTGCCGTTCATGGCCGACCGCGACACTGTGCACGCCATGGAGGCCGCCGCGCGCCTGGTGGGCGAGGCGGGTGCCGCGATGGTGAAGATCGAGGGCGCCGCGCCGCATGTGCTGGAGATCATCGAAGCCCTGACCGCGCGCGCGATTCCCGTATGTGCACACCTGGGCCTGACCCCGCAGTCGGTGCACAAATTCGGCGGCTTCCGCATCCAGGGCCGCGACGAGGCCGCCGCCGACCGCATCCTCGCCGAGGCGCTGGCCGTGGAGGCCGCCGGTGCCGCCTTGCTGGTGCTCGAAGGCGTGCCTACCGCGCTGGGCGAGCGGGTGACCGGCGCGCTGCAGATTCCGGTCGTCGGCATCGGCGCCGGCCCGCATTGCGACGGGCAGGTGCTGGTGATCCACGACATGCTGGGCATCACGCCGGGCAAGCGACCGAAATTCAGCAAGGATTTCCTGGCCGGCAGCGGTTCCGTGGGCGCGGCTATCAGTGCCTATGCCGCCGACGTGCGCAGTGGTGCCTTCCCCGGCCCCGAGCATTGCTTCAGCTGACTGACGGAACCCCTCCCATGCAAACCGTCCAGGACGCCGCTGCACTCCGTGCCACCATCCGTGGTTGGCGTTCACAAGGCCAGACGGTGGGCTTCGTGCCCACCATGGGCAACCTGCACGCCGGGCATCAGTCGCTGATCCGGCTGGCGCGTGCCCGCGCCGACAAGGTGGTGGCCAGTGTGTTCGTCAACCCGACCCAGTTCGGGCCGAACGAGGATTTCGAGCGCTATCCGCGCACCCTGGCGCAGGACAGCGCCGCGCTGACCGAGCAGGAATGCGACCTGCTGTTTGCGCCGGAAGTGGCCACGCTGTATCCGTTCGGCCCCGCCAGCACCGTGCTGCTGCGCGTGCCCGAGATCACCACGATGCTGGAAGGCGCGCATCGCCCCGGCCATTTCGATGGCATGGCCACGGTGGTGTGCAAACTGTTCAACTTGGTGCAGCCGGATCTGGCGGTGTTCGGCCAGAAGGATTTCCAGCAACTGAGGGTGATCGAGCGCATGGTGCGCGATCTTTCGCTGCCGATAAAAGTGGTCTCTGCGCCGATCCTGCGCGCCGACGACGGCCTGGCGCTGAGTTCACGCAACCAGTACCTGTCGCCGGAGGAGCGGAGCCGCGCGCCGTACATCCACTCCACCCTGCTGCAGATGCGCGAGCTGCTGGACGCGGGCCACGCATGGCAAGCGGTGGAGCAGGCGGCGCATGCACGCCTGGTACGTGCCGGTTTTGCGCCGGATTATGTGGTGATCCGTGACGTGGAAAATCTGGCTGAACCCAGCGGCCAGGCCGGCGAGCGGCTGGTGGCGCTGGTGGCCGCACGGCTGGGCAGCACGCGCCTGATCGACAACCTGCTGCTCGACTGATACCCGAAACACGCCCCGTGCCAGACGTCGTGTTGCGACGCAGCGACGCGCGGGCCGTATAATGCCGCTTTACGCAGCTCCTGCTGGAACAGAACGTCATGCAACTGAACATGCTCAAGGCCAAGATCCATCGCGCCACCGTGACCCACGCCGAGTTGCACTACGAGGGTTCGATCGCGATCGACGGCGTGCTGCTGGATGCCTCGGGCATCCGCGAGTACGAGCAGATCCACGCCTGGAACGTCAACAGCGGCCAGCGCTTTGTCACCTATGCGCTGCGGGCAGAAGAGGGCTCGGGCATCATCTCGGTCAACGGCAGCGCCGCGCGCAGCGCGCAGGCGGGTGATCTGGTGATCATCGCGGCCTTCGTGCAATTGAGCGAGGCGGAGCTGGAAACGTACCAGCCGACCCTGGTCTACGTGGGTGCGCACAACCGCATCAGCCACACCAATCGCGCCATTCCCAAGCAGATGGCCGAGGTTTCCTGAACCAGCGCGTGACTTTACCCGCGCTGCCGCGCCAGCGCCCAGGCCACATGCTCGCGCACGACCGGCGAAGGATGATCGGCCCGCGCATTCAGCGCCTCCACAACCTCGGTTGAGCGGGGCGCGTTGCCCAGCGCCACCGCGATATTGCGCAGCCAGCCCTCGTAACCGGTGCGGCGGATCGCCATGCCCTCGGTGCGCTTGAGGAATTCCTGTTCGGTCCAGCCGAACAGCTCCACCAGCTTCGCACCGTCCAGGCTGTGCCGCGGCGCGAAATCCGGTTCGCTGGTTTCCTGCGCAAACTTGTTCCACGGGCAGACGAGCTGGCAGTCATCGCAGCCGAAGATGCGGTTGCCCATCGGCGCGCGCAGATCCTCGGGGATGCTGCCCTTGAGCTCGATCGTGAGGTAGGAAATGCAGCGCTTCGCATCGAGCTGGTACGGCCCCAGGATCGCCTGGGTCGGACAAACGTCGATGCAGCGGGTGCAGCTGCCGCAATGGGCGCTGGCCGGCGGGTCGACCGGCAACGGCAGGTCGGTGAACAGCTCACCCAGGAAGAAATACGAGCCGGCGCGGCGATTGATCAGCACCGTGTGCTTGCCGATCCAGCCCAGCCCCGCGTTGCGTGCCAGTGCCTTCTCCATCACCGGCGCGGAATCCACGTACGCCCGGTAGCCGAAATCGCCGACCACGCCCTGGATGCGCTCGGCCAGCTTCTGCAGCCGCCCGCGCATCAGCTTGTGGTAATCGCGGCCCAGTGCGTAACGCGAGACGTAGCCCGCCTGCGCATCGCCCAGCACATCCCACGCATTGGCGGTGCCGGGCGGGATGTAATCCATGCGTACCGAGATCACCCGCTGCGTGCCCGGTTCCAGCTCCGCCGGCCGCGTGCGCTTGCTGCCGTGGCGGGCCATGTACTCCATCTCGCCGTGATGGCCCTCGTCGAGCCAACGCTGCAGGTGTTGTTCGTCCTCGTCGAGGTCGACGCCGCTGATGCCGGTGTTGGCGAACCCGAGCTCCCGCGCCCAGCGCTTGATGTCGCGGGCCAGCGCGGCAAAGTCGGTGGTGGAAGGGACATCGGCGGCGGACATCCGGTCATTGTAAATCGTGCGCAGGCTTATAATTCGCCGATGTCTACCTCACCGCACCGTGCCCTCTACACCGTCGACCAGGTGCGCGCGCTGGAGCGTGGCGCACTGGACGCCCTGGCCGTCGGCGACCACGAGCTGATGTTGCGGGCGGCCCATGCCGCGCTCGACAGCCTGCGCCGGCACTGGCCGCAGGCGGCGCGGGTCGCCATCCATTGCGGCCCCGGCAACAACGGCGGCGATGGTTTCCTGCTGGGCGTGCTGGCGCGCGAGGCGGGGTTGCAGGTCGAGGTGGTGGTGCTCACCGAAAGCTCGCGTGGCGAGGCGGCGCAGGCACGCGCTGCGTGGGAGGCCGCCGGCGGAAGCGTGCGGCTTTGGGATGACAGCGAGGCGCTGCCTGAGGTCGATGTGCATGTGGATGCGATGTACGGCATCGGTTTCAACCGTGCACCGGCTGCGGCGGAGGCGGCGCTCATCGAAGCGATCAACGGCAGTGTCACGCCCGTGCTGGCACTCGACCTGCCGTCCGGTCTGTCCGCCGACAGCGGCGATTGTCCCGGCGCGGTGATCCGCGCGGATGTCACCGTTACCTTCCTCGCGCACAAGCGCGGGCTGCATACCGGGCGTGCCGTCGATCAGGTCGGCACGCTGGAGCTGGCCACGCTGGGCGTGCCGGCCCACGTCTATTCGCCGCTTCAGCCGGATGCCTCGCTGCTTGCCGCCGAGGCGCTGCCACCGCGCGCCCGTCATGCGAACAAGGGCGACAACGGCCATGTGCTGATTATCGGTGGCGATCACGGCATGGCCGGTGCCGCGCGGCTGGCAGGCGAGGCCGCCTTGCGCGCTGGCGCCGGCCTGGTCAGCGTCGCCACGCGCGCCGAGCACGTGTTTGCGCTGAACGCGGCGCGGCCGGAACTGATGGTGCATGCCGTCGACGGCCCGCAAACGCTGGAACCGCTGCTGGAACGCGCCAGTGTGCTGGCACTGGGGCCGGGGCTGGGCAAGAGCGCGTGGGGCCACGCGTTGTGGCTGACCGCGCTGGATGTCGGCAAACCGACCGTGCTCGATGCCGACGGCCTGAACCTGTTGGCCCGCGAACCACGCGTGTTCACTACGCCCACGGTGATGACGCCGCATCCCGGCGAGGCGGCGCGGTTGCTTGGCGTAACCGTCGGCGCCATTGAGCGCGACCGTTTTTCCGCCGTGCGCAAGCTTGCCAGCCGCTATGGCGCGGTGGTGGTTTTGAAGGGTGCGGGCAGCTTGATCGCCGATGCAAATGGACGTCTGGACGTCTGTCCGTGGGGTAACCCCGGCATGGCGTCGGGTGGCATGGGCGACCTGCTCACCGGTGTCGTCGCCGCCATGCTGGCGCAAGGGTGTGAGCCGTGGGAAGCGGCCTGCCTGGCCGTGGGCTTGCACGCGCGCGCCGGCGATCTCGCGGCACGTCAGGGTGAGCGTGGCCTGTTGGCGAGCGACCTGCTCGATCCGTTGCGCATCCTGGGCAACGCACCGCCTGATGGGGTTTCCTCCCATGGTTGATTC
Source organism: Rhodanobacter sp. Root480 (assembly GCF_001426645.1). Taxonomy (GTDB): domain Bacteria; phylum Pseudomonadota; class Gammaproteobacteria; order Xanthomonadales; family Rhodanobacteraceae; genus Rhodanobacter; species Rhodanobacter ginsenosidimutans. The sequence continues at coordinate 429,810 of NZ_LMEX01000001.1, forward strand.
GCCGGAGAACGCCTGGAACCTGCCCGACGAAGCCGCCACCATCGCTTTTGCCACGCGTGTGGCAAAGGCGATCCACGAAGGCGCGGTGGTCTATCTGCACGGTCCGCTGGGTGCCGGCAAGACCAGTTTCGCGCGGGCGCTGTTGACGGCCCTGGGTGTGGGTGAGCGGATCAAGAGTCCCACCTACAGCCTGATCGAGGGTTACCACGCGCAGGCGATGCCGGCGTGGCATCTGGATCTTTATCGCATTGCCGATCCGGGCGAGCTGGAATGGCTGGGCTTGGACGCGCTGGCCGACCCTTCCGCGCTGGTGCTGGTGGAATGGCCCGAGCGCGGTGCCGGCGCGTTGCCGGCGGCGGATGTGGCCCTGCACATGGATTACGCCGGCGATGGGCGCCGCGCCGCGTTGCAGGTTTTCACCGCCCGTGGCGAGCGTCTGCGGCGCCGTTTACGTTAAGCCCGCGTTTTCGTTCGAAATTATGCAGGGTGGCCACGGTGGTCGATCCGTGCGAAATGCGCTACTTGCGTCCGATAGCTGGACATTCCCTGACAAAGCAACCGCAGGTTATGGATATTCAAGGGAAAACCTCTTGCAATCCGCAGGCGTGTGCGTTTCAATGCGGGCCATGGCCGGTTACCTGAACAGCATCGTTTTTCGTGGCGCGATGGTTGTCGCGGCGCTCGCCGTGGCGCCGACAGGTGCCGTTCACGCGGCCAATCTCGAAGGTGTTCGCGTCTGGGCCGGCCCGGAATATACCCGCGTGGTGATCGATGCGACCGGGCCGCTGCACTACAAGATCCGCCAGAAGGGTGGCGAGGTCCTGGTCGATTTGCCCGACAGCGGCTTCAGCCGCAGCTTTTCCGATCCGGGCGCGCAAGGCCTGCTGCGCGGCATGAGCCATGCCCGCATCGGCAAGAACCTGCAGCTCACCGCCAAGGTTCATCCGGACAGCCACCTGAAGAGCTTCGTGCTGGAACCGCGCAAGGGCGACAATTACCGCCTGGTGCTCGACCTTTATCCCGACAGCGCCACGGCTGATCGCGTCGTCACTACGGCGGCTGCGCCCAAGGCCACATCGGAGCACAGCAGCCGCGCATCGACCCAGCAGGCCGCCGCGTTGCTGAACGGCCAGCGCGCGGTGGTGGTGGCGATCGACGCCGGCCATGGTGGCAAGGATTCCGGCGCCCACGGCCCCGGTGGCACCCAGGAAAAGAACGTCACCCTCGCGGTGGCCCGTGACCTGGCTGCGATGATCAACCGCCAGCCCGGCATGAAGGCCGTGCTGACCCGCAACAGCGATTTCTACATCCCGCTGAAGCAGCGTTACAAGATCGCGCGCGAGAACAACGCCGACCTGTTCGTCTCCATCCACGCCGATTCGTTTACCAGTGACGACGCCAAGGGCTCGTCGGTGTGGGTGTTGTCGCCGCGAGGCAAGACCAGCGAAGCAGCGCGCTGGCTGGCCGATCGCGAGAACCGCGCCGACCTGATCGGCGGCACCACGCTGGATGACAAGGACGATGGCCTGGCCAAGGTGCTGCTCGACCTGCAACAGGGCTGGGCGATGCAGGCCAGCGATGTGGTGGCCGGCAATGTGTTGAAGGCGCTGGCCCAGCTCGGTCCGACCCATCGCGGTTATGTGGAGAAAGCGAATTTCGTGGTGCTGCGCTCGCCCGACGTGCCGTCGATCCTGGTCGAGACGGCGTTCATCAGCAATCCGAAGGAAGAGCGCAAGCTGCGCGACCCGGCACACCAGAAGCGGCTGGCGGCCGCCGTGATGGGCGGGGTAAAGAACTATTTCGAATCCACGCCGCCGCCGGGCACCTGGTTTGCGGCGCAGGCGGCGCAGCGCAGTGGCGTGCAGTTGGCGTCGACCGGCAAGTCGACCACGTCATCGTCCACGCGCGCCGACGCCGGCGTGCGCGATCTGCACAAGGTCAATCGTGGCGAAAGCCTGGGCAGCATCGCGCGCCAGTACGGCGTGAGTGTCAGCGCGCTCAAGAATGCCAACCAGATGAGCAGCGACACTGTGCGCGCCGGCGTGATGCTGGCCATTCCCACCAGCTGAAGCACGACAGCAGGGCCGAACGGTCGGGCAGCGACGTTGTTCGCTGCTAAAGTTGGCGGATGACTGCCATTCGCCTGTTACCCCCCGCACTCATCAATCAGATCGCCGCTGGCGAGGTCATCGAGCGGCCGTCGTCGGTGGTCAAGGAACTGGTGGAAAACAGCCTTGATGCCGGCGCTCGCCGCATCGAGGTGGATATCGAAGCCGGCGGTGCGCGATTGATTCGCGTACGCGACGATGGTGGCGGCATCCCCGTGGATGAATTGCCGCTGGCGGTGGCGTCGCACGCCACCAGCAAGATCGGCAGCTTCGACGATCTGGAACACGTGGCCAGCATGGGCTTCCGCGGTGAGGCGCTGGCGTCGGTGTCGTCGGTATCGCGCTTTGCGCTGACCTCGCGCGCCAGCGGTGAAGATGCGGCGTTCCGTATCGAGGTCGATGGCGGGAAGTTGCAGGCGGCGCGCCCGGCGCAACACCCGCAGGGCACCAGCGTCGAAATCCGCGACCTGTTCTACAACGTGCCGGCGCGGCGCAAGTTCATGCGTGCCGAGCGTACCGAATTCGCCCATATCGACGACTTGCTGAAATCGCTGGCGCTGGCCCGCGATGGCGTGGAATTTCGCCTCAGTCACAACGGCAAGCCCGTGCGCATCTGGAAAGCCGCCAGCGACGAGCGCGCGGCGCTGCAACGCGTGGCCGAAGTGCTGGGCGAGGAGTTTCCCGCGCAAAGCCTGCGCATCGACCATGCGGCGGCGGGGCTGCATCTGTCCGGCTGGGTCGGCCTGCCCACGGCATCGCGCGCCCAGGCCGATTCGCAATATTTCTACGTCAACGGGCGGCTGGTGCGCGATCGCATCGTGGCCCACGCGGTGCGTCAGGCGTATGCCGACGTGCTGTTCCACGGCCGGCATGCCGCGTTCGTGCTGTACCTGCAGCTCGACCCCGCCGGCGTGGATGTGAACGTGCACCCGGCCAAGCACGAAGTGCGTTTTCGCGAGCAGCGGCTGGTGCACGATTTCCTGTTCCGCACGCTGCACGAGGCGCTGGCGCAAACCCGTGCCGGGCTGGGGACGTTGCCCGTGGCCGAACCCGAGCTGGCCACCGCAACGGGGTACGCCAGCCCGGTCACGCCATCCACCGGCAGCGCGCCAGCGTGGCCGGGCCAGTTCAGCCAGAGCCGTTTGAGCCTGGGCGTGCGCGATGCGCCGCTGGCCGGCTACGCCGCCTTGCTGGGTGAAAGCCCCTCAATGCCCGCAGCCCCGTCGATGCCCGCTGCCGACGACAGCGAGACGCCGCCGCTGGGTTTCGCCATCGCCCAGCTGAAAAGCATCTTCGTGCTGGCCGAGAATGCGCACGGCCTGGTGCTGGTCGACATGCACGCGGCGCACGAGCGCATCACCTACGAGAAACTGAAATCCGGCCGCGCCAGCAGCAACCTGCGCTCGCAGATGCTGCTGGTGCCGCTCTCCATCGCGGTCAGCGCGAAGGAAGCGGCGGCAGCCGAGGAACATGCCGACGCGCTGGCCGAGTGGGGGCTTGAGCTGTCGCGCAGCGGTCCGTCCACCGTCGTGGTGCGGCGCATCCCCGCCTTGCTGGAAGGTGCCGACGTGGGCCAGCTCAGCCGCGATGTGCTGTCGGAGCTGGCCCAGCACGGCAGTTCGCGTCGCCTGCAGGAGCTGGAGAACGAGCTGCTTTCGACCATGGCCTGCCACGGCTCCGTACGGGCCGGGCGTCGGCTGACGCTTCCCGAAATGAATGCGCTGCTGCGCGAGATGGAAGCCACCGAGCGCTCCGGCCAATGCAACCACGGCCGCCCGACCTGGACCCAGCTGAGCCTGGCTGAGCTGGACAAACTATTCATGCGCGGGCGTTGAGCCCGACATCTGGATCAATGATGAAACGTTTCATGCTTTTCGCCGCCACCGCCATCCTGGGAGTCACCGCCGTGCACGCCAACAGCACCGATCACCACCGCGACGTGGAGCAATGGCGCGCCGACCGCGTGGTGCGGCTGACCGCGCCGGCCGGTTGGCTGAGCCTGATCGGGCTGGAGTGGCTGCAGCCGGGCGACAACCGTATCGGCAGCGCCGCCGACAACGACATCGTGGTCAGCGCGATGCCCGCGCATCTGGGTGTCGTCAACCTGCGCGCGGATGGCAGCGTGCATCTGGCGCTTGCCGCCGACAGCGGCGCGTTGATCGATGGCAAGCCGCTGCGCGAGGCCACCCTGGTCGACGACGTGCAGGCAGGCGAGGGCGCGCCCACCCTGGTGAGCATGGGCACCGTCAGCTTCCTGGTGATCGATCGCGAGGGCCGCAAGGGTCTGCGGATCAAGGACACCGAGGCGCCGACGCGGCGCGACTTTGTCGGCATCGATTATTTTCCGATCGACTCCGCGTGGCGCATCGAAGCCGACTGGGTGCCGGCGAGCGCAGGCCAGACGCTGGAGATGGGTACCGTGATCGGCACCACCGAGAAATACCCGGTGCCCGGCACGGCGCGTTTCAGCCGCGACGGCAAGACGTTCGAGATCCTGCCGGTGATCGAAGTGCCGGGCGACGCGCAGTATTTCGTGGTGTTCGCCGACCGCACCAGTGGCCGCGAAACCTACGGGGCGGCGCGCTTCCTGTACATCAACCCGCCGAAGGACGGCAAGGTCACGCTCGATTTCAACAAGGCCTACAACCCGCCCTGCGCTTTCACCGCGTTCGCCACCTGTCCGCTGGCGCCGCCGGAAAACCGGCTCGATCTGCGCGTTACCGCCGGCGAGAAAAACTACCGCGGCGGGCACGCCGATTAGTTGTTGTTGTCCGCCGGCGGGCCCAGTCGGTCCAGCTGCGGGCTGGCGGTGAAATCGCGTTTGCTGCGCTGGCTGTCCAGCGTCTCGCCGGTGACCTGGAACCAGGTGTTCTCGGCAATATTGGTGGCATGGTCGCCGATGCGCTCGATGTTCTTGGCCATGAACAACAGGTGCGTGCACGGCGTGATGTTGCGCGGGTCTTCCATCATGTAGGTGAGCAATTCGCGGAAGTAGCCGGTGTAGGCGTCATCCAGCACCACGTCGTTTTTCCACACCCGATGGGCGCTCTCCACGTTGCCATCGCGATAGGCTGCCAGCACGTCACGGGTGGCGGTGGCCGCCATCTCGGCCAGGTGGCGCAGACCGCGGGTAGGAGCGACGGGCGGCGCCATCGACAGCGGGATGGATCGCTTCGCCACGTTCGCCGCGTAGTCGCCGATGCGCTCGATGTCGGAGGCGATACGCAGCGCCGCGAACACATTGCGCAGGTCGCCGGCCATCGGTGCGCGCAGTGCCAGCAGGCGCACCACGTCGTGGCTGATGGACTGTTCGAGCTGGTCGATCGCCTCGTCGTTGGCAACCACGTGTTGCGCGGCGCGTTCGTCGCGCCGTTCCAGTACGTCGATCGCCGCTTCCAGCTGCGTCACCGACAGTTCGCCCATGCGCACGATCTCGCCGGTGAGGCGACCCAGTTCCGCGTCGTAGCTTTTGATGATGTGGTCTTTGCCAGTGTTCATGGGTTGCCTCGTATGTTTTTTCCCCTCTCCCGCTTGCGGGAGAGGGTGCCCGAAGGGCGGGAGAGGGAGCGGGCGGAGCGCGGGGCTGCAGGTTGCGCTGGCCCTCTCCCCAACCCCTCTCCCGCAAAGCGGGAGAGGGGCTTTATCAGCCGAACCTGCCGGTGATGTAATCCTCGGTCTGCTTCTTGCCCGGCTTGGTGAAGATCCTTTCCGTCGGCCCGAATTCCACCAGCTCGCCCAGGTACATGAACGCGGTGAGGTCGGAGCAACGCGCCGCCTGCTGCATGTTGTGGGTGACGATGACGATGGTGAATTCGCCTTTCAGCTCCTCCACCAGCTGCTCGATACGGCCGGTGGCGATCGGATCGAGCGCGGAGGTCGGTTCGTCCAGCAACAGCACTTCAGGCTTCAGTGCGATCGCACGGGCGATGCACAGGCGTTGTTGCTGGCCGCCGGAAAGCCCCAGCGCATTCTGTTTCAGCTTGTCCTTCACCTCGTCCCATAGCGCGGCGCTGCGCAGCGCCTGCTCAACGCGGTTTTCCATGTCCGGCCTGGACAGCTTCTCGTGGTGGCGGATGCCGTAGGCCACGTTCTCGAAGATCGTCATCGGGAACGGCACCGGCTTCTGGAACACCATGCCGACCTTGCTGCGCAACCGGTTCAGCGAGTAGCCGGGCGCGAGGATGTTTTCGCCGTCCAGTTCGATCGAGCCTTCCGCGCGCAGCTTCGGATAGATCGCGTAGATGCGGTTGAAAATGCGCAGCAACGTGGACTTGCCGCAACCGGAAGGCCCGATGATCGAGGTGACCTGCTTCTCCGGCACGTTCATGTCGATGCCTTTCAGCGCATGGAAATCGCCGTAGTGAAAGTGCAGGTCGCGCACCGTGATCTTGGTCGCGGCGGCTGACGCGGCGGGCGCGGAATCAGTCATGGGATACCTTGGTACGGGAAAGGATCAGGCGGGAAACGAGGCTCAGCAGCAGTACGAACATGGTGATCACGAACGCGCCAGCCCACGCCAACGCGTGCATGGATTCGCCCGGGTCGTTGGCGTACTGGTAGATGATCTGCGGCAGGCTGGACATCTTCTCCATCGGGTTGATGGCCATGAAGTTGTTGCCGAACGCGGTGAACAGCAGCGGTGCGGTCTCGCCGCTGATTCGCGCCAGCGCCAGCAGCACGCCGGTGACGATGCCCGAGCGCGCAGCGCGGATCAGCACCTGCACGGTCAGTTTCCATTGCGGCACGCCCAGCGACAGCGCGGCCTCACGCAGCGTGGCTGGCACCAGCCGCAGCATTTCGTCGGTGGTGCGCACGATCACCGGCAGGGCGATCAGCGCCAGCGCCACGCCGCCGGCGAAACCGGAGAACGTGGTCGAGCCGTTGGTCAGCGCCGTGCTGGGCAGCACGATGATGGTGTAGACGAACAGGCCCATCACGATCGACGGCGCCGACAGCAGGATGTCGTTGAGGAAGCGGATGGATTCGCCGAGCTTGGTGCGGTTGGCGTATTCGGCCAGCCAGGTGCCGGCCAGCACGCCGATCGGCGTGGCGATGGCGATGCCCACGAAGTTGATGATCAGGCTGCCGACCATCGCGTTGGCCAGGCCACCATCCTCGCCGTAGGCGGTGATTTTCGTGAACAGTTTCAGATCCAGCGCGCTGATGCCCTGGCGCAGGGTTTCCCACAGGATCCATGCCAGGAAAGCCAGCCCGACCAGGGTGGCCAGCGTACTCAGCAACATCGCCAGCGCATTGGTGATGCGGCGGCGCAGGTACAAGGCGTTCATGCGGCGTCCCCCCAGTCCTTGCAGGAGTCAGCTCGCAGGCGATGCTTCCGCGAATCCCCCATCTCGAATCCCGAATCCCGGCTATCCATCATCGCCCCTCCTTGCTGGCCAGCCGTCGCAACATCAGCCGCGCGATCAGCAGCACGATGAAGGTGACCACGAACAGCAGGAACGCCAGCGCCATCAGCGCCGACTTCTGCAGGCCCACCGCTTCACTGAACTGGTTGGCGATGGCGGAGGCGATGGACGTGCCCGGATCCAGCAGCGACGACGACAGGCGCATCGAGTTGCCCAGCACGAAGGTCACCGCCATGGTCTCGCCCAGCGCGCGGCCCAGGCCCAGGAAGATGCCGCCGATCACCGCCGAACGCGTGTACGGCAGCACGATGTTCCATGCCACTTCCCACGTGCTGGAACCCAGCGCATAGGCCGACTCCTTCAGCGGCGTGGGCACGGTCTGGAAGACCTCGCGCATCACCGACGAAATGAACGGGATGACCATGATCGCCAGCACGATGCCGGCCACCAGGATGCTGGCGCCAAAGGGGTAATCGCTGCCGAACAGCTTGCCGACGACGGGCACGTGTTCGGCCACCCATGACAGCTGGCCATCATCGGGTTTGTTGCCGAGGTTGTTGGTCAGCCAAGGCTTGAGGTGTTCGGCGAAGAACGGGGCGAAGATGAAAAGCCCCCACATGCCGTAGATGATCGAGGGGATGCCGGCCAGCAGCTCGATCGCCGATGCCACCGGCGTGCGCAACCATGCCGGCGCCACTTCGGAAAGATAGAGCGCGATGCCGAAGCTGATCGGCACGGCGATCAGCAGCGCGATGAACGAGGTGGCCAGCGTGCCGTACACCGGCACCAGTGCGCCGTAGACGTCGTTGCCCGGGTCCCACTCCGAGCTGATCAGGAAGTGCCAGCCGAACGTGGCGAACGCCTCGCGCCCGCCCCACAACGTGGCACCGGCGGCGCCCAGCAGCGCGGCCAGCACGATCAGCGCACAGCCCTTCAACAGCCAGCGGAACAGCCGCTCGTGGCGGGCATCGCGGCGGGTGCGCTGTTCGAGGATGTCGGTGGATGACGCGATGGACATGGACGGACTCGGTTGATGCGTGGTTGGGCAGTACTGCCACACCGTTCGCCCTGAACGCAGGCGCGGAGGGAGCGAAGCCGAGGGGAGGACGACTTCGCAACGCTACGCTCAGGGCGAACGATGCGGCGTGAAGCTGACAGCACGGTGGGGCGCATCGTTTGCAGCGATACGCCCCGTCGTGCCGCGGAACCTCAGTGCTTGAACTCGGCCGCCCAGTACGCCTCGATCTGCTTCACCAGGGCCGCGGGAAGCGGCACGTAGTCGAGATCACTGGCGGCCTTCTGGCCGTTTTCCAGCGCGTACTTGAAGAAGTCGAAGGCTGTCTTGCTGTTGCCGGCGTTCTTCGGCGTCTTGTACATGATCATCCAGGTGGTGGCGGTGATCGGCCACGCCTTGGCGCCGGGGGCGTTGGTCATGATCAGGTTGAAATCCTGGGTGCTGGCCCAGTCGGCCGTGGCCGCGGCGGCGGCGAAGCTGTCCGCGTCAGGTGCCACCACGTTGCCGGCAGCGTTCTTCAGGTCGGTCCAGCTGAGCTTGTTCTTCACCGCGTAGGCATATTCGACGTAGCCGATCGAACCCTTGATCTGCTTCACGTACTGCGACACGCCCTCGTTGCCCTTGCCGCCCACGCCGGTCGGCCATTCCACCGCCGTGCCGAATTTCACCTGGCTGGCCCAGGTCGGGCTGACCTTGGACAGGAAGTTGGTGAAGTTGAACGAGGTGCCCGAACCATCCGAGCGGTGCACCACCGTGATCTTGCCGGCGGGCAGCTTCAGGCCGGCATTCAGCGCGGCGATCTTCGGGTCGTTCCAGTTGTTGATCTTGCCCAGGAAGATGTTGGCCAGGGTGGTGCCGTCCAGCTTGATCTGGCCTGCCTGCACACCGGCGATGTTGACCACCGGCACGATGCCGCCGACCACGATCGGGAACTGGCCCAAGCCGAATTTCTTCAGGTCTTCCGCCTTCATCGGCGCATCGGACGCGCCGAAATCGATGGTGCCTTCCTTGATCTGCGCGATGCCGGCGCCGGAACCGACCGACTGGTAGTTGAGGCGGTTGCCGGTCTGCTCCGCGTACGCGGCCGACCACTTGGACATCACCGGGTAGACGAAGCTGGAGCCGGCACCGGTGATGTCGGTGGCCTGGGCGGCCATGCCGAATGTCGAGGCGACGGCCAGCGTCGCCACGGCGGCGAAGCGGATGGGAGTTTTGCGAAGGGTCAACACGGGTTAGCTCCTTGGAAGGACGTCAAAGGTGACGGCGTCATTTCAGGTCTTTCGTGTTGCCATTGGATGATGCGAATGTTGCAGCAGGATGACAGTGGGGTTTGGGGCAGGGAAAACGACGCAGGGAATCGGGAGCGAAAAGGGCGCCGCACCGCCCCTCAAGCCACATTCAGACCGCTGTGTGCCTGCTCGAACAACTCCATCTGCCGCCAGCGGTTGACCACGCTGCAGAACAGTTCGGCCGTGCGCTCGGCGTCATAAACGGCCGAATGGGCTTCGCGGCTGTCGAATGGATGGCCGGCGGCCAGTACTGCCTTGCTCAATACGGTCTGGCCATAGGCGAGTCCGCCAAAGCTCACCGTGTCGAAACAACTGAAGGGATGGAACGGGTTGCGCTTGTGTCCGCAGCGACGCACCGCCTGGTTGAGAAAGCCCAGGTCGAACGCGGCGTTGTGACCGACCAGGATCGCCCGCTGGCATTCGGCGCCGCGCACCGCATCGCGTACGGCTTGAAAGATGAAGTCCAGCGCCAGCCGCTCGGCCAGTGCGCCGCGCAGCGGGTTGTACGGGTCGATGCCGGTGATTTCCAGCGAACGCGGGTCGAGATTGGCGCCGGGAAACGGCTCCACATGCGTCGATACGGTCGGCTGCAGCCGCAGGTAACCCTCGGCGTCCATTGATAACGGAACCGCCGCTATCTCCAGCAAGGCATCGTGCTGTGCATCGAAGCCGCCGGTTTCGACGTCCACCACCACGGGCAGGAAACCGCGGAACCGCTCGGCCATGCGCGGTGTTTTGCTGTTCGGGATTTGCATCGGCGAAGCATATCAGCCGAGTGCTTCAACGCGGGTTGCGCCGCCTGTCGCCGTACTGTCATCAAAACGGCATCGCGCTGTAAAACGCGCACGTCAATCTGTCATGGCTGCTTGTCGCGCACCCCGCAATGACGCGGGCGCACGGCGAAAACTTTCCCACCTATGACGGAGTACACCATGCGTTGCAGATTGATCGCGGTAGCCATTGCGGCCGGCTTGGGCCTCGCCAGTTTCAGTTCCATCGCGGCACCGCAGGCGACCAACAGCGGCGATGTGGCGTTGCTCAGGGCACAACTGGCCGACTTGCAGGCGAAGGTCGATGCGCTGGAACAGCGTACCGATGCGCAGTCCGACATCAACGTCAGCACCGGCCAGGCGGTGGAGAAGGCGACCAACCTGACCAGCGCCAGCGACAAGAAGCTTGCGGCGCTGGAAAAGGCGGTCAACAACACCAAACTGTCCGGCAAGATGTACTTCGACTTCACCAACATCGACCAGAAAAACAGCGACACCGGCAAGACCGACGCCTCCGGCATCGGCCTGGATGTGAAGCGCTTCTACCTCGGCGTCGATCACAAATTCAGTGACATCTGGTCGGCCAGCCTCACCACCGACTTCAATTACGCCAGCAGCGACGGCCAGACCAGCGTCTTCGTCAAGAAGGCGTATGCGCAGGGCAAGTTCAGCGATGCGGCGGTGCTGCGCATCGGTTCGACCGACATGCCGTGGATTCCGTTCGCCGAGAAGTTCTACGGCTTCCGCTATGTCGAGAACACGCTCACCGATCGCCTGAAGTATGGCAACTCGGCTGACTGGGGCCTGCACATGGGTGGCGACCTGGCCGGCAAGACGGTCAGCTACGCGGTGTCGGTGGTCAACGGCCGTGGCTATAAGAATCCTGGCCGCAGCAAGGGTGTGGACGTCGAGGCACGCGTGGGTTTCGTGCCGTTCGACAACATGGTTGTGGCCGTCGGTGGCTACAGCGGCCATCGCGGTCAGGAAACCGAAAACATCAACGCGACCAACACCGCCAGCCGCGGCGACCTGATGGTGGCGTATGCCAGCGACGCGTTCCGCGTGGGCGCCGAGTACTTCACCGCGAAGAACTGGAACAACGTGCTGAACCCGATCTCCGACAAGGCCGATGGGTACTCGCTGTGGGCCAGCGTGGCGGTGGCGGACGGGGTGAACCTGTTCGCACGCTACGACAACGCAAAGCTCAGCAAGGATCTGGACAAGGGCAACAAGGACGTCTACTACAACGCCGGCGTCGAGTTCCAGGTCACCAAGGGCTTCAAGCTGGCAGGCGTGTGGAAGCACGAAAATGCCAAGAAGACGGTCACCGCGCCGGTGCCGCTGCACGTGCAGAGCGTGAAGACCAACGAGATCGGCGTGTTCGGCGAACTGTCATTCTGATGCAACACGTCCCGGGCAAGCTGTTGTCCGGGCGTGGTGGCTGACAACGGACGGCTATCGGAAAGGAGTTTTACCCAGGGAAGGAAAAACGGCGGGCATTGCCCGCCGTTTGCTTTTGGGAATGCCGCGCGCAAAAGCTCTCGCGAATCCCGAATCCCGAATCCCGAATCCCGAATCCCGGCCCTAAACCGTCTTGTCCTTGTACCGGCACAAATCGCGTATCACGCAATTCGGGCAATCGGGTTTGCGTGCCTTGCATACGTAGCGGCCGTGCAGGATAAGCCAGTGATGCGCGTCGAGCTTGAACTCGGTCGGCACCACTTTCTCCAGCTTGTCCTCGACCGCGCGCACGTCCTTGCCTGGCGCCAGGCCGGTGCGGTTGGCGACGCGGAAGATGTGCGTGTCGACCGCGATGGTCGGCTCGCCAAAGGCCGTATTCAGCACCACGTTGGCGGTCTTGCGGCCCACGCCAGGCAGCGCTTCCAGTTCGGCACGGGTGCGCGGCACCTCGCCGTGGTGCTGCTCGATCAGCAGGCGGCACAGCGCGATGACGTTTTTTGCCTTGGCGTTGAACAGGCCGATCGTGCTGATGTACTTCTTGAGCCCGTCCTCGCCCAGCGCCAGGATCGCCTGCGGTGTATTGGCCACCGGGTACAGCTTCTTCGTGGCCTTGTTCACGCCCACGTCGGTGGCCTGCGCCGACAGCACCACTGCCACCAGCAACTCGAACGGCGTGGTGTAGACCAGCTCGGTTTTCGGATGCGGGTTGAGTTCGCGCAGGCGCGAGAACAGTTCGATGATGTCGGCGCGCTTCATTGGCGGGATGGCCCCTGTTTTGCGCGGGCGCGGGCCAGCGCCGCCAATACCGGGTTGGTCTCGACCGCGACCTTGCGCGCCGCCAGCTCGGCCTCGCGCTGCGCCTGTTCGCGCGCCAGTCGTGCCTCGCGCCGCTGGAAATGCTCGCGTGCGGTATCGGCATGGACCACGTCGCCGGCCTGCGCCAGCGGCATCGGTTCCAGCACGATGCAGTCGACCGGGCAGGCGGCCACGCACAGTTCGCAGCCGGTGCAATCGTCGGCGATGACGGTATGCATCAACTTGGCCGCACCCACGATGGCGTCGACTGGGCAGGCCTGGATGCATTTGGTGCAGCCGATGCAGTCGGCCTCCACGATGCGCGCCAGCGTGCGCGGTTTCTCGATGCCGTGGTCGGGATTCAACGGCAGCACGGGCTGATCGAGCAATGCGGCCAGCTTCGCGATACCGGCCGCGCCACCGGGCGGACACTGGTTGATCGGCGCCTCGCCACGGGCCATCGCCTCGGCGTACGGCCGGCAACCGTGGTAGCCACATTGCTCGCACTGGGTTTGCGGCAGCAAGGCGTCGATGCGGTCAGCCAGGGTGTCGATGGGCGCACTCATGCGAAAGGGTTGGAGCGGGAATAATGGGTGGTCACTGCGGTATTGTCCCGCAACTTTCATCCAACGGAGCGTGCCATGAAATCGTCGTATCTCGCGTCCCTGCTGCTCGCTGCCGTGCTCGGCGCCGGCGGCTCGATCCTGCTCACCCATTCGACATCCGCGCAGGCGGCAACGCCAACGGGCGACACGATCACGGTATTCGTCGATGCGACCTTCGGTTTCCGCAAGGCGCACATGGCCGACAAGCTGACCAAGTCGCATGCGGAATACGCCGCCCGCGGCTATCGTTTCGTGGCCATGTCGCCGTACAGCGAGAACGGCGATCTGGTGGGTTTCTTCGTGACGTACGCGAGGTGACAGCCCTGTAGGAGCGCACCCTGTGCGCGATGCTCTTCGGCACGTACAGAAAAGCATCGCGCACAGGGTGCGCTCCTGCAACGCTCGATTCAGCGGACGGTGGCGCCGGGCTGGGCGCCCTGATCCGCATCCAGCAGGAACAGGTCGCTGCCGCCGTTGCCGGCGGACAGGATCATGCCCTCGGACAGGCCGAAACGCATCTTGCGTGGCGCCAGGTTGGCGATGAACACCACGTTGCGGCCGACCAGCTTCTCCGGTTCGCCATAGGCGGCGCGGATGCCGGAGAAGATCTGTCGCGTGCCCAGTTCGCCGGCGTCCAGTTCGAAGCGCAGCAGCTTGTCCGAGCCTTCCACGAATTCGCAGGCCCGCACCTTGCCGATGCGCAGGTCGAGTTTGGCGAAGTCGTCGATGGATATGGTGGCGGAATCCTGGGCTTCGGGATTTGCGGCAGGCTTGGGGCTGTCGTTCATGGGCTTCTTCTTTTTATCGGCAACGGGTGCTTCGGCAGGCGTGGTGCCCAGTGATTCCTTCGACGCTTCCACCATCGCCTCGATGCGCTTGGGATCGAGCCGGCCCAGCAGCGGTTCGAAAGCGTTGATGGTGTGGCCGAACAGCGTGCGGCGGGCATCGTCGAAATCGGCGATCGGCGCGGCCAGGAAGGCTTCCGCCGCGGCCACGGTGGTCGGCAGGATCGGTTTCAGCAAGCCGGAAAGCAGGCGGAAGCCGTGCAGCGCCAGCGTGCAGACTTGCTGCAATTCCTCGCGTCGCGCGGCGTCCTTGGCGATCACCCACGGCGCCTTGGCCGCGATGTAGCCGTTGACCAGATCCGCGATGGCGACGAAGCGGCGGGTGACGTCGGCGAACTCGCCGGTTTCGTACAGCGCGTCGATGCCGTTGTAGTGCGACAGCAGCTCCTGCCACAGCGCGGCTTCCTCGGCGTCGAAGTGATTGGCCAGCTTGCCGTCGAAAAACTTCTGCGTGAAACCCGCGGTGCGGCTGGCGATGTTCACCCACTTGCCGATCAGGTGCGAGTTGATCCGCTCCTCGAATGCCTTCAGGTCCAGGTCCACGTCGACCGGCGCGTCGTTGAGCATGGTGGCGAAGTAGTAGCGCAGGCATTCCGGATGCAGGCCAGCGTCGAGATAGGTGCGCGCCTGGATGAAGGTGCCGCGCGACTTGGACATCTTGGCGCCGTTGACGGTGAGGTAGCCGTTGACGTGCAGCGCGGTCGGCGTGCGGAAGCCGGCGCCGTGCAGCATCGCCGGCCAGAACAGGCCGTGGAAATTGATGATGTCCTTGCCGATGAAGTGGTGCATCTCGGCGGTGCTGTCGGCGGCCAGGAAGTCGTCGAACTTCAGGCCGGTGCGGTCGCACAACGCCTTGAAGCTGGCCAGGTAGCCGACCGGCGCATCCAGCCACACATAGAAGAACTTGCCCGGCGCATCGGGGATGGGAAAGCCGAAGTAGGGCGCATCGCGCGAGATGTCCCAGTCCTTCAGGCCGCCATCCAGCCATTCGCGCAGCTTGGCGCTGACGCCGCTGTTGGCCACCGGCTTGCCGTCGGTGAACTTGCCCGCGAACCAGTCGCGCAACAGCGTCTCGAACTTGCCCAGCTCGAAGAAGTAATGCTCCGAATCGCGCAGCATGGGCGTGGCGCCGGACATCACCGAATACGGGTTGATCAGGTCGGTGGGCGCGTAGGTGGCGCCGCAGTTTTCGCAGTTGTCGCCGTACTGGTCGGGCGTGCCGCATTTCGGGCAGGTGCCCTTGATGTAGCGGTCGGGCAGGAACATCTGCTTTTCGGGATCGAACAACTGCTGGATCGAGCGGCGCGCAATGGAGCCGCCATCGCGCAGGCGCGTGTAGATCAGCGTGGCCAGCTCGCGATTCTCGTCCGAATGCGTGGTGTGGTAATGGTCGAACGCCACGCCGAACGCGGCGAAATCCGCCTCGTGACCCTGGCGGATGCCGTCGATGAAAACCTCCGGCGTCACACCGGCTTTTTCGGCGGCCAGCATGATCGGCGTGCCGTGCGCGTCGTCGGCGCAGACGTAGATCGCTTCGTTGCCGCTCATTCGCTGCGCCCGCACCCAGATATCGGCCTGGATGTAGCCCAGCAGATGGCCCATGTGCAGCGGGCCATTGGCGTAGGGCAGGGCGTTGGTGACGAGGAGGCGGCGACTCATGGTGTGCGGTTTCCGGTGATGACTGCACATTATGGCATGGCGTTTCCACCGTTCCGAACGCGTATGCCGCGGTCAACGATGGGCGCGGATTGCGTGTCGATGCGCAGCTGTCTACATTGTGCCGCTTCGCTGTTGATGGAAATCTCGCAATGCAGACAAGGGTGCCCATGGTCACCGACGGGCCACCCCTCGCAGCGGCGACTCGCGCCACGCGACTCACGTTTCTGGTGTCCGGTATCGGCATGGCGGCCTGGGCGCCGATGGTGCCGTATGCCAAGGCGCGCCTGGCGCTGGACGATGCGACGCTGGGCCTGGTGCTGCTGGCGTTTGGCGGCGGCTCGATGGTGGCGATGCCGCTGGTCGGCATGCTCACCGAGCGCTTCGGCAGTCGACGGGTGATCGGCATCGGCGGCTTGATGTTGTGCACGGCGTTGCCGCTGCTGGCGCTCGCGCCCGGCATCGTGTCGCTGGCGTTGGCGCTGCTGTATTTCGGCATGGCGCTGGGTGCCGTGGATGTGGCGATGAATGCGCATGCGGTGGAGGTGGAGCGGCGTGCGCAACGGCCGTTGATGTCCGGCTTCCACGGCTTGTTCAGCGTGGGCGGCTTGAGTGGCGCCGCGGGTATGAGCGCGCTGCTGGCGCTGGGTTTGCCGCTACTGGCTGGCGCGCTGGTGATCGCGGGCTTGATGGCGTTGATCGTGATCACCCAATGGCGCCACCTGATCGGCCTGATCGCCGCCGCGGCCGGGCACAGTGCGGCGTTCCGCTGGCCACGTGGCCCGGTGCTTTTGCTGGGTCTGGTTTGCTTCGTCAGCTTTATGGCCGAGGGCGCGATGCTGGACTGGAGCGCGGTGTTCCTGCGTGATTTCCGCGGCGTGTCGGTGGCGTCGGCAGGCTTGGGCTATGCCGGTTTTTCGGTGGCAATGGCGTTGGGTCGGTTGACCGGCGATCGCACGATTGCCCGCTTCGGCCCGGTGGCCAGCGTGCGTGTGGGTGCAGCCACGGCGGCGGCGGGTTTGCTGATTGCGGCGGCGGTGCCGTGGCCGGCTGCCGCCATGCTCGGCTTCGTGCTGGTGGGGCTGGGTGCGGCGAATATCGTGCCGGTGATGTTTGGCGCGGCGGGCCGGTTGCCCGGCGTATCGCCGGCGGTTTCCATCGCCACGGTGACCACGCTGGGTTATGCCGGCTTGCTCAGTGGCCCGGCGCTGATCGGCTTTCTGGCCCACGCCAGCAGCCTGCCGATCGCGCTGGCGGCGGTGGGCGGTCTTTTGATCATGGTTTCGATATCGGCGCGGGTGGTGCGGTGATGAACAGGGAAAACAGTTTCGACACGGTGGTATTCGACCTGGGCGGGGTGCTGATCGACTGGGACCCGCGCTATCTGTACCGGCGCCTGTTCGATGACGAGGCGGCGATGGAGCGTTTCCTGGCCGAAATCTGCACGCCGCTGTGGAACCACCAGCAGGACGCCGGCCGTTCCTGGCACGAAGCCGTGGCCATGTTGAGCGCGCAGCATCCGCAGCACGCGGAGCTGATCGGTGCGTTCCACACCCGCTGGCCGGAAATGCTGGGCGGTGCCATCGCGCCGAGTGTGGCCATACTGGATGAACTGCGCGGTCGCGGCCTGCGGTTGTACGCGCTGACCAACTGGTCGCGGGAAACATTTCCGATGGCGCGCGAGCGCTACGAGTTCCTGCGCTGGTTCGACGGCATCGTGGTGTCGGGCGAGGAAGGCCTGGCCAAGCCCGACCCGGTGATCTTCCAGCGCACGATCGAGCGCTTCTCGCTGGTTCCGCGGCAGACGATCTACATCGACGATGCGCCGCGCAATGTGGCGGCGGCGTTCCAGGCCGGCATGCACAGCTTGCGGTTCCAGGATGCGGAAACGCTGCGCGCACAGCTTTGCCGCCTCGGCGTGCTGGCGCCAGCGGCGGCCTGAGACGCGTCGCAAAAAAAAAGCCCCGGACCGGCCGGGGCTTTTCATTCGTGCGGGCAAGGTTTCAGTCCTGCCGTTCCCAGGTCTGCGTGCGGCCCAGCAGCGAGAAACCGATATAGCCGTGCACGTCGAGTTTCTGGCCGTCGTCGCTGACGGTCAGCTTCACCTTGTACGTCTTGCCGTTTTTCGGATCGAGGATCTTGCCGCCGTCCCATACGTCGCCATCCTTGCTGACGCCCCACATGATGTTCATGCCTTCGATCGGCTGGTTCTTGCGCTCGCCGCTGCACTTGTCGCACACCGGATTCGGGCCGTCATCCGACTGCAGGATCTTGATCACCTTCGCCTGCAATTCGCCGTCGGTTTCAGTGATCTGCACCAGCGACTTCGGCTTCTGGGTGTTGTCGTCGATGGTTTTCCAGGTGCCGACGGGCGAGGTGTTGGCGGCGAAGACGCTGCCGGCGGCCAGCAGCAGGCCGGTTGCGAGGGTGAGACGAAAAGCGTGTTTCATGGCGTTTTTCTCCCGTACGAAAGCGTATGGAAGCGAGACTGGCGTTGATCCGTGGGGGCGTCAAGCTGCATTGCGCAAAGCACCGGCCGGCACCCGCCGCCGGCATGGCGCCAGTGATCTGCATCAACGGGTGCGCGCGGGTGCGCTGGCATAATGGGTTGTCCCCATCATCACTTCGAGTTCCCATGACCCAAGCTACCGACGCGCTGGTGCGCCAACTTCTCGGCGACCTGATCGACCCCCACACCGGCGCGCCGCTGGCCGACAACGTGCGGGCGGTAGGTGTCGACGGGGCGAGGGTCTCGGTGGATATCCAGCTGGGCTACCCGGCCGCTACAGCGATCGACGGCCTTGCTGCGCGCGTGCGGCAGGCCCTGGAAGCGAACCCGGCGATCGAGTCGGCGGCGGTGTCGATCACCAGCCGCGTCCACGTGCACAAGGTGCAAGGCACGCTGGGCCCGCTGCCCAACGTGAAGAACATCATCGTGGTGGCCTCGGGCAAGGGCGGCGTGGGCAAGTCCACCGTGTCGGCCAACCTGGCGCTGGCGCTGCAAGCCGAGGGCGCCAAGGTCGGCGTGATGGACGCCGACATCTACGGCCCCAGCCAGCCGACCATGCTGGGCGTGCACGGCAAGCCGGCGTCGCCGGACGGCAAGAGCATCATCCCGATGCAGGCGCACGGCATGCCGGTGATGTCGATCGGTTTCCTGGTGGAAGAGGACACGCCGATGATCTGGCGCGGCCCGATGGTGACCCAGGCGATGATGCAACTGATCACCGACACCCGCTGGGAACAGCTCGACTACCTCATCATCGACCTGCCGCCCGGTACCGGCGACATCCAGCTGACGTTGTCGCAGAAGGTGCCGGTGGCCGGCGCGGTGATCGTCACCACACCGCAGGACATCGCCCTGCTGGACGCACGCAAGGCGCTGAAGATGTTCGAGAAGGTGGAAGTGCCGGTGCTGGGCGTGGTGGAGAACATGGCTACCCACGTGTGCTCCAACTGCGGCCACGAGGAGAACATCTTCGGCGAAGGCGGCGGCGAGCGCATGGCCACGCAATACGGCGCGGCCTATCTTGGCTCGCTGCCGCTGGATATCCGCATCCGCGAGCAGGCCGACGGCGGCAACCCCACCGTGGTGGCGATGCCCGAGTCCGACCTTGCCGCGCGCTACCGCGAGATCGCCCGCAACGCGGCCGGCCGGCTGTCGCGCCAGCCGCGCAACAAGTCGTTGGGCCTGGGCAAGATCGTGGTGCAGGGCGCGCCCGCTGCATGACGGCGCCACGGCGCGTGTTGTGCCTCTGCGGCAGCCTGCGCCGGGCATCGTCGAACCGCGCCGCGCTGCAGGCTGCGCAGCAACTGGCACCGCCGACGTTGGAGCTTGTGCTGTACGAGGGGCTCGGCACGCTGCCGCTGTTCAATCCGGACGATGAAGTCGATCCGCTGCCGCCTTCGGTGCTGGCGCTGCGTGCAGCCGTCGGCACCGCTGATGCCTTGCTGGTCGCCTGCCCGGAATACGCCCACGGCGTACCTGGCGCGTTCAAGAACCTGCTGGACTGGTTGGTCGGCAGCCTGGAGTTTCCCGGCAAGCCGGTGCTGTTGCTGAATACCTCGGCGCGCGATTCGTATCATGCGCAAGCGTCGCTGGCGGAAATTCTCTCCACCATGTCGGCGCCACTGCTGACCTCGCAACCGTTGACTGTGGCGCTTCCGGGCGCTGGCTGCACAGCGGCGCAGGTACTGGGCAGCGCTGATCGCTGCGCGGAATTGCGGGCGGTGCTGGGCATTCTGGCCACGGCTATTTAGACGCGCAGTCGCGTTGGTTCTTGTGGGAGCGGCTTCAGCCGCGATGCTTCTGCCTCTGGGCTCCACAGCAAGAGCATCGCGACTGAAGTCGCTCCCACAAGCCCGCTGCGCTGGCGCAGCAGCACTCCTACCATGTATTTTTGCCGCTTTGCGCCCGGTTTGACCGGGCCGTCCCGACCGAACCGGAGACAGCGTGAGCATCAAACCCGACAAGTGGATCCGCCGCATGGCCGAGCAGCACGGCATGATCGAGCCGTTCGAACCCGGCCAGGTGAAGGTTCGGGACGAGCAGCGGCTGATCTCCTACGGCACTTCCAGCTACGGCTACGACGTGCGCTGCGCCCGCGAGTTCAAGGTGTTTACCAACATCAACTCCACCATCGTCGATCCGAAGTCGTTCGATCCGAACAGCTTCGTGGACGTGGAGGCGGATGTCTGCATCATCCCGCCCAATTCCTTCGCGCTGGCGCGCACCATCGAGTACTTCCGGATACCGCGCAAGGTGCTCACCATCTGCCTGGGCAAAAGCACCTACGCGCGCTGCGGCATCATCGTCAACGTGACGCCGCTGGAGCCCGAGTGGGAAGGCCACGTGACGCTGGAGTTCTCCAACACCACCCCGCTGCCCGCGAAAATCTACGCCAACGAGGGCGTGGCGCAGATGCTGTTCCTCGAATCCGACGAGGAATGCGAGACCAGCTACAAGGACCGTGGCGGCAAGTATCAGGGCCAGCAGGGCGTGACCTTGCCGCGTACGTGAACGAAACACGCCCGGTGGTCCGCAGGACCGCCGGCGGCCGCTACACTTCGCCGGTGCAACGATGATTTTTCAGGAGAGTCCGATGATCCGTTTTTCCATCCTGCTGACCCGAATTGCCGCCATGGCCTTGCTGGGCAGTGTGGTATTGCTCGCCGGTTGCAGCCTGGGTGGCACCAAGGAGGGCATCAGCACCAACGCCATGCGCGGGCAGTTCGACGCCACCATCAAGGCCTACAAGAACGGTCAGTTCCTGGTCGATGGCGCGGTGCTTTCCGCGCTGGATACCGGCAGCCACTTTGCCTACCTGAAAGACCAGGGCAAGCTGCCCAAGACCGTGCTGCTCGAGCGCAGCGACGACTCCAAGATCCGCAAGCAGCACCTGCAGTACATGGCGCGGATGCAGGATGACTACAAGTTCACGGTGTATTTCGATGACGACGGCACGCTGAAGCGGATCAACCCGATCGAGACCGAGGCCCGTCCGCTGCAGGAGACCCACGCGCCGGTGCAGATGAACAAGCAGCAGCGCGGCAAGGATGCGGCCGGCAAGGATTTCGATCCCAATCCGCAGCCCTGAGTCGCTCCCCGCAGCAACGAAAGCCCGCGCTCAGTCGCGGGCTTTTTCGTGCCCCCAGTGCTGGCGCAGCGCCGCCAGTCGCGCCGTCGCCTCGTCCGGCTGGTAGGGCATGGACGTGCCATGGCCCCACACCGGACCGGGCCAGGCGTCGTCGCCTTCGCGGCGGGCCACCACGTGTACATGCAGCTGCCGCACCACGTTGCCCAGTGCGCCGATGTTGAGCTTGTCGCAGGGCGCCACCGAGCGCAGCGCGGCGGCGGCCTGGTCCACCTCCCGCCACAGCCGTGCGCGCTCGTCATCGGCCAGGTCGGTGACTTCGGCCAACCCCGGTCGGCGCGGCACCAGGATCAGCCAGGCGTAGCGCGCGTCGTTCATCAGGCGCACCTCGCACAACGGCAAGGTGGTGACGGCAAACGTGTCGGCGGCGAGCCGCGGGTCGAGTGTGAAGCTCATGCGGCGGCCAATTGCGTTGCGAAGAAATCCAGCGTGCGCTGCATCGCCAGCTTCGCGCTGGCCTCGTGGTAGCTGGAGTTGCCGTCGCGGTTGAACGCGTGATCGGCGCCGGGGTAGGTGAAGGTTTCCATCTGCGGCAGGGCATCGCGGTGTTTGGCAACTGCCTCGGGCGGGATGTTGGGGTCCTTCTCGCCGAAGTGGAACATCACCGGAGCCTTCGGCGTTTCATGCAGAAACGGCAGGTTGCGCGCGCCGTAGTAGCTCACCGACGGCAGGCCCAGGCGCAGCGCCGCCAGCAACGCCACCGTGCCGCCCCAGCAATAGCCGACGGTACCGATCTTTCCCGCCGAGGCGATGGATTCGGCCGCGCTGGCCACGTCTTCCAGCGCGCGCTCCAGCCCCAGTTCGGTGACCAGTGCCTTGCCCCGGGCGGCGCCGCCGCGGTCGTAGGCCAGTTCCACGCCGGACTCCAGCCGGTCGAAGAACGCCGGGGCGATCGCCACGTAACCGTGTGCGGCGAAGCGATCGGCCATGTCGCGAATATGCGCGGTCACCCCGAAAATCTCCTGGATCACCACCAGGCCACCCTTCGGCTGGCCCTGCGGCCGCGCCAGATAACCGCCGATGCACTGCGTGCCGGAGGTGGGAATGTTGATGGGCTGACCCATGGCTGGCTCCTGTGGGGAAAAGGGGATTCTAGGCCTCGGGCGGGGAGGGCGTGGCATGCGCGACGGGGAATGACGCATGACCCACCGAGGCCGCCCTCGGCGTCATGCCGCATTCCCGTATAATTGCCTGTTGCCCCGCAGTTTCACGGTATCGACGCCCATGTCCCAACCTGCCCACAAGATCGGTTTCGTCAGTCTCGGCTGCCCCAAGGCACTGGTCGATTCCGAGCGCATCCTGACCCAGCTGAAGGTCGAGGGTTACGAGATCGTGCCCAGCTACAACGCGGCCGATGCGGTGGTGGTGAACACTTGCGGCTTCATCGACGCGGCGGTGCAGGAGTCGCTGGATTCGATCGGCACCGCGCTCAACGAGAACGGCAAGGTCATCGTCACCGGTTGCCTGGGCAAGCGCGAGAGCCTAATCCGCGAGGCGTACCCCGAGGTGCTGTCGGTCAGCGGTCCGCAGGACTACACCAGCGTGATGGGTGCGGTGCACGCCGCCTTGCCGCCGCAGCGCAACCGGTTCCTCGACATCGTGCCGGACACCGGCGTGAAGCTGACGCCCAAGCACTACGCGTACCTGAAGATTTCCGAAGGCTGCAATCACCGCTGCAGCTTCTGCATCATCCCGTCGATGCGCGGCAACCTGGTCTCCCGCCCGGTCGACGAGGTGCTGATCGAGGCGGAGAAGCTGGTGAAGGGCGGCGTGAAGGAGCTGCTGGTGATCTCGCAGGACACCAGCGCCTATGGCGTCGACGTGAAGTACGCCGAGCACGATTGGCGCGGCAAGGCCTACCGCACGCGGATGACCGAGCTGTGCGAGGGCCTGTCCGAACTGGGCGTGTGGACGCGGCTGCACTACGTCTACCCGTACCCGCACGTAGACGAGCTGATGCCGCTGATGGCGGCCGGCAAGATCCTGCCGTACCTGGATATCCCGTTCCAGCACGCCAGTCCGCGCATCCTGAAATTGATGAAGCGCCCCGGCAACATCGACAAGACGCTGGAGCGCATCCAGAACTGGCGCAAGGTGGTGCCGGACCTGACCATCCGCAGCACGTTCATCGTGGGCTTTCCCGGCGAGACCGAGGCGGAGTTCCAGGAGCTGCTGGACTTCCTGCGCGAGGCCGAACTCGACCGCGTGGGCGCCTTCACCTATTCGCCGGTCGACGGCGCGAAAGCCAACGAGCTGCCCGACCCGGTTTCCGAGGAATTGAAGGAAGACCGGCTGGAACAATTCATGGCGGTGCAGGCGGAAATTTCCGCCGCGAAACTGCAGCGCAAGATCGGCCGCACGATGAAGGTGCTGGTGGACGAGGCCGGCGCCGAGGGTGCGGTGGCACGTTCCGCCGCCGATGCGCCCGAGATCGACGGCACGGTGCTGATTGCCGACGGCCAGCAATTGAAGCCGGGCCAGTTCGTCGACGTCGTCATCGAGGATGCCGGCGAACACGACCTGCATGCGCGGCTGGCATATCCCGCGCTGAAAGTGATGTAAGGCCGCCGCGTGCGTTACGTGGCGCCACCGCGCGGCACGGTGGATCCGGCGACGTTCGGCCGGCCGCCGCTGTCCCTGTGGCGTGACTACGCGGACCTGATCGAGGGCGCCGATTGGCCGTCCATCGATGCACTGAACCGCCGGCTGCCTCCCGGCGAAACCCATGGCTTCGTGGCGCAGACGCCCCAATTGCTGGCCGACGGCCAGCACTACGAGCAGCGCATCGCCGAACACGGCGCCATCGCCACCCGCGAAGGCAACTGGCACGACCTGCTCAATGCGCTGGTGTGGCTGCGCTATCCCGCGTTGAAGCAGGCGTTGAACCACCGCCAGATGGACGAGATCGCCCGCATCGGCCCCAAGCGGCGTTCGCGCGCGCAGTACGCGATGACCCATTTCGACGAAGGCGGCGTGATCGTCGGCCTGCGCGATCCGTCGCTGCTGGCGTTGTGGGACGCGCACGATTGGTATGGCCTGTTCTGGCGCCGCCGGCAGGCTTGGCTGGATGGCTCGATCCGTCTGGCGCTGTTCGGGCATGCCTTGCTGGAGCATGCCTTGAACCCCGACAAGCTGCTGGTGGGCAAGGCGCTGGTGTTCGATACGTCCCGCGTTGGTGCTGACGTGGATCTCGTCGCCGCCGGTACAGACATGATCGCCAGCGGCCGCTGGTTGAACGATCCGCTGGAGCTGCGCCCGCTACCGCTGGCCGGATTGCCAGGCTGGCGCCCGGACAATGGCGACGAGGCTTTCCATCGCACCACGGCGTGCTACCAGTCGCGCCGTGAGGGGCGGCAATATCCGCCGGCCTGGTGCTTGTCGCGCCAGGGCCGCGGATAACGTCCGGTGGCGATGGCGGCTAGTAGTGGACTTGGCGGGGGCCGTCAGGTTCACTGTCGCTGATGAAAGCTGCGCCACCGGCAGGCTTGTCGCTGGATAGCGAACAACGCGCTGCGCTCATTTCGACCCTACCATCCAATGCCGCGCAACACGTGGGAGACGACATGGCTACCGACCAGGATTTCGCCGACTACGTGGCAGAGCAGGTGGCGCTTGGCGATCGCCTGAGCCGCAAGCCGATGTTCGGCGAGTACGCGTTCTACGTGGACGGGAAGGTGGTGGGTTTTGCCTGCGACAACAGCTTCTTCGTGAAGCCGTCGGCGGCGGGCGACGCGTTCGTGCCGACGCTTCCCCGCAAGCCGCCGTATCCCGGTGCCAAGGATTACCTGGTGGCCGATGAGCTGCTGGATGATTCCGAGCAGATCCAGCGCCTGATCCTGCAAACGGCGGCGTTGATGCCGCTGCCCAAGCCGAGGAAGCCTGCGGTGGCGCGCAAGTCCGCCAGGTGACGCGATGGGCTGCGCGCTCAGGCGTTACGCGTCGTAGCCGACGTCGACCACGATGAACTGCGTGGGGCCGCCTGGCAGCGCGGCTTCGAATTCGTCGTCCAGCCGTTTCTTGAGCACCGCGCGGGCCATGGGCGAGTCGATGCTGATCCAGCCGAGTTTGGCGTCGGTTTCGTCCGGGCCCACGATGCGGTAGCGGGTTTCCTCGCCGCTGGCCGAGTTTTCCAGCGTGATATGTGCGCCGAAAAACACCACCTCACGGTCGGCGGGAGCGCCTTCGGCGACCTTCAATGCGGGGATGCGCTTGCTGAGGTAGCGCGCGCGGCGATCGATCTCGCCCAGTTGTTTCTTGCGGTAGGTGTACTCGGCGTTCTCCGAGCGGTCGCCTTCGGCCGCGGCCGCCGCCAGCGCCTTGACCACCTCGGGGCGCACGGTATGCCACAGGTGATCGAGCTCGGCCTTGAGCCGCTCGAAACCCTCGCGGGTGATGATCGCGGTGGAGCTGGGTGAGGGTGGGCGCCAGCGACTCATGCGGTGTGCGCCAGTTGCCGTCGCTGGGCGTCGATCTCGCCGCGCAGCGGATGCTCGGGCCATGTCGTGGCCAGCCGGTCGAGCAGTGCGGCCGCACTGGCGTGCTGGTCGGTGTGGGCGGCCAGGGCCCGTGCCGCCAACAGGCCGTAGTGCGGTACCTGCGGGTCGCGCGGCCAGTGCGCGAGATAACCCTGGCCGAGGTGGATCGCGAGGCGGCTCATGCCCACGCGCGCGGCCAGATCGGCCAGACCGCCGCAGGTTTGCGGGTCGTCCGGGATGAAGCCGGTATCGATGCCGATGCATTCCTGCAGCACGCCGAGCGCGCGGCGGGATTCGCCCTGGGCGATCAGCGCGGCAATCCAGATCTGGCCATGTACCAGCAGGTCGTCGCGCAGGCCTTGCCGGTGCAGCAGTTCGCGGTAGGTCTGGTGGACGGCCGGGGGCGCCGCATGTTCGCGCAGCCGGCCGGCGAGTTGCCGCAAGGCCGCCATTGGGTCATCGATGGCTTGCTGGCGCGCTGCTTCGATCAGGCTTTCGTCGGCGTCCTGACCCGATGCCCTGGCCAACGCCGGTGCTTCGGGAACCATGCCGAAGCGCTCGTGGCGCTGGTGGATCATCGCGCCCATGAGATGGAAGGCGAGCAGGATCAGGTAGGTGTAGGCGAACGCGAACAGCGGCAGCGCGAATACCCGCGGCAGCTGGGCGGTGGTGACCGAGGCGATCACGATCAGCACGCCGAGCAGCAGGTTGATCGCCACGGGAATCAGGTAGGCGGTACCGAAGGCGCCGATGACGCGCAGCCAGTTGAGCGGGTTGATGGCCAGCGCGAGATTGCCGTCGAACGCCAGCGACATGTCGATCGCCGGCAACACCAGCGCGGCCAGGATAAGCACCGGCCACAGCAGGCTCGGGAAGAACACGATGGACACCACGCACAAGGCCACCACCAGCAGGTGGATCGCGGTGAGGCCCCAGCCGCTGGCGCTGTTGCCCTCACTACCCACGTCCGGCGGATCGGCGTAGCCGTTGGCGGTGTGCTGCATGCAGTCGGCGGCATAACGCCAGGTGGCTGCCCAGACCAGCGCGCTGGCCAGGGCGCCCACGAAGCCAGGGAGCAAGCCGACGTAATGGACCAGCGCCAGCACCACACAGGTGGCCAGCGCGGGTCCGCGCAACGGATAGCCGAGGCCGTCCTGCAAACGCTGCGCGAACGGCGTGTCGGCGGCGACGATTTCGACGCGTGGCATGGCGCTCGCCCTGCCTACCGCTTGCCACCGAAGATGCCGCCCAGCACGCCGCGCAGGATCTGCCGGCCGAGCTGGCTGCCGGCGGTGCGCACCATCTGCTTGCCCATGGTTTCGATCATGCCCTGGCGGCGTTTGGTGCCGAACAGCGCGTCGTGCACGGCGCCGCTCCAGCCGCCTTCTTCTTCCTTTGCCGCGCCCTTGGCCGGTGCGTTGGCCGCCACGACGGCGGCATCGGCGGCCTTCTCTTCGGTGCGTTTGGCCAGCATTTCCGCAGCCGATTCGCGATTGACCGTGGTGTCGTATTTCGCGCCGACGGGCGAGCGCTGGCGGATGGTGGCGCGCTCGGCGTCGGTGATAGCGCCGATGCGGCAGCACGGCGTGGTCACCAGCACCTGTTCCACCGGGGTGGGCACGCCGCCGTTGGCCAGGGTCGAGGCCAGCGCCTCGCCCACGCCGAGCTTGGTGATCGCCTCGGTGACGTCGAGCTTCGGATTGACGACGAAGGTTTCCGCCGCCGCCCTGACTGCCTTCTGGTCGCGCGGCGTGAACGCGCGCAAGGCGTGCTGGATGCGGTTGCCGAGCTGGCCCAGGATGTTGCCGGGCACGTCGTCCGGATTCTGCGAGCAGAAATACACGCCCACGCCCTTGGAGCGGATCAGCCGCACCACCTGTTCCACCCGCTGCAGCAGGCCGGGCGAGGCATCGTCGAACAGCAGGTGCGCCTCGTCGAAGAAGAACACCATCTTCGGCTGGTCGAGGTCGCCCACTTCGGGCAGCTGCTCGAACAGCTCGGACAGCAGCCACAGCAGGAAGGTGGAGTACAGCCGCGGCTTCATGATCAGCTGGTCGGCGGCGAGCACGTTGATGATGCCGCGGCCGCTCATGTCCTGGCGCATCAGGTCGGCCAGCTCCAGTGCCGGCTCGCCGAAGAACTGGTCGGCACCGTCGCTTTCCAGTTTCAGCAGCGCGCGCTGGATCGCCGCGATGCTCTGCGTGCTGATCAGGCCGTACTGGGTGGACAACGCCTTGGCGTTCTCGGCGGCGTAGCTGAGCAGGGCGCGCAGGTCGGCCAGGTCCAGCAGCAGCCAGCCCTGGTCGTCGGCGGCCTTGAACACCACTTCCAGCACGCCTTCCTGGGTATCGTTCAACTCCAGCACGCGGCCGAGCAGGGTGGGACCCATCTCGCTGACGGTGGCGCGCACCGGGTGACCGAGCTTGCCGTAGATATCCCAGAACACCACCGGGTTCGCCAGCGGTTTCCAGTCGGCGAGCTTGAGCCTGGCCAGCCGCGCCTTGAGCTTGTCGCCCGGTTCGTTCGCGGCCATCGCCAGGCCGGCCAGATCACCCTTGGCGTCGGCCAGGAAGCAGGGCACGCCGAGCCGCGAGAAACCTTCGGCCAGCACCATCAACGAGACGGATTTACCGGTGCCGGTGGCGCCGGCGATCATGCCGTGGCGGTTGCCGTAGTGCGGGTCCAGGCTGACGCTGGCGCTATCGTTGCGGCCGATCAGGATGTTGGTCATGGATGTCGTCCGTGGGTGGTCGGTGGATTGTAACCATGAGCCCTGCGCCACCGGTGAAGGGTTTGAGTCGCGGCGCTGCGGCCGCTATGGTGGTCGTTTTGCGGATGAAGTCTGTGAGCTTGTCGTACCCTTTGTTTCGCCCGCTGCGCGCCGCCCCCCTCCTCTTCATACTTGGCCTCGCCGCCGCCTGCTCCAGTACCGGCGGCAGCAAATCCACCGCGCCGGTGAATGCGCTCTACAGCCAGCTCGACCTGGCCAGCAAGGGTTACGAAACCGCACTGCAGCAGGCGCGTGCCGGCGACGATGCCGCGTCGCAGAAAACGCTTACCGCGGCGCTGGACCGGCTGAAGGAATCGGCGGCCCATTGCGGCAGCACGCCAGGCTGCGACCCGCAGCGGTTTTTCTCGGTGTTCGACCGCCTGCTGCGCTTGAAGGACGGCAGCTTCCTGGGCGACGAGACGCTCGGTGACGAACCGTCACCCACCCTGGCCGACGGGGCCGGCGGCGTCGCCGGCCTGCCCGAAGCGCAACGCAGCGTCACGCTGCTGCGCGGCCAGAAGCTCAGCGAGCTGATCGCCATGAACGGTGCGGTGAAGGCGGCGCTGGAAATGTGGCTGACCCAGTGGCGGCCCAACCTCATCGACGCCTACGTCAACTACCAATACCTGCGCTACCAGATGTGGCCGCAATACGAGAAAGCCGATCTGCCCGAGGCATTGCTGTTCGGCATCATGGCGAAGGAGTCCGGTGGCAAGGTCAATGCGATATCGCGCTCGGGCGCGGCCGGCCCGCTGCAATTCATGTACGCCACCGGTCTGCGATTTGGTCTGGGCACGGAGAACGGCTTCGACCTGCGCTTCGACCCGGCGCAGTCGGCGCGTGCCAACGCCGCGTACATCAACGAGCAACTGAAGATCTTCAACAACAATCTGGAGCTGGTGCTGGGCGCCTACAACGGTGGCGAAGGACGCATGCGCCGACTGGCGGGCGACAGACCCGACACCAGTTTTTACGACCCGACGATCTACAACAAGCTCTCGCGCGAAACACGTGAATACGTGCCCTCGGTGCTGGCGGCGGCGTGGCTGTTCCTGCATCCGGACAGCTACAACCTGCGTTTCCCGAAAATCGACGGTGCCGCTGGCGCGGTGACCTTGAAGCGCTCCGCGTCGCTGGCTGAACTCAGCGTCTGCCTCGGCTCGGCCGGTGGCATGGAGGAAGGGTGGTTTCGAACCCTGCGCAACCTCAATCCGCGCCTGAATCCGCAGGAAACCCAGCCCGCCGGCGCGCGCGTGCAACTGCCGCGACTGCTGGAAGAGCCCTATGCATCGCGCTGTGTCGAAGGGCCGTGGCCGATTCTCGCCGCCGACCTGCACCAGGCCGTGGCGCCAGCGGTGCAGGCGCCACCGGCACCGGCCCGGGCTCCGGCGCGTGCCACCGGTACACGCAATTACAAGGTGCGTAACGGCGACACGCTGATCGGCATCGTGCACCGGCTGCATTGCTCCAGCGTGCGCGAGCTGGCCGAGCTCAACGGGTTGCGGCATCACCGCATCCGCGCGGGCGACGTGCTCAAGGTGCCGGTTTGCCGCTAGCGGAAACCGGGGCTATTGCCTTGCCTGTTCGCTGACCGCCTGGCGGTTCAGGCGGCGGCCTTCACCCGCGACTGGCCGACCGTCCTGACGGGTTCGGCCTGCGTTTCCTTCAGCTCGCGCAACAACTGCAGCAGCAGGCGATGTTGCGGCAGCAGGCGATTGCCGGGCGAATGCTTGGTTTCGTGGTACGCCACCGCCAGCCACAGGGCGATGCCGCGCAAGGCGACTTCCAGATTGCCCGAGCGCGCCCGTTCGTAACCAATGCTCGTGCCTTGGCCCCAAGGCAGGTAACGCGCCTCGGGCGAGGTGCCGTGCAGGTGCGGGAACTCGCTGCGCGAGGCCTGGCCCAGCTCGCGAAGGGTCAACAGCCCGAGACGTTGACGATGGCGACGCGAGAGCGCGCGGATGCTGCGTTCGATGTCATGCCATTGGCGGCCAAGCTGGCGCGCACGCAGCAGCGTGATGAGTGGGCTGAACATGGAATGGCTCCCCTTCGGCTGAACCGGAAGGGCGAGCATAGCCAGCGAAGCTCGCCAATTGCGCCTAAAACGTCACAAATCGACGTTCTGCGTCAGCATTTCGGCGTGAATAGGGTTAGGCCGCCGCCAGAGTACCCAGCCGCTCGCCCACCTTCACCGCCTGTTGCGATGCCAGCGGATCGAGCGCCGCCGCCCCCGGCGGCAACAACACGATGACGGTGGAGCCCATGTTGAAGCGCGCCATTTCGGCGAAGCGGTCCAGCGTGATGTTCTGGCCCGCGAACGACTTGCGCCCGATCGCCGATGCGTACGGCGGGATCACGAGCCCATCCCACACCGTCGCCACCGACGACACCAGCACCGCGCCGACCATGATCACCACGAACGGCCCGTGCGCGCCCTCGAAATGGCACACCAGCCGCTCGTTGCGCGCAAACACGCGCGGGATCGCTTCCACCGCGAACGGCGCCACGCTGAAGATGCGGCCAGGCACGTGCACGGTTTCCTTCAGCGTGCCTTTCAACGGCATGTGCACGCGGTGGTAATCGCGCGGCGACAGGTAGACGGTGGCGAAACTGCCCGAGCGGTAAGCCTCGGCATCCTCCGCGCTACCCAGCAGTTCGGCGACGGTGTAGTCCTGTCCCTTCGCCTGGAAGATGCGCCCGTCGACGATGGCGCCGGCCTGGCTGATGCGGCCGTCCGCCGGAGAGAGCAGGACGGAAGGGTCGGCGTCGGCGTGGCGCGCGTCAGGGCGCAGCTTGCGGGTGAAAAACGCATTGAAGTGCTGGTACGCCAGCGCATCCGGCTGCACCGCCTCGGCCATGTTGACGTTGTAGCGGCGCACGATCTGGCTGATCAGGAAATTCTTCCACGGCGCAAAGGTCCAGCGCGTGGCCCAGTAGACCACCCGCGACAGCGCGCGGTGGGGCAGGATGTACTGCACGAATACGTTGAAAGTCATCCGGGCAGTATACGTGGCCGAAATGAGGGAGGGACGAGAAGCGAGCAACCAGGGCCGAGGGCGCCCTTCCGCAGCATGGATTCTGTTCTTTGGTCGCTGGCTTCGGCGATGCTTCAAGGCGTCATTGCTGGTGCAGCCGGCTGATTCGGATGGGTGGTCTGATGCTGGGCCTGATGCCCGGGAGTAACCTGCTCCTGATGCAGCAGGAACTGTTGCATTGCCGAAGGCCACCGCGCTCCGCTCGATTCCATGGACGTATTGACTTCGGAGGTGGGCACATTGACGTGCGATGCCAGGATCGCGCCGAACTGGCCACGCGGCATTTGCGTCGCCCAGAGTCGACTTCCGTTGTCGCCAAGCGTGATCCGATCGATCCTCTCCAGGCCGCCGGCCCTGGCCGACACCGTCAAGGCTGACGCTAGGTTGTCGCTCATCTGGTCAGGTGTCCGACCTAACTGCTGATCCAGGCGATATACGTGATTGCGTGCCTGTTGAAACAGGGAGTGATCAGGGTGGGTGGGGTCGTCCAGGCGGGTTGGCGACGGGGAGTGTTGTGGTGCGATTCGCGCCTGCAGTTGATCGTCGAGTGTTCGTCGCGTCGTCGGACCCACGACACCGTCCGGAGTGAGCTGGTGGTCGCGCTGGAAAGACGCAACTGCAGCCTCCGTGACTGGGCCAAAGGAGCCATCCGGCTCCAGGGGATAACCCAGGCGCGTCAAATCGCCTTGCAACTCGGTGACAGACATGCCCCGGCTGCCGACTTGCAAAGTGTTGTGGTCGGGCAGTGCCCGCCCTTCGGACAAGGCGACCAGTTCGTCTTTTTCGTTCGCCGCGCGATCAAGGATGGATTCACGAACTTTGGGCGACGAGCTCCTGAAGTAGACATCGTTGTGGGCGATCTTGTAGTCCTGAATGGCGACGACGATATCTTTGTCCGAAAGTTGGGACAGGACGTAGTCATCGCCGTAGGCGGACTTGAGTCCGCGCTCGAAAATTCCTTTGGTGAGCCCTCTGTATTGAACGGACGTGCTGAATAAAGCCTCCTGGACAGCCGGACCCCGGGCGGTCAGGTCGATGCCGGAATTCTTTAGCCGTTGTATCTCGATGTCGTAGTGGGTTTCCTTGATGAAGCGGGTTTGATCCCTGCCGAATTCCGGGTCGCTGTTAGCGAGGGTTCGCCACTTTTCGTCGAAGGCCGGTGTGTTGGGCGTCAAGCCGCGGAAGTCATCCCCGTAGGAGGAGCTATCGAGATACTCGCCAATCGTCCCGGTATTGGTGGAGAGTTGGTACGTGCCATAGGAAACACCGCCGTGATCGCCCCTGCCTGTCGAGATGGTGGCGGGTCCCGCGCCTTCGTGACGCTCCGAGATTTCGCCCAAGCGATATTCGGCATCGTTGGCCATGGTCGCGTCCTTTGATGGCTTCGTCTCTGGAAAAACCGCGGTTCGTTACTGCACGAACAATCTCGCTTCGAGGTCTGATGCCTGTCTCCCGGTTTCGTTGACTTTGCAACTCAGCGCATCGAGCTCGGGCCTCTCGATTCCGTCAACCACGGTTGCGCAGCGATTGTCGCGATATTGAATCCATGTCTTTTCTTCGGCTTTGAGTTTTGCTTGAAGCGCTGAATTGAGTTTTGCCATGAGGGCGTGGTACGCCTTGTTCAGGCGTTTGTCCTGATAGTCCAGCTCGTCGGCTAAGCAGGTGCGTATGGGCGCCGTTGCCGATTGCGCTTGATCCAGGCATCGATCAAAGGAAGGGCGCAACCCGTACAGGCGTGAGATCACTGCCTGGTCATCCCGTGGTTGGGATGTTGCCTCGCTCAAGCCGGGCAAAAGGAGCATCGCCAGCACAGCACCAAGCACGATTCGTTCAGTCTTCATCAAAGTCTCCCAATAGGGCCGTCGGGTCACTTACGACACGCGCTTTCCGCTCGAGATGAGTACCTTAAAGCGCGCGGGGTGGAATGTTGTGTAGGATTTTTCCGAACTTTCGACCTACTGGCGCCTGTCCCAACGGCTGGAAGGGGGCGGGGCGGGGCGCTTGTCGTTCGGCTACTGGCTACTGATCCAGACGGTATCCGGGTTTTCGCGGGGGTGGCAAAAACCGTTGTTCAAGACTCCCCCGTAGGGGGCGAAGGACTCGTCGCGAGATGGATGGCAGGTATGGATTTTCACTCGCCTGCCTCCCTCACGACTCACCCCTCCCGTATACTTTCCGGTCCTCCCGCCGTTTGGCATGCCATCGTGACCACCGAACTCGCCTCCATCATCGACTTCATCCGTTATGGGGCCAGCCGGTTTGCTGCCGCCGAGCTCACTTTCGGCCACAGCCACGACAACCCGATCGACGAGGCCACGCATCTGGTGCTGGCGAGCCTGCATCTGCCGCCGGATATTCCGCCTGCCTATGGCGCCGGGCGGCTCACTGCGGAAGAGCGCGCGAATGTGCTGTCGCTGATCGAGCGGCGCGTCAGCGAGCGTCTGCCGGTGGCCTACCTGGTGGGCGAGACCTGGTTCGCGGGGCTGAAATTCAAGAGTGATCGTCGTGCGCTGGTGCCGCGTTCACCGATCGCCGAGTTGATCGAGTCGGGTTTTGCGCCGTGGCTGGACGAGCGCCCGGTCGAGCGCGCGCTGGACCTGTGCACCGGTTCGGGCTGCATCGGCATCGCCATGGCCGAGTACAACCCGGACTGGCAGGTCGACATCGTGGACATCAGCGACGAGGCGCTGTCGCTGGCGCGCGAAAACATTGCCTTCCAGCATCTGGACGGCCGCGTCAACGCGATCCAGTCCGATCTTTTTGCCGGCGTGGCGGATCAGCGCTACGACCTGATCGTCTCCAACCCGCCCTACGTCACCGAGGACGAATACGCCGCGCTGCCCGGCGAATACGCGCACGAGCCCAAACTCGGCCTCACCTCCGGTGCGGACGGGCTGGACCTGTGCCTGCGCATGCTGGATGAGGCGGCCGATCACCTCACCGACGAGGGTCTGCTGATTGTCGAGGTGGGCGAAAGCGAGCAGGCGCTGGCGGCGTTGCTGCCGCAGGTGCCGTTCGTGTGGATCGAGTTCAAGGTGGGCCAGATGGGTATCTTCGCGCTGGAGCGGCGTGACCTGGTGGAGCACGCCGAGGCGATTCATGCCGTAGCCGCAGCACGACATGCGTGATGGTTATTTCCGCCCGGACGGCTCGTGTGAAATGATGGCAAGTTGATTTTCCCGGTGCACCCGCCGGTTCCCGACGGGTGGCCGACCTTTCGAGGCAGTCGCGACCGTGTCCAGCAATGCGTTTGGCAAGCTCTTTACCGTAACCACCTTTGGTGAAAGCCATGGGCCGGCGATCGGTTGCGTGGTCGATGGTTGCCCGCCCGGGCTGGCGCTGGACGCGGAGGAATTCCGCCACGACCTGGAGCGCCGCGCCACCGGCCGCAGCCGCTACACGTCGCAGCGGCGCGAGGCGGACGAGGTGGAAATCCTCTCCGGCATCTACGAGGGGCGTACCACCGGCACGCCGATCGCGCTGCTGATCCGCAACACCAACCAGCGCAGCAAGGACTACGGCGACATCGTGCAGACCTTCCGCCCGGGTCATGCCGATTACACCTACTGGCAGAAATACGGCATCCGCGATCCGCGTGGGGGCGGCCGCTCGTCGGCGCGCGAAACCACCATGCGGGTAGCGGCCGGCGTGATCGCCAAGAAATGGCTGGCCGAACATCACGGCGTGCGCGTGCGCGGCTACATGGGCCAGATCGGCGACATCACGCCCGACGCCTTCGACTGGGACGTGGTCGAGCAGAATCCGTTCTTCTGGCCGGCCGCCGACCAGGTGCCGGCGCTGGAAACCTATATCAATACGTTGCGCAAATCTGGCGACTCGGTCGGCGCGCGCGTCAACGTGGTTGCCGACGGCGTGCCGCCGGGCTGGGGCGAGCCGATCTACGGCAAGCTCGATGGTGAGCTTGCCTCGGCGCTGATGTCGATCAACGCGGTCAAGGGCGTGGAGATCGGCGACGGCTTCGCCGCGGTCAGCCAGCATGGCAGCGAGCATCGCGACGAGATGAGCATGGACGGCTTTGCGTCCAATCACGCCGGCGGCATCCTGGGCGGCATCAGCAACGGCCAGCCGGTGACGGCGTCGATCGTGCTGAAGCCCACCTCCAGCATCCTGGTTCCGGGCCGCAGCGTGAACCTGGCCGGCGAGCCGACTGAGGTGGTCACCAAGGGGCGCCACGATCCCTGCGTGGGCATCCGCGCCACGCCGATCGCCGAGGCGATGATGGCACTGGTATTGATGGACCAGGCGCTGCGCCATCGCGCTCAATGCGGCGATGTGGGCGTGGTCGAGCCGCGCATCACCTCATGACGGCGAGGCGACACACATGACGGCCAGGCCACGCGTGTGGGTTTCGCGCCCCACGTTTCCCGACATCGTCGCCCGCCTCGACCCGCATTTCGACGTCGTGGCCGAGCCGCGGGAGGTGATGTTTTCTGCGGCCGAGCTGGCCGCGAAGATTGCCGATTGTGATGCCGTCATCGTCGGCCTCAAGGAGCGCATCGGCGCCGCCGAGGTGGCCAAGGCCCCGCGTTTGCGCATCGTCGCGAACCTGGGCGTGGGCTACGACAATCTTGATCTGGCCGCGCTCACGGCTGCCGGCGTCGCCGCTTCCAACACCGCCGGCGCGCTGGACGAGAGCGTGGCCGACTTCACCTGGGCGATGTTGCTGGGTGCCGCCCGCCGCATGGGCGAGGCCGAACGCTGGCTGCGCGCCGGCCAGTGGCACGGCACCCGTTTCACCGACTGGCTGGGCATGGATGTGCGCGGGCGCACGCTGGGCATCCTGGGCATGGGCCGGATCGGCCAGGCGGTGGCGCGGCGCGCCGTCGGCTTCGGCATGCAGGTGATCTATCACAACCGCTCGCCGCTGCCGCAGGCGCTGGAAAGCGAATGCCGGGCGCGTTGGGTCGACAAGGGCGAGTTGCTGCGCAGCTCCGATTTCCTGGTGCTGGCGTTGCCGCTGACGCCGGAAAGCCGGCATGCGATCGGCGCCGCCGAACTGGCGCAGATGAAACCCACCGCGGTGCTGGCGAACATCGCCCGCGGCGGCATCGTCGACGACGCGGCCTTGGCTGATGCTCTGGCGAAACACCAGCTCGCCGCGGCGGCGCTGGACGTGTTCGAAGGCGAGCCGGTGGTGAACCCCAGGCTGCTGGAACTCGACAACGTGCTGCTCAGCCCGCACATTGCCAGTGCCAGCCCCGATGCGCGCCGCGGCATGACCACGATGGCGGTGGACAATGTGCTGGCGTTGTTCGGACACGGTCCGCACGCCGGCCATCCGCCCACGATTCTCAACCCCGAGGTGCTGGCTGCGGCCAGCCCGACCACCCACCCCTGAGCCAAGAACAGCATCCATGAGCAAGAAGAGCAGTTACAAGGTAGCAATGGTCGGCGCCACCGGCGCCGTGGGCGAAACCGTGCTGGCGATCCTCGCCGAGCGTGATTTCCCGATCAGCGAGCTGGTGCCGTTGGCCAGCGAACGCACCGCCGGCAGCGAGGTCACGTTCGCTGGCAAGAAGATCGTGGTGAAAAACCTGGTCGACTACGATTTCGAAGGCGTGGACATCGCGTTCTTCTCGGCCGGCGGCTCGGTCAGCAAGGTGCACGCGCCGCGCGCGGCCGCGGCCGGTGCGGTGGTGATCGACAACACCTCGGAGTTCCGCTACCAGGACGACATCCCGCTGGTGATCAGCGAGGTCAACCCGCACGCCATCGCCGAGTACACCAACCACGGCATCATCGCCAACCCGAACTGCTCCACCATGCAGATGCTGGTGGCGCTGGCGCCGATCCACCATGACGTGGGCATCGAGCGGATCAACGTGGCCACCTATCAATCCGTTTCGGGCGCAGGCCGCTCGGGCATGGACGAGCTGGGCAAGCAGACCGCCGCGCTGCTGAACTTCCAGAGCGCGGAGCCGCAGAAGTTTCCCAAGCAGATCGCGTTCAACGTGATCCCGCACATCGACGACTTCCAGGCCAACGGCTACACCAAGGAAGAGATGAAGCTGGTGTGGGAAACCCGCAAGATCCTGGAAGACGACACCATCCAGGTGAACCCGACCGCCGTGCGCGTGCCGGTGTTCTACGGCCATGCCGAGGCGGTGCACATCGAGACGCGGGCCAAGATCAGTGCCGAACGCGCTCGCGAACTGCTGGAGCAGGCGCCGGGCGTGGTGGTGCGTGACCAGCGCGAAGCGGGCGGCTATCCCACGCCGGTCAGCGATGCAGCCGGCACCGATCCCGTGTTCGTGGGCCGTATCCGCGAGGACATCTCGCACGAACGTGGCCTGGACATGTGGGTGGTGTCGGACAACATCCGCAAGGGTGCCGCGCTCAACGCAGTGCAGATTGCCGAAGTGCTGATCGCCGACTACTTGTAAACGCACCACCGCAGCCGTGCCCGCCGTGAACTGCAGACAAGCGGATTCGCGGTGGGCATTCTGCTTTTCTGCAGGGCACCGATAGACCGCGGCCCCAGGCGAAACTGCAGCCTTCCGCCGTGCGCGGCACCGCCCTGACCGGGCCATGAAACCGGCGCGGGCGGTGGCGAAGGGCTTCGTCATCGGTATTTCCGGTAACGTCGCGCTACGGCATGGGCGAGAACGCGTAACAGAAATGTGTCGCAAGTATTCGACCTGCCTATTGTTGATTGGCCAGTTTGTAACTTAAAGTGGCATGCGTTTCGAGAAGCCGCCGGTATTGGCGGCCATATGAAAGTGCCAGGTTTGTTCGGGGGAACACGTGATGAATCGTTCGTTGAAGTGGTCGGTGCTGATGGCGCTGGCCCTGGGTAGCAGCCAGGTCATGGCGCAAGGCAGTGGGCAGGCCGGTGCGCTGGATCTCGGCCAGATCCAGGTCAAGTCGGCCCTCGGCCAGCCCTTGCTGGCGGAAATCCCGGTGCATTCGAGCCATCCGGCCGACCTGCGCAACCTCAAGGTGCAACTGGCCTCGGGCGAGGATTTCGCACGGGCCGGCATCGCGGGCGGTCGCACGACCTTGCCGCTCGAATTCAAGGTTGTCGACCTCGGCAACGGTCGCCAGGTGATTCGCATCACCAGCAGCACGGCGGTGGACGATCCCTACCTCGATCTGCTGTTGCAAGTCGATGGAGCCGCCGGCAAGAGCGTGCGCGAGTACACGCTGCTGCTCGATCCGCCAGGCTCGGTCGCCGGTGCACCGGCGTACACGCAAGCACCGGCGTCGGCACCGCGGGCGGCACCCGTACATCGCGCGGCACCGGCCGCCGCCACGCCTGCAGCCGCGCCCGCACCTCGGGCGAACGTGGCGGCCAATGGCAACTATGGTCCGGTCCAGCGTGGCCAGACCTTGTCGACGATCGCGCGCAGCGCGGTGCCCGACGCCGATGTGCACCAGGTCATGCTGGCATTCAAGCGGGCCAATCCCGACGCTTTCTACCGCGACAACATCAACGCGCTGAAGAGCGGCGAGGTGTTGCGCGTGCCCACGCGCGAGGAGATCCAGTCGACCGAGCGTGCGGCTGCCGTCGCCGAAGTGCGTCGCGAAAACAGCGACTGGCGCGCCACCGCCGCCAGCACGCCGACCACCGTGGCCGATGCGGCCACGCGTGCTTCCACCAGCAGCGCGCCGGCTGCCAGCCAGGCGTCGTCGGCCGATCGTCTGGCGCTGGTTCCGGCCAGCGCAGGCAAGTCGTCCTCGGGTGCCGATGACAAGGCATCGGCGGCGCTCAAGCAGGATCTGCTGCGCAGCCAGGAAAGCATTGCCAACCTGCAGCAGCAAAGCGGCGACCTGAAGGATCAGCTCAAGGAGCTGGCCGACATCAACAGCAAGAACAAACGCTTGCTGGCGCTGAAGGACAACCAGATCGCCGAATTGCAGGCAAAACTTGCCGCCGCCGGCCAACCGGTGGAGGGCGCGCCGAAGAGCGCCGCCGTCGTTGCGGCGCCTGCCCTCGCGACCACGACCAGCGCCGCGAGCAAGGCCGAACCCGCCGCCCTCGCACTGGCTGGCACCGCCGCTGCCAAACCGACACCGGCACCCGTCGCCGCCGCATCCACGGCAACGACCACGGCAATGACGGCGCCGGCAAAGACCGAAGCCCCCGCCAAGGCCAAGCCGGCGGCGCAGCATCCTGCGCCCAGGTCGGCGCCCGAGGCGGCCGAGGTCGAGCAGCCCTGGTATATGCAACAGGTGGCGTGGCTCGCCGCGGGCGGCGTGATCGTGCTGTTGTTGTTGCTGGCCTTGCTGGGTCGCCGCAAGAAAACCGTGAAACTGCCGGCAGCGGCGGCATCGTCATCGCTGGCCGACCGCTTTGCGGCGGCGCCCACGGATGAATATGGCGGCGATGACGTCGACCAGAACGAATTGCTGGATCAGCTGGCCGAGCACCCGGACGACGTGAGTCTCCACCTGGAACTGGTGAGCCTGTATTACTCGCGCCGCGACGTGGAGCATTTCGAGGCGGCGGCGGAGGCGATGCATGCGCATATCGTCGATCCGCAGCAGGAGGAATGGCAGGACGTGGTGCACATGGGCGAGGATCTTTCGCCCGGTCATCCGTTGTTCGCCGCTCACGACGACATGCCCGCCGATGATGAGACCCAATTGCGTCCGGCATTCGATATCGACCATTACGGCGAAGAAACCGAGTTCGCGCCGGTGGCCCCGGCTTCGCCGAAAAAGGTGAGCGAGTACAACTTCAACTTCCAGCTCTCGCCGACGCCTGCGTCGTCGGAGTCGCCCAAGGCGCCTTATACCGAAGTGCCGCCGGTGGATGAATTTGCGTCATTCCAGTCGGAGGACGACATCCTTCCTCCGTCGCCCGCCGCCGAGTTCGAACCACTGGACATCGGTGAACCGGCCGCCGACGAACCTGTTTCCACCTGGAAGTTCGATGGTGATGAAATGGCCGCTCCGGCCGAGTCGTTCGATCACGATGCGGGTGCCGAACCGGGCGAATTCAGCGACGACCCGGTCGACACCAAGCTCGATCTGGCCCGTGCCTACATGGACATGGGCGACGCCGATGGCGCCCGCGCCATGCTCGACGAAGTGCTGCGGGAAGGCACCCAGATGCAGCGCGACGTGGCACAGCGGTTGTCCGACAGCCTCAGCTGAGCGGTAATCGCGCATGATGCAACGGGCCGGCTTGCCGGCCCGTTGTCGTTGGCGTACTGCTAATCTTTGTTGTTTTCTTTCCGGCTTCACACGTCATGCGCATCGCCCTGGGCATCGAATACGACGGGACCGATTTCTTCGGCTGGCAACGGCTGAAGGAAGGTCCCAGCGTGCAGGCCCGACTGGAACAGGCGCTGTCGCGGGTGGCCGATCATCCCGTGGAAGTCAGCTGTGCCGGACGCACCGATGCGGGCGTGCACGGGCGTTGCCAGGTGGTGCATTTCGACACGCCGGCGCAGCGGGACATGCGCGGCTGGGTGCTGGGCAGTTGCTCCAACCTGCCGGACAGCGTGGCGGTGTTGTGGGCGCAGCCGGTGGCGGACGATTTCCATGCGCGCTACGCCGCCCGCAGCCGGCGCTACCGCTACCGCATCCTCAACCGTCCCGTGCGGGCGGCGCTGGAAGCGCGTTACGTGACATGGGAGCGCTTGCCGCTCGATGCCGAGCGCATGCACCAGGCGGCCCAGGCATTGTTGGGGCTGCACGATTTCAGCGCGTTCCGCGCGCTGTCCTGCCAGGCGAAACATCCCCATCGCACCGTGTTGTCGGTCGATGTGCGGCGCGATGGTGAATACGTCACGCTGGAGATCGAGGCGAACGGTTTCCTGCATCACATGGTGCGCAATATCGTGGGGTCGCTGTTGCTGGTTGGCCGTGGCGAGCGGCCGGTTGAATGGATGGCTGAACTGCTGGCCGGATGCGACCGCCAGGTGGCCGGCCCCACCGGCCCGGCGTCCGGCCTCACGTTTATCGGGCCGCGCTACGAGGCCCGTTGGGGCCTGCCACCGGAGGTAAGCCAATGACCCGCATCAAATGTTGCGGCATGACCCGCGTCGAGGATGCGCTGCTGGCGGCGCGCCTGGGCGCCGATGCCATTGGCGTAGTGCTTACCGCGCGCAGCAAGCGTCGCGTGGCGCTGGATCAAGCCGCATCGATCGTGGCCGCGATGCCCGCGTTCGTCACCACGGTGGCGTTGTTCATGGACGACGACGCGGAGCTGGTGCGGCAGGTGCTGCGCGACGCGCGTCCGGACCTGCTGCAATTCCATGGCGACGAAACCGATGCCTGGTGCCAGCAGTTCGGTCAGCCTTTCCTGAAAGCCGTGGCGATGGGCGAGGGCGCCGCGGCGTTGCCGGCGTTGCAGGCTTATCCGCACGCTCGCGGCTTGCTGCTGGACGGTCACGGTGCGGGCGAGGCCGGAGGCAGCGGCAAGACCTTCGACTGGTCGTTGATACCGCCGGATATGGGGGCGCGGTTGATCCTGGCCGGAGGACTTTCGCCCGCGAATGTAGCCAGCGCGGTGCGCGAGGCGCGGCCGTGGGCGGTCGACGTCGCCAGTGGTGTCGAATCGTCGCCGGGTATCAAGGACCCCGCCAGGATGGCTGCCTTCATCCAGGCGGTACGTGAGGCGGACGCTGACCGCTAGGGCGTGTCAGCCCTTGGCCAGCTCGTTCGCCAGCCACGCCGCCAATGCCGGCGCGCGTCGATCGTGTCGGCGACCGGGTACGGCCAGGATCCAGGCCGCATCGGTCGGCATGAATCCCCATGGTGCCAACAAGCGTCCGGCGGTCAGTTCATCGGTGACCAGCGGGGCCGGCACGATGGCGACACCCAGGCCTGCGATAGCCGCTTCCAGAAGGTAATAGAGATGGGGAAATCCCTGCCCTGAAGGCGGCGAGCCCGGCAGCTTCGCCGCACGTGCCCACTCGTGGGAAGCTTGCGGTCGCGATGCGGTATGCAGCAGGGGTTCGTCCAGCAGGCAGGACGCGGGTTGGCCCTTCAGTTTTGGCCAGCCGCTGTAACCCGGACTGACCACGGGGCCGACGGTTTCCGGCGCCAGCACCTCCACCTGCCAATCCTTCGGCCACGGCGGCGCGGCCAGCAGCAACGCGGCATCGAGGCCGTCCAGCGCATGCGGCAAGTCCTCCAGCGCCGACAGGTGCAAGGGGATTTCCGGCAGGTCGTGGCCCATGCGCTCCAGGCGCGGAATCACCCAGCGCGCCAGCAGGCTGCCGGAGCAGCCGAGCACAAACGGCGTGCGTGTCTGGTCGCGCGAAATCTCGACGCAGACATCGCGGAGCTGGCCGAACGACAGGGCGGCGGTATCCCTCAGCCGCAGGCCCGCGGCGGTCAGGCTCACGCCGCGTCCCTGGCGTTGAAACAGAGGTACGCCCAGCTCGGCCTCCAGTGCACGGATCTGACGGCTGATCGCACCATGCGTCACGTGCAGTTCGCTGCCGGCGCGGCTGATGCTTTCCAGTCGTGCTGCGGCTTCGAACGCGCGCAGGGCGTTCAGTGAGGGGAGTTCCCGGGCCATTCGTATGTGTGAGTTTTACTGACAGGTTGCGTGCGATCTTATCGCTTTTTGCGGCGCCGGTGCTGCGCTATGGTGACGGCCTCATCTCCGTCATATCGAGCTTCAACATGCCCACCATCGACGACTTCCACGCCTGGCCCGACGAGCTCGGCCGCTTCGGCAACTACGGCGGCAGCTACGTTGCCGAGACGCTGATGGCGCCGTTGGCGGAATTGACCGAGGCCTACCTGCGCCTGCGCAAGGACCCCGAATTCATCGCCGAGCTGGACCGCGACCTGAAGTATTACGTCGGCCGGCCCAGCCCGATCTATCACGCCGAACGCCTGTCGCAGCACGTGGGCGGGGCGCGCATCCTGCTGAAGCGCGAGGACCTGAACCACACCGGCGCGCACAAGATCAACAACACGGTCGGCCAGGCGCTGGTCGCCAAACGCATGGGCAAGCCGCGCATCATCGCCGAGACCGGCGCCGGCCAGCACGGCGTCGCCAGCGCCACGGTCGCCGCGCGGCTTGGCCTGAAATGCGTGGTCTACATGGGTGCGGTGGACATCGAGCGGCAGAAAATGAACGTCTACCGCATGAAGCTGCTGGGTGCTGAAGTCGTGCCGGTGACCTCCGGTTCGAAGACGCTGAAGGACGCGTTGAACGAGGCGATGCGCGACTGGGTTACCAACGTGGCCGATACCTTCTACATGATCGGCACCGTGGCCGGCCCGCATCCGTATCCGCTGATGGTGCGCGACTTCAATGCCATCGTGGGCCGCGAGGCACGCGCGCAGATGCTGCAGGATTACGGCCGGCTGCCCGACGCGCTCACCGCCTGTGTCGGTGGCGGTTCCAACGCGATCGGCCTGTTCCACGAATTCCTCAACGATCGCGACGTACGCATCGTTGGCGCCGAAGCGGCCGGCGACGGTATCGAAACCGGCCATCATGCCGCGTCGCTGGCGGCGGGCCGCCCCGGCGTGCTGCACGGCAATCGCACCTACGTGCTGTGCGACGACAACGGCCAGATCACCGAAACCCATTCCGTCTCCGCCGGTCTGGATTACCCCGGCGTCGGTCCCGAGCATGCCTTCCTGAAAGACGCCGGCCGCGCCGAATACGTGGGTGTCACCGATGACGAAGCGTTGCAGGCATTCCATCTGCTGGCGCGCACCGAAGGCATCCTGGCCGCGCTGGAATCCAGCCACGCGGTGGCGCAGGCGATCAAGCTGGCACGCGAATATCCGAAGGACGGCCTGGTCCTGTGCAACCTGTCCGGCCGCGGCGACAAGGACGTGCATACGATCGCCGCGCGCGAAGGAGTGGAAGTATGAGCCGCATCGATCGCCGCTTCGCGGCCCTGAAAGCCGCCAGCCGCACCGGCCTGATTCCGTTCGTCACCGCCGGTGATCCGTCGCCCGAGCACATGGTCACGCTGATGCATGCGCTGGTGGAGGGCGGGGCTGACCTGATCGAGCTCGGCGTACCGTTTTCCGATCCGATGGCCGATGGCCTGGTGATCCA
Organism: Rhodanobacter sp. Root480; assembly: GCF_001426645.1. Classification (GTDB taxonomy): domain Bacteria; phylum Pseudomonadota; class Gammaproteobacteria; order Xanthomonadales; family Rhodanobacteraceae; genus Rhodanobacter; species Rhodanobacter ginsenosidimutans. The sequence goes on from NZ_LMEX01000001.1 coordinate 474,660, forward strand.
GCATGCCAGCGAGCGGGCGATCGCCAAGGGTGTCGGCATCGGCGAGGTGCTGGGCTGGGTGGCTGCGTTCCGCCAGCGCGATGCAGAGACGCCGATCGTGCTGATGGGTTACCTCAACCCGGTCGAGATCCATGGCTACGCGCGTTTCGCGCAGGAGGCGGTGCAGGCTGGCGTGGATGGCGTGTTGTTGGTCGATTGCCCGCTGGAGGAAGCGGCCGTGTTGCAGCCGCTGCGCGATGCTGGCTTGCAGCAGATCCTGCTGGCGGCGCCGACCACCGCACCGGTGAGGATGGAGCGGTTGTGCGAGGCCGCGGAGGGCTTCCTGTATTATGTGTCCTTTGCCGGGATCACCGGGGCAGGGCAGCTCAGCACGCAGGATATTGCGGCGCGCGTGGCTGGCGTCCGGGCCAGCGCCAAGGTACCGGTGGCGGTGGGTTTCGGCATACGCGATGCACAGAGCGCGAAGGAAATTGCGGGGTTTGCCGACGCGGTGGTGATCGGCAGCGCACTGGTCGCGCGGTTGGCGGGAGCCTCCCAGCCGGACGACATTGCCGGCCGGGCGAAGGATTTCCTGCAGCCGATCCGGGCAGCGCTGGACGCACACTGAGAGGTTGTGATTTTTCGACCTCTCAGCCCGGCCACGATGGCCGGTCGCGGATCGGTCACGCAAGTGACTGATTCGCGTGAGCGCGTCCGGGCATGTAGCGGGCGCGCGATGGAAGAAAACCACAGGACGTGGTTTTCTTCCCAGCTCTGAGCGGTCATCTGGCCGCTTCAGGTCAGAAACGTTTGAGGTGTTTGCATGAACTGGTTGCAGAAAATCATGACGCCGCGCACGCGGCCCCAGAGCTCCACCGCCGGCAAGGGCTCGGTGCCCGAGGGCGTGTGGGAGAAATGCGGTGGCTGCGGCGCGGTGCTGTACCGGCCCGAACTCGATCGCAACCTGATGGTGTGCCCCAAGTGCGGCCATCACCATTACATCGCGGCGCGCACGCGGTTGCGTGCTCTGCTGGATGAAGGCTCCGGGCAGGAGCTGTGGGCCAGCATGGAGCCCACCGATCCGCTGAAATTCCGCGATTCGAAAAAGTACCGCGACCGCATCATCGCCTCGCAGAAGAAGACCGGTGAGAAAGATGCGCTGCTGACCATGAGCGGCAAGCTGAAAGGTCGCCCGTTGATGGTGGCGGCGTTCGAGTTTGCCTACATGGGCGGCTCGATGGGTTCGGTGGTGGGCGAGAAATTCACCCGCGCCGCGGAACGTGCGCTGGCCGACAAGAGCGCGCTGGTGTGCTTCTCCGCCACCGGCGGCGCGCGCATGCAGGAGGCGTTGTTCTCGCTGATGCAGATGGCCAAGACCTCCGCCGCGCTGGCGCGCCTGCGCGATGCCGGCGTGCCCTACATCAGCGTGTTGACCAACCCCACCACCGGCGGCGTTTCGGCCAGCCTGGCTTTGCTGGGCGACATCAACATCGGCGAGCCGAAGGCGCTGATCGGCTTTGCCGGCCCGCGCGTGATCGAGCAGACGGTACGCGAGACGTTGCCCGAGGGCTTCCAGCGTTCGGAGTTCCTGGTCGAGCACGGCGCCATCGACATGATCGTCGACCGCCGCGAGATGCGCGACAAGCTGGCCGACCTGCTGGGCATACTCGGTCGCGAACAACGCGCGGCCTGACCGCCACGCTGTCGCCATGCGATGCCGCCTTCGGGCGGCATCGTCGTTTCCGCACACGGGTTTTCCACAGCGGTTGTGGAAGCAGGTCGGTAAAGCCTGTGGACAAGCCGCGGCCACGGCTTTTGCATCAGCCACTTGCTACGCATTGCGCAGGAAATGAGCAGCGGCTTTCCACGCGGCGTCGCCAGCGCGGTGCCAGTTTTCCACAGCAGTTGTGCGCCGCTTCTGTACAAGCCTGTGGACAACACCGACGCGTCCTTTGCCGACAATCACTTGGCACGGCGTGTCGATGTTTTGCCCAGTTCGCGATACTTCATCGCGAAGTTCTCCACAGCGATTGTGGACCGCCGTTGGTAAAGCCTGTGGACAACCAGTCTATGTGTCTGAGCGCAAAGGAACTGCCGACGGCGTGCGCAGTTGCTGACCAGGCGAAGGGCTCAGATCAGTGATTGCATCACCCACAGCGACGCGGTGCCGAGTCCCCCGCCGATGGCGATGGCGGCGAGTACATCGCTGGGATAGTGCAGGCCGAGAATCACCCGCGAGGCGGCGACCAGTGCGGTGAAGCCCAGCAACAGGGACGCCATCGGCGGATACCAGGCCAGCGCCACCACGGTGAAACTCACCGCCTGCAAGGTGTGCCCCGAAGGGAAACTGAACTCGTCCAGCGGCGGCACGTGCGCGATCACGCCGGGGCAGGAGCGGTAGGGCCGGGGTCGGCGCGTCCAGCGTTTCAGCAGGCGGTACAACAGCAGCGCGGCCAGCCCGGTCACGGCCATGTGCGCAGCGGCGATGAGGCCGTCGCGTCCACCGAACAAGGCCAGCACCGCCATCAGCGTGTACCAGAACACACCGTCGCCAAGGCGGCTGATCGCGCCGAAGAACAAGCCGACCATGCGCCGAGCGCCCCAGCGGTTGGCCGCCACGCAGACGCGGCGGTCCAGTGCAAAACGTGGCCCGAGCAAAAGCTCAGGCGTGGGCGATGGTGGTGGCGTGCTCATGCAGGTTCTCCTCGGCCATCTCGCGCAGCAGGGTTTCGAAATCGCAGATCACGGCCTCGGGCGACAGGCCGGCCATGCCGACGTGGGCGGCGCGGCCCATGTATCGGATCAGCGCCGGATTGCTGGCCAGCTTCACCGCCGCATCGGTGAAGGCCGGTGCGTTGCCCGGCTCGATGCCATAGCCGTTGATGCCGTCGACCAGGTGTTCGCGCGCCGCACCCTGGGCATAGGCGACCACGGGCAGGCCGGCAGCCAGCGCCTCGAGGATCACGTTGCCGAAGGTTTCGCTGAGGCTGGGGAAGGGAAACAGGTCGGCGCTGGCGTAGTGGCGTCCCAGCGCTTCGCCGCGCTGCACGCCGGCATGGATGAAGTCCGGATGCGCCGCCATCAGCGCGGCGCGGGCCGGGCCATCGCCCACCCACACGTAGCGTGCCTGTGGCAGTTGCTGCTGGATGGCGCGGAAGGTATCTATCGCCAGGTCGAGGTTTTTCTCCGGCGCGATGCGTCCCACGTAGAGGACCACGGGCGCGGACGCATCGACGCCCCACGCGGCGCGCAGGCTGTCGTCGCGTCGGGAAGGATGGAACAGCTGCGTGTCCACCGCCCGTCGCAACAGGCGCGCATTGGAGATGCCCATGCCGTGCAACTCCCGCACGAGCGCGTGGGTGGGCACCAGGGTGGCGGCCGCCCGCTGGTGAAAGCGGCACAGGTACGCGCGAACCCATGGCGTGAGCATGCCCACGCCGTAATGCTCGGCGTAGTTGTCGAAGCGGGTGTGGAAACCGCTGCTCAGCGGGATGCCCAGGCGGCGCGCCGCCCGCATCGCCGACCAGCCCAGCGGGCCTTCGGTGGCGACGTAAACCGCGTCGGGTCGCCGCAGCTTCCAGTGCTGATTCAACGTGCGCCCGGCTGGCATGCCGAAGCGCAAACCCGGGTAGCGCGGCAGGGCGCCGCCGCGCACCTCAAGTACATCGATGCCGGGTTCGTCCTGCTGCGGTCGCGCCTGGCGCGGGCGGATCAGGTCGACATCGTGGCCGCGCGTCGCCAGGCCGGCGGCGAGGCTGTGGACGGTCAGGGCCACGCCGTTGATTTCCGGCGGATAGGTTTCGCTGACGATACCGATACGCATGACATGCCCCGTGCTGGCTTGGCCCAGCTTCGCGGGGCGGCGTTGCGTCGGCATGGCGGGGGCATGACATCACGGTGACGCCAGACGCGAGTGCGGTTTCTTTGGCGGCGACACTGCGCCTACACTGGCCATTGTCATCACGCTTGGAGAATGAATGTGAAACGTATCCTGCTTGCGCTTGCCCTCACTGGACTGGTCGGTTCCGCGATGGCCGTCGATGCGCCGGGCTTGCCCGTCACCAAGGCGCCCGCCGGTGCCGAGGTCTACATCATCTCCCCCAGCGACGGCGCCACCGTGGGCCAGGATGTCACCGTGCGCTTCGGCCTCAAGGGCATGGGCGTGGCGCCGGCTGGGGTGGCCAAGGAACACACCGGTCATCATCACCTGCTGGTCGATGTGACCGAACTGCCCGCCGCCGGCAAACCGATCCCCGCTGATGCCCATCATGTCCATTTCGGCGGCGGCCAGACCCAGACCACGCTGAAGCTGGCGCCCGGCACGCACACGCTGCAACTGGAGCTGGGCGACCAGAACCACGTGCCGTTCGATCCGGCCGTGGTGTCGAAGAAGATCACCATCCACGTGAAGTGAGCCATCGCGTCGGTTATCGGTGGCGGATCGGCTAAAATCGGTGGCTTCATTCCCACCTTGCCGACGCCACCGATGACCGTACGTACCCGCTTCGCTCCCAGCCCCACCGGTTTCCTGCACATCGGCGGCGCGCGTACCGCGCTGTACTGCTGGCTGGAATCGCGTCGTCGCGGCGGCGAATTCGTGTTGCGCATCGAGGATACCGATCGCGAACGCTCCACCGACGCGGCGGTGCAGGCAATCCTCGATGCCATGCACTGGCTTGGCCTCGATGCGGACGACGGCCCGTACTACCAGACCCAGCGCCTCGATCGCTACAAGCAGGTGGCCGATGAACTGGTCGCTGCCGGCAAGGCGTATTACGCCTACGAGACCAAGGCCGAGATCGAGGCGATGCGCGAGGCGGCCATGAAGGCGGGCGAGAAGCCGCGCTACAACGGCTATTACCGCGACCGCAACGAACCGCTGCGTGACGACCCGAACCGGGTGATCCGTTTCCGCAACCCCGCGGAGGGTTCGGTGGTGTTCGACGACAAGGTCAAGGGCCGCATCGAGTGGGCCAACAGCGAGCTGGACGATCTGGTGATCTTCCGCTCCGATGGCTGGCCCACCTACAACTTCGCGGTGGTGGTCGACGACATCGACATGGGCATCACCGAGGTGATCCGCGGCGACGACCACGTCAACAACACGCCGCGGCAGATCAACATCTACAAGGCGCTCGGCGCGACCGTGCCGGAGTTTGCGCACCTGCCGATGATCCTGGACAAGGAGGGCAAGAAGCTCTCCAAGCGCACCAGCGCGGTCAGCGTGATGGAATACCGCGTCGACGGTTTCCTGCCGCACGCGATCCTCAATTATCTGGTACGTCTGGGCTGGTCGCATGGCGACCAGGAAATCTTCTCGCGCGAGGAAATGATCGCGCTGTTCGACATCGCCGACGTCAACAAGGCCGCCTCGCGCTTCGACACCGAGAAGCTGGCCTGGCTCAACCAGCACTACCTGAAAACCGACGAGCCGCAGACGCTGGCGGCCGAGTTCGAATGGCATCTCGCGCAGGCCGGCATCGACTTCAGCCAGGGCCCCGCACCCACCGACGTGATCGTGGCGTTGCGCGACCGCGTGCACACGCTGAAGGAAATGGCCGAGCGCGCGAAGATCTGGTACGCGCCGATCGTCGAGTGGGACGAAAAGGCGGTCGCCAAACATTTGAAGAACGATGCGGCACCAGCCGTGCTGGAAGCGGCGAAAGCGTTGCTGGCCGAATGCACCTGGCAGCCCGAACCGATCCACGACGTGATCGCTCAGGTTGCCGCAAAACTCGAACTTGGCATGGGCAAGATCGCGCAGCCCTTGCGCGTGGCGATGACGGGCACCCAGGTGTCGCCGTCGATCGAACACACCATCTATCTCGCCGGCCGCGCCGAGGCGCTCAAGCGCATCGATGATGCGCTGGGGCTCGCGCGGGGGTGAGTTGTGGCATGGATGGGGGCGCTCTCCGCTTTTCCAGGCAAACTCCATGAATGACCTGCTCGCCAAGGCACTGCAAGGCGTCGACCCCGACGCCCCCGGGGCGTTCTGGCAGATCTTCGCCAATCTGTTGCATTTGGTGCCGTGGGCAGCCATGTTCTGGTGGAACCTGCTTTTCATCGCCATCGGCGCCCTGCTGGGCCGCTGGCGGGGACACACGGCGGAAGGCGTGGCGTGGGCGGCGGTGCTGGGACCGATCGGCTGGCTGGTGGTCCTGTTCCGGCATCGCCGAAAACAGCGGGTCCTGCCGCCACCGCTGCCGCGCTGAACCCCGCCGCCGGCACTATGATCGACAACGAGGTGAATCAACGTGGCACACGAAGGCGCCGACATCCTGCACACCCACCCGCATCATCACGATGCGAAGGGTTTTGTGCATGCGGTCGAAGCGGCCAGCCAGGCGCGTGGCCTGCGCCTGACGCCGCTGCGCAAGGAGGTGCTTGAACTGATCGCCAGCGAGCACAAGCCGATCAAGGCCTACGACCTGCTTGCCCTGCTGCGCGAGAAGCACGGCAATGCGGCGCCGCCCACGGTCTACCGGGCGCTGGATTTTCTGCTCGAGAACGGCTTCATCCACAAGCTGGAGTCGATCAACGCTTTCGTCTCCTGCCATCACCCCGATGAAGCCCATCAGGTGCCGTTCCTGATCTGCGATGTCTGCTCCAGCGCGCAGGAAGTCTGCGATGAACGCGTGGCAAGCCTCATCGAGGCCCAGGCCAGCGCCTTCGGTTTTCGCCCGCAGGCGCAAACGCTGGAAGTGCACGGCGTCTGCAAGCGCTGCCTCAAGCTTTGACCGCCCGCGTTGTTGTAGGGGCGACTTCAGTCGCGATGCTCCTTTCCCGCCGGTCCAAAAATGAAGTGGCGCTCAGTAATGTTATAAAGTAACATTACCGCACAGGCAGAAGCGGCCATCTCCGGCGGCGCCCGGCAACTCGATGAATTCCGAACAAGCGAGCAAAACCCGGTGGTGGCACATGGCCGACCGCGTCGGTGCGGTTGCATCGTTCCTGTGCGCGATCCACTGCGCGCTGTTGCCTTTCATGATCGCGGCCTTGCCTTTCCTCGGCATGGAATTTCTGGCGGACCATCGCTTCGAGCGCGGCTTCGTGATGTTTGCCTGCGTGCTTGCGTTGCTGGTGCTGGTGCGAGGTTTCCGCCGGCACCGGTGGTCGCTGCCGTTGCTGCTGGCCGCGCCGGGGCTGGGCCTGCTGCTGCTCGGCGTGACGTATGCCGAGAGCTATTCCATCGTGCTGCACAGTGCGCTGGTGACCTGCGGCGGCTTGCTGCTGGCCGCGGCGCATTTCATCAATCTCCGCCGTGACCACCGCAGCGATGGCCATGTGCATGGTCCCCAGTGCGCGCACTGAGCGCCGGTGATTCTTCAAGCTCCCGCGCGGGCGGTGAGAGTGATTGTGTAACGGCAGGCCCGCTTTCTAGCATGGGCGCATGAGCCACCCGCACTCCCACGATCACAACCACGCACACGATCACGATCACCCGCACACCGTGACCACGGACCGCCGCGGAAAACTGATGTGGGCGCTGTGCCTGACTGTGGCGATGACGCTGGTGGAAATCGTCGGCGGCTGGTGGTCCGGCTCGCTGGCGCTGCTGGCCGACGCCGGCCACATGGCGGTGGATTCGCTGGCACTGCTGCTGGCCTTCATCGGCGCGTGGATGGCAGTGCGTCCCGCCGATGCGCGCCGCAGTTACGGCTACGGACGGATCGAAGTCCTGGTGGGCTTCGTCAACGCGCTGAGCCAGTTCGCGCTGGTGGGCTGGATCGTCTACGAGGCCGTCGTTCGCCTGCGGCATCCGACGCCGATCCTTTCGGGGTTGATGCTGGGCGTGGCGATCGCCGGCTTGCTGGTCAACGCGGTGGTCCTGCGCACGCTGCACGGCCACGCGCACGATGACGTGAACATGGCCGGCGCAAGCCTGCACGTGCTGGGCGATCTGCTCGGCTCGCTGGCGGCGGTGGGTGCAGCGCTGGCCATACGCTGGTTCGGCTGGTTGTGGGCCGACCCGGCGTTGTCGCTGGTCGTGGCGGTGTTGCTGCTTGGCAGCGCCTGGCGGTTGCTGCGCCGTTCGTCGCACATTCTGCTGGAAGGCGTACCCGAGGGGCTGGATACCGCCGCCGTGGAGGCCGCCTTGCGCGACGCTGACGATGCCATCTGCGATGTTCATCACCTGCATTTGTGGCAACTGGCCTCGGGTTCGCGGATGGCCACCGTCCACGCCGAGCTGCGCGAGGATGCCGACAGCGCCCGGGCGATGCGGGCGATCAACGACGTGCTGCGCGAGCGCTTCGGCGTGCAGCACGTGACCGTGCAGATCGACACCGGCGGTTGCCTCGACCGCCACGGCGGCTGCGCCGAACATGTACCGCACTAGAACCCGGCCGCGGCTTCGTGGCTATGGCCGGCGTTGCCGCGCTGCTATGATTCAAGCCTCCCCACGATACGCATCAAGGAGTTTCCATGGGCAAGGGTGATCGCAAGACACGGCGCGGCAAGACCAACCGCGGCAGCTATGGCAACAGCCGCGCGCACACCGCGCAGCCGGCAGTGGTCGGCGCCAAGCCGACGGTGACCAAGCCGGCGGCGGCCAGGAAGGCAGCACCGAAGAAAAAGTCGGCCTGATCTTCACCTGACGAAAAGCCCCACCCCGGTGGGGCTTTTTCGTTTGAGGCCGTGTCTGGCGGGTTTTCCCGACACGCGCATCCCCGTTTTCAACGCTTGCCGCACTGCGGCACACTGCGTATGATGCCGACCCAACGTATTAACGCGTTAGTACATTATGAAGCGTCGATCGCGGGATCCCGAGACACCCATCGAGTCCGCCGAGCTCAGTCTCTGCGAGGCGTTGCTGTCGCTGAAGAACGCCGAGGAGATGGCCGCCTTCCTGCGTGACCTGTGCACGCCATCGGAACTGGAAGTGCTGGTCGACCGCTGGCGCGTGGTGCCGCACCTGCTCGAAGGTGTGTCGTATCGCGAAATCCATGAGCGCACCGCCGTCAGCATCACCACGATCGGGCGGGTGGCGCGTTATCTCAACCAGGGCAGTGGCGGCTATGTGGCCGCCGCCGCCCGTGCCGCACGGCGACGGGCACAGAAGAGGACAGAGGCATGAAGGAACGTGACCGATTGCGGATCGCGATGCAGAAATCGGGCCGGCTTACCGAGCCCGCGCTGGATTTGCTGCAGCGTTGCGGCCTGAGCTTTCGCCAGAGCCGCGACAAGCTGTTTTGTTTCGGTGAAGGCGAACCGGTGGATTTGCTGCTGGTACGCGATGACGACATCCCGTCGCTGATCGCCCAGGGCGTGTGCGACCTGGGCATCGTCGGGCGCAACGTGCTGAACGAATTCCAGCTCACCGCCGGCGAGGAAAGTCCGCCGCTGGCGGAATTGCGCCCGCTGGGTTTCGGCCGCTGCCGGTTGTCCATCGCGGTGCCGCAGGAGTTCGAATACCAGGGCCCGCAACATCTCGAAGGCACGCGCATCGCCACCTCGTATCCCGGGTTGCTGGCTGCGTGGTTGCGCAAGAACGGTGTGGATGCCGGCGTGATGACGCTGGCCGGCTCAGTCGAGATCGCCCCGCGCCTGGGCACTGCCGATGCGATCTGCGACCTGGTGCAAAGTGGCGGCACACTGGTGGCCAACCAGTTGCGCGAGACGGACGTGCTGCTGGAAAGCGAAGCGGTACTGGCCGCCGCCGGCACGCCACCGGCCGACGAGCGCGGCGACATGCTCGAGCTGCTGCTGAAACGCCTCGACGGCGTGATCCAGGTGCGCGAATCGCGTCTGCTGCTGTTGCAGACCTCGCGCCACACGGTCGAGGCGGTCACCCGGCTGTTGCCGGGCGGCCCGCAGCCGACCCTGCTGCCCGTGGCTGGCCAGCCCGACCAGTTGATGCTGCAGGCGCTGTGCGCCGGTGAAGTCAGCTGGCGCCAGCTGGAAGAAATCAAGAAGGCCGGCGCGCGCGAGATGTTCGTGTTGCCGGTGGAAAAAATGTTGGCGTGAAATTGAAGCTGGGTATTGAACGATGAAACAGCTGGACTGGAATCAACTGGACGAATCCGCACGGCGCGAGGCGCTGGCGCGTCCCACGCAGTCACGCACTGACGACCTGAGCGGCGGCGTGGCACGCATTGTCGCTGCCGTGCGCGAGCGCGGCGACGATGCCTTGCGCGAATTCAGCGCCGCTTACGACGGCTGTGCGCTGGATGCGCTGGAAGTGACCGAAGCCGAGTTTGCCGTCGCCGAGGCTGCGCTCGATCCCGCGCTGAAGGCGGCGATCGACGAAGCGGCCGCGCGCATCGAGCATTACCACCGCGCCACTGCGTCGAAGCCGGTCGCCGTGGAAACCGCGCCCGGTGTGCGGCTGGAGCGCATCGTGCGGCCGATCAATCGGGTAGGCCTGTATGTGCCCGCCGGTACCGCACCGCTACCTTCTACTGCCTTGATGCTGGGCGTGCCGGCGCGGGTAGCCGGTTGCCGCAGCGTGGTGCTGTGCTCGCCGGCGCGGGCCGATGGCAACTGCGAGGCGGCGGTGTTGTACGCCGCCCGCGTTACCGGCGTGCACCGGGTATTCAAGATCGGCGGCGCGCAGGCGATCGCGGCGATGGCTTATGGCACGGACTCGGTACCGCGCTGCGACAAGCTGTTCGGGCCGGGCAATGCCTGGGTCACCGAAGCCAAGCTGCAGGTATCGGTGGATGCCGGTGGCGCATCGATCGACATGCCGGCCGGGCCGTCCGAAGTGCTGGTGATTGCCGACGCGCAGGCCAGCCCCGTGTTCGTGGCTGCCGATTTGCTGTCGCAAGCCGAGCACGGCCCGGACTCGCAGGTGATCCTGCTCAGTCCCTCGACTGAACTGATTACCAAGGTGGCCGCCGAGGTGGAGCGCCAGCGCGCATTGCTGCCGCGCAGCCAGATCGCCGAGAAGTCGCTGGCACAGAGCCGCCTGATCGCGGTGGACTCGCTGGCGCAGGCGGTGGAAGTGAGCAACCGCTACGCGCCGGAGCACCTCATCGTGCAGGTGTGCGATCCCCACGCGCTGCTCGACAGCATCGAATCGGCAGGCGCGATTTTCCTGGGCGAATGGGCGCCCGAATCGCTGGGCGACTACTGCAGCGGCAGCAACCACGTGCTGCCCACCTATGGTCATGCGCGCAGCTACAGCGGCGTGTCGGTATCGAGCTTCCAGAAGCAGATCACCGTGCAGGACGTCAGCGCCGCCGGCCTGCGCGCCATCGGCCCCTGCGCGGCCACGCTGGCGGCGGCCGAGCAACTGGAAGCCCACCGGCAGGCCGTGACCTTGCGGCTGGCCGCGCTGGACGCGCGCCAGACCACGGAAGCATCGACATGAGCGTGCTCGACCTGGCGCGGCCGGAAATCCGCGCGATGCAGCCGTATTCGTCGGCGCGCATGGAAGCCAGCGGTGGCCAGATATTGCTCAACGCCAACGAATCGCCATGGTCGTCGAATGGTGACGACCTCGGCTGCAACCGCTATCCCGATCCGCAACCCGCAGCGCTGATCGATGCCCTGGCCGCGCTCTACGGCGTGCAGCGCGACCAGCTGCTGGTGGGCCGCGGCAGCGACGAGGCCATCGACCTGCTGGTGCGTGCGTTCTGCCGCGCGGGCGAGGACGCGATCCTGATCCAGCCGCCCACGTTCGGCATGTATGCGGTGTGCGCGCACATCCAGAACGCCGCCGTGATCGAGGTGGCGCTGGCGGCCGATTTCACGCTGGACGTGGATGCGGTGCTGGCGGCGGTGACGCCTGCGGTGACGCCTGCGGTGAGGCTGGTTTTCATCTGCTCGCCGAACAACCCGACCGGCCAGACGGTGCCGCGCGCTGCCGTGGAACGGTTGGTGCAGGCGTTGGCCGGGCGCGCGGTGCTGGTGGTGGACGAAGCCTATGTGGAGTTCGCGGAGGCGGGCAGCGTGGCCGACCTGATTGGCCAGTACGACAACCTCGCCATCCTGCGCACCTTGTCCAAGGCCTGGGCGCTGGCCGGCGTGCGCGTGGGCACCTTGCTGGCGCACGCTGACGTGATTGCCTTGCTGCGTCGGATCATGCCGCCGTACCCGTTGCCGTTGCCTTGCGTCGCGGCGGCGCTGGCCGCGTTGTCGGCGCCCTCTGTCGCGGCCGAACATATAGCGCTCATCGACGAACAGCGTGGCGTGATGCGTGCGGCGCTGGCACAGGTTGCCGGCGTGCGCGAGGTACTGCCGTCGCAGGCGAATTTCCTGGCCGTGCGTTTCGATGACGCCGGCGCGGTCTACCAGCGCCTGCTGGCCGCCGGCATCGTGGTGCGCGACGTTCGCCGTTATCCCAACCTTGCCGATGCGCTGCGTATCACCATCGGCACGCCGGCGGAAAACGCCCGCGTGCTGGCCATTCTCCAGGGAGGTGCGGCATGAGCCGCAAGTTGCTTTTCGTCGATCGCGACGGTTGCCTGATCGAGGAGCCCGCCGACGAACAGATCGACAGCTACGAGAAGCTCGCGCTGCTGCCCGGCGTGATCGCCGCGCTTCAGCGCTTCGTCGGCGCGGGTTACGAACTGGTGATGGTGACCAACCAGGATGGCCTGGGCACCGACAGTTTTCCCGAGGCGCATTTCAGCGGCCCGCATGAACTGCTGCTGCGGATACTCGCGTCGCAGGGCGTGCGGTTCCACGAGGTGTTGATCGACCGCAGCTTTCCGCACGAGGGCCTGGATACGCGCAAGCCGGGCATCGGCCTGATGCGGCATTACCTCGCCGACGACAGCTGGAGCCGCGCCGCGTCGGCGATGGTCGGCGATCGCGAAACCGACCTGCAGTTCGCCGCCAACCTGGGCGTGCGTGGTTTCCGGGTGGGGCCGCAAGGCGTGAGCTGGACGGAGCTGGCGCACCAGTTGCTGGATGCGCCGCGTACCGCCACGGTCACCCGCAACACCAAGGAAACCCGCATCACCGTCAGCGTGAACCTGGACAAGGTGGCCGAGCCCAAGGTGCACACTGGTCTGGGCTTCTTCGACCACATGCTGGAGCAGATCGGCAAGCACGGCGGTTTTGCGCTGGAGCTGCGCTGCGACGGTGACACCCACATCGACGATCACCACACCATCGAGGATTCCGCGCTGGCACTGGGACAGGCCATGAAACAGGCGCTGGGCGACAAGCGCGGCATTGGCCGCTATGGCTTCACGCTGCCGATGGACGAGTCGCTGGTCAGCGCCGCACTGGACCTTTCCGGGCGACCGTACTTCGTGTTCGAGGGCAGTTTTCCGCGCGAGCGTGTGGGCGACATGGCGACCGAACTGGTGCCGCATTTCTTCCGCTCGCTGTGTGAAACGATGGGCGCGAACCTGCGCCTCACCGTGCAGGGCGAGAACGCGCACCACATGATCGAGGGCTGCTTCAAGGCGGTGGCGCGCACCCTGCGCCAGGCGATCCGTCGCGAAGGCAACGAGCTTCCCAGCACCAAGGGCACGCTGTAATGAGTGTCGTGCTGGTCGATGCCGGCGGCACCAATATCGGCTCGGTGCGCTACGCGCTGCAGCGCCTTGGCGTGGATGCTGCCTTGACGGCGGATGCGGCGGCGATTCGTGCCGCCGACAAGGTGATCCTGCCCGGCGTGGGCGCCGCCGCGCCTGGCATGGCGCGTTTGCGCGAGCTGGGGCTGGTGGATCTGCTGCGCTCGCTGACCCAGCCCGTGCTGGGCGTATGCCTGGGCATGCAACTGCTGTGCGAACGCTCGGCCGAAGGCGATACCGAATGCCTGGGCCTGATTCCCGCGCCGGTTTTGCGCTTTGTCGAAGCCCCCGGCTTGCGCGTGCCGCACATGGGCTGGAACCGCCTGGAAACAACGCGGCACCATCCGCTGGTGGATGGCCTCGGCAGCGACGACCAGGCGTATTTCGTGCACAGCTATGCGGTGCCGGTGGGCGATTACACGCTGGCCACGGCCGACTACGGTGGCGCGTTTTCCGCGGTGATCGCGCGCGGCAATTTCCACGGCATGCAGTTTCATCCCGAGCGTTCCGCCGCCGTGGGGGCGCGGCTGCTCGGTAATTTCCTCAAGCTATGACGGCGTTCTCATGACGAGTTTTGCGGTGATTCCCGCGATCGATCTGCGCGGCGGCCAGGTAGTGCGGCTGAAGCAGGGCGACTATGCGCAGCAGACCACCTATGCCGCCGACCCGCGCGAACTGGCCTGGAGCTATGCCGAGGCGGGCGCGGACTGGCTGCACCTGGTTGACCTCGACGGCGCCCGCTCGGGCAACCTCGACAACCTGGCGGTGATCCGTTCGATCGCCGCCAGCGGCATGCGCATCCAGGCCGGTGGTGGCGTGCGGGCGGAGGAGGATCTGCACCGACTGTTCGATGCCGGCGTACACCGCGTGGTGCTGGGCAGCGTGGCCATTCGCGATCCCGACCAGGTGGCGCGCTGGCTGGACAATCACGGTGCCGAACGGCTGGTGATCGCGCTGGACACGCGCCGCATCGGCGATCGCTGGGCTTTGCCCAGCGCCGGTTGGACCGAAGTGGAAACACGCACGCTGGACGAGCTGGCGCCCTGGTATGCCGAACGCGGTGCGCGCCACCTGCTGTGCACCGACATCGATCGCGACGGCATGCTGGCCGGGTTCAATCTCGGCCTTTATCGGCACCTCAGCGAAAGCGTGCCGCAACTGGCGTTGCAGGCGTCCGGGGGCGTGCGCTCGCTGGACGATATCCGCGCCGCCCGCGACGCCGGCGCACAAGGCGTGATCCTGGGCCGCGCGCTGCTGGAAGGTCGCTTCACCCTGGCGGAAGCACTGGCATGTTGAGCCGCCGGCTGATTCCCTGCCTGGACGTGCGCGACGGCAAGGTCGTCAAGGGCGTGCGTTTCCGCGATCACGTGGTGATGGGCGAAATCGTGGAGCTTGCGCTGCGCTACCGCGACGAAGGCGCCGACGAGCTGGTGTTCTACGACATCACCGCCAGCCCCGAGGGGCGCAGCGTGGATCGCGGCTGGGTTGAGAAGGTGGCGCGGGCGATCGACATCCCGTTCTGCGTGGCCGGCGGCATCCGCTCGGTCAACGACGCGCGCGCCGTGCTGCACGCGGGCGCCGACAAGATCTCGGTGAACTCGCCCGCACTGGAACGGCCCGGGCTGATCGACGAACTGGCCGCCGCGTTCGGCGTGCAATGCGTGGTGGTCGGCATCGACTCGCTGCGGGACGCCGACGGCGAGTGGCGCGTGCGCCAGTACACCGGTGACCCCAGCAAGACCCAGGCGCTGCCGCGCCGCACGCTGGACTGGATGACCGAGGCACAGCAACGCGGTGCCGGCGAGATCGTGCTCAATTGCATGGGCAGCGACGGCGTGCGCCGCGGCTACGACCTGGAGCAACTGCAGGCCGCGCGCGTGATCTGCAACGTGCCGTTGATCGCCTCCGGTGGCGCCGGTGAACCCGAACATTTCCGCGACGCCTTCGTCGAAGCCGACGTGGACGGCGCGCTGGCCGCCAGCGTGTTCCACTCCGGTGCGATCGCGATCCCCGCACTGAAAAACTATCTGCACGAGCAGGGCGTCCCGGTACGCCTGTAGCACGAGGAATCACAGCGATGAGCGATACCACCGATACCAGCCGTCTCGATTGGTCCAAGGGCGAAGGCCTGCTGCCGGCGATCGTGCAGCATTGGTTGAGCGGCGAAGTGCTGATGCTCGGCTACATGAATGCCGAGGCGCTGGCCGAAACGCAACGCAGTGGCCACGTCACGTTCTACAGCCGCAGCAAGCAGCGCCTGTGGACCAAGGGCGAAGTCTCCGGTCACGTGCTCGACTTGAAATCGGTCCGCATCGATTGCGATGCCGACACCTTGCTGATCCAGGCCGACCCGCACGGCCCCACCTGCCACGAAGGCACCTCAAGCTGTTTTGGCAACGGTGACGACGTGCGTCCGCCGCTGGGTTTCCTGGCCGAACTCGACGCGCTGGTCGCGCAACGCCATGCCGACCGCCCCGAAGGCAGCTACACCACGAAACTGTTCGACGGCGGCATCCGCCGCATCGCGCAGAAAGTGGGGGAGGAAGGTGTCGAAACCGCGCTGGCGGCCGTGGCGCAGGGCGATGAGGAGCTGCTGGGCGAGGCCGCGGATCTGGTGTTCCATCTCACCGTGACCTTGCGCGCACGAGGTTTGTCGCTGGCGGATGTGGCGAAGGTGCTGGTCGCGCGGCATCGCAAACCCTGACCGCGAGAGGTTGGCGGCCGCTCAGCCGCCGCAACCACCGCAGCATATCGTGGGCAACTGGACCACCTGGTCCGGCGCGATCGTCCAGCCCGTTCGCTGCATGACGTCGATCAGATCCTCGATGGTCACGAACGACGAGATGCGCAAGGTTGAACCGCTGGGGTCGAGGTCGACGAGGGCGTTCGAGTCGACATCGAACATGGCGTCTTCGACGGCTTCGAGTTGCGGGCGTGTGTCGGTAATGGCGATGTGGAATTCCATCGTTGTGTCTCGCTCATGAAATCCTTGGGTTACTGGGCCGATCTTCATCGAGCCGGACGGCCAGCGTCTTGATCCTGATCAGGTTCCGCCGCGGGTGCGACGATCCGGCGCGGGACGCCTGTCTGATTCTTGACTGGCGTCAATGAGGAGGCAGGTCGGTACGCCGACCATTCGCGCAATACTCGTGGCCACGCCGCACGCAGGCTCCGGTGCGGCACTGCAGGCCTTTTGCAATACTAGGTGGCGCGCAGCGGGAAGCTTTCGGCCCTGCGATTAATCCAAGGCAGAAGATCCATGAACCCGATAGATTTTCATTCCCTGCTCGATCCCGGCACATCCGGAGAACCGCCGGCACCGGCGGCATTGAGTGGTCGTGAACTCCAGGAACTGGTGAGCCCGCTCGATGCCGGGGAGTTCGTGGATTCATTTTTCTCGCGCACGTCGGTGAGCGTCAAAGGACATCCCGGAAAATTCGACCATATTTTCGGTTGGGCGAGATTGAGGCAGGCGCTTTCGCGCGGAAAGGCGCTGGCCGGTACCAGCTACAACATAAAAGCGGCCTTTACGCGTGGTGAGGAGGCCGGAAGTTCGCGGGGCATGATCGACGCAGACCATAACCAGGTCGCCGACTTGCTCAACGCGGGCGCGACGATCTGCATTACCGATATCCACCTGGCCGATCCCGTGCTTTGCCAGTGGGCACAAGCCGTGCGCGCGCAGCTCAATTTCAATGGTCTCGTGGGCGCCAATTGTTACATCTCGCCCGACGGTTCGGGGCTGCCCACGCATTACGACAAGCGGGTTGCCACAAGCATCCAGATCGCCGGCAGCAAGCGCTGGCGGTTCTCCATGAAGTCCGCCAAGCCGTGGCCGCTCGAGAATGCCGTGTATCAACCCGGCATCAGTGCGGATGTCGGCACGCTGCCCGAACATATGGAATTTGGCGAGGTGGAGCTCAATCCCGGCGACTTGCTCTGCCTCCCGGCCGGGGCCTGGCATTCGGCGCGCGGCGTGGGCTATTCATTGGCGCTGAATGTCTATTTTTCGCCCCGTAATCTGCTTTTTGACCTCGGACCGCTGGTTCAGCGGCTCTCGATGTCGAGCGAGAAATGGCGAGGTGGGCCGCCTGCCACCCTGGAGAAAGCCCGGGGAAGCATGCCGGACGCGGTAGCTGCGTATATCAGCGAATGCCTGGACGAAATCAGCAAGGTGGCCGCCGAGCCCTGGCTGAAATCGCTGAAGCAGGAGCCCTTCACGGGATGGAAGGCGGCACCGCTGCTGCCGGTGCCGAAGATGGCACCGGATCAACGATTCAGCGTGTCCGCGTCACTGCGGTTTGTCCAGGTGCAGGACGACATCGTCGTGCCGTGCGAGACCGGCGTGCTCAAGTTTCCCGTCGCCATGGGGCCGGTACTCCAGCAGCTGTCGTCCCAGGTGGGGAGCTTCACCATCCCCGACGTTCTGGCATGGCAACGGGACCCGGGTGGTCCGGGGCGTGACGAGATGCTGTTCGCGCTGAAGATGTTGTACGAACACGGCATCCTCATGATGGAATAGCCCGCGCCATCATGGCGCGTGACATGCCACACCACTGGCTGACGGATAGGTTTCGCCGTTGCGCAGCGGCGAGAGCCACGCATCGTGCATGCCCTTGGTCCACCATTGCCAATGATCGCCCACGTAACGCGCGCCGTCGGCCGAGATGGCGATATGCAGGTGGTGGGTGTTTCCGTCGAGCGTGACCACGGCGGTGGCGGTATCGGGGTAGCTGGCCTGTACCTTGCGGCCGTCGTCGCAGGCATAGGAAAGCACCGGCGCTGCCACGGCGCGGAATGGTGTCAGCGTATAGGTGGTGGGCTTGCCACCGGCGCCGCACAGGTGGCCGGTGAAGGCCGTCGAAACCTTTTTCCCGCCGATGGCCAGATCGATGAGGGCAGGGGATTCGCAATGCCCATCCTCGTAGACATTGCCGGACACCCAACGCATCTCGCTTTCCACGGCTGCGCCGGGTGCCAGCCGGATTGGCGACGGTGCGGGCGCGGTCGGTGGCTGCGTGATGATGTCCAGGGGGCGCTTGTCGGCGTTGGTCAACACGGGCTGCGGTTGTGCGGGGAGGGTGCACGCAGCGCTTCCCGTATTGCGCACGGTCAGCATGGTGCCGGAGTGGGACATGCCGTTGAACTGACCGTTGCGACTGTCGACGCCGAAGCCCAGTTGCGAGGCATGGCAGGTGGTGGTGGCGGGTGTCGGGTTGACGACCGGTGCGTGCGAGGAGCATGCCGCGATCGTGCACGGCGACAGCAAAACCAGCACTGCGCGAAATACCGTCGTTGATGCCGCAGGCTGCGTTTTCATGTGCACACTCCGGTGAAATCAGCGGCTGAAGCTAGCACGCGTGGTCGTGGCGGCCGGTGAAGCATGCGGCGGGTCGGGAGGCGCGCACTCGATCAGTGCGCGATGTTTGCCGAATCCGTTGACCCGGTTGCTGGTGCGAACGGAACCTCTGCTCCGGGCGCGACGCCCTTGCGCCACAGGTCCAGTTGCGCGGTGATGCCCTTGCCGACATCGATCTGCGGCTCGGATGGCGTGAGCTTGTCCCGATTTTCCCAGCCCGCGATGGTCGTGCTGGCGCGCTGGAAGGCATCGATGAAATTGTCGGTGTGGTTCAGCGCATCGACCAGCCAGGCCTTGCCGAAATAGGTGATGTCCGAATCGCTGCCGCAGCCGAACGAGCTGCGGTCGCTGCGCGCGGCGCTGATGACCAGGGTGCCATCGCCACGCAGCGGTGGCACGAATCCGCCCGAATAACAGGCATTCATCACCACGACTTTCCAGCGGAAGGCATGCTCGTGCAGGATGCCGGCGAGGTCATTCGCGCCGATCTGGTCGAGCGGTACGGGATCCATGTCGACCAGCAGGTAGTGGTCCTCGCTACCGTGGCTGGTGACGTAAAGCATCAGGATGTCGTCTGGATGCATTACGCGGGCAAGTCCGTCGAGCGTCGCTTCGAGGTTGCTCCAGCTGGCCAGCGGGCGGGTGCTCAGGGAAGCGGGATTGTTTTCCAGCACCAGCGTGTGGGTGGCGGCGCCGAAGCGGGTGGGAAACAACTTGGCGGCGTATTCGACCTCGTTGCGAAAGACGTCCTCGCTGGCGTCGCCGGCAAAGGCCACCAGGTAGAGGTTCGGCTTGCCGTCGATGCGCGGCGTCAGTTGCGCCAGCGCGTTGCGGACCAGCTGTGGTTGCGCGTAGATGAGTTGTTCGGGTGACGGGCCGCCAGTGGGCCAGCGATCGTCGGCAACGGGTTCCGTCGCCACCGGCGCCGCGACGACAGAAGCCGCTGGTGTTGCACCAGGGGGATGTGCCGCCGTCACTGCGAGTGTGGCCGGCTGCCACCACGTGGTCAGCCAGACACCGGCGACGAAAGCGAGCAGGGCGATCAACAGCGAGCGCATGGTCAGCCTTCCGCTAACCGTCAGAGCGCGATCGCGTCGAAATCGGCAAAGACCGGGTGGTGGGGCTGGGCGGGCGCCTCCAGTGGCGGGCGCACCAGCCAGCCGGTCTGGAAACCCGCTTCCCGGGCGGCATCGAGTTCCTCGACGATGTCGGACAGGAACAGCGTGTGTTGCGGCTGCTCGTCGATCGCCGCCGCGATGCGGCGATAGGATTCCGCCTCGCGCTTGGGTCCGGTTTCGGTGTCGAAATAGCCGGCGAAAAGCGGCGTGAGATCGCCCGCTTCGCTATGCCGGAAAAACAGCTGCTGTGCGGGTACCGAGCCGGACGAATAGACATAAAGACGCAGGCCGTCGGCGCGCCATTGGCGCAGGCGGGCGGCGACCTCGGGGTACATGTGGGCAACGTAGTCGCCGGCTTCGTAGCCGGCCTTCCAGATCATGCCCTGCAAGGCCTTCAGCGCGGTGGACTTGCGGTCCTCATCGATCCAGCGCAGCAGCAGTTCGATCACTTCCTGGCGGCTGGCTTCGATGAAACCTGCTTCCTTCGCCGCCTCATGCAGCCAGTGCTGCACGTCGGGCTGGTCGGCATGGGTTTCGACAAAGGCCGGCAAGCGCTTGCGTGCGTACGGAAACAACACGTCGCGCACGAAGGTGATGGCGCTGGTGGTGCCTTCGATATCGGTGACGACGGCGCGGATTTCGATCATGACCTTGACCACGGGGAACGGCTGGCCAGCATAAACGACTGGCACCGTGGCGAGTAACCGTGCGCGTTCACGGCAGCGGCAGCGGCGTCATCCGTGGGAATCGAGTGGCCAGGTCGGTGCCGGTGAACTGGGCGACCCAGCCTTCCTTGTTGGTGAACAGGCGGATCGCCACGAAGTACGGCGATTCGCTCATGTCGAACCAGTGCGGGGTGCCGTCGGGTACGCCGATGAGGTCGCCCTTTTCGCACAGCACGTCGTAGACCTTGTCGTTGATGTGCAGGGTGAACTGCCCCGCGCCGGCCACGAAAAAGCGTACCTCATCCTCGCTGTGGGTGTGCTCGCTGAGGAATTTCTGGCGCAGCGTGGCGCGGTCGGGATGGTCGGGTGTGAGGCTGATCACGTCCACACTCTGGTAACCCTTTTCCGCCATCAGCCGATCGATGTCGCTGCGATAGGCGGCGATCACTTCATCCTGGCTGGCGCCGGGCTCGATCGGCTGGCTTGCCTCCCAGCGCTCGAAGCGCACCCCCACCTTGCCCAACTCGCGGGCGATGGCGGCATGGTCGCGGTACTCGGCCAGCGCGGATTGCGGTTGTGCCTCGTCGAAAATGCGCAGCTGACTCATGATGACAATCTCCTCAGGTCCATTTCGCATTCGAGCAGGAACTCGAGCGCTTCGAGATGGCGGCGGGCCTCGGCCATGTCGCGGCCCCAGGTGTAGATGCCGTGGCCGTCGATAAGGTATGCGTGCAAGGGTTTGCCCGCATCCAGCCAGGCATCCACCTGGGCTACCAGATCCGGCATGTGCTGGGTGTTGGGAAACACCGGGATTTCCAGCACGCTGTCGTGGCTGGTGTAGCCGCTGATGGCTTTCTGCAATTCCCAGCCCTGAAGCTGGATGGCGCCGCGCGCGGCGTAGAGCCGCGATGCCACGCTCTGGGTACGCGAATGCGTATGCAACACGGCGGTCATTTCCGGCCAGCGCCGGTAGACCTGCGTGTGCAGCGCGGTTTCGGCGCTGGGCCTGGCCGTGGTGCCCACCGCGTGGCCGTGAAGGTCGATCAGCATGATGTCGTCGCGGCCGAGGTGGCCCTTGTCGCGGCCGGAGATGGTGATGGCCGCATGTTCGTCGTCCACCCGCATCGAGAAATTGCTGCTGGTAGCCGGCGTCCAGCCAAGCGCCGCCAGTTGCCGCGCGGCCTCGGCGATGGCGTCGGCGCGGCTGTCGAACAGGCTTTGTGGCATCGTGGCGGGCAGCTGCTGGGTCATACGGTTTGGCCGTCCAAATGAATCGGCATCATACCACGGGGCCTTTCGCGCCAAGGGCGTAATGCGAGCCATTCGCGCAAGTCAGGAAGCGTTGAGGTAAATGGCGTGACACTTCCGCGATCCGGTGCAGGGTGCGCCGGTCACCTCGACGGAGACTCTGCCATGTCGAAAGAAAACGATATCGAATCGCGCCGCCACTTCCTGAAAATCGCGGCGGGCACCACCGCGGCTGCCGTGGTCATGGGCGGCTTGCCGCGCTTCGCACGCGCCGCCGATCTGCCAGCGGTGAGCCCCACTGATCCGACCGCCAAGGCGCTGGATTACGTGGAGGACGCGACCAAGTCGACCAATCCGAAGTACAAGGCCGGCGACGTGTGCCACAACTGCCAGTTCTATACGGCCACCAACACCACCGGCCGTGGACCTTGCCAGTTGTTCCCCGGCAAGTCGGTCAATGCGAAGGGCTGGTGCGTTTCGCATACGCCGAAGAAAGCCTGATCGGATAGCTCCATTCAAAAAAAGAGGCCGGCTCGAAGGAGCCGGCCTCTTTTGCATGCGCGCTTGTAGCAGCGCAATCGCAAACAGGGAATGGGGGGGGAGCCAGAGAAAGTGCTGCCCGACACGCCAGGTTGAGGAGCTGACCCTGCCTGACGTGCCGGGCGGCGATCCGGGGCCCACTGCCAAGTGATCAACCCGCGGATCGCCATGATACCCCCGCGTGAGCCCGTTGGGGCAATCTCGGGCGGAATTCTCCGGAAAAATATTTCGTTAAATTCTTCTAAAACAGACACTTGCAGCATATCTCTGAGGCTGCATCCGATATCTGGCAATGGTCGGTGCCAACTGCGCGCAGGCGCCATAATTGGGCGAAATTTGCGTCTTTTAGGCGCTGTTGCGTGCCATTTCCTGCTGATGCAGATGGCTGTGCCGGCGCCCGTAGGCGAAGTAGATCACCAGTCCGATCACCGTCCACAACACCATCAGCCCCCAGTTGTACCAGGCCATGGTGGCGAGCAGGGCGGCGCAGCTGAGGATGCCCAGGGAGCAGATCAGCGGCGCCCACGGCACCCGGAACGTGCGCGGCAGTTCCGGCCGTGTTTTGCGCAGGATCCACACCCCGGCGCAGACCGCCATGAAGGCGATCAGGGTGCCCATCGAAACCAGGTCGCCCAGCACGTCCAGCGGGAAGATGGCTGCCAGCAACGCGATGCCGGCGCCCGTGATCAGCGTGTTCAGGTGCGGCGTGCGATAGCGCGGATGGATGCGCGTGAACACCTTCGGCAGCATGCCGTCGCGACCCATGATCATGAAGATGCGCGGTTGGGCGATGATCATCACCAGCACCACCGATGCCAGCCCCAGCATCGCGCCCACTTCCACCAGCCAGCGCAGCCAGCCCAGCGCGGGATGCCCCTGCAATGCGGTCACCACCGGCTCGTTGGTGCCCAGCAGCGTGTAGGAACTGAGCCCGGTCATCACCGCGGCCATGGCGATATACAGCACCGTGCAGATGGCCAGCGAAGCGAGGATGCCGATCGGCAGGTCGCGCTGCGGGTTGCGCGATTCCTGCGCCGCCACCGACGTGGCCTCGAAGCCGATGTAGGCGAAAAACACCATCGCCGCACCGCGCAAAACGCCGCCCCAGCCGTACTTGTAGTGGCCTTGCGATTCGGGGATGAAGGGGTGCCAGTTGGACGGGTCGACATAGCGCCAGCCCACCACGATCACCAGCGCGATCAGGCCGACTTTCAATACCACCATGGCCGCGTTGGCGAGGCTCGATTCGCGGATGCCGACGTAGCAGAGCCAGGTCAGCAACAGCACCAGCACCACCGCGGGCAGGTTGAACAGCGCGCCGGTGGCGATCAGTTGATGATCGGCGGTGAATGCCAGCGGTGCGTTGGTCAGCGCGGCCGGCAGGCTCAAGTCCATGTTGAAGGTGTGGCCGATATGGTCGAGCAGGCTCAGGAAATAACCCGTCCAGCTCACCGCCACCGCCGAGGCGGATACGCCGTATTCCAGCACCAGGTTCCAGCCGATGAACCACGCCACCAATTCGCCCAGGGTGGCGTACGCATAGGAATAGGCGCTGCCGGAAACCGGGATCAGAGTGGCGAATTCGGCGTAGCACAGCGCGGTGAACGTGCTGCAGATGGCTGCCAGCAGGAACGACAGGATCACCGCCGGGCCCGCGTGATCGGCGGCCGCCTGGCCCGTGATGACGAAGATGCCGCCACCGATCACCGCGCCGATGCCCAGCGCCGTCAACCCCATCGGGCCCAGCGTGCGGCGCAGGGTGGGGCCGTTGGCGTCGTCGGCATCGCTGAAATCGGTCTTGCGGGCGAGCAACTGTTTGAGCATGGCAACTTGTCGTCGGGAGCGGATGGTTGTTGCGCCGCGTGCGCGACACGTCGTGTGTGAGCGGCCGGCGTGGTGCCGGCCGCCGCGTCTCAGCGCGCGCCCTGGCGCAGTTTGCTGTGGCGGTAGCCGTAGAAGCCGTAGATCAGGAAGCCGATCACGATCCAGCTCACCAGCAGCGGCCAGCGCACTTCAAACGCCTGCCAGAACAGGAACAGGCAAGCAACCGCACCCAGCGGGCAGACCAGCCACGGCAGCGGCACGCGGAATGCGCGCGGCAGCTCCGGCCGCGTGCGGCGCAGCACCAGCACGCCGATGCAGACGGTGGCGAACGCCAGCAAGGTACCCATCGACACCAGGTCACCCAGCACATCTACCGGGAACAGGCCGGCCAGGATGCTGGCGATCACGCCCACCATGATCGTGCCCACGTACGGGGTGCGGTGTTTTGTGTGCAGACGGCCCAGCGCCTGCGGCAGCAAACCGTCGCGCGACATCGAATAGAAGATGCGCGGCTGGCCCATCAGCATCACCAGGATCACCGAGCTCAGGCCGGCCAGCGCCGCGAACACCACCAGGATCTTCAACGCGCCCAGGATGTAGCTGGAGGGGCTGCCGGCGGCCACGGTGCCGAGTACATAGTTGATCGCGGTGGCAACCGGTTCGGGCGTGTTGAGCATGCGGAACGGCGTGGTGCCGGTCATCACCGCGGCCATCGCCACGTACAGCACGGTGCACAGCAGCAGCGAGCCGAGGATGCCGATCGGCATGTCGCGCTGCGGGTTCTTCGCCTCGCCGGCGGCGGTGGAGACCGCGTCGAAACCGATATAGGCGAAGAACACCAGCGTGGCGCCGCGGTAGATGCCGCTCCAGCCGAACTTGGAGCCGCCCTCGTTCTCGGGGATGAACGGATGCCACAGATCGGGGTTGATGTAGTTGAACATCACGATCAGGAACAGCAGGATCACCGACACCTTGATCGCCACGATGATTGCGTTGACCGTCGCCGACTGCGTGATGCCCATGTAGCAAAGCCAGCTGATCGCGCCCACGATGATGATGGCCGGCAGATTGATCAGCGCGCCGGTGGTGACCAGCGCGTGGCCGCCTTCGGCAAACGTGAGTGGGGCCGAGGACAGCGCCGCCGGCAAGGTGAAATTCAGGCCGGTCATCGTGCTGAGCATGCGCAGCAGTTCGCCGAAGTAGCCCGACCACGCCACGGCCACGGTGGATGCCGCGAACAGGTATTCCAGCACCAGCGCCCAGCCGACGAACCAGGCGACCACTTCGCCCAGGGTGGCGTAGGAATAGGAGTAGGCGCTGCCGGAAACCGGCAGCATCGCGGCGAACTCCGCGTAGCACATGCCGGCCAAGCCGCAGGCCACGGCGGCGATCAGGAAGCTGAGGATCAGCGCGGGGCCGGCGAACTGCGCCGCCGCCGTGCCGGTGATGGCGAAGATGCCCGCGCCGATGACGGCACCCACGCCGAGCATCACCAGGTGTCGCGCCGTCAGGACGCGTTTGAGTGTGACCTCGCCTTCGGCGCTACCCTCCACCGGCTCGCCCGCGTCCACATGGGGCATGGCCTTGATGGGATGGGTGGCAAAAAGATTTTTGATCATCAAACGCCCCTTGGCATGAGTGCGTCCGCTAGTGCGCTGCAGCAGTGCGCGACGCGGGTGCGGAGATGCGAATAGTGGGCCAACATAGCCGAGCGTTGGGGGTTGTACAAGCTGGATTCAGGCCCTGCGAAGGCTTGCTGCAGCGCACTTTCATGAACCGGACGGATGACGATGCAGGCACCACAAAACTTTCTGATCGAGTCGCTGCGTCGCTACCGTGACTTATGGCAGGGGGAGGAAAAAACCGTCGCGCAATTCGAGAATTTCCTGCAAAGCCACCCCGATATCTTCCAGCGGAGCCACGCCGTGGCGCACTTCACCGGCTCGGCATGGCTGGTCAGCGGCGACGGCGAACGGGTATTGCTGATGCATCACCGCAAACTCGATCGCTGGCTGCAGCCCGGCGGCCATGCCGATGGCGATTCCGACCTGGCGGGGGTGGCGTTACGTGAGGCGCAGGAGGAAACCGGCGTGCCGGGTTTGCGCGTCGAAGGCGACATCTTCGATATCGACCGTCATCGCATTCCACTGCGCGGAGCCGAGCCGGAGCATTGGCACTACGACGTTCGCTACGTGGTGCGGGCCGGGGGCGACGAACGCTTCGTGGTCAACAGCGAATCACGCGCGCTGGCATGGCGGCCGGTGGTGGAGGTGGCTGCCGACAAAAGCCTCGATACATCGCTGCGCCGCATGGCGCGCAAATGGCTGGCGCGACAAGAAAGCCCGTAGGAGCGACTTCAGTCGCGATGCTCTTGAATTCCATGAGCCTCAAAGAAGAAGCATCGCGACTGAAGTCGCTCCCACATATCGGTCTACGAATACTTCGCCGGCGCCGGATTGAGGTGTCCGCAAGCAGTACATGTGCGCGCCTCGACCGAGCCGTAGAAGCGGTCGAACACCGGCGGGAAATCATGCTCGATGCTGTCGAGCACGAAGTACTCCTCGAACAAGGTGTGGTTGCAGCGCTCGCAGAACCACAGCAGGCCGTCCTTTTCGCCGGCCAGGCGCCGCCGCTCGATCACCAGGCCGATCGATCCGGGCAACCGCTGCGGTGAATGGGGTACGCGCGGCGGCAGGTAGAAGACTTCGCCGGCGCGGATCGGTATGTCGCGCGGTTGGCCGTCGTCCTGAACCTTCAGGATCATCTCGCCTTCCAGTTGATGGAAGAACTCCGGGCCTTCGTCGTAGTGGTAGTCGGTGCGTGCGTTGGGGCCGGCCACGATCATGATGATGAAATCACCATCGACGATGCATTTGTTGCCCACCGGCGGTTTCAGCAGGTGGCGGTTGTCGTCGATCCAGCGTTGCAGGTTGAGTGGTGGTAGCAGGGCCATGCGAAGTTTCCCGAAGAATGAGGTCAGCGCCGAATGCCACTTGCCTGATGGCCATCCGGCTCCCAGGCCGTTCGCGCTGAGCGTAGTCCGCGCAGCGGGCGGAGTCGAAGCGACGCTCGGCTGGGGAGGTCCAGGCGGCATGTCCTTCGACTCCGGCCTTTGGCCTACGCTCAGGATGAACGGATCTTTTTAGGTAAATCCGATGGCGGGTCAAAGACACGTGCGTCGGCCAGGTATCACGCGTCTAGCCAGCGCCCGCTTTGAATGACCTGCTCCAGCCGTGCCTGCTCACCGGCCACGTCGAAGCCTTCGCTGGCGAGCCAGTCGTCGTTGTAATACGTCTTGCGATAACGCTCGCCGCCGTCGCAGATCAGCGTCACCACCGGCCCCTTTTCACCGCTGGCGCGCAGCTCGCACATCAGTTGCAGGGCGCCGACCAGGTTGGTTCCGGTGGAACCGCCGCAGCGGCGACCCATCAACCGCTCCAGCACGCGCAACGCTGCCATGCTGGAATTGTCGGGCACGCGAATCATGCGGTCGATCACGCCACGGATGAACGATGGCTCCACCCGCGGCCGGCCGATGCCTTCGATGCGCGAGCCGCAATCCAGCCGCAGCGAGGCGTCGCCGCTGTTGAAGTAATCCATGAACACGGAGTTTTCCGGGTCCACCACCGCCAGCTGGGTGCCGTCGCTGCGGGCGGCACCGTAGCGGATGTAGCGGCCGATGGTGGCCGAGGTGCCGCCGGTGCCGGCGGAAACCACGATCCAGCGCGGCACCGGATCGAATTCGCGCTCCATCTGCCGGAAGATCGACTCGGCGATGTTGTTGTTGCCGCGCCAGTCGGTGGCGCGCTCGGCGAAGGTGAACTGGTCCATGTAGAAGCCGTCGGACTCGCGCGCCAGTTGCTCGGCGGCACCGTAGACGTCGGTGCCGTCGATGAGGTGGCTGCGCCCGCCGAAGTGCTCGATCTGGGCGATCTTGTCGCACGAGGTGCGCCGTGGCATCGCGGCGATGAAGGGCAGGCCGAGCAGGCGCGCGAAGTAGGCTTCGGAGATCGCGGTGCTGCCGCTGGAGGCTTCGATCACCGGCTGGTCTTCATGCAGCCAGCCATTGCAGATTGCGTACAGGAACAGCGAGCGCGCCAGCCGGTGCTTCAGGCTGCCGGTGGGATGCGCCGATTCATCCTTCAAATACAGCGGAATGCCGGGAAACGCGGGCAGATCCAGCCGGATCAGGTGCGTGTCGGCCGAACGTGCCGCCTCGGCGGCGAGGATCTCGATGGAGCGGCGGGTCCAGCTGGGCATGGTGCGATGGCCTGCGGTTCGTGTTGTGTCTTGGCGGCGCGGCCTTTGGACTTCGCTGCGCTCAGGAAGAACGGCTCGAGATATGCGTCATCCCCAGGCCGTTCTCCCTGAGCGTAGCGCAGCGAAGTCGAAGGGCAACCTGACGCCGGTCAAACCTCAAGCGTCGCCAGGTCGCCTTTTTCTTCCAGCCACGCCTTGCGATCGCTGGCGCGCTTCTTCGCCAGCAGCAGATCCATCACGCGGGCGGTGCCGTCTTCCTCGCCGGTGGTCAGCTGCACCAGCCGGCGGGTGTCGGGGTGGATGGTGGACTCGCGCAATTGCGGCGGGTTCATTTCGCCCAGACCCTTGAAGCGGGTGGTGCTGACGGCGCCCTTCATCTTCTCGCGCTCGATCCGCTGCAGCATCGCCGCCTTCTCGCCCTCGTCCAGGCAATAGAACACCTGCTTGCCCACGTCGACGCGGAACAGCGGCGGCATCGCCACGAATACGTGGCCTTCGCTGACCAGCTTGGGGAAGTGCTTGAGGAACAGTGCCGACAGCAGCGTGGCGATGTGCAGGCCGTCGGAATCGGCGTCGGCCAGGATGATCACCTTGCCATAGCGCAGGCCGCTCAGATCGTCCTTGCCCGGATCACAGCCGATGGCCACGGCGAGGTTGTGTACTTCCTCCGACGCCAGCACCTGGGTGGATTCCACTTCCCAGGTGTTGAGGATCTTGCCGCGCAGCGGCAGGATCGCCTGGAACTCCTTGTCGCGCGCCTGCTTGGCGCTGCCGCCGGCCGAATCGCCCTCGACCAGGAACAGTTCGGTGCGGCTGAGGTCGGTGGCGGTGCAGTCGGCCAGCTTGCCGGGCAGGGCGGGGCCCTGGGTGATCTTCTTGCGCACCACCTGCTTGGAGGCTTTCAGGCGGGCGCTGGCCCGTTCGATCGCCAGGTGGGCGATGCGTTCGCCCACCTCGGTATGCTGGTTGAGCCAGATGCTGAAGGCGTCGTGGATGATGTTCTCGACCATGCCGGCGGCCTGACGCGAGGACAGCCGCTCCTTGGTCTGGCCGGCAAACTGCGGGTCCTGCAGCCGTGCCGACAGCACGAAGGACAGCCGTTCCCACACATCTTCCGGCGCCAGCTTCACACCGCGCGGCAGCAGGTTGCGGATGTCGCAGAACTCGCGGATGGCCACGGTGAGGCCGCTGCGCAGGCCATTGACGTGGGTGCCGCCCTGGGCAGTGGGGATCAGGTTGACGTAGCTCTCCTGCACCAGCTCGCCTTCGGGCAGCCACGCCAACGCCACGTCCAGGCCTTCGGTGTTGCGCGCCACGTGATGCACGAACAACTCCGCCGGCATCGCTTCGGCGCCATCGAGCTCGCTGCTGAGGTAATCGCGCAGGCCATCTTCGTAGAACCACTCGATGACTTCGCCGCTGGCTGCATCGGTGAGCTTTACGTTGAGCCCGGCGCACAACACGGCCTTGGCGCGCAGCAGGTGTTTCAGCTTGGGCAGCGAGATCTTCGGCGAGTCGAAGTATTTGGGGTCGGCCCAGAAGCGCAGCGTGGTGCCGGTGCGCTTTTTCGGCACCGTGCCCAGCAGTTCCAGTTCGCTGGCGCGGTCGCCATTCTCGAACGCCATGCGCTGCTCGTTGCCGTCGCGGCGGATGGTGACCTCCACCCGCGTGGACAGCGCGTTCACCACCGACACGCCCACGCCATGCAGGCCGCCGGAGAAGCTGTAGTTGTCGCCGGAGAACTTGCCGCCCGCGTGCAACCGGGTGAGGATCAGCTCGACGCCGGGAATGCCTTCGTCAGGATGGATATCCACCGGCATGCCGCGGCCGTCATCGCTCACTTCCACCGAGCCGTCGGCGTGCAGGGTCACCTCGATATGGCTGGCGTGGCCGGCCAGCGCCTCGTCCACCGAGTTGTCCACCACTTCCTGCACCAGGTGGTTGGGTCGGCTGGTGTCGGTGTACATGCCGGGCCGGCGCTTGACCGGATCCAGGCCGGAGAGGACTTCAATATCGGCGGCGTCGTAACGATTGCTCATGGGGCGATGACTGTGAAAGGTAACGGGGCAGGATGGGCGGCAGGGGCGGGCGGGTCAAGGGCGGGAGCGGGAGTGTGTGTCGCCACCTCCCGCCGTTCGCCACTCATTTCAGGATTTCACCCCAACGGCTCGCAATGTTGATGGAGCCAGGCCAGGTCGGAGCCATCCAGCAGCGGACTCAGGGCGGCGCGCACGGTGGCGTGGTAATCGTCCAGCCACGCGCGTTCATCGGGACTGAGCAGGGCCGGTTCCAGTGCGTGGCGGTCGAAGGGGCACAGCGTCAAGGTCTCGAACGCCAGGAATTCGCCGAACTCGGTCTGGTCGGCGGCGATTACCACCGCCAGGTTTTCGTGGCGGATGCCGTGGCGACCGGGCTTGTACAGGCCCGGTTCGATCGAGCTGATCATGCCCGGCTCCAGCGGCACCAGAGCGCCACCGACCGAGGGTGGCCGGATGCCGTGCGGGCCTTCGTGCACGTTGAGGAAATAGCCCACGCCGTGGCCGGTGCCGTG
Source organism: Rhodanobacter sp. Root480 (assembly GCF_001426645.1). Classification (GTDB taxonomy): domain Bacteria; phylum Pseudomonadota; class Gammaproteobacteria; order Xanthomonadales; family Rhodanobacteraceae; genus Rhodanobacter; species Rhodanobacter ginsenosidimutans. Next base: position 505,676 of record NZ_LMEX01000001.1, read on the forward strand.
GCCGTAATCCATGCCGCTGGCCCACAGCGGCGCGCGTGCCAGCGCATCCAGTTGCGGGCCGCTGGCGCCCTTGGGGAAGCGGGCGCGCGACAGCGCGATCATGCCCTTCATCACCAGGGTGGCATCGCGTCGTTGTTCGGCTGTGGTCTCGCCCAGCGCCAGTACGCGGGTGATGTCGGTGGTGCCGCCCAGGTATTGGCCACCCGAGTCGACCAGCAGCAGACCCTTCGCCTGCAGCTTGCTGTGCGCTTCGGGCGTGGCGCGGTAATGCGGTAACGCGCCGTTGGCCAGGTAGCCGGCGATGGTGGCGAAGCTTTCGCCGATCCAGCCCGGTTGCGCCGAACGCTGCCGGTGCAGCAGCGTGTCGACGTCCAGTTCGGTGAGCGATTCGCCAGCGGCCAGCCGCTCCTCCAGTTCGCGAAACGCGCGAACCAGCGCCACGCCGTCATGGCGCATCACCTCGCGGATATGGTCCAGCTCGGTCGCGGTCTTGATGGCCTTGAACGCCGTGCTGGGGTTGGCCGCCTCGATGCGTGCCGCATGCGCCGGGATCGCGGCGGCGATGGCGCTGACCACGCGGCCGCTGTCCAGCAGCAGTTTGTCGTCGGCCGCCAAGTCGCCCAAGGCATGGGTGATGGTTGCGTAAGGGGCGACATCGATGCCGTCGGCGGCCAGTTCGGCAACCAGCGCATCGTGGAGCTTGGCCCGATCGACGAACAGCACGACGCGACCTTCGGCCGCGACCAGCAGGTGCGCCAGGAACACCGGATTGCACTCGACATCGCTGCCGCGCAGGTTGGTCAGCCAGGCGATGTCGTCCAGGCTGGAAAGCAGGTGGTGGCTGGCGCCCTGCGCGCGTATCGCCTCGCGCAGCCGCGCCAGCTTGTCGGTGCGCGGCACGCAGGCGTAAGCGGGATCATGGGCGAACACCGGCGCCTGCGGCAGGGCGGGGCGGTCGGGCCAGATGAGGCCCGGTAGATCCAGGTCGATGCGTACGGTGGCGCCGCCGACGGCCAGCTTGCGCTCGATCTGGCGCTGGCTATTGACGGAAAGGCTGTCGCCGGCCACCGCCAGCACGTCGCCACGCTGCAATTGCTGCTGCAGCCAAGAGAGGTGGTCGGGCACGTCCGCCACGCGTTCTTTCATCAAGGCGATGCCACTGCCAGCCAGTTGCTGCTCGGCCTGCGAGAAATAGCGTGAATCCGTCCACAGCCCCGCTTTGGTCGCGGTGACCACGAGGGTGCCGGCCGAGCCATCGAAGCCGGAAAGCCAGGTGCGCGCCTGCCAATGCGCGGGCAGATATTCGGACAGGTGCGGGTCGGCGCTGGGGACGAGCACGGCGGCAATGCCGCGTTGCTGCATGGCGGTGCGCAAGGCGGCCAGGCGGGTCGGGACAGGTGGGTTCATCCATCAATGTTAGCAGCCGACCCATGTTGCTTTGGGCTGATTTGCCGCATGCCGCACGCACCATGGCGCGGCATTTTTCGGTGCCAGCTGAATCTTTCGCCAGTAATTTGCGTTGATCCCTCGCGGCTGGACGCCGATGCCGCTAAAATGCCGATTTCCAGCACGGCTGAATTTCATGACCCCCCTGATCTTCGTCACCGGCGGTGTAGTGTCCTCGCTTGGCAAGGGCATCGCGGCGGCGTCACTCGCGTCCATTCTTGAGGCTCGCGGGCTCTCGGTCACCATGATGAAGCTCGACCCCTATATCAATGTCGATCCGGGCACGATGAGCCCGTTTCAGCACGGCGAGGTCTATGTGACCGACGACGGTGCCGAGACCGACCTTGACCTGGGGCACTACGAGCGCTTCATGCGTACCCGCCTCACCGGCAAGAACTCCATCACCACCGGCAAAATCTACGAAAGCGTGATCCGCAAGGAGCGTCGCGGCGATTACCTGGGCGCCACCGTGCAGGTGATCCCGCACATCACCGACGAGATCAAGCACTGCATCCACGAGGCGACGCGCGGTTTCGACGTGGCGCTGGTGGAGATCGGCGGCACCGTGGGCGACATCGAGTCGTTGCCGTTCCTTGAGGCCATTCGCCAGCTGCGCGTGGAGCAGGGCCCGGAGAAAGTGGTGTTCATGCACCTCACCCTGGTGCCGTTCATCAAGGCGGCCGGCGAGATCAAGACCAAGCCGACCCAGCATTCGGTGAAGGAGTTGCGCTCGATCGGTATCCAGCCGGACATCCTGCTGTGCCGCTGCGAGGACGCCCTGCCGGAGGCCGAGCGCCGCAAGATCGCGCTGTTCACCAACGTGCCCGAGTCCGCCGTGATCAGCGCGCCGGATGTCGACGTGATCTACAAGATGCCGCTGTGGCTGAACAGCCAGGGGCTGGACGACATCGTGGTGAAGCGGCTCGGCCTGGATGCCGACCCGGCGGACCTGTCCAGTTGGCAACGCACGGTCGACGCCGTGGAGCACCCGAAAAACGAGGTCACCATCGCCATTGTGGGCAAGTACGTGGAGCACAAGGACGCGTACAAGTCACTGGCCGAAGCGCTGCGTCATGGTGGCATCCGCCAGCAGACGCGGGTGAACCTGGACTGGATCGACTCCGAGCAGATCGAAGCCGAGGGCGCCGCCGAAGTGCTGGGCAGGGTCGACGCGATCCTGGTGCCCGGCGGCTTCGGCAAGCGCGGCTTTGAAGGCAAGGTGTTGACGGCCAAATACGCGCGTGAAAACCGCGTGCCGTACTTCGGCATCTGCTACGGCATGCACGCGGCGGTGGTGGATTTCGCCCGCAACGTGGCGGGCCTGGCCGACGCCGACTCCAGCGAGAACGACCGCAACACCGCCAACCCGGTGATCGGCCTGATCACCGAATGGACCACCGCCAGCGGCGAAGTCGAGCAGCGCAGCGACCGCTCCGACCTGGGCGGCACCATGCGCCTGGGCGCGCAGGAATGCCGGCTCAAGGCGGGCACGCTGGCGCGCCAGCTCTATGGCCAGGAGGTGGTGCGCGAGCGCCATCGCCATCGCTACGAATTCAACAACCGCTATCGCCAGTCGTTCGAGGATCAGGGCCTGGTGATTTCCGGCAAGTCGATGGATGACCTGCTGGTGGAAGTGGTGGAATTGCCGCCGCAGAAGCATCCGTGGTTCCTGGCTTGCCAGGCGCACCCGGAATTCACCTCCACACCGCGCGACGGCCATCCGCTGTTCAGCGATTTCGTCCGCGCGGCCGCCGAATACAAGGCCGTGCGCGAGGGCGAGCCGCTGGCCGTGCAGGCCAGCGCATGACGCGGTCTTGCCTATTGATCGGGAAATACGTCCTATGAAGCTTTGCGGATTCGATATCGGGCTGGATCAGCCGCTGTTCCTGATCGCCGGCCCCTGTGTGGTGGAGTCCGAGCAATTGCAGCTGGACACCGCCGGCACGCTGAAGGAAATCACCAGCGGGCTCGGCATCCACTTCATCTTCAAATCCAGCTTCGACAAGGCGAACCGCTCCTCGGGCGAAAGCTTCCGTGGGCCGGGACTGGAAGAGGGCCTGCGCATCCTGGGCGAAGTGAAGCGCCAGATCGGCGTGCCGGTGCTCACCGACGTGCACGAGTACACCCCGATGGATGAAGTGGCCTCGGTGGTCGACGTGTTGCAGACACCGGCCTTCCTGTGCCGGCAGACCGACTTCATCCAGAAGGTGGCACGCGCCGGCAAGCCGGTGAACATCAAGAAGGGCCAGTTCCTGGCCCCCTGGGACATGAAGCACGTGGTGGCCAAGGCCAAGGCCGCCGGCAATGACAACATCATGGTCTGCGAGCGCGGCGCCAGCTTCGGCTACAACAACCTCGTTTCCGACATGCGCTCGCTCAGCGCGATGCGCGACACCGGTTGCCCGGTGGTGTTCGATGCCACCCATTCGGTGCAGTTGCCGGGCGGGCAGGGCACCACCTCCGGCGGTCAGCGCGAATTTGTGCCGGTGCTGGCGCGCGCCGCCGTGGCGGTGGGCGTGGCCGGGCTGTTTGCCGAGACCCACCCCGACCCCAGCAAGGCGCTGAGCGATGGCCCCAACGCATGGCCGCTGGACAAGATGAAGGCGCTGCTGGAAACCCTGCTGGAACTCGACGCCGTCACCAAGCGCCACGGTTTCCTGGAACAGACAGTGTAGGAGCGCACCGAAGTGCGCGATCGCTCTTCGTTCAATAACGAAAAGCATCGCGCACAGGGTGCGCTCCTACACGCAATACGTATCCACCTTCCTATTTTCCCTCCAACTGGACTGACATGAGCACACTGATCACCCGCATCCACGCCCGTGAAATCCTCGACTCGCGTGGCAACCCCACGCTGGAAGCCGAAGTAACGCTCGCCGATGGCGCCTTCGGTCGCGCCGCAGTACCCAGCGGCGCCTCGACCGGTTCGCGCGAGGCCGTTGAGCTGCGCGATGGCGACAAGTCGCGCTACGGCGGCAAGGGCGTGAAGAACGCGGTGGCCAACGTCAACGGCGGCATCGCCGACACGCTGAAGGGTTTCGATGCGGCGGACCAGAAGGGCCTGGATGCGAAGCTGATCGCACTGGACGGCACGCCCAACAAGGGCAAGCTGGGTGCGAACGCGCTGCTCGGTGTTTCGATGGCCGCGGCGCATGCGGTGGCCGCATCGCGCGGCGAGCCGCTGTGGAAGTACCTGTCCAAGGACGGCAAGCCCGGTGCCCTGCCGGTGCCGATGATGAACATCATCAACGGCGGCGAGCACGCGGACAACAACATCGACGTGCAGGAATTCATGGTGCTGCCGGTGGGCCTGCCCAGCTTCGCCGAGGCGCTGCGCGCCGGCGCCGAGATCTTCCACGCGCTGAAGAGCGTGCTGAAGGGCAAGGGCCTCAACACCGCCGTCGGCGACGAGGGTGGCTTCGCACCCAACCTGCGCTCCAACATCGAAGCGCTCGACACCATTCTCGAAGCGGTCAACAAGACCGGCTACAAGGTGGGCAGCGAAATCCTGCTGGGCTTGGATGCGGCCAGCTCGGAGTTCTACAAGGACGGCAAGTACGACCTGGCCGGCGAAGGCAAGAAGTACAGCTCGGCCGAGTTCGTCGATCTGCTGGCCGGCTGGGCCAAGCAGTACCCGATCATCACCATCGAGGACGGCATGGCCGAAGGCGACTGGGATGGCTGGAAGCTGCTGACCGACCGGATCGGCGACTCCGTGCAGGTGGTGGGCGACGACTTGTTCGTGACCAATCCGACGATTTTCCGGGAAGGCATCGAGAAGAAGATCGCCAACTCGATCCTGATCAAGGTAAACCAGATCGGTACCCTGTCCGAAACCCTGGAAGCGATCGCGATGGCCGATGCGGCGAAGTACTCCGCCGTGATCTCGCACCGCTCCGGCGAAACCGAGGACACCACCATCGCCGACATCGCGGTGGCCACCACGGCCACCCAGATCAAGACCGGTTCGCTGTGCCGCAGCGATCGCGTGGCCAAGTACAACCAGTTGCTGCGCATCGAGGAAGCCCTGGGCAGCGCCGCGCGCTATGCCGGTCGCAACGCGTTCCCCAACCTGACGCGCCTGCCCGGTTGACGGGAGCCACGACATCCCATGCTGCGCTGGGTTGCCCTGATCCTGATCGTCACGCTTGTCGGGCTGCAGCTGAAACTGTGGTCCGGCAGCGGTGGCTTGCGCGAGGTGGACACCTTGCGTGTTTCGTTGAAGAAGCAGACTGACGAAAACGCACGGCTGCTCCAGCGCAACCAGGCGCTGGCAGCCGACGTGCTCGATCTGAAGCATGGCGAGCAGGCGGTCGAGGCGCGTGCGCGCAACGAGTTGGGCCTGATCAAACCTGGCGAGACGTTCTATCAGGTGGACGAGAGGCCGGCCACGGCGGCCAGCGTTTCGCTGCCGCCTCCGCCGCCCGCTGCGCCATCCGCGGGCGCGCAATGATCGGCCCGCTGTGGTGCGTGGTGCCGGCCGCCGGGCGCGGCACGCGGGTGGGTGGCAGCTGCCCCAAGCAGTACCTGCCGTTGGCCGGTCGACCGCTGATCGAACACACGCTGGAGCGTCTGGCCGCGCATCCGCAAATCGCCGGCCTGCTGGTGACGCTGGGCGCGGATGATGCGCACTGGCCGGGTATCACCGAGCTCAACGGCAAACCAGTGATGACCGCCATGGGTGGCGCCGAGCGCAGCGATTCGGTACTGGCCGGCATCGATGCGTTGCCACCCGCGGTGGGGCAGGACGATTTCGTGCTGGTGCACGATGCGGCACGTCCCTGCGTGCGCCTGGCCGACATCAGTGCGCTGATCGAGCGGGGATGTGCGAAGGATGGTGGCCTGCTGGGTGCGCCGCTGCGCGACACGTTGAAGCGCGCCGACACGGCCGGTTGCAGTGCGCAGACGGAACCGCGCGACCAGCGCTGGCGCGCGTTCACGCCACAAATGTTCCGCCGTGGTCAACTGGCGGCGGCTTTGCGGGCGGCGGCGAGAGAGGGCCGCGCCGTCAGCGACGAGGCGATGGCGATGGAGCTGGCGGGCTACGCTCCATTGCTGGTGGAAGGCGCCGAGGACAACATCAAGGTCACTACCGCGGCGGACTTTCCGCTGGCGGCGTACCTGCTTTCAAGGACCGTGACATGAATGCAATCGCGATGGAGCACTTCGCGCTTTCACCCGGCACGCCGCGATGAGGATCGGGCAGGGTTTCGACGTGCACGCATTTGGCGATGGCGACCACGTCATGCTGGGCGGCGTGCGCGTGCCGCATGAGCGCGGGCTGGTGGCGCATTCGGACGGCGACGTGGTGGTCCATGCATTGTGTGACGCGATTTTCGGCGCGCTGGCACTGGGCGACATCGGTACGCACTTTTCGCCGCGCGACGAGCGCTGGCGCGATGCCGACAGCCGCCAGTTCCTGCGCCATGCCGCGCAATTGATGAAACGGCAGGGCTACACGTTGGGTAACGCGGATGTCACCGTGATCGGCGAAGCTCCGAAAGTCGGCCCGCACGTGGCATCCATCCGTGAATGCCTCGCCGCCGACCTTGGCTGCGACATCGGCCGTATCAGCGTCAAGGCCACCACCACTGAAAAGCTCGGCTTCTGCGGCCGGGGCGAAGGGATTGCCGCGCAAGCGTGCGTCCTGCTGGAGCACGCGTGACCGAGGTAGAAGCCCGCAGCGCCGCCAGCCGGCTGCACGACCAGCTCGACGTCATCGTTGAGCTGCTGCATCGGCACGAGGCGGACGGCCGTTTGCCCGCGGACGTGCTGGTGGATCTGCGCCAGCAGCTCGACGAGCTGCATCCGGCGGACATCGCCTTCATCCTCGAATCGCTGCCGCTGGATGACCGCCTGGCGATCTGGCAACTGGTGAAGGCCGATCGCGACGGCGAGATCCTGCTGGAAGTCTCCGACGCGGTGCGTGAATCGCTGATCGCGGACATGGATCGCCACGAGATCCTGGCCGCCGCCGAGACCCTCGACGCCGACGAACTGGCCGACCTGGTCGAAGACCTGCCCACGGCGATGCTGCCGGAGCTGATGGCGGGCCTGGACGCGCAGCAGCGCGAGCAGGTGCAGTCGGCGTTGTCCTATGAGGACGACCAGCTCGGCGCGCTGATGGATTTCGAGATGGTCACCATCCGTGAGGATGTGAGCCTGGAAGTGGTGTTGCGCTACCTGCGCCGCTGGGACGAGCTGCCGGCGCAAACCGACAAACTGTTCGTGATCAACCAGGACAACCTGCTCACCGGCGTGCTGCCGCTGCACTGGCTGCTGGTCAACGCGCCCGACAAGATGGTGAGCGAGGTGATGGCGCCCGACGTCAACACCTTCCACCCGGAGAACGACGCCTACGAAGTGGCGCAGGCGTTCGAACGCTACGACCTGGTGACCGCGCCGGTGGTGGATGACAACGGCCACCTGATCGGCCGCATCACCATCGACGCGATGGTCGACGTGATCCGCGAGGAAGGCGAGAGCGAGGCGTTGAGTCGCGCCGGCCTGCGCGAGGAAGAGGACATCTTCGCCTCGGTGTGGGCCAGCTTGCGCAACCGCTGGTCGTGGCTGGCGATCAACCTGGTGACCGCATTCATCGCCTCGCGCGTGATCGGCCTGTTCGAGAATTCGATCGAACGGCTGGTGGCGCTGGCCGCGCTGATGCCGATCGTGGCCGGCATCGGCGGCAACTCCGGCAACCAGACGATCACCATGATCGTGCGCGCGCTGGCCTTGAACCAGATCACCGCCGAAAGCGCCAAACGCCTGTGGCGCAAGGAACTGACCGTGTCGCTGCTGAACGGACTGATCTGGGGCGGCGTGATCGGCGTCGTGGCGTGGTGGCTTTACGACAGCCTGTCGCTGGGCCTGGTGATGACCGCCGCGATGACGTTGAACCTGTTGCTGGCCGCGTTCGCGGGCGTCGGCATTCCCGTGCTGATGACCCGCTTCGGACGCGATCCGGCGCTGGGTTCCAGCGTGCTGATTACCGCGATGACCGACAGCGGCGGCTTCTTCATCTTTCTCGGCCTGGCCTCGATTTTCCTGATGTAACGCAGCGCCCGCTGCCTGCACCACGCACTCTGGATATTCATGTCCGAACTCCCTTACGCCTGCGGCACCCCACCCTTGACCGCGCGGCTGCGTGCCAGCCCCGAGGATTTCCAGGTGGAGGAAATCCTGGGCTATGACGCCGACGGCGCCGGCGAGCATGTCCTGCTGTGGGTGGAGAAACGCGGCGCCAACACCGACTGGGTGGCCCGCGAACTGGCCCGGTTTGCCGGAGTGGCGCCGGTCGCGGTGGGCTACGCGGGCCTGAAGGATCGCCACGCGGTCACCCGCCAGACCTTCTCCGTGCAACTGGCGGGCAAACCCGATCCGGATTGGTCGACGTTTCCGCATGCCGAGGTGAAGGTGCTGGCGGCGACGCGGCATTCGCGCAAACTCAAGCGCGGCGCCCTGCGCGGCAATCGCTTCGTGCTGGTGTTGCGCGAGGTGCAGGGTGATCGCGATGCGGCGGAACAGGTGTTGCAACAGATCGCCGTGCGTGGCGTGCCCAATTATTACGGCGAGCAGCGCTTCGGGCGCGAAGGCGGCAATCTGGCGCAGGCGCGGCAGATGTTTGCCGGACGCCGGGTCGAGCGCAGCAAGCGCTCGTTCCTGCTGTCCGCCGCGCGTTCGCAGATCTTCAACGAGGTGCTGGCGGCGCGGGTCGAACGGCAGGCGTGGGATACGCCGCTGGCGGGTGAGATCTGGTCGCTGGCCGGCTCGCGCTCGTGGTTCGGGCCTGAGCCTTTTACCGACGTGCTGGCCGAACGCCTGGCCCGCGGCGACATCCATCCCTCCGGCCCGCTGTGGGGGCAGGGCGAACCGCCGACGCAGGACGAAGCCGGCGCGCTGGAACGTGAAGTCGGTGCCGCCTACCAGGATCTGGCCGACGGCCTGACGGCCGCGCGCATGGATCAGGAGCGCCGGCCGCTGCGATTGTTGCCGCAGAATCTGAAATGGCGCTGGTTGGATGACGAAGCGCTGGAACTGGTTTTCGAGCTGCCCGCCGGCGCCTACGCCACCGTTGTGGTGCGCGAACTGGCCATTGTGTTGTAGGAGCGACTTCAGTCGCGATGCTCCTGCTCTGGAGCTCCACAGCAAGAGCATCGCGACTGAAGTCGCTCCCGCAGAAGCCGCTCCTGCAAAGGAGCTGCGGATGATGGTTTCAGCTTCCGTCTACCGCTTAAGCAAAACCACCACCGCGCCCGTCCCGCCCAGCGCCGGTCGCGCCGAGGCAAAGGCGATCACGTCGTCCCGTCGACGCAGCAGACGATCAGTGAGCGCTTTCAATACCGGGCCGGCTGCGCGCGAACGCAAACCCTTGCCGTGCACGATGCGCACGCAGCGCCAGCCTTCCCGCCGCGCCTCGGCCAGAAAATCCACGATGCTGCTCTGGGCTGCGGCGGCATTCATCTGGTGCAGGTCGATGTGGTCCTGCACGCTGAACTGGCCGCGTTTGAGTTGCCGCAGCAGCTTGGGTGAATAGCCGTCGCGCAGGTAGCTCAGTTCTTCGCCCACTTCGAGGGCGGCTGGATCGAAATCGAGCTTCAGCAGATCGCCTGCCACCGCCGCCTCGTCGGCCTCGAACATGCGTGGGTAGGGTGCCGGCTTTGCCGCCGCCGGGGGCGCGGCCACCGCTTCGAGCGGTCGCGTGTCGCCGATCGCCTCGCGAAACAGGCGGCTGTCGTCATCGCTGATCGGCGCAGGCTTGCGTTTCATGCGGCCATGGTAATGCGTCGCGCCGCGGGCCGGCGCCATGTGAATGCGAGGCCCCGCTACGGTAGACTTGAACGCTTGGAGCGCATGGCGCTGGATAAACGTTTCTGGTGGAAATTTTGCGGCCTGGCAGCTTGTCCGGCTCGCGTCTCCCACCGGTTCGGCGGCTGCAGCTCAACGGTTTCCTACGGATCAGCATGCGAGTTCTGGTAAGCAACGATGATGGCGTGGATGCACCGGGCATCCGCGTGCTGGCCGATTGCCTGGGCACGGTCGGCACCGTGACCGTGGTGGCGCCGGACCGCGACCGCTCCGGCGCCAGCAATTCGTTGACCCTCGACGCGCCGGTGCGCGTATTGCCGATGGGCGACGGCTATTACCGCGTGGCCGGCACGCCCACCGATTGCGTCCATCTGGCGCTGTCGGGGCTGTTGGATGATGAGCCCGATATCGTGGTTTCGGGCATCAACAACTCGGCCAATCTCGGCGACGACGTGATCTATTCGGGCACGGTATCGGCGGCGATGGAGGGGCGTTTCCTGGGATTGCCGGCCATCGCCGTCTCACTGGTCAGCAGCGATCACCAAGGTACCCATTACGAGTCGGCAGCGCGCGCGGTGCTGTTGCTGATGCAGCGCTTGCTGGTCGATCCGCTGCCGGCCGACACCATTCTCAACGTCAACGTGCCCGACCTGCCGTGGAAGCAGATCGCCGGTTTCGAGGTCACCCGGCTTGGCCGCCGCCATCGTTCGGCGCCGTCCGTATTGCGGGCTGATCCGCGCGGCCGCCCGATCTGGTGGATCGGGCCGGCGGGCGAGGTTGATGATGCCGGGCCGGGGACGGATTTCGATGCGGTGCGCCGTGGCTTTGTCTCGGTCACGCCCATCCATGTGGATCTGACCCGGTTCCAGGCGCTGGAGAAAGTCAGCAGCTGGATGCAGGCACTGACCGATGATCTGGCGGACGGATCCGCCACCCAACATGAGGTTGTTTGAACGGTGAATCCCTATCCTCTGCCAGCCGCGGCCTTCAAGGGCGAAGGCATGACTTCGCAGCGTGCGCGTGACCGGCTGGCCAACAGTCTGAAAGATGCCGGCATCCGTGACCCGCGCGTGATCGAAGTGATCCGCAACACGCCACGGCATCATTTCATCGACCAGGCGCTGCATGCGCGCGCCTACGAGAACACGGCGTTGCCGATCGGCCACGGCCAGACCATTTCGCAGCCGTGGGTGGTGGCGCGGATGACCGAGGCGCTGCTGGAATCGTTCGACGCCAAAGAGGGCATGCCGCGCAAGGTGCTGGAGATCGGCACCGGCTCGGGCTACCAGGCGGTGGTGCTGGCGGCGCTGGTACCGCAGTTGTTCACGGTGGAGCGGATCGAAGAGTTGCTGCGCCAGGCGCGGCGGCGCTTTCGTCAGCTCGGGCTGCCCAACGTGCGCTCGAAGCATGACGACGGCAAACTGGGCTGGGCCGACGAGGCGCCGTTCGACGCGATCATCCTCACCGCCGCAGGAGATACCGTGCCCACCCGCATCCTCGACCAACTGACCCCCACGGGAGTGCTGGTGGCGCCGGTGGGTTCGCCCAGCAGCCAAACGCTGATTCGCCTGCGTGGCGACGGGCAGGGCGACTTTATCCAGGAAGAGCTGGGCGCCGTGAGTTTCGTGCCCCTGCTTGGCGGGATCGGCTGATGCGCCTGTTCGAGAAGCTTTACGCCCGCGCGCTGGTGTGGGCGCGCGAGCCGCGCGCGATCTATTACCTTTCCGGCCTGAGCTTCGTCGAGGCGTTCATCTTCCCGATTCCGCCGGAAGTGATGCTGGCGCCGATGATGTTGGGCAAGCGCCAGCGGGCGTTCCATTTCGCGAACATCAGCCTGCTGTTCTCGCTGCTGGGTGCGCTGGTGGGCTATCTGCTGGGTCACTGGGCCTTCCACGCCCTGAAACCCGCGCTGGAGGCGCTGCATTTCCTTGCGCCGATCGAGCACGGCGTGGAGGTGTTGCGCACCCAGATGGCAACCCATCACTGGGGCATGTTCGGCGTGCTGATCCTGGCCGCGCTGCAGCCGGTGGTGCCGATGAAATTCATTACCTGGGCGTCGGGTATCGTGGGCGTGCCGATCCTGCCGTTCCTGGCGTGCATGGCGCTGGGGCGAGGCAAGCGGGTCTGGCTGCTGGCGTTGCTGATCCGTTTCTTCGGCGATCGCGCCGAACGCATTCTGCACAAGTACATCGAGTGGTTCGGCTGGGCGGCGCTGATCGTGCTTGCCGCATTGCTGGGATGGTGGTTGTTGCGTTGAACCGGCGCATCATGAAAAGGAGTGGACGGCTCGTTATGCTGATGACCATGAATCGAATGCCGCACCTGTTCTTCGTCTCGCTCGCGACGCTGGCCTTGGCCGGTTGCGGAACCATGCGCAGTTCGGTGGTGTTCGAGCCGGCCGCCGGCCAGGCCCCCACGACAGCCCCAACCGTATCGACCAAAGCTCCCGTGGCATCGACGGTTGCGCCTCCGGCCCGTACGCCCATTCCGGGTGGCACGTATGTCGTGGCGCATGGCGACACGCTGTATTCGATCGCGTTCCGCAGCGGCGTCGACTTTCGTGACCTGGCCCAATGGAACGGTGTCGCTGCGCCGTTCACCATCTGGCCGGGTCAGACATTGAAGCTGTCGCCCCCGGCAGGCGCAGGGGCCACCGCGCCGGCCACGCCATCGTCACCGCCGCCAGCTACGGCTGTGGCATCGGCACCCGTATTTCAGACGATTCCGCCCGCTACCGCCACGCCTGTGCCGGCCACGACGCCAAGTGCGGGGGCGGTTGGGGCCGGCACGGTTCAATCGGCGACGGTGGCCGCCGTACCTGTCGCCGGTGAGGCCGCGCCGCCCAGCCTGCCTCCGGCGGCTCCGCCTGCTGCCGTGGGTGCATCGCATTCGGCCGGCGGCATCACCTGGCGTTGGCCGGCATCAGGGTCGGTGATCAAGCGGTTCAAGGCCAGCGATGCGATCCCGGGCATCGAGATCGCCGGCAATTCGGGCGAACCCGTGCGCGCGGCAGCTGGCGGCGTGGTGGTCTACAGCGGCAATGGGCTGGTGGGCTATGGCGAGCTGGTGATCATCAAGCACAGCGACAGCTATCTGTCCGCCTACGGCCACAATCGCAAGCGACTGGTCAAGGAAGGTCAGCACGTCAGCGCGGGCCAGCAGATTGCCGAGATGGGTTCCACTGGCGCCAGCCGCAACGAGCTGCAGTTCCAGATCCGCAAGGACGGAAACCCGGTGGACCCGCTGAAGTATCTGCCGGCGCAATGACCGCCGGCGCCAGGCTGGTGGTCAGGAAGCCGTGGCGGCGTCACCGATGATGAACGCGGCGAGCACCCGGCGCCCTTCGCCGGCCAGCAGGTTGTACGTGCGTGCGGCCGCGGCATTGTCCATCACCTCGATACCCACGCCCTTGCGCAGAAAGCCGGCCATGAAGGCGGCGGCAGGGAAGACCTGTCGCGCCCCGGTGCCCAGCAGCACCAGCTCAGGCTGCAGCGCGAGCAAGGTCTCGACGTGAGCGGCCGCAAGCGCGCTGGCGTTCTCCACCGGCCAGTTTTCGACAACCTGATTCGGTGCCAGCAGGAAGCTGTGCTGCAGTTCCCGATCGGCCAGGGTGACGGCGCCGGCGTCCACGTGGCGCACATAAAGGTAATCGTCGGGGCGATCCAGCGAGAGATCCATCGGATCCTCCTGCGTTAACGGGGTAGGGCGATTTTGGGCTCGTCGGCGTTGCGGCGGAACAGCACCACGACGTGGCCGATCTGGTGGATCTTTTCGGCTTGCGTGCCGCCGGTCAGCACATCGATCTGCGCCTGCCGCTCGTCCTTGTCACCGCCTGACAGCTTGACCTTGACCAGCTCGTGGATATCCAGCGCCTGGTTCAGCTCCTTCACCACCGCTTCGGTGGCTCCCTTGTTGCCGAGCAGGACCACGGGGCTGAGGTCGTGCGCAAGGCTGCGCAGGTAGCGGCTCTGCGAGGATGAGAGGGGCATGCGGGGTGGCCGATTCGCGGTGGGGGAACCGCAAAGGGTATCATGCGCCCTCCTCATGCCCACAAGCGACCCTTCAAGACATGGCCCGCAGCAAGAGCAGCGCCGTCTGGCTGCGCGAACATTTCAAAGACGAATATGTGAAGAAGGCCCAGGCGGCCGGCTTGCGTTCGCGCGCGGTCTACAAACTTGAGGAATTGATCGATCGCGACCATCTGCTCAAGCCGGGCATCAACGTGGTCGATCTTGGCGCCGCGCCAGGCAGCTGGTCACAACTGGTGCGCAACCGGCTGGGCGATACCGGCAAGGTGCTGGCGCTGGATATCCTGCCCATGCAGAGCATCGCCGGCGTCGATTTCCTGCAGGGCGATTTCCGCGAGGAATCCGTCCTGCGCGAGCTTGAATCGCGCCTGGAAGGGCAGAAGCTGGATCTTGTACTGTGCGATCTGGCCCCCAATATGAGTGGTGTGGCGCTGGCCGACCAGATTCGTGCCATGGTTCTGGCTGAGCTGGCGCTAGATTTCAGCAAGCAATGGCTCAAGCCAGGCGGCTCGTTCCTGATCAAGTTGTTCCAGGGAGCCGGCTTTGACGTTTACCTGCGCAACTTGCGCGCGGAATTCACCCGCGTAACGATGCGTAAACCTAAAGCCTCGCGCGCCCGGTCGCGCGAGGTCTACGCGCTGGCGGTGGGTCGCAAGCCTTCCGCAGCGTCACCGGCGAGAACCGTGCATGAATGAAACAGCGAAAAACGTGTTGCTCTGGGTAATCATCGCGGTGGTGTTGTTCACCGTGTTCCAGAGCTTCAGCCCGCACGGCGCGGCCTCGTCCGAAATGCCGTACAGCGGCTTCGTGCAGAGCGTCGACAACGGCAACGTGGCCAGCGCCACGATCAGCGCCGATCAACCCGCCACCATCAGCGGCAAGCTGAAGGACGGCAGCCCGTTCCGCACCGTTGCGCCGATGCTGGGCTTTTCCACCAACGAGGTGGTCAAGCAGATGCAGGACAAGGGCGTGGAAGTGCGCCAGGACCCGGCTGAGGGTTTCTCGCTGATCGGCTTGCTGGTGAGCTGGCTGCCGGTGCTGCTGATCGTGGGCGTGTTCATCTGGTTCATGCGCCAGATGCAGTCCGGCGGTGGTGGCCGCGGCGCCATGAGTTTCGGTCGTTCGCGTGCCAAATTGCAGGGCGAGGACCAGATCAAGGTCAACTTCAGCGACGTCGCCGGTTGTGACGAGGCGAAGGAGGAGGTTGGCGAGCTGGTCGAGTTCCTGCGTGATCCGGGCCGGTTCCAGAAGCTGGGCGGCAAAATTCCGCGCGGCGTGCTGATGGTCGGCCCGCCCGGCACCGGCAAGACCCTGCTGGCGAAGGCCATCGCGGGCGAGGCCAAGGTGCCGTTCTTCGCGATCTCCGGCTCCGATTTCGTCGAGATGTTCGTCGGCGTCGGCGCCAGCCGCGTGCGCGACATGTTCGAGCAGGCCAAGAAACACGCTCCGTGCATCATCTTCATCGACGAGATCGACGCCGTCGGTCGCCATCGCGGCGCCGGCCTGGGTGGCGGTCACGACGAGCGCGAGCAGACGCTGAACCAATTGTTGGTGGAGATGGACGGTTTCGAGGGCACCGAGGGTGTCATCGTGATTGCCGCCACCAACCGCCCCGACGTGCTCGATCCGGCGCTGCTGCGTCCGGGCCGCTTCGACCGCCAGGTGGTGGTCGGCCTGCCCGACGTGCGCGGCCGCGAGCAGATCCTCAAGGTGCACATGCGCAAGGTGCCGATCGCCAATGACGTCGACGCCATGACCATTGCGCGTGGCACGCCGGGCTTCTCCGGCGCCGACCTCGCCAACCTCGTCAATGAGGCGGCCCTGTTTGCGGCGCGCGAGAACGCCCGCGAGGTTCGCATGAGCCATCTGGACAAGGCGCGCGACAAGATCCTGATGGGCAGCGAGCGGCGCTCGATGGCGATGAGCGAGGACGAAAAGAAGCTCACCGCCTATCACGAGGCCGGGCACGCCATCGTGGGTCGCCTGGTGCCCGAGCACGATCCGGTCTACAAGGTCACGATCATCCCGCGCGGGCGCGCGCTGGGCGTCACCATGTACCTGCCCGAAGGGGACAAGTACAGCATCAACCGGGTGGCGATCGAATCGCAGCTGTGCTCCCTCTACGGTGGCCGCGTGGCGGAGGAGTTGATCTTCGGCGCGGACAAGGTCACCACGGGTGCCTCCAACGACATCGAGCGCGCGACCAAGATGGCGCGCAACATGGCGACCAAGTGGGGTCTTTCGGACGAGCTTGGGCCGATCACCTATGGCGAGGACGAGGACGAGGTGTTCCTCGGTCGTTCGGTGACCCAGCATAAGAGCATCTCCAACGAGACCGCCAGCAAGATCGACGAGGTCGTGCGCAGCATTCTCGACCGTGCGTTCGCGCGGACCAGGGAGCTGCTCACGGCGAACCTGGACAAGCTGCACGCCATGGCCGATGCGTTGCTGCAGTACGAAACCATCGATGCCCACCAGATCGACGACATCATGGCTGGGCGCATTCCCGGCCCGCCCGCGGACTGGAGCAGGAACAACTCGACCGGCAGCACGCCGCCACCGCCTCCGCCAAGAGGGGATGCCGGCCAACCCGTGGGCAACGTGGGCGATCCCGCGACGCAGAACAGGGCCGGTATCGACGATTGAAATGGACGGCCAAACGGGCGTGCTTATGCTGGCGTGCCCGCTGACCCGCTCGGGTATTCACGCGCCACGATCGTGGTTGTGCAACTTCGGCACGTTTAGGCCGTGACGTGCCTCCATTTCAGCGACGTCGAATGACGCGCAATAAAAAAATTCACGAAAAAGGTTGACGCAAGACGACGGAATCTGAATAATTCCGCTTCTCGCTTCACCGCCTCGGTGTCCCAAACACGGCAGCGGTGAGATGAAAATTTTTTCAGTGCGCCCGTAGCTCAGTTGGATAGAGTACCTGGCTACGAACTAGGTGGTCGGGAGTTCGAATCTCTCCGGGCGCACCATTTTTATACTGTTGGATGAGGTGCTCGCACCTCGGTGCCTTTCACGAACGGAAGTGCTTTTGCCGATTGTTGAAAGGGGCTCCAGATGTCATGGTGTGCTTCGACACGGATTGACTGGGCGAGGCGTCACCCGTAACAATTCAAGGCTTCGGTGTTTGATCAGCCGGGGATTCGAAAGCGGGGTATAGCTCAGTCTGGTAGAGCGTTGCGTTTGGGACGCAAAAGTCGGGGGTTCGAATCCCTCTGCCCCGACCAGCGATACGTTCTGCCATAGGGACTGCGCCTGTAGCTCAACCGGATAGAGCATCGGCCTTCTAAGCCGACGGTTGCAGGTTCGAGTCCTGTCTGGCGCGCCAGTTGCAAGATTTATGGTGGATGTAGCTCAGCTGGTTAGAGTCCCGGATTGTGATTCCGGTTGTCGTGGGTTCGAATCCCATCATCCACCCCAGTTTCAAACCCGGTTCCGGCGTCACGTCAGTTCATGGGCCGTTAGCTCAGTTGGTAGAGCAGTTGACTCTTAATCAATTGGTCGAAGGTTCGAATCCTTCACGGCCCACCAATCAGAACAGGCACCTCACGGCGACGTAGGTGCCTGTTTTTTTATATGCGGTCCAGCCCATGGCAGGGAATTCGACCGACGCGGGCGCAGCTGTCGTCGGGCGCGAAGGCGCGACCTGCAAGCGGTCTGGCGCGCTTGTGCTGCATGGTGCGGCAACCGTAAAATGGCCCGTTATCCAGCGCCTGAATGCCATCGGTGGACAAGGGGTGGTGGCGGTATCCGGGTCGACGTTGACCGGTGCGCCGGGGCAAAGTTTTTGTTGCGCCAGTTGCGGCAAGGCGAGAGTGGCGGAATTGGTAGACGCACCAGATTTAGGTTCTGGCGGTTAACCCCGTGGGGGTTCGAGTCCCCCCTTTCGCACCATGCCAAGCTGGTTTTTTTCATTTGCGGTGGCACAGCCGCCATGGTGCCTGTGGCAGGCCCATACATCAGGTAGTACCAGGAGACGTCATGCAGGTTTCGGTTGAGAACATCGGCACCCTCGAGCGCAAGCTCACGGTGAAGTTTCCCGCGGAGCGTTTCGATTCGCAGGTGAGCGCACGTATCGCGGAAATGGGCCGCACCGTGCGTTTGAAGGGCTTCCGTCCGGGCAAGGTGCCGGTCGCGGTGATCAAGCAGCGCTTCGGCAGCCAGGTTCGTGGTGAGGTGCTGTCCGACCTGATCGGCAGCACGTTGCGCGAGGCGGTGACGCAGGAAAAACTGCAGCCGATCGCGAACCCGGCGATCGACACCACTGGCGTGCCGGAAAACGGCGAGATTGCGTACACCGCCACGTTCGAAATCATGCCCGAGTTCCCGGTGGTCGATGTGGCCGCGCTGGAGATCACGCGCACCGTGGCCAGCGTCACCGATGCCGATATCGACAAGATGCTGGAAACCCTGCGCCAGCAGCGCCGCAGCTTCGAGGACGTTACCCGTGCCTCGATCGAGGGCGATTTTGTGATGTTCGAATATGCCGCCACGGTAGACGATTACCGCTTCCCGGCGGATGGTCTGGAGCGGGCGGGCAGCGTGCTGGGTTCGGGCACTTTGTTCAAGGCGCTGGACGACTCCTTGCTTGGCCGCAGTGCCAACGACGAATTCGAGGCGGATGTCGCGTTTCCCGCTGATTTCCGCAACCCGATGCTGGCTGGAAAGACCGCCAAGGTCAGTTTCAAGATCATCAAGGTGCAGGCGCAGAACCTGCCCGAGGTCGACGGTGAGTTTGCCAAGCTGTTCGGCATTGCCGACGGCAACCTGGAGACGTTCCGCAAGGAAGTGCGCGCCAACCTCGAGCGGGAACTGAATGCCGCGTTGATGGGCCGGTTGAAGTCCGAGGTGGCGGAGAAAGTCGCCGAAGCGCACAGCAATCTCGACGTGCCGCCGATGCTGGTGCGGTCGGAGGCGCAGAACCTGGCGGCCAACAGCGTGCCGCGTGGCGAGCAGCCGTCACCGCAGCTGATCGAGTCGGCCATGCCGATGGCGCGCAAGCGCGTGATCGCAGGCTTGCTGATGAGCGAGATCGCCCGCAAGCAGGAGCTCAAGATTGACCGTACCCGCGTCGCCGAGCAACTGGCGGCGATTGCCTCGACCTACGAGGAGCCGGAAAAGGTCATTGAACTCTACAACGGCGACCCCCAATTGATGTCCGGGCTGCAGAATCGCGTGATGGAAGACCAGGTGGCCGAGTGGGTGGCTGAACACGCCAAGACCACCAGCCTGGATCTGAGTTTCGACGAGGTAATGCGCCCGGCAGGTGCCTGATTCCACCGGTACCGTTCCAGTCCGGCCCTGATGTATCGGGCCGGATGCCATACTGTCAGGCACATCACCCGGAGAGCTGCTAATGGCCATGGATCAGATCCAGAACCTCAATTTGGTACCGATGGTCGTCGAGCAGACGGCCCGTGGCGAGCGCTCCTACGACATCTATTCACGCCTGTTGAAAGAGCGCGTGATCTTCTTGGTTGGCGAGGTCAACGACCAGGTGGCCAACCTGCTGGTTGCGCAGATGCTGTTCCTGGAGTCCGAGAACCCCGACAAGGACATCCAGTTCTACATCAACAGTCCCGGCGGCGCTGTCACCGCCGGCCTGGCGATCTACGACACCATGCAGTTCATCAAGCCGAGCGTCAGCACGATGTGCATCGGCCAGGCCTGCAGCATGGGCTCCTTCCTGTTGATGGCCGGCGCCAAGGGCAAGCGTTATGCGCTTCCCAACTCCCGCGTCATGATCCATCAGCCTTCCGGCGGTGCGCAGGGCCAGGCGACCGACATCGAGATCCAGGCGCGGGAAATCCTGTATGTACGCGAACGCCTGAACAAGTTGTACGCGGAACATACCGGTCAGCCGCTGGCGAAAATCGAGCTGGACATGGAGCGCGACCGCTTCATGGACGCGAACGAAGCCAAGGCTTACGGCCTGATCGACGAAGTGCTGGAAAAGCGCGCCGGCGAAACGGTGAAATCGGCCTGATTCCCAGCACCAACCTTACTGTCACGGGTAGGGCTCCGCGTCTGCAGGCAGACGCGGAGCCCTGTGGTATTCTCGCGACGCATTCAGATTGACCAGCGGGATCGAAAGTATGAGTGACGACCGGCAGGGGCGTTCCAGCGACAGCGGCAAGATTCTCTATTGCTCGTTCTGCGGCAAGAGCCAGCATGAAGTGCGCAAGCTGATCGCGGGTCCATCCGTATTCATCTGTGACGAATGCGTCGAGCTGTGCAACGACATCATCCGCGAGGAGCTCGAGGAAAAGGCCGCTTCGGGCCGCACCCAGCTGCCCAAGCCGCGCGAGATCCGTGAATCGCTGGACCAGTACGTGGTGGGCCAGTCACGCGCCAAGAAGGCGCTGGCGGTGGCGGTGTACAACCACTACAAGCGGATCGAGTCGCGCCAGAAAAGCGACGACATCGAGCTGGGCAAATCCAACATCCTGTTGATCGGCCCCACCGGCTCGGGCAAGACGCTGCTGGCTGAAACGCTGGCGCGGCTGCTCAATGTGCCGTTCACCATCGCCGACGCCACCACGCTGACCGAAGCGGGCTATGTGGGCGAGGATGTCGAGAACATCATCCAGAAGTTGTTGCAGAAGTGCGACTACGACGTGGAAAAGGCGCAGTCGGGCATCGTCTACATCGATGAGATCGACAAGATCTCGCGCAAGAGCGAAAACCCGTCGATCACCCGTGACGTCTCGGGTGAGGGTGTGCAGCAGGCCTTGCTGAAGCTGATCGAGGGCACGCTGGCCTCGGTACCGCCGCAGGGCGGGCGCAAGCATCCGCAGCAGGAATTCCTGCAGGTCGACACCAAGAACATCCTGTTCATTTGCGGCGGTGCCTTTGCCGGGCTGGAAAAAGTCATCCAGCAGCGCTCGGAGACCACCGGTATCGGCTTCTCGGCGGAGGTGCGCAGCAAGGAGCGCACTGAAAACCTCGGCAAGGTGCTTGCGGATGTCGAGCCCGAGGATCTGGTGCGGTTCGGCCTGATTCCCGAGTTCGTCGGACGCCTTCCGGTGGTCGCCACGCTCGATGAGCTGGACGAGGCGGCTTTGGTGAAGATCCTCACCGAACCGAAGAACGCCGTCACCAAGCAGTTCAAGAAGCTGTTCGAGATGGAGGAGGTGGAGCTGGAGTTCCGCCCCGAGGCGTTGCAGGCGATCGCCAAGAAGGCGCTCAAGCGCAAGACCGGCGCCCGTGGCTTGCGCACCATCCTCGAACAGGTGTTGCTGGAAACCATGTACGAGCTGCCCTCGCTGGAGCACGTGAGCAAGGTCGTGGTGGATGATGCGGTGATCAACGGCCAGGCCGAGCCCTACCTGATTTATCGTGGCAATCTGCAGCAGCGCGTGGCCAGCGACGGTAACGACGCAGCCTGATCGATACCCCGTGAAAAAAAGCGGCCCCGGTGAGTTACCGGGGCCATTTTTTTGGGTACGGTGGCATGGAAACCTTGTGCATCGCGCCGGATGCCTCCACTTGACGTGTCATGGGCCCCGGCGCAGTGTCGGGGCCAGTATGTCGATTCACCAGGAACTATTTTTCGATGGCCAAGACCGTCCGTAAAACCGAATTGCTGGATGCGCTGCCCGTGCTGCCGTTGCGCGACGTGGTGGTGTATCCGCACATGGTCATTCCATTGTTTGTCGGCCGCGACAAATCGATGCGCGCGCTCGAACGCGCGATGGAAGGCGAACGTCAGATTCTGCTGGCAGCGCAAAAGAGCCCGGATATCGATGATCCGGAAGCCGCCGACCTGCACACGGTCGGTACGCTGGCTGGCGTGCTGCAGCTGCTCAAGCTGCCTGATGGCACGGTCAAGGTGCTGGTCGAAGGCCAGTCACGGGTCACTATCGAAGACTGTCGGGAAGCCGACGGCATGCTGGTGGCGCGTTCGCGCACGATTGAGCCCGTGTACAACGCCAAGGAGCGCGAGCTCGACGTGGTGTCGCGCACGTTGATCTCGTTGTTCGAGCAGCTCGTCAAGCAGAGCCGCAAGCTTCCGCCCGAAGTGCTGGCCAGCCTGTCCGGCATCGAGGAGCCGTCGCGCGTCGCCGACTCCATTGCTGCGCATCTTTCCGTGCGCATGGCTGACAAGCAGAAGGTGCTTGAAACCGCCGACGTGGCGCAGCGGCTGGAGCTGCTGATCGGCCTGGTCGACAGCGAGATGGATCTGCAGCAGGTGGAGAAGCGCATCCGCGGCCGGGTCAAGACCCAGATGGAAAAGAGCCAGCGCGAGTACTACCTCAACGAACAGATGAAAGCCATCCAGAAGGAGCTGGGCGACAACGAAGAGGGCACCAACGAAGTCGAGGAGCTGCAGAAGAAGATCGAAAATGCCGGCATGCCCAAGGCCGTGCTGGCCAAGGCGCGGCAGGAGTTCGGCAAGCTGAAGCAGATGTCGCCGATGTCGGCGGAAGCGACGGTGGTGCGCAACTACCTCGATTGGCTGGTCGGCGTGCCGTGGAAGAAGCGCAGCAAGGTGCACAAGGACCTGCGCGTGGCGCAGGAAGTGCTGGACGCCGATCATTTCGGGCTGGAAAAGGTCAAGGACCGCATCCTCGAATACCTGGCGGTGCAGCAGCGCGTGGCCACGATGAAGGGCCCGATTCTGTGCCTGGTCGGTCCGCCGGGTGTGGGCAAGACCTCCCTGGGCCAGTCGATCGCGAAGGCCACCAACCGCAAATTCGTGCGAATGAGCCTGGGTGGCGTGCGTGACGAGGCCGAGATCCGTGGTCATCGGCGCACCTACATCGGCTCCATGCCGGGCCGCATCGTGCAGAACCTGACCAAGGTCGGCACCCGCAATCCGCTGTTCATGCTGGACGAGATCGACAAGATGTCGATGGACTTCCGTGGCGACCCGTCGTCCGCGTTGCTCGAAGTGCTCGACCCGGAACAGAACCACGCCTTCAACGACCACTACCTGGAAGTCGATTTCGACCTGTCCGAGGTGATGTGGATCGCCACCGCCAACTCGCTGAACATCCCCGGCCCCTTGCTCGATCGCATGGAGGTCATTCGCATTCCCGGTTATACCGAGGATGAAAAGCTGGGGATCGCGCAGCGGTATCTGCTTGCCAAGCAGTTGAAGGCGAACGGCCTCAAGCCCGAGGAACTGCAGGTGGACGAGGAGGCGCTGCGGGACATCGTGCGCTACTACACGCGCGAGTCCGGTGTGCGCAACCTTGAGCGTGAGATCTCCAAGATCTGCCGCAAGGTTGTCAAGGAGCTGACCCTGGGTGAAGTAACCAAGGCCAGGAAGGCGAAAACAAAAAGCGCGAAGCCCCAGAAGAAGGCCGTTGCCGGTGTCGAAGTGACGTCGGCGAATCTGGACCATTACCTCGGCGTTCGCCGTTTCGATTTCGGCCGCAAGGAAATCCAGAACGAGATCGGCCTGGTCACCGGGCTGGCCTGGACACAGGTCGGCGGCGAGCTGCTCAGCATCGAGGCATCGATTGTTCCCGGCAAGGGGCGGTTGGTGAATACCGGGCAACTCGGTGACGTCATGAAAGAGTCGATCCAGGCGGCGCTGTCGGTGGTGCGCGCGCGCGTTGATCAGCTCGGCATCGATCCCGAGTTCCACCAGAAGCTCGACGTGCACATCCACGTGCCGGAGGGCGCCACGCCCAAGGATGGCCCGAGTGCCGGCGTGGCGATGTGCACCGCGCTGGTATCCGCCCTCACCAAGATACCGGTGCGTTCGGAGGTGGCCATGACCGGCGAAATCACCTTGCGTGGACGCGTGCTGCCGATCGGCGGGCTGAAGGAAAAATTGCTGGCGGCGCTTCGTGGCGGCATCACCACGGTGATCATTCCCGAAGACAACAAGAAGGATCTTGTCGACATGCCGGCCAACATCACCACGTCGCTGGAGATCCATCCGGTGCGCTGGATTGACGAAGTGCTCGACATCGCGCTGGAGCGTCCGTTGCAGCCCAGCCAGGCGGTCGATTCCGAGGAAGCTCATGCGTCCAAGGAAGGCGCGCCAGCGGAGGACGGCGCCGAGGTCCATTCGCGCACGCATTGAGTTGTTGGCCGGTCTCCATGGCCGGCTCCTGTTCACCTGACAAGACGGCGGGCCATGCTGAATCGGCATCGTTCGCCGTTTGCTTTACGCATCATTTCGTGCGCTGTATTTCCGCGAAAACGCTTGCCGTGACTTGTGTTGCGAAGTCCGGCAACGCACTGGTATAAAGGCGGAACCGCAGATTTCATGCCCACCGCGGCGATTCCGGTTGCGACACGGCACCTGGCGCGAGCCAATCATCCACGCTGGCGTTGTTTCGTCGAAAACGAACCGCGCCGGTCGAAAACTAGGAGCTTCTCAATGAATAAAACCGATCTGATCAACGCCATCGCCGAAAAGGCCGAACTGACCAAGGCCGATGCAACCCGCGCGCTCGAAGCGTTCTTCGAGACCGTGCAGAAGACGCTCAAGAGCGGCGAAGACGTTTCTGTCGTCGGATTCGGTACTTTCACCGTGCGCGCGCGTGCTGCCCGTACGGGTCGCAACCCGCGGACCAACGAAATGATCCAGATCCAGGCGTCCAAAGTGCCGGCGTTCAAGGCTGGCAAGACCCTGAAGGATGCCCTAAACTAAGCGGCTGACGCTTGGTTCCGGGTGCTTAGCTCAGCGGTAGAGCGTCGCCCTTACAAGGCGGTGGTCGTAGGTTCGATCCCTACAGCACCCACCAGAAATGCGGAGCGGTAGTTCAGCTGGTTAGAATGCTGGCCTGTCACGCCGGAGGTCGCGGGTTCGAGTCCCGTCCGCTCCGCCACAGTTCACAAGGGCGCCCGTGTGGCGCCCTTGTTTTTTGGCACAAGGCTTCGTCAAGGCGAGGCTGATCATCAGGCGGCGTGTGATCGATGTTCTTGTGGCATCGCATGCGGGGGTAGCCTGGTGTTCGCATCGCGCTTCATGCGCCTACAACCACGTTGCGGGAAGATTCCAATGCTGCAGGCAATGCGTAACAAAATGCATGGATGGCCAGCCATCATCCTTCTGGGCATTTCCGTTTTCGCCATGTCGTTTTTCGGCATGGAAGGCTACCTGACGTCCAGCAGCGACATGTCGGTGGCAAAGGTCGGCAAACATGAGATCAGCCAGAACGACATGCAGGATCGGCTGAACCAGTTGCGGCAGCGCGCCAACGTGGAGCAGGGCGACCAGTTCGATACCAGCATTTTCGAAAAGCCGGAAATGAAACTGCGCGTGCTGAATTCGATGATCGATCAGCAGTTGCTGCTCAAGGCCAACGATGATTTCGGGCTGCGGGTGTCCGACCAGGCCGTGCGTGATTACATCGCATCGATCCCTGCGTTCCAGGTCGATGGTCATTTCGACCCGACGTCCTACAGCGCGGTGCTGGCCAGCCAGCGCAAGACGCCCGAAATGTTCGAGGCCGAGGTTCGCTCCGATCTGGCCGTCCAGTTGCTCCCACGCGCCATCGATGCCAGCACCATCATTCCCGCGGCCGACGCCGAACGTTTCCTGGCGCTGCGCATGCAGCGTCGCGATGTCCGCTATTTCCTGTTGCCGCGTCCGACGATTTCCGACACCAAGGTGACTGACGAGCAGATCGATGCCTACTACAAGGCGCATCTGGCCGACTACACGGACCCCGAGCGTGTTTCGGTGAAATACATCGAAGTGAACGGTGCGGATCTCGCGTCGGCATCGGCGCCCAGCGACGAGGAACTGCGCAAGCGCTACGCCGATGAGAAGCAGCGCTTCGTGCAGCCGGAGCAACGCCTGGTTTCGCACATCCTCATCGACGTGCCCGCCAACGCCACGCCTGAGCAGCAAAAGGCCGCCCTGGCCAAGGCCAACGATATTGCCGCCCACGCGACTCCCGAGGATTTTGCCGAGCTGGCCCGCAAGGACTCGCAGGACCTTGGCTCCAAGCGCCAGGGCGGCGACCTGGGCTGGTTGGAGCGGGGTGTGACCAATCCGGCGTTCGAGTCGGCCATGCTCGCCATGACCAAGGGCCAGATATCCAAGCCCGTGTTGTCGCCAGAGGGTTACCACATCATCTGGCTGCGTGATGTTCGCAGCGGAGACGCCAAGCCTTTCGAGGAAGTGCGCGACACGCTGGTGAAGGAGGCGACGGCGGCGGACAAGGATCGGTTGTACAACGAAGTGGCGGGCAAGCTTTCCGACAACACGTATCAGAACCCGTCCTCGCTGGAGCCTGCTTCCGAGGCCCTGAAGCTGCCGATCAAGGAAACGCCCCTGTTTTCCCGCACGGGTGGTGAAGGCATCGCAGCCAACCCCAAGGTTGTCGCCGCTGCGTTCTCGGATGACGTGCTGGCCCAGGGCAATAATTCGGGTTTGATCGATCTGGGTGGCGACCACTCGGTGGTGATCCACGTCGACAAACATTTGCCGGCGACGCCGCGGGCGTTGGCCGATGTGCGCGACGACGTACACGATCGCATCATCGATGAACGTGTCGCCGCTGAAGCGAAGACGCAGGCGCAGGCGTTGCTGGCCCGCTTGCAGAAGGGCGATTCGATGGACGACGTAGCCGCTTCCTCGAAGCTCGATGTGACCACCGTCAAGAATGCGCTGCGCGTCCAGGCGGATCTGCCGCCATCGGTCCGTGACCGCGCGTTCCTCTTGCCGCATCCGGTCGATGGCAAGCCGCAGTACGCCTCGGTCGATATGGACAAGGGCGTCTACGCTTTGCTCGCGGTGGACAAGGTGCAGCCCGGCGATCTGTCCGACGTGACAGCCGACCAGCGTGAATCGCTGCGGCAGCAGATGGCGCAGGCCTACGGTGCCGAAGCGACGAGCGAACTGATCGAGATTTTGCGGTCGCGGACCGAGATCAAGATCAACAAGGAACGCCTGTAATCTGATCCGCAGCCTTGCCGCGAGGCCAGGCGGGCAGTGGACAAAGTTGAAAAAGAAAAGGCGGCCATGGGCCGCCTTTTTCGTGGTGTCGTTTATTGGCGAGCGTACCGGTCGCCGTCGAGGTGGCTTGCGCGTTCGGCCAGCCACGCTGCGGATCGTCCACTCAGTGGGCGCTGCCCACTTTCAGCACCAGGCCGGGCTTGATTGACTGTCCGCGCAGGTGGTTCCAGCTCTGCAGTTGGTCGACGCTGACCGAATAGTGGCGGGCAATGCCCCAGAGGCTGTCGCCGGGACGGACGGTGTGGTGGCGCGGTGACGCGGCCGATGGCTGGCTGGTGCTTGCGCTACCCGGCGAAAGCGATGCGGCTGGTTCACGATTCGCGTCTGCGGTGGAGGCCTCGTTGACCAGTGCGGTGCGAAACTGTCGTACGTGCTTCGCAGGCAACACCAGGTAGGACGCCGCCTGGGCATCGATGCTGTCGCTGCGGAATGCCGCGTTGAGGTGCTTGAAGCGATCGACCGACATCCCCGCGTGGCTGGCCGCGTCCGTGATCGACAAGGATTGATCGACCGGCACCTTGACCAGCTGCCGTTCGGGCGGCAGCGCCGGCAGGGTCACGCCGAATCGCGCCGGTTCACGCACGACGCAGGCAATGGCCAGCAGTTTGGAGAGGTGTTCACGAGTCCCGCGACGAACCGGCAGCTCGGGTATGGCTGGCAGTTCGGTGGGTGCGCCGTGTTTCTTCACCAGCTTGCGCACCGCGAATTCGCCCGCGTTGAACGCATAATCGGCGAGCCGCCAATCGTCGAATCGCCGGTGGTATCGCTGCAATTCTTTCATGACCGCGTGCGTCGCCGCGGGTACGTCCAG
Source organism: Rhodanobacter sp. Root480 (assembly GCF_001426645.1). Taxonomy (GTDB): domain Bacteria; phylum Pseudomonadota; class Gammaproteobacteria; order Xanthomonadales; family Rhodanobacteraceae; genus Rhodanobacter; species Rhodanobacter ginsenosidimutans. The sequence continues at coordinate 533,706 of NZ_LMEX01000001.1, forward strand.
GCGTCCGTCGTAGTTGTCGTCCACGCGCAGGCCCATGGCGCCCGCCGTGGCCGGCATGATCTGCCACATGCCGGCAGCCCGATTCCGGTGCCGCCCCGGCACGGGCTGGAAATGACTCTCCACCCACGGCAGCAGCACGAACTCTCCGGCGACGTCGTACTGGTCGGCGACCTGTTGCACATAGATCAGGCGTGGCAGTACCGCGCTCAATTGGCTTTCGAACTGCTTCGGATGGCGCGTGTAGGTACGGGCCCAGGCGGTGATCGTCGGATCGGCCGCGCAATCGGCCATCTCGAAACGGCTGCGCAGTTGTTGCCATACATCGATCGGCGCTTGTGGCGCGGTTTCCGATGGCGGGAGCAGGCGGCTGCCATCGGTGGCAACCGGCGTGGTGACCACCGGGTGACGGGTCTTCTGCGAAGGGTCGGTGGCGCAGGCTGTCAGCACCAGCGTCAGCGTGAGCGGTAGTAGCCGCCGACTCATGCGGCGAACGTGTTCTTGGCGTGGCGCAACGCGGCGAAGCGGGCAACGCGGTCGTCGCGGCCGTCATGGTGTTCGCACCAGCTCGATACGTCGTCGCTATCCACCCGCAGGAAGGGATTGGTGGCCAGCTCGCTGGCAAGCGAGACCGGCACGGTGGGCAACCCCTGCGCCCGTAACTGGTCCACTTCCTGGCATCGGGCCGTGAGGGCGGCATTGGCCGGTTCAACCGTATGCGCGAAACGTCCGTTGCCCTGGGTGTATTCGTGGCCGCAACAAACCAGGGTGTCTTCCGGCAGCGTCGACAAGTGGTCCAGGGATGCCAGCATTTGCGCGGGCGTGCCCTCGAACAGGCGGCCGCATCCGAGACTGAACAAGGTGTCGCCACAGAACACGATGCCCGCGCCGACGTAGGCGACGTGGCTCAAGGTGTGGCCGGGAATGGCGATGGTGTCGAATCCGATACGGGGCGCCGCGAGCTCAATGCGCTGGCCGTCCGCGACGGGATGCGTGGTCGCGGTGATGCGCCCGTCGTCGGGGGCGTAGACGGGCACGTCATGTTGCGATGCCAACGCCGCGGCACCGCCGATGTGGTCCAGGTGATGATGCGTCAGCAGGATCGCGCGCAACTGCAGACCGTTCGCGACCAGCGCGTCTTCGACCACCTGTGCCTCACCCGGATCCACCACGATGGCGTCGCCTGCGTCGTCATGCAGAAGCCAGATGTAGTTGTCGGAAAGCGCCGGTAGGGGGATCAGGTGCACGATGAACTCCACAGCGTTGGGTGATCCGGAAACCGACGTGCAGCCTTCCGAGGCGGGAAACGCCCGACTATAAGGGGGCGGCGCCGGCATCTCGTTAGCCTTGTGTTAAACGGTTTCTGCCGTTCAGTTGCGCCCACGGCCTCCGCCGCCGGCATGGTCGGCAGCAGCTACACTTCCCGGATAGATGAGTCAGGACGTACGCATGCTTCATCGCGATCACCGGATCTACAGCAGCGCGCCTTTGCGGCAGCTGGCCGATGAGCAGACGCGCGCGATGTTGCCGGATATCCAGCGCAGTGCCGGCGCGTGTGCGTTGTCGCTGGGCGCTTCCGGCGATGTCGCGGTTCCCTCATTGCCGATGATCGGCGGCTGGACCCGTATGTGGATCGCCGCGGGCGGTTATCGCGGCGATGTGTGCGCCGCGATCGACGCACCGTTGCCCTTTCTGGATGAAGCCTTCGATGTGGTGTTGCTGCGCCATGCCCTTGAGGTCGTGGCTGAACCCTCGATCCTGCTGGGCGAAGCCATGCGCGTACTGGCACCGGGCGGCGTGCTGGTGGTGACCGGGGTGCATCCCGTGAGCGGCTGGGCGCCCTGGTTCTATTGGCGATCCGGTGGCACGCGGATACTGCGGTTTCCGGGCCAACTCGGCAGGCGGCTTGAACGCCACGGGCTGGAAATCGAATGGACGCGGCGGGTGGGTGGGCCGTGGCCCAGTGACGCGGCCGGGCATGCGGCATCGTTCAACCCCTGCGGCGGTGGCTACGTGATGATGGCGCGGAAAAGGTGTCGCAGGGCGACGCCATTGCGCATACTCCCCGCCCCAACCCGACTGCACGTTGCCAGTGGAAGGCTTTCACCCGGCACGCGACGCAGTGCGGTTTCGTGATTTCAATTCATAGCGAGCCATGATGAGCGAAGTGGAAGCATTTACGGACGGCGCCTGCCTGGGCAATCCAGGCCCCGGTGGATGGGCGGCACTGTTGAGGGCGAAAGGCAGCGAACGCATGATTGCCGGCGGCGATCCGGCCACCACCAACAACCGCATGGAGCTGATGGCGGCGATCGGCGCGCTGGAGGCACTGAAGCGCCCCTGTCAGGTCGTGCTCACCACCGATTCGCGCTACGTGATGCAGGGCATCGAGCAGTGGATGCCGAAGTGGGTGGCCAATGGCTGGCGCACTGCGGACAAGAAGCCGGTGAAGAACCAGGATCTGTGGCAGCGCCTGTCGGCGGCCGCGGCATCGCACCAGGTGCGCTGGAAGTGGGTACGTGGGCATAACGGCCACGTCGAGAATGAACGGGTGGATCAGGCGGCGCGCGAGCAGGCCGAGTTGCTGCGGGTAAGCGTATGAGGCAGGTCGTTCTCGATACCGAAACCACCGGCTTGGAAGTGCGCCAGGGCCACCGGCTGGTGGAAATTGCCTGTGTGGAGATGGTCGAGCGCCGGCTCACCGGCCGTTATTACCAGACTTACCTCAACCCGGACCGCGCCATTGATGAAGGTGCGCGCATGGTCACCGGCATCGAAGACGCGTTCTTGCTGGACAAGCCGCACTTCGAGGACGTGGCCGAGGAATTCCTGGCGTTTATCGATGGCGCCGAACTGGTCATCCACAACGCCAGTTTCGATATCGGCTTTCTCGATGCGGAACTGGCGCGCCTGGGCGAGCAGGCCGGGCGGGTAGGCGACCACTGCGCCGTGCTCGATACACTGAAGATGGCGCGGGAGCTCTTTCCCGGCCAACGCAACAACCTCGATGCCTTGTGCAAACGGCTGGGCGTGGACAACTCGCGTCGCGATCTGCACGGTGGCCTGATCGACGCGCAGTTGCTGGCCGACGTCTATCTGGCCATGACCTCGGGTCAGGTCGCGTTCGATCTGGGTTTCGAGGACGAAGCCGATACGCGCAGCACAACGGTGGCCGTGCCATTGTCACTGCAGGAGCGACCGCGCGTGCTCCGTGCCTCAGCGGAGGAAGTGGAAGCGCACCAGAACCGGCTTGCCGCACTGGACAAGAGTGCAGCCGACGGCAGCCTGTGGCGCCGGCTTGCGTCGCCGCAGGCCGAAACCGTCGAGCAAGGCATCAACTGATGCGTGCGAGGATCGCGGTGATGTTGTCGCTGCCACCGCCGTCCAGCGCGCCAAGCAGCAGTTGATCGACGCATTCCTGCGCGGCCAGGTCCGTGCGCGCCACCAGCCGGCCGATGGCCGCGTCGGTGACATCCTCGGTGAGCCCGTCGCTGCACAGCAGAAAGCCCATGCCGGGAAGGGCGGTGCCGCGATTCATGCCGATGTGCAGCTGATCCGCCGCCGTCACACCCAGCGCCTGGGTCAACACATTGCGCTGCGGATGTTGCGAGGCCTGCGCGGGATCCAGTTGGCCCGCTTCCACCAGCGCCTGTACCAGCGAGTGGTCATGGCTGATCTGGCGCAAACCCTGTTGCCATAGATAGATGCGGCTGTCGCCCACCCAGGCAACTTCGTAGTTGTCGCCGATGATCCGCAACGCGGCAATGGTGGTGCCCATGGGGAGTCGATCGCCATTGCCACGCGTAAGCGCCAGCAATCGTTCGCCGGCACCTTGCACGGCTTCGATGAGCCCATGCCCGCGCGTGACCAGGTCGACCACGGCATCGCGCACCAACGCCGAAGCCACCTCACCGTGCTGGTGCCCACCCATGCCATCGGCTACCAGAAACAGGCCCGACGAGGCGTCGGCGTAATACGTGTCCTCGTTGCGCGTGCGGCGCAGGCCGACGTGGGTAGCGTGTCCGAATTCGATCATGGCCGTTCAATGGGGGCGAGCCGTCGCAGCATGCCGCAAGCGCGGTGTGTTGTCACGACAGATGGGCTCGCGTATGATTCCCGGCTCGCATGAGCCACCATGCGCCCCACTGGAGAGGTGGCAGAGTGGTCGAATGTACCTGACTCGAAATCAGGCGTAGGTGAATAGCCTACCGAGGGTTCGAATCCCTCCCTCTCCGCCAGAAACGCAAAAGGCCCCGAACGGGGCCTTTTGCGTTTCTGGCGGAGAGGGAGGTGTGGACGAACCCTCCCGGTTCGACAAATTCGCCAGGAGCGAATTTGGACAGCCGCAGGCTGGCCCTGGAGCGCACAGCGCGGAAGGGTTCGACCCATGGATGGGTCGAACAATCCCCGCGGACGTCATGCAAACCGCGCTGCGCACTACCTGGGGCCTTTTGCGTTTCTGGCGGAGAGGGAGGTGTGGACGAACCCTCCCGGTTATTCGGCCCATCCTGGGCCTCACCCTTCGGGCCATCGGCTGCGCCGATGTTCGCTCTGGCGTCCTGCCTACGCAGTCGACGAATTTGTCTGGAACGAATTTGGACAGCCGAAGGCTGGCCCCGCAGCGCGAAGCGCGGAGGGGTTTGGCCCATGGATGGGCCAAACAATCCCTCCTCTCCGCCAGCCACGCACGTCCTTCGACTCCGCTGCGCTACGCTCAGGACGAACGGATTTCTAGGCCTAAGGCTAGACTCAACCCGCCTTCTTCTTCGCCAGCCGCAACCAGGTATCCACCACCGTATCCGGGTTCAGCGACAGCGATTCGATCCCCTGTTCCATCAGCCACTCGGCGAGATCCGGGTGATCACTGGGTCCCTGGCCGCAGATGCCGATGTACTTGCCCTTGGCGCGGGCGGTCTTGATCGCCATCGCCAGCAGTTTCTTTACCGCCGGATCGCGCTCGTCGAACAGGCTGGCGACGATGCTGGAATCGCGGTCGAGGCCAAGGGTGAGCTGGGTGAGGTCGTTGGAGCCGATCGAGAAGCCATCGAAGATGTCGAGGAATTCATCGGCGAGCAGCGCGTTGGAAGGCACTTCGCACATCATGATGACCTTCAGGCCGTGCTCGCCCTGGACCAATCCATTGCGCTTCAGCACCTCGATCACCTTGCGGCCCTCACCCAACGTACGCACGAACGGGATCATCACCCACACATTGTCCAGGCCCATCGCTTCGCGCACGTGCTTTACGGCTTTGCACTCCAGCGCGAAAGCGTCGGCGAAGCTGGGATCGACGTAGCGGCTGGCGCCGCGAAAGCCGATCATCGGGTTCTCTTCGTGCGGCTCATAGCGCGTGCCGCCGATCAGCCCCGCATATTCGTTCGACTTGAAATCGGACAACCGCACGATCACTGGCTTGGGATGGACCGAGGCGGCGATGGTGGCGATGCCTTCGGCCAAGCGGTCGACATAGAATTCGACCGGACCGGCATAACCGGCGATGCGCTCGTCGATCTTGGCCTTCGTCTCGACGTCCTGCTTGGCATATTCCAGCAGTGCCTTCGGATGCACGCCGATGTGACTGGCGATGATCATTTCCAGGCGGGCCAGGCCGATGCCCGCGTTGGGCAGCATGCCGAAATCGAAGGCGCGCTCGGGGTTGGCCACGTTCATCATGATCTTCAGCGGGGCCTCGGGCATGTCGCCCAGATCCGCGGTGATGCGTTCGAACTTCAGGATGCCCTCGTAGATCGTGCCGGTGTCGCCTTCGGCGCAGGACACGGTGACGTCGGTACCGTCGGGGATCAGCTCCAGCGCGTTGCCGGTGCCGACAACGGCCGGCACGCCCAGCTCGCGGGCGATGATCGCCGCATGGCAGGTGCGGCCGCCGCGGTTGGTGACGATGGCCGAGGCGCGCTTCATCACCGGCTCCCAGTCGGGATCGGTCATGTCGGCGATCAGCACGTCGCCGGGCTGCACCTTGTTCATGTCGGACAGCGAACGCACAACGCGGGCCTTGCCGGCACCGATCTTCTGGCCGATCGATCGGCCCTCGGCCAGGACCTTGCCTTTTGCGCTCAGGTGGAAGCGCTCGAGCTGGGTGGCGTGCGAGCGTGATTTCACGGTTTCCGGGCGCGCCTGCACGATGTAGATCTTGCCGGTGTGACCGTCCTTCGCCCATTCGATGTCCATCGGGCGGTCATAGTGTTTCTCGATGATCAGCGCCTGCCGCGCCAGCTCCTGCACGTCCTCGTCGCTGATGCAGAACCGGTTGCGCAGTTCGGCAGGCGTGTCTTCCGTGCGCACACGTTCGTCGGCCGCATCGGAATAGACCATGCGCAATTGCTTGGCGCCGAGGTTGCGGCGCAGGATGGCCGGCTTGCCGGCGTTCAACGTCGGCTTGAAGACGTAGAACTCGTCCGGATTCACCGCGCCCTGCACGACCATTTCGCCAAGGCCATAACTGCCGGTGACAAACACCACGTCGCGGAAGCCCGACTCAGTGTCCAGCGTAAACAACACCCCGGACGCACCCACGTCCGAACGCACCATCAACTGCACGCCAGCGGAGAGGAACACCTCCTCGTGCTTGAAACCCTGGTGCACGCGATAGGCGATGGCGCGATCGTTGTACAGCGAGGCGAAGACTTCCTTCACCGTGTGCAGTACGTCGTTGATGCCGGCCACGTTGAGGAAGGTTTCCTGCTGGCCGGCGAACGAGGCGTCCGGAAGATCCTCTGCGGTGGCCGATGAACGTACCGCCACGGCGATGTCGCTGGCGCCGGCGTCCTTGCACAGCGTGGCGTACGCGTCGCGGATTGCCTGCTCGAGTTCGGCGGGCAGGGCGGTGTCCACGATCCATTGGCGGATTTCCTTGCCGGCAACCACCAGCGCGTCGACGTCATCGACATCCAGCGAGGTCAGTCGATCCTGAATTCGTTTCGCCAGGCCGCTTTTCTCCAGATACTGCTGGAAGGCCTCGGCGGTGGTGGCGAAACCGCCCGGCACCGACACGCCCAATCGGGACAGGTTGCCGATCATTTCGCCAAGTGAGGCATTCTTGCCGCCTACCTTGCCAAGGTCGGTCATGCGCAGCGCATCGAGCCAAAGCACCAGATCGTTCAAGGGGATCTCCTGAAGGCTTTCGTGTGACAACGGGAAGGGTGCAAACTGACCAGAACGGTCGGCAAAGGAGTGGTATTGTCCGCTGCCGGTCGTGTGCAGCACAAGAAGACCATTGCCGTTGATCCCCACTCCAACTGCATACCAGTCAGCCTTGATGCAGTAAGTACAATGATTTACTCGCAACTTATGGCGTCGTAATAGCGGTCATGACCAACCGGGAGCAGGCATGCAACGCACGGTTTTCTTCATATCCGACTCCACTGGTATTACCGCGGAGACGATCGGCAACAGCATCCTGACCCAATTCGAGGGCGTCACGTTCGACAAGCATCGCCTGTCGTTCGTGGATGACGCGCAAAAGGCCGAGGCCGCCGCCGTGCGGATCAAGACCCATTACGCGCAGAGCGGGCAGCGACCGATCGTGATCAACACGATGGCCGAGCCGGCCTTGTGCGACATCGTCGCGGCCAGCGGGGCGTTGATGATGGATGTGTTTGCGCCGTTCATCGGGCCGCTGGAGGACGAGCTGGGCGCCAAGCGCTCCGGCGCGGTCAACCGCGCGCACGGCATGGTGGACTACGGCAAATACGAGGCGCGCATCAACGCGACCAACTATGCGCTGTCGCACGATGACGGCATCGACGTGAACTATGCCGACGCGGATCTGGTCCTGATTGGCGTGTCGCGTTCCGGCAAGACGCCCACCTGCCTCTACATGGCCTTGCACTATGGTGTCAGTGCCGCCAACTATCCGTTGACCGAGGAGGATCTGGACCGGCTGGAATTGCCGGCGCTGCTGCGTCCTTACAAGTCGCGGCTGTTCGGCCTCACGATCGAGCCGGCGCGGTTGGCGCAGATCCGCGAGCAGCGCAGTCCGGGCAGCAAATATGCGACTTTGAAGCAATGCCGCTGGGAGCTGGACCAGGCGGCCCGGCTGATGCGCCAGGCCGGTATCCCCAGCCTCAACACCACGCACGTGTCGATCGAGGAAATCGCCAGCAAGATCTTTTCCCGCTTCGGTATCGAGCGGACCATGTTTTGAACGCAAGGGTTTTGAACGCAGGAGTTTCGTGACAACGATGAGTGCCGTACTGGACAGCCGAACCAACTTGTTGCCGGGGCGCTTTGGCTTCCTGATGGGGCTTTATGCGGAAAATTACCATCGGCTGACGCGGCTGTTCGCGCCGCAGCAACTTGAGCCCGGCCGCTACCTGTCCAACGTGGATGACGGCTTGAACGTGCATCTCCATGTGCAGGAGTGCCATCCGTACACGCTGGAGCTGGAGCTCACCTACGATTTCGTCGACGCCCATACCGGCCAGCGTTCGCCATCGGCGCAGCTGCGCATGTATACCGACGCGCACGTGGCCGAAGCGATGCATTGCCATCCCGGGCGACACCTGTGGCAAGTGCTGGGTCCGTTCGCTCCGGCGCATACGGTGTTCCAGCATCGCCTGCGCATGAACGGCTTCCTGTCGCGCTGGCTGGAATACCTGGCGGAGCAGGGGCATTCGACCGGTACGCTGGAGCGCGATCCGGCGGATACGATCGGCTGAGTGCGAAACGGTCGCACACACGAATCGCGCGCAACAAAAAACCCGCGCAAGGCGGGTTTTCCGTTGTGTAGTGGCGGAGCGGACGGGACTCGAACCCGCGACCTCCGGCGTGACAGGCCAGCATTCTAACCAACTGAACTACCGCTCCACATTTTGTTTTACAGCGTGTACGTTCCAGCGTTGCGAGCCAACTTGGCGTCCCCACGGGGATTCGAACCCCGGTCGCCACCGTGAAAGGGTGGTGTCCTAGGCCTCTAGACGATGGGGACAATTCAAGTTGGTGGAGCCAGGCGGGATCGAACCGCCGACCTCCTGCATGCCATGCAGGCGCTCTCCCAGCTGAGCTATGGCCCCGCCGCTGGAAGCCCGGAAGAATAGGTCCGAGTGTCATATCCGTCAAGCATTTTTTTCACATCGACGTAGCCCTGCGAACTGCATCCGGCAACTCGGTCCTCCGGCTTGTGCTTTCGCGAACGAATAGTGAGCGGGTGTTCGTTTAAGCTGGGAAATCCCGCGGCGTTGAAGAGAAGGCATGCACGAAATCGGTTTCATCCGCGACCTGGCCATGGTGATGATCGTGGCCGGTGCCACCACGATCCTGTTCCAGCGTCTGCGGCAGCCTGTATTGCTGGGCTACATCCTCGCCGGCGTGCTGATCGGCCCGCATACCCCGGGTGTGCTGGTGGCGGACCCGCGAGCGATCGAAGACATTTCCAACCTCGGTGTCGTGTTGCTGATGTTCACCCTGGGGCTGGAGTTCAGCGTGCGCAAGTTGCGCCAGGTGGGCGTGGGCGTGCTGGTGGTCGCGGTGGCCGAGGTCGGGTTGATGCTGTGGATCGGCTTCGGCATCGGTGAGTTGTTTGGCTGGAAGGGCATGGACTCGCTGTTCCTGGGCGCAATCATCTCGTTGTCATCGACGATGGTGGCCACCCGCATGCTTTCCGAGGGTGGGCAGCGGCACCACCCGTTTGCGCAGTTGGTGGTGGGCTTGCTGGTGGCAGAGGACATGCTGGCGATCATCATGCTGACCCTGCTGACGGCCGTAGCCATCGGTGGCTCGGTGCAGGCGGAAGCGGCGTTTACGCTGATTGGCCACCTTGGCCTGTTCGTGATCGTGGGCATGATCCTGGGGCTGCTGTTGCTGCCGCGGCTGGTGGATTACGTGGCCGGTTTCGGTCGTGACGAAACCTTGCTGGTCAGCGTGCTGGGCATCTGTTTCGGTGCCAGCCTGCTGGCGGCGTGGATGGGTTTCAGCGTGGCCCTGGGCGCGTTTCTGGCGGGTGCCATCGTGGCGGAATCGCGCAGCGTCGCCCGCGTGATGCATCTGGTCGAGCCGTTGCGCGACATGTTCGCGGCGCTGTTCTTCGTGGCCATCGGTCTGAAGATCGACCCGGCGATGTTGCTGCATTACGTCGTGCCCGCGCTGTTGATCGCCGGCGCGGTGATCCTGGGCAAGACGCTGGCCTGCAGCGTGGGCATTTTCGCCGTCGGTCACGATGCGCGTACCTCGCTGCGCGCCGGCCTGGGGATGGCGCAGATCGGCGAGTTCTCCTTTGTGATCGCCACGTTGGGTTTGTCGCTGGGCGTGATCAGCGACTTCATCTATCCGATCGCCGTGGCGGTGTCGGTGGTGTGCATGGCGGTCTCGCCCTATCTGAACCGTTCGGCCGACAAACTCGCCAACGGACTGACCGGGATAACGCCACGCTCGGCGCGGTTGCTCGCCACCAGTTACAGCGGCTGGCTGGCCAACCTGAAGCCGGTCAATGAGAACGCGGCGCTGGCGGCGATCTTTCGCCGGTTGTTGTGGCATATCGGCATCAACGTGCTGCTGGTGGTCACGCTTTTCATGCTGGGTGCCTACGTCAATGCGCATAACTGGACGTGGTTCTCGATGGTCGGAATCGGGCGCGAATTGCGCCACACACTGATTTGGGCGACGGCATTGTTCCTATCGCTGCCGATGCTGATCGCGGTGTACCGCAAGGCCGAGGCGCTGGGCATGCTGCTGGCGGAAATCGGCATCAGCGAGCGCTTTACTGGAGCCTATACTCAGCCGATGCGCAACGTGCTGGCGCGGATCATTCCGCTGGTGACTTTGCTGGCGCTGGGGGTGCTGGTCAGTGCGTTGGGTTCGACCATCCTGCCGCCGCGTGGAGTGGCGCTGTCCCTGGCTCTGCTGGGTGTGGTGCTGGCGGTGGTGATGTGGCGCAACCTGGTGCAAATGCACGCGCGCCTGCAGGCGGCGCTGAAGGACACGCTCGACAAGCCGGAACACACACCCTGACCGTGGTGGCGGTCGGCGGCATGTGAAATCGGTGTCATGCCGAATGAACCTTTACCGTTGCCGAAGGTCGGACGTTTGCATCGTTGCCAAGACCGGACAGGAACCGCACAATGCGTGGCCTGCCTCCATCGGGGAGGCCCGGATGGTGACGCCGGCATATTCCATGACGAGGGAGTTTCGAATGAAGCAATTTCTGCGTCCCACGCTGACCGCCACTGCGCTGGTCGTTGCGTTGGGCATGACGTCGAGCGTGTTCGCTCAGGCTGCCACCGGCGCCGCCGGCACGGTCGACAAGGCCAAAGCCAGCTACGTGATTGGCTACCAGATGGGCGAGCAGGTGCCGCCGATCATGCGCGACGAGCTGGATCCGACCGCCGTTGCCAACGCCGTCAAGGCTGCCATGCTCGGCCAGAAGCCGACCATGACCGACACCGAGGCCAAGCAGGTTCACGACGCGTTCATGGCCAAGATCCAGGCCAAGTACAAGGTCGAAATGGACAAGCTCGGTGCCAAGAACAAGGCTGAAGGCGCCGCGTTCCTGGCCAAGAACAAGTCCAAGCCGGGTGTGAAGACCACGGCTTCCGGCCTGCAGTACGAAGTGATCACCCAGGGTAGCGGCCCGCGCCCGGGCGCGAACGATACGGTCGAGATCAACTACACCGGCAGCTTCATTGACGGCCAGGTGTTCGATGCCTCTTCCAAGCACAACCCGCCGGGCGCCGCCAAGATTCCGCTGGCTGGCGTGATCCCCGGTTTCCGCGAGGGCCTGCAGTTGATGCAGGCGGGTGGCCATTACAAGTTGTACATCCCCTCGACCCTGGCCTATGGCTCGGAGCCGCGTCCGCCGATGCCGCCGAATGCCACGTTGATCTTCGACGTGACGCTGGTCAAGACCGGCCCGACGCCGGCCGGTTCGGGTGCCTCGGGCGGCTGATCGCCTCCCAAGTCCCGCGATGGCGGCATGGCAAGGGCGCGAAGCGATTCGCGCCCTTTGCTTTTCTCGAGAGGCAACAAGGGTCACGTTGCCGTCGGCAGCCGGCTAGAATAGTCGGCTCGGTTTCAAGGAATTAACTTTGCGATGAAAGTCACGATTTTTGGCACCGGCTATGTAGGCCTGGTAACGGGCGCCTGCCTCGCGGAAATGGGCAACCAAGTGATATGCGTCGACATCGACGCATCGAAAATCGAGCGCCTTCAGCGCGGTGAAGTTCCCATCTACGAGCCGGGCCTGGAGCCCATCGTGCGGTCCAATGGCGCCGAGGGGCGGCTTGGCTTTACCACCGATGCGGTGTCCGCCGTGGCCCATGGCGAAGTCATTTTCATTGCGGTGGGGACGCCGCCGGACGAGGACGGCAGCGCCGACCTTCAGTATGTGCTGAGCGTCGCCCGCACCATCGGGGCGCATCTCGACCGGTACGCAGTAGTGGTGAACAAATCCACCGTTCCCGTGGGTACCGCCGACCGGGTGCGCGCCACCATTTCGCAGGTATTGGAATCGCGTGGCGTCGAGGTGCCTTTCGACGTGGTTTCCAACCCCGAGTTCCTGAAGGAAGGGGCTGCGGTGGAGGATTGCCTGAAACCCGACCGCATCATCGTCGGCGCTTCAAGCGAGCGCGCAGTGACGGTGTTGCGCAGCTTGTACGCGCCGTTCAACCGCAGTCACGACCGGATGGTAGTGATGGACGAGCGTTCGGCCGAGCTGACCAAGTACGCCGCCAACGCGATGCTGGCGACCAAGATCAGTTTCATGAATGAGATCGCCAATATTGCCGAGCGGGTCGGTGCCGACGTGGAACTCGTGCGTCAGGGCATCGGCTCCGATCCGCGCATCGGTCACCATTTCATTTACCCGGGCGCCGGTTACGGTGGCTCGTGTTTCCCCAAGGACGTGCAGGCGCTGGAGCGGACCTCGCGCAGCTATGGCTACAACGCACGCCTGCTGGCGGCGGTCGAGGCGGTCAACCACGATCAGAAGGCCAAGCTATTCGAGTTGATCTCGCGCCACTTCGATGGCCAGTTGGCGGGCAAGACGATCGCGCTGTGGGGTTTGGCATTCAAACCCAATACGGACGACATGCGCGAAGCGCCGAGCCGGCGACTGATGGAAGCGTTGTGGCAAGTCGGTGCCAAGGTGCGTGCGTTTGATCCGGAAGCACGGGCTGAAACGGCTCGCCAGTACGGCGAGAGGGACGACCTGGTCCTGTGCGAGCACGCCTACGATGCGCTGCAAGGCGCCGACGTACTGGCCATCGTCACCGAATGGAAGGCTTTCCGCAGCCCTGATTTTTCGCGTATCCGTGGCCTGCTGAAAACCCCGGCCATTTTTGACGGGCGCAACCTCTATGAACCGGCGGCGGTGGAGGCGGCGGGGCTGGCGTATTACGGCATGGGTCGCGGGCGCAGCCTGCAGGTGGCGAAGTGAGCAACGACGGGCTGGAGCAGCGGCTGGCCGAGCTGGAAGTGCGGCTGACCTTCATCGACGACACCGTCGAGGCGCTTGCGGTGGCTGATGCTGATCAGTCGCAGCGCATTGCGGCGCTGGAACGTGCGGTGCGCGAGCTGCGCGGCGAGTTGATGTCGGTACGGCTGGGCCAGGCGCCGGACCCGCATAGCGAGCCGCCACCGCCGCATTATTGATACCGATCGAGATTTCCGACCATGGCCGATTCCCTGCGCGACCAGTTGCTGAAAAGCGGCATTGTCAAACAAGTACGCGAAGAAAAACGCCCCGCTGCCCCATCCGCCAGGCCGGCGCAGAAAGGCAGGCCGTCGAAGCCGCCACGCCACCGCTCACCTGCCGCCGATACCGATGCCGACGGCATCAATCTGGCGCGTGCGTATGCGATGCGGGCGCAGACCGAAGCCAGCGAGCGCAAACGTGCCGAGCAGGAGGCAGCGGAACAGGCGCGTCTGCGGCGCGAGCAGAAGCAGAAGGTCCAGCAGTTGCTGGCGGGGAACGCGCTCAACAAGGCGGATGCCGACCAACCACGCAATTTCGAATATGGCGGCAAGATCCGCCGCATCTACGTCGATGCGGCGCAGCTGACGGCGCTCAATGCGGGCGAGCTGGGCGTGGTGCAGCAGGGTGGTCGCTACGTGCTGGTAAGCCGCGACATCGCCGAGCAGGTCAAGGCGGTAGACGCGAGGCAACTGGCGCTGCTGGTCGATCCCGCTGCGGCAGGTGTCGGCGACGATGGCGTGCCCGACGATCTGATGTGGTGAAGCGGCCTGGAACAACCGGCGCGCCGCGCCGGTAATCCAGTCTATGCGTCGGGCATGAGTGCCGCGCTGGCACTGACCGCCAGGGCCGGGTTGTCCCAGCCTTTCTTGGGCATGAAACGTTCGCCGTGGCGTTGCGCCAATTGCTCCAGCTTCTGCTTGAGCTTGTCCACGCCTTCGCTGCGCGCATACTGGATCGGGCCGCCGCGGAACGGCGCGAAGCCGGTGCCGAAGATCACGCCCGCGTCGAGCAGGTCGGCGTCGTCGACCACACCCTCGTCGAGGCAGGCGATCGCCTCGTTCACCATCGGCAGGATCATGCGCTCCTGCAGGTCCGGCGGGGTGGCGTAATCCGGGTCGACTTCGGGTTTTTGCGGCTTGCCGTCCTGCCAGACATACAGGCCCTGGCCATCCTTCTTTCCGCGCTTGCCGGCGCCGAGCCGGTCATCCAGCCCGGGCGGAAGTTCCAGCCCGAGGAACGGCGCCAACTCCTTGCCGACCGAGGCGCAGACATCGAGCCCTACAGTGTCGGCCAGTTCGATCGGGCCCATTGGCATGCCGAATTTCTTCGCCTCGCGATCCAGCACCGGGCCGGGTACGCCCTCGGCATACATGCGCATGGATTCGAGCAGGTACGGCATCAGGATGCGGTTGACCAGGAAGCCCGGCGTGCCCTTTACCGCCACCGGCAATTTGCCGATCGCCTTGCAAAACGCCAGCGCGCGCTTCTCGATCGCCGGATCGAGCCGGTCGTGACGCACCACTTCCACCAGTGGCATCTGCGCGACCGGGTTGAAGAAATGCAGGCCCAGGAAACGCTGCGGCGCGGTCAGCCCTTCACGCAGCTCATTCAACGGAAGGCTGGACGTGTTGCTGGCAAGTATTTCATCGCTTTGGAACTGCGGCTCCATCGTGGCGTACAACGCACGTTTGGCGTCGGCGTTCTCGTAGATGGCCTCGATCGCCAGATCGGCTTGCGCGACGCCGCTGCCTTCCACGTCGGCGCGCAGGCGCTGCGCGGCCGCGGCGATTTTCTCCGGCGTCTTGAGCTTTTTCTCGTACAACGCACGGGCGCGGTCCAGCGCAGGCTGCACGTATTTCATCTCGCGATCCTGCAGCGTCACCTGGAAGCCCTTCAACGCCGCCCACGCGGCGATGTCGCCACCCATCACGCCCGCGCCCACCACGTGCACGTGCTCAATGCCGTGCTCGACGCCGGCGCCCTGGTTCTTGAGGCGTTCGCTGAGGAAAAAGATGCGGATGAGGTTTTGCGCCGTCGGCGTTTCGGCCAGCTTGGCGACGGAACGTGCCTCCAGCTTCAGCCGTTGGCGGATATCCGGCCCACCGCGCTTCCATACATCGATCAAGGCGAACGGCGCGGGGTAGTGCTCCTTGCGCACTTTCGCGGCCGTCTGCTTCAGCACCATCGGCGCCAGGATCTGGCGCACGGGCCATAGGTTGCTGGCCCAGGCCTTGGCGCGTCGTGCCAGCGGGCGAGCGGAGGGGCGACGCACCATGTGACGCGCCTCGGCCAGCAATTCGTCGGCACTGGCCAGGCGATCGACCACGCCCAGGTTCAGGGCGCGTCGGGCGGACAAGGGTTTGCCTGTCAGCATCAGCGGCAAGGCGTCGGTCGCGCCGATCAGCCGCGGCAAGCGCGCGGTGCCGCCCCAGCCGGGATGGATGCCGAGTTGCACTTCGGGCAGCGCGATGCGGGTTTTCTCGTCGTCGACGGCGATGCGCTGGCGGCAGGCCAGAATCAGTTCGGTGCCGCCGCCCATGCAGGCGCCGTGCACGGCCGCCACCGTGGGGCAGGGCAGGCGCGCCAGCGCTTCATAGATCCGCTGGCCGTTCTCGATGTTCTCCAGCACCGTGCCGCGCCGGGCGTAATCCTTGAACTCGGTAATGTCCGCACCGACGGCGAAGCCGGCGGGCTTGGCGGAATGAATGATCACCCCGGCCGGGTTCTCGATCGCCAGCCGTTCGACGATCTGCCCCAGCTCGTCCAGCACGGCACCCGAAATGGCGTTGACGCTGCTGCCGGCGCGGTCGAGGGCGAGGGTGACGATGCCGCTGTCGTCCTCGTTGGCTTTCCAATGATTGAAGCGTAATCCTTCGAACATGGGATCTGCAGACGTGGTTTGGGAATGTCGAACCTTACCGTTCCATCGCCGTGAATGCGAGACTCATCCCCCGTCGATTCGGGCATCGCCGGACGAAGGGGCGAGGGCGAACGCGGGATCGGTCAAACGTTAATTTTTTGGCGGCGGCTGTCGTCGGCACGGATCCAAAAAAGTGCGTGCGGTGGCTGGGCGATGGCGCGCGCACCGGGCTAGACTTGCGGAGGACCTGGTTGCCGCACCGGCGGGGATATCAATGACGAGACGCATGCTGTGGGCACAATGATCTTGCCGATGGATACTGCATCGTCGCAGGCTGGCACCGAGGTGTTCGAACAGATCCTCGGCGCGTCCAGCGGCCTGGTGCTGCTGCAGAGCGAGGATTGCCCGGGCTTGCTCGAACAGTTCCGCTCGATCGCCCGCCACACCGGGCAGGCGGTCTACCTGTGGCAGCCGGACACCGGCCTGGGCAGTATGCGTGATGCGCACGTGCGCGTTCCCGATTGCCAGCGCCTGGGCAATGCGCTGCGTTTCATGCAGCAAAGCCTGCATTTCGGCGTGTACGTGCTGGTTGGCCTGGAGTTGCCGCTCTCGGCGATGGACGACACCTTGCTGCGTCAACTGGCACGCATGCCGCAGGGCCACCTGCGTCGCGTGGTGCTGGTGAACGCGCCACCCGCGCTGGCCGAGCACCTGGGTACGCTGGCGGTGCACCTGCGCAGCGACGACAGCTCACCGCGTCGGCTGCGTCTTCGCGATGGTCGCTGGCTCATATGAGGGCTTGCGCATGATGGCCGGTGTCCTGATCGTGGCCGAGCAGCGCGAGCTGCGCCGGCTGGTGTTCGACGCGCT
The DNA here is from genome assembly GCF_001426645.1 of Rhodanobacter sp. Root480. Lineage (GTDB taxonomy): Bacteria > Pseudomonadota > Gammaproteobacteria > Xanthomonadales > Rhodanobacteraceae > Rhodanobacter > Rhodanobacter ginsenosidimutans. The sequence continues at coordinate 550,859 of NZ_LMEX01000001.1, forward strand.
CGACCAGGCGGGCTACGCGCAGATCTACAGTGCACGCGACATCACCCATGCGGCCATCCTGCTGGAGGGGCGCCCGCCCTTGCAGTTGATGGTGGTCGTCATCAAGGGTGATGGCGTGCAGGGCCGCGCCTCTTGCGGGCAGCTGCGCCAACTGCCGGCGACCCTCGACGTGCCCTTGATGGTGATAACGACCGACGAGGCACCGCTCCATCCCGATCATTGGCCGGCTGGCACCGTGGACTGGTTGCACGCCTCGCGCGTTACCGCGGAACTGTTGCCGCGCTGGCGCCGGGCCAGCGCCCTTGCTGGCGCGCCCTTGCCGGCGTTGCCGCAGGTGCCGCTGCCGGCACCGGCTGGCGACCGTTATGCGTTCCAGGAAGACGACAGCGAATGGCTGATCGCCGAGTTGTCTGCCACCTGCCCGCTGCTCGAAGTCAGTTCCGCCGTGATCCGGCATAGCCGCCTGCCGGCTGATCATTGGAAGGCACGTCCGCTGTCGCAGGTGCTTTCCTTCGAGGGCGTGACGATCGAGCAGGTGATCACCGAGGCCAATCGACGCTGGTATCCCTGCCAGCGCCGTTCGGCCGAAGGCAGCGATACCGGGCAGGCAAACGCGCGGCTGGTAAGCCACGACGGGCACGATGCGGTGGCGTTGATTTTCCGCAGCGATCGCGCGGATCTGCGCGCCGAGGCGGCGCTGTCGTTGCTGTCGCGCATGTTTGCCTCGACCAATGGCGTCGATGCGCAAACGGCGGCGGCGCGTTTGCTGTTCGATGAACTCGGCCTCGATTACCTCGCGGTCTGGTCGTTGCCTTCCGGGAGCGCCGGCATACCGGTGCAGCAACTGCAGTTGTGGAACGGCCCCGAACCAAGCTGGCCGCCGCCTGCGGCGCAGCCTTCGCTGGCCCAGGTATTGGCCGGCGGCACGGTGAACTACAGGCACGATGCGCGCAGCCAGGTGGCCAACGATCCACTGCTGCAGGTGCTGGGCCTGACCGACTTCGCCGGCATGCCGCTGTACGACGAGCGGCATACCGTGCTGGGTGCCATGCTGGCCGGCAGTCGTCGTGGCTTTGGCGCGGCGGGCATCGTCGAACCCGTACTGCATTGTGCCGCGGCGCGGTTCGCGCAAATGCTGGAGCTCGGACTGACTCGCGAGCAGGGCCGCAGCGAAGGTCTGCTCGACGCGCTCACCGGTCTGCCGAACCGCTTGCTGTTCAACGACCGACTGGAAACCATCATCCGCGAGGCGGTTCGCAACGGCGAATGCTTCGCCGTGCTGTTCGTGGATCTGGACCGCTTCAAGGCCGTCAACGACAGTCACGGCCATGCCGCCGGCGATGCCGTGCTTCGCTCGGTATCGCGGCGCCTGTGCGGCAGCGTGCGCGCGTCCGATACGGTGGCGCGCTATGCCGGCGACGAGTTCACCGTGGTGCTGCGCCACATCGTGAAGAACGATGACGTGCTGCGCGTGGCGGAGAAGATCGTGCAGGTGATGGAGACGCCGCTGTACCTCGACGACGGCACCGAGCTGCAGATTACCGTTTCGATGGGCGTGAGCTTTTTCCCGGACGACGCCAGCGACGCCGAGACCCTGCTCAAGCACGCGGACGAGGCGATGTACGCAGCCAAGCACCTGGGCCGCAACAACTTCCAGATCTACGAAGTCAGCCCGGAATACGCGCAGGAGCACGGCATGGCGCTGAAGACGCGCCTGCGCCACGCCGAGGGCAACGGCGAGCTGCGCGTGGTCTACCAGCCGCAGGTGAACACCGAGACCGAGGACATCGTCGGCATGGAGGCGCTGCTGCGCTGGGAGCACCCGGAGCTGGGCACCATCAGCCCCGCGGTGTTCATTCCACTGGCCGAGGAAACGGGCCTGATCGTGTCGATCGGCGAGTGGGTGATGCGCACCGCCTGCCGCCAGGCACGGGAGTGGGAGGAGCGCTACGGCTTGCGCCTGCGCCTTGGCGTCAACCTCTCGGCGGTGCAGTTGATGGAGCCGCGCCTGCTCGACACGGTGGCGAAAGTGCTGATGGATACCGGGCTCGATCCCGACCTGCTGGAGATGGAGGTCACCGAGAGCATCAGCATCAAGGAAGCGCCGAACCTGGTGGAAAACCTGCACGGCCTGCATGAGCTGGGCTGCCACATCGCCATCGACGACTTCGGTACAGGAGCCGCTTCGCTCGACTACCTGCGACGCCTGCCCGCCGACCGGATCAAGATCGACCAGAGCTTCGTGCGCAACATCGGCGTCGACCCGGATGACGAGGCGATCGTGCGCGCCACCATCGAAATGGCGCACCGGCTGAAGCGTGCCGTGGTGGCCGAGGGCGTGGAGATCGAGCAGCACCTGGAATTCCTGCGTGCCCACGGTTGCGACGAGTTGCAAGGCTACCTTTTCTGCCGGCCGGCCACGCCGGTCAGCTTCGGCAACCTGCTGGCCGAGCGGCAGCGGCTGCTGAGCACGCGAGCCACCGAGCCCGCCTGAACGGACGGATGGCGGGGGCCAACGTTTTTTCCACAATCAATCCGGCGCGCGACATTACACTGTGCGGCGCGCAAGCTGAACTTGTGCGGCGGGCGTCGGTCTGAGCTGCGCGTTCGGCTCCTACAGTTTCGCAGCGGATGACGGCATTGATGATGGATACGGCCCGCATGGGCGAAAACGAACTGGACAAGGCGCTGGTTGAGCGCGTCCAGAAAGGGGACAAGGCCGCCTTCGATCTGCTGGTGCGCAAATACCAGCACAAGCTGATCGGGCTGGTATCGCGTTACGTGCGCAGCCATGCCGAATGCGAGGACATCGCCCAGGAAGCGTTCATCCGCGCCTGGCGCGCCATCGGCTCGTTTCGCGGCGACAGCGCGTTCTACACCTGGCTGTACAAGATCGCGGTGAACACCGCCAAGAACCACTTGGTGGCCGCCGGCCGGCGACCGCCCACTGACGACATCGATGCCGATGACGCGGTGTTCATGGCCGGCTCCCAGCGCATGCACGACAACGCCACGCCCGAGCGCGAAATGATGCGCCAGGAAATTGAACAATCGGTGTTCTCCACTGTCCAAGCGTTGCCCGAAGAGCTGCGTACCGCCATAACACTGCGTGAAGTGGATGGCCTCAGCTACGAGGAAATCGCCGAGGCGATGGGCTGTCCGATCGGTACGGTGCGGTCACGCATATTTCGGGCACGTGAAGCGATCGATGAAAAACTGCGGCCACTGTTGTCGGACCGCGAGGACCAGACATGAATCAGGCAGGCATGAACCCGGAACACCGCGAGCAACTCTCGGCCGCCATTGATGGCGAATTGTCGGCGGAGGAGCTGCGCTTTCTGCTGCGTCGCCTCGACCATGACGCCGCGTTGTCGCAGGCGTGGTCGCGGTATCACCTGGCCGGCGATGGCGTCCGGCGGCAAATGCCGCCGCTGGCGTCGGCCGGCTTTGCCGCGCGTGTCATGCGGGCCGTCGAGCGGGAATCGGCCGCGGTTTCGGCGGTGCCGGCGCCAGGCGCACGCCGCCATTGGCTGCATTGGTCGGCCGGCGGCGCCATAGCCGCCAGTGTGGCGGTGGCCGCATTGCTGCTGGTGCAACCGGCGGGTGAAACGGGTCGCGTCGAAACCGCCGCGGTCGATTCGGCGGGCGTGACCACATCGTCCGAGCATGCCGCGCTGCCGTCCTCGGCGGTGCCGGCCACGGTTCCACCGTGGTTGAGCGGCAACTCGGCCGAGTTGTACAGCCAGCGCGCGTCGGCCACGCTGGGTGTGCCCGGCGACGGCAATCTGGTGCCATATGCCCGCGACGGGACGCCGATGCATCGCTACCGCACGCTCGACAACCACGACGGCAGCTATCTGCTGTTGCTCGATCCGCAGCAACAGCGCGATACCGCGAACAGTCGCGCATTCCCGCGCTGACCGGCGCCCGCGTGTTGCTCTCCGCGGACTTCCTGTTTTCACGCGTCGCCGGTTCGTGATCCGGCCGACGCGGTTGCTGGCGACCGGTCATGCCCCGACCGGTCGCGTATCCAGCTGTTTGCCCACTCCCAAGGAGGAATCATGAATCGATCCATCTTGCGCGTTGTCGCGTGCCTCGCGCTGACCGGCTTTCCCGCGTTCTTCGCGGTGCAGGCGCAACCGGCCGCTGCTGCAGGCCTGCCTGATTTCACCGGGATCGTTGAAAGGAATGCACCCGCCGTGGTGCATGTCGAGGCGAAATACACTGGCGCGAATGATCGCCGCCGTGGCGTGGCGCCAGGCCCGGGCCAGGCAGATGATCCGCAGGCCGAATTGTTCCGGCGCTTCTTCGGCATGCCGATGATGCCGTCGCCGCAGGAGCAACGGCATACCTCGCTGGGGTCGGGCTTCATCATTTCCGGCGATGGTTACATCCTCACCAACAATCATGTGGTTGAAGGCGCGGACAAGGTCACCGTGCGGCTGCAGGACCGGCGCACGCTGACCGCCAAGGTCGTCGGCACCGATCCGACGTATGACATCGCGCTGCTGAAGGTCGACGCGGGCGGCAAGTTGCCGACGGTGAACATCGGTGATTCGCGCAGCCTGAAGCCCGGCCAGTGGGTGCTGGCGATCGGCTCGCCGTTCGGCTTCGACTACACCGTGACGCAAGGCATCGTCAGCGCGGTGGGCCGCAACCTGGGCCAGCGCGACCAGCCGTACACCTCGTTCATCCAGACCGACGTGCCGATCAACCGCGGCAATTCCGGCGGCCCGCTGTTCGATCTCGCCGGCGCCGTGGTGGGTGTGAACTCGCAGATCTATTCCAACACCGGTGACTACCTGGGCGTGTCGTTCTCGATCCCGATCGACGTGGCGATGAACGCCGTGCAGCAGATCAAGAGCAAGGGCTACGTGTCGCGCGGCATGCTGGGCGTGATGGTGCAGCGGGTCGACGACGACATGGTCAAGGCGTTAAAGCTGGACAACGGCGTTGGCGCGGCGGTGGCGGCGGTGACGCCCGACAGTGGCGCGGAGAAGGCCGGCGTGCAGCCTGGCGACATCATCCTGACGTACAACGGCCACGTACTGCAGCAGGCTGCTGATCTGCCACCGCTGGTCGGCATGACCAAGCCGGGCACCACGGTTCCGATGGAGATCCTGCGCAACGGCAAGAGGCAGACGCTCAAGGTCACCATCAGCGAGGCCGAGCGCGACAAGAACGCGGTAGGTGCAAGCACCGGCGGCCCGTCGTCCGCGAGCAGTGGCTCGGCGGCACTGGGCCTGACCGTACAGCCGCTGGACAACGACACCCGCAAGCAATTGGGGCTGAAGTCGGGGCAGGGCGTGGTGATCGGCGAGATTACCGGTCCGGTGGCGGCGCAGGCCGGGTTGCGTGCAGGTGACGTCATCCTGATGGTCAACCAGAAACGGATCGGCACGGTTGGCGAATTCCATGACGCCACCAAGGACGTGAAGCCCGGCAGCACGGCCTTGCTGCTGGTGCGTCGCGGCGAGCAGAGCAACTTTGTGGGGTTGACCGTGCCCGACGGGAAATAAGCGCCACGTTCCACCGCTTTCACGCGCGGGCGCCATCCGACCGGTGGCGCCCGTCGCGTTTTCCACGCTGGCAGATGCCGGTTCCATGCGATAATGCCGGGTTCGCGCCGCCATACCGGCGACGCGCGCCTGCGCTCCCCGCATGGCGACAAATCCCCTCGTTCGGCAGGCCAGCAGCGTTCCATGGAATTGATTCGCAACTTCTCCATCATTGCCCACATCGATCACGGCAAGTCGACGCTGGCCGATCGCATCATCCATCTCTGTGGCGGCCTGGCCGACCGCGAGATGGAAGCCCAGGTGCTGGACAACAACCCGATCGAACGCGAACGCGGCATCACCATCAAGGCGCAATCGGTATCGCTGCCGTACACCGCGCGGGATGGCAAAACCTATCAACTGAATTTCATCGACACGCCCGGGCACGTCGATTTCTCCTACGAAGTCAGCCGCTCGCTGGCGGCCTGCGAGGGCGCGCTGCTGGTGGTCGATGCGGCGCAGGGCGTCGAGGCGCAGTCGGTGGCCAACTGCTACACCGCGGTGGAGCAGGGGCTGGAAGTGATTCCGGTGCTGAACAAGATCGACCTGCCCACGGCCGACGTGGAAAAGGTGAAGGGCGAGATCGAGGCTGTCATCGGCATCGACGCCACGGACGCGGTGGCGGTCAGCGCCAAGACGGGGCTCAACGTGGTCGAGGTGCTGGAGGCGATCATCGCCCGCATCCCACCGCCCAAGCCGCGCGACACCGATCGGCTGCAGGCACTGATCATCGACTCCTGGTTCGACAACTACCTCGGCGTGGTGTCGCTGGTGCGCGTGATGCAGGGCGAGATCAAGCCCGGCGACAAGCTGCTGGTGATGTCCACCGGGCGCAGCCATGAAGTGGGCGAGGTCGGTGTGTTCACGCCCAAGCGCAAGAAGCTGGCCAAGCTGGGTGCGGGCGAAGTGGGCTGGATCAACGCCTCGATCAAGGACGTGCACGGCGCGCCGGTGGGCGACACCCTGACCCATGCCGGCAAGCCCGCCGACAAGGCATTGCCCGGTTTCCAGCACATGCAGCCGCGGGTGTTCGCCGGCCTGTTTCCCGTGTCGTCGGATGACTACCCCGCGCTGCGCGAGGCGCTGGACAAATTGCGCCTGAACGACGCGGCGATGTTCTTCGAGCCCGAGTCGTCCGAGGCGATGGGCTTCGGTTTCCGCTGCGGCTTCCTCGGCATGCTGCACATGGAAATCGTGCAGGAGCGGCTGGAGCGCGAATACGACCTGGACCTGATCACCACCGCGCCCACCGTGGTCTACGAAGTGCTGAAAAGCGACGGCACCACGATGCTGCTGGACAACCCGGCCAAGCTGCCCACCAACACCAGCCTGATCCAGGAAATCCGCGAGCCGATCATCGTGGCCAACATCCTCACCCCGCCCGACTACATCGGCAACGTGATCACCCTGTGCGAGGAAAAGCGCGGCGTGCAGCGTTCGATCCAGTACCTGGCCACCCAGGTGCAGATCAGTTACGAGCTGCCGCTGGCCGAGGTGGTGATGGATTTCTTCGATCGGCTGAAGTCCGTCTCGCGCGGCTACGCCTCAATGGACTATCAGTTCGAGCGTTTCGAGGCCGGCCCCTTCGTGCGCACCGACGTGCTGATCAACGGCGATCGTGTCGATGCGCTGAGCCTGATCCTTCATCGCAGCCATGCCGACCGCAAAGGCCGCGAGCTGGTCGAGCGGATGAAGGATCTGATCCCCCGCCAGCAGTTCGACGTGGCGATCCAGGCGGCCGTCGGCGCGCAGATCATCGCGCGCTCCACCGTCAAGGCGCTGCGCAAGAACGTGCTGGCCAAATGCTACGGTGGCGACGTCAGCCGCAAGAAGAAATTGCTGGAAAAGCAGAAAGAAGGCAAAAAGCGCATGAAGCAGGTCGGGCGGGTGGACATTCCGCAGGAAGCTTTCCTTGCCGTGCTGAAAGTGGATAAATAGTTTGGTCGGGAATGGAGAATCGGGAATCGGGAATCGCAAGAGCTTGCCGCTCCGATTCCCGATTCCCGATTCCCGATTCCCGGCTCCCCAAGGAGCCCCACATGGAATTTGATTTCTCGGCGATCCTGCTCGGCCTCACCGTCCTGTTTGGCGTGGTGTGGGGGCTCGATCGGCTGTTTTTGTACAAGCAGCGCAAGGCGCGGCTCGATGCCGCGGGTACGGAATACAGCGACCCGGTACCGGTGGACTGGGCGCGCTCGCTGTTCCCGGTGGTGCTGGTGGTGTTGCTGCTGCGCACGTTCGTGGCCGAGCCGTTCCGGATTCCGTCCGGCTCGATGATGCCCACGCTGGACGTGGGCGATTTCATCCTGGTCAACAAGTTTGCCTACGGCCTGCGCCTGCCTGCGTTCAACAACAAGGTCGTGGACCTGGGCGAGCCGCAACGTGGTGATGTGGTGGTGTTCCGCTTCCCCGGTTTCCTGTGTGACGACGGCACCGGCAAGCTGATCCGCAGTGGCGATCCGGGCTGCAGCGATCCCCACGCGAAGGTGCCCAGCCAGAACTGGATCAAGCGCGTGGTGGGCCTGCCGGGCGACTCCATCGAAGTGCATGGCGCCGATCTGCTGATCAACGGCAAGCCGGTGCAGGCCGAGGAGATCGGGCCGTACACGGGCAACCCGCAGCGCGCGGAGGACCGCCTGATGCTGGACATGGGCGCCACCGTCTGGAAGGAGCACTTGGGCAAGGTCAACCACATGATCGCGCGCATGCCGGCCTACAACATTCCCAACCCGATCCCCAACGCCAAGGTGCCCTCGAAGGTGCCGGAAGGTTGCTACGTGGTGATGGGTGACAATCGCAACAACAGCGAGGACAGCCGCTGGTGGGGCTGCATGCCGGAGAAGAACCTGGCCGGCAAGGCGTTCCTGATCTGGATGAGCTGGAAGGGCTGGGGTACCGGTGGCGTGGACTTTTCCCGTATCGGCACGGTCATTCATTGATCGGTGCCCCGGATTCGGACGTGCCATTGGTGCGAGAATTCGCCGGCATCGCCGATCCCGGCGAGCATTGGGGTTTCGGACTGCATATCGGGCAGGCAAGCCGCGCAGGCGGCATAGCGAGGGGACTATGAAATCGAGGCAATCGGGCATCACCCTGATCGGGTTCCTGGTGATTCTGGCCGTGGTGGGCTTTCTGGGTTACATGGCGATGCGGCTGGCGCCGTCGTACAGCGAATACATGGGCGTGGAGAAGGCGATGACGCAGATCTCCACCTCTGGCGTCGATGGCAAATCGCTGGACGACCTTCGCCGCGAACTGATGTTCAAGATGAACTTCCAGTACGTCGACGACGCCACCATCCAGCCGTCCGACATCACCCTGGTGCGCGACCGCGACGGCGGCCCGACCCAGTTGCGAGTGGCCTACGAAAAGGTCGTGCCGTTCATGTACAACATCGATTTCCTGCTGCACTTCGACAAGAGCGTGCCGCTGCAGGGCAATCCGAACCAGTAACCGGCCAGCGCATCCCTTGGAATTCAATTACCGTTTTCGCGATCGTTCGCTGGCCGAGTTGGCGTTGACCCATCGCAGCATGGGCAAGCCCAACAACGAGCGGCTGGAGTTTCTGGGCGACGCCTTGCTGGGTGCGATCGTCGCCGAAATGCTGTTCGAGGCGCACCCCAAGGCCAGCGAAGGCGAGCTGTCGCGGTTGCGTGCGCAACTGGTCAGCGGCCAGGCGTTGGCGGTGGTGGCGCGTGAATTGTCATTGGGCGACGAGTTGAAACTGGGCACCGGCGAGTTGAAGACGGGTGGCTTCCGCCGCGAGTCGATCCTTGCCGACGCGTTCGAGGCGATGGTGGCCGCCGTGTACATGGACGGCGGTTTCGACGCCTGCCGTGAAACCGTGCGCGGCCTTTTTGGCGAACGCATCGCCGCCTTGCGCCGGTCATCCAAGGACGCCAAGACGCGCCTGCAGGAATGGTTGCAGGCTGGCGGCTGGCCGCTGCCGCTTTACGAGCTCGTCGCCAGCCACGGCGAAGACCACGCCAAAACCTTCGATATCCGCTGCAGCGTCAGCGAGCCGATGACGCTGGTCGCCGAAACCACCGGCCCCAGCCGCCGCGGCGCCGAGCAGGATGCGGCCGAGATCGTGCTGGCGCAATTGCTGGATGGGCAGCGCAAAGCCTGATCTACGTTTTCATCATTCCCCGAAAATCCTCTCCACTGCCGCACGATCGCCTGGCGGCGGCTGCCATTTCCTTTGGCGACAAGGCATTACACTTGCCGTCCAACTTGCCGAGCACTCTGTCATGAACCACGAACTGGATCCCGCCGCCGTCCTGCCGCACGAGAATTATCGCTGCGGCACGGTGGCCCTGGCCGGCCGGCCGAACGTGGGCAAGTCCACCTTGCTCAACGCGCTGATCGGTTTTCGGCTGTCCATCATCAGCCCGCGGCCGCAGACCACTCGCCACCGCATCCTCGGCATCAACACCACCGAGGCGGGCCAGATCATGTACGTGGATACACCGGGCCTGCACCGTGGCGCCAAACGCGCCATAAACCGCAGCTTGAACCGCGCCGCGCGCTCGGCGATCAGCGATGTCGACCTGGTGGTGCAGCTGATCGAGGCCGGCCGCTGGACCGACGAGGACGAAGCGCTGTACGCCGCGCTGGTCGAGCAGACCTCGCCGCGGCTGCTGGTGATCAACAAGGTCGACCTCAACAAGGACAAGACCGTGATGCTGCCGTTCGTGGCCGATCTGGTGGCCAAGCACAGCTATGACGAAATCCATTACGTCAGCGCGCTGAAGGAGCAGGGCCTGAAGGAGCTGGAGCAGGCCATCCTGAAACGCCTGCCGATCCAGCCGCCGGTGTACGGCGAGGATGAGGTCACCGACCGCAGCGAACGCTTCCTGGCGGCCGAAATGGTGCGCGAGCAGTTGATGCTGCGGCTGGATCAGGAGCTGCCGTACGCCACCACGGTGGAGATCGAACGGTTCGAGGATCGCCCCGACGGCATCGCCGAAATCCACGCCATCATCTGGGTCGAACGCGACGGCCAGAAAGCCATCGTGATCGGCAACGGCGGCGCCCAGCTCAAGTCCATCGGCAGCAGCGCCCGCCGCCACATGGAGCGCATGTTCGAACGCAAGGTGTTCCTGAAGCTGTGGGTGAAAGTGCGCGAAGGCTGGGTCGACGACGACAACATGCTGCGCAAGTTCGGGTATACCGATTGAGGCCGGGAATCGGGAATGGAGAATAGGGAATGGGAAAAGCTTTGCTCTAACGATTCCCTATTCTCCATTCCCTATTCCCACCCAAAGCCATGCGCCTCGAACTGCAACCCGCCTACGTCCTGCATTCGCGCCCGTACCGGGAGACGTCGCTATTGCTGGAATGCCTGACCCGTGATCAGGGGCGGTTGGGTGTGGTGGCGCGTGGGGTGCGGGGGGAGAAGACGCGTTTGCGCCGGGCGCAACTGGAGCCGTTCCAGCCGCTGGCGATGGGGTTGCTGCTGCGCGGCGAGTTGGCCACGCTGACGTCGGTGGAAACCACGGGTACGCCGCTGCGACTGGTCGGGAATGCCGGGCTGGCGGGGCTTTACCTCAACGAACTGGTGGTACGCCTCAGCGAACGGCAGGATCCTTCGAGCGCGTTGTTTGATGCCTATGCACTGGCGCTGCAGCGGCTGGCCACGGATGAGTCGCTGGCCTGGAGCCTGCGCCGCTTCGAGCGCGACTTGCTGCAGGCGATGGGTTACGCCCTGCAGCTGGAGCACGATGCGGAAACGGGCGAGCTGCTGGAGCCGCAGGCGCATTACGCATACCGGGTCGAACAGGGCGCGGTGGCGTGCCTGCCGGGTCGCAGGCATGTCCTGCGTGGCAGCGACCTGCTGGCGCTGGCGCACGACCGCATGCCGGACGACGAAGGGCTGAAAGCGCTGCGCGGCATGATGCGCGAGGTGATCCGCTTTCATCTCGGTGGCGGCGAGTTGCGCGCCTGGCGAGTGCTCGGTGGCACCACCTCGTGGCGCTGATGGCCGGGGTCAGGCATCCAGCGCCAGCAGGGTCGCGTCCAGTGCCCGGTTGAAGCGCTGCAGGTTTGGCGCGATGTCCATGGACGCGTGGGCGAGCGCTTCCTGCAACGCCACGGTTTCGGTCGACAGCATGGCGGCGCCACAAAACCCGCAGGAGGACCGCAACCGATGCAGCCGTTCGGCAAGCGCGATGCGGTCGACGTCCATGTTCGCGAGCTCGTCCTTGAGCCGCTCCAGTTCTCCCCGCAACAACCCGCGCAGCGCCTGCATGGTGACCGGGTCGCCGCTGGCAAGAAGGCCGGCCTGATCGTCAAGCGGTGGGGTCGGGTGGTTTGCCAGCGATCCCAGCAACCGTTGCAGGTCCACCAGCTTGCAGGGCTTGACGAGTACCTCGGCGAAACCGGCCATCAGCAACGCGGAGCGTTCGCTGGGCGCCATCTCGGCACTGCTTGCCACCGCGATGGCGTGCCGCGAGCGGGCCCGCGCATCCGATCGCAGCGTCGACAGAATCTGCAGCGCCCCCGCGCCGGGCATGCGGCAATCCAGCAACAGCAGGTCGAAAGCCCGGTCGCGAGCCAGCGCCAGCGCCTCGATGCCGTCGGCGCAGGTGACCACGCGGGCATCCAGCCGGCCCATGCCGTCCGCCAGAAAGCGGCGGCTGGCCGGGTCGTCGTCCGCTACCAGTACATCCACGCTGGTGGCGTGAAACGGGAATGAAGACGGGGGAGTGACAGTGGCGGCCATGACGAAATCCATATCGTTCAGCTGAGTTTGGCAGAATGGCCCGACATGTGTTTTTCATCAAGCCATCTTCTGCTGGTTTTTTGCCTGCTGTTTCTTGCCGGCGGCTGGGCTGCGCCCGCGCGTGCGGATGTGGTCTTCGCGGCCCGTTCCATCAGCGTGCCGGGGGTGAAGCTGTCGACGGTAACGGTGCATCTCAGTGATCGTGCCGATGGCGGCATCCACCTGCAGTTGAGCGCGAAGCAGGCGGATGTGGCGGCCATGGGCTGGCGCAAGGTTGGCCTGGCGCTGGATGGCGACCTGCAGCGCGACGCGCGCATGCGCTGGGTTCTGGATGGCCAGCTGCAATTGCGTGGCGCTCCGGGTGGTGCGCTGGGCGATGCCACGCTGCGGCTGGTCACGAGCGAGACCACCAACACCATCCAGGTCGACATCGAACAGGGCAAGGCGAAGGCCAGCGCCGCGCTGCCGCTGGATCAACCCACTCACGCGCAGATCACGCTCACCCAGTTGCCCGCCACCTGGCTGCAGGGTTTGCTGGGTACCGTGTGGTCCGGGAGGCCCACCGGCGGCCGGCTGGATGCCGAGCTGGCGCTGGATGTGCGTGATAGCGGCCTGCAATCCTCCGGCCAGTTCAGCCTGGCCGGCGTGGGCTTCGACACTCCCGCCGGCACGCTGGCTGCCGAGGGCCTGGGTGGCTCGGGCCGGTTCGGGTTGGACACGACGAGAGTGCCCTCGCGCATCGACCTGGACGCCAACCTGCGCGGCGGCGAATTGCTGCTGGGGCCGATCTACGCCAGCCTGCCGGATCATCCGGTGCAACTGGGGTTGAACGCCACCGCCCAGCAAGGCGCCTTCGCGCTGGAGCATCTACGCGTGAACGACGCCGATGCCCTGCAACTGGAGGGCGCGCTCGCTTTCGACGCGAAGGGCGAATTGAAACAACTCAAGCTCGACCGGCTGCATGCGGCGTTTCCGGCCGCCTACGAACGCTACGGCCGTGCGTGGCTGGCCACGATGGGTTTGCGCGATGTGCAGTTGAGCGGGCAGTTGAACGCCAGCGTGGACATGCGCGCGAACGGCTTGCGCGCCTTCGCCTTCACCACCGACGGGCTGGATCTGACCGAGGCGGATGGTCGCATCAGCGTGAATGACCTGCGCGGTGGACTGGACTGGGTCGCATCGGGCGATCGTCCCGCCACGACACTGCAATGGAAGGGCTTCAAGTTCTATCGACTGCCGGTGGGCGGCACGCAATCGCGCTGGCAAAGCCGCAACGGCGCGCTGGCACTGCAGCAGCCCATCGACATGGCCTTGCTGCAAGGCCAGTTGCATCTGGGCGAATTCAGCTGGCGCCCGGCCGCGGCCAGCGGGCAACGGCTCTCGACCGCGCTCAACGTGACCGGGGTCGATATGGCTGCCTTCAGCCAGGCCATGGGCTGGCCGAAATTCCCCGGCACCTTGGGCGGCGCCATTCCCTCGCTGAAATGGGTGGATGACCGGGTCGAGCTGGCCGGAGGACTGTCGGTGAATTTGTTTGGCGGATTTGCCGACATCACCGATCTTTCGCTGCAGCAGCCGTTCGGCAACAGCCCGATGCTTGCCGCCGACATCAAGCTGAGCCAGCTCGACCTGGGCGCCATCACCAGCGTTTTCGACTTCGGCAGCATCACCGGCAAGCTCGACGGATCGATCGACGACCTGCGCCTGGTCAACTGGCAGCCGGTAGCCTTCAAGGCACGGTTGCTGGCCGGTGACGGCGGCCGCATCAGCCAGCGCGCGGTGAACAACCTCACGTCCGTCGGTGGCGGTGGCATCGCCGCCGGCTTGCAGGGCGCGGTGCTGAAGCTGTTCAAGACCTTCGGCTACAAGCGCATCGGCCTCAATTGCACCTTGCAGGGATCGGTCTGCCGGATGAGCGGCCTTGAGCGCGAACAGGGCGGATACACTATCGTGGAAGGCAGTGGTTTGCCGCGATTGCAGGTGATCGGCCACCAGGCCGAGGTCGACTGGCCCACCCTGGTCCGCCGCCTGAAGGAAGCCATCGCCGGCAATGCCCCGGAAATCCGCTGATGCTTTCCCCCCACACCCCAGCCGGAGTTGCCGCATGCGCAAGCTCGTATATCTGATCCTGACCACCGTGACCGTGGCGCTGGTCGGTTGCGTCACCATCAACGTGTATTTCCCCGAAGCGGCGGCGCAGAAAGCGGCGGACCAGTTCATCGGCAACGTGCTCGACGGCACCGGAAAGGCGCCTGCCGAACCGAAGAAGGAAACCCCTCCCCCCGGCAACGGCCCGCAGCCGTCGGCGATGCTGCTGGACTTGCTGATTCCCGCGGCTTACGCCGCCGATGCGCCCAACCTGCAGATCCAGAACGCCACCACCGAGGCCATCCGTGGCCGCATGCGCGCACGCGTGCAGGGTGCGTTGGGCGGCCTGCTCGACAGCGGCGCCGTGGGCTTTACCAACGACGGCCTGGTCGCACTACGCGATGCCGCCAAGGTCCCGCTGAGCCAGCGTGCGCAGGCGAACGCCACGGTGGCTGACGAAAACCGCGATCGCAACGAGTTGTACCGCGAGATTGCCCAGGCCAATGGCCATCCGGAATGGCAAGACCAGATCCGCACCACCTTCGCCAAGGGCTGGGTCAAGCACGCGCATGCGGGCTGGTACTACCAGAACGCCGCCGGCGCCTGGCAGCAGAAATAGCCGCCGCGGTCGGTGCCGCCGATCTGAGATAATCGGCGGCCTACCGCTGCGGCCCGATGCGTTTTCATGTCCCGATCCAACTCCGTTCCTGCCACTCCCTTCGAAGCCACCATCACCGACCTGAGCCACGACGGCCGCGGCGTCGCCCGCGTGGACGGCAAGGCGTTGTTCGTCAGCGGTGCCTTGCTGGGCGAGCAGGTGATGGTGCGCCTGCGCAAGCGCCACCGCCATTTCGACGAAGCGGAAGTGGTCGAAGTGATCACCCCCTCGCCGCATCGGGTCGAGCCGCGCTGCCGGCATTTCGCCGAGTGCAGCGGCTGCTCGCTGCAGCACCTGGACGCCGAAGCGCAGATCGCGGCCAAGCAGCGCGTGCTAGCGGAAAACTTCGAACGCATCGGCAAGGTCGCACCGCAGCAATGGCTGCCGCCGCTCACCGGTGAGCCGTGGTCGTATAGGCGCAAGGGCCGCCTGTCGGTGCGTCACGTGCTGAAGAAGGGGCGCGTGCTGGTGGGCTTTCGCGAGGAGGCGAATCCGCGTTTCGTGGCCGACATCCAGCAGTGCGAAGTGCTGCATCCGGCGATTGGCCCCAAGGTGGGCCTGCTGGCCGAACTGATCAACGGGCTGGACGCGGTCGATGCCATCGCGCAGATCGAATTCGCCGGCGGCGACGACACCATGGCGCTGGTGTTCCGCCACCTGCAGCCGCTGGGCGAGGGCGATCTGGCCGCGCTGACCGCGTTCGGACAGCAGCATGGGTTGGCCATCTATCTGCAGCCCGGCAACAACTCCAGCGTGCATCCGCTGTGGCCGGCGCAGCCGCGGCTGGCGTTCCGCATCGCCAGCGACGACGCGCGCTTCGCCGATGTGGAGCTGGAGTTCGAGCCGCTGGATTTCGTGCAGGTCAACGCCAACATGAACCAGCGCATGGTGGCGCACGCAATGGCGCTGCTCGATCCGCAGCCGACCGACCGCGTGCTGGACCTGTTCTGCGGCCTGGGCAACTTCACCCTGCCGATCGCCCGTCGCGTGGCCGAGGTGGTAGGCGTGGAAGGCGAGCACGGCCTGGTGCAGCGGGCAGCGCAGAACGCCGCGCGCAACGGCATCGACAACGCCACCTTCCACGTCGCCAATTTGTTTGAAGACCAGCGCGCCAGCGACTGGGCGCGCACGCCGTGGGACAAGGTGCTGCTCGATCCGCCACGCGCCGGTGCCGACCAACTGCTGGCCTACCTGCCGCATCGCAAGACGCGACGCGTGGTGTATGTCTCCTGCCACCCGGCCTCGCTGGCACGTGACGCCGGCATCCTGGTCAACCAGCATGGATTCACGCTGGCATCGGCGGGCGTGATGGACATGTTCCCGCACACGGCCCACGTGGAATCGATCGCCTTGTTCGAACGTTGAGGCTGATCACCCCCGGCCGCTCGCCCTGAGCGTAGGCCCGCAGGCCCGAAGTCGAAGGATGCTGGGGAACGCTTCGACTTCGCGACCTGCGGTCGCTACGCTCAGCGTGAACGGTGGGGTTGATGCGTTGCCCATTACCTCAACCGAAGCACGCCAAGTGTTTTCCCTCCATCTCCACTCACGCCAACTCCAATGCCGATCGAGATCGAACGCAAATTCCTCGTAGCCACGGATGACTGGCGCGCCGCTGTCGAGCACAGCGAGCCGATGGCGCAGGGCTATCTGGTGGGCGCGCAGGCGCTGCGCGATGGCAGCGCGCGGGCCTCTGTCCGTGCGCGGCTGGCCGGCGAGCAGGCGTGGCTCAACATCAAGGCCGCCACGCCAGGCATCGCGCGGGCCGAGTTCGAATACGCGATACCGGCAGGCGATGCCCGAGCCTTGCTGGCCACCTTGTGCGACGGCGTGCTGCAGAAAACCCGCCACCATGTGCGGGTCGATGGCGTACTGTTCGAGGTCGATGAATTCGAAGGCGAGAATCGCGGCCTGGTGGTCGCGGAGGTGGAACTGCCGGCGGTCGATGCGCCATTTTCCCGGCCACCGTGGCTGGGTCGCGAGGTGAGCTCCTTGGTGCGCTACTACAACGTCAACCTGATCACGCATCCGTACCGGCAATGGTCGCCGGCGGAACGTGCCGCCGAGGATGCCGCATGCTGATGATCGGCGTGGCCGCGCTGGAGCTGGCCGAGCACGAGAAGCGCTGGCTGAGCGAGCCCGGCGTGGCTGGTGTGTTGTTATTTTCGCGCAACTACCAGTCGCGCGATCAGCTGTCCGCCTTGTGCGACGCGATTCGCGAGGCCGGCGGCGACGACATGCTGATCGCGGTGGATCAGGAGGGCGGTCCGGTACAACGCTTCCGCGACGGCTTCACCCGGCTTCCGCCGCTGTCGGCGATCGGCGAGCGCTACGCGCACGATCCGCACGAGGCGGTGCGCCTGGCGGAGGAGCACGCCTGGGTCATGGCCAGCGAGCTGCGCGCCAGCGGCGTCGATTTCAGTTTTGCACCCGTGGTGGATCTGGCTCGCGGCAATGCCGCGATCGGGCTGCGCGCGTTCCATGCCGAGCCGGCGGTCACCGCCGAACTGGCGCAGGCCTATGTGCGCGGCATGCACCTGGCCGGCATGGCCGCGGTCATCAAGCATTTCCCCGGCCACGGTTCGGTGGCCACCGATACCCACAAGGCCGCGGCGATCGACCCGCGACCACTCGAACGGATTCTCAGCGACGATCTGCTGCCCTTCGCCGAATGCATCGAGGCGCGGGTGGAAGCGGTGATGATGGCGCACGTGACCTATCCCGCGGTGGACCCGAACCCGGCGGGCTACTCGCGCGTCTGGATCGAGCGCATCCTGCGCGGCGAACTGGGCTTTACCGGCGTTGTCGTCAGCGACGACATCAGCATGGCCGCCGCCGGCGCGGCTGGTTCCGTGGGCGGGCGCGTGCAGGCCCATCTGGATGCGGGCTGCGACCTGGTGCTGGCCTGTTTCCCCGACGTGGTCGATGAGGCCATCGCCGCGGTTCAGGGCAGGGAGACAGGCCGTGCATCACTGGCCAGCCTGCGTGGCGCCATCGCCGCTGGTTGGGACGGGCTGACCGACAACCCGCAGCGCGATCGCTTCGTTGCGCGCATCACTGCTTTGCATACCGAGCCGGGAATGGGGAATGGGGAATCGTAGAAGCGAAACCCGCGCCGCACCGACCATCCCCGATTCCCATGGAGACACTTATGAGCCCTTCCGTACCTTCCCTTGCCGTCGCGCTGGCCAACGCCGAACTGCTCTATGAGCGGGCCACGCTGGAGAGCGTGATTGCCGACATGGGTCGCCAGATCGACGTGGCGCTGGATGGCGAGCGGCCGGTGTTCCTCACCGTGATGAACGGCGCGCTGGTTTTTGCCGGGCAGCTGGCGCTGGCGATCCGCACCGACCTCGAGTTCGATTACGTGCACGCCACCCGCTACCGCGGCGACACCGCCGGCAGCGAGCTGATGTGGTTGCGCGAGCCGCAGGTGTCATTGCGTGATCGCATCGTGCTGCTGGTCGACGACATCCTCGACGAAGGTCACACCCTGAAAGCCGTGCGCGACGACTGCTACCAGCGCGGCGCAAAGAAGGCGCTGATCGTCAGCCTGTCCACCAAGGATCACGATCGCCTGGTCGACGGCATCGCGTCGGATTTCAACGGCGTCGTGCTGCCCGACCGCTACGTCTTCGGCTACGGCATGGACTACCACGAACAGGGCCGCAACCTGCCGGCGATCTATGCACTGAAGGACGATTGACCCGTCGCCACCGGTAGACAACTCATCCCCTGCTTGTCCCTCAAGGGGACTTCCTTCGGTCGCAGGGGAGGCAGTGAGGGGTAGCGCTTTTGCGTTTGACTTGAACATCAAAAGCCACCCCTCCCCAACCCTCCCCTGCAAGCAGGGGAGGGAGCAAAACCACCATCTCCACACGGACAACACCATGTCTCATTCCGACCACGCATCCATCGACCTGGCCGTCATCGGCGGCAGCGGGCTCTACCAGTTTTCCGGGCTGGAAAACGCCACGCGCCATGCCGTGGAAACGCCGTACGGCGCCGCGTCCGGCGACGTGGTGGTCGGCGATTTCGTGGGCCGGCGGGTGGCGTTCCTGGCGCGCCACGGTGAGTCACATAACCTGCCGCCGCACCGGGTCAACTACCGCGCCAACGTGTGGGTCTTGCACAGCCTGGGCGCGCGGCGGGTAATCGGTGTCAACGCCGTCGGTGGCATCCGCGCCGACATGGGGCCGCGGGTGATCGTGGTGCCCGACCAGCTCATCGATTACACGCACGGCCGCGACACCAGCTATTGCGATGTCGAGGGCGCCGAGGTCAGGCACATCGATTTCAGCGAGCCGTACACCGAATCCCTGCGCCAGTCGCTGCTGCAGGCAGCGCGCAAGCGCGGCGTACCGGTGATCGACGGCGGCTGCTACGGTGCCACCCAGGGGCCGCGGCTGGAAACCCGCGCCGAGATCGCCCGCATGAAGCGCGACGGCTGCGACTTGGTCGGCATGACGGGCATGCCAGAGGCCGTGCTGGCGCGCGAGCTGGGGCTGGACTACGCCTGCCTGGCGCTGGTGGCCAACCATGCCGCCGGTTGCGGCGACGAGGACGAGATCAGCATCGAGGAAATCTTCGCCCATCTCGCGGCGGCCACGGCCGAGGTGCCCGGGCTGCTCTCAACGCTGCTGGAAGATTGACGATATCCGCCCGCTCCATACGGACGGCCGAATGGCAGGTTGCGCTTTGCCCTCGAACCCGCTGATACTTTTCCCCGCACCAATGCGGGGAGCCGAAGGATACGGTGGTTCAGCGCACAGATCTGGTGCATCCAGCCCCAGGAGCGTGGGCGGTAGAAATCTTCCGGGCTGCAAAAGCGGCAGCGTGGTCCATATTTCCGCCGGTTCTTGACCCATGGAACCACCATGGGTCGGCGAAACGGCGAAAATCTGTCCTCACACTGCCACTTTTTCGCCTCGAAAGTTTCCACCACCCACACTCCCCAATTGCAGAGGTCGACGCATGAGTTTCGGTACGGTCAAGTGGTTCAACGACGCCAAGGGTTTCGGTTTCATCGCGCCCGAGGACGGTGGGGATGACGTATTCGTCCATTTTTCAGCGATCAATTCCAAGGGCTTCCGCAGCCTGCAGGAAGGCCAGCGCGTGCAGTTCGAAGTAACCCAGGGCCCGAAGGGCGCCCAGGCATCAGCCGTCGAGCCAGCCGTCGCCTGATCGGCAGGCGAGGGTTGTGCAGCAAGATTGAAACCCCGCATCCTGTGCGGGGTTTTTTCTTTCCGCGCGAGCCCGCCGCCGCTTTTCTCCCTCCCCTGCTCGCAGGGGAGGGTCGGGAAGGGGTCGCTCTTCAGGCTCGCCTACAAACGGGACCGCGCCATGCCCAACCGCAGAAACTTCCTCAAAACCTCCCTGCTTGGTGCGTCGGCGTCGATGCTGGCATGGGGCGGTCGGCTCGGCGCGGCTCCCGCCCGCCGTAGTACGAAGGCCGCCGCGGCGCGGGTTGTTTCCACCTGGGATTTCGGCATCGTCGCCAACCAGGCGGCCTGGGGAATCCTGGGCAAGGGCGGCAATGCGCTGGACGCGGTCGAGACCGGCGTGCAGGTGCCGGAGTCGGACCTGAAGAACCACAGCGTGGGCAAGGGCGGTTATCCCGATCGCGATGGCCACGTCACCCTCGACGCCAGCATCATGGACGCCGACGGCAGTTGCGGCGCCGTGGCCGCGCTCGAGCACATCGAACATCCCATCTCGGTGGCACGGCGGGTGATGGAACGCACGCCGCACGTGCTGCTGGTGGGCGAGGGCGCATTGCAATTCGCGCTGGAGCAGGGTTTCAGCAAACAGGATCTGCTCACGCCCGAAGCCGAGCAGGCCTGGCGCGAGTGGTTGAAGACAGCGAAATACCAGCCTTCGATCAACAGCGAAGTGCGCGACTACGGCACGGGCCTTCCCGGCGGCGCGCACAACCACGACACCATCGGCATGCTGGCGATCGACGCCAACGGCCGCATGGCCGGTGCCTGCACCACCAGCGGCATGGCCTGGAAACTGCGCGGCCGCGTGGGCGACAGCCCGATCATCGGCGCCGGCCTGTACGTGGACGGCGACGTGGGCGCGGCCACCTCCACCGGCGTGGGCGAGGAGGTCATCCGCAACGCCGGCAGCTTCCTGGTGGTGGAGCTGATGCGCCAGGGCCGCTCGCCGCAGGAGGCGTGCAAGGAGGCGGTGATGCGCATCGTCCGCAAGCGCCGCGAAGCTTCCAAAACGCTGCAGGTCGGCTTCCTGGCGATGAACCGCGACGGCGAAGCCGGCGCGTACGCGATCCAGCACGGCTTCGCCTACGCCGTCTGCGACGCGCGGAAGCAGGATGGGCTGGTTCCCGCGCAAAGCGTCTACAGCACCAGCTATTCATGATCCTGGAAATAGCCGCCAACTCGCTCGCTTCCGCGCTTGCCGCACAGCAGGGCGGGGCCAACCGCGTCGAGCTTTGCACGGCGCTGGAGCTGGGTGGCCTCACGCCATCCCACGCGCAGATCGCGCTGGCCCGCGACCACCTGCGCATCCCGCTGTACGTGCTGATCCGTCCGCGCGCGGGTGATTTTCTCTACACCGATCTCGAGTGCGAGACGATGCAGCGCGACATCGAAAGCTGCGTGTCGCTGGGCTGCGACGGCGTGGTGCTGGGCGTACTCGATGCGGACGCGCAGGTGGACAGCGCACGCTGCCGCGCACTGGTCGCCACCGCAGGGACACTCGGCGTCACCTTCCATCGCGCCTTCGACCTTGGCCGCGATCCCGCGCAGGCATTGGAAGCTATCGTGGCGCTGGGTTGCGAACGCATCCTCACCTCCGGCACCTGCGCCAGCGCGCCCGACGGCGCGGCGTTGATCCGCGACCTGGTGCGCCAGGCCGCGGGGCGCATCGCGGTGATGCCCGGTGCCGGCATCACCGCGCCAAACATTGCTGCGCTGGCGCAAGTCACTGGCGCCCGAGAATTCCACGCCTCCGCCAAGCGGCAGCGGCCTTCCGGCATGCGTCACCAGCGGCCAGCGCTGGGCGACATGGAAGGTGGCGAACTGCGCAGCGACGTCGAACAGGTGCGTGCGTTGGTGGAAGCCCTACGGGCATTGGATCCTTCGGCAACACCGCGTTAGCCAGCGCGGAAGTCTCGCACTTCCAACCCCGTTCCCCCTGAGCGTAGCCGCCCCGCGGCGAAGTCGAAGGGCGCCTCGCAACAAGGCTCCACTATCCGCAGCCGCGTCGCAGCACCAGCCCAAAGCGATCCCTACCGCAGCGCATGGATGCCCCGCTTGGTTACTATGGCCCATTGCCAAATAACTGCTGGAGCCATCGCGTGATCATCAAGCCCAAAGTCCGCGGATTCATCTGTGTCACCGCTCACCCGGTCGGTTGCGAGCGCAACGTGCTCGAGCAGATCGAGATCACCAAGGCTGCGGGTCACGACAAGAGCAAGGGGCCGAAACGCGTGCTGGTGATTGGTGCCTCCACCGGCTACGGCCTGGCCTCGCGCATCACTGCCGCGTTCGGCTACGGCGCCGCCACGCTGGGCGTGTTCTTCGAAAAGCCCAGCAGCGACGACAAGACCGGCACGGCTGGCTGGTACAACTCCGCTGCGTTCGACAAGGCCGCCAAGGCTGCCGGCCTGTACAGCAAGTCGATCAACGGCGACGCCTTCGCCCACGAAACTCGCGCCAAGGCCATCGAGATCATCAAGAACGACATGGGCGGCCCGATCGACCTGGTCGTCTACTCGCTGGCCTCACCCGTGCGCAAGATGCCCGACACCGGCGAAGTCGTGCGCTCCGCGCTGAAGACCATCGGCGAGCCGTTCCACAACACCTCGGTTGACACCAACAAGGACACGGTGATCGAAGCCACCGTCGAGCCGGCCACCGAGCAGGAAATCAAGGACACCGTCACCGTGATGGGCGGCGAAGACTGGGCGCTGTGGATCGACGCGCTGAGCAAGGCCGGCGTACTCGCCGACCACGCCAAGACCATCGCATACAGCTACATCGGCACCGAAATCACCTGGCCGATGTACTGGCACGGCACCCTGGGCCAGGCCAAGCAGCACCTCGACAACACCGCCAAGCAACTGCGCAGCCGCCACCCCGGCCTCGAAGCCTACGTCGGCGTGATGAAATCCGTCGTCACCCAGGCCAGCGCCGCCATCCCGGTGATCCCGCTATACGTGTCCATCGCCTTCAAGATCATGAAAGAGCAGGGCATCCACGAAAACCCGATCGAACAAGCCAACCGCCTGTTCCACGACCGCCTCTATCGCGCCGACGGCGCCCCCGCCCCGGTCGACGACGAAGGCCGCCTGCGCCTGGACGACTGGGAACTGCGCGACGAGGTGCAGGACGCCTGCAAAACCCTCTGGCCCACCGTCACCACCGAGAACCTGCGCGAGATCACCGATTACGCGGGGTACAAGCACGAGTTCTTGAAGTTGTTCGGGTTTGATCGCGACGACGTGGATTACGACGCCGAGGTTGAGGCGGATCGGCGGTTTGATTGTTTGGAGGGGTAAGGGTCCTTGCCGGGTGAGAGCGAGCTTTTGCCGCTCTCACCTTGACTGCGGGTTACATCGCACGGTTAGGCTGCGTTGGCCAAACCAGTGTTTGATTTTCAAGCTCGCGTTTGCGCCGCGAAAGCGGGTCGCCTGGGCGATAGACTGCGGGTTTAGACTGCAGTTTGAAATCCACTTGGCGTTAGCTCTCAACAAGAAAATGGCGACCTACCCAAAGAATCAGCTCGTTCCTTCGATAGCGTCAGAGTCTGTAGCTGAGCTTATGGTCAGCCTCGCGGACACTGCTGTTGACGCAGCAATATCCTCCGGCGCCCTAGACGGCATCCCAGTCGTTGGGCTCGCAACCGGAGCAATGAGAGCCGCACGCGACGTCAGGCAGGCGTTCCTTGTGCGCAAGCTGGTAAGGTTTCTTAGTGAGACTGCTAGCTTGACGGATCAGGAGCGGTTGGACTTCAAAAGTAAGTTCCACGATGAAGAGCAAGCTGAAGAGTTTGGTGGTCTTGTAGTTGTGCTCTTAGACCGAGCAGATGACCTCTCCAAGCCAATCGTTTTGGGCCGTCTCTTGGTTGCTTACGCCAAAGGAGCTTTCTCCCAAGACGACTTTTTCCGTCTCGCAAGAATGGTCGAGCGAAGCTTCACAGACGACCTATATCTGCTCAGGGGCTTCTCGTCGGGGAACATGCCACGCAAGGAAATCCAGGCTCAGAATCTATCGTCTATCGGCTTCCTTTACCAAGCAGGTTTCGATGGCGGAGACCTTGGCGATCCAGACTCGGGCGGCATCTTGTATCAGATATCGCAATATGGAGAGTGGGTGGTGCGGTACGGGCTTGAGGGCTAACAGTTCGTTCAAGGCGGACGGCTACGCCGCCGCTTAACTCAAGCGTTAGGTGCTTCTGACCTCGGCGTATCTGAAAAGGCAGCTAGACTTTGGAATCGACCATGACATCGCAGCTCATGCTTTACGTGACTTCGATCCTAGCCATTCTACTCAGCATCACTTGTGCGGAAGGAGCGCGTGCAAAGCAGGTGACGCAAGCTGAGGGGGAAAAGAATCCGGCTTGTACCGCAACATCGATAGCTGCCGGTCAACTTTGGAGTCTTGAGTACAGCTTTGGTGGCGGAATCATGCTGGGAACTGGTACGGTTAATCTCTTATTGTCCAGTAACGGCAAAGCCGTAGTGACGGTCGAGCAGCACAAGAAAAAACCAATCACCAAAACGGTAACTATTCCTCCAGCCGAGATGAAACGGGTCGCCAGAACGCTCACGAAATGGCCTCCGGAATGCATTCATACCGTCCTTAGGAAGGGCTATATTGTTTATGACTTTGGGCACTATTCGCTCAAATTCAAAAGCGGGTCGTCATCTTCCACTACACTGTTCGATGAGTGTCACGTTGTCGATAATGTGGACGGTTTCCAAGCCATCTACGACTCTATACAGAGCCTCGCACCGTACGTGGGTAAGGAAATCACTTGGTCGTCTGGTGCTTCGACGAGCGTAAAAGGGGATATGTGCGCTCCGAAAAGCGAAGCACCTAACCAATCGTCCAAGCGAACGCGCGAAACGCCGCGCGCCGCTTAACTCAAGCGTTAGGCCGCAGGGAACTTCATGCAATTCCACTCAGAACATGAAATGCAGTTGTTACGGGTTCTTGGGGCATTCCAGCTTTTAGAGTTCGCGCTCAAGCTGTACATTTCAACCGCTTATGCTGTAATCAAGCAGTCATTGGATGGTTCAGTTCATTTCGGCTACGCGTATAAAGACATTCAACGCTTCCCTTTGGAAAAGCTTATGAATGTTTTCACAAAGCTCAATGACAATATTGAGCTACAGTCAAGGATTAACAAGCTCCGTGACAAGCGAAATGATATTGCTCATGGTGCTTTGCTATATCGTCACGACCTCATCCGAGACCTCTTGGCGTTAGATGTGGAGGCCCACGTTGTGGACTTGTCAAAGACTGAGCAAGAAGTAGATGAGTGTTTAAGTCTTGTAACGCGAGAGCTAGAACCTCTTATCTCCAAGTACCGCATCAATGCGGCCTAACAAATCGTTCAAGGCGGACGGCTTTGCCGCAGCTTAACTCAAGCGTTGGGCGGCGCAGGCGACATCATCGTGGAATTAATCTCAGAACTTACGGCTCGTGGCTACGCGCAATTCCATGACGTCCATTGCCTTGAGCACGCGTTGTCCGCCACTGAAAGCCTTGGCCCGCTATTGCCCTTGAACGGGCAACGCGTTCAAAGACTTGTTCCGAAAGAGATAGAGGAAACCCAATCGAACTCGTTTAGCCGACGGCATGGACGCAATGCTTTTCCACTCCACACGGATACGGCGTTCTGGGCTGAGCCTGCTCGGTTCATCGTTCTATTCTCAAGCGTAATGTCCCACAGTGCTACGCGAGTGCTATCCGCAAACGACACGAACGACTTAATTGCAAGCGCTCGTCGTAACAATCCAGTTTTCTTGAGGAGTACCATCAAAGGCGCCGTTTACTCGCATCCTTGGGGAGATACGACGGAGTTCAACGCACTCTACGATCCGTGCTGCATGCGCGCGGTCAATGCTGCCGCCCTAGAGTTCGAGGAAGCGACGCTGAAGGCAGGGGAGCGTTCGCACCGTTTGTGCTGGCGTGGGAACACAGCGCTGGTGATTGACAATTGGCGTGTGATGCACGGCCGAGAGAGCTGCACTGATGACAATCGCTTGCTTTATCGCTTCTACCGGGGAACGAATAGATGAGTTGGGATCGCGCCGCACTTTGGTCTAAAGCCGTACTGTTCATGCAGCGTGCGACTGCCCAGGACAAGGAAAGCCCCGAGTTTGGGCTGTGGGCATCACTTGGCCTAGAACTTCTAGCTAGGGCGGCAGTCGCGCAGACGAGCCCTGCGCTACTCGCCGATCCTGATAAAGAGCAGCGCAACCTTCTGCACGCCCTTGGGGTTAGCGCAAGCAACGCCCCGAAGTCGATACCAACAATCCAGGTGCTTTCGCATTGTAGAACGTTAGTTCCCGCTTTCACTGAGGATGAGTTCAAAGCGGCATCAGCTCTGCTGAACCGACGAAACGAAGAGCTCCATACGGGTGCTGCTGCGTTCGCTACGTTTCCACTGCAGTCGTGGATCGGCAGCTTTTTTCGCTGTTGCAAGGTGCTTGCGGAACATCAGCGTGAGTCCCTCACATCTCTGTTCGGAGTAGATGAGGCTACCGTTGCCGAGGAAATCCTAGGCAAGGCAGAGGCCGGGGTCGTATCACACGTGAGGTCTTCCATTGCGGCACATGCGAAGGTGTTCGAGGGTAAAGACGTTAGTGAGAAAACGCTTCTCGCTGAACAGTCAAACGAAGAAAGCGAAAAGCTCTCTCATCGTGGCCACCACCGTGTCGCATGCCCGTCATGTCAGTGCACCGCGACTGTTCAAGGCACGACATATGGCGGAGAGAGACTTGAGCACCGGGATGGCATGGTCATCGTCCGGGAAAGTGTTATCCCCACCAAGTTCGCCTGCAATGCGTGCGGATTGAAACTAAATGGGTATCAAGAGCTAGTGGCGGCCGGCGTTGGCGATCACTTCACCCATAGATCGGAGTATTCGCCGACCGACTACTATGAGCTCGTTGATCCGAACGATCACGAGACAATGGATAAGTACGCCGAACACCATGGCTACTATCAATTCAGCAATGATTGATGCGAAAGCGCCGTCCAACAATTCGTTCCAAAAACGGGGTCAGGTTCACTTACGAGCGCTTGAATTATTGCGGAGCGAGCAAAAGCGGGGTCAGGTTCACTTACGATCGCTTGAATTGTTGCGGAGCGAGCGAACGAGTCACGTAGTCGTCCAGGCTTATGCGAAGAACTCCCATGTGTATTGCTAAACGCTCTTGTCCAGTCTGCGGATGCAAAGACGTTGTCCAATCCTCAAGCGGGACGGGTATCAGGTCCTCGCGTTTTCAGTGCGCAGGCTGTCGCACTCAACTTGTCGCGCGGCCCACGGTCAGGGCACTCTTGAGCATACCGATCGCGTTGCTGACACCTGTTATCTACTGGCTTGTGTACCTTGCCGCTATGCAACTGAATTTTCCGGTGTGGTTACGCGGAGCACTTCTTGGCGCGGTAGCGGGGGGCGGCTTCGCTCTGACCATGCGAGTGATCGCAGGCGCCACTACTCTGCGGCCCCAAAGCTAGACGGTCATGACACCTGACATCGTAGTGAGACAAGCCGACACGCCGGGCCTCGTCGAGATGGCTCGGGGCCTGTTTCGCGAGTATGCCGAGGCAATCGGCACGGACCTTGAGTACCAGGGGTTTTCCGAAGAGCTTGCCGCTTTGCCCAGCCCTTACATACCGCCGCGCGGCGCGTTGCTCATTGCACGGGTGGAAGCGGAGGTGGCCGGCTGCGTGGCCATGCGACCATTGACGGAGGAAGTGGCGGAGATGAAGCGCCTCTATGTTCGCTCGGGCTTCCGGAGCTCCGGCCTCGGTCGCCGGCTCGTGGAGGCCGTCGTAAACATAGCGAGTGGCGCAGGCTACAAGGAGCTTCGCCTGGATACGTTGGCCAGCATGGGGGCGGCTCACGCGCTGTATCTTCGCCTTGGCTTTGTCGAGATTCCGCCCTACAACACGGCGCATCTTCCGGGAACCCGATTTTTCTCCCTCAAGCTTGCCGCCTGAGCGCCGCAAGGGACTTCCGATCATTCGGCGATTGAATCGCCGGGAATTGCCGAAGCAATCATGCCGCGGCAGAGCCAACGATAAGTTCGGCGGCCTGGTTGCTGCTCAATTCCACGAGGATCTTCCATGACCAACCGCCAAGCCACCTGCCGCTGCGGAAACCTCATCATCCACACCCGCGGCGAACCGGTCCGCGTATCCATCTGCCATTGCCTCGCCTGCCAGAAACGCACGGGCAGCGTGTTCGGTATGCAGGCGCGGTTTCCACTGGATGCGGTGACGATCGAGGGGCAGAGCAGGGAATACGTCCAGGCTGGCGACAGCGGCGCCGTCGCGCGCTTCAGGTTTTGCGGCGACTGCGGCGCCACCGTGTGCTGGGAGAGCGACGGGGTGCCGGGCTTTGTCACTGTGGCGGTTGGTGCGTTTGCGGACCCGGGCTTTCCGCCGCCGCAGGTGTCGGTTTACGAGGAACGGAAGCATTCCTGGCTGGGTTTGCCGGACGAGATGGAGCACTTCGATTGAAGCGCGGCCACCGGTGAGCTAGCAGCGGCGGAGCACTTTCTGCTGACTGGCGAGGAAGCTCGTCATCCATCGACGAAGCGGCCAGCGCGGAGTTGAATGGCGCATTCGCGATTGCCTTGAATGCCACCCATGCCCGATGCTGCGCCAGTCGCAGCGTGGGCTGCCGGGGGCAATTCGATGACCGATCATGTTGCGGAGGCCGCAGGCCTCGATCCGCCTGCTGTGCGCGTGTTGCCCCGGCGGCATGTGGTCGCGGTGGCGCTGGGCAATGCGCTGGAGTTCTACGACTTCATCACCTACGCCTTTTTCGCCGCGCAGATCGGGCGTACGTTTTTCCCCTCGGATCGACCCGGGATCAGCCTGCTGGCTTCGCTGGCGACGTTTGGTGCGGGCTTTCTGACCCGTCCGCTGGGCGCGTGGGTGATCGGGCGGATGGGTGATCGGCGCGGGCGCAAGCCGGCGATGTTGCTGTCGTTCGGGCTGATCGGCATCGCGGTGATCGGCTTGCCGCTGACGCCTTCGTATGAGGCCATCGGCCTGTGGGCGCCGGTGCTGGTGGTGGGGTTCCGGTTGCTGCAGGGCTTTGCGCTGGGCGGGGAGGTGGGTCCGAGTACGGCGTTCCTGATGGAAGCGGCGCCGCTGATGCGGCGCGGCTTCTATATCTCGATGCAGGCGATGAGCGCGGATGCGGCGGTGCTGGTGGCGGGGCTGGTGGGCGTGCTGCTGGCGCACTGGCTCAGTCCGGCGGCGCTGGACGCGTGGGGCTGGCGCGTGGCGCTGGGGCTGGGCGCGGTGATCGTGCCGTTTGGCTGGTTCATGCGGCGCAGCCTGGTGGAGACGCTGGATGTTGCCGCTACTCGGGCCGCGACTGCGGCACCATCATCCGGCCCGCGAATGCCCGGCTACCGGCGCGTGGCCCTGCTGGGCTTGGCGATGCTGGCGGCCGCGACCACCACCAATTACGTGCTCGACTACATGACCACCTATGCCAACGTCACGCTGGGCATGCCCGAGCGCCTGGCGCTGGGTGCCACGGTGATGGTGGGTTTGTGCGGGCTGGTGTGCGATCCGCTCAGTGGCTGGCTGTCCGACCGCATCGGCCGCAAGCCGGTGATGGTGGTGCCGTGGGTGGTGTTGCTGCTGGCGATCTTTCCCGCGTTCTGGTTGCTGGGGCGCGAGCGTTCCAGCATCGCGTTGTTCGGCATTACGGCGGTGCTGACGATCGCCTCGACGCTGTCCACCGGCACCGTGCTGGTGGCGGTGACCGAATCGTTGCCGGCTCACGTGCGCTCCGGCGGGTTGGGGATGATCTATGCGGTGGCGATCTCGGTGTTCGGTGGTTCCACCCAGTTCGTGGTGGCATGGCTCACGCAGCTGACCGGCAGCGCGCTGGCGCCGGCCTGGTACATGATCGGCGCGGTGGCAGTGGGTTTGCTGGCCATCACGCAGATGCCGGAGACGGCGCCGGTAAAGCGCTTGCGGAAAGCGCCGATGGCAGTGGCCGAAGCAGCGCCATTGGCGTAGGCGCGAACCAGTGAACGTAGCGCTGGGCGGTGAAACCAATCGACCAGTCTGCTGCGCCGGCGCGTGCCTCAGGCGGGCAGCGCGTCTACCGGCACAGCCAGGCCGCGCTTGAGCACGTGCAGCGCCACGCGCGTGCGGAGGCGTTTTACGTTGGCGTTGGCGGCGACGAGGCGTCGCATCAGCGCGTCGTAATCGTCCACGTCCCGCGCAGTCATGACCAGCACATGGTCGTCATCGCCGGTGCGGCGAGGAACGACAGCAGCCCACCCGAAACGATGAATGTTCGCGCTCAATCCACTGGCAAAGTGCCGGTGTTGATCGACGACGACGCGCCGCCATTGTTCGACTCCAGCGTGGTCTGCGAATACCTGGAAGACCTGGGCAACGGCGCGAAATGTATTCCATCCGAACACAGTGCGCGCTTTCGAACCAGGGCAGACGGCCCTGGCAACAGGCATGGCGACGCTGGCATCGCTGCGCGCCTGGCGGGCGTTGTGTCCGATGTCCGCAGGGGAAGTGTCCGCGGACGGCTATTCATTTTCGGCGATGGGCGAAAACAGCGTGGCAGCGTGGTTTTCAAGGCGTATTGGCGTTGGCACGACGTTTGCCATATCGAGCCTGAAAGCTTCATTCCTCATTCGATGGAGAGCCGCCATGAACCTCAATCGCGAAACCATGCTGTTGCAGAGCCTGTTCGGCGCCTGCGTCCTGATTTGCACGATGACCCTCGGCAGCATGCTGCTGATGTAGGCGGTCGATCGCGCGTAATACCGGCTATACGCCGGCGAGGGTCGGCCTCGTCCGTCCCGTTTCACAGCCGTGGCCAAACCCCTGGTGTGCCCGTGCTTTTTTCTCCCCCACAAACCTAGGACATGATCCATGAACAACATTCTTTCGTTCCGTTCTGCCTTGCATCGCATCGCCCGTGGTCTGGCTTTGGCCGGTGTGGTTGGTGCGTGCGCCGTGGCCGGTATCTCGACGGCCAGCGCACAGGCCACGGCAGGCAAAGTGTTCGGCAAGGCGCCAGCGGGCTACAGCATCACGGTGCACAGCGATACGACGGGCATCGGCCGCACGGTAAAGGCGGATGCGGACGGCCGCTACTCCGCGGCTCAACTGCAGCCCGGCAGGTACACGGTCACGCTGAAGCAGGATGATCAGCCTGTGGCCAAGCATCTCAACGTACCGGTGACGGTGGGCCGCGGCATCGAAGTGGATTTCAAGTGCGGCGAGATCAAGTGCGACGAGCCTGTCGCCACGAAGTGAGTCCTGGCGTACCAAGGTGCGCCTGGTGAAGAGGAGAGGCCCGGGAGCCGCCGGGCCTCTTTTCGCTGGCATGGACTGTTGGGGTGGGCGCCGTGGAAAATCGAGCGACCTCGCGCGCGAGCATGCGCGCGGGTTTGCCGCGCAGCTCAGTGCAGCTGCACTTCCACCATCGCCTGCGGCGCCTGATAGACATCGGGGAACAGCTTTTTCAGGTGCCGGACCATCGGCGCATCGTTGTACATGATGTACAGATTGTCCGGGTGCCGTTCGGCGTAATGCTGGTGATAGGCCTCGGCGCGATAGAAGTGCTTCAGCGGCACCACC
Organism: Rhodanobacter sp. Root480; assembly: GCF_001426645.1. Lineage (GTDB taxonomy): Bacteria > Pseudomonadota > Gammaproteobacteria > Xanthomonadales > Rhodanobacteraceae > Rhodanobacter > Rhodanobacter ginsenosidimutans. The sequence goes on from NZ_LMEX01000001.1 coordinate 582,722, forward strand.
TGGGTGACGATGGGCGCGGCATACGACTTGGCCGCGGTCAGCTGCGCGATGTAGTCGGTAGCGATCTTCTTCTGTTCGGGGCTGTTGTAGAAAATGACCGAACGGTATTGCGTGCCGCTGTCCGGGCCTTGCCGATTCAATTCGGTGGGGTCGAAGGCCACCGAGAAGAACACCTGCAGCAGCTGGCCGTAGGTGATCTGGCTGGGGTCGTATTTCACCTGCACCGATTCGGCGTGGCCGGTGCCGCCTCCACTGACGATGTTGTAACGGGCCGTGTCGGCGCTGCCGCCGGCGTAGCCTGCGGTGACCTGGCGCACGCCCTTGACGTGCTCGAACACCGAAGATACGCCCCAGAAACAACCACCGGCGATGACCGCGGTCGCCTCACCGGGCGCGGTGGTCTTGCTGGCGTCGACCGTGGGAGCCGGTCGGCGGGTGGCGGTGATGGTGGCGGAAGCGCCCTGGCACGCGCTGAGGGCAAGCATTACGGCGGCGGCAAAAGGAGCCAGTCGAAAAGCAGTGCGACGAATCATGGTGAACCTCGCTGGCGGGGAGTCAGGCGGCAGCTCCGTTACCTGTCATTCGTCGCGGCGGTGGCGGTGGTTACGCGTGCTTCGGGGGAGCCTCGTCCGGAACGCCTCGCCTTGGCTATTGGCTGCGCGGCGGGATAGGCTGCGGATTCCTTCGTTTCCTGTTTGCACATGACCACGACACCACTGCAATGGGGCATCCTGTCCGCCGGGCACATCGCCCGGAAATTCGCCACCGATCTTCAATCCTCCCGCAACAATCGCCTCGTGGCCGTGGCTTCGCGGCATGAAGCCGATGCCGCGGCCTTTGCCAATGAGTTCGATGGTGTCCGCGCCCACGGCAGCTATGCAGCGCTGCTGGCCGACCCCGAGGTGCAGGCCGTCTACATTGGCACGCTGCATCCCTGGCATGCCGAGTGGGCGATCGAGGCCGCGCGCGCAGGCAAGCATGTGCTCTGCGAAAAACCGCTGGCGCTGAACCTGACCGATGCCCAGCGCATGATCGCGGCCGCGCGCGAACACGGCGTGTTGCTGATGGAAGCCTTCATGTACCGGTTCCATCCGCAAACGCTGAAAATCGTGGAGCTGGTGCGGTCAGGGCACGTGGGTGAAGTGCGGGTGATCCGCGCGTCGTTCAATTTTGCCGCCGACTTCGATCCGGGCCATCGCCTGTTCAACAAGGGCCTCGGTGGTGGTGCGATTCTCGATGTCGGCTGTTATCCGATGTCGTTCGCACGACTCATCGCCGGCCAGGCCAGCGGGCGGACTTTCGCCAACCCGACGGCCCTCCATGGGGTGGGTCGGATTCACTCCGTCGCGCAAACCGATGAGTTTGCTTCCGCCGTGGCGAGCTTTCCCGGCGGCGTGCTGGCCGAACTTTCCTGCGGCACCACGATCCTCGACGACCAGTCCGCACAGATCTACGGCACCGACGGCTGGATCGATGTACCCACCCCGTTTCTGCCCGGGCGGGATGGCCGCGACGAGGTGATCTGGCTGCATAAGCGGGGCAACACCACGCCGGAAAAAATCGCCATCGACCACCTTGCCCATGGTCTCTACACCTACGAAGCCGACGCGGTCGCCCAGGCTGTGGCGAGCGGTGCCACCGAAGTCCCGGCGATGACGTGGGACGACACGCTCGGCAATATCGCCGCCCTTGATACGTGGCGCCAGGCGGTCGGGATGCGTTACGAGGGTGAGTGAAAGAAGCCTTGGCGGGGCTAGATGAAGTCGGCCACGGCCAGCAGCGCCAGGCTGCGCGCCACCTTGTAACGCTGGCGCACGCAATGCATCAGGAGGCGTTTGGCAAAACGGCGGTGGTGCGTGTGCAGCAGGCACCGGGCCATCCAGTATTGCGCGTCGTTGAGAGCGTCTTTGTGCAGATTCGCATAGGCGGCCAAACGCGCGGGAAAGCGTCGCGCCAGCGTTCGCAGAATGTACACGTGACGTCGCGGCATGGCGGTGGCGGGGCGTGCCCTCGATATCTGGTCCCCTCGCCCGGCATCTCGCCGGAAGCCGTCATAGTCGATGTAGCCGCCGACACCTTGCAGGCACATCCGGGCGAAGAATTCCCAGTCGTTGTAGAACCGGAAGTGCTCGGTGAACGGCCCGGCGCGCACGATGGCGTCGCGGCGAATAATCAGGCCGCTCAGCAAAAACAGATCGCCGCGGATGATCGCCGGGAAGTAATCGCCGTAGAGCAGGGTGGCGTGGCGTTGCGGGCCATCCAGGGTCAATGACCGGTGGACGAGCGGGGCGCTGTGGAAGCCGGCATGCGACCAGCCGGGCGCGTCTTCCGACACCACACGTGAGATCAGGGGATGAGTCGGTGAAGGCAGGGTGCTGCCCTCGACGCTGAGAAAGGCCAGCTCCGGGTGTTCCGCAAAGATCTGTTCGACCACCGTCAGCGTGTGCGCCAACCACAGATCGTCAGAGTCCAGAAAGCAGACGAGCTCACCGCACGAAGCCCTGAAGCCGGTGTTGCGCGCGGCGTTGGTGTATTCGCGCGCAGTGGTGATGACGCGAACGCTGTCGTTGGCGGCATAGCGTTGATGGATGGCATCAGCCAGGCCATCGGTGGACCCATCGTCGACCACGATGATCTCGATGCGGCGTGGGTGATGCTGTTCGAGTATCGAGTTGACGGCGCGCAGCGTGAGTTCGCGGCGGTTGTGGGTCGGGATGATGACGCTCAACCAGCATGATGGCGCCTCTGCGCTCTCGACGGCGGTGGGCTCGGACGTCATGTGCGTCGTCATCGTAGGTACCTGGTTGGAATGCGACGCGTCACTGCCGATTGGCACGCGCCGGCGACCTGTAGAACGCGAAGGTTCGTGAGCAGCGCCCGTTTACGCTTGGTCGCACCCGGAGACCGGAGAGCGGCATCCGCCGATTTTTCTCTCCGTCATGTGAAGCTTCAGGTACGGCCGTCGTCGGATCGTACATCGCAAAATGTGTTTGTTCGCGCAGACTTAAGCTCTAGAACGACGTGGCCGAACGACATATGGCGGCCGCTGTGAGAAGGTCTGGTGGATCACCACAAATGGATGCGACCCGGTCCACGGACCGTCCGTGACCGCGGCAGGCACGAGATGCAACGAATCGGCGAGAATGCCGTTCGCGACTTTTTTTCAGGAAAGGAGAGAGACGTAAATGAAAACCCGGATACTGGGAAACACCGGCTTTGCCGTCAGTGAAGTCGGCCTTGGCTGCTGGCAGTTTGGTGGCGATTTCGGCCCCATCAACGAAGCCACTGTCGACGGGATCATCGACGCTGCGCAGGAAACAGGTATCAATTTCTTCGACACCGCCGATGTGTACGGCGATGGGGCGAGCGAGCGTTTTCTGGGTGAGCGGCTGGCGGCGAGCAAGCCGCGCCCATTCATCGCCACCAAATACGGCCGCGCCGCGGATACGTATCCGAACGGTTATTCGCTTTCCAGCCTGCGCGACCGGATCAGGACCGCGCAGGATCGGTTGCGCTGCGACAGCGTCGACTTGCTGCAACTGCATTGCGTGCCGCTGGCGTTGTTGCAGCGTGGCGAGATTTTCGACTGGCTGCGTACCGTGCAGCAGGAAAAGCTGATCAAGTTCTTCGGTGCCAGCGTCGAGACGGTGGAAGAGGGCCTGGTCTGCGCGCAGCACGACGACGTCAGCTCGCTGCAGGTCATCTTCAACGTGTTCCGGCAGAAGTTGCTGGACGAGCTGTTGCCCAAGGCGCAGGAAAAGAACATCGGCATCATCGTGCGGCTTCCGCTGGCCAGCGGCATGCTGAGCGGCAAGTACAACAGCAACACCCGCTTTGCCAGCACGGATCACCGCAACTACAACAAGGATGGCCAGGCGTTCAGCGTGGGCGAAACCTTTGCGGGTATCCCGTTCGAGAAAGGCGTCCAGCTTGCCGATGCGATCACGGCGAAGACGCCCGAGGGGTACACCACGGCGCAAATGGCCATGCGCTGGATACTTGACCATCCCGCCGTCACCACGATCATCCCCGGCGCCAGCCGCGCCGAGCAGGTGCGCGAAAACGCCAAGGTCAGCGCGTTGCCGTCACTGCCGCAGACCTTGCATGACGACCTGGCCGCGTTCTACCGGAACGAGGTGGCGCAGCATATTCGCGGCGCTTATTGATCGGAAGCCGGTGCCGTCGGCTTGAATGCGCATCTTCAAGCCGACGCCGCCTTGGCCTCGATGTAGGCACGCAGGCGCTGCGCATCTTTCGCCTTCACCGGGTTGAACACGATCATCCCCAGGTCCGATCGCCCGTCGACGCCAAAGGCGGAGAACTCGAGTTCCAGCAGGCCCAGCTCCGCATGGCGCAGGCGTTTCACGCCTTCGCCATAGGCGTGGACGTCGTTGGCCAACCACAGTTTTTCGAATTCGGGACTGAGCCGGGACATCTCGTCCACGAACCGGTCGATTTCCGCGCCCGCACCGGCGCGGGTCGCGTCCGCACGAAAGGCGCCCACGACGAAACGGGCCACGCGTTGCCAGTCCGGCTGCGCGGCGCGTACCCGTGAATCGGAAAAGAGCAGGCGCAGGATATTGCGCTCCGACGGAGGCAGTTTGCTGTAGTCGGTAAGCACCGCCGCCGCGGCGCGGTTCCACGCAACCACATCCCACAGCGCGGTCTTGACGATCGCCGGGCTCGCCTCCAGCGCGTCCAGCACGCGTTGCAGCCGTGGCGTCACGCCCTCGGTGGCCTTGTAGCGAACCCCGGGCGGATGACCGAGGCCGAGCATGAAGAGATGCTCGCGTTCGGACTCGGTCAGCATCAACCCGTCCGCGATGCGGCCCAGCACCTCGGCCGACGGTGCGCCGCCACGCCCCTGTTCCAGCCATGTGTACCAGGTGGGGCTAATGTTGGCGCGCTGGGCGACTTCTTCCCGGCGCAGGCCCGGCGTGCGCCGGCGTCCGCCCGCGAAGCCGAACGTCGCCGGGTCGAGGCGGGTGCGGCGATCCTTCAGATAGGTGCCGAGATGATTGGCGGTGGTCGCGGGCATGGGCGTTCCTGTTGGTTTTTATACCAGGATAATGCAACTACTTTACCCGTATATTTTCGGGCATAGGATCGCTTTGACAACCCAACAAGAGGCGATTCCATGCGTATTTTTCTTACCGGCGCCACCGGATTCATCGGTTCGCGCATCGTGCCGGAACTGCTGGCGGCCGGTCATCAGGTCGTGGGCATGACCCGGTCGGAAGAGGGCGCCAAGGCACTCGTTGCCGCGGGCGCGGAACCGCATTTCGGGCTGCTGGAAGACCTGGACAGCCTGCGGCGTGGTGCGGCCGCCGCCGACGCGGTGATCCATACCGCGTTCGATCATGATTTCGCCCATTTCGTGGCCAACTGCGAAAAGGACGCGCGGGCGATCAAGGCGCTGGGTTCGGCACTGGCGGGATCCTCGCGGCCCCTGTTGCTGACCTCGGGCACGGGTGCGGGAAGCTCGGCGGCGGGCCAGCCTGCAATGGAGGACGTCTTCAACCCGGAGCACCCCAACCCGCGCATGGCGTCGGAACTGGCCGGTGCGGAAATGCTGGCCGCCGGCGTGGCCGTGTCGGTGATGCGGCTGCCGCAGGTGCACGACACCGTTCGCCAGGGCCTCGTCAGTCCGCTGATCGACATCGCCCGCGAGAAGGGCGTGTCGGCTTACGTTGGCGAGGGACTGAACCGCTGGCCCGCCGCGCATGTGCTCGATGTGGCCAGGCTGTATCGGCTGGCGATCGAGAAGTGCAAACCCGGCGAGCGCTATCACGCCGTCGACGAGGAGGGCGTTTGCGTTCGCGACATTGCGCAGGTGATTGGCGCGGGCCTGGATGTGCCGGTCAAATCGATCGACGCCAGTGAGGCGCCGGATCATTTCGGCTGGCTGGGTGGCTTCGTGGGCCTCGATCTGTCCGCGTCGAGCGCATGGACGCGGCGCGTGCTGGACTGGCATCCGACCGGGCCGAGCCTGATGGACGACCTCAAGCACATGGATTATTCGCGTCGGGACTGAGCGGATGCAGCAGCGCAGTCCTCATCCGCGCGCCAGCCGCTTCGTTCGAGAAAGCTGGCCGCGTTGTCGTTGTTGACGTTGAGGATGTCCTGGATCGCGCGCGGCTTGTCGCTGGCGTGCGCGTAGTATGCGCGCGCGATGCGGTAACCCACCCAGTAGCCGAGGTCGCCCGGCGCTTGGGGTGTGCCGGGGCCGTTGTACAGCCAGTGGGACATGTCGGTATCCATGGCGTGCGTCTGGAAATCGCGTTCGATGCGGCACGCCTTGTCCTGCGTCCAGCGCTTCAGGTGGACATTCAGAACTTCGCCCGAGGTCAGCTCGCCGATGAATTCGGCGCCGCCTTCCACCAGCGAGGCAAACAGCACGGTGGCATTGGCCGGCGGAGCCACCTGCGCCGCCGGCTGCTGCACGTGCACGTATTCGTGGGCGATCAGGTGCACCAGCCGCTGGGTGATGTCGGGGGTCAGCCAGTTCGATCGGCAGATCACTTCGAGGCCTATGGTGACGCCGTTCGCGGTGGTGGTACCGCCGGTGTTGTTGCGGCCGATGACGATCGTCACCGGTGGAAACGTCGCCTGCGGATCGAGCTTGGTCAACTCGGAAAACACCTGCCGCAGCTGGTCGCGCGCCGCCGGAAGCATCGGTACGCAGCGGCGTGCGTTGCGAAAATCCTGCGGCGACTTGGCGATGGCATCCGCCAGTTTTTGGGCGGAGGAAATCCGCGCCGTCACGAATTGCTGCAGGCCCGGTGACCCGGCGTCGAGGTAACCCGCCTGGAGCGCCGCGGCCGAGGGTTTGCCTTCGGCCTTGTCGTAGACCGCATAGAAGCGCGCGACATCGTCGATGCGCACGACGGGTTGTCGCGAGGTGATCGAGGGTGGTTCGGGTTGGGTCGCGGCGTGTGCGAAGGTGCTGAACAGCACGAGCAGGAGCATGAGAATCGATCGGCGCACGTGGGGTCCTGATGGCGTGGATTTATTCGCGTGCATGTTATCCGCAATAAATCGTCCTACCTGATTCCTTCCCCCGCTGCGCGGGGGAAGGTGCCGAAGGCGGAAGGGGGCGCGCGGCATAGCCGCGCTGTTGCTTTCCGCACCGGCCAAAAGCGCCCTCATCCGCCCTCCGGGCACCTTCTCCCGCGCAGCGGGAGAAGGAACAGTTCACGCTCAATACGGGTGCTGCCGATAGAACAGCTCAAGCTGGCGGTACACCTTAGGCAGGTGCTGGCGCAGCGCTGCGGGCGTTTCGAAGAACTGCTCGCTGGCCACTGCGAAGAATTCGGCCGGGTTTTCCAGAGCGTACGGGTCGATCGGCAACTCGGCGCCGTTGCGGTGCGCATCCTTCAGGCGATCCCAGGCGTTGGAGAAAACCTTCCACCACACGCGGTGGTCCATTCGCCGGTGCATCGGCGGGAAGCCGTTGGCGTCGCCATTGAGCATGTCGAGTTTGTGCGCCATTTCGTGGATGACCACGTTGTGGCCGGGCGTCTCCCCGATGTGCAGCACGTCCTCCCACGACAGGATCACCGGGCCGCGGCCCCACGCTTCGCCCGACAACACGGCATCGGATTGGTGGACCACGCCCGCGTCGTCCATATGCGAGTGGCGCGGGATGAAAGCGGCGGGGTACACGATGACGCTGTGCCAGCCGTCGTACCAGTCCAGGCCCAGCTTCAGGATGGGCAGGCATGCGTGCGTTGCCAGCAGCACGCGATCAGCGTCGTCCAGTTCAACCCCTTCGACCGGCTCGATGGATTTGCGGTGCAGAAACAGCGTGGCCAGCACGCGCAGCGTTGCCTGATCGGAAGCGCCCAACCGACGTGCCGGCGCACAGCGCTGCAGCGCCTTGCGCCAGAGGTCTTCGGCAATCGGATGCTGCGCGACGACGCGCCGCTCGCGCCAGTTTCGGATGAGCTTGAACATGGATGCTGCCAACGTGTTCGATCAGACACTCATGGCTTCGGTGCCGCGCTTTTGCAAGCCCGTGCACCGATCGCCGCACCCTGACACCTGCGTCGAGGATGAAGCCGTGTGTGGTGGTGGAAACGCGATGCGGAGAATCCGCCTCGGGATGCGTGGCTGGTGCCTCTGCAGCCGATGGTCAGCCGCCCGTGGCGCCGCCTCGCATCCCCCGCATGAAACATGTGGTGAACCGGCTCAGGTCGAGTGGTTCACTGCGTGATGCTAGATCACGCGAAATGCCTGCTGTCGCGCAAGACCATTGCGGTAGACGGGACGGCTGGCGTAGGTGCCCGTGGTGTAGCTGCTGTCGCGCATGCGTGAGCGACGGTGTGGGCGGTGGATGAAAAAGCCCTCGGGCAGATGGACTGCGCGATTGACGGGTGAATCAGAGGTCGTGCCAGACCGCTTGGCCCGTGGGCTACGGTAGAACAGTGACATGATTGAAGTTTTGATTTTGTGCCTCCTTTTTTCCTTTGTTTACAGTTATTTGCAGCGCGATTGTAGCATGTCTGGCGGGCCGGGGCCCGGTTGCTTCGGGGCGAAACCACGCGGTGCGACAAAAGGCCCCGCATACGCGCGTGTCAGGCCTGTGTGGCGCGGCGTCGAAAAGCGCGCAGCAAGCCGGCGACGGCGAAGAACAACCACACCGCCAGGCTCACATACACGCCCGCGTCCGGGATGATCTGCAGGAAATCCAGCTGCAGCGCCTGCGCCAGTTCATACGTGGCCACGGTGTACATACCCACCGGAAAAACGATGTCCCAGTCGTCCGCTTCATAGCGCAGCGGCACATGCCGCCAGGCGTATCGCCAACCTTCCAGAAGCAGCAGCAACGGTATCCACCAGGTGGCGGTCGCCCAGAAGAACAGCGTGAACCCTTTCACGAACGGCAACAGCTGCGCCAGCGAACCCGATGCCGGGATGTGCCGCACCAGCAGGCTGCCGGCCAGCGCGGTGATCGCCAGCGCGCCCATGTTGATCCAGTACGGCGGGGTGAAATCGCGGGCACGCAAGGGGAAAAACACCAGGCGATACACCACCAGCGTGATGATCAACAAGTACAGCGCCGCGCCCAGCAGGTACAGGCACAGCGCCGTGAACAACCATGCCGGGCTGAGCGGCGACCCGCTGGCCGTGCGCAGCACCAGCAACACGGCCAGCGCCTGCGTTGCCACCACAGCCACCAGCCAGCCGCCGTTGATGCTGCGGGTAAAGCCGCGCTTGATGCGCGCGGTGATGGTGGCGGCGAGGAACAGGTAGACCAGGCCGATCCAGCTCAATGCGCCGACCGCCAGCAAACCATCGGCAAGCCGGGGCAGGGACACCACCAGCAGGCATTGGCTGCCGAGCACGCAGGTACCCGCCGCCAGGGTAAGAAAACCCGCACCCCGGCCGGGGCTTACGAAATCGGCCAGCAGCTCGCGCGGAAAGTGCAGCAGGCGCAGCACGCTCATCACCAGCAGCACGACATACGCCAGCAGATTCAGGCCGAACAGCGCCTGCGCCAGCAGGGCCATGCCGTGCTGGCTGACGTCGATCGACACGATGCCGGTGGCCATCACCAGCGCGAAGCAGCCGGGATTGAGATGGCGGATTCGCGAGCGCACGACCATCGACAACGCGTTCGGATGCATGGGCTTCTATGCCGTGGGGCCGGGGCAGGCCGGTCGGGAAAGCGGCTCAACGATGCCACGGTCTTCTTCAACGTGGCGCGATGGAGAACGCCTGGTTTCACGTTGCCCATGATCCGTCATGGCATGGTAACGTTATCTACCATGATCGCGGCGGAAAGTGGTTGGGCTGGGCCGTCCGGCGATTGCGCAAGCGCTGCTACCTTTTGCAGGCTCCTGATCGGGCCGACGCCGACTTTTCCGGGGAACGTTCCATGTCTTTCTTCCTGCGATTCCTGTGGCTGGTTGTCCTTGGCGGCTGCATCGTGCCGGCCGCGCTGGCCGCTGACGGAACGGTGGTTTTCCAGCAGCCCGGTTTTCCCGCGGCCGATACGTCGCCGGTGCCCACCGCGGCGCTGGCGGCAGGATTTCCCGACGCACGCATGGTGAACGCGGCACAGCTCGAGGCGGCGCTCGGCTCGGCGCAGACGAAGCTGCTCGTGCTGCCTTATGGCTCGACCTATCCCGAGGCGGCGTGGCCGTCCATCCTGCGTTACCTCGACCGCGGTGGAAACCTGATCGTGCTGGGCGGCAAGCCGTTCACGCGGGCGGCTTATCGCGACGGCAACAAGTGGCGGTTGCGCGAGTCCAGCGTGGCGGCGTCGCTGGAGCTTTTCATCCAGGGTTGGCAGCCCACGCCCGGTTCGCAGGCGCTGCAGTTCGAGCTGAATGCGGATGTGGCGCCGGCGCTGCCAGCGTTCGGCTGGAAGCAGGCGTGGAGTCCGGTGATCCGCCTTTCGGTGGTGATGGACCCCAAGGACACGGCGGCCAACAACGGCAGTGAGGATGCCTTTCTGACCACGCTGGCCTGGGGCGCGCGCGATGGTCACAAGCTGGCGGCGCCGGCGTTGCTGGTCGATCACGTGCAGCATCGTTTCGTGGGCGGGCGCTGGATCTTCCTGGCCTGCGATCCGGACGGTGATGCCTTCGCCAACTCCCACTTGCTGCAGCGACTGCAGGCGCTGGCGTTGCGGCAGGATGACCGCTTCACGTTCCGCCCGCGCATGCCGCTGTTCGTGCAGGGCGAAGCGCTGCAATTCCAGTTCGAGCCGGCGCGTGGAACGACGGTAGAGGCCGGCGACACGCTCAAGGTCAGCGTGCATGCGGACACCGGTGCGGCCCAGCACTACAGCTTCAAGGCCGATCCCACGCAGCCCGTGACCTTGCCGAAACAGGCGGCCGAAGGCGCGGGCCTGCATGTGGTCGAGGCCACGCTGGAGCGCAACGGTGCGCCGGTGTGGACGTATCGTTCGGGCTTCTGGATGCGCGACCTGGCGTATCTGCGCAGCGGCCCGAAGCTCACCGTCAACGGCGATTATTTCCAGCTCGACGGCAAGCCGCTGCCGGTGGTCGGCACCACCTACATGGCGGGCGATGTCGATCGCGACTACCTGCGCAAACCCAATGTGTGGGTGTGGGACCGGGACCTGAAACAGATCCGCGCCGGTGGATTGAACATGATCCGCACCGGCATCTGGTCGGCCTGGAACCGGTTGGTGAACCCGGACAAGTCGGCCAGCGAGGCGACCCTGCGCGCGGTCGAGGCCATGCTGATGACGGCGCGGCGAAATGACCTTCCCGTGCAGTTCAACCTGTTCGCCTTCCTTCCCGAGACGTTCGGCGCCGGCAATGCCTATCTCGATCCGGCCGCGCTGGCCATGCAGGATCGCTTCGTCCATTCGCTGGTGCAGCGCTTCCACGACGTGCCGTTTCTGCTGTGGGACCTGATCAACGAACCCAGTGCCAACACCAACTTGTGGAAGACGCTGCCGCAGGGCGACGCTCTGGAGCAGCAGGCGTGGCGGCGCTGGCTGAAGCAGCGTTACCCGGATCAGGCCGCGCTGCTGGCGGCGTGGTCGGAGCCGTCGTTCGGCAAGGGGCGGGCGCTGCAGTCGAAACCGGACGTGGCGCCGCCCGAGGCAGGTGCCGCCGATCCGTTCGCCTTGCCCGTCGCCGGTGCATTCGATCCGGATGGCGTGCGCGCCGGCGCCAATCCGCTGAAGGTCTACGACTATTACCTGTTCACCCAGTCCGTCTTCAAGGACTGGGTGAAACACATGCGCGCCACGCTCCGCGACGTCGGCTCCAATCAATTGGTGGTTGTGGGTCAGGAGGAGGGCGGCGTGGCGACGCGCTTGTCGCCAGCGTTTTTCTCGCCGCTGGTGGATTTCACCACCACGCATCTGTGGTGGGATTTCGACAGCGCGTTGTGGGCGGGCCTGTCGGCGAAATTGCCGGGCCAGCCGATGCTGATCCAGGAGCTGGGTGAGCAGCGGCGGCTGGGCCAGCGCGACCGGCTGCGCTTTTCCCCGCAGATCGAGGGTTGGCAACTCGAACGCAAGATGGCGATCTCGTTCGCCCAGGGTGCGGGCGGCATCGAGTGGGTGTGGAACGTCAACGCCCGCATGGCCAACGACAACGAGACACCGATCGGCGCGATCCGCGTGGACGGCACCGAGAAGCCCGAGGCACGGGTGCTGGCCGGGTTCGCCCGTTTTGTGGCGGCAAGCCCGGCGAGCTTCACCCGCATCGAAGCGCCGGCCGTCATCATGGTGACCTCGCAGTCGCTGCTCTACAGCGGCATGCGCGACCTGGCCATGGCCACCCAGAAAAAATCGCTGCGCGCCTTGGCCTACGACACCCACACGCCTGCGCGGTTGCTGCCCGAGAATCGGCTGGCCGAGCTCGGCCAGCCGAAACTGGTGATCCTGCCGGCGGCGCAGGCACTGACCGACGACGCATGGCAACACCTGCTCGACTACGTGGCCGACGGTGGCTGCCTGCTGGTGTCCGGGCCGGTGCAGCGCAACGAGCACTGGCAGGCGGTCGACCGGCTGGCCCCACTGAAGCTGAAGGCGGACGTGTTCCCCATCGCGGTACGGCAATCCACGCTGAGCTTGCCGGGTCGCGAGCATCCGTTGCAGCTCAGCTATCCGGCCAGCGTGCAGCAGGCGCCGATTGAAAGCATGCGGTTCGACGACGGCGCCTCGCTGAAGGTCGTGCGCCACGGCAAGGGCAAGCTGATCTGGGTGGCCGATCCGGTGGCGTTCGCCGAGGGCTACGACACGCAGGCGGCGCTGTATGCGTGGGCGCTGGCGCAGGCCGGCGTCGCTCCCGCATTCACCCAACTGCAGTCGCTGTCGCCGGGCGTGCTGGCGTTCCCCACCGTGCTCGACGACGCCGTGCTGTACAGCTTTGCCTCCGATTCGCTGCAGGACCAGACCGTCGACATCAAGGACACCGTCACCGGTGCAAGGATCCATTTCACCCTCGGCGCGCAGCGAGGCGCGATGGTCTTGCTCGATCGGGCGAGTGGGGCGGTGCTGGCTTCCTACAACGCGGGGATGCAAGAGCCTGCCGCAGCGAAGTAGTGCGCGTCGGATGAGCAGCTTGTTCGCGGCGGATGCTGGCGTCGCCGCTGCCCATCGCGACGTCTGGCACGGGAAGCTTGCGGGGGACACCATGTAACCTTGTCGATGGCGGCCGATCCTGCCGCCGTCACCTGCGCCCGAACCGTCCCCATGCCCCCGCTCCATCGTCTGCCTGCCATGCGGGCACACCATGCTCACGGGTCCGATGCTTTCGTTCGTCGGTGGCGTTCGTCGTGCGTTCGCGGCGCGGGTTTCATCGGGTTGAACGGCGGCCACGCGCCCATGGAGTTGTCAGGCACGCAATGAACCGCATGTTCCACTCGTTGAGGAATTACAACTACCGGCTGTGGGCCGCTGGCGCGCTGGTGTCCAACGTGGGTACCTGGATGCAGCGCATCGGGCAGGACTGGCTGGTGCTTACCGTGCTCACCCAGCACAACGCCACGGCAGTGGGTACGGTGATGGCGTTGCAGTTCGGGCCGCCCCTGTTGCTGTTGCCGTTGTCCGGTTTCGCCGCCGACCACATGGACCGGCGCAAGCTGCTGATGCTCACCCAGGGCGCGGCCGGCCTGCTGGCGTTGGGCCTCGGGCTTGTCACCCTCACCGGCGTGGTGCAGCTGTGGCATGTGTATGGCTTTGCATTGTTGCTCGGTTGCGTGACGGCGTTCGACGCGCCGGCGCGGCAGGCGTTCGTGTCGGATCTGGTCAGCGACGACGACCTGGCCAATGCGGTGGCGCTGAACTCGGCCTCGTTCAACGCGGCACGCATGCTCGGCCCCGCCGTGGCGGGCGTGTTGATCGCCGCGGTGGGCGAGGGCTGGTTGTTTGTGATCAACGCCGGCTCCTACGGGGCCGTGCTGATCTCGCTGGGGTTTCTTCGCCTGCACGAATTGCTGGTCGAGCCGCGGCCACCGCGCACGCGTGGCAGCCTGCTGGCCGGCTTTCGCTACGTGGGCCAGCGTCCCGACCTGATCGCGGTGCTGGTGATGCTTTTGCTGCTGGGCACGTTCGGTTTCAACTTCGCCATCTTCATCTCGACCATGTCGGTCACCGTGTTCCATGGCGATGCCGGCCAGTACGGCTTGCTGACCTCGGCGATGGCGGCGGGAACCATGTGCGGCGCCTTGTTTTCCGCCAGCCGCCCGTTCCCCGGCATGGTGCTGATGGCGGTGTCCGCGGGCGCGTTCGGCATCGCCGTGGCAGTGGCGGCAGTGATGCCCAGCCCGTTGCTGTTCGCGATCGTGCTGTTTTTCGTAGGTCTGGCCGCGCTCACTTTCATGACTGCCAGCAACTCGATGATGCAGCTCACCACCGAGCGCACCATGCGCGGCCGGGTGCTGGCGCTGCGCATTGCCGTGGTGATGGGCGGCACGCCGATCGGGGCGCCGCTGGTGGGTTGGGTGGTCGACCGTTTCGGTGCGCGCTGGGCGTTGGGCGTCGGCGCGCTGGCGGGGTTGGCGGCGGCTGCGGTGGCTGTCATCTATCTGGTCCGGCATCGGCGCTTGCGCTTGTCGATGGCGGGCGGGCGCCTGCGTTTGACCATCCATCCGACACCGGCGGATGTGATCGCCGTTCGCGTGGCGGCAGGCGAACGCGTGACCTGAGTGTCGCGTTGCCGCGTTGGCCTTCCGGGTCCATGCCCCTACAGTAGGGGGCGGTTTTCAGCGTGACGGAAGGGCTTGATGGATGATTTGAAGGTCTTGTTGGCGCCGGCGTGGGTGCATACCGTGCTGGGTGGCGTGGCGCTGCTGGCGGTGGCCTGGTTGGTGGCGTGGCTGGTGCGTCATGTGCTCGTGCGGGTGATGACGACGGTGAGTCGGCGCACGGCCTGGCACTGGGATGACGCACTGCTAAAGCGCGGCGTTTTCCGCCGGCTGGCGCAGGTGGCGCCAATGCTGGTCCTGCATCGCGGTATCGGCTGGGTGCCGGGCGTCCCCGTGCTGGTGGATACGCTGGTGTCGACGCTGACGATGGCGCTGGTCGCGCTGTATGTGGTGTTGGCGCTCAACGCCGCGCTGTCGGCGCTGGAGGATCTTTACCAGGCCAGCCCGCGCGGGCGCGAGCGCTCGATCAAGGGCTACGTACAGCTGGTCAAGATCTTCGTGTGGCTGATCGGCGGCATCGTGATCGTCGCGGTGCTGGTGGATCGCTCGGCGCTGTCGCTGCTGGCCGGGTTGGGTGCGGTGTCGGCGGTGCTGCTGCTGATTTTCAAGGACACCATCATGTCGGTGGTGGCCAGCATCCAGCTGAGCTCCAACGACATGCTGAAAGTGGGCGACTGGATTTCGTTGCCGGAGGACAACGTGGACGGCGACGTGGTGGAAATCGCCCTGCATACGATCAAGGTGGTCAACTGGGACAAGACCATCAGCACCGTGCCCACCTGGCACCTGATCTCCAAGTCGTACCGCAATTACCGCCACATGTACGCCACCGGGCGACGGATACGGCGGGCGCTCAACATCGACCTGACCAGCGTGCGGTTCCTGAAGCCCGAGGAGATCGAGCACCTGCGCCAGTTCAAATTGCTGGACGGCTATTTCGAGCGCAAGCAGGAGGAAATCGCGCAGTGGAATGCCGCCGAAGGCGAGGCGGGCAAGCTGCCCATCAACCAGCGCCGGCTCAGCAACATCGGCAGTTTCCGCGCCTACATGCAGGCTTATGTGCTGGCCCATCCCGGGGTGAACACCGACCTGTTCTGGGCGGTACGGCAACTGGACCCCGGCCCCACCGGCCTGCCGCTGCAGATCTACGGCTACACCGTGGACACCGGCTTTGTGGCGCACAACAACGTGCAGGGCGACATCTTCGATCATTTGATCGCGATCCTGCCCGAGTTCGGCTTGTCGCTGTTCCAGCAGCCGACCGGCGCGGACATGCGCGCCGGCCTGCATCGCGTCGACGCGGAAGGTGCGACCGTCACGGCGTAGCGATAACGGATGCCGGCGCGCCAGGTGAAGCGGCTTCGTCTCCCGCCTATGCGCCGGGACCGTCGTGCAGCCCGGCGAGGAGGCGCTCGCGCAACCAGCGGTGGGCGGGATCGTCGTGCACGCGCGGATGCCAGGCCATCGCGTAGTCGAACGCGTCGAGCGCAAAGGGCAGGGGATCGATGCGCAGCGAGAAACCCAGGCTGCGCAGGAACGCGCTGGGCAAGGTGGCCACGGCGTCGGAGCTGGCCACCATGCTGGCCGCCTGCGTATACGTGGCCACCGTCATGGCCACGCGGCGCTTCTGCTGCAGGTTGGCCAGCGCATCGTCGATGATGCTGGAGAACTGGCCGGCGGGTGAGATCAGCACGTGCGGGCGCGACGTATAGACGGCCATGTCCATGGGCGCCGGATCGTCATGGCGGCGGGCCACGCAAAAGTCGTCGCGAAGCAGCAGCCGTTGCTTCAACGAGGGCGCCACCATGCGCGCTGCCCCGAGGTAGAGATCCACGTCGCCGCGCTCCATGCGCGGCGCCATGTCGGCGTAATCGGGTGCGATGCAGCGCAGACGGATTCTCGGCGCCTCCCGCAACACCGCCTGCGCCAGCGGCCGTACCAGCGCCGAAAAGGCATTGTCGTTGGCGGCGATGGTGAAGGTGCGAGCATCGTGCTGCGGGTCGAACGCGTTCGCTGTGATGGCCTCGTTCAACGTCTGGAGAGCGGCGCGAAGCGGCCCCTGCAAGGCCTCGGCGCGCGGCGTCAGGACCATGCCACGACCCTTGCCCGACGGAATCAGCAACGCGTCGCCGAACCACTCCCGCAATCGCGCAAGCTGGCTGCTCATCGCCGACTGGCTGAGGTTCAAGCGGACGGCGGCGCGGCTGACGTGGCGCTCATCGAGCAACACGTCCAGCGACAGCAACAGGCCGATATCGGCGCGTTTCATATCCATGGGTTGGATACCGGGTATGCAAGCGACGCGCTAACGCTCATCGCGCGCGGGCCCCCATCGTAGTGCACTCCCTTTCGCGGATGCCGCCATGACGACCGAAAGCACGATCTATCGCGTGGGCAACGCCCACATCACCCGCATCACCGACCGCCTGCTCACCACGTTGCCTGGGCCGAAGATCTTTCCCGACTGGAGCGAATCCGCCGTCGCCCCGTGGCTCGGCGCCATGCACCCGGAAATGCTCGCCGATGACGACCAGACCCTGATCATGAGCGTGCACAGCTGGCTGATCCGCATCGACGGGCTGGTGGTGCTGGTCGATACCGGCATCGGCAACGGCAAGTCGCGGCCGTTCAACCGCGTCTTCGACCGGCTTAATACCGGCTACCTGCAGCGGCTGGCCAACGCGGGCGTGCGCCCGGAGGATGTCGACCTCGTGCTGCTCACGCATCTGCACGTGGATCACGTCGGCTGGAACACGCGTCTCGTCGATGGCCGCTGGCAACCGACGTTTCCGAACGCGCGGTACGTGTACGCGCAGGCGGAAGAGGATTTCTACGCTACGCCGGCCGCGGCGCCGCGCCGCATGATCTTCGACGACAGCGTGCAGCCGATCATCGACGCGGGGCTGGTGCAACGCCTGGGCGATCGTGGCGGAGAGATCGAAGCGGGTTTCCGCTTTCATCCCACGCCGGGCCACAGCGTGGGCCACATGTCGGTCAGCCTGAACTCCGGCGGCGAGAGCGCCTTGTTCGGCGGCGACGTGATGCACCACCCGCTACAGCTGCACCATCCGGACTGGAACTCCGTGTTCTGCGCCGATGGCGAGCAGGCGCGCCGATCGCGCGCCTGGGCGCTGGACGCCATCCGCGACGGCAGGCTGTATTTCAGCTCGCATTTCCCCGGCACGTCGGTGGTGCGGGCGGATGCACGTGCCGAAAGTGGTTGGGCGTTCGTGTGATCGCGATGTTTCATCGCAGATTTTCGCGCTAGTCTCGGCGCTTCGATCCCACGCCACGCCGGAGTTTTGCGATGAATCTGCGCCACTGGTTTGCGCTGCTTGCCTGCACGGCGATGCTTGGCATGGCCGACACGGGCGTCGCCGCCGAAGTGCCGTTGAAGGTCATGACGTTCAACGTGCGCGTACCGGTGGACACCGGCATGAATGCCTGGGCGAACCGGCGCGAGCTGATGGTGAAGGTGATCCTGGCGGAGCAGCCGGACGTGCTGGGCACGCAGGAGCTGACCGAGGAGCAGGGCGAGTATCTGGCCGCGCATCTGCCGGGCTACGCCTGGTTCGGGCAGGGGCGCGACGGCGGCAGCAAGGGCGAGCACATGGGTGTGTTCTATCGCACCGATCGCTTGCAGGTGGAGCGCTCCGGCGATTTCTGGCTTTCCGACACGCCTGACGTGCCCGGCAGCAAGACCTGGGGGCAACCTTATCCGCGCATGGTCACCTGGGCCCGGTTCCGCTTTCGCGATGGCGGCGGCAGCTTCGCGTATTTCAATACGCATTTCCCGTATCGGCTGGAGGACGTGCATGCGCGGATGCTGAGTGCCGGCATGATCCTGCAGCGCATCGCCGGGCTTCCCGCGGACGAGCGAGTGATCCTCACCGGTGATTTCAATTGCGGGCCGGAGACGCCGGTGCATCGGGAGCTGACCCGCACGCTGCAGGACGCCTGGCTGACATCGCCGCACCGCACCGGCCCGGACCGGACTTTCCACAACTTCACCGGCACGCCGGACCGGCGCATCGACTGGATATTGAGTCGTGGATTCCGGGTTTTGGACGTCCAGACGGTGGACGCGCATGACGGCCCGCGTTATCCCTCCGACCATTTCCCGGTGGTGGCGCAGTTCGGTCGCTGACGGGCGTGGCGCCTTTCTTTTCATAATCTCCACATTGCTCGTGCTGTCTTGTCGCCGTTGCTCATGGGCGGCGCGTGCATGCGCTCCCGGTGGCTGGCGGAAGGGTAGCTCCGCCACTTGCCGGCATGCCGGATGCGGGATGCGAAGCCGTGCGCAACAGGTGCCGCGCGCCAGCTCTGCTTGACGCCGCTGACAAGGTCCACCGACAAGAAGGCGTCCATCATGAAGTCGCGTTGTGCATTGCAGGGATCCCTGGCGCATGCCCGTTTCCGTCCATTGGCCGTTGCCTGTGCGGCGGCCCTGCTCGCCATTACCGGCATGGAGAGCGCATCGGCGCAGACAACGTCGAGTACACCGCCGACGGCGAGCGCCGGCACCAGCACACCGGTGCCGCAGAAGGCCGGCGATGCGAACACCGGCGACACCAGCGCCGCGTCCACAAGGCCTGTAAGGAAGCCCGCGAAAACGGTGACCGACATGAGCCAGGTGGTGGTCACCGGCATCAGCGGCAGTATCGCCAGTTCCATGAAGACCAAGGAGAACGCGAACAACATCGTGGAGGCGATTTCGGCCGAGGACATCGGCAAGCTGCCCGACGTCAGCATCGCCGACAGCCTGGCGCGCGTGCCAGGCCTGGCCACCCAGCGCGCCGACGGCCACGCCAACGCCATCTCCATCCGCGGCCTGTCGCCCGATTTTGCCGGCACCACGCTGGATGGACGCGAGCAGGCCACGGTGGGCGAGAACCGCGGCGTGGAGTACGACCAGTACCCGGCCGAGCTGATCAACGGCGTCACCATCTACAAGACGCCCGATGCCAGCCTGGTCGGGCAGGGCCTGTCGGGTACGGTCGACCTGCACACCATCAATCCGCTGGACCTGTCGAAGCGGACGTTCGTGTTCAACCTGCGCGGCGCGCACAACAGCAACGGCTCGCTGAACCCCGGCACGGGAACGGGCACCAGCGGACACCGCGCCAGCTTTTCGTACGTCGACCAGTTTCTCGACCACACCCTGGGCATCGCGCTGGGCGTCTCCGTGGTCGACCAGCCGATCCAGGAGCGGCAGTACCAGGCGTGGTGGTGGAGCGCCGACAACGGCAGCGCCGGCATCGACCAGAACTGGGGCGGCCCGCATACGCCCGGCATGCCCGACAACGTGGTCTCGCAGGAAGGCATGCAACTGCGCGCGCAGTCGCAGAAGCAGAAGCGCAATGGCGTGATGGCCGTGGTGGAGTGGGCGCCGAACGACGTGTACTACTCCAAGCTGGACATGTACTACTCCACCTTCAGCAAGCGCCGCTACACCAACGGCGCGCAGTGGTCGAGCAGCCCGTACGACCATGTGTCCTATGACAACGTGCAAACCGCGCCGGGTGAGCCGCTGCCGATCGTCACCTCCGGCACGATCCTCGGCGTGGCGCCGATCCTGCAGAACGAATACACGCACGAGCACGACAAGCTCTATTCCATCGGCTGGAACAACAAGCTGTACCTGGGCGACTGGACCTTGATGGCCGACCTGTCCTCATCCAGCGCGCGGGTGAAATTGCACGACGCCTACCTGTTCAGCGGACTGGCCGACGGCGGCTTCACCAGCGTGGATTTCGACACGCCGGCCGCGTTCGGCTATCCGCATTTCACGCCCGGCGTCGATCTGGCCGATCCGGCCACGATGGTTTTCACCGACCCCGGCAGTCCGTGGAGCGATCCGCCCGGCTATGGCTACAACGGCCGCGACGAGTTCGACCATCAGGACGACACCATCCACGCGTTCCGGTTGCAGGCCAGCCATCCGCTGGGCTGGATCTTCAGCGACATGGACGTGGGCCTGGCCTGGTCGGACCGCACCAAGACCAAGCATGCGGACGTCTATTTCGCCTACCTCAACGGCAACGGTTCCACCAGGGAGACGTACCAGGCGCACCTCAGCGCGCCGGTCGACCCGGCGATGCTGTATCGCCCCACGTCGCTGGGCTACGGCGGCATCGACGGCATCCTCAATTACGACGTGCTGGGCGCGTTGTACGGCGGCCAGTTCTATCGCGTGCAGAAGAACGGGCAGGGCGACTGGAGCCGCAACTACACCGTCGAGGAAAAGGTGCCGCTGGCCTACGTGAAGTTCAACCTCGACACGCACCTGGGCAGCGTGCCGCTGCGCGGCAACCTGGGTGTGCAGTTCGTGCGCACCAAGCAATCGTCGAGGGCGCTGCAGACCAATGGCGATGCGCTGGTGGGAAACATCAGCGACGGCGCCTCGTACAACAACGTGCTGCCCAGCCTGAACCTGGTGGCGGAGATCGGCGAACGTCAGTACCTGCGGCTGGGACTGGCCAAGAGCATGGCGCGCGGTCGCATCGACGACGAGAAGGTGGCGACGTCGGCGCATGTGTCGCAGATCACCAACGGGCCCGGCGCGGGTCAGGTCTTGTGGTCGGGGAGCGGCGGCAATCCGCAGCTGCGCCCTTACGTGGCGGTCGGCACCGACCTGTCCTGGGAGAAGTATTTCGGCAAGGCCAGCTACGTGGCCGCGGCGGTGTTCCACAAGAATCTGCTGAACTACATCTACAAGCAGACCGTGCTGGACTACGACTTTTCCAACTACACCAACGACAACCCCACCCTGGTGCCGACCAGCAACATCGGCTCGTTCACCACGCCGCAGAACGGTACCGGCGGCAAGATGGACGGGCTGGAATTGTCCGGTGCGCTGGAAGGTGGGCTGCTGGCGAGCGCACTGGAAGGGTTTGGCGCACAGGCCAATTTCTCGCTGACCAACAGCTCGATTCCGAAGTCGTCCATCTCGTCCATTCCCGGCGGCCCCAAGACCTTGCCCGGCTTGTCGCGCAAGGTGGCCAACCTGGCACTGTTCTACGAGCGCTACGGCTTCTCGATACGCGTGGCCGAGCGCTACCGCTCATCGTTCACCGGCGAGGCCGTGGCGCTGTTCGATCAGCTGGGCTACACCAAGATCCGGGCCAACCGGCAGACCGACCTGCAATTGGGCTACGCGTTTACCGACGGCAGCCTCAACGGCCTGTCGCTGCTGCTGCAGGTCACCAACCTCACCAATTCGGCGGATTCGACCGTGCAGGTCGCCACCCTGGCCAACAACGCGCCGCTGACCCGCCCGCTGGACTACGATACCTGGGGGCGCACGATCCTGTTCGGCATCAACTACAAGCTGTAGGCTGGCGGGCTTGCACGCGAGTTCTTGATGGGTCGAAATGAGAGTCCCCCACGATCGGTGCCCGCCGCGGTGGTTTGACCGTCGCGGGTGCCGCAGAGCAGATGGATGCCATGTACGGCGAAACCATGAATCGATGATGGCCGGTGTGGCGGCGTTGCGCCGATCGGCCATGGGCGGGGGCGAGCGCGCTGGCCATGGATGAAAACCAGGGGGTGGGGCGCTGGACGCCGTTCCTGTCGGTGATCCTGCTGACGCTGCTGGCCATGTTGGCGCTGCATTGGCCGCGTCCGCCGCTGTTCGCGAACATCCAGGCCGGCGTGCTGCAGCCGGCCGGTGTCATGGTGCACGTGTGGGTGAGTACGGCCGACCGCCGTTTGCGCCTGGCGCGGCAGCTCGATGTCATGGCCGTCGAAGGCGACGCCAAAACGGCGCCGGCCGACGTGATCGTCGACCCCAGCCGCAAGTACCAGACGATGGTCGGGTTCGGCGCGGCGCTGACCGATTCGTCGGCCTGGCTGCTCCGGAACGCGATGAGCGCATCGCAGCGGGCCGCCTTGTTGCGGGAGCTGTTCGGGCCGCCGCCGGGGCTCAACTTCCGCATGCTGCGCATCACCATCGGCGCTTCCGATTTCTCGCTGCAACACTACACCCTGGACGACATGCCCGCTGGCGAGATCGACCCCGGCTTGCAGCACTTCAACGTGGTCCCGAACCAGGCCTACCTGATCCCGGCGCTGCAGGAAATCATGGCGGTCCGGCCCGACGCGCAGATCATCGCCTCGCCGTGGAGCGCGCCGGCGTGGATGAAGAGCAGCGCCAACGTGATCGGCGGCGCGTTGCTGGAAGAGTACGAGCCGGTTTACGCGGATTATCTGGTGCGCTTCGTCGACGCCTTCCAGGGCTACGGCATCCCCATTTTCGCGCTGACGGTGCAGAACGAGCCGGCGTTCCTGCCGCTGACGTATCCGGGGATGGAGTTGTCCGCCGCCGCGCGTGCACGCCTCATCGGCCAGTACCTTGGCCCCGCACTGGCGCGTCGGAAAAATGCGCCGGTGATTCTCGGCTGGGATCACAACTGGGATACGCCCGGCGAGTCCCTCAGCGTGCTGGCTGACCCCGACGCCAGGCGCCACATGGCCGGCATCGCCTGGCATTGCTATCGCGGCAACCCCAGCGCGCAATCCACCGTGCATGACGCCTACCCGCAAATGGACGCCTATCTCACCGAATGTTCGGGCGGCGACTGGCCCTCGGCCCGCAACGGCGAGTTGCTGTTGTTCGCACGCAACATCGTGATGGAGAGCGTGCGCAACTGGGCGCGTGGCGTCGTCTACTGGAACCTGGCGCTGGATGAGAACCATGGCCCGCACGCTGGCGGCTGCGACGAATGCAAGGGCGTGGTCACCATTGATTCGGCCTCCGGCGCGGTCAGCCGCAATGACGAGTACTACGCGTTCGGTCATTTCAGCCGGTTCGTGCTGCCCGGCGCCGCCCGCGTGAAGTCGGGCAACACCAATGCCGGCATCCACGAGCTGGCGTTCCAGAATCTGGACGATGGCTCGGTGGTGCTGGTGGCGGTCAACGGCAATACAAAGGTCAACCATCTGACCGTCAGCCAGGGAGCGCTGCACTTCGCCTATGACATGCCGCCAAGCAGCGTGGCGACCTTTGTTTGGCCGCCCGCCACCGAAGGCGCCGCGGCATCGGCGCCTTCGGCAGATCAACTCGCCAGGCATGTGAGGTCGGCGGTTCTTCGGGCACGGCAGTGGTGGCGGCAACTGCAGGTCACGCCACCGGCCCGGCGTTAGGGTCGATCAGGGAATCGCGGCCGTAACCACGATCTCGACCTTCCAGCCGGGGCTGGCGAGCTGCGCCTGTACGGTGGCGCGCGCAGGCGTGGCGCCTTGCGGTACCCAGCGACCCCAGGCTTCGTTCATGCCAGCGAAATCGGCCATGTCGGCCAGGAAGATTTCCGCCCGCAGGATGTGGCGCTTGTCGGTCTTGGCTTGCGCCAGCAGGGCGTCGATGGAGGCAAGCACCTGTTCGGTCTGGCCGACGATGTCGGCGCCGGCGTCTTCGGCCACCTGGCCGGCGAGGTATGCCACGCCGTTGTGGATGGTCATTTCGGACATGCGCGGGCCGGTATCGAAACGCTGGATCATGGGGCGGTTTCCTGTGGAGTGGTCGCGCATTGTCACCGGATTGCGTTGCCGGTAGAAGCTCGACGGCAGCCATCGCCGGATGGCCGGTTTGGCCATCCGGCGCGTCGCCGTGCATCACGGCATCTGCGGCAGCTCCTGCGGGCGCAGGTCGAACACCAGCACCTCGGCGTTCCCGCCGTTGCCCAGTTGCAGCGTGCGCGGGTTGCGCAAACGCACACCGTCGCCCGCTTCCAGCTTCACGCCGTTGAGCTCGATGCTGCCGCGGGCCACATGCACGTAGGCATGACGGTTGTCGTCCAGCGTGAGCGTGGCGCTTTCATCGGCGTCGAACAGGCCGGCGTAAACGGAGGCGTCCTGCTGGATGCGCAGCGACCCGTCGCGGCCATCCGGCGAAATGATCAGGCGCAACTGGCCGCGCTTGTCGGCCTCTGCGAAGTGGCGCTGTTGGTACACCGGTTCGCCGCCGGCTTTTGCCGGTGCGATCCAGATCTGCAGGAAATGCACGCCCTCATCGTCGGACCCGTTGAACTCGCTGTGGGTCACGCCGCTGCCTGCGCTCATCAACTGCACGTCGCCGGGCTTGATCACCGAGCCGGTGCCCATGCTGTCGCTGTGCGCCAGCGCACCTTCCAGCACGTAGGAAAAGATCTCCATGTCGCGGTGCGGGTGTTTGCCGAAGCCCTGGCCCGGCGCCACGCGATCCTCGTTGATCACGCGCAGGTCGGAAAAGCCCATCTGCGCGCGATCCATGTAGCTGGCGAACGAGAACGTGTGGCGCGAGCTCAACCAGCCGTGTTCCGCCACGCCGCGGTCGGAAGCCTTGCGTACTTGCATCATGGTGCTCTCCTCGTTGATGGGTGGCAGCGTGGGTCGCCCGCTTTGGCGTGTCACGCGATCAAGTGCGGAAGCGGGCGGTTGCTGCGTCTGGAGTGCGATATTAGAGTCGCCATCCGGTTCAATAAAGATGATGAAGTGCTTAATACTGTCAACTTGAGGGCGACAATTTGAACCAGCTTGAGGACATGCGGATCTTTGTGGAGACCGTCGATGCGCAAAGCTTCACGGCGGCAGCGGACCGGCTGGGGCTATCCAAGCAGTTCGTCAGCAAGCGGGTTGCGGCGCTGGAGAAGCGGCTGGGCGCGCGCTTGCTGGTGCGTTCCACCCGGCAGCTGCGCGTTACCGATCTGGGCCTGGCCTACCACGAGCGCGCCCAGCGCATCCTGGATGAGGTGGATGCCGCCGAGCAGTTGATCACCAGCCAGACCGCGGCGCCGCGCGGGCTGTTGCGGCTGAGCGCGCCGATGACGTTCGCCACGCTGCACCTGGGGGCGGTGATCCCCGCGTTCATGCAGCGCCACCCCGAGGTGGTAATCGAGCTGGAGCTCAACGACCGCGCGGTCGACCTGATCGGCGAGGGCTACGACATGGCCGTGCGCATCGGCACGCTGGCCGACTCCAGCCTGGTTGCGCGTCGCATCGCCGCGGTGCAACTGATCACCTGCGCCAGCCCCGGGTACCTGCGCCGTCACGGCACGCCATCGGCACCCGGCGAACTGGCGTCGCATGCCTGCCTGACCTACGGGCGTGCGCGTCGTGGTGAATGGACGTTCCGCGTGGAGGGGCGCATCCGCAAGGTTTCCGTGAGCGGGCCGATGCGCGCCAACAACGGCGAGATGTTGCGCGACGCAGCGATGGCCGGCCTGGGCATTGTCAGCCTGCCGGATTTCATCGTGGCCGCTGCATTGGCCGATCGCCGGCTGGTGCCCGTGCTGGATAAATTTCGGCCCGAAGGCATCAACGTTCATGTGGTTTACCCGCAGCATCGCCAATCCTCGCTGCTGGTGCGTGCCTTCAGCGATTTCCTGGCGGAGCGTTTCAGTGCCACGGGTGCGTGACATGGCAGGACGGCGATGGAGGCGTTCGCCGGGCGGTTGATCCTGGTCAGGGGAAGGCGCGGGGAATTTCCGCATCATGGCGAGCCATTGAACGGCCACCCCTTACGGAGCAGACCATGCAATACCAGCTGTCCACCTGTCATCACGACGCCGCCGCCTTCACCGCCGCGCTGCGCCCGCTCGACCCCAATGTGCAGATTGCCCTGGATGCCCCGCGCGGCCGCCTGGAAGTCCTGGCCAACGCCACCGGCAACCAGGTGCTGGACGTGTTGCGCACCATGGATTGCGACGCCGTGCCGCTGGAAACCGAAGTGCATATCAGCGGTGGCAGCACCTGCTGCGGCAGTTGCGGCTGATTCCAATTGCCCGCCGTCCTGTAGGAGCGGCTTCAGCCGCGACGCTCCCGTCCCAGAGCCAGGGCGTCGCGACCGAAGTCGCTCCTGCATGGCGGTGCGGGTCGACCCGGTGCGCCAGATTCGCCTTCACTCGAATTCCGCAACGCCCCTCGAGGTCGCGCCGCTGCGCAACGACGGGCCCGGCGCAGGCGTGCTCTCATTGAACAGGTCGCCCGTGCCCGCATGCGCAACGACACGATTGCGGCCACTGCCCTTGGCGCGATAAAGCGCCATATCCGCTTCCATGCACAACCGCTGCAAGTCGTGGCCGGACACTTCGGTGGACGCCAGGCCGACGCTGGCGGAAATCGTTATCACGCAGTCGTCGTGTCCCATCGGTGTGGCGCCGATCGCAACCCGGATGCGGTTGGCGATGTCCATGCCCAGATGGCGGGAACATCCGGCAAGCAGGATGCCAAATTCCTCGCCGCCCAGACGGCCAAACAGATCGGCGGGCCGAAGCTCCTGCTGGCAGATCGCCACCGTCTGCTTCAACACGGCATCACCCATGGCGTGGCCATGCGTATCGTTGACCTGCTTGAAGTAATCGAGGTCGATGAAAATCAGGCAGGCGTGTTCCGTCTTCTTCTTCATCGCCTGCAACAGGCGGGCCGCTTCGCCGATGAAATGCTGGTGGTTGAAGATGCCGGTGAGGCCGTCGTGATGCGACAGCCGCTTGAAGCGCAGTTGCGAACGCTTCAGGCGATAGAGCCAGGAGGCGATGGATGCGACCAGCAACAGCAGTAGCAGAATGTAGAGCCGGCTGGTTTCCACCGCCTTGGCATCCAGCGCCTGCTGCAGCCGCAGCACCGCGTTCTGCTTGCTGAGCCTCTCGGTTTCCAGCTTCCCGGTCAGCAGGTGCTGCTGCACGGTCTGATAAGCCAGCGCGCGGGCGCTGACGTCATCGAGGTAGCCCTTGTCCTGCAGCGCGTAACGCTCGAAATACGACAAGGTAGCGGCGGTGTCGCCGAGCTTCTTCTCCGCCTTGTAAAGCACCTCGTAAATGTCCCTGTTTGCCTCGCTGATTTCATTCGGATTATTGAGCGACAGTGCCGTCAGAGCCGCAGTACGGGCCCCGGCAAGGCGCCCCAACGCGAACAGGGCTTTTGCCCGAAATATGGCGGCCGACTCCATGTGGGCGTAGAACCCGTTGCTCTTGATACCTGGCTCGATTCGGTCGAGGAAGGCGAGAGCCTTCGAGGGCCGCTTCTCCCGCAGGTACGCCTCCACCATGACCAGATGCAGCGTCTCGACGTAGACCGGCTGCCCCGCCGCCCTGCATGTCTCGATGGCTTGATGAAACTCCGGGCTGGACGAAGTGAGCTGGGGGCTGTCGTATCGGATGGTGATCTGCAGCGTGCGAGGAGAGCAGAGGGTCTCGCCGGGGGGAAGCTTGCCTTCAACCATTCGTGCGTATTTCAACGCCAGGTCGCGCTTGTCGGCCAACAGCATCGATTGCGACAGATTGATCAGGACTTGAAAGCGCGCAAGCGGATCCTTGATGTTGGGGAGGTCGGTCGCCAGGCGCTCGGCCAGGGCAAAGGCTTCCTCGTACCGGCGGGTGAAGCCCAGCCCAAGCAGGCGCATTGCTGAAGCTCTGGCGGCCAAGGTGGCATCGCCGGAGTGCTCAGCGACGGCGCGCAGTTGCACGTCGGCCTTGGTGTAGTCGCCCTGGTACCCGGTTTGCCACGCATCGAGATAACGCAGGTGCCATTGCTCGGCAGGGCTGAGGCGAGGCGCTTCGCGGTGGAGCTGCGCCAGCATGCGCATGAATCGCGGGTGATCGCTGGTGCGTGCGTTGTCGGTTTGCGCAAGGAACGCTGCGGGATCGGGTATCGCTGTGCTGGCCCGGGTCGTTCCGACGATCACGCAGATGGCCAGGCCCACGCAGGCGGGCCATGAGCGATAGCGGATCGGCAGAGGAGGCATGGGTATGCGTTGTCCGCGTGCGTCAGGGGTTGCCCTGGTCGGGAATGGGAACCGATGGCGGCTCATGGTCGCCGGGTTCGGTTTCATCCTCCTCGTGCCCGGGCGTATGCGTGACCTGGGGTTGCTTCATCGGCCTGTGCCCGATTTCCGCGTAGAGCGCCGCCCCATCGCCGGATGATGCCGCGGTTGTGAGCGCCTCGGATGCGCCCAGCTGTTGCAGCCGGCCCACCAGCTCGTGCCTCCGCGCATGTCGCAGTGATGCATCGCCGCCAATGGTTGCCAGAAGTTCGATCGTGTTCGACATGTCTCCCCCTGCTTTCGATATTGCCGGGCATCAGCCTCGAATGCATCGTGCGGCGATATCCCGCATCACGCCATGATGGTTTCCCGATCCAGCGCCGCCAGCTGCTCACGCATGGCGAGATAGGGTTTGAGCGGCGCGGCGGGTGGCAGCACCACGGTGTGTTCTGTTGTCAGGTCGGCGGTCGGCAGATCACGCAACGCGATGCGGCGCATTTCCGGCGCCTGAATCGGCAAGGTCGCGGCACGATAAATGATCACTTCGTGATCCAGCGGATAGTCCCGCCTCAGCAGATCCACCAGCACCTGTCGGTAGGCTGAGCCAGTGGAAAATCGCGTCAACGACAAATCGCCTACCAGCCCGACCTGCCACAGCACCAGATAGCCGGTGGGATCGATTCTGCGCTCGTAGAAAAGCAGTTGGCTCGCTTCGAAATGTTGGCATCCGAAACGACCAGGGTCGATGCCCAGGTCGGCATAGAGACAATCCTCGGCGGAAATGCCAGGCTCCATGTGCGCCTCGAAGCCTTCGGCGCGGGCCACCTCGATGACCTTGTGCGGCGACCAGGCGAAGATGCCGGGGTGGCCGTAGAACACGCCGCAGACCCGCTTGCCTGCACGCAGCTCGATCATCATCAACTCGACCCATTGCCGATAGGTCTGCATTCGTGATTTGCCTTCCCCGTAATACGGCTGAAGGCTGCGTACGTCGGCATGCATCCGTTGCAGCCACATTTCCACGGCACCATCGGAAAGCCCCGCAAACACCACATCGGCTTGTGCGATATGGCTGCGTGCCAACGGCGTGAGATGGGAGCCCAGCGTCATGCCCATGCCGACGCACGCCAGACTGCCGCGTCGGGACCCGATCGATGGCGGGTGGGTGGTGATCATCGCTGGATAATAGGACAGTCGAAGCCGAACCGAAGGCCGGATGCGCTTGCGACAACGGCTTGCGATCGGTGCATGGCTCGACCTCCGAACGACGTCATTCCAGCTAGGCGGTGGCTGATCAGCCATGTGGTGCCGGCGATCAGAAGCCATCCCAGTATGGCGGCTCACCAAATGAATTCTTTAGGTGATCGATGAAAAGCTTCGCCTTCGCCGCGTGCGAACGGCCGGGCATGCGCACGGCGTGAATCGCTGATCGGGCCATCTTCGACGGCGTGGGTCGATCGGGAAACAGCACCACCAGTTTCCCGGCACGAACCAGATCCCCCACCAGCCAACTGGCCAGGTGAACGATGCCAATGCCGGCGACGGCGGCGCCCAGCAAGGCTTCGGCGTCGTCGGTGCGCAACGACCCACGCACGGGAAGCGCGGCTTCCCGGTTGATGCCGGAAAAGCACCACCACTCGGGCGGCGGCGTGGAGGCGAAGGTGAGGCAGTTGTGCTCCAGCAGTTGCTCGGGCGTGGCGGGATGACCGCGGCGGGCAAGGTATTCGGGGCTTGCGCAGACCATGCGCCGGGACGGTGCCAGTCGCGTGGCGACCAAGTCGCTGTCGGGCAACGTGCCCATGCGGACGGCCACGTCGACGCGCTGGGTCAGCAGGTCCACGCGCTGGTCGCTGAGGTGCAGGTCGATCTCGATCGCCGGGTAGCGCTTCAGGAACCCGGTCATCGCTGGAATGACGTGCAGCCGGCCGAACGCGGCGGGCGCCGTTACCGTCAACAGGCCGCGCGGGTCGGCCTGCAGATCCGCCAGGCTGTGCCGGGCGTCATCCATTTCCGAAACGATGTGGCGGGCGCGCGGCAGAAACTGCTCGCCGGCATCCGTCAGCACCAGTGCGCGCGAATGCCGCGCCAGCAGCTTCGTGCCCAGCTCGGTTTCCAGCGTGCCGATCTTGCGGGTGATCGAGGACACGGCCACGTCGCGGCGCTTCGCCACGGCGGTGAAGCTGCGTTCGGTGGCCACGTCGATAAAGGTTCTGATGGCGTCGAGCATGGTGCCCCGTGTTGCTGAAAATGCAAACCTCCCTTGCACATTTACTGATTGTAGTGAAATACGCAAATGCCCAACATGGCGCCACCTTCAACCACCAAGGCGAAAACCATGCGTACCCACCTCCGCGGCAACATCCTCCGCGCCACCACCGCAGCCATCCTGCTGGGCCTCACGGCGTCCAGCGCCCTCGCCGCGGCGCCGATGGCCCAGACATCGGCGCCGGGCTATTACCGCTTCATGCTGGGCAATTTCGAGGTCACCGCGCTCAGCGACGGCACGGTGGATCTGCCGGTGGATCAATTGCTGCAGGAGCCGGCCGCGAAAACGGTGGCTGCGCTGAACCACGCCTTCCAGAAGACGCCGCAGGAAACCTCGGACAACGCCTACCTGATCAATACCGGCAAGCGCCTGATCCTGATCGATACCGGCGCCGGCGACCTGTTCGGGCCCACGCTCGGCAAGCTGATGGGCAACCTGAAAGCGTCCGGTTATACCGCTGCGGAGGTCGACGACATTCTGCTGACCCACATGCATCCGGACCACATCGGCGGCCTGGCGAAGAACAGCGTGATCCAGTTTCCCAACGCCATCGTCCATGCGGAGCGTGACGAGGGGAATTACTGGTTGAGCGAGACGAACCTGGCCAAGGCACCAGACGCCTCGAAGGCCTTCTTCAAGGACGCCATGGCCGAGGTCGATCCGTATGTGAAGGCCGGGAAATTCCGGCCGTTCAAGGGCGACGTGGCGTTGCTGCCGGGTGTCAGCTCGTACACCAGCTTCGGGCACACGGCGGGACACACCTCGTACATGATCGAAAGCCAGGGGAAGAAGCTGTTGGTGATGGGCGACCTCATTCACGTCCCCGCCGTCCAGCTCGATCATCCGAACGTGACCATCTCCTTCGACAGCGACCCGAAGGAAGCGGCGGCGTCGCGCATCCGCGTATTCAATGCGATGGCGAAGGACAGGACGCTGGTCGCCGGTGCGCACATCCCGTTCCCCGGCGTTGGCCATCTGCGCAAGGCCGGCACGTCCTATCAGTGGGTGCCGGTCAACTTCAGCCGGATGCGTCCGAACGGGGACTGAGCATCTTCGGGAGTCGGAGTCGAAAAGCAGCGGTTCATCGCTGCTTTTCGCTTTCAGCGGCGCACCGCCAGCACGCCGTCCAGCGCCAGTTGCGCCTTGAAGCCGGCTTTCTCCAGCCGCTTCTCCACTTCGCGCGGTACGTCGCGGCCGCTGGTGAGTTTGTTCGGGCTGCCGGTGTAGTGGAACAGCCGCCCGCCGTGACGCAGCACGCGGGCGAGCTGGTCGTAGAACGCCTGCGAGTAGAGTTCGCCCGCGATGCCGAAGCGCGGTGGGTCGTGCAGCACCGCGTCGACCGAGGCATCGGCGAACTGCGCGATCGCCTGCGATACATCGGCATGCGCCAGCAGCAGGCGGCCGGCGCTGGTATCGGCGTCCGGGTCGGGCGACCACGGGTTCAGCGTGCGCAGCCACAGCACGTCGGCGTTCTTCTCGAACGAATGGATACGCGCCACGCCGGCTTCCAGGCAGCAGGCCGCGAAGTAGCCGAGGCCACCGCAGGTATCGAGCACGACCTTGCCGGCGGGCTCGACCAGGGCCACCTTGCGGCGCGCGTCCTCGAACGGCGACTCCTTCGACGTGGGCAGCATCTTGATGCCGTCGATCTCGAACGTGGGTGCACCCCATTCAGTGGGCACCAGTTTGATCAGCGAACCGGCAAAGCGTGCCACCGGCGCGTAATCGTCACCATCGCGGTAGTAGATGGTGCGGTCTTTCAGCTTGCCGGGGTAGGGATGAAGCTGCCCGCGCCACTCCCAGCCTTGCGCCGACAACCGGGCGTGGTCGCGGGTGAAACCCAGCGTCAGCGAGCCCTGCCACTCGTCTGAGCCCGCGTCGCGCGCCGCGCATAGCGCTTCGGCGACGGGGCGCGTGAGCAGTGGGCCGGAATAATGCGGCACGTGGGGTGATCTCCTTGGTTATCGGGGGCGCGCAGGGCGCCGACAGGATAGCGTGGAGTGGGGCGGGCTGCTGGTTCATTGCACGCTTGGGGGAAGATCAAAAGCGGACCCCTTCCCAGCCCTCCCCTGCGAGCAGGGGAGGGAGCTGAGCGTGCGGCTTCCGGCGAAAGGGAAGTTGAAGAGGGGGCGGGCTTGGAGATCATTTCCACGCCCACCCACGCAGTGGAAAGTGCGGGCCTGTACGATGGCCCGCTGTCGATTCTGCCGGCCAGGCCCAGCCCATCAACGTTTTCACCCGTCAACCGATGGATCGCGAGATCCTGCGCCTGGCGCTGCCGGCGTTCGGTGCGCTGGTGGCCGAGCCGCTGTTTCTGCTGGCGGATTCGGCCATGGTCGGGCACCTGGGCGAGGAGCCGCTGGCGGGTCTGGGGCTGGCCGGCGCGATCCTTCAGACGATCATCGGGCTGATGGTTTTCCTGGCCTACAACACCACGCCGGCGGTGGCTCGCTGGCTGGGTGCGGGGGATGGTCGTCGTGCCGTGGCGGTAGGTATCGATGGGCTGTGGTTTGCGCTGGGCCTCGGTATCGTCCTGGCCGGCGCGGGCTGGGTGGCGACCCCGGCGCTGGTGGCGGCGTTCGGTGCGAATGCCGCGGTATCCACGGCGGCGGTCACTTATCTGGGCATATCGATGGCGGGTATTCCGGCCATGCTGCTGGTGTTCGCGGCCAGCGGTTTGCTTCGCGGCCTGCAGGACACCCGCACGCCGCTGGTCGTGGCGGGTGTCGGCTTTGCCGTCAATATCGTGCTCAATTTCTGGTTCATTTACGGCCTGGGACAGGGCATCGCCGGTTCCGCGGTCGGTTCGATCGTGGCGCAATGGCTGATGGTGGCGGCTTATCTTGTGGTGGTGAGTAGCCACGCGAGGCGCGAGGGCGCCAGTCTTTGGCCGCGACGCGCCGGCATGCTGCTGGGCGCGACCGCGGGCGGCTGGCTTTTCCTGCGCACGCTGACGATGCGCATCGCGATGGTGCTTGCGGTCTATGTGGCGACTGGGCTGGGTTCGCCGCAACTGGCGGCCTTCCAGATCGTGATGACGTTGTTCGCCACGCTGGCGTTCGCGCTGGATGCGTTGGCGATTGCCGCCCAAGCGCTGGTCGGCCGCCATCTTGGGGCAGGCGACCGCGCCAGTGTGAAGGCCGTGCTGCGCCGATGCCTGGAGTGGGGTGTGCTGGCGGGCCTGTTGTCCGGCGCGCTGGTGGTGATCGGCAATGGGGTGCTGGGTCGCCTGTTCACCAGCGCAGCCAGCGTGCAGGCGCTGCTGCCGCCCAGCCTGGTCATGCTCGGCCTTTCGGTTCCCATCGGCGCCGTGGTGTGGGTGCTGGATGGCGTGCTGATCGGCGCGGGCGACCTTCGCTATCTTGCCGTGGCCGGGGTGATCAATCTGGCGGTCTTCGTGCCGCTGGCCGTCGCCATTCTCGTCATCGCGCCGGTGGGGATGGCAGGGCTTGGCTGGCTCACCGCCGCCTTTGTCTTCGGCTTTCTGGGGGCGCGCTTCGCCACGCTCGGCTGGCGCGTCCGGCATGATCGGTGGATGGTTGTGGGGCCTGATCGATCACGCCGCTAGGCGGCGGAGTTTGTCCACGGCCGGCAACCCTGCCATGGATTCAGTGAATCAGCCTTCGTCGGGCGAAGTCTTGTTCTCGGCATCGACGGCGGCTTTTTCCGCTTCGCGCGCCTGGCGCTTGCGCGCATCCTTCTCTTCCTGCTGCTTTTTCTTGGCGAGCTCGCGCTGTCGCTTTTCGAATGAATAATTGGGCTTTGCCAAGAGGTATGTCTCCGTTGGAACCGCCAGTGTAATACCGCGGGGCCGACGTGGGGGCGCGGGCGTACCGCCTTATCGCGGCATGGATTATTCTCGGCGGCCCATCGACCAGGCATTGCCGCGTCACGCGTCCTGCGTGCCAGGCGAAGAGACGACCATGTCGCAACAAGCATCATTCCCCGGGTTTGCGCAGCCCGTGGCCACCGACCGCCTGTTTCTGGCGATATTCCCGAATCGCGATACCGCCGAAAGGCTCGCCGCCTTCGCGTCCGCACAATGTGCCCGTCACGATTTGCGCGGCAAACCGCTGGCGACTGACCGGTTCCACGTCACGCTGTTCCATCTGGGCGATTCGGTGGGCTTGCGCCTGGATGTGGTCGAGGCGGCCCGTGCCGCGGCGGCGCAGGTCACGGCGGCGCCGTTCGATGTGGTTTTCGACCAGGTCACCAGTTTTGACGCGCACCGGGAAAAGTCGCCATTCGTGCTGACGGCCGATCATGGCAACGAGTCGTTGCACGCTTTTCAGGTCGAGCTTGGCGTGCGCTTGCGCGAGGCCGGGCTGGGCCGCTGCGTAACCACGGGTTTCAGGCCGCACCTTACGCTGGCGTATGACCGTCGGGTGGTCGCTCCCGAAGCGGTGGCCCCGATCGCGTGGCGGGCGGAGGAGTTCGTGCTGGTGCACAGCCTGCTGGGCCAGACGCGTCACATTCCGCTGGCGCATTGGCCGCTCGGATAGTTCAACCGTCGACGCGACATTCCGCGCATCGGTGCGTTCACGTGCGGTAGTCGGCGCGAACCCGGCGACCGATGCCGGTCTGGCGTTGCGCTGGTAGTGCCAACGGTTCTTCACGCAGGCTGCGGCAAGCTCTGATCTCCCCACAGGAGGTCGCTTGCCGATGATCGAAAAACGCTGCTTGATTCTCGCCGCGCTGCTGACTGCCATCGCCGCACCCGCGCTTGCGGACGAGCAGAATGCGGTGCCGGTCGTGCTCGACGTCGCGGCAGTCAACGATGCCGCATTGGCTGCGCCGGTGCGTGCTGGCGACAAGGGTGCTGCCGTATTGCGTGCGCAGATCCTGCTGGACCGTGCCCGTTTCTCGCCGGGAGAAATCGATGGCGCCTACGGTTCCAACCTGCGCCAGGCGATTGCCGGGTTCCAGGCCAGCCGTGGGCTGGGCGTCACCGGCGAAATGGACGCGCCCACCTGGGCGGCGCTGGATCAGGATCGCGCACCTGCGCTGGTCGAGGTCACCCTTGGCCCCGGCGACGTTGCCGGACCGTTCCTCCCGGTGCCTGACGACACGGCGGCGAAGGCGGGGATGGATGCCCTGGGCTACGCCTCGCCGCTGGAGGCGTTGGGCGAGAAATTCCACGCCAGCCCTGCGCTGCTTCAGCAGTTGAACCCCGGCAAGGATTTCAGCCATGCCGGCGAATCGCTGGTGGTACCGAACGTGCAAAGCGCCACGCCATTGCCCGTCGTGGCGAAGGTGGTGGTGGACAAATCCGACGCCACCGTTTCGCTGGTGGATGAGGCGGGCAAGGTCGTGGCGCAGTACCCCGCATCCACCGGCAGCAGGCATGACCCGTTGCCCATCGGCGACTGGAAGATCGAGGGCGTGGCGAAAAACCCTGTCTTCCACTACAACCCCAAGCTGTTCTGGGATGCCGACGCGGGCGATTCCAAGGCCATTCTGCCGGCAGGCCCCAACAATCCGGTGGGCGTGGTGTGGATCGACCTGTCCAAGCCCCACTACGGTATCCACGGCACGCCGGAGCCGTCGAAAGTGGGCAAGACCGAATCGCACGGTTGCATCCGCCTCACCAACTGGAGCGCGCGGGAAGTGGCCCAGGCGGTGAAGCCCGGCATGACCGCCACCTTGAAGAACTGAGATGAAAGTGCTGATCGGTTTTGTGCTGGGCGCGGTGTGCGCCGTGGTGGCCATGCTGAGCCTGGGCGGGCGCAAGGCCATTCCCTTCGTCGTACAGGACAGCCCTCCGCAGGCGATAAGCGCCGCCGCAGCGATGGACGCGCCACTACCGCCGGAGGTGGCCACCGTCCAGCCGCAGGTTGCTGCACCCCCCGCGATCACCGCAACCACAGCGACCGTGCATGACGAGGCAGCGCCTGCCGCGTCGGCCTCCGTCATCGAAGCGGCGCCCGATACCTCGGGCCTGCCCGCCAGCGCCATCTCCGGTTTGCTGATGCCGGTGGTGGGCATCAAGACCGGCGACCTGGTGGACACCTACACCCAGGCGCGCCAGGTCCGGGGCGTGCATGACGCGATCGACATCATGGCCCCGCGCGGCACGCCGGTGGTGGCGGTGAACGACGGCGAGGTGGTGAAGCTGTTCGACAGCGTGCGCGGCGGACTTGCCGTCTACCAGTTCGGGCCGCAGCAGAAAGTCGTCTACTACTACGCCCATCTGGACCGCTACGCGCCAGGGCTGGCCGAGGGACAGATGCTGCATCGGGGCGATCCGATCGGTTTCGTGGGGAGCACCGGCAACGCCAGCGCCGATGCGCCGCACCTGCATTTCGAGATCGGCGTACTCGGTCCGGAAAAACACTGGTGGCAAAGCAGGCCGATCAATCCCTACGGCCGGATAATCGGGCCGTAGCGCCGGGGTGGGTGTCGCCCTCATGCGTCCGTGTTCGGCCTGAATGGTTCGGGCGGGCAGCCTGCTGTTTTGTCGATGACGGCCCAACATATGGTTAACCCGTATCCGCTAGACTGCGCCCCATGTCGTTGAAAACCTTCATGTCGGCGCTGATGCTGGCGATCGCCGTGTGTGCGTGCGGCGTCGCGCTGGCGGCGGTGCGGCCAGATGCCGTCGATCAGATCATGCCTTCCGCCGCGATGCCGCTGACCGCGACGCAACGTCTGGCGCGCGAGGCGCCCGCGATCGATCCGCAGGTGCTGTCGCTGGCCCTGGCGGCGGTGCAATGCGCGCGGGCCAGTGGCGTGGGGATGACGGCACAACGCCTGGCGGTGATCGATTACAGCATGCCGTCGCTGCAGCGTCGGTTGTGGGTATTCGACCTGCGCAGTCATGAGCTTCTGTACCGCGAATGGGTGGCGCACGGCAGCGGCTCGGGCGGCAACCTGCCCACGCATTTTTCGAATGAGGATGGCAGCCACGCATCCAGTGTGGGCCTGTTCGTCACCGGCGCCACCTACACCGGCCGCAACGGCTACTCGTTGCGCATGGATGGGCTGGAGCCGGGTTTCAACGATGCCGCCATGGATCGCGCCATCGTGATGCATGGGGCCGATTACGTGAACGTGGCAGCCGACAAGGCGATGGGTCGATTGGGGCGCAGCTGGGGCTGCCCCGCGCTGCGCAGCGCGGTGGCGCGCCCCATCATCGACGTGATGAAAGACGGCCAGTTCGTGTTTGCCTATTACCCCGAACAGGCCTGGCTGGCGCGCTCCGCGTTGCTGCATTGCCCGGCCGCACAGCTGGCCTTGGCGGCAGAACGTTCCAGGCAGTGATGCAGGGCGTTTTTGCACGAGGCTTTCCGCTGACTCACCGCGGCGGAAGCGCTGACCTGCCGCTGCACGGCGGCCGCGTGCCGCGCTGGCTGGCCGATCGGATGATCCGGCTGGGCGCGCTGATGACGGAGGCGATCGAAGGTGCGGGATGGCAACGCGCTCGATCCTCTACGGCATGGTCGAATCGGCTGATCGATCGCACGCCGAAACCCTCGTTCCGTTGATTACAGCCACCGATCAATCGCGGGAGCGGGTGTGCACGGCGCGCGGTTGCGTCTGTTCCACAGGTTCCGGCATTGCCATCAACTGCTGCAGCCGCAGCGCATCGGGAATGGCGTGGCCATGCGCGGTGTTGTCGAAAATGACCCACGCCTCGGCGCCGTCGGGGGTTTCCTCGCTGACCTGCGTGGCCACGGCACGCAGCGCATCGTCGTCGTAGGCGCTGTAGTACGTCCGCGGCGAACCATGCAGGCGCCAGTAGCGCAGCGCGGGTTCGCCGGTGGCGTGACGTGCCGCGGGGCAGGGCGCGGGATCGGCCCCGACGCGGGCCAATCTATATCGCAGCCACAGGTCGTCGGCCGGGTCGGCGAACCAGCTGGCGTGGCGCGGCTCGCAGGCCACGCCACCATTCCAGCGAGCACGCAACCGCTTGAAGAAGGCGGCCGCCACGCGTCCGTCGAAAGCCAGACTGGGCGGCAACTGCAGCAGCAGGCAGCCGAGCTTGTGGCCCATCGGCGCCACCTGGGCCAGAAAATCGTCCAGCAGCGGCTCGGCTTTCCGCAGCCGGGCGTGGTGGCTGATGGTCCTGGGCATCTTCAATGCGAAACGGAAATCCGCCGGAACTGCCGCGGCCCAGCGTTCGTAGGTCTGCGGTCGATGCGGGCGGTAAAACGACGAGTTGATTTCCACCGCATCGAAACGGCTCGCGTAACGTTCGAGCAGGCTGGCACCGCTGTCGAACAGCGGTTGCTGCGCGGTGGCGATCGACCAGCCGGCACAACCAATGCGCAAACGGATGCGGGGGCGGGTTGACGTCGGTTCGGCCATGTTCCGCAGTGTGCGGGGCGCGCGTGAAGGCGCGGCGATGGCTGGCGGATGTCCGCTTCGCCATTTCCCTTGCCGCCGGGTTTCTTCTATGTTTGCGCATCCTGAACGCCAGAGGCGCGCTGCATGACCGCATTGCCGGAGCATCCCGATCACCTGAGGCGCAGCCTGTCGAACCGGCATCTGCAATTGATCGCCATCGGCGGCGCCATTGGCACGGGCTTGTTCATGGGGTCGGGCAAGACCATCAGCCTGGCCGGGCCATCCATCGTGCTGGTCTACCTGATCATCGGCGTGATGTTGTTTTTCGTGATGCGGGCGATGGGCGAGCTGCTGCTCTCGGACCTGCGCTACAAATCGTTCATCGACTTTTCCACCGACCTGCTGGGACCTTGGGCCGGCTTTTTCTGCGGCTGGACTTACTGGTTCTGCTGGATCATCACCGCGATCGCAGACGTGATCGCCATTGCCGCCTATGCCCAATACTGGTTTCCGGGGCTGGCGCCGTGGATTCCCGCCGTGCTGTGCGTGCTGCTGTTGCTGACGCTGAACCTCACCACGGTGCGCTTGTTCGGCGAGATGGAATTCTGGTTCGCGTTGATCAAGATCGTGGCCATCTGCGCATTGATCGTCACGGGCTTTGCGCTGGTGGCGTGGGGCTTCGAGTCGCCGACTGGCAACAAGGCGGCGCTGGCCAATCTGTGGAATGACGGCGGCGTTTTCCCGAAAGGGCTGCGCGGGTTTTTCGCGGGGTTCCAGATCGCGGTGTTCGCCTTCGTGGGCATCGAGTTGGTCGGCACCACCGCCGCTGAAACGGCCGACCCCGAGCGCAATCTGCCCAAGGCGATCAACTCGATTCCCGTGCGCATCATCATTTTCTACGTGATGGCGCTGCTGGCGATCATGGTGGTGACGCCGTGGCATCTGGTGGAGGCGGGCAAGAGCCCGTTCGTGGAACTGTTCGTGCTGGCCGGCGTTCCGGCCGCCGCCAGCCTGATCAATTTCGTGGTGCTGACCTCGGCCACGTCCTCGGCCAACAGCGGCATTTTTTCGACCAGCCGCATGCTGTACGGCCTGGCGCAGGAGGATCATGCGCCGGGCGTTTTTGCGCGGCTGTCGCGCGCGGCCGTGCCGTCGCTGGGTCTGCTGTTTTCCTGTTTCTGCCTGCTGCTGGGCGCCACCCTGGTCTACGTGATCCCTGACGTGGTCACGGCCTTTACGCTGGTGACCACGCTGGCGGCGGTGCTTTTCATGTTCGTGTGGTCGTTGATTCTTTGTGCGTACATGGCGTACCGCCGCAAGCGACCGCAGCTGCACCAGGCCTCGAAGTACAAGATGCCCGGCGGCGTGGTGATGTGCTGGGTCTGCCTGGCGTTTTTCGCGTTCGTCATCGTGTTGCTGACCCTGCAGACCGATACCCGCGAAGCGCTGCTGGCCAGCCCGATATGGTTTCTGCTGCTGGGTGCCAGCTACGTGTGGAAGCGCCGTCGCGCGGTGCGCGCCAGCTAGGCGAAAACCCATCGTCCCAACGCCACGGCGGGTCCGTGGTGACAGGCGTTTGTTCCGGACGCCACGGCGGGGAAGCGGTTCTTCACGCGCGATCGCCGCCGTATTCATCCCCGCGCGGCTATCCTCGGTACATCCCTGTCATCCGGAGACGCTCATGGCAACGGGTTGGGCCGGCGATGGCGCCGTGCAGGATCAGATCGACGCTACCGTCAACGACGCGGTATCGCGGGCACGCCGGCAACTGCGCAAGGGGCCGGGCCTGATGCGCTGCGAGGAATGCGATGCGGAAATTCCCGAGGCGCGCCGCATGGCCGTGCCCGGCGTGCGCCTGTGTGTGACCTGCCAGGAACTGCACGACAAGGAGCAGGCCAGCGCGGCGATGTTCAACCGCCGTGGCAGCAAGGACAGCCAGTTGCGCTGAACGCGGTGCACCGCTTCGCAGCATGGGAGCTCGCCGCGAACGTTACTTCGCCACCGCTTGCCCGCGCTCCAGCATCTGTTTCGCATGCGCCCGCGTTTCGCGGGTGATCTCCACGCCGCCCAGCATGCGGGCCAGCTCATCGCGACGACCGGCGGCATCCAGCGTCTCGATGTGGGTATAGGTCGAATCGCCCTCGCTGCGCTTGCTGACGCGCAAATGCGCATGGCCCTGGGCAGCCACCTGCGGCAGGTGGGTGACGCACAGCACCTGCCGCTGCATGCCCAGCGCGCGCAGCTTCTGGCCGACCACCTCGGCGACCGCGCCGCCGATGCCGCTGTCGACCTCGTCGAACACCATGGTGCCCACGGCGTCGTTGCCCAGGGTGGCCACTTCGATGGCGAGGCTGATGCGCGCCAGCTCGCCGCCGGAGGCCACCTTGCGCAGCGGCCGCGGCGGCTGCCCGGGATTGGCGCTGACCAGCAGCTCGCAGCGCTCCTGGCCCAGCGGGTCCGGGTCGGTGCCGGCGACCGGCTCCAGTTCGATGCGCAGCACGCCACCGGCCATGCCCAGCTCGCTCATCAACGAGCCCACTTCCTGGCCAAGTCGTATGGCCGCGTCGGCGCGCGAGTGGCTGAGTTGTTCGGCGGCCTCGGTGTATTCGCGCTGCAATTGGTGGCGTTGTGCGTCGAGCTTGTCCAGCGCATCGCCCGCGCCTTCGAGTTCGGTCAGTTCGGCCTGCATCTGGGCCAGTTTGTCGTGCAGCTCAGCTACGGGCAGCCGGTGTTTGCGTGAGAGTTCGTGCAGGCGGGCGATATGGGTATCGACTTCGGCGTAGCGGTCCGGGTCCAGGTCGACGTCCTGCGCGTAGCGGCCCAGCCCGTCGACCGCCTCGCCCAGCTGGATTTCCGCGTTGTCGAGCAGTTCCAGCAGCGGCGTCAGCCGTTCGTCGAGCGTGGCGAGCTTGCCCAGTTCCACCTGGGCCCGGCCCAGCGCCCGGCGCAGCGCGAATTCGCCGTCACCGTCGAGCAGGTCCACCACGCCGGAGGCGCCTTCGGCCAGCCGGCCGGCATTGGCCAGCCGCTTGTGGCTGGTTTCGAGATCGGCCAGCGCGGCGGCGGGCAGGGCCCACTTTTCCAGTTCGCCGATTTCATGGCGCAGCAGCTCGATGCGGTGGTCACGGTCTTCACCGCCGCTGAGGCGACGCACGCGGGCACCCAGTTCGCGCCACTGCGTGGCCCGGTCACGCACTTGCGCCAGCAGTGCGTCGTGGCCGGCGTACGCATCGAGCAAGGCCATCTGGTGGTTGCGCGAAAGCAGCGCCTGGTGCTCGTGCTGGCCGTGGATCTCCACCAGCAACTCCGCGATCTCGCCCAGCTGGCGGGCGTTGGCGGGGCGGCCGTTGATCCACGCCCGCGAGCTGCCTTCGGCGCGCAATACACGGCGCAGCTGGCAGGCGCCGTCCTCGTCCAGCTCTTCGCGCTGCAGCCATTCGCGCGCCAGCGGTAGTGCGGCCAGGTCGAACTCCGCCGCCAGCTCCGCGCGATCACTGCCGGCGCGCACCATGCCGCTGTCGGCGCGGGCGCCAGCCAGCAGCATCAGGGCGTCGACCAGCAGCGACTTGCCGGCGCCGGTTTCGCCACTGACCACGGTCAGGCCGGGGCCGAATGCGATCTCGGCTTTTTCGACGACAGCGAACTGGCGGACATAGAGCGAGGTGAGCATAAGCCAAGCCGTAAGGGGATCAGGCGATTGTAAAGGGAGCCAGCCTGCAAACGACTCCCTTGGGGTCGCTTGCCCGGCCATTCTTGCAATGCGCGGGCGCAGACCTTATTTCTATGCGGTCTCAGGGACTGCAACAGCACATGATCAACCCTTACGGTCACGACCTCGATGCGCGTGCGCGGCGGCTGCTGCGCACGCTGATTGCGCAATACCTCGTCGACGGCGAGCCGGTGGGGTCGCGCACGCTGTCGCGGTCGTCCGGGCTGGACGTGAGTCCGGCGACCATCCGCAACATCATGGCCGACCTGGAGGACGCCGGGCTGGTGGCCTCGCCGCATACCTCGGCCGGCCGCGTGCCGACACCGCGGGGACTGCGCCTGTTCGTCGACAGCCTGATCGAACTGCAGCCGCTGCCGCACGAGGACATGATCCGCCTGCAGCGCGAACTGCCGCCCGGGCCGACCACCACGCGCGACCTGCTCGGCAACGTGTCGACCCTGTTGTCGGCGATGACCCGTTTCGCCGGTGTGGTCAGCGTGCCGCGGCAGGCCGATTTCCCGCTGCGCCACATCGATTTCGTGTCGCTGCCGGACGCGCGGGTGCTGGTGATCCTGGTGTTTACCGACAATCAGGTGCAGAACCGCATCGTGCAACTGGCCAAGCCACTGGCCAGCCATGAGCTGGAACAGGCGGCCAATTACCTCAACAGCCAGTTT
Organism: Rhodanobacter sp. Root480; assembly: GCF_001426645.1. Classification (GTDB taxonomy): domain Bacteria; phylum Pseudomonadota; class Gammaproteobacteria; order Xanthomonadales; family Rhodanobacteraceae; genus Rhodanobacter; species Rhodanobacter ginsenosidimutans. Next base: position 626,035 of record NZ_LMEX01000001.1, read on the forward strand.
GCCGGTTTGCGGCTGGACGACATCCGCACCCAGCTGCTGATCGAATTGCGCGAGACCAGCAGTGAGCTCAACCGCCTGCTGGCCAGTTCGGTGGAATTGGCCGCCGCGTCCTTCGCGCCGCAGGCGGGCGGTGACGACGTGCTGGTGAGTGGACAGACCAACCTGATGGCATACTCCGAACTCGCCGATCTGCAGCGTTTGCGCGAGCTGTTCGACGCGTTCCAGCAGAAGAACGAATTGCTGCAATTGATGGAAGTGTGCGCCCGTGCACCGGGTGTGCGGCTGTTCATCGGCGAGGAATCCGGCTTTTCCGCACTGGACGGGTGCAGCGTGGTCACTGCCAGTTACGGCGCGCAGGGGCGTGTATTGGGGGCGGTCGGCGTCATCGGCCCGACCCGGATGGCGTATGAACGGGTGATCCCGGTGGTAAAGGCCACCGCCGGATTGCTCAGTGATGCCTTGAATCGCGCTGCCACGACCTTATAACCGCTGCGGGACGGAGTTTTCCGCGAATTCACTGACGGCTGGCCGCCACGCCGGCCATGGCCAAGGCTTTGGAGTTTCCTAAATGCACAACAACGACCCGCACGCACCCCACGACGCGCAGGGCGAAAATCCCGATGTCGAGGCCGGCAATCTCGAAATCGAGACGCTGAAACTGCAATTGAGCGAGCAGCAGGCGCTCAATGCCGAATTGCGCGAAGCCAACCTGCGCGATCATGCCGAGTTGGACAACCAGCGCCGCCGCATGCAGCGCGATCTGGACCAGGCGCGCCGTTTCGCCAATGAGAAACTGCTGAATGAGCTGCTGCCGGTTTATGACGGACTGGAGCGCGGTCTGGCGGTGCAAACCGGCGACGTGGCGTCGGTGCGCGAGGGCATCAGCCTCACGTTGAAATCGTTGTTGAAGATCGCCGAGAACAACGGCCTGGTGCAGGTCGATCCATTGGGCCAGACACTGGATCCGGAACGCCACCACGCCGTCAGCATGGTCGACGCTCCGGGCGCGGTGCCGAATACCGTGGTGAACGTGCTGCAGAAGGGTTATGTGCTCAATGACCGGCTGCTGCGGCCCGCGCTGGTCGCGGTGGCCAAGGGCGAATAGCCAGCCAGATCAATCGTCAACACCCCACATCCGGGGATGCAGCCGCCATTGAATCGGCAGGCTGCAACCCCATTCTGAAAACCAGTCGCGGCGGCTGACCGCCGAAAAATTTGGAGCATAGTTATGGGCAAGATCATCGGTATCGACCTGGGCACCACCAACTCGTGTGTGTCGGTCATGGACGGCGGCACCGCCAAGGTCATCGAGAACTCGGAAGGTGACCGCACCACGCCGTCGATCGTCGCTTTCACCAAGGACGGCGAAGTGCTCGTGGGCGCCTCGGCCAAACGCCAGAGCGTGACCAACCCGAAAAATACCTTCTATGCGGTGAAGCGCCTTATCGGCCGCAAATTCTCCGACGCGGAAGTCCAGAAGGATCTGAACGTCGTGCCGTACGGCATCGTGGCCCATGACAATGGCGATGCCTGGGTGCAGACGTCCGACGGCAAGAAAATGGCGCCGCAGGAAATCGCTGCGAAAGTGCTGATGAAAATGAAGAAAACCGCCGAGGATTATCTCGGCGAGTCGATCACCGAGGCCGTGATCACGGTGCCGGCGTACTTCAATGACAGCCAGCGCCAGGCCACCAAGGATGCCGGCAAGATCGCCGGCCTCGAAGTGAAGCGCATCATCAACGAGCCCACCGCGGCCGCGCTGGCCTATGGCCTGGACAAGAGCGGCGGCGACCGCAAGATCGCCGTTTACGACCTGGGCGGCGGCACCTTCGACGTGTCGATCATCGAGATCGCCGAAGTCGACGGCGAGAAGCAGTTCGAAGTGTTGGCCACCAACGGCGACACCTTCCTGGGTGGCGAAGACTTCGACATGCGCGTCATCGACTATCTGGTGGACGAGTTCAACAAGGAGCAGGGCATCGACCTGCGCAAGGACCCGCTGGCGCTGCAGCGCCTGAAGGATGCGGCCGAGCGCGCCAAGATCGAGCTGTCCTCCAACCACCAGACCGACGTCAACCTGCCGTACGTCACCGCCGACGCCTCCGGCCCGAAGCACCTCAACATCAAGCTGACCCGGGCCAAGCTGGAGTCGCTGGTGGAAGAGCTGGTCAAGCGCACCATCGAGCCGTGCCGCACTGCGTTGAATGACGCCGGCCTGCGCGTTTCCGACATCAACGACGTGATCCTGGTCGGTGGCCAGACCCGCATGCCGAAGGTGCAGGAGGCAGTGAAGGATTTCTTCGGCAAGGACCCGCGCAAGGACGTCAACCCGGATGAGGCCGTCGCCGTGGGCGCGGCGATCCAGGGCGGCGTGCTGGGCGGTACCGTCAAGGACGTGCTGCTGCTGGACGTCACCCCGCTGTCGCTCGGCATCGAGACGATGGGCGGCGTGATGACCAAGCTGATCGAGAAGAACACCACGGTGCCGACCAAGGCCTCGCAGACCTTCTCCACCGCCGACGACAACCAGACCGCGGTGACCGTGCACGTGTTGCAGGGTGAGCGCGAGCGCGCCAACGTCAACAAGTCGCTGGGCAAGTTCGACCTGCAGGGTATCGACCCCGCGCCGCGCGGCATGCCGCAGATCGAGGTCACGTTCGACATCGACGCCAACGGCATCCTGCATGTGTCGGCCAAGGACAAGAAAACCGGCAAGGAACAGAAGATCGAGATCAAGGCCGGTTCCGGCCTGTCCGATGAAGAAGTCGCGCGGATGGTTGCCGACGCCGAGGCCAACAAGGAGGAGGACCGCAAGTTCCACGAGCTGGTCGCCACCCGCAACAAGGCAGATCAGCTGGTGCACGCCACCCGCAGTGCGCTGAAAGAGCATGGCGGCAAGGTGCCGGCGGATCAGCTCAGCAGCATCGAGGGCGCGCTGTCCGAACTGGAGAAAGCCAAGGACGGTGACGACAAGGCCGCGATCGAATCGAAGATCGAGAAGCTCGAGCAGGCGTCGCAGGCACTGCAGGCTGCCGCGCAGGGTGGCGGTGCGGCCGACGATGGCGCCCAGACGGCTCCGGGCGGTGGTTCCGCCCAGCCCGACGACGTGGTGGATGCCGAGTTCACCGAGGTCAAGGACGACGAGAAGAAGTGATCGTCAGCTAGTCGGCGCCGCCGATTGACGCAGCCCGCGCCGCAGGAATTCCCGCGGTGCGGGCTGTTTGCTGAGAGGGACATGGTTCGCGGTGTGCGGGCCATCGCAAGGTCAACAGGTTGTGGGTAGATGAATGAGCAAGCGTGATTACTACGAGGTCCTGGGTGTCGAGCGCACGGTCGCCGAAGGCGATCTGAAGAAATCCTTTCGCCGCCTGGCGATGAAGTACCACCCGGACCGCTGCCCGGACGATCCGACGGCGCAGGAGAAATTCAAGGAGGCCAAAGAGGCCTACGAAGTGCTGTCGGACGCACAGAAGCGCGCGATGTACGACCAGCACGGCCATGCGGCCTTCGAGGGCGGCATGGGCGGTCGCGGCGGTGCCGGCTTCGGCGACGTGGGCGATATTTTCGGGGACATCTTCGGCGACATCTTTGGCGGTGGCGGCCGTGGCCGTCCGCGACGCGGTTCCGACTTGCGCTACATCATGGAGCTGGATCTGGAGGAGGCCGTCTTCGGCGTCAGTCGCCAGATCGAGATCCCCACCCAGGTCAACTGCCAGCACTGCAATGGCTCGGGTTCGGAAGACGGCAAGGTCAGCCAGTGCAAGACCTGTCGCGGCCATGGCCGCGTGCGCATGCAGAACGGCATCTTCTCGATCCAGCAGGCGTGCCCGCATTGCGGCGGCACCGGCCAGACGATCGAGAAACTGTGCAAGAAGTGCCACGGCGAAGGCCGCCTGGAAGAGACCCGCACGTTGTCGGTACAGATCCCCGCCGGCGTCGACAACGGCGATCGCATCCGCCTGACCGGGCAGGGCGAAGCCGGCCCCGCCGGATCACCCGCGGGCGACCTGTACGTGGAAGTGCACGTGCGCGAACACGCGATTTTCCAGCGCGAAGGCAACGACCTGTATTGCGAACTGCCGATCCGTTTCTCGCATGCGGCGCTGGGCACTGAACTGCCGGTGCCGACGCTGGAAGGCGAGGTGCCGATCAGCATTCCGCCCGAGACCCAGACCGGCCAGGAGTTCCGCCTGCGCGGTCGCGGCGTCAAGTCCGTACGCAGCGGCCGTCATGGCGACCTCATCTGCAAGGTCGTGGTGGAGACGCCGGTACGATTGACGCGGCAGCAACGCGAACTGCTGGAACAACTGGAAGCCAGCTTCGACGACGGCGATGGCGAGAAGCACATGCCGCGTGCCAAGACCTGGGGCGAGGGCGTGCGCCAGTTCTGGTCGCGGGTGACCTCGTAATCACGTTCATCGCAAGCCGGCGCCGGTGCTGCGCCTCAACTTTTCATTTCATTCATGCCAAGGACGTTCGCCATGACGACGCCACCGATCCGCCTCGCCATCAACGGCGCTTCCGGTCGCATGGGCAGTGCGCTGCTCGCGCTGCTTCGCGACGACTCGCGGTTCGAACTGGTGCATGCGGTGGTGGCGCCCGGTTCGGCGGATGATGGGCAGCCGGTGAATGTCCGCCCTGGTGCCGCGTTGCGCTTTGCGCACGACTGGGCCGGAGCACCAGCGCTGGATGTGATGATCGATTTCAGCGGGCCGGCCGCACTGGATGGCGCGCTCACCCATTGCCTGGCCCACGGCATCGCCCTGGTCAGTGGCACCACCGGCCTCGACGCTGCCATGGAGGCCCGATTGGCGCAGGCCGGCGAGCGCATTGCGTTGTTGCGTGCCGCGAATTTCAGCCTGGGTGTGGCGGTGCTGACGCGCTTGCTGCGCGATGCCGCCGCGGCGTTGCCGGATTGGGACCTGGAGATCGTGGAGGCCCATCACAACCGCAAGCAGGATGCGCCCTCGGGCACTGCGCTGGCGCTTGGCCATGCTGCTGCCGACGCGCGCAAGACCACGCTCGATCACGCCGCCGTCTACAGCCGCGAAGGCCAGACCGGTCCGCGCGCCGAAGGCAGCATCGGTTTCGCGGTGGTGCGCGGCGGCGACATCGTGGGTGAGCACACGGCGTTGTTGATCGGCCATGGCGAGCGGGTGGAGTTGGGCCATCGCGCGACCGATCGCTCGATTTTCGCGCGTGGTGCCTTGCAGGCAGCGTACTGGCTGAGCAGCCGCCCGGCCGGCCATTGGCAGATCGACGACGTGATCGCCTCGCCGCCATAAGATCCTGCAACGGATGACAACCGCAATGAGGTGCCGCGGGCTTGTGCCCTTCCTGCGCTGCCGCTAGGATTCGCGCGTTGTCATTGGGGAGTAGCCAGCCTCTTTTCCCCTGAGGCGTTCGCATCAACAGACTTGGTCGTCGTGTTTCGGCGCCATGGTGCGAACAGCCGCTGATGCCGCCCAGGCGTTGGCGTTGCCCGGCGAGACCTTTGGCCATCGACATGCTTACCCGGCCGGGCGAGCGGTGTCGTTGCGCCATCGGTATTCCGCTCGCCCGGCTTTTCGTTGGTACCCATGCTGCTTACCTGCGTGCTGTTTTTCGGTTCGGCGCTGGCCATCTACCTGGCCTGCGAATACTTCGTCAACGGCGTGGAATGGTTCGGGCGCAAGCTCGACCTGAGTGCGACGGCCACCGGCACGGTGCTGGCGGCCTTCGGTACCGCGTTGCCGGAAAGTGCGGTGACTTTCGTCGCCGTGATATTCGGCAAGACGCCATCGGCGCGTGATATCGGCGTCGGCGCCGCCATGGGCGGGCCGCTGGTGCTGGCCACGATCGCCTATGCCGTCGTCGGCGTGGCGTTGTGGTGCAACCGGCACCGGTTGCGGCGGACCGACCGGATCATCCGGGTCGACCATCAACGCCTTGCGCGCGACCAGTCATGGTTCCTGGCGATCTTTGTGGTCAAGGTGGGCTTGGGATTGGTGGCGTTCGCCTTCAAGCCGGCGCTCGGCGTGCTGTTTCTGGTGGCCTACGCGTTGTACGTGTGGCGGGAAGTGCGCAGCGAAGACAGCGCCCCGGAAGACGAATCCCTCGACCCCCTGAAGTTCCGCCCGCACCATGCCGAGCCGGCCATGCGCTGGGTGGTGGCGCAGACGGTGGCGGCGCTGGCGGTGATCGCGGTGGCGGCGCGTGTGTTTGTCAGCCAGCTGGAATCGATCGGCACGGCGTTCGGCCTGCCGCCGCATCTGGTGGCGCTGGTGCTGAGTCCGGTGGCGACCGAATTGCCCGAAACCGTCAACGCGCTGATCTGGGTGCGCCAGGGCAAGGAGCGCCTGGCGTTGGCGAACATTTCCGGTGCCATGATGATCCAGGCCACCATCCCCAGCGCGCTGGCGATATTCGCGACGCCCTGGCTGTTCGATACGCCGCTGATCGTTTCCGGCGCGCTGACGGCCGTTGCGATCGTCTACCTGTGGTGGCTGTTCCGGCGCGGCGGGGTGGATGCCCGCTGGCTATGGCCGGTGGGGCTGCTCTATGGCGTATTCGCCGCGTACGTGGCCTGGCATTTCGCCGGCGCATGAGGCCGGCGATAGTGTTCAATCCGGATGCGAGGCGTTGCGATCGCGTCCGGCGCCGAGGCGCGTATCGAGTTTCCCGAAAATTTTCTTGAACATGCGGGAGAACTTTCCACGCCGCGTCTTGCGCTGCTTTTCCTCTTCGCTGGTGAGCCAGGAAACCTGGATCACCCGGCGTTCGCCTTCATAGGGCAGGTGGCCGTGGAATGAATTGTCGCAGCGCTTGAAGGCGGCGAATTCGCCGTACAGCGGCGGCAATTCCGGCGCCACCATCGCGTCGATGTCGTCGATCTTGTGCAGGAACCGCAGGCAGCCGTTGCTGGTATCGGGCCAGCTGTGGTTGAGATAAAGCAGTGCGGTGACCACTTTCGAGCGGCTGTCGGTATGGATGGTGCCGTGGCGCTTGTTCAGCAGACGGCAAACCGTCACCAGGGTCGGGTATTGCTCCAGCCCGTCGATGCCCAGCCGGCGGCCCACGGCACTGGCGAAAGAGGGTGCCGTCATGTGCTCCACCAACGCATTGACGGACGGCCCGCAGTCACCCGGGTCATAGGGAAAAAACCCCGCGCTGGGGTAGCGTGGAAAATCGTGCTCCAGATCCCCGCGGGCTTCGTCCGGCAACTGGCCATGGGCCAGCAGGAAGGGGAAAGGCTGTAGATGCACCGTGGTGTCCGGGCGATCAAGACGCGCTGGATCAAGCAGGACAGCGGTGTGCATACGTCATTCAACTCCATGTAATCGCGGCAAGTGTACCCGTGATCACGGCCATGCCGAAGACGTGGATGACGAGTCATTCATGCGTCGTAAGGTGGACAGAACCCCCTGTCGCCACCTATCATTTCCAGCCGCCCCAATACCTTTCTTTCCACTGTTCACAAGCCAGCACCCCCGCGGCTTGCGGACTTTGCTGCATCTAAAAGGCGGATACCATATGCCCATTCCCGCTCTGCTTGCCCTCGAAGACGGCAGCCTGTTTCATGGTCATGCCGCCGGCGCCAACGGTGAAACCGTTGGCGAAGTGGTGTTCAACACGGCGATGACGGGTTACCAGGAGATCCTCACCGATCCCTCCTATGCGCGGCAGATGGTCACCTTGACCTATCCGCACGTGGGCAACACCGGCGTGAACGCCGAAGACGTCGAGTCCGGCAAGGTGCAAGCCGCCGGCCTGATCGTGCGCGACGTGCCGCGTCGCGCCAGTAACTGGCGCTGCAATGAAGGCCTGTCCGATTACCTGAAACGCCACGACGTCGTGGCCATTGCCGGCATCGACACGCGCCGCCTCACCCGCATCCTGCGCGTCAAGGGCGCGCTGTCCGGCTGCATCGTGGCGGGCGAGCAGATCGATGCGGAGGCGGCACTGGCCAGCGCGCGCGGGTTTGCCGGCCTGAACGGCATGGATCTGGCCAAAGTGGTGAGCACGCGTGAATCGTATGTGTGGAACGAAGGCATTTACGATCTCGATCGCACCACCTTCAACCAGCCGGCAAAGCGTTTCAAGGTCGTCGCCTACGACTTCGGCACCAAGCTCAACATCCTGCGCCTGCTGGCCGAACAGGGTTGCGAAGTGACCGTGGTACCGGCGCAGACACCGGCCGCCGATGTGCTGGCGATGAAACCCGACGGCGTGTTTCTCTCCAACGGCCCCGGTGATCCGGCCGCGTGTGACTACGCCATCGAGGCGACGCGCGCGTTCCTGGAGGCGAAGATTCCCCTGTTCGGCATCTGCCTCGGCCATCAGTTGATGGGCCTGGCGCTGGGCGCGCGCACCGTGAAGATGAAGTTCGGCCATCACGGCGCCAATCACCCGGTGAAGGATCTGGACGACGGCCGCGTGCTGATCACCTCGCAGAACCACGGCTTCGCCGTTGATCCGGCCACGCTGCCGGCGAACGCCCGCGTCACCCACACCTCGCTGTTCGACGGTTCGCTGCAGGGTTTTGCGCTCACCGATCGTCCCGCGTTCTGTTTCCAGGGCCATCCGGAAGCGAGCCCCGGCCCGCTGGACGTCGGCTATTTGTTCAAGCGGTTTGCCGCACTGATGGAGGAGGCCCGCTGATGGCCAAGCGTACCGATCTCAAGAGCATTCTCGTCATTGGCGCCGGCCCGATAGTGATCGGCCAGGCCTGCGAGTTCGACTACTCCGGCGCCCAGGCATGCAAGGCGCTGAAGGAGGAGGGCTTCCGGGTCATCCTGGTGAACTCCAATCCCGCCACCATCATGACTGACCCGGAAACCGCCGACGCGGTCTACATCGAGCCGATCAACTGGCAGACGGTGGAGCACATCATTGCCAAGGAGCGCCCCGACGCCGTGCTGCCCACGATGGGAGGCCAGACGGCCCTCAATTGCGCGCTCGACCTGGCCGATCACGGGGTGCTGGAGAAGTACAACGTCGAGCTGATCGGCGCGCGGCGCGATGCCATCCGCATGGCGGAGGACCGCGAGTTGTTCAAGCAGGCGATGACCGACATCGGGCTGGAAAGCCCGCGCTCCGGCGTGGCCAAGAATTTCGAGCATGCGCTGGAGATCCAGGCCGAACTGGGCTTCCCCGCCATCATCCGGCCCAGCTTCACGCTGGGCGGTTCCGGCGGCGGCATCGCCTACAACAAGGAAGAGTTCGAGGTCATCGTCAAGCGTGGCCTGGAGCTTTCGCCAACGAACGAAGTGCTGATCGACGAATCCCTGCTGGGCTGGAAGGAATTCGAGATGGAAGTGGTTCGCGACACCGCGGACAACTGCATCATCATCTGCGCCATCGAGAACCTCGATCCGATGGGCGTGCACACGGGCGACTCGATCACCGTGGCGCCGGCGCAGACGCTTACCGACAAGGAATACCAGCGCCTGCGTGACGCGTCGATCGCGGTGTTGCGCAAGATCGGCGTGGATACCGGCGGCTCCAACGTGCAGTTCGGCATCAACCCCGATACCGGCCGCGTGGTGGTGATCGAGATGAACCCGCGCGTATCGCGTTCGTCGGCGTTGGCTTCCAAGGCCACCGGCTTCCCGATCGCCAAGGTCGCCGCGAAACTGGCGGTGGGCTATACGCTGGACGAGTTGAAGAACGACATCACCGGTGGCCTGACGCCGGCATCGTTCGAGCCGACCATCGATTACGTGGTCACCAAGATTCCGCGTTTTGCGTTCGAGAAATTCCCGTCGGCGGATGCCCGGCTCACCACCCAGATGAAGTCGGTGGGCGAGGTGATGGCGATCGGCCGTACCTTCCACGAGTCGCTGCAGAAAGCGTTGCGCGGGTTGGAAATCGGCAAGACCGGACTCAACCCGACCGGGCTGGATATCAGCACCGAAGACGGCCTGGCCACGCTGAAGCGCGAATTGCGCGAGCCGCGGCCGGACCGCGTGTTCCATTTGGCCGACGCGTTCCGTGCCGGCCTGTCGCTGGAGGAAGTATTCAACCTCAGCCGGGTCGACCCGTGGTTCCTGGCCGCGTTCGAGGACATCGTGCTGACCGAGGGCGAAGTAGCGGCTCAAGGCGTCACCGCGCTGGACGAGCCGCGGCTGCGTGAACTGAAGCGGCTCGGTTTCTCCGATGCGCGGCTGGCCGAGCTGCTCGGCTCCGACGAGGCTGCCGTGCGGCACCTGCGCCACACGCTGGGCGTGCGCCCGGTATACAAGCGCGTGGACTCCTGCGCGGCCGAGTTCGCCACCAGCACTGCCTACATGTATTCGACCTACGAGGAAGAGTGCGAAGCCGAGCCGACCAACCGCGACAAGATCATCGTGCTGGGCGGCGGTCCGAACCGCATCGGGCAGGGCATCGAGTTCGACTATTGCTGCGTGCATGCCTCGCTGGCGCTGCGCGAGGATGGCTATGAAACCATCATGGTCAACTGCAATCCGGAAACCGTGTCCACCGACTACGACACGTCGGATCGCTTGTACTTCGAGCCGCTGACGCTGGAAGACGTGCTGGAAATTGTGGAGCTGGAAAAACCCAAGGGCGTGATCGTGCAGTACGGCGGCCAAACCCCGCTGAAACTGGCGCGTGCGCTGGAAGCGGCGGGCGTGCCGATCATCGGCACCAGCCCGGACAGCATCGACCTGGCCGAGGACCGTGAGCGGTTCCAGCAGATGATCGAGAAGATCGGCCTGAAACAGCCGTCCAATCGCACCGCGCGCAACGCCGACGAGGCGCTGGCGCTGGCGCGCGAGATCGGCTATCCGCTGGTGGTGCGCCCCAGCTACGTGCTGGGTGGCCGCGCGATGGAAGTGGTGCACGACGACGCCGACCTGTCGCGTTACATCCGCGATGCGGTGAAAGTGTCCAACGATTCGCCCGTGCTGCTGGACCGTTTCCTCGACCACGCGGTGGAGGTGGATGTCGACGTGATCGCTGACGCCACCGGCCAGGTGCTGATCGGCGGCATCATGGAGCACATCGAGGAGGCCGGCGTGCATTCGGGCGATTCGTCCTGCTCGCTGCCGCCGTATTCGCTGTCGCCGCAGATACAGGATGAGCTGCGCCGCCAGGCCGCGGCGATGGCGCGCGAGCTGAAGGTCGTCGGCCTGATGAACACCCAGTTCGCGATCCAGGGCGACACGGTCTACATCCTGGAAGTGAACCCCCGCGCTTCGCGCACCGTGCCGTTCGTATCCAAGGCCACCGGCGTGCCGCTGGCCAAGATCGCCGCCCGCGTAATGGCCGGCCGCACGCTGGCCGAACTGGGCGCCACGCGTGAGGTTATTCCGGCGTACTACTCGGTGAAGGAAGCGATCTTCCCGTTCCTGAAGTTCCAGAACGTCGATCCGATCCTCGGTCCCGAAATGCGCTCCACCGGTGAGGTGATGGGCGTGGGCCGCAGCTTTGGCGCCGCGTTTGCGCGTGGCCACGAGGCCGCCGGCATCCGCACGCCGCCGCGCGGCAAGGTCTTTGTGTCAGTGCGCGATGCCGACAAGGAGCGCCTGCTGCCGGTGGCCAAGGAAGTGCTGGCGCGCGGGTTTACCCTGGTGGCCACGTCGGGTACGGCGAGCTACCTGGCCGAGCATGGCGTGGTTTGCGAGCGCATCAACAAGGTGCTCGAAGGACGCCCGCACATCGTGGACTTGATCAAGAACGGCGAGATCGTCTATATCGTCAATACCACCGAGGGCAAGCAGGCCATCGCCGATTCGTTCTCGATCCGCCGTGAGGCGCTGCAGCGCCGTGTTACGTACTCCACCACCGTGGCAGGCGCACGCGCATTGGTCCACTCGCTGGATTTCCACAGCGATGGCGAAGTGCACAGCCTGCAGGAACTGCACAGGGAGCTGACCAGATGAGTCGCCCACCGATCACCAAAGCGGGCTCGGAACGTTTGCGCACCGAGCTTGAACAACTGAAGTTCGTCGATCGCCCGCGGATCATCGCGGCGATCGCCGAGGCACGCGCGCACGGCGACCTGAAGGAAAACGCCGAGTATCACGCCGCCCGCGAACAGCAGAGCTTCACCGAGGGCCGCATCGGCCAGTTGGAAGGCTTGCTGTCGAACGCCGAGGTCATCGACGTGGCGCAGCTCAAGCCCGGCGAGCGGGTGGTTTTCGGTGCCACCGTGGAGCTGGAAGACGAGGATGCCGGTACGGCGGTGACGTATCAGATCGTGGGCGACCTGGAGGCGGACATCAAACGCCAGATGATTGCCGTGTCGTCACCGATCGCGCGCGCGCTGATCGGGCACAGTGCCGGCGACAGCATCGAGTTCACGGCACCCAACGGCGTGAAGCATTACGAGATCATCAGCGTCCGCTATATCTGAGCGCGTATCTGGTCACATTGGTTCGGCGCCATCGGCGCCGGGCCAGGAACGAGAAAAGGCCGCTTTCGCGGCCCCCGAGATGGAACAAGAAAAGGCCGCTTTCGCGGCCTTTTTCTTCAACTCAACCTTGGCTGAAATCAGCGCTGGCGAGCCTTGAAACGCGGGTTGCTCTTGCAAATCACGAACACCTTGCCGCGACGACGCACAATCTTGCAGTCGCGGTGCCGCGCCTTGGCGGACTTCAAAGAGTTAAGCACCTTCACGGCCGGCTCCTGATACTAAACAATGGACAAGCCAGCAAGTGTAATGGCTTGTCGCGTTTATCACAAGCTGGACACTACCGCGACTTCCGCCACCGTGGCCAGGAATTTCTCCAGTGCCGGGGACTGGTCCTGGATCCGGCTGGCGGCGGCCAGCAGCAGGTAGGCGTCGGCATCTTCCAGCGGCACATAGCTCACCCCCGCCAGCCTTACCGTGCGCATGGTGGCGGGTACCAGGGCAAGCCCGAGGCCGGCGGCCACCAGCGCCAGCAAGCCATTGATCTGCTGCGCGTGCTGGTTGATGCGTGGCTTGAACCCGGCCTTGGCGGCCAGCTTCACCAGCCGGTCGTACAAGGTGGCGGCCAGCTCGCGTGGTTGCGTGATGAAGGCATCATCGGCCACTTCGGCCAGCCGCACGCTTTTCCTGGCGGCCAGCGGATGGCCCGACGGCAGCGCCAGCAGGAGCGGTTCGCGGTCGATCACGGTGAGGCGAAGGCTGCGGGCGTCCTTCGTATGTTGCGGTTCGTCACGGACGAAGCCCACGTCGATCTGCCCGGCCAGCAACGCGGCGAACTGGGGTTCGCTGTACATCTCATTGAGCTGGATGCGCACGTTCGGCGCGATCTGGCCGTAACGCAGCAAGGCCTGGGGCAGGGCGGGGTGAAACGATACCGATACGGTGTACGCCAGGCGCAGCTGCCCGCTGTAGCCGGCGGCAGCCGCCAGGACGTGACTGCGTGCCTCTTCGGCTTTGGCCAGGATCTGCCGGGCCTCTTCGAGGAAAACCCTGCCGGCCTCGGTCAGCGCCACATTGCGCTTGTCGCGCTCCAGCAACCGAACCCCGAGGTCGCGCTCAAGTGCCTGGATTTGCTGCGAAAGGGGCGGTTGCGAAAGATGCAGCCGAATGGCGGCGCGGGTAAAGCTGAGTTCCTCGGCGACGGCGACGAAGTAGCGCAGCTGGCGGAAATCGAACATATAGCAATACCGACTAAGTGGAGCGCTAAATATATATTGGTTTCTTTATTGCGTCGGTCATAAACTATCCCTGTCCCATCACTTCCTCCCCCTTGGTGATGGTGGCCCTCGCCCCGCAGCGACGCTATCGCGATATCTGGCTCCCCTCCCCCTCGGGCCCATATTGACGCGTCGCACTTGCGGGGCGTTCTTGTTTTTGCGATCCGCCAATGCTGGCGGAACGCGCGTCGGGTCAGAGACGACAGCCCAGCTGCGTGCCTTGCGCAATGGCGCGTTTGGCGTCCAGTTCCGCCGCCACGTCGGCGCCGCCAATGACGTGCACGCGCAGGCCGGCGGCGATCAGGGCATCGGCCAGCGCACGGTTCGGCTCTTGTCCGGCACAGATCACGACGTGGTCGACCGGCAAGACGTGAGATGCGCCGTCGACCGTGATGTGCAGTCCATCGTCATCGAAGCGCTGGTAGCCCACGTTGCCCAGCATGGTGACCTGCTTGGCCTTCAGCGTGGCGCGGTGAACCCAGCCGGTGGTCTTGTTGAGCCGTGCGCCAAGCCGCCCCTGGCTGCGTTGCAGCAGCCAGACCTGTCGCGCGGGTGCCTCGGGCTGGGGTTTCTGCAGGCCGGCACGGTTCTGCAGACTCATGTCCACGCCCCACTCGCGCGTCCAGCGCACGGTGTCGGTGGTGGGTGAGGGCGGGTGTTCCACCAGGAATTCGGCGACGTCGAAACCGATGCCGCCGGCACCGATGATGGCGACTTTCGCGCCCACCGGATGATGGCGTGCCAGCACATCGAGATAGCTCAGCACGCGCGGGTCATCGTGGCCAGGGAAATTGACGGCGCGCGGCGTGACGCCGGTGGCTATCACCACGTCGTCGTATCCGGCATCGCGCAACGAGGTGGCCGTCGCGGTCGTGCCCAGTTGCACGTCGACCCCGGTATCGGCCAGCTGATGTCGGAAATAGCGCAAGGTCTCGTGAAACTCCTCCTTGCCCGGGATCTGTTTGGCGTAGTTGAACTGGCCGCCGATTTCAGTGGCCTGCTCGATCAGCGTCACCGCATGGCCGCGCTCGCCCAGCGTGCTGGCGCACGCCATGCCTGCAGGGCCGGCACCGATCACGGCAATGCGTTTGCGCGTGGCAACGGGCTCGGCGCGCAATTCGGTTTCGTAACAGGCGCGGGGGTTCACCAGGCAACTGGCGCGCTTGTTCTGGAACACGTGGTCGAGGCAGGCCTGGTTGCAGGCGATGCACGTATTGATGCGTTCGCTGTGCCCGGCCTTTGCCTTGTTCGCCCAGGCCGGATCGGCCAGCAGCGGCCGCGCCATGGAGACCATGTCCGCTTCGCCAGCGGCAAGAACGCCTTCGGCCACCTCGGGCATGTTGATGCGGTTGGTGGCCACCAGCGGGATCGACACCTCGCCTTTCAGTTTCCTGGTGACCCAGGAGAAACCGGCGCGGGGCACGCTGGTGACGATGGTGGGCACACGCGCTTCATGCCAGCCGATGCCGGTATTGATGATGCTGGCTCCGGCCGCCTCGATGGCCTTGGCCAGCGTCACGATTTCATCCCATTGCTGGCCGCCCTCGACCAGGTCGAGCATCGACAGGCGATAGATGATGATGAAGTCGCGACCGACCGCCTCGCGCGTGCGGCGCACGATTTCGATCGGCAGCCGCATCCGCCGCTCGGCATCGCCGCCCCAGGCATCGTTGCGGTGGTTGGTGCGTTCGGCGATGAACTGGTTGATCAGATAGCCTTCCGAACCCATCACTTCCACGCCGTCGTAGCCGGCTTCCCGCGCCAGCCGTGCGCAACGGACGAAGTCGTCGATGGTGTGCTCGACACCTTGTGGCGACAGCGCGCGGGGTGTGAACGGCGTGATCGGTGATTTGATTTTCGACGGCGCCACCGACAGCGGGTGATAGCCGTAGCGGCCGGCGTGCAGGATCTGCAGGCAGATGCGCCCGCCTTCGGCGTGCACGGCGGTGGTGAGCTTGCGATGCCGCGGTTTGTGCCAGGGCAGGGTCAGTCGACCACCGAAGGGCTTGAGCCAGCCGGCGATGCTGGGGGCGATGCCGCCGGTGACCATCAGGCCTACGCCGCCGCGTGCCCGTTCCGCGAAATAGGCCGCCAGCTTGTCGTAATCGCGAGCCTTGTCTTCGAGCCCGGTGTGCATCGACCCCATCAGGATGCGGTTGGGCAGGACGACATGGCCGAGATCCAGCGGAGCGAACAGGTGCGGGTAATTCATGGCGGTGCCACCTCAAACGGTCGTATGAATGTGCCGGTATCGAGGCGGTAAAAGCAAGGGGCGTAGTCATGCGCGCAGCGGTGAGCGCGGAAATACGGAGGAAGCCGGTGTCCACGTCGGGCTTCGTGGCGGTGACGGGTTAAACTTCGCGATTCGACGTTACGACCAGGAATTTCCATGCCGCACGCTTCATCCGTTCCCGTGTTGACCATCGACGGGCCGTCCGGATCGGGCAAGGGCACGATCAGCGCGCTGGTGGCACAGCAACTTGGCTGGCATTTGCTGGATTCCGGCGCGCTGTACCGCGCGGTCGGCTATGCGGCCGGCATGGAAGGGCTGGACCTGTCGGATGTGGAGGCGGTGACGCGCTGCGCGCAGACCACCCGGATCCAGTTCCGGGCGAAGAAGGGCGCCGAGACGCGGGTGATCGTCAACGGCCACGATGCCACCGATGAATTGCGCACCGAGACAGCCGGGGCGGCGGCGTCGGCGATCGCATCGGTGCCATCGGTGCGCGAGGCCCTGGTTTCCCTGCAATTGGGCTTCCGCAAGGCACCCGGGCTGGTGGCGGACGGGCGCGACATGGGCACGGTGATCTTCCCCGATGCCGCGTTCAAGGTTTTCCTCACCGCCAGCGCCGCCGAGCGTGCGAAAAGACGCTATAAGCAGTTGAAAGACAAGGGACTCAGCGTTACACTTTCCGGCCTTCAGCGCGAAATTGAGGCGCGTGACAGCCGCGATGCATCGCGCGCGGTCGCGCCGCTCAAGCCCGCCGCCGATGCGTTGCTGGTGGATACCACCGGCATGGGCATCGACGAGGTCGTCGCGAAAGTACTTGCCGTCGTGCAGCCCTGACCGGTTGCACGGCGGTTTTTGCGCCCCTGCCGCGGCAGGGGATTTTGGCCAACGGTGGCTTGCGACCGGTTCGAAGAACCGCCGAAGACACCCTCAACCGGTGGATCGATGATTTCGTGGCCAACATAGACGCCACAGCCAGCGGTCCTTTCCCACTATGGAATCAACATGACTGAAAGTTTTGCCGAACTGTTTGAACAGAGCCAACAGGCTATCTCCAAGCTGAAGCCCGGCGCCATCGTCACCGGCATCGTTGTGGAAATCCGCAACGACGTCGTCGTGATCAACGCCGGCCTGAAGAGCGAAGGCATCGTCCCGATCGAGCAGTTCAAGGACGAGCAGGGCGTGCTGGAGGTGCAGGTTGGCGACGAGGTGAAGGTTGCCCTCGAAGCCCTGGAAGACGGGTTCGGCGAAACCAAGCTGTCGCGCGAGAAGGCCAAGCGCTCGATGGTGTGGGACGACCTGGAGCAGGCGTTCGACAAGGAAGAAACGATCAAGGGCATGATCTCGGGCAAGGTCAAGGGCGGTTTCACCGTCGACATCAAGGACGTTCGCGCGTTCCTGCCCGGTTCGCTGGTCGACGTGCGCCCGGTGCGCGAGCCGACCTACCTCGAGGGCAAGGAGCTCGAGTTCAAGATCATCAAGCTGGACCGCAAGCGCAACAACGTGGTGGTCAGCCGCCGCGCCGTCGTCGAGACCGAGTTCTCCGAGGAGCGCGAGAAGCTGCTTGAGCGCCTGACCGAGGGTGCCGTCGTCAAGGGTGTGGTGAAGAACCTCACCGATTACGGCGCATTCGTGGACCTGGGTGGCATCGACGGCCTGCTGCACATCACCGACATGGCGTGGAAGCGGGTGCGTCATCCGTCCGAAGTCGTCAACGTCGGCGACGAGCTGGACGTGCGCGTGCTGAAGTACGACAAGGAGCGCAACCGCGTCTCGCTGGGCCTGAAGCAGCTGGGCGACGACCCGTGGGTCGCCATCGCCCGCCGTTACCCGGTCGGCAGCCGCCTGTTCGGCAAGGTCTCCAACGTCACCGATTACGGCTGCTTCGTCGAGATCGAGCCGGGCGTGGAAGGCCTGGTGCACGTGTCCGAGATGGACTGGACCAACAAGAACGTCAACCCGGCCAAGGTGGTTCAGGTCGGTGACGAAACCGAAGTCACCGTGCTGGACGTGGACGAGGAGCGTCGCCGCATCTCGCTGGGTATCAAGCAGACCCGCTCGAACCCGTGGGAAGCCTTCGCCGCCATGCACAAGAAGGGCGACAAGGTCTCCGGCCAGATCAAGTCGATCACCGACTTCGGCGTGTTCATCGGCCTGGACGGCGGCATCGACGGCCTGGTGCACCTGTCCGACATCTCCTGGCAGGTGTCCGGCGAAGATCTCGTGCGCGACTTCAAGAAGGGCGAAGAGATCGAGGCCGTGGTGCTGGCCGTCGATCCGGAGCGTGAGCGCATCTCGCTGGGCATCAAGCAGATGGAGCAGGATCCGTTCGGCCAGTTCATGGCTGCCAATCCGCGCGGCACGATCGTCAACGGCACCGTCAAGGAAGTCGACGCGAAGGGCGCCGTGATCGATCTGGGCGAAGGCGTCGAGGGTTACCTGCGCGCCAACGACATCGCCAAGGAGCGCATCGACGATGCCACCCAGCATCTGAAGGTGGGCGACGCGGTCGAAGCCAAGTTCACCGGCATGGATCGCAAGGGTCGCCAGCTGGCGCTCTCGATTCGCGCCAAGGACGAGGAAGATGCACCCGACGTGGCCGTCGATTACTCGGCAGCCGCAAGCGGTACGACCAAGCTTGGTGCCTTGCTCAAAGAGCAGTTCAACAAGGCTGATTGATCGGCAGCGACATTGCCGAGTTGACGCGGGGCGGCATCACGCCGCCCCGCTGTTTCATGTCACGGACATTGGGGACCATGACCAAATCCGAATTGATAGAAGCGCTGGCAAGACGCCAGACCCATCTTGCGTTCGCGGACGTGGAGATGGCCGTAAAAAGTGTGATCGAGCAGATGAGTCACGCGCTGGCCCATGGCGAACGCATCGAAGTACGCGGTTTTGGCAGTTTCGCGTTGCATTACCGTCCGCCAAGGATGGGCCGCAATCCCAAAACGGGTGAAGCGGTTGCGCTCCCCGGCAAGCATGTGCCGCACTTCAAGCCCGGCAAGGAATTGCGCGAACGCGTGAACCTGCAGCTGGAAAGCGCGACGGCCTGAAGCACGGCCACGCGTTGATCAAGGCAGGCGACAGGTGTCGTTCCTGCCTTTCTTTTTTTGATGGCCACCCATCCGCATCATTTGCTGACCCATGCCTGATCGTGCATGCGGCCTGGCTGTGACGACGTCAGTCAATCAGGTAAAGTCCTGCCATGCGATTGCTCGTATTGCTACTCCTCATTGCCTTCCTCGCTGCTGGCGTTTTGCTGGGGGCGCTGAATGCCGACCTCGTCGGTTACGACCTGGGCTTTGCGCGTATCCAGTTGCCCAAGGGCGCCGGCCTGCTGGGGAGTCTGGTCATTGGTTGGCTGCTCGGTGGTCTTACCGCCTGGTTTGGCGTGAGCACCAGCCATCGTCGCCAACAACGCAAGGCAAACAAGAAGCCAGCGGCTGGCGCATGAGCCTCCTGTATCTGCTGGTGATGGCGGTGCCGGCGGCCTTCGCGCTCGGTTGGTGGACCTCGCGCCGGGCAGGCGTGCGTCGCTCGGGCGCTAAGGTCAGCGAACTCTCATCTGATTATTTTCGTGGCCTGAACTACCTGCTCAATGAAGAGCAGGACAAGGCGATCGAGGTGTTCCTCAAACTCGCCGAGTACAACCGCGATACGGTGGAAACCCACCTGGCGCTCGGTAATCTGTTCCGCCGTCGCGGCGAAGTGGATCGCGCCATTCGTTTGCATCAACACCTGGTGTCACGCCCCGGCTTGAATGACGCCATGAAAACGGTGGCCCTGCTGGAGTTGGGCGAGGACTACATGCGGGCCGGGCTGCTTGATCGCGCCGAGGCATTGTTCCGTGACCTGGTGGCGATGGATGCCCACGCGCCGTCGGCGTTGCGTCATCTCATCGCGATCTACCAGCACGAGCGGGATTGGCACAAGGCGATCGAACACGCGCGCCGGCTGGAGACCATGACGGGCGAGGACGAGACGCCGATGATGGCGCAGTTCTATTGCGAGCTCGCCGAGCGTTCACGCCAGCACGGCGCGCGAAGCGAGGCGCGCGATTATCTCGCCCAGGCGTTCGCGAGCCAGGCGCAATGCGTGCGTGCCTTCATGCTGACCGGCCGCCTGCACTCGGAAGACGGCGCGTACGACGCGGCAGTGGAAGCCTACGAAGCCGCCGTCGAAGCGGATGTGGCGTTTGTGCCGGATATCCTGCCGCCGCTGCTCGACAGCTATGAACGGTCGCGGCAAATGGGCCGTGCGGAGCATTTTCTGCGTGGCCTGCTCGATCGTTATCACGGTGTGTCACCGGTTCTGGCGTTGACGAACTTGTATCGGCAGCGCGACGGCGACCGGCAGGCGGTGGAGTTTCTCACCGCGCAATTGCGCCAGCGGCCGTCGGTGCGCGGGCTGATGACCTTGATCGACGCCACCATGGACAAGATCGACGGTGAGGCCAGGGAGAATTTCCAGATATTGCGCGAGCTGATGCGCAAGCTGCTGGAAGGGCAGGCGATGTATCGCTGCAGCCGTTGTGGTTTCGGCGCCAAAGCCCATCATTGGCAATGCCCCAGCTGCAAGAACTGGAGCACCATCCGGCCCATTCACGGGGTTGCCAATGAATGAGCATGGATTTGTCGTGCCAGGGCTGGCAGCGGGGTGGTTGGTATCGTCATTCGTTCTGACGTCGCTGCTGGTGGGTGCCGCCATTTACTACGCGCGCCGACGCGGCATGTTCGATCAACCCGGCCATCGTCGCTCCCACCGCATTCCGACGCCGCGCGGTGGCGGTATCGGCGTGGTAGTGGCTGTGTTCATCTGCGCTTCCGGAGCACTGCTGACATTATCAAAGCCGATATCCGTGCTGGTTGTGGCGGGAATGGCGGCAGCGTTGTTTCTGGTCGCATTGGTCGGGTGGTGGGATGACCATCGCCCGCTGCCGGTATGGCCGCGGTTGGGGACACAGGCGGCCGCCGTCGTTTTGTTTTCCTTCACGCTGATCGCTACAAACTTGTCGTGGTACTGGTTCCCGTTATTGCTGCTGGCGGGTATGTGGAGCATCAACTTGCACAACTTCATGGATGGCATCGATGGCTTGCTTGCGCAGCAAATCGTTTTCGTGGCGGGCGCCCTTGGCTGCCTGGCCTGGTCCGTTGCAGAGCCGGCTCTGGCGATCGGGGCGGGTACGGTCATGACGGCCGGTGTGGGTTTCTGGTTCTACAACCGATCGCCTGCGCGCATTTTCATGGGTGACGTGGGCAGCGGCAGCGCGGGACTGCTGGTGTTTGTTTTTTCCGTCCTGCTGTGGCGCGTTGAACCGTCGCTGGCATGGGCGGCACTGGTGCTTTCGTCGGCGTTTGTCACCGATGCCAGCCTGACCCTCCTCACGAGAATGACGGGCGGACGCTCGTGGCATAGCGCTCACCGTGAACATCTCTATCAATGGATGGTGCGCAGCGGCATGTCGCATGCCGGCGTTGACGCGCGTTACCTGGTCTGGAACCTGTTGATAGCGGCGCCTGCTGCATGGTGGATGGCCAGCCATCCGCAGGCCGCCTTGCCGATTGCTGTCGCAATCTACGCGATTGCGGCGGTGCTCTGGCTGGTCATGAAACGTCGCTGCCTGCAGCGCCCTACCGCAGGAGGTCGCCATGTTGCTGCGTAAGATGGCCGCCTTCATCCATCCGCGTGTCGCCGTGGTGCTGCACGACCTCGCGGCGACGGCGCTGGCCTGGTGGATCAGCAAACTGCTGCGCTATGCGTTGAAGCCGGACGAGATCGTCAGCTTCATGCTGTTCGAGTTTCCCATCGTGTTGCTGGTACAGGGCCTCATCTTCCGTTGGACGGGGTTGTACAAGGGCGTCTGGCGCTTCGCCAGCTTGCCAGACCTGTGGAACATCCTGCGTGCCGTGCTCATGGGCGCGCTGGCGATCGGGCTGTCGCTGTTCCTCTACAACCGTCTGGAGGGCGTCCCGAGGTCGGTACTGCTGATGTATCCGATGGTCCTGGCCGGGTTGCTGGGTGTACCGCGGCTCACCTACCGGTTCTGGAAAGACAGTCGGGATGACTCGCGTCGTGGCGTGTCCATCAAACGGGTCTTGATCGTCGGTGCCGACCGTGCCGGCGAGGTGCTGTCACGTGACCTGCGCCGCGACAGCGGCTACGCCGTGGTGGGTTTCGTGGATGACCGCATGACGTTGCGCGGCGCCAGCATCAATGGCCACCCCGTGCTGGGTGATCTGGAGCAGTTGCCTGACGTGGCGCGGGAAGCGGCGGTGGACATGCTGTTGATCGCCATGCCCGGTGCCTCGACCAACGAGATGCGCCGCGTGGTTGCGCTGTGTGACGCCACCGATTTGCCGTATCGCACCGTGCCACGTCTGGATGACGTCGTGGCCGGTCGCGCGCAGTTCAACGAAATCAAGGACGTGGCGATCGAGGATCTGCTGGGTCGCGACGCGGTGGAGCTGGACTGGACCGCGATCCGCCAGACGCTGACCACACGCCGCGTGCTGGTTACCGGCGGTGGCGGTT
This sequence comes from Rhodanobacter sp. Root480, assembly GCF_001426645.1. Taxonomy (GTDB): domain Bacteria; phylum Pseudomonadota; class Gammaproteobacteria; order Xanthomonadales; family Rhodanobacteraceae; genus Rhodanobacter; species Rhodanobacter ginsenosidimutans. The sequence goes on from NZ_LMEX01000001.1 coordinate 648,413, forward strand.
CGATCGGTTCCGAATTGTGCCGGCAGCTGGCGAGGCTGGGGGCGCAATCGCTCGTCGTTGTCGACCAGAGCGAATACAACCTGTATCGCATCACCCAGGAATTGCGCGCCGATTTCCCCGAACTCATCCTGGACGGTGTACTGGCCGACTGCGGCGATCGCACCGCCATGCACAAGGTGTTCGTGGAGGCGCAGCCCCAGGTCGTATTCCACGCGGCAGCCTACAAGCATGTGCCGATGTTGCAGACGCAGCTGCGTTCGGCCTTCCGCAACAATGTGCTCGGTACGCGCACGGTGGCCGATCTGGCCAGCGAGACCGGCGTCGAGTGTTTCGTGCTGATCTCCACCGACAAGGCGGTCAACCCGACCAGCGTCATGGGCGCCTGCAAGCGCGTGGCCGAAATCTATTGCCAGAACCTCAATGCCCAGACGTCGACACGCTACATGACCGTGCGGTTTGGCAACGTGCTGGATTCGGCCGGGTCCGTGGTACCGCTTTTCCGCCGCCAGATCCGCGCCGGTGGCCCGGTGACGGTGACGCATCCGGAGATATCGCGTTACTTCATGACCATTCCGGAGGCATGCCAGCTGATCCTGCAGGCGGCAAGCCTCGGCAAGGGCGGCGAGATTTTCGCGCTGGACATGGGCGAGCCGGTTCGCATCCGCGACCTCGCCGAACAGATGATCAGGCTTGCCGGCAAGAAGCCGGGCAGCGAGATTCCCATCGTCTACACGGGGTTGCGCGCCGGCGAGAAGCTGTTCGAGGAATTGTTCCACCCGCTGGAAAACTACAGTGGCACCGCGCACGCCAAGATTTTCCTGGCGCAGCACCGCGAGGTGTCGTGGGAACTGCTGCATGCGCTGCTGAACAAATCCGTCGACGCGGTACGGGATTTCAGGGAGGAAGATCTGCGGCGCTGCGTTTCCAGCCTGCTGCCTTCGTTCCGCTGGAGCGAAGTGGCGCAGCCCGACAACGTGGTGTCCATCCGTCGCAATGAATCAGGAGACAAGTAAGTGAGCAAGCCTCTGCGCAAAGTGGTGTTTCCCGTGGCGGGGCTTGGTACACGCTTTCTTCCGGCGACCAAGGTGGTGGCCAAGGAAATGCTGCCGGTGCTGGACAAACCGCTGATCCAGTACGCGGTGGATGAGGCGGTGGATGCGGGCGCGGACACGTTGATCTTCGTGACCAACCGCTACAAGCACGCGATCGCCGACTACTTCGACAAGGCCTACGAGCTTGAGGCCAAGCTTCACGCCAAGGGCAAGGAGGCGTTGCTGGCGTTGGTGCAGGGGACGTTGCCCAAGAATGTCCGCGCCATCTTTGTCACGCAACCCGAGGCCTTTGGCCTCGGCCATGCCGTGCTTTGTGCCAAGCCCGTCGTGGGCGACGAACCGTTTGGCATCGTGTTGCCTGACGATCTGATCTGGAACGGCCAAGGCAAGGGTGCGCTGCGGCAGATGGCCGAGCTGGGCGACGAGCAGCAGGCGGGCGTGATTGCGGTGGAAGAGGTGCCGCACAACGAAACCGACAAATACGGCATCGTCGCGGCAACCGCGATCGATGAGCGCAGCGCGCGCATCGACCACATGGTGGAGAAGCCCAAGCCCGCCGACGCACCCTCGAACCTTGCCGTGGTGGGCCGGTATGTCCTGCCGAGCCGGATTTTCCAGCTGCTTGAACAGACCGTGCCCGGTGCCGGCGGCGAGATCCAGCTGACCGACGCCATCGACGCGCTGCTGAAAGAGCAGGGCAAGGTGCTGGCCTATCGCTTCGAAGGCACCCGTTTCGATTGCGGCAACAAGGCCGGCCTGGTGCGCGCCACCATGCACATGGCGATGCAGGACCCGACGCTGGAGCCGACGGTGCGCTCGTTTCTCGCGGACCTCTGACCGCACGCCAGCGCATGCACGCGCAGCGGTGAGCTGAAACCCGTGCACCACCCGACCCTCGGCACTCGTCGGGTTGCGCGCCCGGGTTGTAGGGTGACGCCATGCCCGACGGCCTGCCAACCTCCTATTACCGCGCCACCGCCACGGCGTATGCGCCGTATCCAACGTTGCATGGCTCGCATGAGGCGAACGTGGTCGTCGTGGGTGGCGGCTACGCGGGGCTGAATACCGCGCTGGGCCTGGCCGAGCGCGACGTGCGCGGAGTGATGTTGCTGGAGCGCGAGCAGGTCGGCTTCGGTGCGTCCGGACGCAACGGCGGTTTCGTTTTTGCCGGTTATTCGCTGGGCGAGCAGAGCCTGCTCGATCAATCGGGTGCGCCGCGTGCCCGCGCATTGTTTGCGCTGACCACCGCAGCAGTGCAGCGCATCCGTCGACGTATCGCGCAATACGACATTGCTTGCGACGTGGTGGACGAGGGCGTGATCTGGGCCAACTGGTTTCGCGACCCGTCCATCCTGCGTCGACGCCAGCAGTTGCTTGCCGATCACTACGACGTGCACTGGGAGACCCTGTCGCCGACGCAGCTGCGCCAGATGGTCGACAGCGCGCGGTACCACGGCGGGCTGTACGAATCCGATGCCTTGCATCTGCATCCGCTCAATTACGCGACCGGGTTGGCGCGTGCGGCGGCGAGCCGTGGCGTGACCCTGCACGAAAACAGCGGTGCGCTGCAGGTGCGCCGTGAGGGTTCGCGCTGGCGTGTCGATACGGCGCACGGCAGCGTGCTCGCCGATCAGCTGGTGCTGGCCTGTGGCGGTTATCTGGCGGGGCTCGAAGAATCGATTGATCGCGCGATCCTGCCGATCGCCACCTATGTCATGGTGACCGAGCCGCTGGGCGAACGGCTGCAAACCTGTCTGCGGACCCGGGCGGCGGTGTACGACACCCGGTTTGCGTTCGACTACTATCGACCACTGCCCGACACGCGCCTGCTGTGGGGCGCTCGCATCTCGATTCGCGAACGTTCCGCGCGTGCCATAGAACAGCTTCTCACCGCTGACATGCTGCGGGTGTTTCCCCAACTGCGGGGCGTGCGCATCGATTACGCGTGGTCGGGCCTGATGAGCTACGCGAGACACCAGATGCCCCAGATCGGTGGCAATACGGAAGGTTTGTGGTGGGCGCAGGCGTTCGGTGGGCACGGGCTGGCGCCAACCTGCGCCGCCGGCGAACTGCTTGCTGCCGCCATCGCGCACGGCGACGAGAGCTGGAAACAATTCCGCGATTACGGATTGCGCAGCACACATCGCCCCTGGGGCTACCTGGGGGCGCAAACCCACTACTGGTGGCAGCAAAGCCGCGACTGGTTGAAGAGTGAGCTGGAACGATGAGCGATATGGGGCAACAAATCGCGCGCGCCCCCGGCGCCGAAATATCCTGGGCGGACTTCGAAAAGGTCGTCATGGTTGCGGGCACGGTCACGCGGGTGGAGGCATTTCCGGAAGCGCGCAAGCCTGCGTGGAAGGTCTGGGTGGATTTCGGCCCGTACGGCGAGCGTAAAACCAGTGCGCAAATCGTGGCGCTCTACGGCGCCGCGGAGCTGGTCGGCCGGCAAATCGTGGGCGTCGTCAATTTCCCCGAAAAGCAGATAGGCCCGTTCCGTTCGCAGTTCCTGTTGACCGGTTTTGCGACGGAGCAGGGCGTGGTGATCACCACGCTGGAGAGGCCGGTGCCCAACGGTACGCGAATGGCTTGAGCGGATTCAGTGCCGCGCTTGCCGATCCAGCCACACCAGCAATCCTTGCGCGTTGAGTTCGATATCCATGCCCAGCAGCTCGCACAGCGTTGCGCGGCTGCCGGTCCAGCCGTGCGCGGCGGCGTGTTGGGCGTAAAGATCGGTGAGAGCCTCCATCAGGCGCGCTTGCCGGTCGGGCAACTCGCCTGTCGATCGGGCCAGCGCCACCATGGCGTCGATCCGGCGGTGCAGATCGTCGGCAAGTTTTTCCACCTGCTCGACCGCGCCGTAGTGGGTGAGATGGATCGCCTCCGGTTGCAGGGCGATCAAACGATGTAGCGATGCATGCAATGCCTCGGGGTCGAATTGCACCGGCGACGTGGTGGGAATGACGAACGGTCCGTTGGCGGTATCGAACTCGCGATAACTGAGGCCGAACGTATCGCCGCTGAAGCAGCGGTTGGAGCGCTCGTCGTAAACGCACAGGTGGTGTTTCGCGTGGCCGGGCGTATCCAGGCAGCGCAGCGGTCGCCCCGCCAGGTCGATCATGTGGTTGTCCGGCGCTTCCACCACGCGCTCCAACGGGACGGGCTGCAGCCGGCCATAGGTCTGCTCCATCACCGCCTCCCCATAGACCGCGCTGGCGCCGGCCCAGAGTTGCGCGGGGTCGATCATGTGGCGTGCGCCGCGCGGGTGCACGGCCAGGCGTGCGTGGGGCAGTTGCGCCATCAATGCACCGGCGCCGCCGGCATGGTCCAGATGGACGTGGGTGAGGATCAGCCAGTCCACATCATCCGCCGTGAGGCCTGCCTGGCGCAGTGCGTCGAGCATGCGCGGCACGGCGAAATTCGTGCCGCAATCGATAAACGCGCCGCGTCCGTTTTCCACGATCAGGTAGGCGGCATCGAAACGCGGGCGCACGAAACCGGTGTCGATGGTGTGGATGCCGTGGACTGTCATGGTGCCTCCCGATGCTTGTCGGGGCAGGTTAGCAAGTTGCCGCGTGGGGATCATCCGCCGCGCGTGCAGCGCGTAAACTGTGATGTCATGCAGTCTCGACAGGAGAAGGGTATGACCTCGCCCATGGCGCCCGCGTGGCAGGTGTCGCGCTGGTTCAACAGTGAACCGCTGGCCCTGGCCGACCTGCGCGGAAGGGTCGTGTTGCTGCATGCGTTCCAGATGTTGTGCCCCGCCTGCGCCATGCAGGCGCTGCCGCAGATGCAACGTGTACGGCGCGCCTTTGCGGATGAGCGCCTCGCCGTCGTGGGATTGCACACCGTGTTCGAACATCACGACGCGCAGGGTCCGGTTTCGCTGGCGGCCTTCCTGCATGAGTATCGCTACGACTTTCCGGTGGGCGTGGACGCACACGATGAGGGCGACCCGTTGCCCCGGACGATGCGCAGCTATGCCATGCAAGGTACGCCAACCCTGGTTCTGATCGACGCGGAAGGACGTTTGCGTCAGCAGCATTTCGGTGTGGCGGATGATCTTGCGCTGGGCGCCAGCATCGGACGGCTTCTGGCCGAATTGCCTGTGGCGGCCGACGCCTGAGTTCCGCGCAACGCCATCGCGGCGGAACAATTCAGATGAGGTCGTTTGCCCGAGTCAGCGCCGGTGCCGTTGTGCGACGTTCCGCTCAACCGGGCAACGATCGTTGTCGCTTGGCGGCGTACATGGTGCGGTCGGCGTGGGCCAGGAGGCTGTCCGCGTCGGTGCCATCCGTGGGGAAACGGGCGATGCCGATGCTGACGTCCAGCAGGAACGGGCCATCGGGCAGGCTGAAAGGTTGCGTGAGGCGAGCGCGCAATGAATCGGCTACCCGCTGGGCCGAAGCCGTGTCGTGGCAAGCGGGAAGCAGCGCCACAAACTCGTCGCCGCCGATGCGGGCCAACACGTCGTCGGGATGGATGCTCTCTTGCAGGCGCACGGCGACGTCGCGCAACAGTTGGTCGCCGGCATCATGTCCGGCGCGATCGTTGGCAAACTTGAAGCCATCCAGGTCGAGGTAAAGCAGCGTGAAGCCGTGATCGGCGTGCGCGGCGTGGTCGATGGCGGAGCGGATTTCCGTGCGCAGGCGATCACGGTTGGCCAGACCGGTCAGGGAGTCGTGGTTCGCGCGATATTCCAGTTCGCGTTCCAGACGCCGCAGCTCAGTCACTTCGCGGCCGACACCGATACGCACGTGATGGTCGGGCAGCCAGCGCGCGGACCACTGGATGTCCACGTCATGGCCGTCCTTGTGGATGTAGCGGTTGCGAAAGTGGCGCTGCAGTTCGCCTGCCATGACCGATTCGGCCTGTCTGGCGGTGGCGTCGCGGTCGTCGGGATGGACCAGGTCGAAGATCAGCCGGCCGAGCACCTCGTCGGGCATGTAGCCGAAAATGCGCTGGAAACTGGCATTGACGAACAGGAAACGTCCATCGACGTCGACCACGCACACGGCATCGGGCATCAGGTCGAGTACGTCGGCAAGGGGCGGTAACGTCGGAGTCATCAATCTGCGTTGGTGGCATGCCCGGCGGCGACATGACGTCGCCGTTGCATGGATATCGAAATTACCAGAATCCTCTTCCTTCGCGGTGAAGTCGCTTCCGGCGGGTTGTCGATGCACAGGCATCAGCTTGCATGGGTGAGCCCGGCGAAGGCGGCGGGCGAGGCGTTCTCGAACCGCTCCAGCAGCAGCTTCACGAACGCCGAGACGCGCGCGCTCACATGCCGATGCGAGGGGTACAGCGCCCACACCTCCACCGGATGGGCGGCGAGCACGCCCCAGACGATCAGGCGACCGGCGTCGATATCGGCTTGTACCAGCGAGCGCGGCATGGCGGCCGCACCGATGCCGGCAATGACTGCATCGCGGATCATCGACATCGACGACAGCCGCAATACCGTACGGGTCGCGATGCTGCGCACGCCGCGCGCGCGGCTGAGCTGCCAGGAGGCGTCGGCCGGCGTGCGCGACAACGTGATGACCGGCACCGCGGCGTCAGCTCGTTTTGTCGGCAGAGGCAGCGACGGCGTGGCCACTGCCACCATCACGTCGCGCAGGAAGCATCGGCCGGACAACTCGGTTGAAGGGTCGGGGTTGGCGCGGATGATCAGGTCGAAATCGTCATCCACGGGATCGACGAAGCGGTCTTCCGCCACCACCTCCAGTTGTACCTGCGGATAGGCGAGGGCGTAATCCGCGGCGATGCGGCCCAGGCCGCGCTGCCCGAACAGTACCGGCGCGCTGACCCGCAGCCGGCCGCGTGGCGTGCTGACCCCACGCCGCAGCGCATCGCCCACTTCGTCGATGTGTTCCAGCAGCGACTGGGTGCGCTCCTGCAGCTCGCGCCCTTCCATCGTCAGGCGCAAGGTGTGGCCGCCACGCTCGAACAGACGCACACCCAGCGCGTCCTCGAGCTGGCGCACGCGACGCGAGAGCGTGGCCTTGGGGCGGCCGGTGATCCGCGCGGCGCGACCGAAGCCGCCATGTCGCGCCACGTCGTTGAAATCGGCCAGGGCGAGGAGATCCATGGGTGTTCCATGAGTGAGACGGGATGTCCAGATTATGCGGCTATCGCGGGTTTCCATGAAACACCAGGATGTGGCTCCCACATCCACAGAGACAGGAGACACCTCATGAACATTCTGGTCACGGGCAGTACCGGCACCATTGGCAGCTTGGTCGTACAAGGGTTGGCGGCACAGGGCGCCAGCGTCCATGCGCTGACGCGCAACCCCGACAAGGCGTCGTTTCCCGCCGGCGTCACCGCCGTCAAGGGCGACATGACCGACATCCCCTCGATGCGGGCCGCATTGAAACAGGTCGATATGCTGTTTCTGCTCAACGCCGTGGTCGCCGACGAGGTGACCCAGGCGATCGGTACCCTGAGCCTGGCGCGCGAGGCGGGTATCGAACGCATCGTCTATCTGTCGGTGCTCAACAGCGATACGTATACCGACGTGCCGCATTTCACCGGCAAGTACACGGTGGAACGGATGATCGAACAGCTCGACTTGCCGGTGACGGTGCTGCGCCCTTCGTACTTCATGCAGAACGACGCCAGGCTCAGGGACGGCTTGTTGCAGGGGCGCTACGGCATGCCGGTGGGCGACGTCGGGATATCGATGGTCGATGTGCGTGACATCGCCGAGATCGCGGTCGCCGCGCTGCTGCGCCGCGCGAATGCGCCGACGCCGCTGCCGCGCGAGGTGATCGAAATCGTGGGGCCGGATGTATTGACCGGCGATGCGCTGGCAACGCTCTGGTCCGGTGTGCTGGGCAAGCCGATAACGTACGCGGGCAATGACCTCGCTGCGTTCGAAGGTTTCATGGCCGGGATCATGCCTTCGTGGTCGGCCTACGACCTGCGCCTGATGCTCGCGCGATTCCATGTCGATGGCATGCTCGGCAAACCGCTTGCGATGAAAACACTTGCAGGGCTGCTTGGCCATCCGCCCCGTCGCTATCGTGATTTCGCCGCCGAGCTGGCGCTGGCCTGGCAGGCGGACTGAACGGCACGAGGCCGCTGGCGGTCATCCGGCGGCCTCGTCCGAGGTTTGGAAGAAGGCTGCCAGCTCGGAGGCTACGGCGGCGGGCTGTTCCTCCGGCATGAAATGACCGCAGTTGGCGATCCTGCCTCCGCGTACGTCTTCGGCAAATGCTCTTAACGGTGCGGCCATATCGGGGATCGAACCCTGATCCGCACTCAGGGCCAGCACGGGCATCGCGAGTTTCCCCGTGGCGGCGAATGCGCGGTTCTGGCGTGCGGATTCGGGCGTTGCCCGGTAATAGGCCAGGCCGGAGCGCAGTCCACCGGGTAGCGTGAAGACGCGCAGGTACTCATCCAGATCCTGTTCGCTGAAAACCGACGGATCGGCCGCCTTTCGACGCAGAAACCAGGCCAGGTATTCGCGCTCGTGGCCGGCGATCAGCATCTCGGGCAAATCCGGAATCACATGGAAGGCGAAGTGCCAGGTGCGCCACGCCTGTTCCGGCGCTACCGGCAGGCGATCAGGCAAGGTCACACCCGGGATGCCGGCGTCGAGCAGTGCCAGCGCCCGTACTTCACTGCCGTAGCGGGCGGCAAGCGGGTAGGCGACCCAGGCGCCCACATCATGCGCGGCCAGGCCATAGCGATTGACCCCGAGCTGTTGCAGCAGCGCGTGCACCTTCGCTGCCAGCGCGCCGGTATCGTAACCACCGTCGGGTCGGTCGGAATCACCTTGTCCGGGCAGGTCGATCGCGATCACGTCGTGGGTCGATGCCAGGCACGGCATGACCTGGCGCCATGCATACCAGCTCTGCGGAAAGCCGGCCAGAAGGACGATGGTGTCGCCCCCTGGCCGCCCGCCGCGGACGTAATGCAGCCGAACGCCGTCGACGTTTGCGAACCGGTGGACAAAGCCCGGCGACGACAGCTCGGGCCTCGCGCTCGACGGAAAATCAGGCAACCGTTCTCCAGCCTGTGCATTGTTGTCTTCCCGGTCTTTCATCATGGATTCCTCTACCAATGCAAAAAGGAAATGTTCATTTCCTAATAAGTCAAAAAAAATCAATCGAGGACTTTCAGGGCGAGCGAGACCAGCGCGTTCATGTCGTCGTGCGATCGCCCGGTCTTGCCGACGACGCGCATGCCCTGCAGGACGCACAGCATCAGTCGACCGGCCGCTGCACTGTCCAGATCCGCCCGGATCGATCCATCCGCCTGACCATCGCGGATGGTGCGGACGAGCAGTCGTTCATTGCGGGCATAGGCGGCTCGCACGCGCCGTGCAGTGTCCGCGTCCATGGTTGCCAGCTCGGTCGCGCTACCGGCCACCATGCAACCCTGCTTTCCCTCTGATCCGGAGGATGCCGCGGCGTAGAGGCCAAGCAACTCCCCGAGCTGCTCACGCCCGTTGCCCGCATGGCGCAGGGCAAGATGGCGCATGGCGTCCCTTTCCTCGACATAACGGTCGAAGGCGGCCAGGAATATCCCGCGCTTGTCCTTGAACGCCTTGTAGATACTGCCCGCGACCAGCCCGGTGGCCTGGGTGAGATCGGCAATCGTCGTTGCGTTGTAACCACGCTCGCGGAAAACCCGGACTGCTCCGTCCAGGGCCTTGGCCATGTCGAATTCTCGCGGCCGTCCGCGTCCTCGGGGGCGCGTGGTCCTAGGTGGATTGGATGGACTCATGCCGTCATTTTGGAATGGATCGTTTCCAAAATCAATGGCGACCGGCAGGCGATGGATCCGGACGGATATTCACTCTCGAGACATTCAGCAACCCACACACTGGAGGGCCTGATCCCGAGTCATGCAAGTGCACCGCAATCCCGGCCCCATTTCGATTGTCCGCCACGCCGCGCGCTGTGCCGCGCTGCTGTGCGTGCTGTTGCTCCTGTCTGTCGCGATGCCCGCGTTCGGCAGCGCGTCGACCGGCCGCGGAAAGCCACTGAAGATCGACGTCGTCCGCGATCGGCTGACGCTGTCATTGACGCATTACCCGCAGGTGTATCTGCATGGCGAGATCGATGCCGGTGCGCCACAGCGGTTCGCGGCGCTGGTTGCGTCCGGTCGCATCGAAAGGGGTTCGGACGTCTATCTCAACGCGCGCGGCGCTGACCGCGCTGCCGGCATGGCGTTGGGCAGGATGTTTCGCGCTGGCGGCATGGCCACGCATCTGGGTACGCCACGGCAGCCGAAGTGGGCGAGCGTCGAGGCCAAGACGGCTATCTGCATGGATGCCTGTCTTTACGCCTATCTCGGTGGCCTGTATCGCTGGGTGCCCAGCGGGCGCGATCGTATCGGATTCAGCTCGCCACAGACGCAGGCCACGCGCCACTCACCCGATGCCGTCACTTATCTGAAAGCGATGGGGATCAAGGATGAAATGCTTGGCAGCGAGGCGTGGCTGACGGCCGAGAAGATGACCGCGTCTGGCCTGGCCAACAATGGCCGGCTGCCGACGACGGCCACTTATGATTTGTCCAGGCCTGCGCCACGACTGGATTTGCGCCTGGCGGATCGCAAGGGAACGCACCGGCTCACGGTCCAGTGCCAACCGGGCAAGACCACGGTGACGGCGTATGACGAAGTGGGCATCGCGCGTGCGCGGCAAATCGCCTTGCGTGGTGGTAGTTCCTATTTTCAGCTCGGCGACGAAAAGCGGTTGAGCCAGCCACGCGGCGGCGCGCAGGCGATGGGCAACGCGCTGGTGATCCGCCGTGATCTGCCGCCTGCCGATCTGGTGGATCTGATATCGGCGTGGTCGGTCGGCGCATGGGTCGGCGGCCGCAGCGATGCCTTCCGTGATGGCTTCACCATGCCGTTGCAGCCGGTGCGCGCACAGCTCAAGGTTTTCTACTACACCTGCTGGCGCGTTGCGCCATGGCCAGCGCGGCCCAAGAAGGCGCACTGAAAGCTGTTGTCCCGCGAGCGGGACGACAACGCTTGGCGACGTCGTGCTTCAGGCGCGCCGCGGCAATATCCAGTCCGGCCGGATGAAGTGGCAGGTGTAGCCGGTGGGGAAGTGTTCGAGATAGTCCTGGTGTTCGGGCTCGGCTTCCCAGAAGTCACCCGCGGGCGCCAGCTCGGTCACGACCTTGCCCGGCCACAAGCCGGACGCGTCGACGTCGGCCATGGTGTCTTCGGCCACTTCCTTCTGCGCTTCGCTGGTGTAGAAGATGGCCGACCGGTAGCTGGTACCCCGGTCGTTTCCCTGCCGATTGATGGTGCTGGGGTCGTGGATCTGGAAGAAGAACTCCAGCAGGGTACGGTAGCTGATGACCTGCGGATCGAACACGATCTCGATGGCCTCGGCATGGGTGCCGTGATGGCGATACGTCGCGTTCGGCACGTCGCCGCCGGAATAACCCACGCGGGTGGAGACGACGCCGGGCTGGCGGCGCAGAAGATCCTGCATGCCCCAGAAACAGCCGCCGGCAAGAATGGCGCGATCAGTGGTGGCTGTCATCGAAATCTCCGGTGGTTGGTGTGCGGTTGAAGATGGGGATGATGCGCGGCTTTGTCGAGTGGTGGAACGACAGGCAGACCCATCCAACGTTTGCCGTGCAACCGCGTCGTTCCTGAGGCAAGCTTTGCCGCCTGGGGGCCGTCGGGCGCCCAACGGGGATCGACACATGGGCAAGGGGCGGTTGGAAGCGTTCAGCGACGGCGTCATCGCGATCATCATCACCATCATGGTGCTGGAGCTGAAAGTGCCTGAAAGCCATGCGCTGGCATCGCTCGCGCCGCTGGCTCCGGTTCTGCTCAGCTACGTGTTGAGCTTCGTGTACGTGGGCATTTACTGGAACAACCATCACCACATGCTCTCGACCGTGCACCGCATATCGGGGCGTGTGCTGTGGGCGAACCTGCACCTGCTGTTCTGGCTGTCGTTGCTTCCATTCACCACGGCCTGGATGGGCGAAAACCACTTCGCCGCGTCGCCGACGGCCGTCTATGGCGTGGTGCTGTTGATGGCGGCGGTCGCCTATTGGCTGCTGCAGCGCACGCTTATCGTGGCTGATGGCCGCGACGCCGTGCTCGCCACGGCGATCGGGTCGGATTGGAAGGGCAAACTGTCGCCACTGCTCTATCTGACGGGCATCGCGTTGACGTTCTGGCGGCCGTGGGCGGGCCAGGCCATGTACGTGTTGGCGGCGTTGTTGTGGCTGATTCCGGATCGCCGCATCGAACGTGCCAGCAACGCCTGAGCGCCAGCTCCCTCCGTGGAGCTGGCGGTGTCACGACGGTGGTGTCATGACTGGCGCCGTGGAACTTCCGCCGATGGTTACAGGAACATGCCGCCCGAGGCCTCGATCCGCTGGCCATTGATCCAGCCATTGGCGGACGTCAGCAACGACGCCACCACTCCGCCGATATCGTCCGCTTCGCCAACCCGACCCAAGGCGGTCTGCGAGGCCACGAAAGCATTCAACTGCGCGTTGTCGCGCACTGCGCCGCCACCAAAATCGGTGGCGATGGCGCCAGGCGCCAGCGTATTCACGGTGATACCGCGCGGGCCCAGTTCCTTGGCCAGGTAGCGCGCGAGTACCTCGATGGCGCCTTTCATCGCCGCATAAGCGGTATAGCCGGGCAGGGTGAATCGCGTCAGGCCGCTGGAGACGTTGAGAATGCGTCCGCCGTCGGCGATCAGCGGCAACAGCTTCTGGGTGAGGAAAAACACGCCCTTGAAGTGCACGTCGACCAGTTCGTCGAACTGCGCTTCCGTCGTTTCGGCAAAGCTGACGTGCCCGCCGGTACCCGCGTTGTTGACGAGAAAGTCGAACTGCTGGCGCTGCCAGCGGCTTTCGAGCACCTCGCCCACCTGTTGGGCGAAGGCATCGAAGCGCCGGCTGTCGGCCATGTCGAGCGCCAGCGCCACTGCCCGCCGGCCCATGGCCTCGACCTGCGCCACGACGGCCTCGGCTTCGGTGCGATTGGTGCGGTAGGTGATGATGACGTCGGTGCCTTGTTCGGCCAATTTCAGTGCGGCGTTCCTGCCCAGGCCGCGACTGCCGCCGGTGATGAGGGCGATGGAAGGTGCGTGGCGAGTCATGGTTGTCTCCGATCAGATGTGGGAGAGGCGACTTTATTGATCGACAGACAAGGGATAAATTGGCATTAATTGATTTGTATGTTTGTCATTTTTGAACAATAGGTGCCTGGTCAGGCCTCGGTACCTCCACGGGAAAGCGCGTGAACAAACTCGATGCGATGCGGATATTCCTGCGGGTGGCGGAAATGGCCAGCTTCACGCGCGCCGCCGAGAGCCTGGCGATGCCCAAGGCCAGCGCGTCCATGGCCGTGCAGCAGTTGGAAAGCCTGCTCGGCACACGGCTGCTGCACCGGACGACGCGCAAGGTCAGCCTGACCCATGACGGCCAGGCCTTCTACGAGCGCAGCAAGGACCTGTTGGGGGACATGGACGAGCTGCAGTCAATGTTCCAGCAAGGTGGTCAATCGCTGCGCGGGCGCTTGCGGGTGGACATGTCCACCGGCATGGCGTGCAACATCGTGATCAGGCGATTGCCGGAATTCCTGCAGGCGCATCCATCGATCGAGTTGGAGTTGAGCAGCACCGATCGCGTGGTCGACCTGGTGCGCGAGGGTTTCGACTGCGTGTTGCGCGCCGGCCCGTTGGCGGAAAACAACCTCGTGGCCCGTCCGCTCGGCAACCTGCGCGTCATCAATTGCGCCAGCCCCGATTATTTGCGCCGCCACGGCACGCCGCAAACGCTGGAGGATCTCTCGGCACATCGGCTGATCCACTACGCATCCACGCTGGGCAGCAAACCAGCAGGCTGGGAATATCCCACCGCCACCGGATACGCGTGCCTGCCGATGGAGGGCGTGCTGACGGTCAACAACACCGAGGCCTATACGACGGCCTGCCTGGCCGGGTTGGGGCTGATCCAGTCACCCATTGCAAGCCTGCAACCGTGGATCGAGCAGGGACAACTGGTGGAAGTGCTGCCGCAATTTCCAGCCGAACCGATGCCGTTGTCGATCCTGTACGCCAACCGCCGCAACCTGCCCAGCAGGGTTCGCGAATTCATGGGGTGGCTGGAAGGTTTGCTGGCGCCTTATCTGCGGTTGTGACGGTCAACGCGTTGCTGGCCCCGGTCCCGACACGCGTTGCTGGCCCTCGCCGATCACGGTCTCTCACGACTCGCGATCGCACACAAATGTGAATTGGTATGGTCCGATGGTGCCCGTGGTATCAATTTATAGGCAAAGTGGTACTGGATTGTGGCAGGCGGCATGACCAGTTTGCCGGGGGGCAGGGGCATCAGTAAGCTTGCCGCTCGCTCGCCTATGAAGCAGACCATGCGCAGAAAACTTGTGGCCGGAAACTGGAAGATGTACGGCAGTCGCTCGATGGCCTCGGACCTGGCCGGCGCCATTGCCGCCAGCATGCCGGCCGACATCGATGTAGCCGTGTTTCCCCCGTATCCATACATCAACACCTTGAGCGAACAACTCGTCGGCACGGCCCTGCAATTGGGTGCGCAGGACGTGAGCGAGCATGAAGGACAGGGCGCCTATACCGGCGAGGTAAGCGCCGCGATGCTGGCGGAAGTCGGCGTGGACTATGTCTTGGTGGGTCATTCGGAGCGCCGCCGCTATCACGGCGAAAGCAACGAATGCGTCGCGCGAAAATTCGCGGCCGCGAGGGCGGGAGGGCTCACCCCCATCCTTTGTGTCGGTGAAACCCGCCAGCAGCGTGACAGTGGTGAAACCGAAAACGTCATCGGCGAACAACTCGAAGCGGTCCTGCGACTCAACGGCATTGCGAGTTTCGACACGGCGCTGGTCGGGTACGAACCGGTGTGGGCGATCGGCTCCGGCGAGACGGCAACGCCGCAACAGGCGCAGGACGTTCACGCGTTCATTCGTAGCAAACTCGAAAAAGAAGATGTTACAATCGCCCGTCTGACTAGGCTGCTTTATGGCGGCAGCGTCACCGCGGTCAACGCCGCAAAGCTGTTTGCGCAACCGGACGTCGATGGCGGGTTGGTAGGCGGCGCAGCCTTGACTGCAACCGACTTCCTAGACATCTGCGCCGCGGCGCATCAAGCGCCATAGGTTCCGAGAAATCATGTTCGTCATCTTCAGCGTCTTCTACATCCTGGTCGCGGCGGCAATGACCGTGCTGATCCTGTTGCAAAACGGTCAGGGCGCCAGTGCCGGCTCCGGTTTCGGCGGCGGTGCCTCTGCCACCGTATTCGGTGCGCGCGGTTCGGCCAACTTCCTGACCCGGGCCACCGGTGCGCTCGCCGCGGTGTTTTTTGCCCTCAGTCTGGGCATGGGTGTTTACCTGAACTACAACGGCAACGCTCATCAGGATGCCGTCGATCTTGGCGTGATGTCCGGCGTGGCCACCAAGCCCGCTGAAGTACCCGCCAGCAAGACAGCCGTCAGCTCGGAAGTGCCGCAAGCCACCTCGCCGGCCACGGCCGTACCCGAGGCCACAACGGCTCCCGCCGGCAACCAAGGCGAAATACCGGCTGCACCCCAGCCGAAACCTGCGACAAAACCCTGAAAAGGGCGCGGTAGAAACACACCTGCCCAGGTGGCGGAATTGGTAGACGCACTACCTTGAGGTGGTAGCGACGAGAGTCGTAGGGGTTCGAGTCCCCTCTTGGGCACCATTTGGTACTTTCGCAGCAGACTGCTGCGGAATGGAAAAACCCGCCGCTCGGCGGGTTTTTTTTATGCTGCCGCCATCGTCTTTTGGTATCCAACCGGGGATCCGGATGCCATCGACGGCTTGCAGGCCAGACATTCCCGCACGGTATGCCAGGGCGAGCGCTTACATAAGAGGTAAGGGTGGGCGTGGCAAATTTTGGCGATCGATTTACCGCAGCGATGATTGGCGGGGATGCCAGATCACGGTGCGTGGCGTCGGCAGGTGGCTGCCTGTTTTCGTGGGCGGCGCCTTCATGGCTTGCAATGATTTGTTCAGCAGCCTAATTTCACTAAGCCTAACCAGGGAGGGGCACGCGGTGATCAATGTCATATTGGTGGACGATCATGAGCTGGTGCGCACCGGCTTCCGGATGATTTTGCAGCAGCAGTCGGACATCTGTATCCAGGGCGAAGCGGGAAATGCGGAAGACGGCTTGCGATTGATTCGCACGCTGAAGCCGGACATCGCGCTGGTGGACGTCCATATGCAGGGCATGAGCGGCATCGAACTTACCGAGCGCGTCAATCGCGCGAAGATGTCGACCCGCATCGTGGTGGTCACCGTGGTTGATGACGCGCGTTTTCCGAAACGGTTGCTGGACGCGGGGGCGCTGGGCTACCTCACCAAGGGATGCAGGGCCGAGGAGCTGGTTACCGCCATTCGCCAGGTCTCGACCGGCAGGCGCTACCTGGCGCCTGCCGTGGCGCAACAGCTGGCGCTGGCGACTCTCGATGGCAGCACCTCGCCATTCGACGCATTGTCCAGCCGCGAGCTGGAGGTGGCAATGATGCTGGTGTGCGGCAAGCCGCTGACCCTGATCGGCGAGCAGCTCAACCTGAGCCCGAAAACCGTGTCGACGTACAAGCAGCGCCTGATGGAAAAGCTGCGGGTGGATCACGTGCTCAACCTGGCACACCTGATGACGGTGCATGGTTTGATCGACAATCCGGGCCACGCCATCGGCGGTTGATCGCAGACGACGTGGTGCAAAAAAAGCCGGGCATTGCCCGGCTTTTTTTGTTTACCCAGCTGTGCCGCGGGTTCAGTCGGCTTGCGGCTGTCCGGCTGGACGATTGGTCTCGGTCGTGCTGATGTCGTGGCTTTCGGAAGCAGCACGATTGGCTGACAGCAGGTCACCTTGTTCCGGTGCCGGGATCGCGGGTGCGGGTGACAGCTCTACCACTTTCGGCGCGACCTCCTCGGCGGCGACCGCGATCGTCGGTTTTGGTGTGGGTGCCGGCGTGGAGACGGTGGCGAACGCGACATCCTCACGACGCGGTCCGTTGATCGCAGCTGCCACGGCCGCTACCAGTGGTGTGTGGACACCGGGCGTCGTGACGGTGTTCGTCTTCTCGCTTGCGGCTGCTTCTTGCGCTGGCTGCCTGGCAGGCGCCTGTGCGGGTGCGTCGGCCGATGCGATCGATGCCGGGATGGCAGCAGCCACCGGCGACGCTACCGACGGTGCGACAGGCGAAGCCTTGACCACGATATCGGCGTCGTCTGGCGCAGCGGCCGAGTCCGCCATGGGGGCGGGAATCGGCGGGAGCGGCGGCAGCTCGAGTTCGGTGACGGCCGCTGCGGCGGCGACGGGTGCAGCGCGATCCTGCTCCGTGATGTTGCCGGATGCGTTGGCGACGACAGCGGCGGTGGCCGCTACGGTGACGTTGGACGGTTCCACCACGACGCGGCGTGCGGGTTCGTCGGTGGCCGCCGTGTCGACGACTGCCTTTGGCGCGTTCTGCACGGGCGTTGTGGGCTTCGACTTCTCGGTGCCAACATCGCTGGCTGCGTCGTCGCGGTCCTCATCGTCGATGGATGGCACCTGGGTTTCCGTGCCACCAGCGGCAACCGTCGTTTCGTCGTGCCGGCGCCGACGACGACCACCGCGGCGACCCCGGCGGCGGCGGGACGGGCTGCCATCGGCATCGAGCGATTCTTCGGCTTCCGGGGCGACCGAAGTCACAGCCGGGGCGAGCTGCTTCGCTTCCAGCGCGGCGTCGGCGAGCGGTGCGGCTTCCAGTGGCTCGGCAACGGCTGGGCGCGGCTGGCGCTCGGGCTTGGCCTGCGGCTGGGCGTTGGGGCGCGGGGTGACGGCCGCGGCGCTTTCCGTGGCAGCCGGACGTGGCGGACGCGGTTGGCGGGCCGGGGCGGCATTCTGCGCCGGCTGCGATTGCCGGGGCTGACCGGACTCGCTGTTGCGTTGGCGGTTGCCCTTGGGCTGTTGTGACGAGGAGGATTTGGCCGCTGACGGCGATGCGCCGTCACGGCGGGACTGACGTGCCGGCGTGCCGTTCTGCTGGGCAGGCTGCCCCGAACGGCCGCGGCCGGAACGCTCGTCGCGACGGTTGTTGCGATCGGCGCCGCTGGCCGCGGATTTTTCGGCCGACTTTTCCACCGGCGCCGCTTCCATGCTGCTGCGGAACCAGCCCAGCATGCGCGCCATCAGGCCGCCAGTGGGTGCTGTGGTCGGCGATGGCTTGGCGCGTGCCGTCGATTTGGATGCTGGTGCCGCAGCAACGGGAGCCGGCGCGATTTCCTCGCGGATGGGTGCCGGGCTGGCGGGCATGATGCCGCTGACGGCCGGCTGTTCGCTGCTGCCCAGGGTCTGGCCCATTTTCGGTAATTCGGTGGCAGCGACTGCAGTGAGGCGCTCGTAGCTGGGCTTGCTGTGCTCGCCCATCTCCGCTTCCTTGATGCGCATGATCTCGATGTGCGGCGTTTCCAGCTTGTCGTCGGCCACCACAACCACGTGCACTTTGTGGCGCAGTTCGATCTCCACCACGCTGGCGCGCTTTTCGTTGAGCAGGAAGTTGGCGACGGCCGGCGGCGCCTGCACCAGCACCTGGCCGGTGTTGTCCTTCATCGCATGCTCTTCGATCAGGCGCAGGGTCGACAGCGACAGCGATTCCACGCCGCGGATGTGGCCATGGCCCTCACAACGCGGGCAGACGATCTCGCTGGCTTCGCCCAGGCTCGGGCGCAGGCGCTGACGCGACATTTCCAGCAAACCGAAGCGAGAGATGCGACCGATCTGCACGCGCGCGCGGTCGAGCTTCAGCGCCTCCTTCAGGCGGTCTTCCACCTCACGCTGATGCCGCGGGCTGTCCATGTCGATGAAATCGATCACGATCAGGCCACCGGCGTCGCGGATGCGCGCCTGGCGGGCGATTTCCACCGCGGCCTCGCAGTTGGTGTTGAACGCAGTGTCCTCGATGTCGCTGCCCTTGGTCGCCTTCGACGAGTTGATGTCGATGGCGGTGAGCGCCTCGGTCTGGTCGATCACGATCGAACCGCCGGAGGGCAGGCGTACCTGGCGATCGAACGCGCTCTCGATCTGGGTCTCGATCTGGTAGCGGGTGAACAGCGGGGTGTCGTCGCGGTACAGCTTCAGCTTGCGCAGGGCGTTGGGCATGACCTGCTGCATGAAATCGCGGGCATCGTTGTACAGCGATTCCTCGTCGATCAGGATCTCGCCGATGTCGCTGCGCAGGTAGTCGCGCAGGGCGCGGATGAACAGCTTCGATTCCTGGTAGATCAGGAACGGTGCCTTCTGCTTGCTGGCGGCTTCGGAGATCGATTTCCACAGCTGCAGCAGATAATCCAGATCCCACTGCAGTTCTTCGGCGTCGCGGCCGAGGCCGGCGGTGCGCACGATCAGGCCGACATCGTCGGGTACGGTGACGTGCTCCAGCGCTTCCTTCAGTGCCTGCCGGTCTTCACCCTCGATACGGCGCGAGACCCCACCGGCCTTCGGGTTGTTCGGCATCAGCACCATGTAGCGGCCGGCGAGGCTGATGAAGGTGGTCAGGGCGGCGCCCTTGTTGCCGCGCTCTTCCTTCTCGACCTGGACGACGACTTCCTGGCCTTCCTTCAGCAACTCACGGATGTTGGACTTGTGCGGGTCCAGGCCGGCGGTGAAGTACTCGCGGGAGATTTCCTTCAGCGGCAGGAAGCCGTGGCGTTCGGCGCCGTACTCGACGAAGCAGGCTTCAAGTGAAGCCTCAACCCGCGTGATGCGACCCTTGTAAATATTGGATTTTTTCTGTTCCCGCGAAGGGATTTCGATATCCAGGTCGTACAGGTTCTGGCCATCGACAATGGCCACGCGCAACTCTTCACGCTGAGTCGCGTTGATCAACATACGTTTCATGGTGGATTTCCTCGGCCTGCCGCGCGTCGCGTGCCGCGGTGGCGCCTCAATGGCGGCCTGCCGGGGATCGCGCCGCAGCGGTAAAGCGGCAAAATGACGGCACCGTTCCCGGTGTCGGGGATGATTCGATCTACTTGCGTTGTCGTATCCGATACCACATGGCATCGGACAAACAACAACCCAACCGTTACGATGAAAGGGAGATCGTGGTCGGTGCCGAACGGGCAACCGCCGCCATCCTCGCCGACGTTGCGGGTGGGCCACCTCTCCCGAGCCATGTATCGGCGGGCCAAGTGGACGCCCGCCGAGTATCCTATTTAAGCAGGTTTTTTTCAATGCAAACGGTAACTTCCCCCGATGCACCTCAAGGTGTGCGTCAAGTCGTGGTTGGCCCCGAACGGGATGGCCAACGAATCGACAATGCGTTGATGACCCTGCTCAAAGGCGTTCCCAAGAGCATGATCTACCGGCTGCTGCGTACCGGCCAGGTGCGCGTCAACGGCAAGCGGGCCAAGCCGGATACGCGTCTCGCGGACGGTGATACGCTGCGCATCCCTCCGGTCCGGGTGGCCGAGCGTGAGGAAGGCCGGGCACCAGCCACTGGTCTGGTGGCCTCGGTGGCCGATGCGATCCTGTTCGAAGACAAACACTTTCTGGT
Source organism: Rhodanobacter sp. Root480 (assembly GCF_001426645.1). Classification (GTDB taxonomy): domain Bacteria; phylum Pseudomonadota; class Gammaproteobacteria; order Xanthomonadales; family Rhodanobacteraceae; genus Rhodanobacter; species Rhodanobacter ginsenosidimutans. The sequence continues at coordinate 669,013 of NZ_LMEX01000001.1, forward strand.
GATCGACAAACCCTCCGGCGTGGCCAGCCACGGCGGCAGCGGTGTCAGCCATGGCGCCATTGAACTGCTGCGCGCGGCCCGGCCACAGGAACACCTGGAACTGGTGCACCGGCTCGACCGCGATACCAGCGGCGTGTTGGTTTTTGCCCGCACGCGCGCCGGCCTGACCGGCTTGCAGGCGCTGATTCGTGCCGGCGAGGTCACCAAACAATACCTGTGCCTGATGCTCGGGCACCCGTCCAAGGCGAAGTTCGACGTGAATGCGCCGCTGCTGAAGTCGGTGCTGCAAGGGGGCGAGCGGATGGTGCGGGTGGCTGAAAGCGGCAAGCCGTCGCTGACGTTCTTCCGCGAAATGGAGCAGTACCCGGGCGCGCGCCTGATGCAGGCCACGCTGGGCACCGGTCGCACGCACCAGATCCGCGTGCATGCCGCGCATATCGGCCATCCGCTGGCGGGCGACCCGAAATACGGCGACCGGGAGATGAACAAGCGTTTCCGCGAAATGGGCCTGCAGCGCCTGTTCCTGCACGCGGCGCACCTCAGTTTCGAGCTGGACGGGCGCTCGTACAGTTTTTCCACGCCGTTGCCGGACGACCTGAAGGCCTTTCTCGACGTGCTGGCCGTCAAGGGCAAGCGGCTGGTCTATACCCGCGACAAGTCGCGTACGGATATCTGATCAGCGCTCAAGCAGCGCCTCGACCCGCGCCGCGCAGATGAAATCGTTCATCGACAGTCCGCCCACATCGTGGGTCGACCACGTCAGCTGGCAGTGGCCGTAGCCGGCCTCGAGATCGGGATGGTGGTCTTCCTGGTTGGCCATGAAGCCGACGGCGGCGATGAAGCCCAGCGTGTGGTGGAAGTCGTCAAAGCGGAAATCCTTGGTGATGGCCGTTCCATCGTCGAGGAGTTTCCAGCCGGGCAGTTGCTGCAACAACTCCGCCGTCTGTGACGCGTCTACCGCATCCGCCTTTCCCTTGCGCGGCTGGCAATGCTGCGCGGACAAATGGTTCGCTTTCATGCGCTACTCCGGGGATCCGTGGTGAAGCCATGCAGCGTTGATGTTGCCGCCTGAAAAGTCAAAGCCGCGCGTGCAGGTGGAAACTGGACTAAAATGGTGCTGATTAGCCGCAACAGCGGCGCAAGCTTTGGCGGAGTGGGCATGATCGACATCTCGGAACGCGCACAGCAGCATTTCCTGCGCCTTCTTTCACAACAGGGTATCGACGATTTGAGCATTCGCCTGCGCGTTACGGCGCCAGGCACACCGGCGGCGAACTGCGAGCTGGAGTTCTGCGAGCCGATCGACCTGATCGGCGGCGAATGGACCATCGAGTGCGCCGGTTTCAACTTCCATATCGACGGTGACAGTGCGCGCTGGCTGGACAACGCCACCATCGATTTCGAACCGACCTCCACCGGCGGCCAGCTCAACATCCGTGCGCCGATGATCAAGGGGCATGTGCCAGGCGTGGAAGCCGGCCTGATCGAGCGTGTGCGTTATGTGCTGGAAGCGGAGGTGAACCCGAAGCTGGCGTCACACGGCGGCCGTGTCAGCCTGCTGGAAATCGATGCCGATGGCGTGGTGTTGCTGCAGTTCGGCGGCGGTTGCCACGGTTGCGGCATGGTCGATGTGACGCTGAAGCAGGGTGTGGAAAAGACCTTGCGCGAGCGGGTGCCCGAGATCACCGCCGTACGCGATGCTACCGATCACGCGGGTGGCGAAAAGCCGTATTACCGCAAGCACGAGGGTACATCCGCCGCGGTGTGAGCCAGGTTGACGCTGTTCTGCCCGGAAACAAAAAGCCCGCCGAAGCGGGCTTTTTTCGATCGTGGATCGAGTGGCTCAGTTGTCGCCCTGTAGGTGACCCTTGAGCGTATCCAGCTTGCTCGGCAGGCCGGCGAAGTACGCGGACACATCCGCAATATCCTGGTCGGACAGTGTGGAAACCATGCCCTTCATGATCGGGTTGTTGCGTTGGCCGCTCTTGTATTCGTGCAGCACGTGGGAAAGGTACAGCTGGTACTGACCGGCCAGGCGCGGATATTGCGGATCAACCGCGTTGCCGTCGGTGCCGTGGCAGGCGAAACAGGTAGCGGCCTTTTCCTTGCCATTCGCCGCGTTGCCCGCGTCAGCGGCCAGCAACGATGTGGAGGCGAACGCCAGGACGGCGCCGAATGAAAGCAGAATGCGTGCATGTTTCATGCGGAAGTCCCTGACTTATTTGCTGGCGAGGCTGGAGAGATAGGCGGCGATGTTCTGGATGTCCGTATCGGACAAGCTCTCGGCCTGGGCATCCATCGTGGGATGGACGCGATCGCCACTCTTGTACCCGTGCAGGGCATTGACGATGTATTGCTCATTCTGCCCAGCAATCTTGGGCACCGGATATTGCGGATAAGCATTGGTGTAACCGGGTACGCCATGGCAGCCGGCGCAGGTGTAAACCAGTTTGCGGCCGGCGGCCTTGTCGCCCTCGGCATGTGCGCTGGTGGCGGCAAAAAGAGTGGTCGCCACGGCCAGGCCGAGCAATTGCAGTCGAGTCATCGAATTCGTTCCCACGGGTGCGACGGTGTGGAGTGTATGCAACCGGCCAAGTATAGACGTTGCGTTGACGCGGGGACAACACGAGTACGTCGGCGCCTGCCTGACTGCTCAGACCAGACTCTTGAAAATATGGATGCCGGCGCTGTACTCGCCGATGATCGTGCCCACGCTGACGAGAAAGAAATTCAGCAGCGTGCGGGCGACACGATTTTTCCACCAACCGCTCCAGTGCACGATGTCGTCGCGCAGGGTATCGAAATCGACCACGCGTGGACGCCGCACCCAGGCCTCGGCCATCGCGCTGATGCCGCCGGCGGGAATGCCTGGGCGGAACGGTTTGATCGGCGCGGCGATGAAGGCCGCCACGATGCTCAGCGGGTGCCCGCCCGCGACCAGTGCGCCGAGCGCGGCGAAGCCCCCGGTGAACAACACCCAGTCACGCAACGCCTGCGCGCCCAGCGCCGTATTGCGATGGAAGGCGTAGCCGATGGCGGCAAACACCAGCAACACCAGCGCCACCGCCAACCATTTCGGCCAGCGTGCCTTGGGCGGCGTGGTGGCCAGCTCCATGACCTTGGCGGAGGGCTCATCCTGCTGCGTGCGCAACTGCTCGCACAGTCCCTTGAGGTGTCCGGCGCCGATGACCACCAGCACGCGCCGCGCCGGGGTTTCCGATGCCGATGAACGCGCCGACTCCTGCCGCAGCCGCGCGGCCATGAACGCGTCGCGCTCACCGATCAGGCTGTCGTACAGCGGCTTGGACTCGCTGGCGAATTCGCTGAAGGCGCTCTCCAGCAAATCGCCCTGTTTCAGCTTCTCGATCTCGACCTGCTCGATCTGCTCGCGCTCGAACACGCTGGCCAGCAAGCCGCCGAGCAAGCCGAAGCGCTGCCAGAAACCCACGCTGCGCCAGGCGCGTTTCAGCGTGGTGCCCACCTCACGGTCGATCAGCCACAGCGGCAACTGGCGTTGTTCGGCGCCATCCATCGCCGCCTTCATTTCCGCGCCGGGCTGGATGCCGGACTGGTCGGCCAGCCGTTTCTGGAAGGTGGACAGCACCAGGCTGGCGGCCACCATGCCGGCCTTTCCCTGGCGGATCACCTTGAACAGATCCATCTGCTTGAACGCTTCGGGATCGCGCATGCCCTGGGCACGGCTCTCGCAGAGTTCCACGGCGACCGCATCGAAGCTCTCGTGCGCCAGCATCGCCTCGACCGCCTCCATGCTGCTGCGCGATACGTGCGCGGTGCCCAGCACCACGTATTCCACGCCGCCGCGGATCACCCGCTCGACGGGCTGGTCCTGCAACGCCAACGGCGCGGATAACGTGGAATCGGTTTCAGGAACACTCATGCGTCAGCAGGCCGGTCGGGGTGAAGTTCAAGCATGGGGATGACCGGCATGCGGAACAAGCGGAGTGAAGTGGCGCCGGCTCAATCACGGAAGCGCTTGAGCAGGTCGGCGTAGGCATCGATGCGGCGGTCGCGCAGGAATGGCCAGATACGGCGCACATGTTCGCTGCGTTGCAGGTCGATGTCGGCCAGCAGCAGCTCGCGCTGGTCGGTGCCCGCCTGTGCCAGGAATTCGCCCTGCGGCCCGGCCACGAAGCTGTTGCCCCAGAACTGGATGCCCGCGCCGACGCCACTCGGGTCGGCCTCGTAACCCGTGCGGTTGCACGCCAGCAGCGGCAGGCCGTTGGCCACGGCGTGGCCGCGCTGCACCGTGATCCAGGCGTCGCGCTGGCGATCCTTTTCCGGCTGCTCGTCGGTGGGGTCCCAGCCGATGGCGGTGGGGTAGAGCAGCAGTTCGGCGCCGGCCAGCGCCATCAGGCGCGCCGCTTCGGGATACCACTGATCCCAGCACACCAGTACGCCGAGCCGGCCCACCGAGGTGTCGATCGGATCGAAACCCAGGTCGCCCGGGGTGAAGTAGAACTTTTCGTAGAACGCCGGATCGTCCGGGATGTGCATCTTGCGGTACTTGCCGGCGATCTCGGCGGAGCGGTCGAACACCACCGCCGTGTTGTGATACAGGCCGGCGGCGCGCTTCTCGAACAGCGACGCCACCACCACCAGCTGCAGCTCCTGCGCCAGCTTGCCGATGCGCGCGGTGCCGGGGCCAGGAATGGTTTCGGCCTGGTCGAAGACCTCCACCGATTCGCGCTGGCAGAAATACGGGCCGTTGTGCAGCTCCTGCAGCAACACGAGTTCTGCGCCGGCGCCGGCCGCTTCGCGAAGGCCGGCTTCGATGGCATCGAGGTTGGCGTCGCGGCTGCCGCGGTCGGTTTCCTGCAGCAGCGCGACCTTGAGGGTCTTGCGGGTCATGGGATGTCCTGCCGAATGGGCCAATCGGCTCAGTTTAGCGGGTGGGGGTGATGGCGCCGCCAAGGCCGTCGCATGGGCGGCGAGCCACTTGTCAGTGCGCCACGCCCGCGGGCAATTGCATGGTGATGCAGTGCAGGCTGCCGTTCTGCCAGATCAGCGCCCGGCATGGCACCTGCACCACCTCGCGCCCGGGATGCGCCGTGCCGATGATGCGCGCCGCTTCGTCGTCGGCGTCGTCGCCATAGGCGGGTACCAGCACGGCGCCGTTGACGATCAGGTAATTCGCATAGGACGCGGCGAGCCGGCGGCCTTCGTCGATGATCGGTTGCGCCCACGGCAACGGATACAACTGATATGGACGGCCATCCGCTGTGCGCAGCGCGGCAAGTTCGGCGGCCATGCGTTGCAATTCGTCGTGGTGCGGGTCGCCGGCGTCGTCGCAGGCCTGGTAGACGATACGGTCGCCGGGTGCGAAGCGGGCGAGGGTGTCGATGTGCGCGTCGGTGTCATCACCTTCGAGATAGCCGTAATCCAGCCACAGCACGCGTTCGGCATGCAGGCCGTCGCGCAGGATCGTGCTCATCTCCTCGCGCGATTGGTCCGGATGCCGCTGCACCAGGCAGCGCCAGGTGGTGAGGATCGTGCCGGCGCCATCGCTTTCGATACCGCCGCCTTCCAGCGCCCAGTCGATGCGCTTGTGCGCGGCATTGCCGAACACGCCGGCGTCGACCAGCCCGGCCACCAGCGCGTCATCCTGCGCGGCGCCGAACTTGCCGCCCCAGCCGGTGAAGCGGAAATCGGCGAGCTGAAAATGGTTGCCGGCGGCCAGCGTGATCGGGCCGGAATCGCGCAGCCAGGTGTCGTCGTACGACAGCTCGACGAAGCGGATACGCGATAGATCGGCGCCCGCGGCGGCGAGATTTTCCCGTGCGTGCGCCATCAATGTGGCGTCGGCCACCACGATGATCAGCGACTGGAACCGGGTGACCGCGGCAGCCAGCGCCACGTAGGTCGATTCCACTGCGGCCAGGCGGTCGGCCCAGTCGGTGCCGGCGTGCGGCCAGGCGATCAGTACGGCGGATTGCGGCTCCCATTCCGCCGGCAGGCGTAGTTGGGGGTTGGCGGTCATGTCGGCACTCGCGTTTCGAAGCCCGGCGGGCGAAACAGCAAGTGTAAAGGGAGCGGCACCCATCGCGATGCCGCAAGGCGTTATCCAGCGCTTGTTACTGCACCGCCGCCGGGTTGGTGTTGTTGCCCGCGGGCGTGTTGAGCACCGAGTGGATCACGTGGTTGTGCTCGAAATACACGATGAACTTGGCGTAGTCCCACCGATTGATGACCGGGTGCTTCTTGGTGTCGCCACCGCGTGGCGTCAGCTTGCGCAACGGCGCGCCGTAATCACGTTCGACCTGCGCCATGCTGAGGCCGCGGCTGGGCAGGTTCATGCCCTTTTCCTGCTGCACGCGGTGGATCAGCAGGTTGTCACCATGGGTGGTGCGGGATTGGGCGTGGGCCGCGGGCGAGGCCGCAAGACCGGTGAGCGCAGCGAGCATGACGATGATCGGCAAGCCGTTCGTGGACGTGACCATGGATTCCCCTCTCCATACAAGCTGTATGCGGCGTCGTTTTATCAGAACTGCCGATGCTACGCCATGTCCAGCGGCGCCGGGTGCGACGTGATCGGCATTCACCTGCGTGATCGTCGCCCGAATCGGCGGTGGCATGGCCGGGCGGCTATCATGGACGGCTGTGGCGACCGCACGCCTGCTTCCGGATACCTGCTCATTCCATGATTGCTTTTCGACACTTCGCGCTGCGCCGTGGCAGTCGCCTGCTGCTTTCCGATATCGACCTGGTGATCCAGGCCGGCTGGCGGCTGGGCGTGATCGGCCGCAACGGCTGCGGCAAGTCCAGCCTGTTCGCTGCCTTGCAGGGCAAGCTGGAAAGCGATGCGGGTGAACTCGACATGCCGGCCAAGGTGCGGCTGGCCTCGGTGGACCAGGAAACCCCCGCGCTGCCCGATGCCGCCATCGATTATGTGCTGGGCGGCGACGAGGAACTGGCCGCGGCGCTGGCCGCCGAGGCGGATGCCGGCGAGCGCGGCGACATGGAGGCGATGGCAGCCGCCCATCACCGCATCGAGGAATTGCACGGCTACGACGGCCGCGCCCGCGCCGGCAAATTGATGCACGGGCTGGGCTTTTCGCCCGAGACGCACGAGCGCGCGGTGAAGGAGTTCTCCGGCGGCTGGCGCGGCCGCTTGAACCTGGCGCGCGCGCTGATGTGCCCGTCCGACCTGCTGCTGCTGGACGAACCCACCAACCATCTCGATCTCGACGCCGTGCTGTGGCTGGAGGAATGGCTGCGCCGTTACCAGGGCACCTTGCTGATCATCTCGCACGATCGCGAATTCCTCGACGGCGTGATCACCCACACAATGCACCTCGATGGCGGTGGCGCGAAGCTGTACACCGGCAACTACAGCGCGTTCGAACGCCTGCGTGCCGAGCAGTTGCGCCAGCAGCAGATCTCGCACGAGCGCGAGCAGGCCGAGCGCGCGCACCTGCAGTCCTTCGTCGACCGCTTCAAGGCCAAGGCCAGCAAGGCCAAGCAGGCACAGTCGCGCATGAAGCGGCTGGAGAAACTGGCTGGCACCGAAGCGGTGCGCGCCGAGCGGCCTTTCAGCTTCCAGTTCCCCGCACCCGGGCGGCTGCCCGATTCCATGCTGCAACTGGAAGACGTCACCGCAGGCTACGCGGTCGATCCCTCCAGCCGCGAGGGCAACGGCGAAGTTACCCATATCGTGCTGGGCGACGTGCGCTTTTCCATTGAAGCCGGTGAGCGAATCGGTCTCCTGGGTCCGAACGGCGCCGGTAAATCCACCCTGGTGAAAACCCTGGTGGGCGAGCTGGAGCCGTTCAGCGGCGAGCGCAAGGCGCACAAGGACCTGAAGATCGGCTACTTCGCCCAGCACACGGTGGAAAGCCTGCGCGAGGGATCGAGCCCGCTCGATCACCTGCAGGACAAGGCGCCGGGCGTGGCCACGCAGGTGATGCGCGATTTCCTGGGCACCTGGAATTTTGCCGGCGACCGCGCCTTCGAATCCGTCGACGGTTTCTCCGGCGGCGAGCGGGCGCGCCTGGCGTTGGCGCTGATCGCGTGGGACAAGCCGAACCTGCTGCTGCTGGATGAGCCCACCAACCATCTCGACCTGGACATGCGCGAGGCGCTGGCTGACGCGCTGGCCGATTTCGACGGTGCGCTGGTGCTGGTATCGCACGACCGTCACCTGCTGGGTCTGGTCTGCGACAGCTTCTGGCGCGTGGCCGATGGCAGCGTGGAAAGCTTCGACGGCGATCTGGACGATTACGCCAAGTGGCTGCGCACCCGGGGCACCGCCAACAAGAAGGCCGCCAAGGCCAGCGCCACCGTCAAGCCGGTGCCAAAAACGCCGGAGGTGTCGCCCGATGAACGTCGCCGCCAAGCGGCCGCCCAGCGCGAGGACGAGAAAACCTCACGCCAGCGGGTAAAGCGCATCGAAACCCGCACCGCCAGTATCGACACCGAGCTGGCCGCGCTGGAAAACCAGTTGGCCGACCCGGCAACCTACAACGGCCCCACCCAGGAATTGATGCGGCTGGGCCAGCGCCAGACCGAGCTGCGCCGCGAGAAAGAAGCGCTGGAAACCGAGTGGCTGGAACTGGTGGAACGATTGGAAGCGTAGGAGTGATGAAGTCGTGAGTGCGAAGCCCGAACGTCCGCTGCACCTGTGGTTGCCCGCACTGCCGCGCTTCGCGCCGGATCATCCGCTACGCCAGTTGCTGGTTCGCGCCGATCGGCTGGCAGACGGTTCCATCGGGTATCTCGACGGGCTTGGCGATCATTTCCCCGGCGCGGGCTCGCCGTTGCCGGCGGCGGCGTTGACGCGTGATTACCTCAGCGGTGATGCGGCGGGGCATGGCTGGTTGTCGGCCGACCCCGCCTGGGTGCAGCCGGACATCAACGGCGTGCGCCTGCTGGCATGCGGCCAGATGGAACTGAGCATGGCCGACGCGCAAGCGCTGGCCGCGCCCCTGAAACCCGTGTTCGGCGACGCCGGCATGCTGTTGGAAATCACCGCGCCCGACCGCTGGCACCTGCGCCTGGCCAAGGACAGCCCGTTGCCCACGTTCGCCGCGCCGGAGCAGGCGATGGGCGAGGATCTGGCGCAACACCTGCCGCAAGGTCCGCAAGGCAAGCGCTGGCGCATGCTGCTCAATGAGGTGCAGATCCTGCTGCACCAGCATCCCTTGAATGCGCAGCGGCGGGCCCAGGGGCTGTCGCCGGTCAACAGCCTGTGGCTGTGGGGTGGCGGCGTGTTGCCGGGTCCGTTGCGCAGCGAATGGGCTGGCGTGGTCAGTGACGATGTGGTGCTCAACGCGCTGGCGGCACGCGCCGGAACCGCGCATCAATCGCGCACGGCCGAGACGGTGGCGGCGGCGGGCAAGGGCTGGCTGATCGACTTGCAGGATCTGCCGGCCGGCGACATCGCCACCCAATGGTGGCCCGCGCTGCAATCGTTGTTGGCGCGTCAGCCGGTGATGCTGCACTTCGCCAGCGGCGAGCGCTGGCAGCGCAAACCTTGGCACCGCTGGCGTTTCTGGCGTGGAGCGGGCGCTTGAGCGCAGTGGCCTCGAGCCCGCTGCAATTGCGTCGCCGCGCCAGTCTGGGCGAAGTCAGCGGCTGGCCCGATTCGGTGCACCCGGTGTTGCAGCGGATCTACGCCGCCCGCGGCGTGTTCGGCCCCGAGCAGGTGGAGCACCGGCTGGCCCGGCTGCTGTCGCCGCAGATGCTGGGCGGCATGGAGCAGGCGGTCGACTTGCTGGTACAGGCGATCGAAGGCGACTGGAGCATCCTGATCGCCGGCGACTACGACTGCGACGGCGCCACCGGTACCGCCGTGGCGATGCGCGGGTTGCGACTGCTGGGCGCGCGGCATCTCGGCTATGCCGTGCCCAACCGCTTCATCCATGGCTACGGGTTGAGCCCGGCGCTGGTGGCCTCGCTGCAACCCACGCCGCAACTCATCGTCACCGTGGACAACGGCGTGGCTAGCGTGGCGGGCGTGGCGGCGGCGAAAGCGCGCGGCATCCGCGTCATCGTCACTGACCACCATCTGCCCGGCGAACAACTGCCCGATTGCGACGCGATGGTGAACCCCAACCTGGCCGGCGACGGCTTTCCCAGCAAGGCGCTGGCGGGCGTGGGGGTGATGTTCTACCTGTTGCTGGCGTTGCGCGCGCGGCTGTTTCCGGCCGGCTCGCCCGCGCGTCCCGACCTTTCCAGTCTGCTGGACCTGGTGGCGCTGGGTACGGTGGCGGATCTGGTGCCGCTGGATTTCAACAACCGCGTGCTGGTGGCCGCCGGCTTGCAGCGCATCCGCAGCGGCCAGGCCTGCGCCGGTATCACGGCACTGGTCGAGTCGGGCAAGCGCAGCCTGGCGACGCTGTGCGCCAGCGATCTGGGCTTTGCCGTCGGCCCTCGGCTGAATGCTGCTGGTCGCCTGGAAGACATGCGACTGGGCGTCGAATGCCTGCTCACCGACAACGTGGGGCAGGCGCGCCGCCATGCCGAAGAACTCAGCGCGATCAACCAGGAACGGCGCGACCTGCAGGCGTCGATGGTGGCCGAGGCAGAAGTGATGGCCGCCAACATGGCGCACACCGACGCGATCGGCGTGGCCTTGTACGAGCCGTCCTGGCATGCCGGCGTGGTGGGGCTGGTGGCGTCCAAGTTGAAGGATCGCCTGCATCGGCCGGTGATCGCGTTCGCGCCTGCCAGCGAGGACAACACCGACGACCTGCGCGGCTCGGCCCGCTCGATCGCCGGTTTCCATATCCGCGACGCGCTGGCCGTGATCGACGCGCGCCACCCCGGCCTGATAGAGCGCTTCGGCGGTCACGCGATGGCCGCCGGGTTGAGCCTGAAAACCTGCGATTACCCGCGTTTCGCGGCGGCCTTCGACGCGGTCGCGCAGGAGTTGATTGACGCAGAACGCCTGCAGGCCGTGCTTCTCACCGACGGTGGCTTGCCGCCCGGCGCGGCCTCGCTGGCGCTGGCGCGGCAGTTGCGCCACGCCGGCCCCTGGGGCCAGGCTTTCCCCGAGCCGTTGTTCGACGATGTCTTCGACTGCATCAGCTGGAAGGTGATGGGCGAGCGCCACCTGCGCCTGCAATTGCGCGACCCGCGCGACGGCGCCCAACACGACGCGGTGATGTTCAACGCCTACCACGGTCATCCGCCGCCGACCTCGCTGCGCGCCGCCTACGAGCTGACCATCAACGACTGGCAGGGGCGGGAATCGCCGCGGCTGCTGTTGCGGCATATCGAGCCGGCCTGAATCTCCACGCCAGCCATTGCCCGCTCTTCACAGGCGGTGTTTCACGCTTGCGGCGTCCCATGCCCGGAGAACGCCATGATCAAGCAGATGGAAGGATTGCCCGCCGGCACGCTGGGTTTTCGCGCCCACGGCCGGGTCACCGCCGACGACTACGAGCGCGTGGTCGTGCCCGACGTGGAGGCGGCGTTCGCGCTCAACCGCAAATTGCGCTTGCTGTACGTGATCGACGAGGACTTCACCGGATTCGATCCCGGCGCCATGTGGGACGACGTGAAGATGGGTGCGCGCCATTTCAGCGGCTGGGAGCGAGTGGCCCTGGTGACCGATGTGACCTGGCTGCGCGCCACCGCCAACGCCATGGGTTTCATGATGCCCGGCGAGTTCCGCCTGTTTTCGCTGGCTGACCTGGAGACGGCCAAACGCTGGATCGCCGAATTACTGCCTTGATGTTGCAACGCGGCACTTGCGTATGGACGTCCAATCTGTTCTATTGACCAGCATGCATTTTCAGCCCGCCAGTTTTTTCATCGACGCCGCCGCTCTGGCGCGTCCTGGTGTGCTGGTCGGTCGCAATAATAATCGCGCGAATAATAACGCCAACCATTGGCGGGCCGGCGCGTAGCTGAAGTTTCATCCCATACGCGAAAAGGCCCGCCCAGTGCGGGCCTTTTTGTTTTTGGGTGCGACAGAATCTTGCCGGGCAACCGGCGACACCATCAACCACATTGACGAGAAAGGGGTAGTGGCATGTGTTCGATTTTCGGGATGTTTGATCTGCAGCCGGGCGACGACCTGGGTGCGTTGCGCCGCCAGGCACTGGAGCTGTCGCAGCGCCAGCGCCACCGCGGTCCGGACTGGAGCGGCGTGTTCGTCGATGAAGGCGCGATCCTGGTGCACGAACGGCTGGCCATCGTCGACCCGACCAGCGGCGCCCAGCCGCTGCGTTCGCGCGACGGCGAGCTGGCGCTGGCGGTCAACGGCGAGATCTACAACCACCGCGAATTGCGCGCCGCCAGCAGCTACGACTTCACCACCGGCTCCGACTGCGAAGTGATCAACGCGTTGTACCGCGAGCAGGCTGCCACCGATGCCGCCGGCGATTTCGTCAACAAGCTCAACGGCATCTTCGCGTTCGCGCTGTGGGATGGCGCGGCGAAGCGCTACGTGATCGCGCGCGATCCCATCGGTGTGTGCCCGCTGTACTGGGGTCACGATGCGCAGGGTCGTTTGTGCGTGGCGTCGGAGATGAAGGCATTGGCCACGCTGTGCGCCGACGTGGCGCCGTTCCCGCCCGGCCACGTTTACGACAGCGCCGTCGGCGAACTGCGTCAGTACTACAAGAAGGACTGGCGCGAGTACGCCAACACCCGCGGCCACGACCTGACCCCGGCAGCCTTGCGCGAGGCGTTCGAGCAGGCGGTGCACCGCCAGCTGATGACCGACGTACCCTACGGCGTACTGCTGTCCGGTGGCCTGGATTCGTCGCTGGTCGCCGCCTGCGCCGCGCGCTTCGCCCGTGAGCGGATCGAGGACAACGACCGCAGCGAGGCCTGGTGGCCGCGGCTGCATTCGTTCGCCATCGGCCTGGAAGGCTCGCCCGACCTGGCTGCCGCGCAGATCGCCGCCGACGCGCTGGGCACCGTGCACCACGGCTTCGTCTACACCTTCGCCGAAGGCCTGGATGCGATTCCCGAGGTGATCCGCCACATCGAAACCTACGACGTCACCACCATCCGTGCCGCCACGCCGATGTTCCTGCTGGCGCGCCGGATCAAGGCGATGGGCGTGAAGATGGTGCTGTCGGGCGAGGGCTCGGACGAGATCTTCGGCGGCTACCTGTACTTCCACAAGGCACCGTCGGCCGAGGCGTTCCACGAGGAAACCGTGCGCAAGCTCGACACTTTGCACAGCTACGACTGCCTGCGCGCCAACAAGTCGATGATGGCCTGGGGCGTGGAAGCGCGCGTGCCGTTCCTGGACCTGGAATTCCTCGACACCGCGATGGGCCTGGACGCGAAGCACAAGATGGCCGGCAACGGCAAGATCGAGAAGCACGTATTGCGCGAGGCGTTCGACGGTGCGCTGCCGAAGGAAATCCTGTGGCGGCAGAAAGAGCAGTTCAGCGACGGCGTGGGCTACGGCTGGATCGACGGCCTGAAGGACCACGCCGAGCAGTCCGTCAGCGATCGCGAATTCGCCGCCGCGGCCGCGCGCTACCCGTTCAACACGCCGGCCACCAAGGAAGCGTATTTCTACCGCCGCATCTTTGAGCAGCACTATCCCAGTGAGGCTTGCGCGGCCACCGTGCCGGGCGGCAAGTCGATCGCCTGCTCGTCGCCGGCGGCCATCGCCTGGGATCCGTCCTTCGCCGCGGCCGCCGACCCGTCCGGTCGTGCGGTGAAGGGCGTGCACGAAAAAGCGCTGGCCTGAGTCGTCAGAGCAGCGCCGCAAGCAGCGAGGCCGTCACGCACCATCCCACGATGGCGAGTGCCGGCCAGCGGGCCCAGGCGAACAGGGCGAAGGCACTCAACGCGACGATGGCGTCCCGCGGGCGCTGTACGGCACCGGTCCACACCGGGTTGTACAGCGCGGCGGCCAGCAGGCCGACCACGGCGGCGTTGACGCCGGCCAGCACGCGCGCCGCATCGTTGCGCGCGGCCAGTGCCCGCCAGAACGGCAATGCCGCTGAAACCAGCAGCAACCCCGGCAGGAAGATCGCCAGCAGACAGATGGCGGCGCCCAGTGCGCCGCTGTGCCCGATGCCGATGCGCTCGCCCAGAAACGCCGCCAGGCTGAACATCGGGCCGGGTACCGCCTGGGCGGCACCGTAGCCGGCGAGGAAGCTGTTGCCATCGAGCCAGCCGGGATCGACCACGGTCTGTTTCAGCAGGGGCAGCACCACGTGGCCGCCGCCGAAGACCAGCGCACCTGTGCGATAGAAACCGGCGGTGATCCGGGCCCACGCCGGTGCATCGGCCCACGGCAACAGCGACAGAAGCAGCAGCGTGGCGAACACGGCCAGCAGCATGATGCCGCTGCGCCGTCCATGCCGCAGCGTCAGCGGCTGACCCGGATGCGCCGTCACCGAGCGGCACAGCCACGGGCCCAGCAGGGCGCCCAGCGCGATCACGATCAATTGCATCCATGCGTTGCCGCTGACTGTGACCAGCAAGGAGGCGAACACGGCGAGCAGCAGGCGCGGCAAGTCTGGCGTGAGCCGGCGCGCCATGCCGAGCAAGCCCTGGGCGACCACCGCCACGGCGACCAGTTTCAAGCCGTGGATCGCCGCCTGGCCCGGCGCGCCGGACCAATGCGCGCTCAGCGCGGCGAAGGCAAACATCAACAGGGCCGATGGCAGCGTGAAGCCGACAAAGGCGGCAACGCCGCCCCAGCCACCGGCTCGCAGCAGGCCGATGGAAAAGCCCAGCTGGCTGCTCGCCGGCCCCGGCAGGAACTGGCACAACGCCAGCATCTGGCCGAAATGCTCGTCGTCCAGCCAGCGTCGCCGTTCGACAAATTCGCGATGGAAATAGCCCAGATGGGCGATCGGTCCGCCGAACGAAGTCATGCCCAGCCTGAGAAACGCACTCAGCACTTCCCGGGCAGAGCCGGCCGGCGCGGATGCATCGCTCATGCGCAGTCGAACAGCGCCATGAAGCCGAAGTCCATGTGTAATTGCATGTGACAGTGGAACAACGACAACCCGGGCTGGTCGGCGGTGAAATCGACATCCATGCTCTGGTAGCCACCCAGCATCACCACGTCCTTGACCACGCCCGCGACGGGCTGGCCGGCGATGCGGGTGATCTCGAAGCTGTGCCGGTGCAGGTGCATCGGGTGGATGTCGTCGCTGGCGTTGTGCATGCGCAGCCGATAGCGCTTGCCGTACTGCAGGCGGAACCCCGGCTGCATCGCGCGCATGTCGAACGGCTGGCCGTTGATGGTCCACTGGTTGAAACCATGGAGCGCCGCGTTGCGCTTGGCGAATGTCAGCTCGATGGTCTCGTCGGGAGTGGCTGGTGGTGGCGCATCCGGCGAGGCGAAGCGGCGGTAGTCCCACCGGAACGGCGGCGGCTTGATCCATTGCGGCTTGCCGCCGTGGCCGGCGTACTCGACCACGATGCCCATGCCGCGGTTGCGATCGTCATCGGCGAGGTCGCCGAGTATCCACACGCCCGGATGCGTCATCTCGACGATGGCCGAAATGCGTTCGGCGGTGCCCAGCCACAACACCGGCACCGTGGCCGGGTGCGGCACCGGGTTGCCATCCAGCGCCACCACCGTGAACGCGTGACCGGGCAGGGCGAGGCTGCGGATCTCGGTGGCGCTGCCGTTGATGATGTGCAGCAACACGCGCTCGCCGGCGCGTACGCGGATCGGCTCGCCATGGCCGAGCATGCGGCCGTTGATCGAGAACGACTGGTAGCCCACCTCATACCCGTGCGCGGCGCCATCGGCCAGCGACGCCTTCATCGCTGTTTCGCCGCGCTGCTGCAAGATCGGGTCGCGCTTGTCGGGCTGCAGGAAATCCATCGCCATGTCGCCGCCCTTGCTGAAGAACGGATCGAACTCCTTCAGCGTCATGAACACCTCGCGGTCCCAGGCGCCGGACTCGTGCGGCGGCTCGATGTATACGGGGCCGACCAGGCCGCTGTACTGGCCCTGGTCGAGATCGGCGCCGGCGCGCACATGCGTGTGATAGAAGCGCAGCCCCGCCGGGCCGGGTACGAAGGCAATCCGGCGCATGCCGTGGGCCGGAATGTACGGCGTGCCTTCTTCGGCCGCGCCATCCACCGCGGCGGGCAGGAATTGCCCGTGCCAGTGCAGTTGCTCGGGCGTGTCGGTGTCGTTGTGGACGTCCACCACCACCGGCCGACCTTGCTTCAGCCGCAACAGCGGCCCGGGAAACTGGCCGTTGTAGGTGCGGGTGGAAACGATGTGGTCCGGCGCCAGTTCCACCAGGCCGCGGCCGATGCGCAGCGAGTGGTCGGCGGGGCGAAGTGGTTCAGCTGGTTGCATTGTCAGCGCGTCGCCGGCGTGGAGCAGGCCGGGCGCGGCGCCGGCCAGGGTCAGTCCACCCAGTTTCAGAAACGCCCGGCGGTCGATCGGCATGGCGGACTCCATTCGGAGATAAGCGCGGCCAGTGTAGTGCGTAGGGCGGCGAGGGCGGTGCCTCCTCTGGTATTCTTGCGTGCTTGCCTCCCACCAAGATTTCACGATGATCGAGACCAATCCCATCCATGCGCAGATCGCGGACCTTCGGGACCGGGTCGAGTCGCTTAGGGGGTATCTTTGACTACGCTACAAAAAGCGAACGTCTGGAAGAAGTAACCCGCGAGCTGGAAAGCCCCACCGTGTGGGACGACCCGGCCCGCGCGCAGGAACTGGGCCGCGAGCGCGCCCGCCTGCACACCATCGTCGACGGCATCGACACGCTCACCGCCGGGCTCACCGACGCTGGTGAATTGCTGGAAATGGCCATCGCCGACGAGGACGACGAGACGGCGCAATCGGTCATCACCGACCTGACGCGGCTCGAGAGCCAGGTCGGCAAGCTGGAATTCCAGCGCATGTTCTCCGGCAAGATGGATGCGATGAATGCGTTCGTCGATATCCAGGCCGGCGCCGGCGGCACCGAGGCGCAGGACTGGGCCGAGATGCTGCTGCGCATGTACCTGCGCTGGTGCGAAAACCGCGGCTGGAAAACCGAGCTGATGGAAGTCTCCGGCGGCGACGTGGCTGGCGTGAAGTCCGCCACCTTCCGCGTCGAGGGCGACTACGCCTACGGCTGGCTGAAGACCGAGATCGGCGTGCACCGCCTGGTGCGCAAGTCGCCGTTCGATTCGGACAACCGCCGCCATACCAGTTTCACCTCGGTGTTCGTGTCGCCCGAAGTCGATGACGACATCGACATCGACATCAACCCGGCCGACCTGCGAACGGACGTCTATCGCTCCTCCGGCGCGGGCGGCCAGCACGTCAACAAGACCGAATCGGCCGTGCGCATCACGCACATCCCCACCAATACCGTGGTCGCCTGCCAGACCGGCCGCAGCCAGCACGCCAACCGCGATACCGCGATGAAGATGCTGGCCGCGAAGCTGTACGAACTGGAAGTGCAGAAGCGCAATGTCGAGAAGGATGCGCTGGAAGCGACCAAGTCGGACATCGGCTGGGGCAGCCAGATCCGCAACTACGTGCTGGACCAGAGCCGCATCAAGGACCTGCGCACCGGCATCGAACGCACCGATACGCAGAAAGTGCTGGACGGCGACCTGGACGAATTCATCGAAGCGAGTTTGAAGTCGGGCCTCGAAGCCGGCTCCAAGCGCAGTGACGCCTGAGTGCCTACGTCCGGGTTCCCTGTATCTGCCCGAATGGGAGTGAAGCCATGAATCGCAAGAAGAACGGCATCCTGCTGGCGATGTGCGCCGGCCTTGCCATGTTTGGCATGACCGCCCACGCGGGCCAGGAAAGCTTCGGCCAGAGCGTCAAGCAGGGCGCGAAATCGGCCGGCCACGGCATCGCCGACGGCGCCCGCGACGTGGGTCACGCCAGCGCCCGCGTGGGCAAGAAAATCGGCCACGGTGCGAAGGACGCTGGCGTGGGCATCGGCCATGGCGCCAAAGACGCGGGCGTGGCCGTGGGGCACGGTGCGCGCGACGGCTGGAACGCCACCACGCATGCGGTCAAAAAGGTTTTCAGCAAGGGCGACTGACGCGCGCGAGCCGTCATCCGACAACAGTCATCGACAACCAGCCACGCGCCCATCGCGGCGGCTGCCCGGAGCAACAGAGTTTCCATGAGCGCATCGACCGACACCCCGATCACCGACGACAGCAAGCCCGATGAAAACAAGCCTGACGAAAACAGGCTTATCGCCGAGCGTCGCGAAAAATTGAAGGCGTTGCGCGCGCAGGGCATCGCGTTCCCCAACGATTTCCGGGTGGACAGCTTTGCCGGCGACCTGCAGGCCGAATACGCCGACAAGGACGTCCATACGGCCGAAGCGATCGACGCCCTCGCGCGACGGGTGAAGGTGGCCGGACGCATCCTGCTCAAGCGCGGGCAGGGCAAGGTCAGCTTCGTGCAGATGCAGGACCAGACCGGCCGCATCCAGTTGTTCGTGCATCAGGGCACGCTGGGCGAGGCCTACGAAGCGTTCAAGGGTTGGGACGTGGGCGATATCGTGGGCGCCGAAGGCCTGCTGATGCGCACCAAGACCGGCGAGCTTTCCGTGCGGGTGGATCAGCTGCGCCTGCTGACCAAGAGCCTGCGTCCGCTGCCGGACAAGTTCCACGGCCTGGCCGACGTGGAGCAGCGCTACCGCCAGCGCTACGTCGACCTGATCGTCACCGAGGAAGCGCGCCGCACCTTCATCCTGCGCTCGAAGATCATCGGCAGCATGCGCCAGTGGCTGGAAGCGCCCACGCGCCGCTTCATGGAAGTGGAAACGCCGATGATGCACATGATCCCCGGCGGCGCCACCGCGCGGCCGTTCACCACGCATCACAACGCGCTGGATCTGGAGCTGTACCTGCGCGTGGCGCCGGAGCTTTACCTGAAGCGCCTCGTCGTCGGCGGCTTCGATCGCGTTTACGAGATCAACCGCAACTTCCGCAACGAGGGCGTGTCGACCCGGCACAACCCCGAGTTCACCATGCTGGAGCTGTACCAGGCCTACGCCACGTATCACGAGATCATGGACCTCACCGAAGGCCTGATCCGCGACATCGCGCAGAGCGTGCTGGGCACCACCGCACTGACCTGGGACGGCGCCGACATCGACGTCGGCCCAGCCTTCCGCCGCTGGCGCATGGAAGACGCGGTGCTGGAACTCAACCCCGGGATCAAGCGCGAGGAGCTGCGCGACCGCGAGGCGATGGCCGCGCACGCGAAGCGCGTCGGCGTGCAGGTCAAGCCCGGTTACGGCTGGGGCAAACTGCTGCTGGAAATCTTCGAGAAGACCGTCGAGCACACCCTGATCCAGCCCACCTTCATCACCGACCACCCGGTCGAGGTGTCACCGCTGGCGCGTGAGAGCGACACCGACAAGGGCATCACTGACCGCTTCGAGCTGTTCGTCAACGGCAAGGAGCTGGCGAATGGTTTTTCCGAGTTGAACGACCCGGAAGACCAGGCCGCCCGCTTCCAGGCCCAGGTCGACGCCAAGGACGCCGGCGACGACGAAGCCATGCACTTCGATGCCGACTACATCCGCGCGCTGGAAGTCGGCCTGCCGCCCACCGGTGGCCTGGGCATCGGCATCGATCGGCTGGTGATGCTGCTGACCGATTCGGCCTCGATCCGCGACGTGCTGCTGTTCCCCTATATGCGCCCCGAGGCCTGACATCGCGCGTGTGTAGGAGCCCACCCTGTGGGCGATGCTTTTAATTCAAGCGTGACGAAAAGCGATCGCCCACAGGGTGGGCTCCTACGCGGAGCGGCCTCGACCTCATCAACCTCAAATGGAGTTCGCCATGTGGTACGCCATCGTCGGCACTGACAATCCCGAATCACTGGCGGGACGCAAGTCTGCGCGCCCGGCCCATATCGCCCGGTTGAAGCAGTTGCAGGACGAAGGCCGCTTGCTGCTGGCCGGCCCGTTTCCCGCCATAGATTCGCCCGAGCCGGGCCCGGCCGGTTTCAGTGGCAGCCTGATCGTGGCCGAGTTCGCCTCGCTGGCGCAGGCGCAGGAATGGGCGGGCGCCGATCCGTACATCGCTGCCGGTGTCTATCGCGAAACCTCGGTCAAGCCGTTCCTCAAGGCGCTGCCGGCAGCATGAACGGGTCGCCGGTCATGGCGCAGATCCGCGCGCGGCTGGAAGCGGCCTTTGCACCGACGGCGCTGGAAATCATCGACGAAGGCCACAAGCACGCCGGCCACGCGGGCGAGGGCAAGGGGCATTTCCATGTGCGGATCGTCAGTGCCGCGTTTGCCGGCCAACTGCCGCTGAAGCGTCACCGGATGATCTATGCGGCGCTTGAAGGGTTGATGGACAACGGCATTCATGCGCTGTCGATCGATGCAAACACAGAATAAACAAATACATAGAAGCTATACTTGAAGCTGTTTGGCACGCCGGAATGCATTGCGGCCACGGCCACCGTTTGGCACAGTGCCCTGTCGCCCGCTGCATGGGCACCACCCGATGATCCACCGATGACCGCATGCGCCTGAGCACCATCAAACTCGCCGGTTTCAAGTCCTTCGTGGACCCGACCACCCTGCACCTGCCCAGCAACATGATCGGCGTGGTCGGCCCCAACGGCTGCGGCAAATCCAACATCATCGACGCGATCCGCTGGGTGATGGGCGAAAGCGCGGCCAGCCGCCTGCGCGGCGATTCGCTGACCGACGTGATCTTCTCCGGCTCCAACTCGCGCAAGCCGGTGGGGCAGGCCACGGTCGAGCTGATCTTCGACAACGCCGACGGCACCATCCAGGGCGAATACGGCCAGTACGCCGAGATCTCGGTGAAGCGTCAGGTCACCCGCGACGGCCAATCCTCCTATTACCTCAACGGCTCACGCTGCCGCCGGCGCGACATCACCGACCTGTTCCTGGGTACGGGCTTGGGCCCCCGTAGCTACTCGATCATCGAGCAGGGCATGATCAGCCAGATCATCGAGGCGCACCCGGAAGAGCTGCGCACGCATCTGGAGGAGGCGGCCGGCATCTCCAAATACAAGGAGCGCCGCAAGGAAACCGAAAGCCGCATCAAGGCCACCCGCGAAAACCTCGACCGCGTGCGTGACGTACGCGACGAGGTGGACAAGCAGCTCGAACACCTGAACCGCCAGGCCCGTGCCGCCGAGCGCTGGAAGGCGCTGAAGGAAGAGCAGACGCGCAAGGAAGCCGAGCTGCGCGCGCTGGAATACCGCGGCCTGAAAAGCCAGCACGAGGGCGAAGGCGCGGGCCTGTCCGCCGCCGAGATCGAGATCGAGAAACAGCTGGCCGGCCAGCGCGAGATCGAGGCGCAACTGGAAACCGTGCGCGAGCGTCACACCGATGCCAGTGAGCATCTGAACGCCGTGCAGGCCGACGTCTACAAGGTCGGCGCCGAGATCGCCCGCGTCGAGCAGCAGGTGCACCACAATCGCGAAACCGCCGAGCGCCTGCAGCGCGCCCAGGGCGAGGCCGAGCGCGAACACGCCGAACTGGCGGCCCACATCGCCACCGACCGCGAACAGATCGAAACCCTGCGCATGGCGCTGGCCGAGGGCGAACCAAAACTCGAAGCCCTGCAGCAGATGCAGGACGAAACCGCCGAAGCCCAGCGCAGCACCGAGGCGAAACTGGGCGACTGGCAGCAGCGTTGGGACAGCCATACGCGCAGCGCCGGCGAATCCAACCGCGCCGCCGAAGTGGAGCGCACCAAACTCAATTACCTGGACCGCCAGGCGGTCGACCTGTCGCGCCGTCGCGAGGCGCTGGAAACCGAACAGAAAGCCACCGACGTGGCCGCACTGGACGCCGCCGGCGAGCAGTTGCATACCGAGCACGACACCCAGCGCGAACGCGTGGAAACGCTGGGCAGCCTGCTCGACCAGCACAAGACCAGCCACGAAAAGGTGCAGGAGGAAGAGCGCCAGCTGCAGTCCGCCCTGAACGAGGCGCGCCAGCAACTGCAATCCGCCCGCGGTCGTCACGCCTCGCTGGAAGCGCTGCAGAATGCCGCGTTGGGCCAGGAGGAAAGTGCGGCCAGCGGCTGGCTGGCGCGGCTGGGTCTGGACAAGGCGCGCCGCCTGGGCGCCGCGTTGCAGGTGGACAACGGCTGGGAATCGGCCGTCGAAACCGTGCTGGCCGGCTTGCTGGACGGCGTGCTGGTGGATGATCCGCTGGGCCTGGTCTCCGAATTCGACAGCCTGGGCGAAGCCGACCTGGCGCTGCTCAATGCCGTCGACGGCGGGCAGGGCGCCAATGGCACGCTGGCGGCCCGCGTGCGCGGCCCCGCCGCGGCCCTGCAATTGCTGTCCAACGTACAGACGGCCGAAACCCTGGACGAAGCGCGCAACCGTGTGGGCGCGCTGGCACCGCAGCAGTCCATCATCACCCGCGACGGCGATTGGCTGGCGCCGCAATGGGCGCGCGTGCGCCGCGCGCAGGGCAACCAGGTGGGCGTGCTGGCGCGCGAGCGCGACCTGCGCCTGCTCACCGAGCAGATCGCGCTGCTGGAAGGCCAGCTGGAAGAAGCCGCTGGCCAGCTCGATGACCTGCGCACGCGCAAGTTCGAAGCCGAGCGCGCCCGCGACGACGCCCAGCGCGAGCTGTACAACGCGCACCGTCGCCAGTCCGAATTGGCCGGCCAGCTGCAGAGCCACCGCGGCAAGCTGGAAGCCGCCCGCGCCCGCGCCGACAAGGTCAGCGGCGAACTGAACGACCTGGCCGCGCAGATTGAAGAGCTGCAAACCCAGACCCGCGACGCCCGCGCCCGGCTGGACGAATCGGTCGGCCTGATGGGCGACATGGAAGACCAGCGGCGCGAACTGGAAAACGAACGCCGGGCGCTGCTCGAAGCACGCGAGGAAGCTCGCATGAACGCGCGCGAAGCGGCCGACCAGTCGCACTCGCTGGCACTGTCACTGGAATCCAAGCGCTCATCGCTGGCCTCGCTGGATCAGTCGCTGAGCCGCATGGATGCGCAACTGCGCCAGATCGAATCGCGCCGCGACCAGATCAACGAGCAACTGGCGGCCGGCTCCGACCCGATCGCCGAACTCGAGGCCGAGCGCCAGACCTATCTCGACCAGCGCCTGCTGGTGGACAAGCAATTGGTGGAAGCCCGCCGCGCGCTGGAGGAATGCGACATCGCGTTCCGCCAACTGGAGCAGCAACGCCACCTGGCCGAACAAGGCCTGGCCGCGTTGCGTGAAAGCCTGTCCGAGAAGCGCCTCGCCGCGCAGGCGCTGCACTTGCGCGCCGAACAACTGGCGCAGGCGATCGCCGAGTCCGGCCTGGAGCTGGAAACCCTGCTGGCCGAACTGGCCGAGGATATCGACGCCAACCAGTGGCGCGCGCAGCTCACCGATATCGGCCACAAGATCGCCCGGCTGGAGCCGGTCAACCTGGCCGCGATCCAGGAACATGCCGAGCAGAGCGAGCGCAAGACCTACCTCGACAACCAGCTGGCCGACCTGGTCAGCGCGATGGAGACGCTGGAGGGCGCGATCAAGAAGATCGACCGCGAAACCCGCCAGCGCTTCAAGGAAACCTTCGACAAGGTCAATGCCGGCGTGCAGGAGCTGTTCCCGCGCCTGTTCGGCGGCGGTCACGCGTACCTGGAACTTACCGGCGACGACCTGCTCAACACCGGCGTGTCGATCATGGCGCGCCCGCCGGGCAAACGGCCGTCCAACATCTCGCTGCTCTCCGGCGGCGAGAAGGCGCTCACCGCGGTGGCGCTGGTGTTCTCCATCTTCGGCCTGAACCCCGCGCCGTTCTGCCTGCTCGACGAGGTGGACGCGCCGCTGGACGAGGCCAACGTGGGCCGCTTCTCCTCGATGGTGCGCGAGATGAGCGAGAAGGTGCAGTTCATCTTCATCAGCCACAACAAGGCCACCATGGAAGCGGCATCGCAGTTGTGCGGTGTGACCATGCGCGAGCCGGGCGTTTCGCGCCTGGTGCAGGTCGATCTGGCGGAAGCAGCTAAACTGGCGGGGGCCGCCTGAGGACACATCATGATGACGCTGCAACCCGTGCTCGCCTTTGCCTGGAATCCCGCCGTCGGCATTCCCATGCTGATCGTGGGCCTGATCGTGCTGGCGCTGATCTGGCTGTTCGGCCAGCCGAAGAAGGAGCCCGGCGCGCGCCGTGCGTCCAGCCATCCGAATCCCGGCGAACGGCGCGAGCCCAGCCTGGCCGACGATGCCGCCTTCGATCCCGCGTTCAACATCTCCGGCCCGCGCGGTTCGGGCGCGCAGCAGGGCGAACTCGATATCGGCCTGCGCGAGGAGCTCGAACGGCTGGGCGCCACGTTGTCCGGCGAACGCAACTCCGCCCCGCCGGTGTCGAAACCGCAGCCGAAACTGGCCGACCACGTGGCATCCATCGTCGATGTGCTGCGCGCACCCAGCCCGCGTGACGAAGCCGCGGCAGCAGAGCCGGTCGTCGAAGCTTCCATCACACCCGCACCCGCAGCACCGGTTGCCAGTGTACCCGTGCCGCCGCCAGCCGCCGCTGCACCGCCACCGCGCTCCGAGTTGGGCAAGCGCCCGGCCCAGTTCCCGGTGGAGCGCATCGTGACGCTGTTCGTGGTGGCCCGCGACGGCGGTCATTTCAACGGCTCCGACCTGGTGGTTGCCGCCGAAAAGGCCGGCCTCGAATACGGCGACATGGGCATCTATCACCGTCTGGTGGACGGCAAGCGCGAGCTGGGGCCGATCTTCAGCGTCGCCAACATGCTGAAGCCGGGCAATTTCGACCTGGCCCGACTCGACAACCTGCGCACCCTGGGCGTGAGCTTCTTCATGACCCTGCCGGCGCCGCTCTCCGCACTCGACGCGTGGGACGCCATGCTGCCCACCGCACAACGACTGGCCGAACTGCTCGATGGTCAGGTGCTGGACGAGGAACGCAACGCACTCGGCCGCCAGCGCGTCGCCCACATCCGCGACGAACTGCGCGGATGGGATCGCGAACACGAAGGCCAGGAAATCATCTTCGGTCGCTGAGCACGTACAACCCGCTGTAGGAGCGCACCCGGTGCGCGATGCTCTTGCCCCCCGTCTCCGGAAACATCTGCGGGAGCGACTTCAGTCGCGATGCCTTTTCAGCCTTGATGCATTGACGTCTGTAGGAGCGACTTCAGTCGCGACGCTTTTGCGCTCGAATGCAGCCTTGGAGCAAGCGCTTTCATCTGTCTGCCTACGGCAGCCGAGCCCCCATGGACTCGCCCGCGTCACAGCCTCGTCACCCCTGCCTCACCGCCGCTCGCACAGCGGCCCCAGCCGTTCCCTCTGAGCGCGGGCCCGAGTCGAAGGGACACTCCTGTGCACTTGACCCTAGACCTTGATCAATGGTCTAGACTGTGGGCATGAACATCCAACCCGCTTCCCTGACCATCGGTGCCGTCGCCAAGCGCGTCGGTGTGGCGATCGACACGATCCGTTATTACGAGCGCGAAGGGCTGTTGCCTGAGCCGCAGCGGAGGGCGTCCGGGTATCGCAGTTACGACGAGGGCGCGATCGCGCAGTTGCGCTTTATCCGGCGGGCCAAGGATCTGGGTTTTACGCTGGAGGAAATCCGCGAGCTGCTGGCGTTGTCGGCGGATCGCCAGCGGGGCGTGAAAGCGGTGAAGCGGCGGGCGCAGCAGCGGTTGGCTGCGATCGAGCAACGCATTGTGGAGCTGCAGCGCGTGCGCGACGGCCTGGCGCAACTGGTGGCCTCGTGCCCGGGCCATGGCAAACCGGAGGATTGCCCGATCCTGCGTGCGTTGGCCGATGACGAGGTGAAGGCATGAGTGCGTCGTGTTGTGGTGGCGCAGCGGCTGCTGCGGAGAAGGATCCGGTCTGCGGCATGACCGTCGACCCGGCGACGGCCAAACACCACGCCGAGCACGAGGGCCACACTTACTACTTCTGCGCAGCCCGTTGCCGCGAGAAGTTCGTGGCCGATCCGTCGGCGTATCTGGAAGAGAAAGTGGCTCCCGTGGCGGCGCCCGCGGGCACGATCTACACCTGTCCGATGCATCCGGAAGTGCAGCAGGTCGGCCCGGGTGAATGCCCCAAGTGCGGCATGGCGCTGGAGCCGATGATGCCGAGCCTGGACGAAGACGACGCGGGCGAACTGGACGGCATGGCGCGGCGGTTCTGGACGCTGCTGGCGCTGACCTTGCCCGTGTTTGTCGTGGCGATGGGGCCGCATCTGTTCGGCTGGCACCTGCCGTCGCCGTGGGGTGGCATCGCGGCTTGGGTCGAGGCCGTGCTGGCGACGGTGGTGGTGCTGTGGGGCGGGGCGCCGTTCTTCCGGCGCGGGTGGCATTCGCTGAAGCCGTGGCAGCCGAACATGTACACGCTGATCGCACTGGGTACCGGCGTGGCGTGGATCTACAGCGCGGTGGCGTTTCTGTGGCCCGGTCTGTTTCCGGCCGGTTTCCGCGACGCGCACGGCCGGGTGGCGGTGTATTTCGAATCCGCGGCGGTAATCGTCACCCTGGTGACCCTGGGCGATTTCCTGGAGCTGCGTGCACGGCGGCGTACGGGGGCAGCGTTGAAGGCCTTGCTGGGATTGGCGCCGAAAAGCGCGCGACGGATTGCCAGCGACGGCGGCGAAAGCGACGTGCCGCTGGACGCGCTCAAGGTGGGCGACATGCTGCGCGTGCGTCCTGGCGAGAAAGTGCCGGTGGACGGCGTGGTGCTGGAAGGCGAAAGCCACGTCGACGAATCCATGCTCACCGGCGAGCCGATGCCGGTGGTCAAGGCAGCGGGCGATCCGCTGGTCGGCGGCACTGTCAACCAGGACGGTGGGCTCACGATGCGCGCGCAGCGGATCGGCAGCGAAACCATGCTGGCACAAATCGTGACGCTGGTGGCGCAGGCGCAGCGCAGCAAGGCGCCGTTGCAGCGCGTGGCGGATCGCGTGGCGGCGTGGTTCGTACCGGCGGTGGTGGCGGTCGCGGTGCTGGCGTTTGTCGCCTGGGCAGCCTTCGGGCCCGCGCCGGCGTTGACGCACGCGCTGATCGCGGCAGTGTCCGTGCTGATCATCGCGTGCCCTTGCGCGCTGGGGCTGGCCACGCCGATTTCGATCATGGTGGCCAGCGGCCGCGGTGCGCAGCACGGCGTACTGTTCAAGGACGCCGGCGCCATCGAGACCCTGCGCGATATCGACACGCTGGTGGTGGACAAGACCGGCACACTGACCCTGGGCAAGCCCGTGCTGACCGAACTGGTGAGTCTGGCGGGGCGGTCGCGCGAACAACTGTTGGCGATGGCAGCGGCGCTGGAGCGTCCCAGCGAACATCCGCTGGCGCGGGCGATCGTGGCGGCGGCAGACGGCGAGAACGCGCCGGCGCTCAAGGTCACGGATTTCCGCTCGCTGACCGGCCGTGGCGTCAGTGCCGTGGTCGCCGGGGCCGACTTGTCGGCGGTCGGTCATGCCGCTGCGCTCGGCAACGCAAAACTCATGAGCGAGTTGCGCATCACGGTGGACGAACGTGCGATGGTTCGCGCCGAGACACTGCGTGCCGTCGGCGCCACCGTGATGTTTCTGGCCATCGAAGGCGAGCTCACCGCCTTGCTGGCGGTGGCCGATCGCATCAAGCCCGACACGCCAGCGGCAATCAACGCGTTGCACGCCGCCGGCTTGCATCTGGTCATGCTGACCGGTGACAGCGCCACCACCGCGCAGAAGGTGGCGCGCGAGCTGGGTATCGATGAGGTTCATGCCGAGGTTTCGCCGGCCCGCAAGGCGGAAGTGGTGAACGCATTGCGTGCCGAGGGTCGCCGCGTGGCGATGGCTGGTGACGGCATCAACGACGCGCCCGCGCTGGCGGCGGCCGACATCGGCATCGCCATGGGTAGCGGCACCGACGTGGCGATGGAGAGTGCCGGCGTCACGCTGGTGAAGGGCGAACTGAGTGCGATCGTGCGGGCCCGGGCGCTGTCGCAGGCCACTGTGCGCAATATCCACCAGAACCTGTTTTTCGCCTTCATCTACAACGCCGTCGGCGTGCCCGTGGCGGCGGGCGTGCTGTATCCATGGTTCGGTATCGTGTTGTCACCGATGTTCGCGGCGCTGGCCATGAGCTTGAGTTCGGTATCGGTGGTGAGCAACGCGTTGCGGTTGAGGCGAACGGCGTTGTAATCGGTGGATACCCGTGTATTGAACGCGTGAAGGCGTCTTCATGTCGTGCAGTCGCGAGCGCAACAAGGGGCGGATTAGGTTCTGCGGCGCGGGCGCGGTGTCATGGTTTTGCCGTGGAACGTGAGCTGTGACTATCGTGATTGCCGCGCTCGCACCTTCTTGCACCGAGGAACTCCCATGAAAATATTGATCGTTGCAGGGTTGGTCGTTGCGTCCACGGTGGCGCTGTCGGCGTGCGGCAAGCACGACGACACCGCGAACAACTCCGACACGGTGCCCAGCACCGCGACTACGGCTTATCCACCGACCACACCGGCGGCTCCCGCGCCGGCGCCGATGCCGCCGGCAACCGCATCGTCAGCCCCGACCTATCCACCGCCGGCGACCACCGCAGGCATGGATAACACCCAGCCGCCGACGGCGCGAACCCGCCCGTAAGGCACACGTTCCGCAACGGATTTGCACGGCGAAGCGAGGCTTGCGCGGACCGCGCTTCGCCTGGCTGCATGTTGGCGTTAGGATCATCCGATCTTCATGCTCGCGGTGCGGATACTCGCGGGCTGTCACTCAGGAGCAACCATGTCAGACCCCTCACGTTTCCCGATCGCCAGCCGCTGGCCGGCGCAACATCCCGATCGGATCCAGTTGTATTCGCTGAACACGCCCAATGGCGTAAAGGCGTCGATCATGCTGGAGGAGACAGGCCTGCCATACGAGCCGCACCTGGTCGACATCACCCGCAACGAAAGCCACACGCCGGAGTTTCTTTCGCTGAACCCCAACGGCAAGATTCCCGCGATCATCGACCCCGATGGCCCGCGCGGCGAGCCACTGGCATTGTTCGAGTCCGGCGCCATCCTGATGTATCTGGCCGACAAGACGGGCAAGTTCATTTCCACCGACCCGGCCCAGCGCTGGCACACGATCCAGTGGGTGTTCTTCCAGATGGCGTCGATCGGCCCGATGTTCGGCCAGGTGGGTTTCTTCAACAAGTTTGCCGGCAAGGAGTACGCCGACAAGCGCCCGCTGCAGCGTTACGTGGATGAGTCCAAGCGCCTGCTCGGTGTGCTGAATGGACGTCTGGACGGCCGTGACTGGATCATGGGCGACGATTACAGCATTGCCGACATCGCCACCGTGGGCTGGGTCAACAACCTGATCACCTTCTACGAGGCGCGCGAGCTGGTCGGTTACGACGCGTTTGCCAGCGTGGGGCGCTGGCTCAATCGGGCGCTGGAACGCCCCGCGGTGCAGCGCGGCCTGAAGATTCCCAGCCGCGGCTGATGGATACCCGTGGCGGGGCAGTGTCGACACTTGAGTGGCCGCGTCACGGGTTGTCAAACGGATGGTGGTGCCACCACCGTCGTGCATCCGCTCAACTCACCGGCTGGACTGGGATGCGGATGCTACGTCGGGGCGACCATGTCCGCACCGCCGGGCAGCTCGCAGGCAGGGTGTCCGCAATGACAGCCGTCAGGCTGATCCGACACCGGTGATTCGACCCGCTTGCGGCAGTGTTCACTGCAATAAGCCTCACCGAGCGGGACGCTGCAATGGCAAGCCGGGTGGGCGCATTGGTGGTTGGCGTTTGCGTTCATCGAGGTGTCCTTGTCATGGTCATGGTGGTGCCGGTGAGCCTGCGGTATTCCCATGGCCTTTGGGGCGGGGCAGGGCGTCGGCCAGATTGCGTGTTCACCGACTGCCCGCAGGCCGGCGCGCTGGTGCGGCGTAACCCGTTGGCGTCATGCGAGCAGAACCCATCGGGCAGTAACAACGCGTGACCTTTTCGTCGAGCAGGCGGCTACATCTGCCGATCGCGGCTCAGGCGTTCGTCCCCGACGCCGCACGGGCGATACGCCGTTGGCGCCATGCCAATAACGGTGGTGTGGAGATGCCATGGACGATGATGCTGAGCACGACGATCGTGATGGCGAAATCCGCCACCAGGGCGGCGGCTTTGCCCTCGATTCCGTGGGCGAGTGCGAATGCCAGGTAGTTCAGGCTGCCAATACCGCGCACGCCAAGCCAGCCAATCAACAACCGACGTGTCCGCGGCAGACCGCTGCCGATGGTGGCCAGGTAAACGGACAGCGGTCGCACGCCGACAAACAGGACCAGCGCCAACACCGCGCCTTGCGCATGCCAATAGCGGGCGAAAGCGGTGCCAAGCAAGACGACCAGCCCTGCGGCCATCAGGCGCTCCAGGGTCGCGCCGAAGGAGAGTGCATCCGACATCACCATGCCGGCAGACGTGGCCGGCTCGCTGATCTCGTCCGGCCCCACCCGGTTGGGGTTGATGAGCATCTCGGCAGGTGGGTGGTCGCGTGGCGCCCGGTCGCGATCGAAGCGTGGATGCGGATGTTGCGCGACCACGCGTATTTCGGCGTGGCGCAATCCCAGCCCCGCTGCGAAGGCCGCCAGGAAGCTGGACGCAGACAACGCCTGGGCGGCGGCGTAGGCCAGCGCCATCAACCCCAACGCCAGAAAATCGCTGGGGCTGGTGTCCCGGCTGGTGGACTTCAAACGCACGCCGAGCAAGCCGATGGCCCAGCCCAGCGCGAAACCGACGCCCAATCCACCCAGCAGCGGCCAGCCGAAATCGCGCCAAGCCCACGAGCCGAGATCCGTTGTGGAATGCGGACCGTCCAGCAACAGTAGTGCCAGCATCAGGAAGGGTAGTGCGGTGCCGTCGTTCAATCCCGCTTCGCCGGACAACGCCAGGCGCATGGCGTCCCTGTCGCGGGCGTCGTCCACGGCCACCATGCTGGCGAGCACGGGATCCGTAGGCGCGGCGATGGCGCCCAGCAGAAGCGCCAGCGGCCACGGCACGGCGAACATGCAATGCGCCATCACGCATACGCCAAGAACCGTCAGCACCATGGCCGGCAATGCCAGCCGCGCCGCCGTGCGCCACATGGCACCCTTGAAGCCCACCCGCAACTTCAAACCCGCCAGAAAGAGTGACACCACCAGCGCAACTTCGGTCAGCTGTGCCGTGAGCACCGCATGGCCGGCGAAATCCACGTCCAGCAGATCAAGCACCCATGGCCCGGTGATAACGCCCGCCAGCAGGTAAAGGCTGAATGACGTCACTGGCAAACGACGGATCCAGCCAGAAGCCAGGGACATCAGCAACAGCAAGCCGCCAATCAACGCAGACCATGCAGTAAAGCCCATCGGGGATCCTTGCGTGCTGGCGTGCTGCACCACGTCGGGCAGTCAGCACGAAAGGCATATCCGGCGAGGGCTTCTGCTGCCCGACGCGCGGGCAGGGCCATCGGCGGGTTGCGGTCGCTGACCTCGGCAGTTCGCGGGTCAGTGCGGGGTCGAGACGCGTTCAGCCACCTGTTGTTTCAACGAGCGGGCGTCGGTTGCCTCCAGGTCAGCCTGTGCCACGATGCCGCAAATCGCACCATTCGCGTCGACGATGGGCACTCGGCGAATGCGATGCCTGGCCATCAGTTGGGCGCATTCCTCCAGCGTGGCATCGTCGCGAACCGTCTGCGCCGGCGCGGTCATGCAGCTGTCGACCGTATCGTTCTGCGCATTGCCGCCTACGGCCACGCAGCGCAGCACGATGTCGCGGTCGGTGATCACACCGATCGGGCGCATCTCGCCGTCGGTGACAGGGATCTCGCCCACATCCTGTTCCAGCATCAGCCGGGCGGCATGGGCCAGCGGGGCGTCGGCGGAACACACGCGTGGACGCGGCGTCATGATGCTCTGAACGTTCATGCTTTCTCCTGGCTGCTTCGCAAAAGGCGCGGATCGATCGACCGCGTCGTGTCTGGCGAGACTGCACGGGGCCCGTTCAACAAAAGGTGTGCGAAGTGTCAAAGCAACCGGCCGATGATCAACGAGGTGCTGCTCGCCCGGGATGTGTCGCTGCGTTCTCATCGCGCTGACGTGCTGGAGCGGATGCTTTCGGCTCACCGAACCGGAGCGACCACCATGGGTGACAACGAACACGGGCATCTGCGCACCAACCATCGTGACGAAGGTGCCAGCGCGCGCACCGACGTCGACATGCCAAAGCCATCAAGCCCGTCAGACGGCAAGCAGGCGAGCGCGCAGGAATTGGCAGGCAGGCAGAGTTCGGGCGATGGACAACAGGGCACCGGCGGTATCGCCAGCGGCGAAGCGACCAGCACGCCCAGCCAACGAGGTAGCCAACCGCATCTCGGTAGCCAGCCCGGCCACGCCGGTAACGCGCCAGGTGGGAGCGGTGAGAACGAGGGCGCCAACGAAGATCGCGTCGGCATTCCCTCCGGGCCTGACGAGATCGACGCCGTCGGGGGCGCACGCAAACGCTGATGGAGGACGTCACGGCCTTCTTGCAGTCACGCATCCAAGCCCCAGCCATGAAGCACCGGGTCGACGACCGCCAGGTCCACGCCCGGCGGTCGTCATGCTGCGAAGGGCTACGTCAACCGTCGCCCATGCCCTGGACCGGCTCCGGTGCGCTGCCGGCTTTCACCCTGGCTTCGATCCGCTGGCCGATATCGCTGTCGACGCGTTTCCAGTAATCGAACGCGCGCTCCAGCACGGGGCTGCGCACGCCGGCTAGCAGGCTGCCGGCCACCTGTTCCACGAACTGCGTGCGTTGGGCGTCATTCCACACATCGCGAACCATCGTGCCTGCCTGGCCGAAGTCATCGTCTTCCGCATGCAAGGTGTAGGCGCTGCGGGTCATCTCGCCATCGACCTCCCAGCCATCGGCCACCGGGCCGGTCTGGTCGGACCAGCTGTGGCCACCGCTGTTGGGTGCGTACACCGGCGCGTTGCCCTGGTGCTGATACGCCATCTGGCCGTCGAACATATAGGTGTTCACCGGCACCTTGGGCTGGTTTACCGGCAGTTGGTGGAAGTTGGTGCCGATGCGGTTGCGCTGTGCGTCGGCGTAGGCAAACGCGCGGCCGAGCAGCATCTTGTCCGGCGACAAGCCGATGCCCGGCACCGTGTTGCCGGGGGAGAACGCCGCCTGCTCGATTTGCGCGAAAAAGTTTTCCGGGTTGCGGTTCAACGTCATCGTGCCGACCTTGATCAGCGGGTAATCCTTGTGCGGCCATACCTTGGTCAGGTCGAACGGATTGAAGCGGTAGTTTTTTGCCTCGGCATACGGCATTACCTGCACCGAGAGATCCCACGCGGGGTGCTCGCCGCGGGCGATGGCTTCGAACAGGTCGCGGCGGTGGAAATCCGAGTCCGCTCCGGCCATCGCGGCGGCTTCGGCATTGTTGAAAAACGCCATGCCCTGGCGGGTGTGGAAGTGGTACTTCACCCAAAACTTCTCGCCCGCGGCGTTGATCCACATGTACGTGTGCGAGCCGTAACCGTTCATGTGCCGCCATGTGCGCGGCAGGCCGCGTTCGCCCATGACGTAGGTGACCTGATGCGCGGTTTCCGGGTTGGACGTCCAGAAATCCCACTGCATGTGGTTGTCGCGCAGGCCGGAATCCGGCAGCCGCTTCTGGCTGCGGATGAAATGCGGAAACTTGATCGGGTCGCGCAGGAAGAATACCGGCGTGTTGTTGCCGACCAGGTCGTAGTTGCCCTCGTCGGTATAGAACTTCAGCGAGAAGCCGCGCACGTCGCGCCAGGTATCCGGGCTGCCCGATTCGCCGGCAACGGTGGAGAAGCGCGCCAGCATGTCGGTCTGCGCGCCTTTCCGGAACAGCGCCGCGCAGGTGTAGCGCGTGACATCCTCGGTGATTTCCAGCACACCGAACGCGCCTGCACCCTTGGCATGCGGTTGCCGTTCGGGAACCTTCTCGCGGTTGAAGTGCGCCAGCTGCTCCAGCAGGTGCACGTCATGCAGCAGGATGGGGCCGTTGGGC
This sequence comes from Rhodanobacter sp. Root480, assembly GCF_001426645.1. Classification (GTDB taxonomy): domain Bacteria; phylum Pseudomonadota; class Gammaproteobacteria; order Xanthomonadales; family Rhodanobacteraceae; genus Rhodanobacter; species Rhodanobacter ginsenosidimutans. The sequence continues at coordinate 702,902 of NZ_LMEX01000001.1, forward strand.
CCCAGGGTCAGCGAGTTGCGATCACTGATCGCGGGTGCGCCCGTGCCGGTGGTCGAGCCGGCGGCGGACGAATCATTCCGGGGCGGGTTGCTGGAACTGCTCATGAGTCGCTCCTGGGTCAGTGGGCTTGCCAGTGTGCTCGCCCGATCGTTCGGGTTGTGTCATCAGACCTTCGTGCCGCAGACGCCATCACACCAGAAGCCGTGTGAGGGGGCCATTGCACGTTAGGATGATGCTGGCGCGCAAGCCATGGCGCACAACCAGGGCAGGTTGCTCCTGCCGAAACGGCGCAGCGATCTGCCGGCCTTCCCTCAACCCCAGGAGATCGCCCATGTCCCGCACCGACAGCAGCTTTACCACCCGTTCCGGGCACGTGCTGAGCGGCACCGTGGTGCAGCCGGTGGGGCCGGTTCGCGCGGTGGCGTTGTTCGCGCACTGCTTCACCTGCACTCGCGCCAGCCTGGCTGCGGTGAGGATCACCGACGAGCTGGCACGTCTGGGCATCGCCACCTTGCGCTTCGACTTCACCGGGCTGGGATCGAGCGAAGGCGATTTCGCCAGTGTGGGTTTTCCCGGTGACGTGGATGACCTGGTCGACGCGGCCGAGCACCTGGCCGCCACTATCGGTGCGCCGCAGTTGCTGATCGGCCACAGCCTGGGTGGCGCGGCCGTACTCGCGGCGGCCGCACGCATTCCATCGGCGCGCGCGGTGGCCACCATCGGCGCGCCGTCCGATGTCAGCCATGTGCTGGACAGCATCGACGGCGACCTGCAGGCGATCGAGGCACAGGGCAGCGGCGAAGTGTCCATTGCCGGCCGCCGCTTTCCGTTGAGCGCCGCCTTCGTGCGTTCGGCGCGCGAAGCCGACGTGCTCGCCGCCGTGAAGCAATTGCATCACCCCATCCTGATCGCCCACGCGCCGGGCGATACCGTGGTCGGCATCGACCACGCACGCCGGTTGTTCGAAGCGGCCCGACACCCCAAGACCTTCCTCAGTCTCGATCAGGCCGGCCACCTGTTGTCGAAAGAGGCCGACGCACGCTACGCGGCGCGCATGATCGCCTGCTGGGCCGACCGCTTCCTCGAAACGGTGCCGGCTGCGGAAGCACTCGAACCCGGCACGGTACGCGTCGCCAACAACGCCTCCGGACTTGCCGTGGCGATCGATGCGCGTCATCACCAGCTGATCGCGGACGAACCGCGCGAAGTCGGCGGCGACGACGCCGGCCCCACACCTTACGATCTGCTGCTGGCCTCACTCGGCGCCTGCACCGCGATGACCCTGCGGATGGTGGCCGGCCGCGAATCGATCCCGCTGGACGAGGTCGAGGTGACGCTTTCGCATCAACGCAACCACGCCAAGGACTGCGATCACTGCGAGCAGGACGATGCGCGCGTGCAGGCCATCTACCGCCGCCTGAAACTGACCGGCAACCTCACCCCCGCACAACGCGACCGCCTGCTCGCCGTCGCCGAAAGATGCCCGGTCCACCGCACGCTCACCGGCAGCCTGCATATCCACGACGAGTTGTTGCCGGGCTGAGGGTACATCCGGGCATCAACGGCAGGCGCAGGTAAGGGGCGTGCCCGCCGATCGGGCCACCAGGTGCTGTAGGTGCATACGTATGCACTGTGTGCGTCAGTTCCTGGAACGCACAGGTTGGCGCAGAGCTACCTGACAACTCTGTCAGGGAAGGCTGACATCGACCCTTTTGCCGTTGGTGCACTCTTGCGTCTGTCCTGCAGTTTTGGCGACAGGCCTGCGATCCACGGCATCCGTTGACCGAGGCATTCTTTCGACTCAAACCGAGGCACCTGTCGATGACCGTCCTGTTCGCGATCCGGGAAGATGAGGCTGGCATGTGGCGCATCCATCGCGGGCAGGTCTGCGTGATGAATCGCCTCACCCTGGCGCGAGCCATCACCGAGGCCCGCAAGCTGGCACGGGATCATCACTGGCTGACCGGCTTGACCGCTTCCGTGGATCTGGTCAGCCCGGAAGTTACGACCCGCCTGGGGCACTACGCGCACCCCAATGCAGAATCCGACGACGCAGCCGTGGCCTAGGCTTTTGTCCTCGAACGCGCCGGCTCGCTGGAGTCGCCGCGTGTAACGGCCAAAGGGGTTTGGGGTAGGGCGGTACCGCGTGGAGCTGCGACGGAAGGGGCGGTTGGTGGATATCCGCTTTAGGATGTGACATCCCATCCACGTACCTTCCTCCATGCCTGTACGGCTTTCCTCGACCGGCCTGGTGCTGGACGGCCAGCAGCCGATGCAGAACCTGCTGCGTTTCCTCGACACCGTCATGCGCGGCATCGGCCAGGTCATGTTGCAGAACGGAAGCAGAGTGGGGTGGGTGGTATTGCTGTTGTGACAAAACAGAAAGCCTGAAGGGGATTCCATGCGTGCTGGAACCTACTACGCTGTTGCCGGTGCCCTGCTGCTGGCGACCCTGCCCATGTATCGCTACATCTACCAGCAGGCGCATGGTATTGGCCAGAACCAAAGCCATGGGGAGAACGGACGTGCGTTGTACAAAAGGGCCATGCCGGAGACCTCTGATACCAACTTCCCGGAGGGCTCCGTGGCTGATGCACGGATGGGTTGTGGTGGGTGCCATCGCGCTGGCTGGGTGCGGCCCAACAACGATTCAATGGGCTGAAGAGGTTCGTCTGCAAGACGGGCAAATGATCAGAGTCGAGCGCACCGCGCAAGGCCGGACGTTCTCGGAGCTTGGCGGGATGGGGGGCTGGAAGGACCCCGTGAACATGTCAGTATCGATCACCCGGGCACCGGACGGCATCAAACCGCCGCCCGAGTGGCGCGATGGCTATGTGGCAATGCTTCTGGATTACGACGCCCCGGCAAAGTCCTGGTCAATGGTGGCGACGTATTACTACTGCGAGACGTGGTACGCGCTGGGAAGGCCGATACCGCCCTATATCGAGTACCAGTCGGTCCAGGGTTCCCCGTGGAAGCGCGTGCCATTGGAAGAAAGACTCATCGGTCGGGAAGCAAACTTGTTGACGGGGCCTCGCACGGATGGCGAGCCGGACCTTGTGACGATCGCGGACAAAGAGTTTCGCGAGCGATCATCTGGAAGGATGTATCAGCTAGTTCTGCGCAAGTGGGGCCGTGCGGAAGCGAATTTCTGTGATCTCTCGTAAAGCGGATTTAGGAGACTAACTATGGCAAGCAATCTCGAATATGCAGAATTCGCTACACATGTGTACGCACGGCCAAACGCGAATCGGGCGCCACTTAATAGGGTTCAGCCGTGTGTGTTTTAAGGACCATATTCGCGGCAGTTTGTCAGCGTCTACGGTGAGAATGCGGCTGGTTGCTGGCCCGTATCGTTTTTGGCGGAAGCTTGTTGGTCGCCAGGAGGCGGTTTCTTCGGCTCTGCGGCGGCAGTTCGTCGTCCTTAGACAACAATGTTTCCTTATTTCAGGTCGGGGTGTGGCCGCTGGTGGCCTGGCTCATCCATCCTACGTAATTTCGCATAATGTATAGGTTTTGGCTGACTCAGGCATTTTGTACACCGTTGGATTGGTGATTATTAACCTGATTATCTCCCGGTGGCAAACCGTTCAATTCATCGCCAAAAATTTCGACCATCCTGCGGGCGTGATCGGCCTCGCGTTCGGCGATTATCGGGGCCATTTTCTCCGGGGCAGCGTCCGCCGCGATCTTCCAGATATTCCATTCCACGCTGCACCGGTGGAAGTCCCCGAGGCGGTCCAGCGCGAGCAAGCCGAGGCGGGCCTGTACTTCACCGTTGAAGGCTTCGGCGAAGTCGGTGGCCGAGGCATACGGGTCGCCGTCGACCATCCACGGCTCGCCGGGTGGTGGCTCCAGGTGGCGGGAGGCAGCGTAGTAAGACTGAAGCGCGACGCGGCACGCGTCCTCGGCCGAGAAGAAGCGGCATTGCGCCGCATAGTCGATTTTCATGCGATTATTCCTTGGGGCTTCGGCCCCGGTGTGTTGTACCAGAGGCCCCTGAACAGCTTGCCGGCTTGCAGGGGCCTCGCCTTTTGTGCGCCGTGGTGGCTGGGGTTCCGGCGCGGCGCCGGAAGCCCAGCAGGCACCACGGGTGTCACTCCTCGGGCGGCAGGTCCACCCCCATGCGTTCGCGCAGTGCCATCTCAAACTCGCCCACCAGCTCGACCACGAAGCGGTCCCGGTTCCCTTCGGCCTTGTCCATGGCGTAATGGATGCCGTCGACAGCACACATGATCACGTCGGGTTCGCTCACGCCGTAGGCCAGCAGCCCCGGCTCCTTGCTGCCACTCATCACCCAGTCGCCTTCGTCCACTGGAAAATTCACTGCATCGTCTCCGTCTTGAGGTAAGCCCTCACCACGCCGCGAGACACATCGACGCACCAAGGGGTAGGGATCAGCTCACCGGTGACAAGGTCCACGAAGCCCCCGGCCACCCGTTGCAACTTGGGGAAGCCCCGCCGCTCGTAGCGGCGGGCGTACATGCACCACTGTTCTTCCTCAGCGATCCGGCGTTCTTCTTCGGCGACGCGCAGATCCCACCATGCGGCGCTACCTTCGGGCGGGCGTACTGGGTCGACGTAACGAAGCCACACGGAGCCGTCGGGTTGCGGCGTGCGCACCTCGATGCGGCGGGCGTTCCATGCTTCCTGCGCTTCCAGGTCGGCGAAGCATGCTTCGCCCCGACGCTGGTCCCACGCCTTGGCCACCCACATGGGCCACAGGCGTTCGCGCAGCTCCACGCGGCGGGCAGGGTCGTGGCCTCCGTTTCCATGCAGGCGCACACCTTTGGGCAGGCGCTTGACGTCCTCGGGGCGGGTCTTGGTGGCGTACTTGACCATGTAGCCCACGGGGTTGCGGGCCGTCTCGATGTTGCTCATCCCGTACGGCCACCAGCCACACTGATCTGGGCGGGGCAGGCGCAACCGGCGCGGCACCCACACCAGCACGTGGTAGTGCAACGCACCGCGCTTCTGCAACTCGCCGACCCATGCAAAGCGGCAGGCGTGCCCACGACGCTGGAACCATTGGCGCATCAATCGCACGAAGCGGGACACGTGCCGCGGTTCCCACGTTTCGCCCGGTCGATAGGTCAGGGTGATGAAGGTCTTGCGGTAGGCCGAGCGACCGAGACGGTCCGAGGCCCAGCGGGCTTCACGCTCGTGGAGCTTGGCCGCTTCCGTGATCGTGCGGCGTAGCCGCTGACAACGGGCCTTGCGCGGGTCGATCACCACCACGTCAGCCTGCATGCCACACCCCCGCCAAACGGCGCTGGAAGCGGCTCTGACCAAAGTGGCGTTCCACTTGTTTAGAAGAGCTGACAAGCCCCGCGCCGCTGCGCGCCGCCGCCGCTCTGCCGAACCGTTCGGCACCCGTGGCCAGGTCGCCCGCCATGCTCACCGCCGCCGGCGTTGCCGACCTGCGGCGGCGAGCAAGAGCGGTCGACGTGGATACGGCTTCGATCGGATGGGAGGGCGCGGCTTCGGCTTGCTTGGCCCCCATACCGGCTTCGGGTTGAAGCAGGTCACCGGCCGCGACCTTCGCGGCGGCTGGCACGGTACGGCCGGCCGCCGGCCGGGTTGCGGCGTCGTAGTGCTTGAGGAACAGATGGGCCTGCTCGATGGTCAGCCACCATCGGCGCATGTCGCCCTCGCGGTAGGTCCGTCCTGCCGGAGCGTGCAGACCCAGCCGGTTGATCGTCCAGCCGGCCCACTCGTCGCACAATGCACCGAGGTCACCGGTACGCAGCAGGCGCAGCAACCGCACGGCCGACCACGGCACACGGCTGCGGCCGGCGTCCCAATACCGCACGGTGCGAAGGCTCACACCCAGATACTCCGCGCAGGCCTTACGGTTCAGCAGGCAAGCGTGCCGCAGTTCGCGGAAGCCGTCCGGGCTGATATGCCAGAGCCGACGCCGTGGACGGCGACCACCGCCAACAGGGCGACCAGCAAGACGGCCCACGGGCCGAGCCACGGCGGTTCGTGGTCCTTCATCGGCACCTTCCGCGACTTCGCATAATGTATATTATGTCAAATTACGAAAATGGCTCCTATGGGACTACAGCCCGCGTGGCGGCCAGAAACTGGGTCTCGACAGATCGATGCCCTGCTTGCGAGCGACCTGCTATTTCGTTGTGGAGTTTTGCGTCCGTGGTGTTCCAGCTTCTGCTGGACGCGGTCGGCGAGCTGTGCCGCCGGGTCGATTCCCGGCTTCGGTCTGCATCGTCAGAAATCGAAATCGATGCCGACGAAGCCGGTCGTGCCGACGGCCGGGAAGCCGATGTCGTCCATGTACTTCCTGTCGGTGACGTTCTCGACGCTGAGGTTGATGGCCAGTTGCGGGTTGACGCGGTAGTTCACGCGGGCATCCAGGCGGTCGTATTCGGGCATGGTTTCGTTGACGACGTCGCCGCGGTAGCGGCTGGCTTCGAAGCGGTGGCCGGTCCAGAGGTAGTTGAGGTCGAATTGCCAGTGGTCGTTGGGTGCATAAGCGGCGGTGGCGCCGGCCTTGATTCGCGGCCGGCCCAGCAGGGGGCTTTCCGCGTCGATGTCGGTGTAGCTGCCGTGGGCGCCCAAGGTCCATTTCTGGTCGTTGGAGTGCCAGCGGGCGTCGATGTCGACGCCTTTCATTCGGGTGTGGGCGCGGTTGACGTTGCGGAACAGCTCGCTGTCGAAGTCGATCAGGTCCTTGTAGTCGTTCACGAAGTAGCTGAGGTTGAGGACGGTGTTGCTGGCCGTCCATTCGATGCCGGTGTCGCGGGTGGTCGACCGTTCGGGCTGCAAGTCCTTGTTGCCGGTGAGCGGATGGCCCAGGGCGAAGAAGCTTGGGAGTTTGTAGCCGGTGCCGGCGTTGACGAACCAGCTGACGTTGTCGCTCAGCTGATAGCGGAAACCGCCCTGCACGCTTTGTCGTGTGCCGAAATGGGCATTGCTGTCCGAACGGAGGCTTGCGCCCACGAACAACTTCCCGGTGAGGTAGCTGTTGAGGTTGAGGAAGGCGCTTCGGGTGGAGCGGCTGAGGCGGAAGTCCGTGGGCATCCGCTCGCCGTAGACGAGGTATCCCCTGCTCTCCCCGGCCTCGTGTCTGCCTTCGAAACCGATGTTGGCCCAGGTGCCCTGCCTGTCGCCCAGGGTGTTGATCCACTTGATGTCGGTGCGGGTGAAATCCGTCCGGGCGCCGTTGGGTGGCACGGCGTCGAAAGGGATGATGCCGGGGGAGTCGATGTCCTGATCGCGGTTGAACCATGTCGCGGCGAGTGTGCTGGTCCAGCCGTCGCTGATCGCCCAGGCCCATGAAGCGGCGGCGTTCTGGTCGGTGTAGTGGCTTCGATCCAGGTCACGGTTGCGTGCAAACAGCGGACCGCCGCTTTGTTCGGGGAAGGTGGTTTTTTCCCCCTTCGTGTGGCGATAGGTGAAGTCCAGTTGATGCGCGCCGAGAGCCGAGTCGAGTTTTATCAGCGCTTCCCGGTTGTTGGCGCTGCTGCCTTCAATGGGCGTACCGGCATGCTTGTTTTGCAGTCGCAACACGTAGCCGGTGTTGTCCACCGTGCCGGTGCTGCTGAAGCTGCCGGTTCGGTAACCATGCTCGCCGCCGGACAGGGAAAGATGCTGTTGAATGGTCGGCGTGGGTTCGGCGGTGATGATGTGGATGACGCCGGCCAGGGCGTCCGATCCGTAGATGGCGGATTGGGCGCCGCGGATGATCTCCACGCGCTGGATCGAGGCGATGTTGATGTCGTTGACATCGAACGCGCCGCCGCGCGTGTTGGTGGGGTCATTCATCTCGATGCCATCGACCAGCACCAGGGTGTGATTGGCCTCGGCGCCGCGCAGGCTGATGGTGGTGAGGCCACCGGGGCCGCCTTGCGCCGCGACCCATACGCCGGGTACTTGCCGCAAGGCATCGGCAAGGCTGTGGTTGCTCAGGGCGAGCAGTTGCTGGTGATCGATGACCGTGACGGAGGAGGCGATCTGCTCGGCGGTTACGGGGCTGTAGGTACCGGTCACGATGACTTCGTCGGTGGCGGCGATGGCCTGGGTGGCCATCAGGCTCACCAGCACCGGCAATAGGCTGAACTTCATGCGTTTACTCGGATGAGGATAGCGGCCACCCGTTCGGCCCGCGGTGAACGTGGTGGCTTGATGTGTGTGGTTCGAAAGCGTTGCCGCATCATGCGCAGCGCGCATGATGCGGAGTCACGGACAGCAGCTCATTGATCCGGATCAGTTGCGCCGACGCCACTCGCTTCAGGTCAATGCGCTGGCTTGGCGAGTTCGCCCTGCAGCAGGATCAGTCGCGGCTTCAATGCGGATTTGGCGGGCTTGGCGGTGTTCTGGGCCATGTCTTGGGCGCCCTCATCCGCGCCATCCTTTTTCACGAATTCACCCAGCAGATCCAGCTCGAAGATGCCGGCCACGATATCCGGGCGGTGGTCGTGGTTGACGTCGGCCAGCGCCAGCGAGACGACGCCGGCGGGCCGGCTGATGATGGCGTGCGGCGTGAAGTTCTGGGCGCCGTCGTTTTCAAACCACACCAGGCTTTGGCGTTGCGGGTCGTCCCAATAGTTGAGCCAGCTGCCGGCCACGACGTCCATGTCGCCATCGCCATCGAGATCGCCGGCATCGGCGATGGCGGTGCCGTAGAAGCGGCCGATGTCGCGGAATTCGAACGTGAGGTTGCCCTTGTTTTCCAGCCATTCCACACCGTGATACGGCTTGGGATCGGGTTGGTAGTCGAGCGCGTCGCCATTGGTGAACAGGATGTCGGGGTCCTGGTCGCCATCCATGTCGATCACCTTCATGCTGGTCGATCCGAACATGGGGTGCGGCCCGCGGTACAGCGCGGTGTAGGCGAAACTGCCCTGCCCCTTGTTCATGAAGGCCACGACCGCCTCGTGCTGTTGCGCGATAAGGCTCACGAAGTCGATCTTGCCGTCGTTGTCCAGATCGACCGGGGAAAGGTTCAGCGCGCCGGTGACCTTCAGTATCCGGTGCGGCACGAACTTGCCGCCGCCGAGCTTGCCGTCACCAAGATTCTCCAACCACGCCAGTTCGCCCACGTCGCCGCCGCCGAAGATGGCCACGCCGATGTCGAGGTCGCCGTCGTTGTCGATGTCCATCGCGCGCGCATCGGTCACCCGGCCCACCTTGTCCAGCAACACCTGCTTCTCGAATTTCCCCGACGGCAGCTGTCGCAGCAGGACGACTTTTCCGGTCAGCGCCGGTGACGGCGGGAACGTGCCCAGGTCCGCCACGATGATGTCCTTGTATCCGTCGCCATCGATGTCCGCGACATCGGTATGCAAGGGAATGTCGATATCCGCGAGCGCGGTTTCGTGCCAGGCGCGCCCCTTTTTCTGCAAGAGCACCACCTTCTTGCCGGCGCCGTCGCAGATGATGAACCCGGGGGTCGTGTCGTCGTGCAGCGGCGTTGCGTTGATGTTGAGAATCAGCGGCACCGCCGATTTTTCCCCCAGCTCCGTCATGCCGAATGTCAGCGGGCTGCCTTCGCGGGTGAAATAGGGAAGCCGCGGCAGGCTCGCCGGGCTGCTGCCCACATACAAGGCGGTGATGTCCCTGACCACGTCCGCGGGGATCGCTTCATGGCCGGCTTTTGAAGCGGCCATGTCCGCCATGCCTTGCACGACGCGCGGCCAGCCGCTCTTAGGCATGACGCTGGGGGACGGGACCTTGTGGCAGCCACTGCAGTAGCGATTCACCGATTCCAGCACCGACTGCACGGTTTTCGGTTGCGTGTCGGTCAGCAGTTGGGCATGTGCCAGTGGTGCGAAGGCAAGCACTGCCAACGGCAGCCACCTGGATATCAGCGGACGGTTCATCGTTGCTCGGACTCTTGTTTGCGTGTTGTTGTTTCGTGACCGAGAGTGCCTTGCCTCCGCCTCAAGGTGCACCCACTCCCCTGTCACCGCACGTTGCTGCATCGGGTGGCTTCGCTCGTCGATCGCGCAATCATGCTATCGGGTTCGCGGCTGGCAGAGCGTCGCCGTGAAAGCGTATGCGGCAATCTGCAGCAGCGATGCCTGTCGTCATGGCGCCTGTCTGCCGATCACGGCCTGCGACAATTTCTCACAGCGACCGGCCCGCGCAACCTGACTTGAATCAAGAATGCCGACGGGGCTTGCCGCCAGCATGCGCGCATCACAGGGAGATGCGCGATGAGTACCACTCGAAAACTCTGGCTGGGCCTTGCGGCCTTGCTGATATCGTCTTTTGCCGTATTGCTGTGGGTTGGCGATGTGGTGCACCAGGAGGCGCCGCCGCTGCCGGCAGCGGTTGTCACCAGCGAAGGCCAAACGCTTTATACCCGCGCCGACCTGCAGGAAGGCCGTCAGGTGTGGCAAAGCATCGGCGGCCAGCAACTGGGTTCAATCTGGGGCCACGGCGCCCTGCTCGCGCCGGACTGGAGCGCCGACTGGCTGCATCGCGAAGCGATGGCGATGCTGGAGCTGCTGGCGCGCGACGAAGGCGCCGCCTCGTTCGCGTCCCTCGATGCGGCACAACAGGCCGCATTGAAGGCGCGCATCCAGCCGGAGCTTCGACACAACACCTACGACGCGGCCACCGACACCATTACCGTGTCGCCGCTGCGCGCGCAGGCCATGGCCATCGTTGGCGCGCACTACATGAGCCTGTTCAGCAATGATCCGGCCACCGCCAAGCTGCGCGAAAACTATGCGATGCGCGACAACACCATCGCGGAGATGGAACACCGCCGCATGGTCACCGCGTTCTTCTGGTGGACCAGTTGGGCGGCCGCCGCCGAGCGTCCGGGCAGCACCATCAGCTATACGCAGAATTGGCCGTTCGACCCGGTGGTGGGCAACGTGGCCACGCCGACCAGCTTCATGTGGTCGATCTTCAGCGTGCTGTTCATGATCATGGGCATCGGCCTGCTGGCATGGCACCACGCGCGTCATGTCAGTGATGAACCACTGCCGCCCATTCCCGCGCGCGATCCGTTGGCCGATCTCAAGCCGACGCCGTCGATGAAGGCCACGGCGAAATATTTCTGGACCGTGCTGGCGTTGTTCCTGGCGCAGATCCTGTTGGGCGCTACCACGGCGCATTACCAGGTGGAAGGACAGGAGGCCTACGGTTTCGCGCTGGCCAACTACCTGCCCTACTCTTTGACGCGCACCTGGCATACCGAGCTGGCGGTGTTGTGGATCGCCACCGCATGGCTGGCCACCGGCTTGTATATCGCGCCGATGATTTCCGGCTACGAGCCGAAATTCCAGCGCTTCGGGGTGAATTTCCTGTGGGTGTGCCTGCTGGTGATCGTGGTCGGTTCGTTCGCCGGCCAGTGGCTGGCGGTGATGGACAAGCTGGGCCTGGAACACAACTTCTGGTTCGGTCACCAGGGTTGGGAATACACCGACATCGGCCGCTTCTGGCAGATCTTCCTGTTCATCGGATTGATGCTGTGGGTGTTCCTGGTGGGGCGCGCGCTGTGGCCGGTGATGCGCAGCAAGACGGCGACGTCGTCGATCGTGGGCCTGCTGTTCCTCTCCACCGTGGCGATCGGCCTGCTCTACGGCGCCGGCCTGATGTGGGGTGAGCACACCCACATCGCGATGGTCGAATACTGGCGCTGGTGGGTGGTGCACCTGTGGGTGGAAGGCTTCTTCGAAGTGTTCGCCACGGCGGTCATCAGCTACCTGTTCCTGAAACTCGGCCTGATCCGCCCGCTTACCGCCACCGTCGGCGTGCTGTTCGCCACCATCGTGTTCATGGCCGGCGGCGTGCTGGGCACCTTGCACCACCTGTACTTCACCGGCACCACCACCGCGGTGATCGCGCTGGGCGCCAGCTTCTCGGTGCTGGAAGTGGTGCCACTGGCGTTGATCGGACTGGAGGCCTACGACACCTGGAAGAAGCAGCACGTCGCGCCGTGGATGGCGCGCTACCGCTGGCCGATCATGTTCTTCGTGGCGGTGAGCTTCTGGAACCTGGTCGGCGCGGGCATGTTCGGTTTCCTGGTCAACACGCCGCTGGCGCTGTACTACATGCAAGGCCTCAACCTCACCGCCACGCACGGTCATACCGCGCTGTTCGGCGTGTACGGCATGCTCGGCCTGGGCCTGATGCTGTTCTGCCTGCGCGGCATCAAGCCGGAGGCACCGTGGCGCGAAGGCTGGCTGCGCGGCTCGTTCTGGTGCCTCAACATCGGCCTCTCGCTGATGGCGGTGCTGACCCTGCTGCCGCTGGGCATCCTGCAGCTGAAGGCGGTGCTGGAGCACGGCTACTGGTTCGCCCGCTCGGCCGAGTTCATGGATCGCCCGCTGATCCACATGCTGGTGTGGATGCGCGTGCCGGGCGACACCTTGTTCGCGGTGGGCGCGGTGTTGATTGCGGTCTTCGTCGCCTCGCTATGGCTGCTGAAGGACCGCCGCCGGCCGATCGAACCGCAGGTGTACGGGCAGCCAGTGCTGGTAGCGGTCGAGCGCAAGGTGCTTGAAGAAGCCTGATGTCCTGGGATCTCGAAAGGCTCCGTCATTCCAGCGTTCGCTCGCTATTGTTCGGAATGGGCCTGCGCCTGGCGACGAAGCCGTGCGCTTGTGCCCCCTCCCCTGCTCGCAGGGGAGGGTTGGGGTGGGGTCGCTCTTGGTGGCAAGTGCGCGGCAAGAGCTTTACCCCCTCCCAACCTCCCCCTGCGAGCAGGGGGAGGAGCAGATCTCGTGCGTTTTTCCCTCTGCGTGATGTGGCTATTCGAGGCTCCCAAGCGAGTGAGTAAACCCCAGACCCCGAGTACCGATTCCCATGCTTGAGTTCTACCCCCAGATCAAGGCCGTACACATCCTCTGCGTCCTGCTCAGCGGCGCCTTGTTCGCGCTGCGCGGCACGCTGGTGCTGGCGGGCCGCAACGGTGCCGCGCAATGGGCGCCGGTGCGCTATCTCAGCTACAGCATCGACACCACTTTGCTCACTGCGGCGTTGATGCTGCTGACCATCCTGCCAGGCGCGCTGTTCGCCAATGGCTGGCTCACTACCAAGATGGTGTTGCTGGTCGTTTACGTGGTGCTGGGTACCCTGGCGCTCAAGCGCGCGAACAGCCAACGTGCGCGGACAGTCTGCTTCGTCCTGGCGCTTGCTACCTACATCTTCATGCTGGGCGTGGCGCGCATGCATCACCCGTTGGGTTGGTTGCATGGTTGACATGACGCAGAGCGTGCCGAGTTGAGCTTCCACGACCTGCGCGCGTTTCTTGGCAGGCTTGAACGCGAGCGTCTGCTGCAGCGTGTGGACGCGCCGGTGAACCCGCACCTGGAATCCACCGCACTCTCATTGCGTGCCTTGCGCGAAGGCGGCCCTGCCCTGCTGATGACGCAACCGACAGGATCGAACCACGCCCTGCTCGGCAACCTGTTTGGCCATCGTCGACGGATCGAGCTGGCACTGGCCGGGCGGCCGCTGGCCTCGCTGCGCGAATTGGGCCAGTTGCTTGCCGCGATCAAGGAGCCGCGCTGGCCATCCAGCCTGCGCCAGGCCTTGTCCACCTGGCCGGAGCTGGCGCAACTCGCCCACGTGGCACCGCGACGGGTTCGCGACGCCGCGTTCGAGGAGGAGACCTTGCGCGGTGCCGACATCGACCTCTCGCGTCTGCCGATCCAGCATTGCTGGCCCGGCGACGCCGGCAAGCTGATCACCTTCGGTCTGGTGGTGACGCGCGGCACCGGGAAGCCGCGGCAGAACGTGGCGATCTACCGCCAGCAGGTGATCGGGCCGAACCGGGTGATCATGCGCTGGCTGCCGCATCGCGGCGGCGCGCTGGATTACGCCGACTGGCGCGCCGCGCATCCACAACAACCCTTCCCCGTGCTGGTGGCGATCGGTGCGGACCCGGCCACCCTGCTCGCTGCCGTGGCGCCGGTGCCCGATACCTTGTCCGAGTACGAATTCGCGGGACTGCTGCGCGGTCAACGCACCCAGGTATGGCATAGCGAATTGACGGGGCTCGACGCGCCGGCTGGCGCGGAGATCCTGCTGGAAGGTTTCATCCATCCAGACGACACCGCGCTGGAAGGCCCGTTCGGCGACCACACCGGCTACTACAACGCGCAGGATCATTTCCCGGTATTCACCATCGAACGCATGCGTTTGCGCCGCGATGCGATCTACCACGGCAGCTACATGGGCCGCGCGCCGCACGACGAACCGTCGGTGCTGGCGATGGCCTTGAACGATGTTTTCGTGCCGATCCTGCAGAAGGTGTTTCCCGAGATCGTCGACTTCTTCCTGCCGCCGGAGGCGTGCTCGTACCGCATTGCCGTGGTCAGCATCCGCAAGCAGTACGCCGGCCATGCGCGGCGCATCATGATGGGCGTGTGGTCGTATCTGCGCCAGTTCACCTACACCAAGTTCGTGATCGTGGTGGATGACGACATCGATGTGCGCGACTGGTCGCAGGTGATCTGGGCGGTGTCGACGCGGGTGGACCCGGCGCGCGATGCGATGCTGGTGGAAAACACCCCCATCGACTATCTCGATTTCGCCAGCCCGGTGGCGGGGCTCGGCTCCAAGCTCGGCATTGACGCCACCAACAAATGGCCGTCTGAAACCACGCGCGCCTGGAGCCGGCCGATCGTGCCGGATGCCGCCGTGGAGGCGCGCGTGGATGCGCTGTGGGCGGCATTGCAGGCGACTGTTCCGCCGCGCTGACGCAACGGCCTCACCGCTAGTCCTGCGTATCGGCCGCCGCCGGCTTGTCCCAACCCGGGTCGTTGAAATAGCGCGGATAGCTGGAGAGCGCTTCGCGCATTTCCGCCACCGACCCGACGTTCTTCGGGTCGGCCTTCAGCGACTGGGCGGCGGCGAGCAAGGGCACCAGGATGCCGTGCAAGGCAGCGTCAGGCTCGGCGCTCAGTTTGCAATTGGCAAACATGAATATCACCGCCTGCTCCACCTCCGTCGCACGATCGACGGCCATCGAATCGCTCATGTGGCCTTTTTCATGATGACTCAGCTGGTCGACCGCAACGTGTGCCCGCCGGATGCCTTCGCGCAATGGCGCATCGGGTGTCCAGCGTTGCGCCGGCACCGGCACGGTGTCGTGTGCGGCGCCATGTGCAGCCGCGTGCGCAACATCGCCATGCGCGTGCTGCGGTGTTGCCTGTACCGAAACAGCGAGGCCGAGGCCACAGGCCAACGCAAGAACCGACTTCACGAGTTTCATGTGGAGTACTCCGGCATGCGGCATGAATGCCGCGGATGAAATGATGCTAGTGCACCAGGCGCGGATGACGGCTGACCCACGTCAATGCCCTCGCCCCGTGGCGGCGCGCGTGTTCAGGAACCGCCGCTGGCATGCAGTGTGGCGCCGTTCCCGTCGCGCACGCTGACATCCACCGCGACACCATGCCGCACATTTTCGGCACCATGCAGGAATGTTGCTGGCTGCGGTCGAACGTCGCCTGGACGCGCGGACATATACCTCAGGATCTTTTGCGCAGCGGCAGCATCCGGCGCAAGGTGTCGTCCTGCACGAAATAGTGGTGATACAGCGCCGCCGCCGCGTGCAGGCCGATGAGGTAGTAGCCGACGGTGCCGATCGTGGTGTGGATGTCCTCGATCGATTTGCCCAACGCCTTGTCCGGCCCGATCAGCGCAGGCAGCTCCAGTCCGAAGAACGGGATCACCTTGCCCTCGGCACTCAACGTGAGCCAGCCAAGCACCGGCATCAGGATCAGGAACGCGTACAAGGCGCCGTGCATCAGGTGCGCGAAATGTCGCTGCCACGCCGCTATCTGCGGATTCATCTGCGGCGACGGTGTGACGAAGCGAACCGCCAGGCGCAGGAACACCAGCGCAAACACCGTCAGCCCAAGCATGAAATGCCAGGTCTTGAGATCCGCGCGCAAGTCGCTGCCGCGCGGCGCCAGTTCGTGCAGGTTGATGCAGGCGTATACGCCGATCAGCAGCGCCAGCATCAGCCAGTGCAGGCTGATCGACAGCGAGCCGTAGCGGTGGGTGGTGTTGTTCCAGTTCATCGGGATGCTCTTTGGCAAGGGGTTTCAGGGCGACGTTCAAGTGGTGACGCGACGGCTACGGGTATTTCCCCCGTTGATTTGAGCAGCTTCGCTTATACGGTTCTTGTGGATCAAATCATCCTTGATGGCAACCCTGACCGGATGCAACCACATCGCGTGCGATATGCGGTCCCCCGGCCTGTGCCAGTCCGGCCCGCCTCCATGGAAAAGATGCCACGCATGATGGACTCCCGCCTGGTGGGTGTTGAAAGCATGGTCTGCAGGTATCGGCGAGGAGTTGATTCTGATCAATTCGATGCAGGCGGGATGGCGCGGACACGCGTTGAGCTGATCCACATCAACACAGCCATCCGGAACAACCGCCACGATGCGCGCCGAATTCACGGTATCGAGGTGCTTATGCAACTGGTCTGTCCTGCCGGCAACCTGCCCGCGCTGCAAGCGGCAATCGATGCCGGCGCCGATGCGGTCTACGCGGGTTTCCGCGACCAGACCAACGCGCGTGCCTTCCCCGGCCTCAACTTCAGCGACGAGGAACTGCGCGCGGGCATCGCCTACGCGCACCAGCGCGGGCGACAGGTGTACCTCGCATTGAATACCTACCCCGACAGCGCGCGGCTGCAGCAGTGGTACACGGCGGTGGACAAGGCGGCGGAGTTCGGTTGCGACGCGATCATCGCGGCCGAGATGGCGGTGCTCGATTACGCCACGCGCAGGCATCCGTCGCTGAAGCGGCATCTGTCCGTGCAGGGTTCGGCCACCACCGCGCCGGCGTTGCGCTACGCGTACGAGCGCTTCGGCATCAGTCGCGCGGTGCTGCCGCGGGTGCTGTCGATCCAGCAGGTGGAGCGCCTGTGCGAAGGCTCGCCGGTGCCGATCGAGGTGTTCGCGTTTGGCAGCCTCTGCATCATGGTCGAGGGTCGCTGCCAGCTCTCCAGCTATGTCACCGGCGCCTCGCCGAACCGGCACGGCGTGTGTTCGCCCGCCAGTTTCGTGCGCTGGGAGGAGCACGACGACGGCCGCCGCAGCGTGCGCCTGAACCAGGTGCTGATGGACAAGTTCGAGCCCGCCGAACCGGCCGGCTACCCGACCGTGTGCAAGGGCCGCTTCGACGTCGGCGGCGAGATCTTCCACGCGCTGGAGGAGCCCACCAGCCTCAACACGCTGGAGCTGCTGCCGCGCCTGGCGCAGGCCGGCGTCGCCGCATTGAAGATCGAAGGCCGCCAACGTGGCGTCGCCTATGTGGCATCCGTCACCCGCACCTGGCGCGAGGCGCTGGACCGCCACGGCGCCGCGCCCGCCGCGTGGAAACTGCAGTCGGAGTGGCAATCGTCACTGTCCCGCCACGCCGAGGGTCACCAGACCACGCTCGGCCCCTATCACCGCTCCTGGCATTGAACCGATGACGACGATGAAACTGAGCCTGGGCCCGCTGCAATATTTCTGGCCACGCGAACGCACGCTGGCGTTCTATCGCGAAGCCGCCGGCTGGCCACTGGACATCATCTATCTGGGCGAGACGGTGTGCAGCAAACGCCGCGAGCTGGGCACGCGCGACTGGATTGCGCTGGCCGCGGAGCTGGCCGAAAGCGGCAAGCAGATCGTGCTGTCGTCGCTGGCATTGATCGAGGCCGAGTCCGAACTGGGCGTGCTGCAGCGGCTGATCGACGAGGGCGGCTGCTGGATCGAGGCGAACGATCTCTCCGCCGTGCAGTTGTGCCGCGAGCGCGGCATGCCGTTCGTGGCCGGCCCCACGCTCAACATCTACAACCACCACGCGCTGACCATGCTGATGGACGACGGCCTGCGCCGCTGGGTGCCCGGCGTGGAACAGGGCTACACCCTGCTGCGCGAACTGCGCGACGCGATGCAGACCGAGGAACAACCCATGCCCGAACTCGAGGTGATCGCGTTCGGCCGCCTGCCCCTGGCCTATTCCGCACGCTGCTTCACCGCCCGCGCCCTGGACGTGGCCAAGGACCAATGCGACTTCCGCTGCATCGAATACCCCGACGGCATGCCGCTGGCCACCCGCGAGGGACGCCCCTTCCTGCGCATCAACGGCATCCAGATCCAGGGCGAGGAAGTGACCGACCTCGGCCCCGAAATCCTGCAACTGCGCGAACTCGGCGTCGACGTGCTGCGCTTGTATCCCCAGGCCGAAGGCATGGCCGACATCGTCGACCACTACCACCTCGTCCGTCGCTCCCCATCGCCACCACCGCGCATCGGCGCCCGCAATGGCTACTGGCATGGCGAGCCGGGGATGCGGCCGGTGGTGGCTGAGCAGGCTGTTTCCATTAGTTGAAGGTTGGCCGTATGTGGCAAGGCGTGTTGCGCCAGGCCGGGCACGACGGGGTCCGGACACGCCAAGCAGAGCAGTTTCGCGTGGCGCATTTGTCTTGGTTGTCGTTGTCACCCGCGCGAGCGTGTCGCAACCGTCGAGCTACTTGTCCAAGCGGATGGTTACGCCGCCGATCAACCCAAACGTCGTGCCTTCGAAGCAAAGCGCTTGATGCGAGCGTGTCGTTGCACTAACGTCGAGTCGCTGCGAGAGCAGAGCTGGTCCGAGCAATTCGGTCAGTCACCGATGCCAATACCGGCCGGTGCCCGCCTCTGATCCTAAAGACATGCGGGACTTCATTTTTCCTCTGGAGTCCATGCCATGTGCAAGTCACTTGCTCGCGCGCGAGCAATCGCTGCGTACCACCAAAGCTTCCGCTGCTTCTACTGCGGCCTCCCAATGTGGTCAAACAACGTAGTGTCGTTTGCCGCCAAATACGGCCTTTCGCGAAGACAAGCGCTTCAACTCCAATGCACAGCGGAGCACCTTATCCCAAGGTCTATGGGTGGTACTGCGTCTTCAGTCAATATCGTTGCAGCCTGCGCATTCTGCAATCACAAGCGTCACGCACGGCTCACTGCTCCCGAGCCTGAGGCGTACAAACAATTCGTCCAGCAGCGCATTCGTCGTGGTCGTTGGCTGCCCGCGAGCCTGCCCGGTACGCTGCGCCCGTGCAATTTGGCATGACTGCTCGCTCAACCGGATGTAAACCCGCTGTGCGGATTCCTTCTGCTTAAGTCCAAGCCCCCGACATAGCTGAAGGGCCGGGGTCATTTTGCACGGAGAACACCGAGTTAGTTCCGCGTGATGCGAACATCACTTCTCTGTCCCGATACACCAATAACCGCGCGCTGGCCGGCGCTCAAGCCTTCGGCCCGTGGCTGGCAAACACCCGCGTGGTTCCATCCTTGCCGATCAGCATCACGTCGTAGTGCTGCGGCGCGCCCATTTCCATGCCGGGTGAACCCATCGGCATGCCGGGTGCGGCCAGGCCGCGCGCGTCGGGGTGTTCGGTGAGCAGGCGCTGGATGTCTTCCGCGGGGACGTGGCCTTCGATCACGTAGCCGCCGATTTTCGCGGTGTGGCAGGACGCAGCGTCGGCCGGCACGCCCAGACGGGTCTTGACGGCGGCCATGGCCGGATCTTCGTGCGAGTTGACGGTGTAGCCCTGCGATTCCATGTAGCGAATCCAGTTGACGCAGCAGCCGCACGAGGGGTCGTGGTAGACCTCGATGGCGCTGGTCATGGCCACGGCGGCAACAGGTGACAGGGCCGCGCCCAGGACGAGGGTACGCAGCAAACGGGGCAAGCGATGTTTCATGGGATCTTCTCGGTCAATGGTGTGGCTCGATGCTGGATGATGCCAGTTTTGCCGGTACCTGCCTGCTTGAGCCAGCACCCTACTTAAAACGCATAACCCAGCACCGTGAAATAGTGGCAGCCGGTGCCGGCGAGTACGAACAGGTGCCAGATGAAGTGGCTGTAGCGCAGCCGTTCGTGCAGCAGGAAGAACACCACGCCCAGCGTGTAGGCGGCACCGCCAGCGAACAGCAACGTCAACCCGGCAGCGGGCATGTTTTGCCATAGCGGGCGGATGGCGATCAGGGCCATCCAGCCCATGCCCACGTACAGCGCGGTGGACAGCCGCTCGAAGCGCGCGCCCACCAGCAGTTTGAATACCAGCCCCAGCAAGGCCAGGCTCCAGATCACCGCCAGCAGCGCCAGTCCCCAGCTGTTGCGCAATACGCCCAGCGCAATGGGGGTGTAGGTGCCGGCGATCAGCAGGTAGATGGCGCCGTAGTCGAGGCGTTGCAGCCAGGCCTTGGCACGCACGTGGGAGACCGCGTGATAAAGGGTCGAGGCCATGTACAGCAGGATGGCGCTGCCGCCGAATACCGCCGCTCCCACCATCGCCGCCGTGCTGCCGATGCGCACCGCGTTGACCACCAGGATCGGCAAACCCACGATCGCCAGCAGCACGCCCAGCCCGTGGCTGATGCTGTTGGCGATTTCCTCGCCCATGGTCGAGGGGCGCGATGCGGGTGTGGCAGGTGTCGACATGGGCAGGCCTGTGGGTGTGGGAGGTCAACGACTGGACGTTCAGACGTCCATTTCGGGTGCTGCGATGTAGTGGGCGCCGAGGCTTTCATGGCGTTGCAGGGCCGCGTCCAGCAGCGATTGCGCCAGCCGCGCCTGCCAGCCCTGTCCTTGCCATGCCATCAGCTGCAACAGGTAATGGCGCAGCGACTCGGTTCGACGCACCGGCCCGGCGGCTTGCCACAACAGGTCGCGCAGACGGGACAGATCGGTTGCCGCCAGCGCGCTGCCGCGTTCCGCCCAGCGGTGTTCCCCGCGTCCGACGACCGCCGGCGTTGCCGCCAGCACGGCACCGAGACGGCGGCCGCAGAGGATGCCTTCCAGCAGCGAGTTGCTGGCCAGGCGGTTGGCGCCGTGCACGCCGTTGCAGGCCACCTCACCCGCCGCGTACAAGCCGGGGACACTGGTGCGGCCATCGCCATCCACCACCAGGCCACCCATGTGGAAGTGGGCGGCAGGCGTCACCGGAATCGGTTGTCGACGCGGGTCGATGCCGTGTCTCAGGCAGGCCGCCAGCACGGTGGGGAAAGCGCTCTCCCACTCGGCCGTGATCGTACTGGCGTCAAGCCATACGCGGCCGTCATCGCGCCGGGCCTGCCACACGCGCCGCGCCACCACGTCACGCGGCGCAAGGTCGCCCAGCGGATGCAGGCCTTCCATCAGCAAGCGGCCGCCGGCATCGCGCAGGCGCGCGCCGGCGCCGCGCAGGGCTTCGGTGATCAGCGGCAGGCAATGTGCGCCGGGCACGTCCAGCGCGGTGGGATGGAACTGCACGAACTCCAGGTCGCGTGTACGCGCGCCGGCCGCCATGCCCAGTGCCAACCCGCTGCCATCGGCGCCGGATGGATTGCTGGTGCATGCGAACAGCGCACCGATGCCGCCGGTGGCCAGCACCACCGCCGAGGCCTCGATCACGTGCTGCCTCCCCTGCCCGTCGATGGCGCGCACGCCACACACCGCGCCGTCGCGCAGCAGCAAGGCATCGGCATCGAGCCCACCGCGCCACTGGATATGTGCGGCGCATTGCGCCTTGGCCAGCAAGGCCCGCAACAGCACCGCACCGCTGGCATCGCCACCGGCATGGACGATGCGCGCCACCCGATGACCACCCTCGCGGCCCAGTTTCAGCGCGCCGCCCGCGTCACGGTCGAACGCCACGCCTTGCGCCTGCAACCAGGCGATCGCTTCGGGCGCCTGCGCGCACAGCCAGCGGACCATGGCCACGTTGTTGTGATGGGCACCGGCTACCAGCGTGTCCTCGGTGTGCGCCAGCGGGCTGTCGGCCGGGTCGAGCGCGGCCGCGATGCCGCCTTGGGCCAGCGCGCTGGCACTGCCGGTGCCGTCGATGGCGCGGCACAACAGGCGCACCGGCGCCGGCGCCGCCGCCAGCGCCGTGGCCAGCCCGGCCACGCCGCCGCCGATCACCACGATGGGTGCGCGCGGATGTTTCACACGCTTTCGCGCCGACCCACCGCCAGCATGCGTTGCAGCGCGGCGCGCGCTCGTGCGCTGACATCGGCGGGAATCTCGATGGCGTGTTGCAGGTCGCGCAGGCAGGCGTAGATGTTCTGCAGGGTGATCCGCTGCATGTGCGGGCACAGGTTGCACGGCTTGATGAACTGCGTGGTGGGAAACTGCGCGCGCAGGTTGTCGGCCATGGAGCACTCGGTGATCATCGCCACCCGCGCTGGCTTCTCGCGTTCCAGCCACTTGCCCATCGCCGTGGTGGAGCCGACGAAATCCGCTTCGGCCAGCACCTCGGGCGGGCATTCCGGGTGCGCCACCAGCTTCGCATCGAATTGCTCGCGTGCATGCCGCGCCTGCTGCGCGGTGAACTTCTCGTGCACCTCGCAGCGGCCATGCCACAGCACCAGCTCGACCTTGGTCTGGCCGGCGACATGACGCCCGAGGAATTCATCGGGCAGGAAGATCACCTTGGGCACGCCCAGCGATTCCACCACCTGCACCGCATTGGCCGAGGTGCAGATGACATCGGACTCCGCCTTCACCGCGGCGGAGGTGTTGGCGTAGCTGACCACCGGCACGCCCGGATGCTGCGCACGCAAGGCCAGCACATCGGCAGCGGTGATCGACGAGGCCAGCGAGCAGCCGGCTTCCAGATCCGGAATCAGCACGGTCTTGCCGGGCGCCAGGATCTTGGCGCTCTCGGCCATGAAGTGCACGCCGCACACCACGATCAGCTCCGCATCGCAATCGGCCGCCGCCTGGGCCAGGCCCAGCGAGTCGCCGGTGATGTCGGCCACGCCGTGGAAGATCTCCGGCGACTGGTAGCTGTGCGCCATGATCACTGCGCCACGCTGCTGTTTCAGCGCGTTGATGGCGTCGATCCACGGCAGGTGCATCGGCACCTCCAGACACGGCAGCAAGGGTTCCAGGCGTTCGACCAATGCTGCGTATTCGAGTGGCAAGTCATCGCGCCAGGCGGGCACGGGCAAGGTGTCAGTCACGGTCATGCGTTTCGCCAACAGGGGGAACGGTGGATGTCAGACAGCTTCGCAGCGATGGGCGGCGCGGGCGCTGCGGGCAAATCGCGCGCCCCGGTTCAGCGCGATACGCAGGCCCAGCGGCACCGATTCCCACGGCAGCCGTTCGAGCAGATTGCGCGCGGTGAGGCCCAGTTCGGTATCACCGGTAAGCACCAATGCGCGCTGGAAGAACAGCGTATCGGCGTCTTCCAGTCGGCTGGCCAGCAGCAACAGATCGGTGGCGCTGCCGCGCACGCTGGCCTCGGGCTCTTCATCGACGACGCCCAGGCGATCGCCACGCAGGGTCAGCACCCAGCGCAGGCCCAGGTCGGTCACTTCGATGGCGAGTTTGCGCCCGCGCATGAAGTCGAGTGAACCGTCGTGTATCGGCGTGGCCAGCACGCGCGCCATGGCCGCCTCCAGCCATGCGCGTTGCCAGCGTTGTGGCACGACGATGCGCAGCACCGGCTGCAGACGCCGTGGCGGCGGCAGCAAGCGCAGCAGTCGCGGCGCGAAGCGTTTGGATGGCTGTGGCAAAAAATTGGCAGTGGGCATGATGGCGCGCATCATCGCCGCGATTCGCAGGGTGTTGCCTTGACCCACATCAACAACGCGGCAAGCATGCGCGCCCTGCGTCAATCGGTGGCGTCGATGACGTGCCCCGCCGCCACGGCCAACGCATGCGCCGCCGGCAATACGTTGTTGACGTAGACGTGTTGCGCTTCCCCCGGATCGAAGTCGGCGTGCTTGCGCTTCTTGACGCCATAGTCGGACAGCACCAGATGCGTATCGGCCACCACGCCAGCATTGGCCAGGCAGGCCGAGGCGCATTTAAGTACGCAGCCATCCAGCGCCAGGATGCGGCGGCCGCTTTGCGCGGTGCGCACCAGCCCGGTGACGCCGCCACCGACGCCGGCGATGCAGGACATTTCCGCAACGCCTTCGCGATCCAGTTTCAGCGCAAGATCGTTGGCCATCTGCGCGGCGCTGGAACAGCCCGAGCAGGAATAGACCAGCGGCATTGAAGTACTCATGCATTGTTCTCCATCGTTGACACCTCTCGACTCGACACGAAACCGCGGGCACGGCGGTGTACGCCACGCATCGCCAGCCACACACCCAGCCACGCCAGCACGACCGCCGCGCCGGCAAGCCGTGCCAGCCATGGCGACGGCCACAGCACCACCGCCGGCAACAGCAGCAACGGCACATGCGCCAGCAGCGCCCGGTGCTTGTCGCTGTCCGGCAGCAGCCGTTGCACGCCGGGCACCTGCACGCCGCGGCCGCAGTGGCGGTGCAACTCGATCCAGCCGATGAACGCCACGATCTCCATCGCCATGCACGCCACCAGCAGCGGCAACGCGATACCCACGCCTAGCGCCGCGGCAAGGCGGCCGTCGCCAAGCAGCAGTGCCAGCGATGCCAGCAGCAGTACGCTCAGTCCCGCGCGCCAGCCATGCAGCAAGGGGCCGCGTCGCGGTCGCGGCGCACGCCATTGCAACCACAGCAGCGCCGCCGCCAGCAGCGCGCCGAACACGCCAAGCATCAGCCGCAGGCCAATGTTGTCGCCCTGCTGCAGGCGCCATGCAGCCGCCAGCGGCAGGCCGATCACCACGCCGACCAGCCAGGCCGTCTGGACGGCCGAAGGCAGCGTGCCGGTGCCCTGGAACATCGGCATCACCACGCGCGATACCGTGGCGATCAGCACCACCACCCAACCCAGCACACCCCAACTGGCATGCACGTCGGTCAGCGCCAACGCCGGCCATGTCAGCCAGCCGCCCAACGCCAGCGTGAGGCCGCCGCCCAGTAGTGCCGTAAAGACCGCGCCAAACAAAGCCACGACGAAACCCGCCCGCAACAAATGTTGTGCAGCCGCGGTCAGCAAACCGGGCAAGGTCATGCCGGCCAGCAGCAGGAAACTTGCGGGCAACACCACGCCGGCAGCACCCAGCGCAAAGCGCCAGTGATGATGCAGACCGACCACCAGCAACACGCTGCCGAGATTGAACAAGCCGTGCAGCCACCTGCCCCAGCGCAGCCCGCGCACTTGCACGCCGGCGGCTGCGGGCAGGAACTGCAGCACGCTGCCGAACATCGCGTTGCCCAGCACGCCGAGCGTGAACACATGCACCAGCGCCAGCGTGCCCGGGTTCCAGCGTGAGCGCAGCAGCGCGTCGCCATCGAGGATCAGCAACAGCCCCGCGAACATGCCCCACCACGGCATGCAAAGCAGGAAACGTCGCGGCAAGGCGGGCGCAGGCGCCCGCTCAATCGTCAGCCGGGCCATGCGGATCGGGGCGACGAATCCACACGCGCGCACCTTGGTCGGGCAGCAGCTCCGCCTCGGCGTGCAGGCCACGTTCGGCCAACACCTCCAGCAACGGCAGCGGCATGAACGGGGTGAGCACGCTTAGCGCGCCGCCGGGTGGCAGCGCGTCGGCGGCGGCCAGCGCGCGTTCCATCGGTTCGGGCATGGGCAGCGCGCGCAGGTCGAGTTCGTCGACAGGCGCGGCAACCGGCGAGGCGACAGCGGATCGGTTCGGGAAGAAAGCCATGCCGTCATTGCAACGGCATGGCCACGGCCGCGCGTTGATCTGGGTCAACGCAGCAGGGGTTGCCTCCCATGCCATTCCAGCTGCAACCACAGCCGCGCATCGTCGCGACCGAAACCATCGGCACGGTAATCGGACACCTTCACCAGCGCACTGAGCCCGTCTGTCAAAGGCGCGGACAGCGACGCATTCCACTCGCTGCCGTAATGCCTGTCGCCGTCCGTGCGATGCGTGGCGCGATAGTCATGCCAGCCCACCACCCAACCGAGCCGCGCCGCAACGCCGTGCTGGCCGAGGTTGCCGTTGAACGCGACGTAGCGATCATCCAGCCCGCCGGCCGGCGTCACGTTGAACTGGTCGGCCCAGCCGTTGAACGCATGCAGCGTCCCCAGCGGCGTTTGCAAGGCGTGGTGACCGTTGCCACCGAGGTGCTCCCAGCCCAGCTTCGCGGTGACGCCGTACTGCGTCCACGACGGCTCCGCCAGCCAGTAGGTGTGGACAAACGATTGCGGGTTGTTGGCGTAATCGCGTTGCTGCGCCGCTTCCAGTGCCCAGCCGAAACCGCCATCGGTCGCGGCGGGCTTGCCGGTCCAGCGCAGACCCGAGGTCACGCTGGAGGCAGCGGCCACATCGCGGTCGTCATGCAGGTAGGTGTAGCCGCTCCACTGTTGTTTGCCGTGCACGTAACCGGCGTTGAGCAGATGGGTGTCGAGCCGGCGTTCGCGGGCCTGCGGGTTCAACGCGTCGCGACCGGCCACGCGATGCACGCGATCGAGCCAGTCGTAGCGCAGGGTCCAGCCGCTGGCCGGTTGCCATTGCACGCCGATGCCGTCGAAGGTTTGTTCGTGCTGACGCCAGCCGCTGTTGCCCACCCAGCGCTGGTTGTCCAGCAGCAGGCGGCGGCGCCCGGCGGTCACACCGAAAGTGTCACCCTGCCAGGCAAGCCAGGCCTGGTTGAGCTCGCTGCCGCGAGGATCGGTGATGCCGGGATAACGCGTGCGTCCGTTTGCACCGCTGTTGTAGTCGTTGCCCGCGCTGGCCACGCCGGCTCCTTCCAGCAGTGCGCTCCAGCCATCGCCGAAACTGGCGCGCAGGCCCAACCGCAGGCGCAGCGTATCGGCGCGTGCGTCACGACTGAAGGCGTCGTTGTCGACCTGCTCGTGGCGGGCGCGCATATCCCATTCCAGTTGCAGTGGGGTCGCTGCTGCATCGGTTGTTGCCGCGTGCGCGGGCAACGTCAGCATGCCCACTGCCAGCAGGCAGCTTGCCGAAAGAACCTTGTGCTTCACCTTCATCACCATGCTCCCTTGTGGATGGGGAGCAGTCTCTGCGCGGTCCGGGTGATGCCGTTTGACGGCCGTCAAATCCGCACGAAAAAAGCGGCCGGCGTGACAACGCGCCACACCGCCGCCGCCGCGACATGCATGCCATCGCGAGCGCGGATGACCGCACATTCCGGGGGATATATATTCAACGACATTCAAACGGGATGGCCGCATGAAACAAACCAGGCGTCGATGCCTCGCGCTGCTTTTCGTGCTGCCGATGGCGTGCATCAGCGCTACCGCCTTCGCAGCGGATCTGGTGGTTTCCGCGGCGTCCAGCCTCACCAACGCCTTCCAGGAGGTGGCGCGCGCCTACGAGGCCGTCCATCCCGAAACGCATGTGGTGTTGAACTTTGCCTCGTCCGATACCTTGATGCGCCAGATCGTGCAGGGCGCGCCGGTGGACGTGTTCGCCTCGGCGGACCAGACGGCGATGGATCGCGCGCAGGCGCAGGGTGTGCTGAGCGCCGGCAGCCGCGTCGATTTCGCGGCCAACCAGCTGGTGTTGATCGTGCCCTCCTCCAGCCACGCACGCGTCGACGCGCTGAAGGATCTGCTCGGGCCAACGTTCAAGCGCGTCGCCTGGGGCAACCCCGCCTCGGTGCCGGCGGGACGTTACGCGCGGCGCGTCCTTGAAGATGCGGGGCTTGCCGGTGCGCTTGAGTCGCGGGCGGTACTGGCGCAGAACGTGCGCCAATGCCTCGACTACGTCCGCCGTGGCGAAGTGGATGCGGGTTTCGTCTATGCCACCGATGCGGCGATGGCGCGCGAGCGGGTGCGGATCGCCTTGCGGCTGGATTCGCCCACGCCGATCACCTATCCCATGGCGATCGTGGCGCAGGCCGCGCATGCGTCCGCAGCGCGATCGTTCCAGCACTTCGTACTTTCCGCTGACGGGCAGGCCCTGTTGGCGAAGTACGGTTTCCTGAAACCGCACTGATGGCACCGGATATCTGGCAGCCGTTGTTGCTGTCGCTGAAAGTGGCGCTGTGGGCGACCGGCCTGAACCTGCTGCTGGGCGTGGCCACCGCGTTCGCCCTGTCGCGCTGGCGATCGCGACTGAGCCCTCTGCTGGATGCGATGTTCACCCTGCCGCTGGTGTTGCCGCCGACCGTGCTGGGTTACTACCTGCTGGTGCTGCTGGGCCGGCGCGGGGCGTTCGGCGCGTGGCTGGAGCATTGGGGGATCAACCCCGTGTTCACCTGGCAGGGCGCGGTGATCGCCTCCACCCTGGCGGCGTTTCCACTGGTGCACAAGGCTGCCAGGGCGGCGTTCGAGAGTGTCGATCCGCAGCTGGAAAGCGCGGCGCGGGTGTTGGGTTTGTCGCGACTGGCGGTGTTCTTCCGGGTCTCGCTGCCGTTGGCATCGCGCGGCATCGTGGCCGGCGCCCTGTTGGCTTTTGCGCGGGCGCTGGGCGAGTTCGGCGCCACCTTGATGATCGCCGGCAATCTGCCCGGACGCACGCAGACGTTGTCGGTGGCGATCTATTCGGCGATCGAAGCCGGTGATGAAGCCGGCGCCAATACCCTGGTGGTCGTCGCCTCGCTCACCTGCATCGTGGTGCTGTTGCTGGCCGGTCGACTCACCCGGGGGCATGCCCCGCAGCGGGTGGTTTGAGCATGGTGATCGACGTCGACATTCGCCACACGCTGGCTGGCCCGCATCGACCGTTTTCGCTGGACGTGCGGTTTCGCTCGGAGCATGCGCGCATCGTTCTGTACGGACCGTCCGGCTCGGGCAAGAGTCTCACCCTGCGCGCCATCGCGGGACTGATCACGCCCGATCAAGGCCGCATCGCGGTGCATGGCCAGACCTGGTTCGATACCGACCAACACATCTGCCTGCCCGCCCCGGCGCGTCGGGTGGGCTATCTGTTTCAGGACTACGCGCTGTTTCCCCATCTCACCGTGGGCCAGAACGTGGCGTTCGGCCTTGGCGCGGGCTGGCGCAATCCGTCGCGTCGTTCCTTGCCCGACGCGGCGCGGCATTGGCTGGCGGCGTTCGAGCTGGATGACCTCACCGATCGCTACCCCTGGCAGATTTCCGGCGGACAGCAGCAGCGCGTGGCATTGGCGCGCGCGCTGGCGCCGGACCCTCAGCTGCTGTTGCTGGACGAACCCTTCGCCGCGCTGGACCCACCGTTGCGCGCACGCATGCGCGAGCATCTGCTCGCGCTGCAATCGCGGCTGGGCCTGCAGATGCTGATGATTACCCACGACCCATCCGACGTGGAGGCACTGGGCGAACACGTGCTGGAGATCCGCGAAGGGCGCATCCACGCGGACTCGCGAACAGCAGACGTTACGGGCTGAAGTCTGGTCCGGCGCTCAGGCACAGCGGTGTCGCCAGCTCAAGACTGGCGATCTTCACCGGCATGCCGGCAGCGCAGTCGCCGGCCTGCTCATCCAGCACGATCCAGGCGTCGGCGTTTGCAAAAGGCTGGATGCGAAACGGCTCCTGTCGCTCGACGGGGCGTGCCTGCAGCTGGCCGCGATCGTCCAGCCACAGCGTGGCGCGCAGGAAATGGCGCAACCCGGGTTTGGGGTGCTGCGGCGAAGCCAGCACGGCGCGAAGGGTTGGCTCACTGCCCTGCCCGCCCATCGCACGCAGCACGGGCGCCACGAAGAAACGGGCGCCGACGGCCACCGCCATCGGCGTGCCCGGCAAGCCAAGCACCAGTGGGCCGGTGTGCAGGCGCGCAGCGAGCAGGGGTTTGCCCGGACGCATTGCGACCTTGTGGAACAGCACCTGCGCGCCAAAGTGGCGCAGTGCTGCAGGCACGAAGTCGTATCGGCCCATGGATACCGCACCGGTGCTGATCACCAGGTCGACGCCCGCCTCGACGGCGCGCTGCAAGGCTTCCAGGTACGGGTGCACCGTGTCGTCGACCGTTTCGCAAGACACCACGTCGGCGCCCGCGCGCTGGAGCGCCGCCGTCAGGTACGGGCCGTTGGAGTTGTGGATCTGGCCATCGCGCAAGGGTGCGGGCGGACCGGTCTGCAATTCCTTGCCAGTGCAGATGATCGCCACGCGCGGACGACGGACCACGGCGACGTGGGCGACACCCAGCGCCGCCAGCAACATGATCTGCGCCGGCTCGATGCACGTCCCCGCGGCCAGCACGTTCGCACCACGCGGCACGTCCGTGCCCATCCGCCGCACGTTCCGACCGTGCGCGATGTCATCGAGCAGCCGGATGCGATGTGGCGCGCCATCAGGCCGCGCCTGCAGCATCTCGGTGCGCTCCACCGCGATCACCGCGTCGAATCCCTGCGGCAGTCGGGCGCCGGTCATGATTTCGCAGACACCCGATCCCGCGATGTGGCCGCCGTCGCCCGCCGCCTGCGAACCGTGGACGTGATGCTCGGAACCGCCGTGCGACGACGCGCCCGCCTTCAGCGCGTAGCCGTCCATGGCTGCGTGATCGAAGGACGGCAAGGCCAACGGGCTGGTTACCGTATCGGCAAGCACGCGGCCGGTGGCATCGGTGAGCGCGCAGGTTTCCGATGGCAGGACCGACAGCGGCGCGAGCAGGCGTTCGATGGCGTCGCGGTAGGAGATCATGGCCGTCCAAACGCTCCGATCATGCGCATACGGCGCTGTCGCGCAGCGCGTTCAGGCCGCCAACCAGCGAGTACGCTTCGACGCCGCGCTGACGCAGTTGCCGCGCGGCATGGTGGCTGCGCTTGCCACTGGCGCATACCAGCAGCACGTCGCCGTGGAAGGGACCGAGCGGACACCTGGCGATCTCGCTGGCGGGGATGCATGGCGACGCGACCGGTAGCGGTGACGCATCGATTTCGTCCGCGTCGCGCACGTCGACGACCACGAAACCACGGGCCACCGCATCAGCCAGCTCGTCGAAACGGCGATCGATATCCACCATGGCGGTATCGAGTGCCCGTTGTGCCACGACCGTGCAGCCACCATGCAGGGAGCAGCCGCTGCCCACATCGACGGGCAGGCGTTGGCGGGTGCCTTCGAGCAGGTCGACCAGTTGCAGTGACGGATCGCCGGCGCCAGGCAGACCAAGCAGCAGCTTCAGCGCCTCCATCGCCTGCAGGGTGCCGAGCACTCCGGGCACCGGACCCAGTACACCGGTCTCGGCGCAGCTCCCGGCCAGGGCTGGTGAGGGTGGCTCGGGCCACAGGCAGCGCAGGCAGGCGTGGCCGGGGAGCGCGCTGACCACCTGGAGCTGGCCCTCGTACTGGTAGACGCTGGCGAGGATCAGGGGCGTGCCGGTGAGCACGGCGGCATCGTTGGCGAGATAGCGGCTGCCCAGGTCATCGGTGCATTCGACCACCAGGTCGAACTGCGCGAACACGTCCGCAATGGTGTCCGCACGCAGGGGCTCGGCGAAGGTCTGCACTTTCACGACAGGATTGAGCGCCGCCACCCGGCGCGCCGCCAGATCGACCTTGCGCTGACCGATATCGCGCGCGTCGTACATCACCTGGCGATGCAGGTTGCTGGCCTCCAGTACATCGTCGTCGACGATCCCCAGCGTGCCCACGCCCGCGCCGGCGAGGTAGCTGATGACCGGGCAACCCAGCCCACCCGCACCGATCACCAGCACGCGGGCCGCGGCGAGTTTCCCCTGGCCGGTATCGCCAACCTCGCGCAGCCGGGTCTGGCGCGAATAGTCGGGCATGAAGGTGGATGGCACGCGTAGGTGACCCTCGTGCGAGTGGCCGTCTGGATGGTCGTCTGCTTCGACATGTGCCGCGTGCGTGCAGGCAACCCAGGCGGTATCGCCATCGATGTAGTGCTCTTTCTTCCAGATCGGCAACCGGTGCTTGATCTCGTCGATGATGTAGCGGCAGGCCCGGAACGCTTCGTCGCGATGCGCGGCGGACACGCCGATCCACACCGCCAGGTCGCCGATCTTCAGGTCGCCCACCCGGTGCACGCAGTGGGCGGCCAGCACGCCGTAGCGTGCCACGGCCTCGTCCACCACGCGTTCGCCTTCGCTGATGGCCAGCTCGGCATAGGCCTCATAGGCCAGGCCGCTGACTTCGCGCCCTTCGTTGTTGTTGCGTACCCAGCCTTCGAAAGAACAAAAGCCGCCGCTGCCGGAATGCTTGAGGGCGTCACGCAAGGTGGCGACGTCGACGGGTTCGGTGGCGAGCGTGAAGCGCGTCATCCGCCGGCCACCGGTGGAATGAAGACGATGGTGTCGCCGTCGTCGACCGCCCTGCCCCAATCGCTGAAGCGGACATTCACCGCCACCTTGAGCGCGTCGGTAGGAAGCGTGAAGCCGTGCCGGCCGCACAGTTCGTCGTAGAGGTCGCGCAGCGTGGCCGCCGCGGTATCGATCTGTTCGATGCTGGCGCCCGCCTGTTCGCGCAACTGGGCGTAGTACTGCACGGTGATCCGGCTCATGAAAGCACCTCCAACTGGCGTTGCATCTGTTCGAATTCCTGCGGCGTGTTGATGTTGTCCAGCGTGTTGCCAGGCGGCGGCAGCAAGCGAATGTCGGCCTGGATCAGCACCTTGCGCGGGCAATAGCTGCCGGCCTCATGGCGTTGTTTGAGCCGCTGGTGGATCGGTGGCTCCCACAGCGTGCACAGCGGCTCGGGCAGGCCGTCGAAGCGGCTGGCGAAGGCGGTGGCTTCCTTCGCCGGATCGCGTGCGGCGATCAGCGTGCGCAGCGTGGTTTCATCCAGCAATGGCAGGTCGCAGGCGATCACCAGCCAGGCGGCTTCCGGGAAGGCATCGTGCGCCGAAAGGATGCCGGCCACCGGGCCGACCGCGTCGTACGTATCGATCAGTTGCGGCAGGCTGGCGCGCAATGGCTCGTCGTGCTGGCTGTCGCGCACGGAAACGAAGGCGCGTTCGGTGAACGCCGTCAGCAAGCGCCATGCGCGCAGCAGTTGCGGCTCGCCGCTGTAGTGCAGTTGCGCCTTGTCGCGCCGCATGCGACGGCTGGCACCGCCGCACAACAACAGGCCGTGGAGTGGCGCGGCGCTCATGCGGATGTTTCCGCGCTGTGGTCGACATCGCGCTTGCCGCCGGTCTTGGCCAGCAGGCGGATCTCGGCGATCACGATGTCGTGCGACAGCGCCTTGCACATGTCGTAGATGGTGAGCGCGGCGACGCTGGCGCCGGTGAGCGCCTCCATCTCCACGCCGGTTCGCCCCTGGCAGGCCACGGAGCACGCAATCAGTGCGTCGTCGCCCTGCATGGTGATGTCGATGTGGCAGCGGTCCAGCGCCAGCGGGTGGCAAAGCGGTATCAGCTGCGCGGTGGCCTTGGCGCCCATCACGCCGGCGATGTTGGCCACGGTGAGCACCGCGCCCTTGGCCGTGACATGGCCGGCGCGATGCAATTGCGCGGCGACCTCGGGCGGAAACCGCACCCGCGCCAACGCCTGCGCGGTGCGCCGGGTCACCGCCTTGGCACCGACATCGACCATCGCCGGCCGGTTCGCGTCATCGACGTGGGAAAGCGTTTGTGCGGCAACGGTCATGGGCGTCCTCGGACAGGAGTGCGTGGGGGGAAGTCAGCCACCGATGTAATGCATTTCAATCTTGCGCACGGCGCGCAGGCGGTGCTCCCTGCGTTCCTCGCTGTAACGGTCGTTGCGGCGAAGCCAGGTGTGGCGCAGGCGTTCGCGCAAGGCCTCGTCGTTGCTGGCGTCGCGCAGCAGGCGGCGCAGGTCGGTGCCTTGTGCCGCGAACAGGCAGGTGTAGAGCGAGCCTTCGGACGACAACCGTGCCCGCGAGCAATCGCCGCAGAACGGTTCGCTGATCGAGGAGATCACGCCGATCTCGCCCTGCCCGTCGCGGAAGCGGAAGCGTGTGGCCACCTCGCCTTCGCAACGGGGCGGCAGCGGATCCAGTGGCCAGCGCGCGTCGATGGCCGCGATCAGCTCGGCCGATGGCACCACCGCATCGCGGCGCCAGCCGTTGCGGTTGCCGGTGTCCATGTATTCGATCAGGCGCGGCACGATGCCGCTGCCACGGAAACGCTGCACCAGGTCGAGCACCGTGTGGTCGTTGACGCCGCGCTGCACCACCGTGTTCAACTTGATCCCGCCGGGAAAACGGGCCGCCTGCGCCGCTTCGATGCCTGCCAGCACCTCGTCCAGTGCGCCACGACCACCGCTCATGCGGTGGAACAGCGCCGGGTCCAGCGTATCCAGGCTCACCGTCACCCGGTCCAGCCCGGCCTCGCGCAGCGAGGTGGCATGGCGTCCCAGCAGTACGCCGTTGGTGGTCATCGCCAGGTCGGTGATGCCGTCGATCCCGCGCAGGCGCGCCACCAGCTCGTGCAGCTTCGGGCGCAGCAGCGGTTCGCCGCCGGTCAGTCGCAGCTTGCTGACGCCGAGCGACGCGGCGATGCGGCACAGCCGCTCGATCTCGTCGAAGCTCAACCGTTGCTGGTTGTCCAGGAAGGTGTAGTGGTCGCCATAGATCGACTCGGGCATGCAATAGGTACAGCGAAAGTTGCAGCGGTCCATCACCGATATGCGCAGATCGTGCAGCGGCCGGCCACGCTGATCCCTCAGCGCGGGCGACGCGGGGAAGATATCGGTGCGGGCGAGTGGAACGCTCATGTCACCACCTATGCAGAACGGCTATGGTCCCGACGGGCGCGGCGCCAGCTGCGGGCGCCAACTCGACCACGCCGTGGGTTTGCGGCAACGAGGAAAAGTCGCCCGAAGTGAGGCTGGGTTGCGGCCGCGCCATGGTCCGGCCGTGGTCGTCGTGTTGTACGTCCACCGGAACGAAACAGGTGAGGGACGGATGCGTGGCGGCCGCGGCCGCCAGCACGACCTTGACCGGCGCAGCCGCGGTCAGGCCGATGGCGTGCTCCAGCGCCGGCAGCAGGTAACGCACGGCACACACCAGCGCCGACACCGGGTTGCCCGGCAACGCGAAGATCACCTGCCCCTGTGGCCCGATACCAAACCACATCGGCTTGCCCGGCCGCTGTGCGATGCCGTGCAGCACTTCCTGCACGCCAAGCGCGTGCAGCGCGGCGGGCACGAAGTCGCGCTGGCCGACCGAGACGCCGCCGCTCAATACCAGCACCTGTCGGGTTGCCAGCAAACCGGCAAGCACCTGCGTGGCGATCTTCAGATCGTCCGGCAGCCAGGTGCGCCCCACGTCGTCGAAGCCTCGCGTCGCCAAAGCCGCGGCCAGGGCGCGGTCGTTGGAGCGACGAATCTGCCCCGGCGCCAGCGCCTGATCGACCTCACGCAATTCGTCGCCGGTAGCGACGATCGTCACCGACGGCCGCTTCGCCACCTCGACCTGGGCCACGCCATTGGCTGCCAGCACGGCGACCTCGGGCGAGCGGATGCGCGTGCCCGATCGCAGCAGGAGTTCGCCTTCGCGACAGTCGGCACCGCGCGGATGGATGAACTGGCCGGGTGTGGGTTCATAACCATCGCTCAGCACGAATCGTTCGCCCTCGCGCCGCGTCTGCTCGATGGGAACCACGCTGTCGCAGCCGCGCGGAAGCATCGCGCCCGTGGTCACTTCGATGCAGGCGGCGGGATCGTCCAGCACCTGCTCGGCCATGCCCGCCAGCGCCAGTCCGGCGCGCCGGAAGCTGCACAAGGTGCCCGTACCGGCAGCGATCGCGATGCCATCCATCATCACCCGGTCGAACGGCGGCTGGTCGCGCTCGGCCTGCACGCTCTGGCGCAACACCCGACCCGTCGCTGCATCCAGCGCCACGCGCTCGGTGCCGAACGACGGCATGTGCGCGTGAATGCGCTGCTCCGCTTCGGCAACGCTCAGCAGGCTCTTCATCAAGCTGAACCGCCGTGCGGCAAGCGCGATGCCTGCCATGCCGCAGCGATCACGTTGACCAGCGGTTTCAGGTGGAAATTGCGCTCGGGGCGCAGGATGGTGCGGACACCCAGCTCGCGCAGCGTCGTCTCGATCACCGGGCCGATGGCGGCGATCGGCATGCGGGTGAGCGCGTGCAGCAGCGTGTCGCGCAGGCCAGCGTCCCTGGCCACGCCGAGCAGCCGGGTGAGCTGGGCCGAGCTGGTGAACGCCACCATGTCCAGTTGCCCGCCGACCAGTTCCTCGATGGCTTGCAGCACCTCGGTGGTGTCGCTGTCCGAGGCGTAACGGTAGGGCGTTACCGGAAACACGATGGCGCCGCGCGCGCGCAAACCGTCGAGCAGCGGCAGGCCCCCATCACCCGGATAAAGCTGCAGGCCGAGCCGGCGGCCGCTCAGATCCTCGGCGGCAAACGCCTGCAACACACCTTGCGAGGTCGGTTCCGGTGCCGGCAGCCACGGTGCAGGCAGGCCCAGTTCGCGCAGGGCGCGCGTGGGCTTGGGACCGCGGGTGATGGCGCGGCTGCGTTTGAGCGCGGCGATCACCACATCGCGCCGGCCGATTCTCTCGGCGATGCCGACCAGCCGGTGAAGCCCGTCGCCGGTCATCCAGATCACGTCGCGAAAATCGCCGGCCAGCAGCTGCCCGATCCACGTCTCGGCCTCGGTGCTGTCCTCGAGATCGAGGATCTGCACCAGCGGACAGCGGCGCGTGGTGGCGCCCTTTTTCTCCAGCATGCCGGCGAACAGATCCAGCTCGCGGCTTTCCGGCACGAGGATGCGCAACTGGTCGAGCGGTCCGCTGGTCATGCCTGCACTCCGGTCTCGATGACGTTCAACGCCAGCATTTTCTTCAGCTCGGGCAGGCACGAACCGCAGTTGGTGCCGGCGCCCAGCAGCGCGCCGATCTCGGCCGTGCTGGTCAAGCCATGTTCGCGGATGGCCTTGCGGATGCTGGCCTCGCTGACCGACATGCACGAGCAGACGATGTTGCCTGATGTTTGCGGCCCTGCTTCCAGGCCGGCCAGCAGGCCCAGTCGCTTCAATGCGTCGAGCGGCTGGCCGAGCAAGGCGCTGGCGGCTTCGGCTTCGGGAAACGTGGCTTGCGGCGCGGCGAAGAACACGCAGGCGTCGAGCTTTCCATCGACCAGGCCGGCGTAGCGGAAGACGGATTTCCTGGGGTCGGCGTAGGAGATCAGCTCGGCCGTGGCATCGATCTGCAGCAGGTGGCGAAGCGTCTGTTCGGAATCGATCAGCGCCTGCAATGCGGTGAGGCCGGACAGCTCGTAGCGGGAACCCGTGGCGATCGGCGCCTTGCTCCACAGCCCGTCGTCACCCAGCGACAGTTGCCCGTCGCGACGTCGCAGCAGCACGCCACGCCAGGTTTCGCTCAATGCGGTGACCTGCACCGGTGTGCCCTTGAGATCCGGCTGGCCCGATACCGGATCGGTCAGCGCATGCACCAGCCGGTCGGTGGGACCGCTGGAGGCGAACTGGTCGGTCCAGTGCATCGGCGCGAACACCTGGCCCTGGCGCAGGCCCGGATCGATTTCCACCCGCAGGCTGGTCTGCCCTTGCGCACTGCTGACCCGCGCCAGGCCACCGTCGACGATGCCACGCAGCATCGCGTCGCGCGGATGCAGCGCGAGTCGCGGGCCGGGGCTGTGCGTCATCAGGTGGGGGATGCGCCCGGTGCGGGTCATGGTGTGCCACTGGTCGCGCACGCGACCGGTGTTGAGAATCAGCGGAAAGCCGGCCAGTTTCGCGTCGGCGCGGATCGCCAGCGGCAGCATGCGCGCGCGTCCGTCGGCGGTGGAAAAGCGGCCGCGTGCGAACAGCCGCGCGTGGCTGGCGCCCTGCCCTGATGCGGGACACGGCCACTGCACGGGATCGAGCGCCTCGTAGGCGTCGTTGTCCAGCGTGGCCAGCGCACCCAGGTCGAGCCGGCGTTGGCCGTTGTTCTCGAACGCGGTGAGCGCGGCATGCTCGCGAAAGATCGCCGCCGGCGTCTCGAACGCAAACGCCTCGCGCCAACCCATGCGCTTGCCGACTTCGGCAAACATCCACCAGTCCGGGCGCGCCTCACCGGGCGCCGCGCGAAAGCGGCGCTGGCGCGAGATGCGGCGTTCCGAGTTGGTCACGGTGCCGTCCTTCTCGGCCCAACCGGCGGCAGGCAGCACGATGTCGGCCAGCGCCGTGGTGTCGGTGGGCCACGCGTCGGAGACGATCACCAGCGGACAGGCGCGCAAGGCCTCGCGCACGAGATCCGCGCGCGGCATGCTGTTGGCCGGGTTGGTGGCAGCGATCCAGATCGCCTTCAGCCGGCCATCGGCGGCGGCCTCAAACAGGTCCACCGCCTTGTAGCCGGGCGTGCGGGCTACCTGCGGCGCGTTCCAGAAGCGGCCGACGCGATCCACGCTTTCCGGCTCGAAACCCATGTGCGCAGCCAGCTGGTTTGCCAGCCCACCAACTTCGCGGCCGCCCATGGCGTTGGGTTGCCCGGTGAGCGAAAACGGTCCCATGCCGGCGCGGCCGATGCGTGCCGTGGCCAGGTGGCAGTTGAGGATGGCGTTGACCTTGTCGGCGCCATTGGCGGACTGGTTCACGCCTTGCGAGTAAAGCGTCATCACGCGCTCGGTGCGCGCAAAGCTGTCGTAGAAACGCAGCACGTCGGTAGGGTCGAGATCGGTGGCCGCGGCCACCAGCTCCACCGAGCCGGCTGTGGCGCGGGCAGCGGTGACGGCCTCGTCGAAACCGGCTACATGCTCGCTCACCCAGTCGCGATCGACCTTCCCCGCATCCACCAGATGCACCAGCAAGCCGTTGAACAGCATCACGTCGCCGCCGGGGGCCAGCGGCAGATGCAGGTCGGCCATGTCGGCGGTGGCGGTGCGGCGCGGGTCGACGTTGATCAACTGCGTGCCGCGCTTCTCGCGCGCGGCCATCAGGCGCTGGTACAGCACGGGATGGCACCACGCCATGTTGCTTCCCACCAGCACCACCAGGTCGGCTTCCTCCAGGTCCTCGTAGCAACCGGGCACCACGTCTTCGCCAAACGCACGCACGTGGCCGGCCACGGTGGATGACATGCACAGCCGCGAATTGGTGTCGATATTGCCCGCGCCGATGAAACCCTTCATCAGCTTGTTGGCGACGTAATAGTCCTCGGTGAGGAACTGGCCGGAGACGTAGAAGCCGATGGCGTCCGGCCCGTGCTCATCACGGATGCGGGTGAACTCGGCGGCGATGCGATCCAGCGCCTCGTCCCAACCGGCAATGCGTCCGCCGATGGTGGGTTGCTGCAGCCGGTCCGGCAGGTTCAACGCATCTTTCAGCGCCGCGCCCTTGGAGCACAGCCGCCCGAAATTGGACGGGTGCTCGCGATCGCCGCGCGGCACGCCGCCCTCCACCGTCACGCCGCAGCCCACGCCGCAATAAGGACAGGTGGAGCGGATGGTGCTCACGCGATGGCCTCAACCGCCGGCTCGGGCAGGTAGACGTGGATGTTGCCGTCCACCACGCGTAGCGGTATCGGCCCTGCCCTGCCCTCGTCCGGCGCCACGGCTTCGCCGGAGTCCAGCGCTATGCCCCAGTTGTGCAAGGGACAGGTGACGGTCTTGCCCGAGACGAGGCCCTCGGACAGCGGCCCGCGCTTGTGCGGGCATTCGTCGATGAGGGCGAACACCTCGTCGTCGCGGGTGCGGAACACCGCGATCGGCCGGCCGGCCTGGCGCAGGCACAGGCGGCGGCTGCCGCTGCGCGGGATGCTTTCCAGCGGGCCGATGTTTTTCCAGTCGTGTGCGCTCATGCCAAGGCTCCCGCGAGTTCCGGCAGGGGTTGAAAGGCTTCGGCCGCCACGCCGCTGGCGCGTTCGTGCCAGGGGTCGACGCGGGCGAAGGTTTGCGAATACAGGAAGCGCTGGCACAACTGCTCGCGTCCTTCGGCGTCCTCCACCAGGCGCCGCTTGACGTAGTCGATGCCGACGCGGGCGATCCATGGCGCGCTGCGTTCCATGTAATGCGCCTCCTCGCGATACAGCTGCATGAAGGCGCCGGCGTACTGCAGCACCTCGTCCTCGGTGGATACACGCACCAGCAGGTCGGTGACGCGCACGTCGACGCCGCCGTTGCCGCCGACCAGGAGGTCGTAGCCCGCGTCGATGCAGATCACGCCCAGGTCCTTGATGCTGGCTTCAGCGCAGTTGCGCGGGCAGCCGGAGACGGCGAACTTCACCTTGTGCGGCGTCCAAGAACCCCAGCACATCTTTTCCAGCTTCACGCCCAGACCGGTCGAATCCTGCGTGCCGAAGCGGCACCATTCCTTGCCGACGCAGGTCTTCACCGTGCGCAGCCCCTTGGCGTAGGCATGGCCTGAGACCAGCCCGGCCTGGCCCAGGTCGCTCCACACGGCGGGCAGGTCTTCCTTCTTCACGCCCAGCAGGTCGATGCGCTGGCCGCCGGTGACCTTGACCGTGGGGATCTTGAATTTTTCCGCCACGTCGGCGATCGCGTGCAGCTCGGCCGGCGTGGTCAGGCCGCCCCACATGCGCGGCACCACACTGTAGGTGCCGTCCTTCTGGATGTTGGCGTGCAGGCGCTCGTTGACGAAGCGCGAGCTGGCGTCGTCCTGGTATTCGCCCGGCCATTCGCACAACAGGTAGTAGTTCAAAGCGGGGCGACACTTGTGGCAGCCCTCGGGTTTCTTCCACGCCAGTGCGGCGCGCACTGCATCCATGCTCTTGAGCTGCTGCGTACGGATGGCGGCGCGCACCTCGTCGTGATCCGCCTCGGTGCAGTCGCATACGGTCTTCTTCGTTGCCTTGGCATCCACGCCGGCGGCGTACGCCAGGATCTCCTCGACCTGGCCGGTGCACTGCCCGCAGGAGGCCGAGGCCTTGGTGTGCGCGCGCACTTCGGACAGCGTGGTCAGCTTGAGCGTGCGGATCGCCTTGACGATGTCGCCCTTGCACACGCCGTTGCAGCCGCAGATCTGGGTGTCATCGCGCATGGCCTCGTAATCGACCGCTTGCGCGCCGCCGCTTTCCGCCTCGGCGAAGGCCTTGCCGAATACCAGCCGTTCGCGCAAGGCGGAAACGTCTTCCTTGTCGCGCATCAATTTCAGGTACCACTGGCCATCGACGACGTGCCCGTACAGCACCACGCCGACCAGGCGTCCATCGCGCAACACGATCTTCTTGTAGACGCCGCTGGACTCGTCGCGCAGCATGATCTCTTCATCGGACTCGTCCGCCGCCATCAGCGCGCCGGCGGAAAACACTTCCACGCCGGTGATCTTGAGGCTGGTCGACAAGGCCTTGCTGGCGAAGATGGCCGCCTGGTCGCCTGCCAGCCGCGCACCGCACACCTTGGCCTGATCCCAGATGGGCGCCACCAGGCCGAACACCTGTCCCCGATGCTCGACGCACTCGCCCACCGCAAAAATGAGCGGGTCGCTGGTGCGCATGTCATCGCCCACCACGATGCCGCGGTTGATCTCCAGCCCGGCGGCAACGGCCAGTTCGATGCGCGGACGAATGCCGATCGCCAGCACCACCAGGTCGGCGGGAATCTCGCGCCCGTCTTCCAGCAGAACGCTTTCGGCGTGATCGACACCGGTGATCTCCTTGGTCTGGCCCTCGGTGAAGAAGGCAATGCCGCGACGATCGAGATCACGCTGCAGCAACTGGCCGGCGGCGGCGTCGAGCTGGCGTTCCATCAAGGTCGGCATCAAGTGCACCAGCGCCACCGACATGCCGCGCTGGCGCAAACCCCACGCCGCCTCCAGCCCCAGCAACCCGCCACCGATGACCACCGCATGCCTGTGCGTGCGCGCCGCGGCCAGCATCTTGTCGACATCGGCAATGTCGCGGAACGCACACACGCCGGGCAGCTCCAGCCCCGGAATGCGCGGCGCCAATGGCTTGGAGCCGGTCGCGATCAGCAGGCGGTCGTAAGGCACGCAGATGCCATTCGCCGATGTCACCGTGCGCGCATCCCGATCGATGGCGGTGACCTCGTCGCCGGTGATCAGGCGGATGCCGTTTTCCTCGTACCACTCGCGCGGGTTGATGACGATCTCGTCGAGTTGCTTGTCGCCGGCCAGCACGCTGGACAACATGATGCGGTTGTAATTGACGTGGGGCTCGGCGCCGAACACGGTGATGCGATAGCGCTTGCCGCCTTCATGCTTGAGCAGTTCCTCCACCGTGCGCATGGCGGCCATGCCATTGCCGATCACCACCAGTTGCGCGATGGGTGGGATGCGGGCGAGATCGTCGTTGATGTACATGGAGTCGCTCCGGTGGGGTGTGGGAGAGGAGGTGTTGTCGGCCATGGCGTGCATGCTCAGACGCGCACGCCGCTGAGTGCCGCGGCGCCGCGCCAGCGCAGCCGCACGCTGGCAATGCCGCCCCAGGCCAGCAGCGCCAGCAGCGCGAAGGTGCCGAAGCCGTAGTCGTAGTTGCCGGTGAATTGCCGGGCGTAACCCAGCCCCGCGGCCAGGCAGAAGCCACCGACGCCGCCGGTCATGCCGACCAGGCCGGTGAGCAGGCCGACGTCGCCACGGAAGCGTTGCGGCACCAGCTGGAACACGGCGCCGTTGCCCATGCCCAGCGCCGTCATCGCCAGCGCCAGCGCAGCCAGCGCGCCGAAGGCCGGCTGGTGGCTGAAGGTGATGATCGCCAGCATCAAGGCCACAAACGCGTAGACCATGGACAGCGCGCGGGTGCCACCGATGTGGTCGGCCAGCGCGCCGCCCAGCGGCCGCACGAACGAGCCCACGAAAACGCAGCCCGCCGTGAAGTAACCCGCGGTCACCGCGGACAGGCCGTACTGGTCGTTGAAGTAGATCGGCAGGAACGAGGACAGGCCGACGAAGCCGCCGAAGCTGATGCCATAGAAAAACATCAGCCACCATGCATCGGCCGTGCGCAGCACGCGCCGGTAATCCGCCAGCGTTTTCGGCGGCGGCGAGTTGGGGCTGTCCCGGGCGAACAACACGAACGCCAGCAACACCACCAGCAACGGCAAGGCCGCCAGACCCAGGGTGTTGCGCCAGCCGATCGCCAGCGCCAGCGCGGGTGCGAACAACGCGGCGAACACGGTGCCGGAGTTGCCCGCGCCGGCCAGCCCCAACACCACGCCCTGGCGTTCCGGCGGATACCAGTACGACACCATCGGCAAGGCGATGGCGAACGAAGCGCCGGCCACGCCCAGCACGATGCCCAGCGTCAGCACCTGGCCGAACGAGTGCAGGCCCAGCCACCACGCCAGCAGCAGTCCGACGATCACCACCAGTTGCATCGCGATACCGACCCGGCGCGCCTTCCACTGGCCGATCAGTACGCCGTTGAGCACCCGCAACAACGCGCCGGCCAGCACCGGCGTGGCCACCATCAGGCCCTTCTGGTCCGGCTGCAGATGCAGGTCGTTGGCGATCAGCACCGCCAGCGGCGCAAGCAGCACCCAGACGGCGAAGCTGAGATCGAAATACAGGAAGCAAACGGCCAGCGTGGGGAAATGACCGGCCTTGAAGAAGGCTTTGCTCATGGCAATGGCTCGCGGTTTCAGCGCTTGCAGCGCTGCCGGATCTACCGGTTGCGAACCGCCATTAGCTCGCGAGGAATTGCGTTGTCAGTAGCCAGATCAGCCCGCCATTAGGCTGTCTTCCTCGATCGTGCCGGCGGTGTGGGAACCGCGGGTCACGGTTTATGTTGTAGTGCAACAAATCGTCAAAGGCAAGCGTTTTTTACGTGGATTGTCATTTACCTCCACGCTCAACGCGTGGCGTCGTTCTCGTTGTTGCGTGCGCGGATGGGCATCGCACTCTCGCCCAGCGGCGGCAGCGCGTTGGGGTCGAAAACGGTGCCGTCGCAGAACCTGTCGGGCGGCATCGGGATCGGCTGCGGCGTGGCATCGAGCGACCACGCCGCCGCGTGTGCGCCCTCCACTTTCCAGTCCGCCCGCGGTACCGATTCGCCTGAAGGCGACAGCGCGGCGCGATACAGGTCCGGCCGATACACGCGCTCGGCCAGGGTGCGCAGGTCGATGCTGTCGTCGATCAACTGCCAGCGCCGCATCTGGCTGAGAAACCACAACCCCTGCGAGCGCCAGGGGAAGGTCGCCGCGCCACGATGGAACACGCAGCCGTTCGACGTCTCGGCGCCGCCAGGCAGGCTCGCCAGGATGGCGTGCGAACCGAGGTTCAGATAGCGCCGCCGCGACAGCAGCGAGGCGATGTAGGCGGTGTTTTCGGCGTCGTCGCAGAAGCGGGATGAACGATGCAGCGCGCGCAGCACGCCCGACAACGCTTCGGGATGCTGGTTCGCCCAGCGCGCGCTCACGGCGAACGCCTTCTCCGGCGC
This sequence comes from Rhodanobacter sp. Root480, assembly GCF_001426645.1. GTDB lineage: Bacteria > Pseudomonadota > Gammaproteobacteria > Xanthomonadales > Rhodanobacteraceae > Rhodanobacter > Rhodanobacter ginsenosidimutans. Next base: position 746,881 of record NZ_LMEX01000001.1, read on the forward strand.
GTTGCTCCAGATCTGCTGCGAGCCGGCGATCGAATGGCCCACGCTGTTGCGCCGTGCCACCTCGCCCCACGGTGCGCCTGCACAGAAACCGGAGATCTGCTTTTCGCGCAGCGCTTCCACGGCACGCGACGGTGGCACCACTGCCAGCTTCACGTCGCGGTCCACCTCGATGCCGACGCTGGCAAGCCAGTAGCGGCACAGCAGGTTATGGGTGGAAAACGCATGCACCACGCCCAGCGTGAGTGGCTGCTGGCGCAGGCAGGCGGCCAACGCGGGCAACGGGTCCAGATCGTCGCTTTCGCCCAGCGCGCGTACCCGTGTCGCCAGCTCGCGCTCCAGCGTGATGGCCACGCCGCCCACGCTGAGCGTGTAGGGAATCAGCATGGGCTGCGCCACGCCGCGCAGGCCCAACTGCACCGCGAACGCCAGCGGCGGCACGATCACCGCCGCGTCCAGCGCGCCAAAGGCCAGCTTGTCGGCGATGTTGGCCCACGAGGGCTCGACCGCCAGCTCAACCTCCACGCCTTCGTCGGCAAAGAAGCCGAACTCGTGCGCGGTGACTACCGGCGCGCTGTCGGTGAGGCGCAACATGCCGATGCGCAGCTTCGGCGCCGTGCCGCTGCTCGATGGTGTCGGCGCATTCATGGCTGTCTCCCCTTTCCCTTGTGCGAATCCGTGCCCGCGTCGTGCCGGGTCACGAACGCCGCGACCACCTCGGCAAGTTTCCGGTTCTGGTTCATCGCCGTTTTCTGCAGCCAGCGATACGCTTCCGGTTCGGTCATTCTGCGACCCTGCATCAGCAGCGCCTTGGCGCGCTCCATCAGGTGCCGTTCCTCCAGCCTGGCCTGCGCTTCGGCCAGCTCGCCCTCGACCTTGCGCAGGCGGCGGAACAGCGCGATGGCTGAGGCCATGATCGGCTTGATGTCCTGCAACGGTACGCCGGAGAGGTTGTACGAGCACACACCCGCGTCGATCGCCTCCTCGGCAAACGCCGGATCGTCGCTGCCGGCAAACATCACGATGGGGTGGCCGGACGACACCAGACGCAAGTCTTCCAGCGCGTCGCGATCGGGCAACGCCATGTCGACGATGATCAGATCCGGCTTGATGTCCTCCACCGCAGCGATCCGCCCTGCCCCTTCCGGCACCCGCACCACCTGGGCAAAACCGGACTCGCACAGGATCTCCTCGAGCGCACGCGCACGGCCGGCGTCAGTGTCGATGAGAAGGATTTTCAGGGACATCGGTGGGTGCGATTTCCATCAAGCCGTGATGACGCGTTGAAACATCCGGCGGTTTTATTGCTCTGCAGCACACGCATCAGCCGACGAGACGCCATTCGTCAAAGTCGGCACGACCATGGTCCAAATCCGGTTCGATCTATTTTGCTGCGTTGCCACATTCATTGATTGATCTGTTATAAGAAAAGCACGGCGCGTGTGTCATTTTGCACACTTGCCGGGCATCCGTATACGGACGTATGGATGGCCAAATGATTTTTCTGAAATGCACCCGAATACACCAACGCAATCCCCGAATTGGGGATTGCCCCGCCCCGGAGACACGACATGCGCCTGTATCCCCTGTTTGCGGACTTGAACGGCTTGCCGGTGCTGGTGGTGGGCGGCGGAAACGTGGCCGAACGCAAGGTTGCCGCCCTGCTCGAGGCCGGTGCCGTGGTCCGTGTTGGTGCACCGCACTTGCTCCCGGCCCTGGCTGAACAGGTGGCCGATGGACGCATCGCGCACATCGGCGGCGACTTCGAGCCGTCGTGGCTGGACGATATCTGGCTGGTGATCGCCGCCACCGACAACCGCGAGCTCAATGCCGAGGTCGCCGCCCGCGCCACCGAAAGGCGCATCCTGAGCAACGTGGTGGACGACCCGGCGCTGTCGCGTTTCCAGGTGCCCGCCGTGGTGGATCGGACACCGCTGACCATCGGCATTTCCACCGCCGGCGCCGCGCCCATGTTCGCCCGCCGCGTGCGTGAAACGCTGGAGTCGCACCTGGACCCGGCGATCGGCCCGCTGGTGGCATTGGCGCAACGGCATCGCAAGGCCATCGTCGACGCGTTCCCCGATCTCGCCGCGCGACGCCGGTTTTACGATGCGTTGTATGACGGCCCGGTGCTCCAGCTGCTGCGTCACGCACGACACGCCGAAGCCGAGGCGGCGTTGCTCGATGCGCTGGATCACGGTGCCCCACCCGTACCCGGTTCGGTCGTGCTGGTCGGCGCCGGCCCCGGCGATCCGGGCTTGTTGACGCTAGCCGGGTTGCGCGCGCTCAACCGGGCCGACGTGATCCTGCACGATCAACTGGTCAGCCCCGGGGTCCTGGCGATGACGCGGCGCGATGCCGAGCGCATCGATGTCGGCAAGCGCGGCGGCGGCCGGCACACACCGCAATCGGAGATCAACGCGTTGTTGCTGCAGCATGCCCGCGCCGGGCGTTACGTGGTGCGACTGAAAGGTGGCGACCCGTTCGTGTTCGGTCGTGGCGGCGAGGAGATGCAGTACCTGCGGCGCCATGGCGTGGCCTGCACGATCGTGCCCGGCGTGACCGCGGCCGTGGCCTGTGCCGCCTACGCGGGCATCTCCCTCACCCACCGCGAACACGCCCAGTCGGTGCGGCTGCTCACCGCGCACTGCAAGGATTCGATGGACACGCTGGACTGGGCCGCGCTGGCGGGCGAGCGGCAGACCCTGGCGGTGTACATGGGCCTCGCTCAGCTCAGCCACCTGACCGAGCGCTTGCTGGCCCATGGTCGCGCGCCGAGTACGCCTTTTGCGCTGATCGAGAACGGCACCCTACCGCAGCAGCGCGTGCTCCGCGGTGAACTGCATGCCCTGCCCGCGCTGGCATCGATGAACCACATCGAGGCACCCGCCTTGTTGATCATCGGCCAGGTGGCGATGATGGCCGACGAGCTGGGCTGGTTTGGCGAGGCGGTCGATACGGCCAATGCCGAACTGGCCGCGTAGCGATGCCGACTGGGCGCATCCGCTCAGTCATCCCAACGCGACACCTCCGGAAAGCCGCAGCGGTAATACCAGTCCAGCACGGGCTCGGGCACCAGGGCCTGCAAGTCGTTTCCCAGCGCGACGTAAGCGTCGAGGACGTCGCGCAACACTTTTTCGGCCCGGCCGTTGCGCTGGTCCAGCGGGACGTTGAAGTGCTGGTACTCGATCATCTCCAGCATGCGCGACGACCAGCCGAACAGCAGATCGCTCCACTCATCGAACCGGGCACGGACCCAATCGCGAAGCGGCGCGTGCAGGGTCAACCCTTCCTGCACGCAGAGCTTGTGCGCCAGCACGCTGACGGGTAAATAGGCGCCGCGGTACCACTCGGTGTGACCGGCAGCCGATCGCGGCACCACCAGTGGCGCCGGTGCGCGGAAATCGGCGAAGGTGGTAATGAACAACCGTTCGATCCGACGCGCATCGCGCAGGCGGTCGGTGTGGATCAGCAACCCGCGGTCCAGGTCGAAGAATTCAAAAAAGCGCGGATGCAAAGTACGGAAGCGGTCCACGGGATCGCGCGAGAAGCCGACTTTCAGGATGTCCTCATCGCGGCATGGCAGCACGTAGACATAGGTCCGCCCACGGCTGGTGAAACGGGGAAAGGCAACGTCGTCATTCACGGAAGTCAGGCCGGCAGCACTTGTTTGGGCGTACCGCATTCCCCCGCACCGTCATGGCTTGGCGGCAGCGGTTCCATCCGCAGCTGGCCCAGGGCTGCGGATGGCGAAACATTCAATCGTCGCTGGGAGCCTTGGCCGGAATGAACGGTGAAACGGGATCGCTCGCCGGAAAGGTCTCCTCCAGCGCCTGGTCCTGGTTGTCGCTTTCCTCCTTCTTGCGCGCGGCGCGCTCCGCTTCGGTCTCGGTGTGCTTGGGCAGTTCGTCAGGGCATCCGACGTCTTTGCGGTCGTGTGTGGACATGGTGACTCCTCTGGCGGGAGGCTTCAGCGTGCAGCGCGTGCTGTTAAAAGCGCATGCGTTTTCCGTCTAGATACCGCCGCCGGTCGGGATCATGAACGCGGGGTTTTCACCAGCGGCTCACCGGGGCTCCTGTTGCATGCCGGGAGGCATTGGCGAGCGGAACGGTGATGGGCAAATCGCGTATCGGCATTTCCGGTTGGCGCTATGCGCCGTGGCGCGGGAAGTTCTACCCGAAGTCGCTGGTGCAGCGCGACGAGTTGCAGTACGCATCGCGGCAGGTCGCCACCATCGAGATCAACGGCTCGTTCTATTCGTTGCAGCGGCCTGAGAGCTACACGCAATGGCACGACCAGACCCCGCGCGGTTTCGTGTTCGCGGTGAAGGGGCCGCGCTTCATCACCCATGTGCTGCGGTTACGCGACATCGAACGGCCGCTGGCGAATTTCTTCGCGTCCGGCGTGCTGAACCTGGGGGCGAAACTTGGACCCATGTTGTGGCAATTCCCGCCCAATTTCCGCTACGACAGAAAGCAGTTCGGCGAATTCCTGGCGTTGCTGCCGCGTAACACCCATCAGGCAAACCAACTGGCGACCAGGCACGACAGCCACCTGAAACATCCTGCCGAAAGTTTCCCGGAGGCATCGCACCGCCTGCGCCATGCGGTGGAGATTCGCCACGAGAGTTTCGTCGACCCCGATTTCATTGCCCTGCTCCGCCAGCGCGGCGTGGCGCTGGTGGTTGCGGATACGGCCGGCAAGTGGCCGTTGCTGGAAGACGTGACCGCCGGCTTCATGTACCTGCGCCTGCACGGCGACAAGAAGCTCTACGCCAGCGGATACAGCGATGCCGCGCTGGACGACTGGGCTCGCCGCATCCGCGCGTGGCAGCGCGGCGCGCAACCGCGCGGCGCCCGTCGCGCCAGCGGCAAACCGCCGCCCGCGCGCCAATCGCGCGACGTGTACTGCTATTTCGACAACGACATCAAGGTGAAGGCGCCGTTCGACGCCATCAAGTTGCGCGGACGGCTGGACGGCCGTTCATGAGCCCCCAACGGCCGTTAGCCGCAGCCGCACATGCGCATCAAAAGAATGCGTTGGGATTGATCCCGAAGCGGGCGGACAGGTTGCGGATGTGGTGCGCCGTAAGGCTTCGCTGCCCCGCGAGGATCTCGGAGACCTCGCTCTGGCGGCCGATTTCCGGCAGCTGAGCCAGCTTCAGGCCGTGCTGCTCCATCAGGAAACGCAGCACCTGGGCACTCTGCGGCGCCGACATCGCGTTGTGCCGCTGGTCGTAGGCGTAGACGAGATCGTTGAGCGTCATGAACAGCGAATGCTGTGGATGCGTCTCCTCCATCGCGCCTTCACTGATCAGCGCATCGGTCAGCTGGATGGACGCCTCATAGTCCTGTTCATCCGCGATGTGGCCGACGTGCGAGATCGCGTGGAAATGGTTCCAGGCGTCAGCAATGGGGGCGATGGCAAGCGGCTGATTCATTCCATTTCCTTGGTCGAGTCGGGGCGAGGGTCAGGACATCGGGCGTTTCACCACGGCGAAGGTAGCACCACTCGGGTAAGCACATCAGCCACGGTCATGCCGATCGGTACAGCCAGCCAGGAAAAGCCCACCGCCGCGGCGGTGGGCAGCAGCGGTTCGATTATCGAAATAGCCAACGCGTTCAAGATGTTGAACGCCACCAAGGGCGGCACCACGCAGCCGGTGCGGAAACCACCTGCGCGGCGACGTGCGCGCTCACGTCGTCGCGGTGGGCTTGTTGAAAGGCAGCGGCGTGGCGGCGGTAGCCACCAGGGCGGCATGGGCGCGTGCCAGCATGTCGCCCTTGCCATCGACCACCAGCAGCACGTGACCGGCGGCAATCTCGTCCTCGAACGTGCGACGCACGGTGTCGGGCTCCTCGGTACCGGTGAGCATGCCCATCCAGCCGCCAACGGCTGCGCCCACCAGCGTCATCGCCGCCACGCCGGCCAAGGTCAGACCCAGCGGTGCGATGGTGACTGCGACGATGCCGGCCAGCAGGCCGCTGGCACCCCCGCCCACCAGGCCCTTGACGCCACCTCCCGCGAAATCGCCGCTGGTTTCCTGGAGGTCGTCGGGGATGGCCTGTTGTTCGATCTCGTCGCTGGCGATCAGCGAAATATCTTCCGTCGGAATGCCCGCGCGGCGCAGCGCATTGACCGCGACTTCGGCGGCACGCACGTCGGGCGTGGTGAATACGTGGCGTGTCTTCATATCACCTCCTGCGCAGTCGACGGATGCTGTCGATCTTGGTTGCGCCGCGGTGACCAGTGCGTGATGGGTGGCCGGCTTGCGCCTGCGAATGCACCGCTCAAGGCGTATCCCTCTTGATCATGGCCAAGCCCGCGCCGGGATCGAAGTGGCGACACACGGATACGCCGGCGTCTCCGTCACCACCACCTCGAGCGTGGTGTGCACATGGTCTTCCGGCAAATGGCCGTCCAGAGACTTGCCATCTGTCTGACCAAGTGCCGCCGCTTCGGCTCGCCATCCTTCAGCGCTACGTCACCCGGCAACGCCAGACTTCGCACCGGTTATCCACGCGGATTGCGTCGACAGGTTTTCTTCTCCCACTCGAAGCAACCCGGAACGGCACGCTCGAAAGCGCCGGTCGCGGTGAGGTGCGCCGCACTCACTTCCGGGCGATGGCGAACGACTGCGGGCACGACGTTTCCGATGCCGTGCTCTCAAACCTTTTCCACCGAACCGGTCCGTACGTCGCCGATCATGTCGCCGATGCGCCGTGCCAGCAGTTCGACGGTGAACGGCTTGGTGATCAGTTGCATGCCCGGCTCCAGGAAGCCGTCGGGCACTGCTGCTTCCGAGGCGTAACCTGTCATCAACAGGACCTTGAGGCCGGGCCGCTGCTGGCGCGCCATCCCCGCCATCGCGCGGCCATTCATGCCCGGCAGGCCGATATCCGACACCAGCAGGTCGATCGGCTGGCTGGAATCGATGATCCGCATGGCCGCTTCGGCATCGACAGCTTCGAGCGCCTGGTAGCCGAGCTGGTGCAGTACTTCGACTACCAGCAGGCGAACCATCTCCTCGTCCTCCACCACCAGCACCACCTCGCCACTGCCTTCCGGATGCGTCGCGTCCGCTGCCGGCGCTGACATGGTGGTCTCGTCATCGGTCGTGCGCGGCAGGTAGAGCGTGATGCGCGTGCCCTGGTCGATATGGCTGTCCAGCTCGCAGTGGCCGTTGGACTGGCGCGCGAAACCGTAGACCATCGACAAGCCCAGCCCGGTGCCCTTGCCGCTCGGTTTGGTGGTGAAGAACGGGTCGAACGCGCGTCCGGCCACATCCGCCGGCATGCCGGTACCGGTGTCGGAAACCTCGATGCCCACGTACTGGCCGCGGTCGCCGACCTGCCAGGTGCGGGCACGCAGTTGATCGACTTCGACGTTGCGCGTGCGCACCGTCAGCAAGCCGCCATCGGGCATGGCGTCGCGCGCGTTGATGGCGAGGTTGAGCAGCGCGTTCTCCAGCTGGTTGGGGTCGCACAGCGTGGCCCACAGGTCGGCGGCCAGGTCCAGTTCGATTCGGATGTGTTCACCCATCGTGCGGCGCAGGAACTCCTCCATCGAGGCGATCAGCGGGTTGGCCTGCACGCGCCGCGGGTCGAGCGGCTGCCGCCGCGAGAAGGCCAGCATGCGGTGGGTCAGCGCGGCGGCCCGGTTGGCCGAGGTCAGCGCGCCGTTGATGAAGCGGCCGAGGCGCTCGTCGTCGTTGTCGCGCACGCGCATCTCGACCAACTCCAACGCACCGATGATGCCTTGCAACAGGTTGTTGAAGTCGTGCGCGATACCGCTGGTGAGCTGGCCGATGGCGTCCATCTTCTGCGCCTGCCGCAGTTGCGACTCGACCAGGATCTTCTCGCTGAGGTCGCGGATGAAGATGTTGAACCAGTCACCGCTGCTGAGCCGCAGCGCGCTGATCCGGAACTCCACGGTGAAGGTCCTGCCGCCACGGTGCACGGCCTCGAACTGGTCGTCGGCACCGTGCTGCAGCGTGGCGCCGGTCACCGTGGGAAGGGTTTGCAGGAAGCGTTCGCGATCCTTGGTCGCGATGGCCAGCTCGACGAAGTCACGGCCCAGTACCTCCAGCCGATCCCAGCCGAAAAGGCTTTCGGCGCGCGGGTTCCATTCGGTGATACGACCGGACTCGTCCAGTTGCGCAAAGCCGTCCAGTGCGGTGTCGATCACCCCGCGCGCCTGTTGCTCGCTTTCGATCAGGGCCAGTTCGTGCTCGCGCCGTTCGGTGATGTCACGGGTGATCTTCACGAAGCCGACCAGCTTGCCTTCGTCGATGGTGGTGTGGATCACCACGCTGGCCCAGAAGCGGCTGCCGTCCTTGCGCACGCGCCAGCCCTCGGCGCCGAAAGTGCCGTTGCGTCGTGCCGCCGCAAGTGCGGCCCAGGGCAGGCCTTCGTCGCGATCCTCCGGCGTGTAGAAGGTCGAGAAATGCCGGCCCATGATCTCTGCCGCGGTGTAACCCTTGACGCGTTCGGCGCCTTCGTTCCAGCTGATGATGTTGCCGTCGGGGTCGAGCAGATAGACGGCGTAGTCGGTGGCGTTTTTCACCAGCAGCTCGAAATGGCTTTCGCTGCGGTGCAGTTTCATGAACATCTTCTCCACCGTGTTGGTGCGGTGGACCACGCGTTTCTCCAACGTGTTGTTCAAATCCTGCAGTGCCTGCTCGATCTTGCGGTGCTCGGTGATATCCACCATCAGGTTGACGGCGCCGACCAGCTGGCCGGCCTCGTCGAACAACGGCGTGGGGTAAGCCTTGAACGCCAGGCGCAGGCCGCCGGGCTGTTCGGTGATCGCCTCCTCGCCGTGCAGCGGCCGCGCCTCACGCAGCGCGGTGGCCATCGGGCCTTCGCTGTGCGGCATCGGCCGACCATCGAGATGGAACAGTTTCCAACTGATCGACCACGGCTCACCCAGCTTCGGCGCGCGCCCCACGAAGTGGACGGCGGCATCGTTGAAGAATGTGACCCGGCCTTCGGCATCGGTCATGTAGATGGCCACGGGCAACGCCCGCAGCACGCTGCGCCACAGCTGGTCGCGTTGGCGCGCGGCGGCGCTGAAATCATGGCTGCGGCCACCCGCCTGATCGGCGTGGGGAATGATGCCGATCCCGACCGAGGCCTCACCGTCCTCGACGTCCACCATCTGGAAACTGTTGACCACGCCCCACAGCGCGCCATCGTCATTGACCAGTGGAACCACGCTCGCGATGGTGCGGCGCGGCGGGCCATCCGCGGGTTGAATCAAGACCTCGACGTCACGCAGCGGCTGTTGCTGGCGTCGCACGCACGCCATCGGGCTCTCGGCGGATGGCGCATCAGGCTGCGATGGAAAGAAACCCTCCCCCGCGGCGCCCTCGCACATGGCGTCGCCCCACAATGCGCGTGCATGCGCATTGCAATCGATGACGGTGCCGGCAAGGTCGCAGGCGAAGGCGGCGCCCGGCATCGCCTCCAGCAACGAATGGCCCAGTTCACAACGTGACGGCGGTTGCGGGCCGGTGCAGCCCTGCGTTGATGCCTGTTTCCCCGTCACGACTGGTCTCCGGAATCACGATGGCTGGATGATAACCGGCGCCGCGTCGGCCTCGCCCGGGATCAGGGCGAAGGCGTTGCGGCTGCGGCGGCGTTGAGCGCAGCCGCCAGCGCCGCATCGCCATTCACCAGGTCGGACCAGTACAGCTCCAGTCCTTTGCGGCGGCCCTTCTCCACCAGCTTCAGCCCCTGCGGGTCGATGGTGAGCGTATACGCCGCGTCACCCACGGCAAGCGAACGCTTCAGCGGTCGATCCAGCGGCGTCACGATCGTGCACCTTGCATGTGGCTTGATGGGACGCGTTGTGCATTCATGACTTGCTCCGTCTAGCTCAGCCCGGTATTCAGGGCCGCCCGCCGGGGGCGCCCCCCCGTTTCGGCCGTCTATGCCGCCGCTTTCGCTTCGCTCTTGAACTGCTTCAGCAGCTCGGCCTTGCGCGTTTCCATCTGCTCACCCAGGGTCTTCAGTTCCGCTGCGCTCATCAGTTTCTTCGCGCGCTTGAACATCTCCTTCTCTTCCTCGTCGGCGTGGTGTTCGACCAGTTCCTTGAGCACCTTGGCACGACCGGAGAATTTCTCGCTGTCCGGAGCCGTACCTTGCAGGTCGGGCAACACCAGATCGCCGGCGGCGCGGTGTTCCTCCATCGCCTCGAAGTACATCTTGGCATCGTCGGACTTTTCGCCCGCCGCCTTGAATGCGGGGTAGAAAATCTCTTCCTCGATGGTGGTGTGCGCCTTCAGCTGCGTGGCGATCTGCGATAGAAGTTCGCCGCGCTTCTTCACCGCGCGCGTCGTCGTCTCGGCCAGTTCGCTCAGCAGGGTGCGAACGGCCTGATGATCCTGGGTGAGCAGTTTGATGGCATCCATAACGTGTCCTGGTGAGGTGGTGGGAGCCATGAGGTTCCCTTACGCCGGATCAAAGCCGCGTCAATCACAACCGCGCCGAAGCGGGCTGCGAACGGGAGAACAAATCTCCAGCCTGCCGGAGAGGTGTGACTGCTCTCCCATGGTTGCCTCCGGTTCCTGATGATTGGCCGAGGTGTCGCCGTACACATTCACGCCCCGGAGATTCCCCCGGCGCCATGCTTGCGCGCGCTCCAACGCTCCGAAGGGGAACCCGCATGCACAACCCATTGCCCCCGCCGGCGCCTCCGGCGCAAACTGGCCAGGCGTGATTCCCTCCCTCTCCCCGGTACTTGCGGCATTTCTGAGCGGCTGCGTGGCGGCGGCGGCCACGGCGGCAGGCACCTTGCCGGCGCTGTTCGCGCGCACCATCGCGCAACGCACGCAGGACACCATGTTCGGTTTCGGCGCCGGCGTGATGCTGGCGGCCAGCGCATTCTCGCTGGCCCTGCCCGGCATCCACGCGGCGCAAAGCCATGGCGCCGGGCCGTGGCATGCGGGCGGAATCGTGGCGGCGTCGATCCTGGTCGGCGCGTCGTTGCTGCTGTTGCTGGACCGCGTCGTGCCGCACGAGCATTTCATCAAGGGCCCGGAGGGGCTTTCCTCGCAGCGGATCAAGCGCGCGTGGCTGTTCGTGTTCGCCATCTGCCTGCACAACCTGCCCGAGGGCCTGGCCATCGGCGTGGGCTTTGCCGGCACCGATACGGCACACGGCCTGGCGCTGGCCACCGGTATCGCGATCCAGGACATACCCGAAGGGCTGGTGGTGGCGGTGGCGCTGATGGCCGCCGGCTATGCGCGCGGCTATTCGGTGATGGTGGGCATGGCCTCGGGCCTGATCGAACCGGTGGGTGCGGTGATAGGCGCCGGCGTGGTGGTCGATTTCCCGCTGCTGCTGCCGGTCGGGCTGGGCTTCGCCGCCGGTGCGATGCTGTTCGTGGTGAGCCACGAAATCATCCCCGAGTCACACCGCCAGGGTCACGAGAATTTCGCCACTGGCGGCCTGATGGTCGGTTTCGTGATGATGATGATGCTGGATACGGCCTTCGGTTGATGCTGCCGCGCCCGGGCCGGTTCGCGGCCCGGGCAGGTGGTCGATTTACTTGCGTTTGGTCTTTTTGGCGGATCCCAGATCGACACCGGTACGTGGGTCGGCCTTGGGATCGGACGTGGTGCGCTTGGCCATCCGGTTGAGCGCCTTCTGCTCATCCGCGGCAAGCGTGACTTCGGGCAGGCCGCTGCCGCCATCCATCGCCAGGAACCGCTCGCGATCGCTGAGGTAGTCGAAGTTGTCGTCACTGTTCCAGGAGCCGCGCATGTCGCCTTCGCCCTGGGAGGTGTTCACGTAGACACTGGCGAATTCAGGCATCCCCGGCAGCTTGCCCGGCGGGAAGTTCGGCTCGATCGAGTACAGCGCCTTCTCGAACGATTTCTGATGCGACATTTCCCGCGTCATCAGAAACCCCAGTGCCTCCTTCACTCCCGGGTCGGCGGTGACATTGATCAGGCGCTCGTAGACGATCTTGGCGCGCGCCTCGGCGGCGATGTTGGAGCGAAGGTCGGCCGTGGGTTCACCGATGCTGTCGATGTAACCGGCGGTCCACAGCTGGCCGCCTGAATTGGTGAGCGCCGGTCCGCCGCCGTACAGCACCTGGGTGACATGCGAATCGTTGCCGGCTCCTTGCAGCGAGCGGAACAGTTCGGCTTCCTCCTCGACGGCTTCGGCCAGCTTGCCCTTGGCGCCCTTGTTGAGCATGGCCACGATCGTGCCGATGATCTCCAGGTGGCTCAGTTCCTCGGTGGCAATGTCCAGCAGCATGTCCTTGCGCCCTGCATCGTCCTCGGCAAGAGCCTGGGTGAAGTAGCGCATCGCAGCGGCGAGTTCGCCTTGCGGGCCACCGAATTGTTCCAGCATCAGGTTCGCGAGGCCGGGGTTGCACTCGGAAACGCGAACGGAATATTGCAAACGCTTGTTGTGGGCGAACATGGAGCTCTCCTGTGGCAGGTGGGCCTCGAATTACATCGTTGCCTGTTCATCCATGAGTGACCGGTCACGTGCTGCCGGCAGGCGCTGGCCATGTCGACGAAGGGACCCGACCGATCACCGGCCGTACTGGAAGGTCCCGGGGAGCTGTCGGCGAAGCTCGCCGACATCCATGTCGAGGTGGATGCATTGGGAGGATCGCCAGCCTTGCCCATCCAGCATCAATGGCCCGTCAAAAGTACGTGTCATGAACCGTAATCAACCGCGCCCAACGACATGACAGGTGTTGAACATTGCCTAGCCATCGTCGTCACGCGTGCGCTTGTCTACTGATCCGGCACGGCGACTCCCCCTCGCCCCAACCCGGCAGGCGCCCGACGCCTGGCACAAAGGAGAGCAACACATGAACAATGATCACGACATCAAGGTGTTGAACAGCCTTGTCGAAACCACCCTGGACAGCGCCGAAGGCTATGCCGAAGCGGCGAAGGACGCCAAGAGCACGCAGCTCGTCTCGCTGTTCCAGGGGCGCGCCGGCGAACGCCGCCTGGCCGCCTCGACCCTGCAGCAATGCGTGCGATCGCTGGGTGGCAAGCCCAAGGACGATGGCACGGTGCTCGCATCGGCCCACCGCATGTTTGTGAACCTGCGTACCAGCGTCACTTCAGCGGACAACACCGCCGTTGTCGACGAAGTGGAACGCGGCGAGGACCACATCAAGCACAAGTTCGAGGACGCCATGAACGACAACGAATTGTCGCCACCGGCGATGTCCGCCATCAGTGACGTCTACGTTTCCGTGCGCAATGGTCACGACCAGATGCGCGACCTGAAGAAGATGCTGCACGCGGCCTGATCGATCTCGCGGGAGGGACGGCCCCTGGCCGTCCTTCCCCCAGGGCCCAAACGCTTTCCGCGAGGCCGGTTTCAACCAGGCCATCGCACAAACCCGTCGAGCGACCGCTCCGGGCATGGCGAATCCCCCCCGGCGTCACCCGCCCACCCAACGCTCCCGCTGGCAAACGCCGCGTTCACTGTCCGTGTGCGATTTCATGCCTACTGCCTGATGAGGGACCCTCATGCGTGTATCGCAATTCGTCGTCGCCGTACGCAAGGCCATCAGCGGTGTCGGTGAAGATGCGCTGTTGACCCGCGCGGCGGCCATCGCGTTCTACTCCGCCCTGTCGTTCGCGCCATTGATCGTGTTGCTGCTGTGGGTGCTGGCCGCGCTTCGTCCGGAGTGGCAGGGGCAGCTCACCGATGGCCTCGCTTCCATGCTGGGCGAGAAGGCCGCGGGCGCCATCACCCTGGTGCTGCAGAACGCGGAATCGCAACCCACGCTGGGCAATATCGCGGGCATCGTCGGTCTGGGCATCACCCTGTTCAGTGCCTCCGTGGTGTTCGCGCAATTTCAGGAGTCGTTGAACGCGATCTGGGATATCGAGGCGAAACCGGGCAAGGCGATCACGGCGTGGCTGTGGGCCCGGGCGCGCGCCATCAGCCTGCTGGTGGGTATCGCCTTCCTGCTGATCGTGTCATTCGTGGTGAGCACCCTGATCCACATTTTCGTGCCCGCCGACTCGCTGGCCTGGATCATTGCCGAGCGGGTCATCTCGCTGCTGGTGTTCATTGCCGCGTTCGGTGCGATGTACCGCGTATTGCCTGATGCCCACATCGCCTGGGCGGACGCGTGGCGTGGCGCGCTGCTGACGACAGTACTGTTCATCGCGGGCAAATACGTGATCGACCTCTATATCCAGCACGCCAGCGTGGGCGGCGCCTACGGCCCGGCCGGCGCGCTGGTGGTGCTGCTTACATGGGTCTATTACGCCGCCATCATCGTGCTGGTGGGTGCCGAACTTACCCACGGCCTGTCCCTGGCCCGCGGCGAACCGGTGAGGCCCCAACCCCAGGCCGACAAGACAGACGACACCCATCCGCCAGGCTGAGTCTGCAAGCCCATCGACCATGCTTTCACTGGCGGTATGCAACATCTGCCATCCCCTTCCCCGAGGATGACACGATGAGCGACGACAAGACCCTGCGCACGCCCGCCGACGCCCAGCGCGTGAACGTGGGCGAGGATTACGAAGTGCGGTACTGGACTAACAAGTGGAACGTGACGCCGCAGCAATTGCGCGCCGCCGTCGACAAGGTTGGCGTGATGGCCGATGACGTGGAGCGTGAATTGCGCAGGTAGCGTGGAGCGCCCCCTTCCGCCCTATCGGGCACCTTCCCCCGCAAGCGGGGGAAGGACGCTTGCTGTTTCGAGGGTATGACTGCTTCCTTCCCCCGTGCAACGGGGGAAGGTGCCCGGCAGGGCGGATGGGGGCGGCCTTCAGAACCTGAAGCGCGCAAACAGCGACGGACCCGAGAACTTCATGTCCAGGCCGTCATTGAAGTGCTCGCGATGCTGGTGCAGGGAAATCCTGCTGTATCCGTACTCGGCGCCCAGGCCCACGTGCTCCCAGGGAAACCATTCAAACCCTACCGATGCGTTGTAGATATGGCCGCCCAGGCGGCTGCTGTTGCGCTTGACGCCGGAGAGGTCGACGTACATGCGCATGGTGTTGGCAAAGGCATGCCGCCAGCCCAGCTGCAGCATCGGCGCCCAGGCGTTTTCGCTGGAACTGCTCGATGCCTGCACCACTTCGTCGTTGAGCCGCGCTTCGCCGCTGATGCTCGCATGCACGCCGTAGTAGGCCGCACCCAAGCCGATGCCGAAGACGTCGTTGCCACTACCCATCCACCAGCGATAGGCAGCACTGCCGAAATTGAAATTGAGCTTGCCGCGGGCCGATGCCGAGGCGATGTAGTTGGTGCCGCCGTAGGAGAAATCGCGCGTCATCGATTTGGTGCGGGTGCGTCGGGCGTCGTAATAGTCGAACGAAAAGCCCTGATGGTCGCCGATCAGGAAATCCAGCCTGGCGCGTGGTGTGGTCTTGTGGGAGTCGAAGCCGAGGTCGTTCTCCAGATCCACCGAACCGTAGTGGTTACCGCTCTTGTCGCTGGCGCCAATCACCGTGTCCATGTGCGTGTAATAGCCACCCACCCACAAACTGGCGCGATCGAGTGCGGGCGAGTGTTGGGCCAATGCTGCGGTACTCATCATGGCCAGCGGAAACAACAGCAGGCTGCGAGCGCGACGATGCGCGCAAGTGGAGAAACCTCGATTCATCTTGTTTCGGACTCCGGGGATGGGGAGTTCGCAATCTAGTCAGCGCGTCGTGTACGCGTTGTTGATGAGCGGCCTCGACAATGAACGGCTGCGCGGCTCATTCATCACGCAGCACAAACCTGGATGGCGACACTGTGTCGTTTGCGCCGCCCATCGTGTGGTGGTCGGTGCGACAAACGCCGACGCCCCCTGCTTTCAGCGCTGCACCAACCTGCGAGGTAATCGATGACTATCTTCAATGGCCCCTCCCTGATGACCCGCTTCGCGAGCAGCGACATGAAGTACGTGCCGCCCGGTCCACCCCCGCCCACGCCACCCGATCCCACCCGACCGGGTGAACCGGCACAGACGCCGCCGGAACCCGAGCTGCCACCCGTCGAACCGCACAACCCTGACCTGCCCGAGCGCCCCCTGCGCGCTGGCAGCCGGCGACTGACGCCATAAACGTCAGACCTCAGGCCGATTTGCGACGCGTGGTTTTTTTGGCCGTCTTTACCGCTGGCTTCTTCTTGCTGGCCGACTTCTTGGCCGCCGCCTTGCGCGGCGCCTTCTTTTCAGCCGTCTTCTTTCCCGCTGCCTTGCTGGCCGGCGTGCGGTGCTTCGTTTCCAGGCTTTTCTGCAGCAAAGCCATGAAGTCGACCACGTTGGTGCTGGCGTTCTCGGGTGCCTCACCTTCATCCTCGGTCGGCGGTGTGACCACGCCCTTGGATTTCATGCGCTTCTCGATCACCGCGCGCAGGCGCTCACGGAATTCGTCGCGGTAATCGCCGGGCGTCCACTCGTCGCTCATCGAATCGATCAGCTGCTCGGCCATTTCCATTTCCTTGGACGTGATGCGGTAGTCCGACACGTCGCCCTCGGGGATCTTGTAGTCGCTGGCGTCGACCAGCTCCTGCGGGTAGCGCAGCAGCATCAGCAGCAGGCCGTTGTCGCGCGGCATAACGGCTGAAAGATATTCGCGGGTGCGGATCACCACCCGCGCAATGCCGATCTTGCCGGTGCGCTTGAGCGTCTCGCGCAGCAGTACGTAGCCCTTCTCGGCCTTCTTGCCGGGCACCAGGATGTACGGCTTCTCGAAATACTCCGGCCCGATCGAGCCCGCATCCACGAAGGTCTTCACCTCCACCGCCTCGCGCCCTTCGGAGGATGCCGACTTGATGTCATCGGGCTCCAGCACGACATAGCTTCCCTTCTCGTACTCGAACGCCTTGACGATTTCCTTCCACGGCACCTCCTCGCCGGTTTCCGCGTTGACGCGCTCGTAGCGCACCGGTGTGTTGCTGCGGTTGTCCAGCATGCGGAAATGCAGATCCACGCTGCGCTCGCCCGACATCAGCGAGACGGGCACGTTGAGCAATCCGAAGGAGAGGGTTCCGGTCCAGATGGGACGCGCCATGGTGTGTGCTCCGGCGAGGGATTCGCCCACCGACTATGGCCATTGACCCGTGGAGAGGCTGTCAAGTTTTCACCCCGGATCAACGTGGCGCTGGATAGCGTCGAACGTCCTGCCACCGCACGGGTTTCACCATGGCCACCAGCAAGAACACCCCGCATAAAGCCCGTACCCGCAAGACCGCGGAGAAAGCGCGGGATATCCAGCGCGGCGTGGAACGCAGGGACCAGGACAAGCCTGCCAAATCGGCAAAAGCCGCCAAAAAAAGTGCACCACAAACCGCCGAGCGCAAGAAGCCGGAAAACCCGTTGCCGAAGCAGCATCAAAGCAAGCCCGGCAGCGAAAAGGATCTGGACCCGCGGCCCCAATTCACCGCCCCCACCTATGCCGGCAGCGGCAAGCTGACCGGCATGACCGCCATCGTCACCGGGGGCGACTCGGGTATCGGTCGCGCCGTGGCCGTGCTGTTTGCCCGCGAGGGTGCCGACGTGGCCGTGGTGTATCTGTGCGAGGACGAGGATGCCGCCGAAACCCGCGATTACGTGGAGGCGGAAGGCCAGCGCTGCCTGCTGATCCGTGGCGACGTGAGGGACGCGAAGTTCTGCAAGAGCGCGGTGGAGAAAACGGTGAAGGCGTTCGGCAAGCTGTCGATCCTGGTCAACAACGCCGCGTTCCAGCAGCACGCCGAATCCATCGAGGACGTCACCGACGAGCATCTGGACCAGACCCTGCGCACCAACCTGTACGGCTATTTCTACATGGCGCGCGCCGCGTCCCCGCACCTGGGCAGCGGCGATTCGATCATCAACACCGGATCGGAAACCGGCCTGTTCGGCAGCAGCAAGTTGCTGGATTACTCGATGACCAAGGGCGGCATCCATGCATTCACCAAGGCACTGGCGTCCAACCTGGTGTCGCGCGGTATCCGCGTGAACGCGGTGGCGCCGGGCCCGGTGTGGACGCCGTTGAATCCCGCTGACAAACCCGCGGAGAAGGTGAAGGATTTCGGCAAGCACAACCCGATGGGGCGCCCCGCCCAGCCGGAGGAACTGGCGCCCGCCTACGTGTTCCTGGCCGCGCCCTCGTGCGCCAGCTACATCTCCGGCGCGGTGATTCCGGTGATGGGCGGGCCCACCGGCTGACCACCACACCGTTGCCGTTATACGCGACCACTCGCCGGACAGGCACGATGACCGAACTGCAGGAATACCGCCGCAAGCGCGACTTCAGCAAGACCCGCGAACCCGCGCCGGACGCTGCGGTGGCGTCGGAGCGGCGCTCGCTGTTCGTGGTGCAGCTGCATCACGCCAGCCGCCGCCATTTCGATTTCCGGCTGCAGGTGGGCGACGTGCTGAAAAGCTGGGCGGTACCCAAGGGCCCCAGTTACGACCCGGAAGTGAAGCGCCTGGCGGTGGAGGTGGAAGATCATCCGGTGGCCTATGCCACGTTCGAGGGCGATATCGAGCACGGTTATGGCAAAGGCCATGTCGACCAGTTCGACCTGGGTGTGTGGACCACCGAAGGCGACGCCGAAGCGCAGATACAAAAAGGCCACCTGCGTTTCGAGCTGTTCGGCAAGCGGCTCAAGGGTGGCTGGCACCTGGTGCGCAGCGGCCGCAAGGAGCGCCAACCGGCGTGGTTCCTGATCAAGGCCAAGGATGCCTTCGCGGGCGACGTGGAGGCGGACGATCTACTGGACAAGAAGATGATCGCCAGCACCAAAGCCGCCGCGAAAACCCCCGCCACCAAGGCCGCCGCCAGGAAATCCACGGCGCGCAAGAAGGCCATTCCCAAGGGCACGAAAAAGATACCGCGTGCCCGCCTGGCGAAAATCGCCGCCGGGCTGGATGGTGCGCGCAAGGCCAAGGCCAGCAACGATTTCTTCAAACCCGAACTGGCGCGCCTGCGCGACACGGCGCCGGCCGGTGACGACTGGCTGCACGAAGTGAAATGGGACGGCTACCGCATCCTCACGGCGATTGCCGATGGCGAGGTGAAGCTGTGGTCGCGCAATGCCCTGCCCTGGAACGACAAGCTGCCCGACATCGTGCAGGCGCTGGAGTTGCTGGGACTGCAATCGGCCCAGCTCGATGGCGAGCTGGTGGCGCTGGATGCGCAGGGGCGCAGCGATTTCAACGCGCTGCAGAGAACCCTCTCCGGCGAGATGCAATCGCCGCTGGTCTACATGCTGTTCGACATGCCCTACTTCGAGGGTTTCGACCTGTCACGCGTCGCCCTGCTCGATCGCAAGGATCTGCTGCAGCAACTGACGGCGCACGCGCCACGCCACCTCGCCTTCAGCACGCATGCCATCGGCAACGGCGAGCAGGCGTTCCAGATGGCCAGCGAGCAGCAACTGGAAGGCATCATCTGCAAGCGCGTGCAGTCCACGTATCACCCGGGCCGGGGCGACGACTGGATCAAGGTGAAGCGGCTGGAAAGCGACGAGTTCGCCGTGGTGGGATACACGCCACCCAAGGGCAGCCGCAGCGGTTTCGGCTCGCTGCTGCTGGCCCGGCCCGATCCCGACACGCCCTCGGGCTGGATCTATGCCGGCCGCGTGGGCAGCGGCTTTTCCGACGAGCAGCTGCGCGCGCTGAGCAAGACCATGGACGAGAAAGGCAGCACGAAGCCCACGGTGGCGCTCGCCGGCGTGGACCCGCTGCTGCGCAACGCGCGCTGGATCAAGCCGGTGGCCGTGGCCGAGGTGTACTACCGCGGCATCGGCAACCAGAACCTGTTGCGTCAACCGAGCCTGAAAACCATGCGTACCGACAAAAGCCCCGCCGACCTGCTCGATTCCGACCGCGCCACCGGCAAGACCCGCAGCAAGGCGACGAAGAAGGCGGCCAAGGCCAAGCCGCGCGGCGATGTCACCCGATCCGCCGACATCACCATCAGCCACCCCGACCGCGTGGTGTTTGCCGAAGGCAGCATCACCAAACAGGACGTGGTCGATTACTACACGGCGGTGATGAAGTGGTTCCTGCCCGGCGTGATCGATCGCCCCACGTCGGTGATCCGCTGCCCCGAGGGCGCGGGCAAGGCCTGCTTTTTCCAGAAGCACCTGATGCAGGGCCTGAAGCATGTGGGCAGCGCCAAGCTGAAAGAGGAGTCTGGCGCGCAAGCCGTCTACATCTATCCGCTGGATGCCAGCTCGATCATCGAGCTGGTGCAGTTCGGCGTGCTGGAATTCCATCCCTGGGGCTCGACCGTGGAGAATCCCGACAAGGCCAACCGCGTGGTGTTCGACCTGGACCCCGGCGACAACGTGGCGTGGGAGCGCGTCGTGGCTGCCGCCCGACTGGTGCGCAAGCTGCTCACCCAACTGGGGCTGGAATCGTTCCTGCGCACCACCGGCGGCAAGGGCCTGCACGTAGTGGTGCCGCTCAACCCCGGCTGCCCCTGGCCGATGGTGAAAGGCTTTGCGCAGGCATTCGCCTCCACCCTGGCGCAGGCGCATCCGCTGGATTTCGTGGCCACCGCCACCAAGTCGCAGCGCAACGGCAAGATCTACGTGGACTACCTGCGAAACAGCCGCGGCGCCACCAGCGTGGCCTCGTATTCGCTACGCGCCCGTGCCGGTGCCCCGGTGGCCGTGCCGCTGCGCTGGAGCGAACTGGGCAAGCTGAAAAGCGGCCACGATTTCGATATCCATTCCACGCCCAAACGGCTGGCGCGACTGCGCTCGGACCCGTGGAAAGGCATCGACGATGTGCAACAGAACCTGGACAACGTGATGAAACGCCTCGCCTGATCTACCGATATGGACGTCCATTCAAACCCCCGCCACTGAACGGAGCAGCTCATGCCGGATACGGATCGACCAAAACAACCACCAGGTACCTCGGGCTATCCCGAGCCGCAGCCAAGACCGAAGCACGATCCCGCGCAAATGCCCGACGCAGATACGCCGCACGAGTCGCAGAATGTTCCGGAGAGCAAACCCGATCAGCCCAAGTAAGTGTGCTTGACGGGAGGTTCGAGGGCGCCCTTCGACTTCGGCCCTGCGGGCCTACGCTCAGGGTGATCGGTGGTGAAGCATCAGCGCCTCACACTCCACCGATCACCCTGAGCGTAGCGAAGCGAAGTCGAAGGGCAATCCACCGCCAGGAACGATCTACGCGCCACCCACCTCTTCCAGCGCCGCCATGACCGCACCGGAAAACGCGGGAATGTCCTGCGGTTTGCGGCTGGTGATCAGCTGGCCGTCGCGCACCACTTCGCTGTTTTCCCATTGCGCGCCCGCATTTTCCAGGTCCTTGCGCAGCGACGGCCACGAGGTGAGCTTGCGCCCCTTCACCAGGCCCGCGTCGATCAGCGTCCATGGCCCATGGCAGATCGCGGCGATCGGTTTGCCTGATTCACCAAACCGGACGATGAAGGCAATCGCATCGGGTTCCAGCCGCAGCTTGTCCGGATTCATCACGCCGCCGGGCAATACCAGCGCGTCGTAGTTTTCCGGCCGTGCGTCCTTCAGCGCCACATCCACGTTCACCGGGTCGCCCCAGTTCTTCTTGTCCCAGCCCTTGATCTGCGTGGCGCCGCCTGGCGCGATCACGTCGACATGGGCGCCGGCCACTTCCAGCAGGCGTTTGGGTTCGGTCAGTTCGGATTGCTCGAAGCCATCGGTGGCGAGTATGGCAACACGGCGGCCGCTGAGTTTTTCGGATTCGGTCATGGCGTTTTTCCGGGGTGGGGAGAACGCGCAGCTTCGGCCTTTTCGCATGGACGTCGCGTCAAGTTTCTTTGACGGGGCATGCACGAGGGGCTTGCCATGGTGCATGCCGTGACAGGCGCCACGCCTGCACCCGCATCATTCGCTCATCACTCAAGGACGCTGCCATGTCGATGTCACTTCTGCTGATCATCGTGCTGATCATTCTGCTGATTGCCGCGTTGCCCACCTGGCCGTACAGCCGCTCGTGGGGTTATCGCCCGATGGGCGGGTTGGGGATCATCGTGATCATTGTCATCGTGTTGTTGCTGCTTGGCGTTTTCTGACCGGCGGATGCGCCAATGAAGGCCGCCACCCTGGTGTCCGGGCGTGCCGCAGGCACTGCAGGAAACGCCCGGCACCTTCCCTTGGCCAAGCCCGTGGCGGAAATCCCCACGGGCAAGCTGGTGACGTTGCGCCGCAAGGCGAAAACCTGTCGGGCCTGCCCGCTGTGGCGCAATGCCACGCAAACCGTATTCGGCGAAGGGCCTGCCGCCGCCAAGGCGATGTTGATTGGCGAACAGCCAGGCCTGCAGGAGGATCAATCGGGCAAACCGTTCGTGGGGCCGGCCGGACATTTGCTCGATCGCGCCCTGGGCGAAGCCGGGCTGGATCGCGACACGCTTTACCTCACCAATACCGTCAAGCATTTCAAATACGAAATGCGTGGCAACACCAAATTGCACAAGCGCGCCAACGCCTCCGAACAGGCCGCGTGCCGCATGTGGCTGGCAGCCGAACTGCTGCGGGTGCAGCCGCGGGTGGTGATCGGGTTGGGCGCGATGGCGGCCCAGACACTGTTCGGCGATGCTTTTCGCATCACCCGCGAGCGCGGGCAATGGCGCGAACTGGGCGAAGATGTACGCGGCATGGCGACCTGGCACCCTTCCGCGGTGCTGCGCATGCCCAAACCCGACCAGCGCCATCAGGCTTACGCGGAACTGGTGGCCGACCTGCGTGACGTGGTCGCCGTGCTGGCGGACATGGCGTGATGTTCGACCTGATCCACAAGCGCAGCAGGAGGCTGTCATGAAAAAGCGCCGCCGATGGATAGGGCTTATCGTGCTGATGGCCGCCCTGGTCACGATCCTGGCGATCGGCTTCTATCGCAGCGTCACCGGCCAGGATACCCATCCCGAGGACAGCAGCTCGCCGACTGAATCGTCCAAACCCTTGTAGGAGCGCACCCTGTGCGCGATCGCTCTTCGTCACGTCACCAAAAGCATTCGCGCACAGGGTGCGCTCCTGCAACAAACTGGGCACCCTGCGCCTAATGGAAATCCCGTGAGCGCGTATCCAGTGCACCGAGCAGCGGGGTGAGATCCTTGAGCCGGTGCGCGATCAGGTGGCTGACGCCATCCACCTGCTCCCACTGCCCTTCCACGGCGAGCAGGCGCGCCTGCAGCAGCGGCAGTCGCTGGGCTTCAGCCACATGACGCCATATCACTACGTTGATCAGCCCATGCTCGTCCTCCAGCGTCACGAAGATGATGCCGCTGGCGGTTTGCGGTTGCTGGCGTGATGTCACCAGGCCGGCCACGCGCACACGGCTGTTGTGGGGTTGCCTGCGTAGTGCCTTTCCATCGATGCAGCGTGCGGCATTCAACCGGCTGCGGATCTGCCGCAGCGGATGCACGCCCAGACTCAGGCCGGTGCGTGCGTAGTCCGCCAGCGTGTCTTCGGCCTGCGTGGGCAATGGCAGGATCACCGCTTGCTCGGTCGGACTTGCGTTGCCGAACAACGGCAGTTGCGGTTCGACCCCGGCCACGGCCCAGCGCGCTCGATGGCGATGGCCGGCCAGCCCTCGCAGGGCCGCCGCATCGGCCAGCAGTTCCTGGTGACGACGATCGAGACCGGCCCGCGAACACAGGTCGGTGATGTCGGTAAAAGGCCGCTGAGCACGCGCGGCCATCAACCGCAGCGCGGCCTTTTCGGAGCATCCACGCACCATGCGCAGGCCCAGGCGGACGGCGCGGGTGCTGGTGTTGCCATGTGGATCGGGCTCCAGCGTGCAATCCCAGTCGCTGAAACGCACATCCACCGGATGTACTGCGATGCGGTGGCGCCGCACGTCCTGCACGATCTGGCTGGGCGCGTAGAAACCCATCGGCAGCGAATTGAGCAAGGCGCAGGCAAACGCCGCCGGGTAATGGCATTTCAGCCAGCACGAGGCATAGACCAGGTTGGCGAAACTGGCTGCGTGCGATTCGGGGAATCCGTAGGAGCCGAAGCCCTTGATCTGCTCGAAGATGCGCGCGGCGAATTCCGCCGTGTAACCGTTCTTCAGCATGCCCCGCATCAGCTTGTCGCGATGCGGCTCCAGCCCGCCGTGACGTTTCCATGCGGCCATCGAGCGGCGCAGCTTGTCGGCCTCGCCATCGGTGAAGTCGGCCGCCACGATGGCCAGTTGCATCACCTGCTCCTGGAACAGCGGCACGCCGAGCGTGCGTTGCAACACCTTCCTGAATTGCGGCGATGGATAGTCGACGGTTTCCTCGCCATTCCGCCGCCGCAGGTACGGATGCACCATGTCGCCCTGGATCGGGCCGGGCCGCACGATCGCCACCTGGATCACCAGGTCGTAGAAAGTCGCCGGCCGATGCCGCGGCAGCATTGCCATCTGCGCCCGGCTTTCGATCTGGAACACGCCGACGGTATCGGCGCGCTGGATCATGGCGTAGGTTGCCGCGTCATTCGGCTCGATGGTGGCGATGGTCTTGACGACGCCATGCTCGCTTTCCAGCAAGCCGAAGCATTTGCGCAGGCAGGTCAGCATGCCCAGCGCCAGGCAGTCGACCTTCAGCATGCGCATGTAATCGAGATCGTCCTTCTCCCACTGGATCACGGTGCGATCAACCATCGCCGCGTTTTCCACGGGCACCATCTCGCTCAGCGAGGTGTTGGAAATCACGAAGCCGCCCACGTGCTGTGACAAATGCCGCGGCATGCCGATCAGTTCGTGGGTGAGTTTCAGCACGCGGCGGATGATCGGGCTGTCCGGATCGAAACCCTGTTCGCGCAGCCGCTCCTCCGCCGAGCTGTCGCCCCAGCCGCGCGCAAAGATATCGCTGAGCTGGTCGACCTGATCCAGCGGCAGGCCCAGCGCCTTGGCCACGTCGCGCACCGCGCTGCGGCCGCGGTAGCAGATCACGGTGGCGGCCAGCGCGGCGCGCTCGCGACCGTATTTTTTGTAGATGTACTGGATCACTTCCTCGCGCCGCTCGTGCTCGAAATCGACGTCGATGTCGGGCGGCTCGTCGCGGTCTTCGCTGATGAAACGCGCCACCAGCAGTTCGTTGACCTCCGGGTCCACCTCGGTCACGCCCAGCGCGAAACACACGGCGGAGTTGGCGGCCGAACCGCGGCCCTGGCAGAGAATTTCTTTGCTGCGCGCGAAGCGGACGATGTCGTGGACGGTGAGGAAAAAGGCTTCGTATTGCTTCGACGCGATCAATGCCAGTTCGTCGTCGATCAGCTTGCGCACCTTGTCGCTGATGCCGTTCGGCCAACGCCACTGGATGCCTTCTTCGGCCAGATGGCGCAGCCAACTGCTTGGCGAGTGGCCTTCAGGTACCAGCTCAGCCGGATAGTCGTAGTGCAGCTCGCTCATGTGGAAGGTGCAACGCTCGGCGATGCGCACGCTTTCCTGCAGCAGGGCATCGGGATAGAGCTCGGCCAACACATCGCATCGGCGCAGGTGTCGTTCGCCATTACGGAAGATCAGCGCGCCCGCCTCGGCGATCGGCACGCGATGGCGGATCGCCGTGAGCGTGTGCTGCAAGGCCAACCGCCGGCGCACGTGCATGTGCACGTCGCCGCTGGCTACCAGCGGCATTCCGAGCGTGTGGCCAAGCGCCTGCAGTTCGCGCAGGCGGGCGGCATCGTCGGGGCCGCGATGCAGTTCCACCGCCAGCCAGGCGCGATCGCCGAAGATGTCGCGCATCCAGCGGCCGTGCGCGACATCTGGTTGCAGCCCGGGCATCCACAACGCCAGCGTGCCCGGCATGCCGCTTTCCATGTCTGCCCGGGTGAGCCGATACGTGCCCTTTTCCGAAGCGCGGCGGCCGCGCGTGATCAGTCGGCAGAGTTCGACATAGCCCTGCTTGTTCTCGCACAGCAGCACCAGCTTCGGACCATCCTCGAGCTGGAATTCGGCGCCCACGATCAGTTTCAGGTCGAGCTCGGTCGAGGCCTGGTAGGCGCGCACGATGCCGGCCAGCGAGCATTCGTCGGTGATCGCCAGCGCGTGGTAACCACAGGCCTTGGCGCGCTCGAACAACTCGCCGGCCTTCGAGGCGCCGCGGCCGAAGGAGAAATCGGACAGGCAATGCAGCTCGGCGTAATCCGTCATGCGAACCAGCCCTGCAGCATCCAGCCCGCCTGCTCGCCCGGCGCGCAGAACGCCCACGCGTACTGGCCCAGCGACGTCTCCACCACGTAGTAATCGCGGCACACCTCGCCGCCATCCCACCAGCCGGTTTCCAGTCGTTCGGGGCCGGCCAGGATGCGTGGCTCGGTGCCACGCAAGGGAATGGGGCGATCAAGCAGCCAGGTGGGGCGTGGTCCAATGCTCTGTAGGAGCGGCTTCAGCCGCGACGCTTTTGAGGCCGAGGCAGATTGAGAAGCATCGCGGCTGAAGCCGCTCCTACAGGGATTTCCCGCAATCGACTGCGCCCGCTCGGGCCGCGGATCGGTGGTGCTGTCCAGTTGATGCACGGCGCGATCGCCCAACCGTGCGCGCAGGCGTTCGCGCAACTGATCGATCGGCAGCGCGTTGGCGGGTCGGTCGTCGAACAGGTCGCGGCCGGCCGGTACGAACGGCGGCAACTCGCGCGCGATGAGCCGCATCGCCAGCACCGGCTCGGGCAGTTGCACCTGATCCAGCCGCCCGCGCGCCAGTTCAAACAGCATGCCAGGTTCGCGCTCCGGCGTGAGCAGGCCCACCGGCACCTCGGTAACCCTGCCGTCACGATGTTCCAGCCGCAGCGTGAACCGTTGCACGCCACCATCGCGCCCCGCCAGATAGGCGGCCAGATCGCCGGTCATGCGACGCAGGGGGAATACCAGCGAGGCGATGTTTTCCACCTCGTGCATCAACTCGATGCGCAGGTCGAAAACGTCGGGCGGACGATAGGCATCGAGCCCCGCGGGCAGATCGCCGGTGAGCCGGTCGAGCACGTCCAGCAGTTCGGCGCCGAAGCGTCGGCGCAGGCCATCGCGCGGCAGCGCCAGCAATTGCCCCAGGCTGCGGATGCCCATGCCGGGCAAGGCTTCGGCCGCCAGCGCCGGCAGGCGGCTTTTGGCGATCGGCACGCCTTGCAGCGCGCGGCGCATGGCCTCGGGCGTCAGCACCGCCTGGCCGTCGCTGACGCCGGCCAGCACATACGCGGCGTGCGGCGTGGGCGCAGCGGTGATGCGGTGGCGAAAACCCAGCGCGGCAAGATCCGCGCGCAGCATCGCCTCCAGCCGCGGCCAGGGACCGAACAGGCCCATGCTGCGGCTTACCTCAAGCACGATCGCATGCGGCAGCAGGCTGACCTCGGAGCTGTAGCGATACGCCACGGCGGCCAGGAAACGGTGCCAGCGATCCACCGCATCGCGGTCGTACGGCACGGCATCGAAACGGGTCAGCAGGGCCTGCGCGGCACTCAACCGCTGACCCACGTGCAGGCCGGCCTCGCGCGCCTCGCGATTGGCGGACACGATGCTGCGCGCGTTGACCGGGCCACTCACCAGCACCAGCGGCCCGGTCTGGGGGTTACGACGAAGGACGCCGTCCAGCGCCAGGTGCGGCAGCACGATGCAGGCCCACAACATATCCGCCGACCATCAATGCAGGGCGCGGCCGAGCGGCACCGGCTGCGCCGGCACCGATCCGCCACGGCATTTGCGCACCCACACCTGGGCGCGGGGCGCGGCTTCCAGCTCCAGCCGCAGTGCCGCCGGCGACGCGTGCGGCAGGTGCTTGCGATCGCGGAAGGCGAACGCCAGCGCCTGGCCGTGATCCGCCGCCACCTGCAGTCGCCGCAGCGTGCGGTCGTCAGCCTGGCGCGGCCACGCCAGCACCGCCGCGCAACTGCCCGAGCGCAGGCATTGCTCCATCGCCCAGGCCACGTCGCTGTCGCCAGCGGCGACGATGTCGACCCGGCGCATGTCCACGCCCTGCTGCTGCCAGCCGGCCACGCACGGCAGGTAGGGCGGCGCCACGATCACCACCGTCCGCCCGCCCTGGGTGAGGCGCGCCAGGCTGGGCAGCACCAGCCGCAGCTCGCCCACGCCATCGGCGGGCAACAGGATTTCCGACAGCGCGGCCGGCGGCCAGCCGCCAGCCGGCAGCACATCATCGAGCGCGGCCCAACCGGTGGGCTGCTCGCCCGCCGGCAGCGGCGCCGCTCGCCCGCGCCAGACCTGCTGCGCATCCAGCAGCGTGGACAAGGCCACCACGGCGCCCATCAGCTGCCCCTCAGCAGGCCCGCGAACAGACCTTCGATGGCGAAATCCTCGGTGGGATCGGGGTCGATCGGCTGGTAACCCGGGCTGTTCGGCAGCAGCCGGATCACGTCGCCCTGCCAGTACAGCCGCTTGATGGTGAAGCGGTCGCCGCCCACCCGCGCCGCCACCACCTGGCCGTGACGCGCCACCGGCGTGGCGTGCACGCCCACGATGTCCTGGTCGAGGATGCCTTCGTCACGCATCGAGTCGCCCACCACGCGCACCAGGTAATCGGGCTTCAGCCGGAACAGCCAGCTGGATACGCGCAGCGTGCGCTCCACCCGTGCATCGGAAAACAGCGGCTCGCCGGCGGCGATACGGCCCACCAACGGCAGTTCCATGGTGTCCGCGTCCAGCGGGTCGGCCGAGGTCACCAGGCGGATGCCGCGCGAGCGGTTCGGCTCGATCTGCAGCCGTCCCTTGGCCTCCAGCGAGCGCACGTGTTTCAGCACCGCGCTGACGTTGGCCAGGCCCATGGCCTGGCCGATCTCCTCCAGCGTAGGCGCCTGACCGGTGTGGTCGAGGCGGTCGCGGATGAAATCCAGGATGTTGGATTGGCGGGCGGTGAGCTGCAGGGTCATGGCTGGTATCTTTTCACCTTTTGTGGTGAAAATGAAGAAGGGAAAGATGAACGTCGCGGTGCGGCTCCAGTCTTGCTCCGCGTGATCTCAGCGGATGAGACCGCCCCTTGTTGTCATGCCGCCCTGCCTGCCGAGATCCGCCGATGAATGCCCTGCCCGACCGTTACCACGCCGCCGACGAACTGGTGCTGCGCAGCCCCGGCGATGGCCGTTCGCTGGCGCAGCGGCTCAACAAACGCTACGGCGCGCGCATCACTGGCGCATTCGTATTGCCCGCGCAGGAAGGCCGCTACGCGCCACTGCCGCCCGACCTTCCCCCGGCCCTGGCGCAGGCGCTGCGCAGTCGCGGCGTAAACCAGCTCTACAGCCACCAGGCCGAGGCCTGGACCGCCACCCAAACCGGCGCGCACGTGGCCGTGGCCACGCCCACCGCGTCGGGCAAGTCGCTGTGCTACACGCTGCCGGTGATCAGCGCGGCGATGCAGCAGCACGCCAAGGCGTTGTACCTGTTTCCCACCAAGGCACTGGCGCAGGACCAGGTGGCCGAGCTGCTGGAGTTGAACAACGCCGGCGAGCTGGGCGTGAAGGCCTTCACGTTCGACGGCGACACGCCCGGCGACGCGCGCCAGGCGATCCGGCTGCACGGCGACATCGTGGTCAGCAACCCGGACATGCTGCACCAGGCGATCCTGCCGCATCACACCAAGTGGGCGCAGTTCTTCGAGAACCTGCGCTACGTGGTGATCGATGAGGTGCACACGTACCGCGGCGTGTTCGGCTCGCATGTGGCCAACGTGATCCGCCGGCTGAAACGCGTGTGCGCGTTCTACGGTGTCACCCCGCAATTCATCCTGTGCTCGGCCACCATCGGCAACCCGCAGCAACACGCCGAGGCGCTGATCGAGGACGCCGTCACCGCCATCGTTGAAAGCGGCGCACCGGCCGGCGAGAAACACGTGCTGCTGTGGAATCCGCCGGTGGTGAATCCCGACCTGGGCCTGCGCGCCTCGGCACGTTCGCAGACCAACCGTATCGCGCGGCTGGCGATCAAGTCGGGTCTGAAGACGCTGGTGTTCGCCCAGTCGCGCAGCATGGTCGAGGTACTCACCAAATACCTCAAGGACGTGTTCGACCACGACCCGCGCAAGCCGCCGCGCATCCGCGCCTACCGCGGCGGCTACCTGCCGAAGGAGCGCCGCGCCGCCGAACGCGACATGCGCGCGGGCAGCGTCGACGGCATCGTCAGCACCTCGGCACTGGAGCTGGGCGTGGATATCGGCTCGCTGGACGTGGTGGTGTTGAACGGCTACCCCGGTTCCGTCGCCGCCACGTGGCAGCGCTTCGGCCGCGCCGGGCGGCGGCAGCAATCCGCGCTGGGCGTGCTGGTGGCCAGTTCCGATCCGCTGGATCAGTACCTGGTGCGGCATCCGGAATTCTTCCAGGGCGCCACGCCCGAGCACGCGCGCATCCAGCCCGATCAACCGCTGATCCTGCTCGACCACATCCGCTGCGCCGCGTTCGAGTTGCCGTTCGCAGGCGAGGAGATGTTCGGCAACGAGGTCGCCACGCCGTGGCTGGATGTGCTGGGCGAGGAAGGCGTGCTGCATCGCGAGGGTGACCGCTGGGAATGGATCGCCGACAGCTACCCCGCCATCGCGGTGTCACTGCGCGCGGTGGCGGACGGCAATTTCGTGGTGGTGGACCGCACCAACGGCCGCCAGACCATCATCGCCGAAGTCGATTACAGCGCCGCGCCGGTGACCTTGTACGAAGGCGCCATCCACATGATCCAGTCGGTGCCCTATCAGGTGGAACGGCTGGACTGGGACGGCCGCAAGGCCTACGTCACGCGCACCGCAGTCGACTACTACACCGACGCCATCGACTACACCAAGCTGAAAGTGCTCGATTGCTTCGACAGCGCCGGCGCCGGCCGCGGCCAGGCGCATCACGGCGAAGTGCACGTGGTGCGCCGCGTGCCCGGCTACAAGAAAATCCGCTTCTACACGCACGAAAACATCGGCTACGGCCCGGTCAACCTGCCCGACCAGGAACTGCACACCACCGCCGTGTGGTGGCAGTTGTCGCAGGCGGTGCTGGCTTCGGCGTTCGAGGATCGGCAGCAGGCGCTGGATGGTTTCCTGGGTGCCGCGTACGCGCTGCACATCGTGGCCACCGTGGCGGTGATGGCCGAAGCGCGCGACCTGCAGAAATCGGTGGGCAGCGGCGACGGCGCATGGTTTGTCAGCGCCGACCTCAGCGGTCGCGGCCAGTTGCGCGGCAGCGACGGGCAACCCACCGCACTGGCACCCGACGCACCGTTCACGCCCACCGTCTATCTGTATGACGCCTTCCCCGGCGGCATCGGCCAGAGCGAGCCGCTATTCCAGCGCCGCGAGGATCTGGTGGCCCAGTCGATCACCCTGATCGAACGTTGCGATTGTCGCGCGGGCTGTCCCGGCTGCGTGGGGCCCATACTCGCGGCCGACGAGCACCATGGCGAAATGGACGTCCAGACACCCAAAGCGCTGGCATTGCGCGTGCTGGCGCTGCTGGTGGCGCTGTGAGTGCCCTGGCCACCAAGCTGCGGCAATTGCGGGCGGATGCGGGGCAAACGTCTTCCATTGCTTCCGCTCGCTCCCCTATTACCGTTCTTCCTGAGCGTAGCGCAGCGAAGTCGAAGGGCACGTCGCCGAGCACGCACAAAACCCTCTCCCCCGACCTCCGCCGCCTGCTGCAACGCCACGCCCAGCTCAAGCGTGGCCCGGCGTACCTGGCATCCAATGACCGCGACGTCCCCGGCATCGAACTGTCCCCCGGCCTGCGCTACACCGAAGCCAACGTCGACTGGCTCGCCCCGCCCGACATCGTCGACGCCGCCTTCGCCCGGATGGAGTCGGTACACCATCGCCGCCTGCTGCATTTCGACACCGAGACCACCGGCCTGGCCGGCGGCACCGGCACCCGCGCCTTCATGATCGGCGCCGCCGACTGGCACGACGGACGCTTCCGCATCCGCCAGCTCACCATCACCAGCATGGCCGCGGAAACCGCCATGCTGCGCACCTTCGCCAGCTGGTTGGCCGACGACACCGTACTCGTCAGCTACAACGGCAAATGCTACGACTCGCCCCTGCTGAAAACGCGCTACCGCCTGGCGCGCCTGCCCGATCCGCTGACCGGGCTGGGCCATCTGGACCTGCTCCACCCCGTGCGCCGGCACTGGAAAGGCCAATGGGAAAACTGCCGCCTGGCCACCGCCGAACGCGAACTGCTCGGCGTGGTGCGCGAAGATGACCTGCCGGGCTCGGAAGCCCCCGCCGCGTGGCTCACCTACCTGCGCGGCGGCTCCGCACGAAACCTGCGGCGGGTGCTGGCACACAACAACCAGGACCTGAAGAGCCTGGCGGGTGTATTGCTTTACATGGCGCGGCTGCCGCATCAATGAATACGCTGGTGTCCCGCGCGCCTCACGGCAAACTCGATGCGGCCCTCCCCCAACTCACTCCGGAGCCATCCCCATGACAGCGATCAATCACGCAGCCACCTTCCGCCAATTGCATCAGCACGGCTTGCTCCTGCTCGCCAACGCGTGGGACGCCGGTAGCGCCCGGCTGATTGAAAGTCTCGGCGCCAAGGCCATCGCCACCACCAGTGCCGGCGTGGCCTGGGCCAACGGTTACGCCGATGGCAGCCACTTACCCATGCAGCAATCGATCGCCACGATCGCCAATATCGTCCGCGTCATCCGCGTGCCGCTCAGTGTCGATTTCGAGGACGGCTACGCCAGCGATCCCGCGACCGTCGCCGACAACGTCGCCCGCGTGATCGACGCCGGCGCGGTCGGCATCAATATCGAGGATGGCGCCGACAGTCCCGACCTGCTCGCCAGCAAGATTGAACGGATCAAGCGCATGGCGGCCCAGCGCGGCGTGGACCTGT
The DNA here is from genome assembly GCF_001426645.1 of Rhodanobacter sp. Root480. Taxonomy (GTDB): domain Bacteria; phylum Pseudomonadota; class Gammaproteobacteria; order Xanthomonadales; family Rhodanobacteraceae; genus Rhodanobacter; species Rhodanobacter ginsenosidimutans. The sequence continues at coordinate 779,616 of NZ_LMEX01000001.1, forward strand.
TCGTCAACGCCCGTACGGACGTCTATTTGCGTGGCCTCGCCAGCGACGAGCGGCGCGTCGAGGAAACTCTCGCCCGCGCAGCGCGGTATCGCGCGGCCGGCGCCGACAACCTGTTCGTGCCCGGCGTGGTCGATGCCGACGACATCCGCCGCATCGTCGAGAACGCGGGGTTGCCGTTGAATGTGATGAGCCGGCCCGGCCTGCCCGGCGTTCCGGAACTGGCCGCCCTGGGTGTGCGGCGGCTGAGTGCAGGAGCGTCGATTTCGATAGCGACCCTGGATTGCGTGGCCGGGCTCACGAGCAGTTTCCTGCACCACGGCGAGGGCAACCCGGTACCCGGCAAGGCGCTGGATTACGGCGCGATCAACAGGTTGTTCGACGGCATCGAGGCCAGGCAACAGTAACGCCGCGCTCGTCGTACGACGCCATGCCCCGGGCGCTGGGTCGCAACCGATCCGGCCGGGTATCTGCAGTGGCCGAGCGTTTCAGGCGCCCCGGACCTCCCGTTCGCCCAGCCGATTGCGGTCATGCGGAACGTCGAACGCGGGGACCGGGCCGATCGACACGATGCCGTACGGGTTGAGCGTCTTGTGACTGCGGAAGTAGTGGTGGCGGATGTGATCCATCCACACGGTATCGGCCACGCCAGGCAGCTGATGGATGTCGCGCAGCAAACCCTCGAGGTTGGGGTAATCGCGGATTCGCTTGCGGTCGCATTTGAAGTGCGTCGCGTACACCGCATCGAAGCGCACCAGTGTGGTCCACAGGCGCAGGTCCGCTTCGGTCAGCGTATTGCCGACCAGGTAGCGGTGTTGCCCCAGGCGCTGCTCGAGTGATTCCAGCGTGGCAAAAAGCGCGGCGACCGCCTCGTCGTAGGCTTCCTGGCTGGTGGCGAAACCGGCCTTGTAGACGCCGTTGTTGACGTTGTCGTACACGGTCGCGTTGATGGCGTCGATGGCGGCGCGCAGGTCGTCGGGATAGTAATCGCCCGCCCGCGCGCCGATGCCATCGAAGGCTGTCCCAAGCATGCGGATGATTTCCGATGACTCGTTGTTGACGATGGTTTCGCGCTGCTTGTCCCACAGCGTCGGTACGGTCACCCGGCCGCTGTAGTGCGGGTCGGCTTTCAGGTAAAGCTCGTACAGCTTGTCGAAGCCGTAGAGCCGGTCGCCGGTGGCACCCTCGAAGTCGGTGCGCAGTTCCCACCCGTTTTCCAGCATCAACGGATGCACCACGGATACGTCGATGTGTTTTTCCAGGCCTTTCCACGTCCGCATCACCAGTGCGCGATGCGCCCACGGGCAGGCGTAGGACACGTACAAATGGTAGCGACCGCTTTCCGCCTTGAAACCGTCCTGCCCGGATGGCCCGGCGCTGCCGTCGGCGGTGACCCAGTTGCGGAACCGGCTTGCCGAGCGTTCGAAACGCCCGCCCGTGCTGCCGGTGTCGTACCACTGGTCGTGCCACTTGCCGTCTACCAGTAATCCCATGATGGTCTCCTCATCGTGTGTGCAGGTTGCCACCTGCCGGGCCGAGCCAGGGCGGTGACGCCGCATACAACTCCTGTACCAGTTGCTTGATCAACACGATGTAAGGCGAGTCGTCATCGCGACGGTGGCTGAGGATGATCGGCGAGGTCGCGTGTTCGTCGGCGATCACGCGGTAATGCAGATCCTTGCGGTGCAGGCTGGCGGTGTACGGAACCACGCAGATACCGGTGGCAGCCGCGGCCAGGCCCAGCGCGATCTGCATCTCGCTGACCTCGTGCACGTTTCCAGGCCGCACCCCGTGGTCCTCTAGCAGGGCCAGCACCTGGTCGGCGAATGAGGGGTGCTGGCCTTTCGGGTAGACGATCAGGTCCTCGTCCGCCAGCTCGGCGATCGCCACTGGCGCATCACTGTCGGCCAGCCGGCTGCCCGGCGCCACGGCGAGCACCAGCCGCTCCTCGCGCAGCACGGTGCGTTCGACCGCCGCGTCGTTGCGGCGGATGCGGCCGAAGCCGACGTCGATACGGCCAGTCTTGAGCGCCTCGATCTGCTGCACCGACATCATCTCCACCAACTGGATGTCCAGCTCCGGGGCGTGCTTGCGCAGCTCGCGCACCAGCGCGGGGACGCCGCCGTACAGGGTGGAGGCGACGAAGCCAATCGAGAAGACGCGCCGCTGCTGATGCCCCACGCGTTGGGTCGCGACCTTCATCTGCTCTACGCGGCCGAGGATCTGCAGGGCCTGTTCGAGGAACAACTTGCCCGCATCGGTAAGCCGCAACGGACGGCTGGCGCGGGAGATCAGGGTTACGCCCAGTTCCTCCTCCAGCAGCTGGATCTGGCGGCTCAGCGGCGGCTGGGCGATATGCAGCTTTTCGGCGGCGCGGGTGAAGTTGCGCTCGCGGGCGACGGCGATGAAATAGCGCAGCTGACGCAGGTCCATGGCTGATCTACCGTTAAGTTTTCATACCCTGAATGAACTCAGGCGAGGATCGAAGGCCAACGTGGCGCCAGTTTCGGTATGACTATACCTTCAAGGTATTCATGAAGAGTTATTCAGTGTTGGACGGCAAGGGTGCGGACAGCCGATAACCGAATCGTGATGAAACTCTCCCCTGCCCCCGCCATGCATCCTTCCGCCACGATCGAGCGCATCGAGACCGTGCTGCTCGACCTGCCGACCATCCGCCCACACCGACTGTCGGTGGCCACGATGAACGGCCAGACCCTGATGCTGGTGCGCATCCACTGCTCGGACGGCGCGGTCGGCGTCGGCGAAGGCACCACCATCGGCGGGCTGGCCTACGGCGGCGAGAGCCCCGAGGGCATGAAGCTCGCGGTCGACACCTATTTCGCGCCGTTGCTCAAGGGCGCCGACGCCACCCGCGTGCCGGCGTTGATGGCGCAGTTGGACCGGTCGATCAAGGACAACCGCTTTGCCCGCAGCGCGGTCGAAACCGCCCTGCTCGACGCCCACGGCAAGCGCACCGGCCTGCCGGTGTCGGAGTTGCTGGGCGGCCGTCGCCGCGAGCGCCTGCCGGTGGCGTGGACGCTGGCTTCCGGCGATACCGCGCGCGATATCGAAGAAGCCGAGCGGATGCTCGACCTGCGCCGTCACAACGTGTTCAAGCTGAAGATCGGCGCGCGCACCGTGGCCGAGGATGTCGCCCACGTCGCCGCGATCAAGCGCGCGCTGGGCGACCGCGCCGCGGTGCGGGTCGACGTCAACATGGCCTGGAGCGAACTGCAGGCCGTGCGCGGCATCGCCGCCCTGGCCGATGCCGGCTGCGAACTGGTCGAGCAACCGGTGGCCACCGCCGGCGCATTGGCGCGGCTGGCGCGGCGTTTCCCGGTTGCGCTGATGGCCGACGAATCCCTGCACGGGCCGCGCTCGGCGTTCGAGCTGGCCAAGGTCGCCGGCGCGGACGTGTTCGCGGTGAAGCTGGAGCAATCCGGCGGCGCGTACGCCGCGCAGCACGTTGCCGCGATCGCCGACGCCGCGGGCATCGAACTGTACGGCGGCACCATGCTCGAGGGCGCGGTCGGCACCGTCATCTCGGCCCATGTGTTCGCCACCTTCGCCAACCTGCAGTGGGGCACCGAACTTTTCGGCCCGCTGTTGTTGACCGAGGAAATCCTCACCGAGCCGCTGGACTACAGCGACTTCCAGCTCACCGTACCCGCCGGCCCTGGCCTGGGCATCAGCCTGGACGAGGACCGCGTGCAGTTCTTCCGCCGTGACCGTGCCACGCGCGCGGTGAGCCTCGCCAACACCACCAAGGGAGGTTAAGCCATGCTTTTCCAGGTACGAATGGACGTCCAGATTCCCGCCGACCTGCCGGCCGACGTGGCCAACGACATCAAGGCGCGCGAGAAGGCGTACTCGCAGGAGCTGCAGCGCAGCGGCAAGTGGCGCCACATCTGGCGCGTCGTCGGCGAGTACGCGAACTACAGCATTTTCGATGTCGACAGCAACGAGGAACTGCACGAGCTCCTGACCGGGCTGCCGCTGTTCCCCTACATGCGGATCGCGGTGACCCCGCTGTGCCGGCACCCGTCGTCGGTCCGCGAGGATGACCGCCAGGAATAGCAGCGACCGGGGCTTCCGCGAGGAGCCCGGGGCCGCCAACGCAAACTCGAGAGGAGTGGAACCATGAGCGTCAAGATCTTCGAAACCACCGAAGTGCAGGATTTCCTGAAAACCGTCGCCGGGCTGGACAAGCAGGATGGCGATCCGCGCACCAAGCAGATCATCCACCGGCTGATGTCGGACCTGTACAAGGCCATTGACGACCTGGACATCACCCCCGACGAGTACTGGACCGCGGCCGCCTGGTTCAACGCGCTGGGCACCGCCGGACAGGCTGGCCTGATCTCCCCCGGGCTGGGACTGGATCACTTCCTTGACCTGCGCCTGGACGCCAAGGACGCCGCGATCGGTGTGGAGAACCCCACCCCGCGCACCATCGAGGGGCCGCTGTACGTGGCCGGCGCACCGGTCGAGCAGGGTTATGCGCGGCTGGACGACGGCAGCGACACCGACGGCCAGCCGCTGGTCATGCACGGCACCGTATACGACGCCAGCGGCAAGCCGGCACCGGGCGCCAAGGTGGAGGTGTGGCACTGCGACACCCGCGGCTTCTATTCGCATTTCGACCCCACCGGCAAGCAGGCGCCGTTCAACATGCGCCGCACGATCATCGCCGACGACCAGGGCCAGTATCGCTTCCGCAGCATCCTGCCCAGCGGCTACGGCGTGCCCCCGGGCAGCCCGACGGAAAAGTTGCTGAGCGCACTCGGCCGTCACGGCCAGCGTCCGGCGCACATCCACTTCTTCATCAGCGCCGCCGACCACCGCAAGCTGACCACGCAGATCAACATCGAAGGCGATCCGCTGATCAACGACGACTTCGCCTACGCCACCCGCGAAGGCCTGGTGCCGAAGGTCACCGAGCACTCCGACGCGGCCAGCATCAAGGCCAACCAGATGGACGGCCCGTTCGCCGAAATCGAGTTCGACTTCACCCTGACCCGGCTGGTCGATGGCATCGACAACCAGATCAACGAGCATCGCGTCCGCGCAGCGGGCTGACCAGAACATGGCGGCGGCTCGCACGCCGCCGCGCACCCGCCACGTCATCCACGTCATCTGCACGCGCCCCAAGGGGCGTCATCGGAATACTCCAGGAGAGCGTCATGTCCGCCGTAATCGACAAAGCCCGGGATCTCGACCAACTGCTCGCCACCGCCGTGCAGGACGACAAGGACGCGGGCGTGTTCCGCTGCCGCCGTGACATTTTCACCAACCCCGACCTGTTCGATCTCGAGATGGAAGCCATCTACGAGAGCAACTGGGTGTACCTGGCGCATGAAAGCCAGATCCCCGAAAACAACGATTACTACACCACGTATATCGGCCGCCAGCCGATCATCATCACCCGTGACAAGGCCGGCGAATTGCATGCGGTGATCAACGCCTGCGCGCACAAGGGCGCGATGGTGTGCCGGCGCAAGCGCGGCAACAAGGGCAGCTTCACCTGCCCCTTCCACGGCTGGACCTTCTCCAACAACGGCAAGCTGCTCAAGGTCAAGGACGCGAAGACGACGCAGTACCCGCCGCAGTTCGACCAGCAAGGCTCGCACGACCTGCGGCGCGTCGCCCGCTTCCAGAACTACCGTGGCTTCCTGTTTGGCAGCCTCGATCCGGACGTGCAGTCGCTGGAGGATTACCTGGGCGAGACCCGGGTGATCATCGACCAGATCGTCGACCAGTCGCCGGATGGACTGGAGGTGCTGCGCGGCAGCTCGTCCTACGTCTACGAGGGCAACTGGAAGCTGCAGATGGAGAACGGCTGCGACGGCTATCACGTCAGCAGCGTGCACTGGAACTATGCGGCGACCATGAACCGGCGCAACGCGGAAGGCACCAAGGCCGTCGACGCCAACAGCTGGAGCAAGAGCACGGCTGGCGTCTACGGTTTCGAACATGGCCACATGCTGCTGTGGACGCGCACGATGAACCCGGAGGTGCGGCCGGTATATGGACGTCGCGACGAGATCGCGGCGCGCGTGGGCGCGGACCGGGCGGATTTCATCGTCAACCAGACCCGCAACCTGTGCCTGTATCCGAACGTGTTCCTGATGGACCAGTTCTCGACCCAGATCCGGGTGATCCGCCCGATCAGCGTCGACCAGACCGAGGTCAGCATCTTCTGCTTCGCGCCCCGGGGCGAGAGCGCCGAGGACCGCGCCATGCGCATCCGCCAGTACGAGGACTTCTTCAACGTCTCGGGCATGGGCACCGCCGACGACATGGAGGAGTTCCGCGCCTGCCAGGCCGGCTACGCCGCCACCTCGGCAGCGTGGAACGACATGAGCCGCGGCGCGCCGCTGTGGATAGACGGCCCCGACGAGAACGCCAGGCGCATGGGCCTCAACCCCTCGCTGTCCGGCGAGCGCAGCGAGGACGAAGGCTTGTTCGTGCGCCAGCACGCGTACTGGGCGAAAGTCATGCGCGACGCGCTGGAACGGCAGCGCGAAGATGTGTCGGCATGAGCTTCGACTACCAGCGGATATGCGCCTTCCTCTACCGCGAAGCGCGCCTGCTCGACGAGCGCCAGTGGGACGAATGGCTGCTGACGTACGCCGAGGACGTGACTTACTGGATGCCGGCATGGGACGACGACGACCAGCTGACCGAGGACCCGCAGTCGCAGATCTCGCTGATCTATTACCCCGACCGCTCGGGCTTGGAGGATCGCGTGTTCCGGATCAAGACCGAGTGCTCCAGCGCGTCCATGCCCGAGCCGCGCACCGGCCACGGCGTGCACAACGTGGAACTGTTGGCAGAACACGGCGACGAGGTCGACCTGCGCTACAACTTCCACACCCTCAGCCACCGCTACAAGGTCACCGACCAGTACTTCGGCACCGTGTTCGCCACCCTGCGCAAGGCAGGCGACGGATTCCTGATCAGCCGCAAGAAGATCGTGCTGAAGAACGACTACATCCGCCAGGTCATCGACATCTACCACGTCTGACAGGTGTCGTTGCCTGCGAGGAGGCCACATGAATCACAGCATCGCTTTGAATTTCGAGGACGGGGTCACCCGCTTCATCCAGTGCCGGGAAGGCGAGACGGTGCTCGACGCCGCGTACCGCAGCAGGATCAACCTGCCGATGGACTGCTCGGATGGCGTGTGCGGCACCTGCAAGTGCCGCGCCGAGAGCGGCAACTACGACCTGGGCGACGACTACATCGACGACGCCCTGGGCGACGACGAAAAGGACGCTGGCCTGGTACTGACCTGCCAGATGGTGCCCTCGTCGGACTGCGTGATCGCGGTGCCGGTGGCCTCCACCGTCTGCAAAACCGGCAACGCGACATTCAGCGCCACGGTCGCCAGGGTCGAGCAGCACAATGACGCCGCGATCGTGCTGGAGCTCGACGTGGCGGATGACGCGCCGGCGTTCCTGCCGGGCCAGTACGTCAATATCGACGTGCCGGACAGCGGCCAGCACCGCTCCTACAGCTTCAGTTCGGCACCGGGCGAGCGGCGCATCAGCTTCCTGATCAAACGCATCCCCGACGGATTGATGAGCGACTGGGTGGGCAAGGCCCAGCCGGGGCAGGCGCTGGAATTGACCGGACCACTCGGCAGTTTCTACCTGCGCAAGGTCGACCGGCCACTGCTGTTCCTGGCCGGCGGCACCGGTCTGGCGCCGTTCCTGTCGATGCTGGAAATGCTGGTGCGCACCGGCGCGGACCAACCGGTGCACATGATCTACGGCGTAACCCGCGACGCCGACCTGGTTCTGGTCGAACAGATCGAGGCCTACGCGGCGAAGCTGCCGAACTTCAACTTCATCACCGTGGTCGCCGAGGGCGCGAGCGCGCATCCGCGCAAGGGCTGGGTCACCCAGCACATGCCGGCCGAGGTGCTGCACGAGGGCAACCTCGACGTGTACCTGTGCGGGCCGCCGCCGATGGTCGATGCAGTGCGCAAGCACTTCGATGACTGCGGCGTCACGCCGGCCAGCTTCCACTACGAGAAGTTCACGCCGAACGCACCAGCGCGGGACAAGGCGGCATGAACGCACCGCGCTTCGCCGGCAAGGTCATGGTCGTGACGGGTGCCGCGCAGGGCATCGGACGCGAAGTTGCCCTGCGCGCGGCGGCCGAGGGCGGCAAGGTCGTGTTCGTGGACCGCGCCGACTTCGTCGGCGAAGTGGCCGCCCAGGCGCAGGGTGAGAGTGCCGCTTTCAACGCCGATCTGGAAACCCACGCCGGCGCCGAGGCGACGATGGCGTTCGCCGCGGCGACCTTCGGCGGCATCGACATCGTGATCAACAACGTCGGCGGTGCGATCCGCATGCGCCCGTATGCCGAGTTCGAACCGGAGCAGATTGATGCGGAGATCCGCCGTTCGCTGATGCCCACGCTGTACTGCTGCCACACGGCGCTGCCACACCTGTTCGCGCGCGGCGGCGGCACCATCGTCAACGTGTCGTCGAACGCGACCCGCGGCATCCACCGCGTGCCGTACTCGGCGGCGAAGGGCGGGATCAATGCGATCACGCAATCGCTGGCGATGGAGCTCGCGCATCGCAACATCCGCGTGGTGGCGACCGCACCGGGCGGGACGGATGCGCCGCCGCGCCGGATACCGCGCAACGCCATCGACGAGAGCCCGGCCGAACAGGCATGGATGGCCGAGACCGTGGCGCAGGTCGTGGGCTCCAGTTTCCTCAAACGCTATGGAAGCATCGCCGAGCAGGTCGCGCCGATCCTGTTCCTGGCCTCCGACGAGGCGTCCTACATCACCGGCAGCGTATTGCCGGTGGCGGGCGGAGATCTGGGATGAACACCCCGGCATCGCTCCACTCCGCATCGACAGGAGAGAAGAGGCAGCCATGATCGACAAGACGACCTGGACCCTGCAGTCCGCGGTGACCGACATCCCCGATGGCGCCAGCGTGATGGTCGGCGGCTTCGGTACCGCCGGCATGCCCGACGAGCTGATCGACGCGCTGATCGCGCATGGCGCGCGCGAGCTGACCATCATCAACAACAACGCCGGCAACGGTGATACCGGGCTGGCCGCGCTGATCGCCAGCAAGCGGGTGCGCAAGGTGGTCTGCTCGTTTCCGCGGCAGACCGACTCGTGGCATTTCGATGCCGCCTACAAGGCCGGCGAGATCGAGCTTGAGCTGGTGCCGCAGGGAAACCTGGCCGCGCGCATCCACGCCGCGGGCAGCGGACTCGGCGCGATCTTCACCCCCACCGGCTACGGCACCGAGCTGGCCGCCGGCAAGGAAACCCGCGAGATCGACGGCCGGCATTACGTGCTGGAGTACCCGTTGCACGCCGACTTCGCCCTGATCAAGGCCGACCGCGGCGACCGCTGGGGCAACCTCGTCTACCGCAAGACCGCGCGCAACTTCGGCCCGCTGATGGCGATGGCGGCGAAATGCACCATCGCCCAGGTTTCAGAAGTGGTGGCGCTGGGCGAACTCGATCCCGAAGCCGTGGTGACGCCCGGCATCTTCGTGCACCGCGTGGTCGCTGCAGGAGGCAAGTCATGAGCCGCTTGAACCGTGAACAGATGGCCGCGCGCGTGGCGCGCGACATCCCCGAGGGCACCTACGTGAACCTGGGCATCGGCCTGCCGACCCAGGTCGCCAATTACCTGCCGGCCGACAAGGAAATCTTCCTGCAGAGCGAGAACGGCCTGCTCGGCATGGGCCCTGCCCCCGCGCCCGGCGAGGAAGACCCGGACCTGATCAACGCCGGCAAGCAGCCGGTGACGCTGCTCACCGGCGGCTGCTATTTCCACCACGCCGACTCGTTCTCGATGATGCGCGGCGGGCATCTGGACATCTGCGTGCTTGGCGCGTTCCAGGTCTCGCAGCACGGCGACCTGGCCAACTGGAGCACCGGCGCGCCCGGCGCCATCCCCGCCGTGGGCGGTGCGATGGATCTGGCGATCGGCGCCAAGCAGGTGTTCGTGCTGATGGAACTGCAGACGCGCAAGGGCGAGAGCAAGCTGGTCGCCGAATGCAGCTACCCGCTGACCGGCCTGCGCTGCGTGTCGCGCATCTACACCGATGTCGGCGTGTTCGCGCTTGGACCCGAAGGTGCGCGCGTGATCGAGCTCGTCGACGGCGTGAACCTCGACGAGGTACGTCAACTGACCGGCCTGCCGCTGGAGATGATCGAATGAACCACGCTTACATCTGCGATGCCGTGCGCACGCCGATCGGCCGCTACGGCGGCATCCTCTCCGCGGTGCGCGCCGATGATCTTGGCGCACTGCCGCTCAAGGCCCTGCTGGAACGCAATCCGGGCCTGGACCCGGCGGCGATCGAGGAAGTGTTCTACGGCTGCGCCAACCAGGCCGGCGAAGACAACCGCAACGTCGCCCGCATGAGCCTGCTGCTCGCTGGGTTGCCGGCTTCGGTGCCGGGCGTGACGCTGAACCGGCTGTGCGCCTCCGGACTGGAGGCCGTCGGCCAGGCGGCGCGCGCGATACATACCGGGGAAATGGAACTGGCGATCGCCGGCGGCGTGGAGTCGATGACCCGCGCGCCGTTCGTCATCGGCAAGGCTGACCGGGCGTACGGGCGCGGCCAGCAGCTCGAGGACACCACCATGGGCTGGCGCTTCGTCAACCCGGCCTTGGACACACGCTACGGCACCGAAAGCATGCCGCAGACCGGCGACAACGTAGCCGCGGATCACGACGTCAACCGTGCCGACCAGGATGCGTTCGCGCTGCGCAGCCAACAGCGCGCCGCGGCGGCGCAGGCATCGGGCTTCTTCGCCGAGGAAATCATCCCGGTCAGCGTGCCCGGCGCCCGACGCGGACAGACCGAGCTGGTCGACACCGACGAGCACCCGCGCGCCGACACCACCGTCGACGCATTGGCCAAACTGAAGCCGCTGTTCCCGGGCGGCACCGTCACCGCCGGCAACGCCTCGGGCATCAACGACGGCGCCGCCGCGCTGGTGATTGCCGGCGAAGAAGCGATCCAGCGCTTTGGCCTGCGCCCGCACGCGCGCATCCTCGGCATGGCTGCCGCGGGCGTGGAGCCGCGGGTCATGGGCATCGGCCCGGTCGCGGCCACGCAGAAACTGATGGCTCAGCTGGGCCTGCAGATCGGCGACTTCGATGCGATCGAACTCAACGAAGCCTTCGCCAGCCAGTCGCTGGCCGTCATGCGTGCACTCGGCCTGCCCGACGATGCGAAACACGTGAACCCCAACGGTGGTGCGATCGCGCTGGGTCATCCGCTGGGCATGAGCGGCGCGCGGTTGGCGCTGACCCTCGTGCACCAACTGGAAAGGACCGGCGGCAAGCGCGGCCTGGCCACACTGTGCGTCGGCGTCGGCATGGGCCTGGCGCTGGCTGTCGAGCGGGTCTGAGGCACGCGATGGCCTTCCTCAACCTCCCCACCCACCGCCTGCGCTACCGCATCGACGGCGAGCGCGGCCCGTGGCTGACGTTCTGCAACTCGCTTGGCACGGACCTGAACATGTGGGATGCGCAGGTCGGCGTGCTATCCAATACATTCCGCATATTGCGTTACGACCGCCGCGGCCACGGCGCGTCGGGCGCACCGCCCGGTCCCTATTCGATCGCCGATCTCGGCGGCGATGTACTTGCGCTGCTTGATTCACTGGCGATCGGACGCACGCATTTCTGTGGCCTGTCGATCGGTGGCATGGTCGGCCAGTGGCTGGGCATCCATGCCGGCGACCGCGTGGATCGCCTGGTGGTCTGCGCGACCGGAGCCCGCATCGGCACTCCCGAAAGCTGGCAGGCTCGCAGCGAACAAGTTCGCGAGCACGGCCTGGCGCCGCTGATGGAAACCACCGCCGAACGCTGGTTCACCCCTTCCTTCAACGCCTCCCACCCCGCGGTGGTCCGCGACATCCTGCAGCGCTTTGCCGGAACGACGGTCGACGGCTATCGCGGTTGCTGTGCTGCGCTGGCGGGCACCGACCTGCGAACGGAACTGGGGCGGATAGAAACACCGCTGCTGGCGATCTCCGGCAATGACGATCCGGTGTGCACCCCGACCGACCTGCAGGCCATAGCCGGCGGCGTGGTCAACGGAAGCCATCTGTCCCTGCCCGGTCGCCATATCGTGAACATCGAATCGGCGCAGGAATTCAACGTCGCGCTGCAGGATTTTCTGGTGTCGCCTGACAGCGGGAATATCGACAAATCCCGCGATAGAGCCGCGAGTGCCCGGCGCCTTCCGGTGCCGGGCACTTCGTGACGATACGACTCAGCGTGACCGGTTACGGTCCGGCATGACCTTCGCCGGCCACGCCACCCACATCACTGGGTGTTGGCAAGCTGGCCGCAATCGCCTTGCTTGCAATCGAAATCGACCTTGATGCCACGACCCACGATGACGCCGACATTGAGGTGCTTGACCACGGGCTTGCCGTTTTCCTCCAGCGTTACCGTATAAACACCCACCGGCAGCGAGCTGAGCATATAGCGGCCTTTTTCGTCCACCTCGACGTGACGCTGCATGCCGTTGGTCGTGCTTTTTGCCCGCACGGTGTCGCCCGCCGGTGCCTTTCCGAAGATGTGGCCCGCGGTGGCCTGCGCCTGGACAGCGACAGATCCCACCATGCCGCAGATGCCGATGACAGCCGCAACCGCCAGGCCACGGAAGGAGACGCGCTGATGGGAACGACGGGGAGAGGGAGAGCTGAAATGGTTCATGGGATTTTCCTTCTTGTTTTCCATGCGTGGGGATGAGCCGCCATGGGGTTGGCAACCAGCTCATGCGGAGTTGAAGTGTCAATCTGCTGCCGATGGAATCACTGTCACCGGAACCAGATCGACGCGCGCAGCGTATGTCGCGCAAACACCTTCCACGAAGGGTCAGAGGTCACGAACAGTACATGACGTATGGGGGAGGACGAAGGCGTTGCTTGACGATATCCACGACTCGCCGGACGATCTGTTGGCGCTTGCCGCGATCACGAAAACAAGAAAGCCACACACATGCGAACGCACGGAACGCTGGTGAAATGGAATGACGATCGTGGCTTCGGTTTCATCGAACCGGCAACAGGTACGGAAGAAGTTTTCGTCCACGTTTCCGCATTCCCGCGCGACGGCATCCGACCACGTATCGGCGAATTCGTATCGTTCGAGATCGACCTTCGAGAGGACGGGAAAAAACGCGCCGTCCGCATCATGCGTCCCGGCAAAAACAACAACACCGTGCGTCGGGCGACACGCGATGTACCGTCGGCGACGAGTCGCTCCGGCGCGTTAACCACGATCCTGGGTTTGCTGACGCTGATCGCCATCGGCTGGTATGGCTATGCGTCGTTTGCATCGAAACAGATGGCGCCTGCGGAGCCCATGTTGCCCGCGACACGTGCCCTGCCCGCGTCCGCGCCAAGTTTCAACTGTGATGGCCGCACCCGCTGCTCGCAGATGACCTCATGTGCCGAGGCGACCTATTTCCTGAAGCAATGCCCTGGCACGCAGATGGATGGCGATGGCGACGGTGAACCGTGCGAAAGCCAGTGGTGCGGCGCCAGTTGGTCGGATTGATGGCGGCCCGCACCGCCAACGTTCTAGGCGTTGGCGGCGCGAACCACGCGCGCATGCTTGATCCGGCGCAACCAGTCGTAGCCGTTCAATTCGGCCGGCATGGTGGTCGCCGCGCGGCGGGACGCCGGTGCAGCGGCGGGAGCCGCTCCATCGAATTCGGAGCGCTTGCCCTGCAACAGATTGGATAGATGACGTTTCATCGAAGTTCTTCCCGGTAAGAGCCGCTGTGACAACGGCGCATGACGTGTTCGCTGTGTGTCGAGATATCGGCGCGAAACCGCTGGAATCAACGATTCGCCACGCGATCAAAGCGTTTCCCGTCGCGAACAAATCGGCGCCGGCATCAACCAGCCCCCTGCTCCGCCCGGTGATCGAAGCGCCACACCGGCAGGGAACGATTGTTCGCATAGCGAAACACTTTGGGCGCGATTTGCGGGGTTTTGCCCGGCCTCGCCGGTGCCCATCTATCGGCACTCACGCACATTCGAGTGCCGCGCCATGCGCAAATCACTATCTTCAAGGCTATTGCCCACGCTGTTGTTGTTCGTCCTCGCCTTCGCGGCGATCGCGTCGCCGGGTGTCCGCGCGGCCACGCTGTACGGCACCGGCTACGCGCGGGTTGGCGTGCCGGATCTGGCACAGGCGGTCACGTTCTTCCAGGACGTGCTGGATTGCCGCGTGATCGGTCCGAGCTTCACGAAGAAGCCGGCCACCTCCCGCTTGCTGTCCTGCGACACGGGTTCCATCGTGGAACTGTTCGACAACGGCGACGCCTCCGCCACGCCGGGCCAGCCCTTGCGGTTCGTCTCCGACGACGTGCGGCATGGGAGCGAGTGGCTGCGGCGTGCGGGCGCCACGGTGAATGGTTCGCCGCACCGACTGACCTCTGGCCCACTGGCGGGTCGGATGGTGCTCGATTTCAAGTCGCCGTGGGGCATGCCGCTGCAGTTGCTCGACAGCCATGCCTACAACCCGGTGGACGGAACCCTGGCCACCGTCGCGGCGGATTGATCGCTCAGAGTCTGTGAGGAAAACCACTTCCTGTGGTTTTCCTCTATCGCGCGTCCGGCCATGCATGGCCGGTCCGACAGGTTGAACAAATCCAGCCTCTCAGCGGCGGGCGCGAAAGAACTCGCGCAACATGCTGGCCGATTCCTCGGCCAGCAGGCCACCGGCCACCTCGATGCGATGGTTGTGGCGGGCGTCCACCAAGGTGTCGAACATGCTGCCGGCAGCGCCGGTCTTGGGATCGATCGCCGCGTAGACGACGCGGCCGAGCCGGGCGTGGATCATCGCCATCGCGCACATCGCGCACGGCTCCAGCGTGACGTACAGCGTGGCGCCGGTCAGGCGGTGATTGGCCAGTTTCTCGCCGGCCGCGCGCATGGCCATCACTTCGGCATGGGCGGTCGGATCATGCAGGGTGATGTTGCGGTTCCAGCCAAGGCCGACGACCTCGTCCCCCTGCACCAGCACCGCACCCACCGGCACCTCGCCCTCGGCGTCGCGGGCATGCCCGGCCAGTTGCAGGGCATGACGCATATGCCGGACGTCAGCCGCCGAAAATGCGCTTGGTATTTCAGGGCTTTCGTCAGTCATTTCAATGCATTGTGGTTCATACATGAGAAAGCCGGCAAGTTGCCGGCCTCCTTGGATGCGTGCAAGTGACTGATTTTCCTATTCCCACTCGATCGTGGCAGGCGGCTTGCCACTGATGTCATAAACGACGCGAGAAACACCACGCAACTCATTGATAATTCTGTTTGAAACCGTGCCAAGAAATGCGTAAGGCAGGTGCGCCCAGTGCGCCGTCATGAAGTCGATGGTTTCCACCGCGCGCAGCGCGATCACCCATTCGTAGGCGCGTGCATCGCCCACCACACCCACCGATTTCACCGGCAGGAACACGGCGAACGCCTGGCTGGTGGTGTCGTACAGGTCGGCCTTGCGCAGCTCGTCGATGAAGATGGCATCGGCCTGCGCCAGCAGTTCGGCGTATTCGCGTTTCACTTCGCCCAGGATGCGCACGCCCAGGCCCGGGCCGGGGAACGGATGGCGATAGACCATCGCGCGCGGCAAGCCCAGTGCCACGCCGATGCGGCGTACTTCGTCCTTGAACAGCTCGCGCAGCGGCTCGACCAGCTTCAGCTTCATGTGCGCCGGCAGGCCGCCGACGTTGTGGTGGCTCTTGATGACGTGGGCCTTGCCGGTCTTGCTGCCGGCCGACTCGATCACGTCGGGGTAGATCGTGCCCTGCGCCAGCCACTTCACCTTGCTGCCGTCGGCGGTGATTTTTGCCGACTCCTCGTCGAAGATCTCGATGAAAAGCCCGCCGATGATCTTGCGCTTGGCTTCGGGATCGGCCACGCCTTCGAGCGCCGTGAAATAGCGATCGGCCGCGTTGACACGGATGACCTTGACGCCCATGTGCTCGGCCATCGTGGCCATCACCTGGTCGCCCTCTTTCCAGCGCAGCAGGCCGGTATCGACGAACACGCAGGTCAGCCGATCGCCGATGGCCTTGTGCAGCAGCGCGGCCACCACCGAGGAATCGACGCCGCCGGACAGGCCCAGCAGGACGTGATCGTCACCGACCTGCTCGCGCACGCGGGCGATCTGGTCATCGATGATGTTGGCTGCCGTCCACAGCGTGGCGCAGCCGCAGATCTCGCTGACGAAGCGCTTCAGCAGGGGCTCGCCCTGCTTGGTATGGGTGACTTCCGGGTGGAACTGCACGCCGTACCAGCGCTTGTCGTCGTTCTCCATCACCGCGACGGGGATGCGCGCGGTGCGGCCGGTGACCACGAAACCGGGCGGCGCGGTGGCGACATGGTCGCCGTGACTCATCCACACATCGAGCTTGTGGTCACCCGGATGGTCGTTGAGGCCGTTGAACAGGCGGCTGGGCGCGATGATGTCCACGCTGGCGTGGCCAAACTCGCGCGCCTCGGCCGCTTCGGTGGCGCCACCCAGTTGCGCGGCCATTGTCTGCATGCCATAGCAGATGCCGAGGATCGGCACGCCCGCATCGAACACCTGCTGCGGTGCCTTCGGTGCATCGGCCAGCGTGGTGGATTCCGGCCCGCCGGACAGGATGATGCCCTTGGCACCGAACGCGGCGATCTGCGCCGGGTCGTGGTCCCATGCCCAGATCTCGCAATACACCCCGATCTCGCGGATGCGCCGCGCGATCAGCTGCGTGTACTGCGCACCGAAATCGAGGATGAGGATCTTGTCGTCGTGGAGCCGGGATTGGGGATTCGGGATTCGGGATTCGGTCATGACGGCGTTTCAGCAGGGAATCGGGATTCGGGATTCGGGAATGGGAAAAGCGTCAAGCCCGAGCGCTGGCCATGACGCGCAGGGAACCGTTCTACCGATTCCCCATTCCCTATTCCCCATTCCCGGCACACTCAGGAATTCAGCCGATAGTTCGGCGCTTCCTTGGTGATCTGGATGTCGTGCGGATGCGCCTCGGTGACGCCGGCGGAGGTCACTTTCACGAACTGCGCCTTGTTGCGCACGTCTTCGATCGTGGCCGCGCCCAGATAGCCCATCGAGGCACGCAGGCCGCCGATCAGCTGATGGATGATGTTGCGCAACGGGCCACGATACGGCACGCGACCTTCGATGCCCTCGGGCACCAGCTTGTCCGCGTCGGCCTCTTCCTGGAAATAACGGTCCTTCGAACCCAGCGCCATCGCGCCGATCGAGCCCATGCCGCGGTAGCTCTTGTACGAACGGCCCTGGAACAGCTCGACCTCACCGGGTGATTCTTCGGTACCGGCAAACATCGAGCCGAGCATCACGCTGGAAGCGCCGGCGGCGAGTGCCTTGGGAATGTCGCCGGAATAGCGGATACCGCCATCGGCGATCAACGGGATCTCGTCCTTCAACGCGGTGGCAACCATGTCGATGGCGGTGATCTGCGGCACGCCGACGCCGGCAACCACGCGCGTGGTGCAGATCGAGCCCGGGCCAACGCCGACCTTGACGGCATCCACGCCCACGTCGAGCAGCGCTCGCGCCGCCTCGCCGGTGACGATGTTGCCGGCGATGACCTGCACGTTCGGGTAGTTCTTTTTTACCCAGCCCACGCGATCGATCACGCCTTGCGAATGGCCATGCGCGGTGTCCACCACCAGCACGTCCACACCGGCATCCACCAGTGCCGCCACGCGCTGCTCGGTGTCGCCGGATACGCCAACGGCGGCGCCGACCAGCAACGCCTCGTGGTGATCCTTCGCCGCGTTGGGATTGTCGCGGGCTTTCTGGATGTCCTTCACCGTGATCAGCCCGCGCAACTGGAACGCGTCGTTGACCACCAGCACTTTCTCGATGCGATGCTTGTGCAGCAGCAACAACACTTCGTCCTGGCTGGCGCCTTCGCGCACGGTTACCAGTTTGTCCTCGCGGGTCATAATGTTGCGCACCGGGTCGTCGTGCTTGCGCTCGAAGCGCAGGTCGCGACTGGTGACGATGCCGACCAGCTTGCTGCCCTCGACCACCGGCACGCCGGAGATGTTGTGCGCATGGGTCAGCCGCAACACTTCGCGAATGGACGTCTCGGGGTTCACGGTGATCGGGCTACGGATCACGCCGGCCTCGAATTTCTTCACCAACCGAACTTCGGCCGCCTGCTGCTCGGCCGTCATGTTCTTGTGGATGATGCCGATGCCGCCGTTCTGCGCCATGGTGATGGCGAGACGGGCTTCGGTCACGGTGTCCATCGCGGCCGACACGATGGGAATGTTCAGACGAAGGTCGCGGGTAAACCGGGTGGAGGTGTCGACGTCGCGCGGCAGCACGAGGGAGTGGCCCGGAACCAGGAAAACGTCGTCGTAGGTCAAGGCCTCGGCGAGGATGCGCATGCGAAAAGTCCCGCTGGCAAAGAGGGAATTATACGCGCCCCACCATGCCGCTCGCCAGATGGCTCGCCAACCATCGCGCCTTTTTCAGGCGGATCGCGTGGAAACAGCGCCCGCTTCCGCCGCTTCCAGTGTGTTTTCCAGCAGCGTGGCCACCGTCATCGGACCCACGCCACCAGGCACCGGCGTGATCCAGCTCGCGCGCTCCGCGGCCGCCTTGAAATCCACATCGCCCACCAGCCGACCATCGTCCAGGCGATTGATGCCCACGTCGATCACCACGGCGCCGGGCTTGATCCAGTCGCCTTTCACCAGCCCCGGCTTGCCCACCGCCACCACCAGGATGTCAGCCTGGCGCACGAAGCTTTCCAGGTCTTGCGTGAAACGATGGCAACAGGTCGTGGTGCAACCGGCGATCATCAACTCCAGCACCAACGGGCGCCCCACGTGATTGGACACGCCAACCACCACGGCATGCTGTCCGCGCACGGGGCGATCGGTGTGCCCCAGCAAGGTCATCACGCCCTTGGGTGTGCACGGGCGCAGGCCGAAACGGCGCAATGCCAGGCGGCCCACGTTGATGGCCTGGAAGCCGTCGACATCCTTGGCCGGATCGATCCGGTCGACCATCGCGTCTTCGTCGATGTGCGGCGGCAGCGGCGACTGCACCAGGATGCCGTGCACCTCCGGATCGGCATTGAGCCGGTCGATCAGCGCGAACAAGGCCTCCTGGGTGGTGTCGGCCGGCAGGTCGTGTGCGAACGAGCGGAACCCGACCTGATCGCAGGCCTCGCGCTTCTTGCGCACATACACCAGCGAGCCGGCATCCGTCCCCACCAGGATCACCGCCAGGCCCGGAGGCGGCAAGCCGAGCGCCTTGCGCGCCGCAACGCGACGGCCGATGCGCCCCAGCAATTCCTGCGCAATACGTTTGCCGTCGAGAATGCGTGCGCTCATGATCGTGCCTGTCGATAAAGGCATGCATTATCGATGCTAGCCGACACGCACACAAACAAAAGGGAGCCTGGATGCCTGCCGAGACCGTGCCGCCCATCGAACTCGACGGCAAGGGTTTGCACCTGCGCCCCTGGCAATCGCGCGATGCCCGGGCGCTGTGTGACGCCGCGCAGAGCTCGCTGTCCACGGTGGGCCGCTGGCTGGCTGCCCTGGTGCCACGCCAGTTATTCGCTGGATGATGCGCGCGCGTGGGTCGCTTATTGCGAACAAGGCTGGGCGAATGCGGAGGATTTTGCCTTCGCGGTGTTTGACGATCGCAACGGCGAATTGCTCGGCGGCGTCGGGCTCAATCAACGCAACCCGATGCATCGCAGCGCCAACCTGGGTTACTGGGTGCGCCAATCGCGGCAGGGTGAAGGCATCGCGGCGCGTGCCGCATCGCTGGTTGCCCGTTTCGGGTTCGAGCAGTTGGGATTGATCCGGATCGAGATCGTCACCCTGCCCGACAATGGCGCCAGCCAGCGCACTGCGGAAAACATCGGTGCGAAGTTCGAAACCCTGGCCCGCCATCGGTTGTGGGTGCGCGGGCAACCGATGGACGGCGTCGTGCACGCACTCATTCGCGCGGACATGACGTAAGCGTCGCGGCTCATTCGACGGGTTGGCGCTGCGAGGGCGCCGTGGAGCGGCGCAACCTCAGCGGGTGCGCTTGATCAGGTCGCTGACCCGGCGTCGCGCCTTCTTTTCCTGTTCCTTGGTCAGTACTTTCTTGCGGCCGGCGTACGGATTCTCGCCTTCGCGGAAGGCAATGCGGATCGGCGTGCCTTCCAGCTTGTAGCGCTTGCGGAAGAAGTTTTCCAGGTAACGCTGGTAGGCCGGTGCGATGTGTTTGGTGCGCGTGCCGTGGATCACGATGGTCGGCGGGTTGTTGCCGCCCGGATGCGCGAAACGCAGCTTGGGCGAATGCCCGTGCACCAATGGCGGCTGATAGCTTTCGTACGCCTTTTCCAGCGTCTTGGTGAGGTCGGAGGACGCCAGCACCTTGGTCGCTGACGCATGCGCACGCACCACGGCGCGCATCAACTCGCGCAGGCCCGAACCGTGCAGCGCGGAAATCTGCACCTGCTTGGCCCAGTCGACGAACACCAGCCGGCGATCCAGCGCGCGGCGGCATTCGTCGCGCTGGTATTGATCCATGTCGTCCCACTTGTTGATCGCAATCACCAGCGCCCTGCCCTCGTCCATCGCATAGCCGATGAGGGTGAGGTCCTGGTCGGCCAGGTTTTCGCGGGCGTCGATCATCACCACCACGACCTGCGCCGCGGCGATCGACTGCAGTGTCTTGATGACGCTGAATTTCTCCACCGCCTCCTCGACCCGCGCCTTGCGCCGCACGCCGGCGGTATCGATCAAGGTGTAGCGCTTGCCGTCGCGCTCCAGCGGCACGCGGATCGGGTCGCGCGTGGTGCCGGCCACGTCCGACACGATCAGCCGGTCCTCGCCCAGCAGGCGATTGATCAAGGTGGATTTGCCCGCGTTGGGGCGGCCGACGATGGCAACGCGGATGGTGCCATCCTCGCCGTTGGCATCGGTGGCGTCTTCCTCGTCGGCCGGCAGCAACGGCAGCACGACGCGGATCAAGTCATCGGTGCCGCGATTGTGCGCCGCCGACAATGGCAAGGTGGTGGCGACGCCGAAAGCGGAAAACTCGGCCAGCACGGCCTGCTCGTCGAGCCCGTCGGTCTTGTTGGCCACGGCGATGATCGGCTTGCCGCTGCGGCGCAGCTCGCCAAGGATCACGTAATCCTGCGGCAGCAGCCCGTCGCGGGCATCGACCACGAAGACCAGGATGTTGGCTTCCTCGATCGCCAGGCGCACCTGCTTTGCGGTGAGCACGTCCATGGCGTCCTCGACGCCCGACAGGCCACCGGTGTCGACCACCACGAACGGCCGATCGCCACTGCGGCAAATGCCGTAATGGCGATCCCGGGTAACCCCCGGCATATCGGCCACCAACGCGTCGCGACTGCGCGTCAGTACATTGAAAAGGGTTGATTTACCGACGTTGGGACGACCAACCAGAGCGACGACAGGCAACATGATGGAAGGTCGGTTCCCGGATCAGCGCGCGGACAGACGGTAGGCGCCGATGCGGCCTTCCACGTCTTCCACGTAAACGATGTCACCCACCACCAGCGGCTGGGCACGGATGGCTTTCCTGGAGAGCCGCTTGGTGGCCGCGAGCGCACCGTCGCCGGTTTGCAGCCAGTGCACGTAGCCTTC
Source organism: Rhodanobacter sp. Root480 (assembly GCF_001426645.1). GTDB lineage: Bacteria > Pseudomonadota > Gammaproteobacteria > Xanthomonadales > Rhodanobacteraceae > Rhodanobacter > Rhodanobacter ginsenosidimutans. The sequence continues at coordinate 801,300 of NZ_LMEX01000001.1, forward strand.
CAGATCACCCACCACCACGTAATTGCCCTGCACGGCAGGGCCGGTGACCCAGCGGTACTTCAGCGCGTCGTTCTTCCAGATATCGGAGCCGCTGTTCTTGTCGAACGCCCAGACCTGCGACTCGTCGTTCACGGCAAAAATGGCGTTGCCATTGACCGCGAGCCCATCCGTCGTCGAAAACTGGTGGGCCCACAGCGGCCGACCGCTGGGGCCGTCGATGGCTACCAGGTTGCCGTGGTAGGCGCTGCCATACAGGGTGGTGCCGTCGAGCAGGATGCCATTGTCGGCGTCATTCAGGCGCTCGATGTCGGTGCGGCCTTCGCCGGTGGAGAGCTTCTGCTCCCACAGCTTTTCGCCGTTGTCCTCGCGCAGCGCCACCAGCTTGCCGTCGTCGGTGCCGAAAAACACCACGCCGTTGGCAGCCAGCAAGGCGCCATTTCCACGCAAACTGAGCAGCGGCACGCTACCCTGGTCGTACACCCAGCGACGTTCGCCGGTGCCGGCATCCAGACCATAAATCCGGCCATCCTGGGTGCGCACCAGCACCAGCCCGCCATTGATCAACGGCGAGGCCAGCACTTCGGAGTTGAGCGCCGCATCCCAGCGCGGGCTGCCGTCCTTGGCGTTGATGCCGTAGACGTGGCCATCCAGCGTGCCTACGGCGAGCAGATCGCCACTGACCGCCGGGCCGCCCGCATAAAACGCGTCCGGGCGCTTCTTGTCGCCCCAACCGAACCAGCCGTGGGTCTTCGAGCTTTTCGACCAGAGCTTCTTGCCGCTGACCGCATCCATCGCCACCAGCTTGCCATCGGTGCTGTCGGCGTAGAGCACGCCGTCGACCACGGTCGGGCGCAGCCGCGCGCCACTGTCGCCGGCGCCTTCACCGACGCTGTTGCTCCACAACTTTTCCACCTGCACCGTCGGCTTGAAATCATCCGGCAGCGGTGTCGGTGGCTGGATGTTTTCCTTCTTGAAGGAATGGCAGCCGGCGATGGCAAACGTCGCCACAATGGCGAGCAGGCCCAGCGAATGTCGTTTCATGGATCCGGATTTCATGCGCCCTGCTTTCCGGCCGCGGCCAGATCATCGAGTTTCATCTGTAAGGCGGCGCGCTGCGGTGCTGCCTCGGTCAGTATCGACAACGCAGCCTGGTAGGCCTTGCGTGCCTCGTCGATACGCCCAAGCTTGACCAGTGCATCGCCGCGGAGTTCCTGGCTCAGGCCCTGATACTGCCCGGCAGGAATGCGGTCGAGCGCCGTCAGCGTGGCCGCGCCATTGTCACGCGCCAACTCGACCCGCGCGATGCGCAATTCGGTCAGCGACTTGAGCGCCTCATCACTGGCATGGCTGGCAGCCCACTGCAGCGAGGCTTCGGCCTTGTCCAGCTGGTTGGCCTCCAGTTGCTGGCGCGCGCGATCGCTCACCGCAAACACGGTGAAAGACGATTTCTCGAAATCCTTCATCATCTTGTCGACAAGCTGATCCGCGGCACTGGTTTTGCCGGAAGCCAGCGCGGTTTGCAGCTGCTGGTAGATTTCCGCCGCCTCGCCCTGGCTGCGCGCCTGATGGCTGCGCCATTGCTGCCAGCCGAAGATACCGACCAGTCCGATCACGATGCCCACGATGATGGAGGCGCCGTTTTCGCGCAGCCACTTCAGTACCAGCTCGCTCTGTTCGTAGTCGTCGTATGCGTCAAATGCCATGCAAAAATCCTTCGGAAGTCCGCGCCCCGCCGGCGTGTTCGGAAGCCGGCGTGGAAGATAAAAGCAAAAAGCCCACCGATACCGCTCGGTACCGGGCGGGCAATGGGCAAGCATAACCGAAATGTGGCACCCGGACGGAGCCGGGCGCGTGGATCAGAGGGCGGTCGGGGTGGCCTTGCCGTCGCGGATTTCAACGCTGAAGTGCGCGACGTTGGCGTGCCGGAAATCGTCGAGGCCAACCGGCTGCCCATCGATGGTGGCGCTGGCGCCGGAAACGTTCCCGATGCGCACGTCGAGCGGCTTGTCACTCTGATAGATCTTGTGGCTGCCCGCGGGCAGCAGACCGTATTCCAGCCGTACGCCGGCCGCATCGGTCACTTCGACCCAACTGGCGGAGGTGAGGCTGAGCTCGAGGTTGTGGCCGCCCACACCTGTCTCGACCGCCGCGGGCGGGGCCAGGACAGACGGCTTCTTCGATGCCGCGCTGCTGTCGAGGTTCGGAAAAGCGGCCATCGAGGCAAGCAGGGGTTGTTCCTGCACCGGAGGCGGCAGCGCCACGTGACTGGGCAGCCGGGCTGCGTCATTCACGGCGGATTCCGGGGCATCAACCTGCGCAACCGGCGTCGCATCCAGGGGAGCTAGATGGCTGAGGTCGCGATTGAGCGTGCCGCGCACACCCATCCACACCATCGGTACCACGATGACGGCGGTCAGCACCACATACGTGGCGGCCGTCGCGTAACGGTCGAGCAGAAAACGTGAATGCGAAATGCCGCCGGTGGCCACCAGGGTGGGCTCGGTCTGCTTGATGCGGTCGAGCTCGGTCTGGATCAGCGCCGGATCCATGCCGAGATAATGGCCGTATTTACCGATGTAACCGGCCAGATAGACCTTGGAATCGATGTCCTGATAATCGTCGCGCTCCAGCCGCCGCAACATACGGACCGGCAATCTGAGTGCGTGGGCGCAGGCTTCGATTTCCAGTCCCCGCGCTTCACGCGCCTCACACAAAAGGGCGCCGAAACTGGGGCTTCCCAGGGTTGCTGCTGAAGCCGGCTCCGCATTTTGGGGAGCATCAAAGACGATCGACTCGCTGGCATCCTGGCCAGGGAAATTGGGTTGCATGGTCATTGGCTGACGTTGTTGTCCAGAGCACGCGCCTGTTCCGAGTCCGGGAAACGGCTTTGCAGACGCTGATTGTAAGTGCGAGCGCCTTCCAGGTCGCCCAGACGAGATTCGATATCGTGACCGAGTTTCAAGGTCGCGGCGTCAGCCGCGCCCAGCCCCTCCCGGCGTTGCAGAAACGCGCGGGCGTGAAAGGCATCATTGCTCAAAAAAAGCAAGTTTGCCAGTTGATATAGTGCCTCGGCGTTCTTGGGGTTACGCACGAGCGCGTCACGAAAGCTCTGTTCCGCACCCTTCGAGTCGCTCATCTGCATCTGGCACACCCCGGCATTGGTCAGTGCCACATCCGGGGTTTGATAGAAGGGATCGGTAACAGCCTTGCGGAAATAACCGATCGCTTCGCCGCCCCTGCCGGTATGGCAAAGGAAGGCGCCGAGGTTGTTGTTCGGCGCACCCTTGGTCGGATCCAGCGCAACCGCCTTGCGGTAATGCTGCTCGGCTTCGGGAAGCTTGTTGATCCGCTCATACAGCACCGCGATGACGGTGTGCGCGGGCACGTAATCGGGATCGAACTGCAGCGCCTTGGTCAGTTTGCCAAGCGCTTCCTGCAGGTCGCCGTTGGCCATGTAGCGCTGGCCCAGTTCGGTATGTACCCGCGCCGCATCGACGGCCTGTTGGGCCTTGGACGTCTTGGGCATGTGCGCCCCCAACGCACTGCTGTTGGTGTGCGTCGTGACACAGCCCGCCAGGGTCAACGCCAAGGCAACAACCAGGACCCGCTCAGCTCGCATGCAATGCCCCCTCGTCCTGCCGCTTGCGAATATCGGCACTGCGCCGGGTGCGGTCGGTCACCTGCCCCGCCAACTGCCCGCACGCGGCATCGATGTCGTCACCGCGGGTGCGGCGCAGCATGGTAAGTACGCCGGCGTTGAGCAGCCGCGTCTGGAAATCGTGGATGTCGTTGGCGTCCGAGCGCTGGTATTGGGTGCCCGGGAACGGGTTGAACGGAATGAGATTGACCTTGCAGGTGGGCAACTTGCGCATCAGCTTGATCAGCTGGCGAGCATGCTCAGGCTGGTCGTTGATGCCCTTCATCAAGGTGTATTCAAAGGTGATCGAGGTGCGCGGCTTGCGCGCGATCCAGCGCTGGCACGCCGCCAGCAGCTCGGCGATCGGATAGCGCTTGTTGATCGGCATCAATTCCGTGCGCAACTCGTCATTGGCCGCATGCAGCGATACCGCCAGCGAGACGTCGATCTGCGCCGAAAGCTGGTCGATCAGCGGCACCATGCCCGCCGTGGAAAGCGTCACGCGCTTGGCCGCCAGGCCGAAGCCCAGGTCGTCGCGCATCAGGTGCATCGCCCTGACCACGTTCTCGAAATTGGCCAGCGGCTCGCCCATGCCCATCATCACCACGTTGGTGATGCGGCGGTTCTGGTGGGTGACGTTGCCCAGCTGTTTTGCCGCCACCCAGACCTGGCCGATGATCTCGGCGGTGGACAGGTTGCGGTTGAAACCCTGTGCGCCGGTGGAGCAGAAGCTGCAGTTGAGCGCGCAGCCGATCTGCGAGGACACACACAAGGTGCCGCGCGTCGGCTCGGGGATGTACACCGTCTCGATCGCGTTGCCGGAGTCCATGCCCAGCAGCCACTTGTGTGTGCCGTCGGTAGCTACCTTGTTCAGCAGCGTCTTCGGCGCGCCGATGTAGCAGACCTCGGTGAGCTTGGCGCGCAGCGCCTTGCCCACGTCGGTCATGTTTTCGAAGTTGTCTTCCAGGTCATGGTAGATCCACTTCATCACCTGCTCGGCCCGATACGGCTTCTCGCCGATTTGCGTGAAGAAATCACGCAGACCCCGGCGATCGAAGTCGAGCAGATTGACCTTCTTTGAGCTGGCAGCAACTTGGTTCAAGGAAAAGCTCTTGTGAAAAGTGCGGCCACGGATGGCCGCTTTTTGATCTTCGCGTTCATGGATGAACGCACAAACTATCTGGACAGGACGTCCGTCGCGGCGAAGAAATACGCGATTTCCACCTTGGCGGTTTCCACGGCGTCGGAGCCATGCACCGCGTTGGCGTCGATGGAATCAGCAAAATCCGCGCGGATCGTGCCCGGCGCCGCTTCCTTCGGATTGGTGGCACCCATCAGGTCGCGATGAGCCAGCACGGCGTTCTCGCCTTCCAGCGCGGTGATCACCACCGGGCCGGAAATCATGAAATCAACCAGAGCCTTGAAGAACGGGCGCTCGCGATGGACCGCGTAGAAGCCTTCGGCCTCCTGGCGCGACAGCTGTTTCATCTTGGCAGCGACGATCTTCAGGCCGGCCTTTTCGAAACGGGCGTAGATCTGGCCGATGACGTTCTTGGCGACGGCATCGGGTTTGATGATGGAAAGGGTGCGCTCCAGCGCCATACGAATCTGCTCCGGTGACGGATAAAAAAGATAAAGAGGGTCGGCCAGAACGGCCGGCGGTGACGTAAACCTTACAAGGATTGAGGGTTTAGCCCCGGAAAGTCTGACAGATTCTAGCTCATACGCAAGTCATATGCAGTTTGCAAGTAGCGAGGCGGTTTGACGTTCGTGAAGTGGGCCGCGTATGCTCAAACGATCGTTTGAACGCCTGTTCACCGCTGACGGATGGAAGCTATCGTGAATCGCTCAAGCTCGACCAAGGACCGCATACTCGGCGCCGCCGAAGTCCTGTTTGCCCAACGCGGTTTCGAAGGCGCGTCATTACGCCAGCTGACCGCCGCTGCCGGTGTGAACCTGGCCGCGGTGAACTACCACTTCGGCTCCAAGGACAAGCTTGTCGAGCAGGTCTTCCGGCGCCGGCTGGACACGCTCAACGCACAACGACTCGCTGCACTGGGCAATGCCAGGGAAAGCGGCAACGACCGCCTCGAGGACGTGCTGGACGCGTTTATCCGCCCTGCGCTGAAGCTGTCCCACGAGGATAGCGGCTCGCTGTTCATGCGCGTACTGGCGCGGGCCTTTGCCGAACACGACGACTCGCTGCGCCAGTTCCTGTCCGAGAACTACGGCCACGTGATGCGCCAGTTCACCGCCGAGTTCGCCCGCCTGCTGCCGCATCTCAGCAAGGAAGAGCTGTACTGGCGCATCGACCTGGTCACCGGCGCGCTGACTCACGCCATGTCCGGCTTCGGCATGATCCAGCGCAAGCAGGATGTCAGCGAAGGCGTACATCTCGAACAAACCATCCAGCACCTTATTCGTTTCGCCGTCGCCGGGCTCACCCATCCCTAGATCCGGGTGCGTCAGTCAGGACCTCGCTCGGCACTTCATGTCGGTACTTTCGGAGAAGCCAATGACTACATCCCCCCGCCAATCCCCCTCGACGCCTTCCGCGCTGCGCATCCGCAAGGCCGCCGTGCTGGGCGCCGGTGTCATGGGCGCGCAGATCGCCGCGCACCTGACCAATGCCGGCGTCGAAACCGTGCTGTTCGACCTGCCCGCGAAAGAAGGCCCCAAGAGTGGCATCGCGCTGAAGGCCATCGCCAACCTGGCCAAGCTGTCGCCCGCCCCGCTGGCCGACAAGGCGCTGGCAGCCTCGATCATCCCGGCCAACTACGACGACGATCTCGACCACCTGAAGGACGTCGACCTGGTGATCGAGGCGATCGCCGAACGGATGGACTGGAAGCTCGACCTGTACAAGAAGATCGCCGGTCACCTGTCGAAGACCGCGATCATCGCCTCCAACACCTCCGGCCTCTCGATCAACAAGCTGGCCGAAGCGCTGCCCGAGGAAATGCGCCACCGCTTCAGCGGCGTGCACTTCTTCAACCCGCCGCGCTACATGCATCTGGTCGAACTGATCCCGACCAAACTCACCGACAAGAACGTACTGGACGGCCTCGAAGCCTTCCTGGTCACCACCGTCGGCAAGGGCGTGGTAATCGCCAAGGACACGCCGAACTTCATCGGCAACCGCATCGGCGTGTTCTCGATGCTGGCCACCATGCATCACACCGAGCAATTCAAGCTCGGCTTCGACACCGTCGACGCGCTGACTGGCCCGGCCGTGGGCCGCCCGAAGAGTGCCACCTACCGCACCGCTGACGTGGTCGGCCTGGACACCATGGCCCACGTCATCAAGACCATGGCTGACACCCTGCCCGACGATCCGTGGCATCAGTATTTCAAGGCGCCGGTGTGGCTGCAGGGCCTGATCGACAAGGGAGCGCTGGGCCAGAAGACCGGCGGCGGCTTCTACAAGAAGGTAGGCAAGGACATCCAGGTGTTGGATGTGGCCAAGCAGGACTTCCGTCCGTCCGAACAGAAGCCGTCCGATGAAGTCGCCGCGATCCTGGGCGTAAAGGACCCGGCCGAGAAGTTCGGCAAGCTGCGCGCCTCCAGCGACCCGCAGGCGCAGTTCCTGTGGGCCACCTTCCGCGACCTGTTCCACTACACCGCCTACCACCTGGCTGACATCGCCGACACCGCGCGCGACGTGGATTTCGCGATTCGCTGGGGCTACGGTTGGAAGCTCGGCCCGTTCGAGACTTGGCAGGCTGCCGGCTGGCAGCAGATTGCCGAATGGATTAACGAGGACATCAAGGCCGGCAAAGCGATGAGTGACGCACCCCTGCCCGCTTGGGTCTCGGATGGCCGTAAAGGCGTCCACGGCAAGGATGGTTCGTATTCAGCCAGCGCCAACGCCGACAAGCCGCGTTCGCAGCATCCGGTGTACCAGCGTCAGCTGTTCCCCGATCCGATCCTGGGCGAGAAGTTCGATACCGGCAGCACCGTGTGGGAGAACGACGGCGTGCGCCTGTGGACGCTGGGCGACGACGGCGTCGGCATCATCTCGTTCAAGACCAAGATGAACACCGTCAACGACCACGTGCTTGACGGCATCCAGCACGCGATCAAGCTGGCCGAGGAAAAGCTCAAGGCCGTGGTGATCTGGCAGACCGGCGAACCGTTCTCCGCCGGCGCGGACCTGAAGGGCGCGCTGGGCCTGCTGAAGGACGGCAAGTTCGACGACTTCGAGCACATGGTCGCCAACTTCCAGCGCACCAGCATGGCGATCAAGCACGCCCTGGTGCCGGTCGTGTCCGCCGTGCGCGGCATGGCCTTCGGTGGCGGCTGCGAATTCCAGATGCATTCCGCCCGGACGGTTGCCGCACTCGAAAGCTACATCGGCCTGGTCGAGGCCGGCGTCGGCCTGCTGCCCGCTGGCGGCGGCCTGCATGAGCTGGCCGTGCGCGCGTCCAAGGCGAATCCGGCCGACCCGTTCGAGGAGTTGAAGAAGGTGTTCGAAACCGTGGCGATGGCCAAGGTTTCCGCCAGCGCATTCGAGGCGAAGAACCTGGGCCTGCTGCGCGACAGCGACGTGGTCGTGTTCAACGCCTACGAACTGCTGTACGTCGCCAGGAAGGTGGCGCTGTCACTGGCCGAGGCCGGCTACCGCCCACCGCTGCCCGCCCATGTCACTGTCGCCGGCGACGTCGGCACCGCCACGTTCAAGGCCTCGCTGGCCAACCTGCAAGCCGGCTACTTCGCCTCCGAACACGACGTCGACATCGCTTCGCGCATCGCCGACACCCTGTGTGGCGGCGTGATCGAGCGCGGCTCGACCGTCGACGAGGAATGGCTGCTGGCACTGGAGCGCAAGCACTTCGTGGAGCTGGCGAAAACGGAGAAAACCCAGGCCCGCATCGCCCACACCATGACCACCGGCAAGCCGCTCAGGAACTGATCACGACCCTCCACACCGTCATCCCGGCGAAAGCCGGGATCCAGCGACTCAAGGCACCACCAAAGGCACTGGGTTCCAGCTTTCGCTGGAATGACGAACAAAAACCAAGACGCGTCGCCGCATCCCTGCGCGACGCCACGGAGCAAATCCCATGACCAAGCAAGTGCAAGACGCCTACATCGTCGCCGCCACCCGCACCCCGGTCGGCAAGGCGCCGCGCGGCGTGTTCCGCAACACCCGCCCGGACGACATGCTCGCCCACGTGATCCGCAGCGTGATGGCGCAATACCCCGACATCGACCCGCACCAGATCGGCGACGTCATCATCGGCTGCGCCATGCCCGAGGCCGAGCAAGGCATGAACGTGGCGCGCATCGGCCTGCTGCTGGCCGGCCTGCCGCACACCGTGCCCGGCGTCACCGTCAACCGCTTCTGCTCCTCCGGCCTGCAATCGGTGGCGATGGCCGCCGACCGCATCCGCCTGGGCCTGGACGACCTGATGCTCGCCGGCGGCACCGAAAGCATGAGCATGGTCCCGATGATGGGCCACAAGGTCGCCATGAACCCGGCGATCTTCCAGGACGAGAACCTCGGCATCGCCTACGGCATGGGCATCACCGCCGAAAACGTCGCCAAGCAGTGGAAGGTCAGCCGCGAGCAGCAGGACGCGTTCGCGGTCGAAAGCCACCGCCGCGCCCTGGCCGCCCAGGCCGCCGGCGAATTCAAGGACGAGATCACCCCGTTCCAGCTCGACGACCACTACCCGGATCTCGCCAGCCGCGACATCACCACCGACAGCCGCGTCATCGACCAGGACGAAGGCCCGCGCGCCGGCACCACCCCGGAAGTGCTGGCCAAACTGCGCACCGTATTCCGCAACGGCCAGTTCGGCGGCACCGTCACCGCCGGCAACTCCAGCCAGATGTCCGACGGCGCCGGCGCCGTGCTGCTGGCCAGCGAAAAAGCGATCAAGCAATACAACCTGCAGCCGCTGGCCCGCTTCGTCGGTTTCTCCGTCGCCGGCGTCCCTCCCGAAGTCATGGGCATCGGCCCGAAGGAAGCCATTCCGAAGGCGCTTGCGCAAACCGGCATCAGCCAGGATCAGCTCGACTGGATCGAACTCAACGAAGCCTTCGCCGCCCAGGCGCTGGCCGTGATGGGTGATCTCAAGCTCGACCCGACCAAGGTGAACCCGCTCGGCGGCGCCATCGCACTCGGCCATCCGCTCGGCGCTACCGGCGCGGTGCGCATCGCCACGCTGGTGCACGGCATGCGCCGTCGCAAGCAGAAGTACGGCATGGTGACCATGTGCATCGGCACCGGCATGGGTGCGGCGGGAATCTTCGAGGCACTCTGAAGCTCGTCATTCCGGCGAAGCCTGAATCTGAAACTGGAACGACGCCGTAGCGATACGGCGTCGTTTGCATTTGGGTGGTTCCGGTCCGCTTGCCGCACGTTCTCTGGTCTAGGTAGTGGCGTATCCCATGGTTGACGACATGTTACCCAAAGGATACAGTCTGCAAATGATCGAAGTTCGAAGGACCGAAGCTTTCACGTCATGGCTGGATGCCCTGCGCGACGAGCGTGCCAGGGCTCGCATCGCGTCGCGCATCCGCATGATGGCGTTCGGGAACTTCGGCGATCACAAGGCAGCCGGCGGCCATGGAGTGCAGGAACTGCGCGTCGACTACGGTCCCGGTTATCGCGTCTACTACGTGCAGCACGGCAAGCTGCTGGTCATCCTGCTTTGCGGTGGCGACAAGAGCACACAGCGCAAGGACATCAATGCAGCCCGGAAACTCGCTGCCAGCCTGTGAGGTGAAACATGCGCACCAAGACCCACCCCTTTGACCCCGCCGAACATCTGGGTACCCCCGAAGCCCAGGCTGAATACATCTCCGCCGCCCTGGAAACCGGCGACCCCGCCTTCATCGCCGACAGCCTCGGTGTGGTTGCACGCGCCCGCGGCATGTCCCAACTCGCACGCGACACCGGCCTGCGCCGCGAAAGCCTGTACAAGGCGTTGTCCGCCGAAGGCAACCCAGAGTTCGCCACGATCATGAAGGTCGTGCAGGCGCTGGGAGTGAAGTTGAGTGCCGAGGCGGCGTAGCAGATCTGGTGATGCACACCACCGGTGATCGGATTAACTTCCTCCGTCCCGGTTACGCCGAATCCGATATGACCCCGGGCTCATCCCCATCACGGCACGGAACCGTTGATTGAAGGTGGACAGGTCGTTGAATCCGGCCGCGAAGGCGATGCTTGAAATGGAGGCGGCCGAGTCGCGCAATTGCTCGGCGGCGCGCTGCATACGTGTGCGCAGCACATATTGATGCGGCGTCATGCCCACTACGCGGCGGAAGACGCGCAGGAAATGCCAGGGGCTGAGATCCGCGTCGTGGGCAAGTTCAGCCAGCGACAGGGTTTCGCCCACCTCATGCGCGTGCGCTTCAATGCGGCGCACGGCATCTGATACGCGCTGAGCATCGTGGTTTCGCAATGGACCTGGGCGGGAACGAAGCCCGGCGTCCGCATGCAGCACGGCGCCTGCCAGATCGATGGCGACTTCCTCCAACGCAGCGGTATCTCCCTGCCTGAAGGATGCCAGCCGGGCCAGCATGCCGGTCAGCGAGGCGGCGGGTGGCACATGCGAGTGGGCGAACGTCGCCCGGCGCATGCTGGGCATGGCGGCCACCAGGCTCTCCCAGTAAGTCGGTGTGAAGTGGAACGAAAGGCAGCGATCACCGATGCCATGTTCGTGCCTGCACTCGAAGCATTGGCCATGATTGCCGAGCAGCAAAGCGCCGGGAGCCAGCAACGCGGCGCCCTGTTCGCTACGGTACTGGAACGTGCCGGCGAGCACCGCCGCTATCGACACCGTCTCGTGGCGCTCCTCGAACGCGCGGTCGCGCGGCCCGGCGTTGCAGGTTACTTCCTGCACGCTCCAGCCGTTGCCGGCAGCCCATGTTGTGGCATCCATCGTCATCGAATAACGGCTCTTGCGTGGACCGCAATTTTTCCCAAGCCACCCAGCGCGGCAACGCCGATGATCCTGCCACCGACCATCCATGGAGTCACCCATGATCGACCATCTTTCCATCGGCGTTCGCGACATCACGCACGCCAAAGCCTTTTACGACGCCGCGCTGGAGCCGCTCGGTTACCGCTGCCTCAGTGAGGACGCGACCTCACTCGGCTACGGCGCAACTTCCGTGGCGTTATGGGTGTTGCGCAGCGAGGTGCCGGTTGCCGCCAATGACGCCTCCGGCTTGCACATCTGTTTTGCGGCGCCCAGCCGTGCCAGCGTCGACGCCTTCCATGCCGCTGCCCTCGCGCATGATGGCCGCGACAATGGCGGACCCGCATTGCGGCCGGATTACGGCACAAGCTATTACGCCGCATACGTAGCCGATCCGGACGGCTACCGCATCGAAGCGTATTGCAGCAGTGCTCGCTGACCACAGCGGAAAGCTGCCGCTCACATCTGACCAGGAGAATCCTTTGGCTACCGTACGCAAGGACATAGTCACCACGGCACATTCCGACGACGTGTGGGATGCGATCCGCGACATCGGGGCGCTGCACACCCGCCTGGTGCCGGGCTTCGTCATCGACACCCGACTCGAACCCGGTGCGCGGTGGGTTACCTTCGCCAATGGCCACTGCATCCGCGAGCCAATCATCACGCTGGACGAACAGGCGCATCGCCTGGTGTGGTCGGCCGAAGGTGTTGGCGCCACGCATTACAACGCCTCCGCGCAGGTGGTTGCCGAACCGGGGATCACCCGCGTCATCTGGCTCGCCGACTTTCTGCCCGACGACATCAGCGGCGCGATCGAACTCGCGATGGACACGGGTGCCGGCGCCATGAAGGTCGCACTGGACAAACTGGCGCGTTGAGTCGGCGGCATGACAAGCGCGTCGACTCCGTCGGCTGCGAGGGCCACGCCCAGCACGAACAGGCAGTGGGCCGGCCTCCTCAACGTCGTCGCGCCGATACCGGGCTATCGCTGGCATGGAGCGACCACAGTCGCCGCAGTTGGCGTGCCGAGCCCAGGCCGGCGCGTTCGGCAGCGCGCTCTACGCTGTCACCGCTGGCCAGTGCCTGGCGGGCGAGTGCCAGACGCAGACGGGCATGATAAGCATTGATCGACATGCCGCTGGCCTCGCGGAAATGCCTCGTGAGGCTGCGTACGCTCAGGTGGCCGATGTCGGCCAGACGCGCCAGCGGCCAGTCCTGTTCGGGCGCTTTGGCCAGCGTATCCTGTACGTGGTGGATCGCCGTATTCATGTGGTTGCGCCCTTCCAGCCACGGCGACAGCGCGGGATCGCCCGACGCCCGCCGCATGTAGACGGCCATTTCGCGCGCCACCGCGGCGGCCAAGCGCGACGAGCCCAGCCCGGCGATCAAATGCAGTGCCAGGTCGATGCCCGCGGTGATGCCCGCGCTGGTATACACCTCGCCATCCTCGACAAACACACGGCTGTCCAGCACCTCGGCCGTCGGCGTGAGTCGGCGCAGCGCATCGAGCAAGCTGTGGTGTGTGGTGCAGCGCCGGCCGTCCAGCAACCCGGCGGCAGCGGCCAGCAACGCACCCGAACACACACAGGCCAGACGCCGGCCATGGCTGCCGTGTCGTCGCAACCATTCGATTAGCGCCTTGTTGGCGGGCAGTGACAAAACCTGCTCGCCACTGCCGCTGGCGCCGCACACCACGATCATCGCGTGCGTATCCAACTGCGCCGGCAGCGGTTCGATACCGACGAGCCCGACACCCAACGCCGTCATGGCGGTGTCCCCACCCTCGATCGGCGCCAGCATGCGCAAGCGCAGAGGTAGGCCCATCGAGGCGGCGATACGAAACGCATCTGCGGCGCCGGCCAGATCCAGCAGGATCAGGTCCGGCGGCAGCACGAAGCACACCTCAGTGATCGGCGAGGACGTCATCGACGGTGCAGATGCGGGCAAAGCGGCCATCCAGAACCAGTTCCGTGCGTTGCTTGATGTCCTGCGCATCGTAGCGAGTGCCGCTGCCGGCGTGGACCATCGGGAAGGTCAGCGTGGCTTCGGTGACGTAGTCGACGGCGAAGCCGAGATCGGAAGCGACCCGCGTGGTGGTTTCGCAACACTGCTCGGTGCGGATGCCACTGACGATCAGTCGCCCAATGCCACGTTCGCGCAGCCAGGCTTCCAGTTGCGTCCCGGTGAACGCGTTGTGCACCTGCTTGCGGAACACCACATCGTGCGCCTCTGGCACCCACGTCATCGGTTTCACCAGGCCCGACGCCTCGGAAAAGTGTGCATCGCCATCCTCGTGCAGGATGCGCACCACCGGCCAGCCGCGCGCGACCGCTGCATCGATCAGCTTCAACAGATTCTCGCGGAACGCCGGCACATCGTCCTCGCGCCAGTACGGCGCATGCAGAAACGATTGCTGCACATCGATGACCAGCAAGGCGGGGTTATCGAACATGGGACGACTCCATCATTGAGGGAGCCGTCACTCTAGGCAGGCCGTCGACCGCCAACGAGCACCGTGCCGGACCGTGAGCGGACGGATCCGGCCAAGCGTGCATCAACGGCGATCACCGCTTCGCTTCTGGAAAACGTGGTGACGACTACATCGACGCCGCAATACGCCCCACCGCCGCCAGCACCGCCTTGCGTTCTGCCGGCTCGGCGTGGGAGCCGGCGTAGTACGCGCTCACCAGCAACGGCTTGCGCCGCGGTGGCCAGATGATGGCCACGTCGTTGGTTTCGCCCTGGCTGCCGCTGCCGGTTTTGTCGCTGGCCGTCCAGTTTGCGGGAAGGCCGGCGCGGATGGCGTCGAGGCCGGTGATGCACCCGCGCAGCCATTGAAGCAGCAGGTCCCGCGATCCAGCGGAAAGCCGGTTACCCAGCAGCACGCGATGCAGGTCCGCCAACATGGCGTCTGGCGTGGTGGTGTCGCGAATGTCGCCGGGGCTGCCCAGGTTGAGCTCGGGTTCGATGCGGTCGAGCCGCGTGGTTTCGTCGCCCAGGCTGCGCGCAAATGCGGTGATCGCGGTCGGGCCGCCCATGCTGGCGAGCAGGAGATTGGCGGCCGTGTTGTCGCTCAAGGTCACGGCAGCAGCGCAGAGCTCGGCCACGCTCAGGCCCGGCGCGCCTACGTGCTTGCTGGTGACCGGAGCGTAGTCCAGCAACACGTCTTTGCCGTAGACCACGCGGCGATCGAGTCGCTCCCTGCCGCTATCCACCCGCGCCAGCACGGCGGCAGCGGCAAGCCACTTGAACGTGCTGCACATCAGGAAGCGCTCGCCCGCGCGATGCTGGATGCGGCGGCCGCTCTGCGTGTCGAGAATGGAAACACCCAGCCGCCCGCCATGCTTGCGCTCCAGTTCGGTGAACTGTGCCGTGGCGTCGTCAACAGACGCCGCCCACGCGAATCCGGGGCGGAGTGCCAGCGCAAATGCGCCCATCAAGGTGCCTTTCAACAAATCGCGACGATGCATGGGATGGCCTTTCAAAGAGGAGATGCAGCGGTTATGGGGTCACCAATGGTGGCTGGCATGACCGTCCATTCGCGGCGCAAACCATGGCATTGCCGGGGCAGCACAACCTGGCCACGATTCCCTTCTCATGATGGTGTGAATGGCGCTTCGACTCCGCCCGCTGCGCGGGCTGCGCTCAGTGCGAACGGTTGGGGGCGGGCGAGTGGTCATCGCATTGCCAAACGTCGCAAGCAAATTGGCGCGATCCGCTATTGATCGCTCGAACGGATATGGTCCAGCCCGGCCGGGCTCAGTTCGAACCGTTGACGATCCACCTTGTCGCGATCGGTCTGCACCAGGAGCCCAGCCGCCAGCAAGCGGGCGCTGACGTCGGCGGGCACCATCGCCGCCCTGCCCTCGGCCACCCAGGTGAGATAGTCCAGATCGGTCGGATCGCGTTGTTCTGTCATTGGCACGGGTTCCGTTGCTTTGGTGCATGCAGCTTGCCCGCTGCCTGGCGACGATGGCGTCGACGCATCAATCGGCGGGCGCATTGAATAGGGGCGCCTCGTTTACCGATACACCCAATGGCGTGAAACGACGAAGCTGATGACGGCAAGACACGCCTCGACCGCTGGCTTTGCCAGCCACGCCATCTGCAAGCCGAGTTTCGCTTCCACCAGCGTGACCAGAAGTGTGCTGAGCACGGTCAGCGGCAGCCACATGGCCAGGAAGCGCAAAAACCGGTGAGGGCCGAGCCGGGTGGCGTCGGGTGTGCCGAACGTGAAGCGGCCATTCGCCCAGAAGCCCAGCAGCGCACCGGTTATGCGCCCAAGAACATTGGCCACCGGCGCCGGCGTGCCGAGCGCCGTCAACACCACGAACACCGCCCAGTCGGCGGTCAGCAGACCGAGCCCGACCATCAAGAAGCTGACTCCCTGTCGCGCCAAACTCATTGAATCTCCCGCTGGATTGCCGTGTACAGCAGCAAAGTCTCGCGTACTTGGCGCAGGGGTGGAAGCGTGGCGGTGCGTTCCGTCATCGCATGGGGACACGGCAACACGCGTCGACAACCGTCGGAAGCCCTGACGGCAATGCCATCGGCGGCGTTCCAGCAGTCGTGGACAAGCTTGCTGAAAGCGCAATTGAACTTTGCGATGAATGGTGTGGTTGCGGCATGTGCAAAGGCAGACACTCTGTTTGCGCGGCGCCACCCGGCAAACCCGGCGCCGCTCCACCACCCCACCCATCAAGGCCAACATCATGAAGTTCTACTACCACCCGTCCCCCAACCCCGCCAAGGTCGCCTTGTTTCTCGAAGAGTCGGGGCTTGATTACCAGATGGTGCCGGTCGACACGGCCAGGGGCGAGCAGCACGGTGCCGCCTACCGCGCCATCAACCCCAATGGCAAAACTCCGGCCCTGGTCGATGGCGATGCCGTGGTTTTCGACAGCACGGCGATCCTGCTTTATCTCGCGGTGAAGCACGGCAAATTCCTGCCCGGGAACACGCCGGAAGTTCGCAGCCGGATGTATTCGTGGCTGATGTTCATCGCCACCGGCATCGGTCCGTTCTCCGGCCAGGCGGTGCATTTCAAGCACTTCGCCCCCGAGCCCAAGGCTTACGCGCTCAATCGCTACGACTTCGAGGCACGGCGCCACTGGCGGATCCTCGATGAGCACCTGGCCACCCGCACGTTCATGGTCAACGAGGAATACACCATCGTCGACATGGCCTTGTGGGGTTGGGCGCGCGCCCTGCCCTTCATGTTTGGCGAACAGGGCTGGGTCGACTTTCCCCACGTCAAACGCTTCCTCGACCGCATCAATGCACGCCCGGCCGCCCAGCGCGCCGAAGCGCTGAAGGATGCACACACGTTCAAGACCGAGATGGACCAGGAATACCTCGACGCGATGTATCCGCACAACGCGGATCGCGCGGCGACAACCGCCGCCTGATTCGCCGGTGTCGTGGTGGCTCGATGGCCACCACGGCATCCCTTGTTCCCCGCTGGCGGATCAGCGTGGCGTCGTCGCCGGTGCAACCTGTGCCGGCGGCGGGCCGTAGGTGGGCGTGTCGCGGTATTGCGCCGGCACATCCCACATGCGCCCGGCGTAGAAGACCGCCCAGGCCACCACGAACAGGCACATCACCCACACCCACACCGGGATCGACGAACGCGCTTCGGCGCGCCGCGGGTCGAACGGGTCGTCGGTGCTGAAGGCGTCCACGGTCAGGCGCAACTCGCCGCGCCGGGTCGAACCCGAGCGCAAGCCCGACACGATGATGCCGGGGCCGTTCTGCACGTGGAACGGAATCTCCTCCACGCCTTCGGCGCCGCTGTGATCCTCGGCGCGGATGATCAGCCGGTGCGGGCCGTCGGCCAGCTTGCGGGTATCGAGGGTCAGTGCGGTCGGCAGTTCGTGATCCGCCACCGGTTGCAGATCGTCGTCGAGGTAGACGCGTACGTGGGGCTTGGACATGGCGGGTTTCCTCAACGGTCCTTGCGCAGGATCTCGTACTTGGCGTGGTGCGGGTCTTTCTCGCCGGGCCGGAAGATCATCCAGAACATCGCGACGAAACAGCCGATGGTGATCGCGCCGGCGATCGCGATGATGGCGACGTTGCCCCAGAACGGCCCGAGAAAAGCATGATGCATGGCGATCTCCTGTTCACGGGCCCTTGGCGCGTACAGCGGCCACGGCGGCCGCGGTCGCCGGCTTGGCGTGGTTGCCCCACGAGCTGCGCTCGTAGTTGACGATGTTGGCGATGTCCGCGTCGCTCAACTGATCGGCGAACGGCGGCATCACGCTGCTGTAGGCCACGCCGCCGATGGTGACGCCGTGCGCACCGTGCAGCACGGTGTGGATGTGTAAGGTCGGGTCGTCGGCATCCACCGCGGCGTTGCCCTTGAGCGGCGGAAACGCACCGGGAATGCCTTCGCCGGTAGCCTGGTGACAGGCCGAACAATTCGCCATGAACAGGCTCTGGCCCTTGCCGGCGTCGTAGCTGTAGCCACCACCGGCAGCCGCGGTTGGCGCCGGTACCGTTGCGGGCGCCGCCGAGGTCATGCCGCCCATGCCACCGTTCATCGTGTAGCCCGGAATCGGCGTCTGCTTCAACGACAACAGGTAAGCCACCAGCGCCTTGGCCTGCTGGGTCGGGATCACCTTGCCCTGCTTCGGCGCAAACGCGGCCGGCACCGGGACTGCCGTCTCGCCGGGCGGCACGGTGGCCACCACATGGAACAGGAACTTGAAGTTCGGCATCACCGATTCGGGCACTACCGCGCGCGGGTCGAACAGATGGATGTACTGCCACACGTCGCTGGGTTTGCTGTTGCCGATATTGGAGAGATCCGGCCCGGTGCGCTCGGAACCGAGCAGCTCCGGCGTCTGGTAGCTGAAATCGCCCGGTGCGGATGGACGTCCAAACACCTTGTCCTCGGCCAGTGGCCGCACCTGCTGGGTATGGCAATACGCGCAACCGTTCGCGGCATACACGACGCTGCCTTCCGCCTGCAAGGCCGTCAGTGGCTTCACGCCCGGGCCCGGCGGGGTTTTCGACAGGTCGATGGCCGGGATCACCGCAATCCCCATCACGATGACGATGTAGACAAGCAGCGCACCGCCGGCAATCTGCAGCAACTTTTTCATGCGGCGGCCCCCTCGGTGCGAGCCAGGATGGGTGAGCCGGCATTGCCGGTTTGCCCCGACGTCATCCGCCATACGTTCCATGCAAACACGATGTGGGACAGGAACATCAGCAAGCCGCCGGCACCACGCCAGACCCAATACGGCGCCATGTCCGTCACCGACTGGATGAAGGGCCGCTGGTGCAGCCAGTCCAGCCCCTGGATGGTGCCGCCGATCGACAGCGCGATGACATAGATAAAACTGCCCACCAGCGCCATCCAGAAATGCAGGGCAATGCCCAGCCGTCCGGGGCTTTTGTGGGTGGCCAGCGGTAGCAACGCATAGATGCCGCCCCACACCGCAAACGTGACAAAGCCATACATGGTCAGGTGCGAATGCCCGACAGTGAAGTTGGTGAGATGCCAGATCGCCTGCATCGAGCGGAACGCCTCAACCGTGCCCTGGGTCGAGCCAAACAGGTAGCCGATCACCGCCACCAAAATGAACATCAGCGGATACGAGTGCGTCATGTCGCGATAGCGCCCGCGCATCGTCAGCAGGTAATTCGCGCTGCCACCCCACACCGGCACCAGCATGGCCACGCTGAACACGATCGCGGTGGTCTGCAACCACCACGGCAGCGGGCTGAACAGGAAGTGGTGCCCGCCAAGCAGCGGATAGAACAGCAGGTTGGTCCAGAACGCGAACACGCCCAGCGCATAGGAATAGATCGGGCGGCTGAGGATCTTCGGGATCGCGTAATAGAAGACGCCCAACGCCAGCGGCGTAAACCACATGCCCACCGCGTTGTGCATGTAGAAGCCGGAAATAGCGACCTGCCCCAGGCCATGCTGATACCACGGCAGCGTCGCGACGATCGCGATCACGCAGGTCCACAGCACGCCGCACACCGTGTACCAGTTGGAAAGATAGATGTCCTCGGTGGTGCGTCGCGCCACCGTGCCGATCAGATTCCAGCCGGTCACCAGCAACGCGGCGAGGAATACCAGCCGGATCGGCCACGGCCATTCGCGGTATTCCAGATCACCCCAGTTGTAGCCCAGCTCCAGCGCGATGGTGCCGGCGATGGCGGCAAGGTTGAACAGCGCCAGTCCGATCCAGGCCAGCTTGATGCTGTAAAGCTTCGTGCCGCAACTGCGCGCGGCCACGTAATACGCCAGCCCGACCAGGCCGATGCTGGCCCAGCCGTAGAAGGTGTCGTTGGTGTGGATCGGCCGCAACCGGCCGAAGGTCAGGTACTTCGCCGCCCAGAAATCCGGCGCACCAAACTTGAATGCCAGCAGCAACCCCACCGCCGTGGCAAAGAGCAGCCAGCAGGTGGCCGAAACGGTGTATGCCGAGAACACGGCGGCCAATGCGCGATCATCGTCCGCGCTCACCGCCGAATGCTGTGCCGTGACAGTTGCCTGCATCGTCCATCCCATCGCACGTGGTACGGCGTCCACACGGGCGTCGGGATTTGTGACCGTATACCCACGCGGAACACGCACCCATGATCTGGATCAGAAAATCGCCCGGCCGCGTTCGGAAATGGCCACGTTGGGCAGACGCTTGCCGCGACCATGGCGCGGTGCACGCAAGTGCAAGGCTTCGTGTCGATTCGGCCGCGCGCCGTCCGTCGTAGGGGAGTAAGAAGTGCTTTCCGCGCTTTCAACCCGGAGAACCCGCATGACCAGCAAGAACACCATTTGCCTTTGGTATGACGGTACCGCCCTGGACGCCGCCACCTTCTACGCCAGAACATTTCCGGACAGCGCCGTGGGCGCCGTGCATCACGCGCCTGGCGACTATCCGGCCGGCAAGCAGGGCAATGTCCTGACAGTCGAGTTCACGGTCATGGGCATCCCGTGCCTGGGTTTGAACGGCGGCCCGGCATTCCGGCACAACGAGGCGTTTTCATTCCAGGTGGCCACCGACGATCAGGCTGAAACCGACCGCCTGTGGAACGCCATCATCGACAACGGCGGCCAGGCCAGCGAGTGCGGCTGGTGCAAGGATCAGTGGGGCCTGTCCTGGCAGATCACCCCACGCGCCCTGACCGCCGCAGTCACCGACCCCGACCCTGCCGTCGCCAAGCGTGCGTTCGAGGCCATGATGACGATGACGAAGATCGACATCGCCGCGATCGAAGCCGCACGACGCGGCTGATTACGGCCACGCCACCATCAGCTTCCTTCCTCGCCCGCGAGGGAAGGTGTTCGAGATCGCTGTTCGTGACGTTGGCCATGACTTCCTTCCCCCGCCCCGCGGGGGAAGGTGCCGAAGGCGGAAGGGGCGCTCTTGCTCCTGATCCTTTGCTCCCCCTCCCCCTTCCCCACTACACCGCAAACTCCCTCCAATCCCGCCCCATGGCACGCGCACACCGCCATAACTCGGAGTACCGTCCTCGCCCCTGGGGCTCGAAAAGGAAGCATCCCCGGCATGCATGGGGGCTTCAGCGCTTCGGGTGGATCCCGGCCGTGGTATCAATCAATGCGAGGGCTTGCGATGAAAAGATTGATGAACAAAACGTTGGTGCTGACAGCCTTGCTGCTGCCGTTTCCGCTGATGGCAGCGAGTGCGTTCGATGGCACATGGAAGATCGATGTCAGCAAGATCCACGGCTCCGGAACAGCGGAGGTGATGACGCTCAAGGACGGCCTGTACACCTGCAACTGCGCGCCGCCCATCCACATCAAGGCCGACGGCACCGACCAACCCGTCAGCGGGCGGCCGGACATGGACCACATGGCCGTGAAGGTCGTCAGCGACCACGTCGTCGAGCAGACCGCCAAGAAGGACGGCAAGCTCATCTACAGCCGCACTTATACCGTGGCCCCGGATGGCAAGACCGCCACCTTCGACACCACGTCCGATCGCGGCAAGCACGCCAACTTCCACGGAACCCTGAAGCGCGTTGGTCCCGGTGCACCGGGTTCGAACGCCCTGGCCGGCTCCTGGCAGATTGCGAGCTACCAGAGCGCGTCGGAAAACAGGTTGACCTCCACCTACAAGGTCGATGGCGACACGGTGACCATGTCCAACAAGCTCGGTGAGTCCTACACGGCCAAACTCGGCGGCAAGCCGGTCGCTGTAGCGGGTGACCCGGACCATGACACCGTCGCGGTGAAAATGGTGGGGGATGCCCTGCAGGAGACCAACTACCGGGACGGCAAGCTCACTTCGATATCGAAGATGACGGTGTCGCCGGATGGCAAGCAGATGACCACCGTGGCCATCTTCAAGCCCACCAACCGTGGCCTCACCCTGGTAGCCAACAAGCAATAACCGAGGGCACCCGCCCGATCGTTCCACCGACGAAAGCCCGGCCAGATGCCGGGCTTTCGTCCGGAACCAGCGCAGATCGAAACCTGCTTTCTCCATGCCGATCCAGCGCACTCGTTCGTCGCTACACGAAGGCGGCCACAACGGACGCCATGACCTCAGGAGACAGCCATGCCCTACATCGACGGTTTCGTCCTCGCCGTGCCCAACGCCAGGCGCGAAGCGTTCACCACGCACGCCACCACGTTCGACACCATCCTGCTGGAATTTGGCGCCACGCGCGTCATGGAGTGCTGGGGTGACGACGTGCCCGACGGCAAGCTCACCGACTTCCGGCGCGCCGTGCAGGCCACCGCGGATGAGTCGGTGGTGTTCTCGTGGATCGAATGGCCCGACAAGGCCACCCGCGACGCCGGCATGGCAAAGTTCATGAAAGATCCCCGGCTGGAAGGCGCCAGCGACATGCCGTTCGACGGCCAGCGCATGATCTTCGGCGGCTTCGTGCCGGTGGTCAGCCTGCCCGGTTAGCCGCCGCGACGCCCTATGCCAGCAACTGCGAGATCGTCTGCACCAGCGCATCCCCGCTATACGGCTTGAGCAGCACCTTGGTGCGCGAATCCAGCAGATCGGTATCCGCGTCGAAGCGACCGGTGGTGAAGACCACCGGCAACTCCGCGGTGGTTTGCCGCAGGGTTTTCACCAGATCGATACCGGACGAACCCGGAAGCCTCAAGTCCGCGACCAGCAGATCGATCCGCTCGCGCCGATGCTTCTCGATCGCGGTTTCCGCCGAGCCCGCTTCCACGACGACATACCCCCTCGATTCCAGCATGTCCTTGACCGTGGAGCGAATGGACACGTCGTCTTCGCACAGCAGGATCCTCGACCGTCCCGCGTGGGTGGTGCGCGATGGCCGGGGCCGCGCGAAAAGTGCGGTGTCGGCGGGCGGTCGCGTCGTCCGTGCGGAAAGCACCTCGCGCAGCTTGAGCGCCAACGCTTCCTGCGTGTAAGGCTTGCTCAGCAACTCCACGCCCTGGTCGAGTCGGCCGGCGTGAACAATGGCGTTTTCGGTATAGCCCGAGGTGAACAGCACCGCGATGTCAGGCATGCGTTCGCGCGCCTTGATGGCCAGCTCGGGGCTGCGCATCGTGCCGGGCATCACCACGTCGGTGAACAGCAGATCCAGCGCGACGCCGCTTTCGATGATGGACAGCGCGCTGCGGGCATCGGGCGCCTGCAGCACGCGGTACCCGAGGTTGCGCAGCAGCGAGACAGCCGTTTCCCTCACCGCCTCGTCATCCTCCACCACCAGGATCGACTCGGTGCCCCCGCGCATCCGATCCGGCGCGCCGATGGCCTGCGCCTCCTCCGCCTGCATGCTGCGCGGGAGATAGATCTTCACGGTGGTGCCATAGCCCGTTTCGCTGTAGATCTGCACATGCCCGCCCGACTGCTTGACGAACCCGTAGACCATCGACAGGCCAAGCCCCGTGCCGCTGCCTTCCGGCTTGGTGGAAAAGAACGGCTCGAACACCTTCTCCAGCAGATCCGCCGGCACGCCGCAGCCGGTATCCGTCACCGCGATGAGCACGTATTGCCCGGCCTTCACTTCATGCTGGCGACGGACGTATTGATCGTCGAGATAGGCATTGCCCGCCTCGATGGTCAGCCGGCCGCGGCCGTCCATCGCATCGCGCGCGTTGATCGCGAGGTTCAGGATGGCGTTTTCCAGATTCGTCCGGTCAACGGACGTGTTCCAGAGCCCGCCACTGATGACGGTCTCGATCTCGATACCTTCCCCCAGCGTATGTCGCAACAGGTCGTCCATGTCACGGACGAGCTTGCCGGGGTTCATGACCATGGGCGCCAACGGTTGGCGGCGGCCAAATGCCAGCAACTGCGAGGCCAGTTTCGACCCGCGCGCCACGCTGGCCATGGCATTGTCGATCCGGCGTCTTGCCCGATCGTTGTCCGCAACGTCATCGCCCAGCAGTTGCAGGTTGCCGCTGATGACCTGCAGCAGGTTGTTGAAGTCGTGCGCCACGCCGCCGGTGAGCTGGCCGATGGCTTCCATCTTCTGAGCCTGATGCAGCGCCCGCCGCATTTCGTCCATTGCCTCCTCGGCGCGCAGGCTTTCGGTCGCGTCGCGGGTGATTTTCGCAAAGCCGATCGGGTTGCCCTCGTTGTCGTCGACCCGGTCGATCACCACGTGCGCCCAGAACAGGGAGCCATCCTTGCGCACGCGCCAGGCCTTGTTCTCGAAGCGACCGTGCTCCAGGGCGTGCGCCAGCCCTCGCTCGGGTTCGCCCGCCGCGCGGTCGGATTCGGTGTAGAACGTCGAGAAGTGCCGCCCCAGGATCTCCTGCTCCGTATAACCCTTGATGCGCTCCGCACCCGCATTCCACGAATGCACGTGGCCTTCCAGGTCAAGCATGTAGATGGCGTAATCGATGACGCTCTGCACCAGGCGACGAAACTGCTCGCCGGTGAATTCGTGCGCGTCGGCTTCGGCCTGCTGCTGGGAAACGTCGCGCGCGACCTCCCACCATCCAATCAGCGCCCCCGCGGCGTCGCACACCGGCTGCACCGTGATGGACGTGGCAAATACCGAACCGTCCTTGCGCCGAAGCACGCCCTCGATCTTCTGGCCGTCGCCATCGTTCCGGCAGGCAGTCCGGGCAATGGACAGTGTCGCCGTCTGCTGCTCATCCGGGTACAGCACGGCCACCGGCATGCCGATCGCCTCCTGCGGCGAATAGCCGGTCAACTGCTCGGCACCCCGGTTCCAGGTCTCGATGTGCCCTTGGGCGTCCACCATGTAAACAGCAACGTCTTCCAGCGATTCGACCAGAAGCCGATAGCGATCACCAATATCCACGGGTCTTCCTTCAGCGATCACGCACGTCAGCTCGACTCTGCCTCCGCCTGAACTACCGGGCGGGAAGGCATGGGCTGACCGAAACGCAGACGATACAACGCGGGGGGACGGTCCGGACAGATGTTGGCCACTCCCCTTCGCAGGATTGCTTGACAGCATGTTTCCATGGAAACAATAATGAGTTCCACGGAAACCATGGCGGGACCGACGATGAAACATCAGGCAGGCCACGCGGCGCCGGACAAGCCGCTTGAAATCCACCTGGGTTACTGGCTTCGACTCGTTTCCAACCATGTCTCCGGAAGCTTTGCCAGCGCCCTGCAGGCCAGGCAGCTCTCGGTCGCGGAGTGGGTGGCGCTGAACCATATCGAAGGGCGCGCCGACATCACGGCGGCCCAGCTCGCTGACGCGATGAACCTGACACGCGGCGCCGTCTCGAAAATCGTCGACAAGCTGGTGAGGAAGCAGTGCGCCGTGCGGGCGTCGAGCCCACGCGACAATCGCGCGCAACTGCTCTCGCTCACCCCGTCCGGCAAGCGCACCCTGCCCCGCTTGCGGGCGATAGCCGACCACAACGACGAACACTTCTTCAGCCGACTCGACGCCGCCGAAAGAGCCGAGTTGCGGCGCCTGCTGCAAAAGCTGGCGGAAGCTCACGCCATAAGCACCGTTCCAGTCGACTGACCAGCGCCTTTCGGCGCCACGGTCCGATCCCCTGAAAATTACCCGGGAGACACACAATGAGCGAGGCGATTTCCAACCTGCAAGCCGCACAGGAAAAGGCGATGGCCGGACGCCCGCGCGTGGGTGGGTTCCCCTACCTGGCCGAAACTCTCCGGTGCGCCGGTGTAACGCGCAACGTGTGGCACCTGCCCGCCTGCGCGAGCCTGTACCAGACGCGGCTGGGCAGCGTGATCCAGCAAGGCACGCCGCTG
The DNA here is from genome assembly GCF_001426645.1 of Rhodanobacter sp. Root480. GTDB lineage: Bacteria > Pseudomonadota > Gammaproteobacteria > Xanthomonadales > Rhodanobacteraceae > Rhodanobacter > Rhodanobacter ginsenosidimutans. Next base: position 827,054 of record NZ_LMEX01000001.1, read on the forward strand.
GTGTCGGGAACCGTCGATGTGCCGCCCTTCGACGAACAGGCGCTGGTGGCCGCGATCCGCACGGATCAGGCCGGCGAAAGCACCTTCCCGCAGTTCCTGCTGGCCGCCTGGCAGGCAGGTGTCATCCGCTATGAAGTCGATTTCACCGAGCGCCACGTGACCTATGAAGGGTGTTGCGGGGAGTCGTACGTCGAACGCTACCCGGCCCCGCCGGCACAGGCGGCCGGCTAGCGCCCGCTCCTCACTCCCGCAACGCGGCATCGCCCCAGGTCACCACCAAAGGCAGGTCGCTGGTCGGTGCTTCGCTGCGCGCGACGAGTTCGACGGTTTTCACATTGGCAAGATCGGCGCTCAGCGTTTGCGCGGCCTGGCCATAAGCCGCCGTGGTCTGGGCAAGCAGGTGGCCGTCACCGAAGACCTGGAACACCACTTTGTCTTTCAGGTTGCGGGTGGAATCGTCCACGCCCACTTTCGCCTCGAAGTGCCTGAAGCCGGCGGCTTTCACTTCCATACGCGAGTTGGCCAGGATGCCGATGCCGGAGGCGAAGACTTTTCCATCCACGGTCAACGCCTGGTCGTACGGCGTAGCATCGGCGCGCGCGCCGCCCCAGCCGCCGTAGCTCGGGCGCTCGCCGCTATTGGTGGTGGCTCCCCACGGGTTGCTCATGCGATGGACGATCGGATCGGGCACGGGCACGATCACGCCATCACGGGCAATGTTGATGGCGCCGGGTATTTCCGACAGGTACATGCCATCGGCAAGCTGCCGTTTACCCTTGGCCTCGAACACGCGCGATTCGCGCGGCTGCAAGGTGAAGGTCCGTTCGCCGCCCGTCAGCATCATGGTTTTCTTCGACCACAGGTCGGTGAGTGCCACATCGCCCACCATCTTCAGCTGCGCGGGCGTCAGGGTGATCTCGGCAGGCCCCGAACCGCGGTTGAGCAGCAGCACGGCCTTGGTGCCGGAGTCGCTGAGCGTCTTGACGAAGATCTGCACGTCGTCCGAGTCGTAGGCCATGACCGCCTGGTGGCCGCCACTGTCCTGGTTGAGCCGCACGATGTCCTTGTTCGACCAGATGTCCATCAACGCTTGCGGCGCGTTGCGCAGGTCGTAGCCGATGATCAGCGGCGCGTCGATCATCGCCCACAGCGAGAAATGCGTGCGCGCTTCGGTGAGGTGGTGCACGTCGAAATCGCCGTGGCCGACGAACAGCATGTCCGGGTCGTTCCAGTGGCCGGGGCCGGCGTAGAGCGCACGCGTCGAGGCGCTGTCGAAGGTGTGCAACATGCGCGACCACTGCGGCGTGATATCGCCGCTGGTGCGCCACAGGTTGCCCACGTCCTTGCCCCACGCGCGCACGTTGGCGGCGCCCCAGGCACAGATGGAATACACGTAGTCGCCATCGGGATTGCTGGCGGCCAGGGCGTCGGCCACTTGCTGGTACAGCGCGCGCACGGCCGGGATATTCGTGCGGTTGATGCTGGCCTGGTCGATCAGCGGCGGATACGCGTTGTACTTGTGTTGCTTCACGAAGGGGCGGTCCGCCCCGTACACGTTGATGCCGCAGGCGTCGACCTTGATGTAGTCGAAGCCCCAGTCGGCGAAATACAATTTGATGTCCTGCTGCACGTGGCCGTGCAGGCCGATCTGCCGTTCGGCGATGGTGCCCTCGGGCAGGTTCGGCGAATGCAGGTCATAGGCCTGCGAACAGGCGTTGCCGCCGATGTCGGTATAAATGCCGGCCTTCAGGCCCATGCTGTGCAGCTTGTCGGTGAAGGGGCGGAAGCTGGATGTCTCGCTGCCGCCCACTTTCGCCGACGGGAAGATCGCGGTGCGCACCTGCATGCGCCCGTCGCTGGTGCGCCGTTTCAGCCACCAGCCGTCGTCGATGTTCACGTAGATGTAGCCCAGATCGCGCAGTCCGCTGTCGACCAGCACTTTCGCCGTACCCATCACCTTGGCCTCGTCGACGTCGGTGCGGAACGCGTTCCACGAATTCCAGCCCATCGGCGGCGTGGCGGCGCGTCCTGCCGTGGCGCCCGTCCAGTGGCCCGCGGGAGCGAGCGGATCGGCGGCGGGTTGGGCAGCCGTCGCAGACAGCGCTGTAGCGGCAAGCAAGGTGAAAGCGAGAAGCGTGGCCTTGAGCATGGGTCGTCTTTTTCCCTGATGGATTCGCGGCGGACGTTGGGGTCGTTTCATCCAACCCGGAACAACGGATGATTGTACCCAGCCCCGCGGGACCAACCGGGATGGCGGTTGCAGATCGGCGCCGCCGACGTGGTGCGACGCAACGCTAATCCTCGCGTCGGCCCGTGTGCTCGCGATCGCGTGCGTAGTGATGCGCCAGCGCGAACGGCGGCAGCCAGCTTTCGCGGCGGACGGTCCAGTTCTCGTAGGTCGGCACCAGTTGATCGGGCGCATCCAGCGTCCCCAGGTGCACTTCGACCTCGTCCTCGACGCGGGCGAAAACCGACGAGCCGCAGCGGGGGCAAAAGTGCCGCCCGGCGTAATCGCGCGTTTCGCCTTCGATGACCACCGCGTCCTGCGGAAAGATCGCCCCCGCATAGAAAAGCGCCCCGTGATGCTTGCGGCAGTCGAGGCAGTGGCACAACCCCACCCGATAAGGCTGGCCCGTGGCGCGCAGGCGCACATCGCCGCACAGACAGCCGCCGGTGAATGTCGTCATGGTGTACTCCTCTTTATGCCGGTAAGCCGCAAGTATCCGGAATTCCCGGTGGCGTCGCCGTGCAGGCCGCACCCGCCCCGAGAAACACGACGCCGACCGCCAGCGGCCCCGGCCGGGTTAAACTGCCCGATTTGCTCCGGAATACATGGCCCAAGCAGCACACCGCCCGCCGGTTCGCGGGCCCACCTTCATCCGCCTGCTGGCGGGCCTGACCGAAGCGGAGCTGGCGCCTTCCGGCCCATCGCTGCCCGACCGGCTGGGCCAATGGCTGGATTGGAAGCACGCGCTGGCGCTGGCGGCAGCGCTCGACGCCCGGCCAGCCGAGGCGGCGGGCGATGCGGGGGCGCCGGACGACCTGCACGCCGAGTGCGCGCGGGCGCGCGAGGTGCTGGCGGCCGCGATCAACGACGCCCCGCTGCTTGCGCCGGCGACACCTGCCGAACCGGACTACGCCGCGTTCCGCCAGCTCTGCCTCAACCGCCAGCGCGCCACGCAGGCCGCCGTGGGTCGCCTGCGCGGCAAGCTGCGCGACGCGCTCGCGGCGTCACCCGACATGGGCCAGCTGGCCGAGGTGGACGCCGCGATGGAAGTGGCCATCACCCCGCGCGAGCACACCCTGCTGGCCAAGATGCCCGACCTGCTGGGCCAGCGCTTCGAGCGCCTGCGCACCGCCGGGGACGCCTCAACCACCTGGCTCGACAGCTTCCGCCGCGACATGCGCAGCGTGTTGCTGGCCGAGCTGGATCTTCGTTTCCAACCGGTGGACGCGCTGCTTGCAGCGCTGCGCACCTCCTGACCCGGTACACCATGTTCAAACGTCCCTTGCTTCTTTCCGTATTTGCCCTGGGTCTCGCCGCTATCGGCTGGATCGTGGCCGGCTACATCGGCAACAACCTGCTGGGCACGGCCATCGCCCTGCTGATCGGCGCCTGCTACCTCGCCGGTGCGTTCGAGCTGTTCCGCTACGGACAGGCCACCGCCACGCTGCGCCGAGCGGTGGAGGAACTGACCGAGCCGCCCGCCGAACTTGGCCGCTGGCTGGAGCGCCTGCATCCGGGGCTGCGTCACGCCGTGCGGCTGCGTGTCGAAGGCGAGCGCACCGCGCTGCCGGCGCCCGCGATGACGCCGTACCTGGTCGGCCTGCTGGTGTTGCTGGGCATGCTCGGCACCCTGCTGGGCATGATGGCCACGCTGCGCGGCACCGGCACGGCGCTGGGCAGCGCCAGTGATCTGCAGGCCATCCGCGGCTCGCTGGCCGCGCCGGTCAACGGCCTGGCCTTCGCCTTCGGCACCTCCATCGCCGGCGTCGCCAGCTCGGCCATGCTCGGCCTGCTCTCGGCGCTGGTCCGCCGCGAGCGGCTGGAAACGGTACATGCGCTGGACGCCAGCATCGCCACCACCCTGCGCATCCATTCGCAGGCCCACCAGCGCGAGGAATCCTTCCGCCTGCTGCAACAGCAGGCTGCCGCCATGCCCGCCCTGGTCGAGCGCCTGCAGGCGATGGCCGCGACGCTGGAACAGCAAGGCGCCGCCGCCCACGAGCGCCAGCACGCCGATCGCGAAGCCTTCCATCGCCATACCGAAGAGACGTATACGCAGCTGGCCCGTTCGGTCGAGCAGTCGCTGCAGGCCAGCGTCACCGACAGCGCGCGCACCGCCGCCGGCGTGTTGCAGCCAGTGGTCGAATCCACCTTGGCCAGCCTGGCCCGCGAGAGCACCGCCATCCAGGCCAGCGTAGGCGACGCCGTACAGCGCCAGCTCGATGGCCTCGCCGCCGGTTTCGACACCACTGCCCGCACCGTCACCGGCATCTGGAACGACGCGCTCGCCCAGCACCGGCAGACCAACGAAGCCCATGCCAGGGATCTGGGCGACGCCCTCGCCCGCTTCGCCGACACCTTCGAGCAGCACTCGTCCGCCTTGCTGGATGGCGTGGCCACCCGCCTGGATGCCAGCGCCGACCGCGCGGCCAGCGCCTGGCAAACCGCCCTGTCGAAACAGGACGCCATCCACGCCGAACTGGCCGAACGCAACCGCCAGGCGCTGGCCGCCGCCAGCGAAACCTTCGAGTCACACGCGGCCGCGCTGGTGCAGTCGGTCGACCGGTCGCACGCAGCATTGCAGTCGGCGCTGCAAACCCGCGACGACGAACGCCTGGCTGCTTGGGCGCAAAAGCTCGACGCCATCAGCACCGAACTGGGCACGCAGTGGAAAGCCGCAGGCGACGCCACCGCCAGCCACCAGCAGGCCATCTGCAACACGCTGGAACAAACCGCCAACACCATCGCCACGCAGACCGAAGCCGCCGCCAGCAAGACTCTCGCGGAGATCGCCCGCCTGGTCGAAGCCGCCTCCGAGGCGCCACGCGTGGCCGCCGAAGTCGTCGGCGAGCTGCGCCAGAAACTCTCCGACAGCATGGTCCGCGACACCGCCATGCTGGAGGAGCGCAGCCGCCTGCTGGCCACGCTGGAAACCCTGCTCGACGCCGTCAACCATGCCTCCACCGAACAACGCAGCGCCGTCGACGCCCTGGTCAGCACCTCGGCCGAGCTGCTTGACCGCGTCGGTACGCGCTTCGCCGCGCAGATCGAAACCGAAACCGGCAAGCTCGACACCGCCGCCGCGCAAGTCACCGCCAGCGCCGTTGAAGTCGCCAGCCTGGGCGAAGCCTTCGGTGCCGGCGTGGCGCAGTTCGGCCAGGCCAACGATGCGCTGATGGAACGGCTGCAGCAGATCGCCGGCGCCCTCGACAGTTCGCTCACGCGCAGCGACGAGCAACTCGCGTACTACGTGGCGCAGGCGAAGGAAGTGGTCGAACTCAGCGTGCTCTCGCAACAGCAGATCATCGCCGACATGCAGCAGCTTGCTGGTCGCGGCAAGGCGGCCAGGGCATGACGCCATTCGCGCTTCCCGCAAAAGAACCCAATCCAGTCCGACATTGCACACCATGAGCCACGAAGTCGAAGCCGACGCCGAATCCACCGCGCCCATCTGGGCGTTCGGCGACCTGATGTCGGTGTTGCTGGGCGTGTTCGTGCTGATCCTGGTCGGCGTGATCGGCGTGCAGCTGCAGCTTTCGCACAAACTTGAAGTGGCCGAGCAACAGCGACAGGCCGAACTGCAACGCCGCACCACGCTGGAACAGGCGCTGGCCACGCCGCTGGCGCAAGGCCGCGTGACCCTGGTCAACGGACGCATCGGCATCCGCGGCAACCTGCTGTTCGCGCTCAACTCCGACCAGTTGCAGCCCGACGGCCGCCAGCTCATCCAGAGCCTCGCCGCACCGCTGACGCAATACCTGCAGTCGCGCGACGAAATGCTGATGGTCAGCGGCTTCACCGACGACCAGCCGGTGCATGGCGACAACCGCCAGTTCGCGGACAACTGGGAGCTTTCCGCCCAGCGCGCCCTCACCGTCGCCCGCGCGCTGATCGCCGCCGGCGTGCCCGCCAACGCCGTGTTCGCCGCCGCCTTCGGTGCGCAGCAGCCGGTCAGCGCCAACACCGACGAAGCCGGTCGCGCGAAGAACCGCCGCGTGGAAATCGCCCCGATCCCCCGCTCCTCAGCCGCCAACGCCGCGCCGAAAGACGCCAACCCTGGCCATGCGCGCTGACACCACCACGGCCATCCGTTCGCGGCTGATCGCAGCCATGGAGCAGCGCACCGCAAGTCTCGATGGCGAAGCACGCCGTGCCCTGGAAACTCGGCTGGCCGAACTGCGCCCACCAGACGCGGCGCCCGACAAAATACCCGCCCGCCCGCCGCACTCCGGCTTGCGCGAGCTCATTGCAAATCTCACCCGCGAAGCCTCGCCGCAGACCGCCGCGTATCCCGATATCCCCGCCCTCGCCGACTTCCGCCAGCTCTGGTCCACCCTCCGTGCCGACAGCCAGCTCCAGCAATCCGTCGCTCATGCCACCACCGACGCCGGCCCGCTCAACTCCACCGCCCTGGCCAACCGCGCCATCGCACTGATGCGCGAACTGTCACCCGCCTACCTGCGCGCATTCCTGGCCTACGTCGATGACCTCGCCTGGCTGGAGCAGATGGACAACGCAAGCTCAGGCGCGGGGTCAGCCGGCTCGAAGAAAAAGCGCGCCCGACGCAAGCCACCGGGTTGAGCGTTCGTCATTGACGGCGCGCCCGAATCGCAACGAAAACAAGGGCGCCTCACGCGGTACGCCGCCCCGTATGGCGCGTGTAAATCAACTTCTCCACCGGATAGCCAAGCGAACGCGCGTACTCGAGGAACGCGTCGCGCGTGGCCGTGTCCAGTTCCGGCTCACGATGCAGCAGCCACAAATACGCATAGTCCGGCGAGCCGACCAACGCCGTGCGGTAGCCTTCATCCACGCGCAGGATCCAGTAGTCGCCCTTGGTGAACGGAATCCAGCGCAACCCTTCCGGCAGGAAGCTCACCTGCAAACGCCCCGGTTCGGCCGGATCGGCCACTGTGGCCACGCCCACCGACTCCTCCAGTTCACCCTCGCCATTGTGGGCGCGGTTGTCCACGCGCAGCGTGCCGTCGGGCTGGCGACTGTAGCTGGCGCTGATGTCGCTGTATTCGGGTGGCTCATGGCGCATCGGCAGGCGCGCCATTTCGTACCAGGTGCCGAGGTAGCGATCCAGATCCAGCGAGGACACGGTGGGCGGTGGTTGGCGATCCATATGTTGGCCTCAAGAAAAGAAAACGCAGCTTGGGCAAGCGCGGATGAAGGCCACGACAAAAGGCAAGCCATTACACCGCGTTCGCACGCGACGTGGAAAATGGCCGAACATGGCCTGGGACGACATCGATCTCGATGCATTGAGGCGGCTCCGGAACGTCTCGTATTACTTCCGCTACCCGCTGACCCGGCGCGACTTCCGCGTCCTGCGCATGGACGACCGTGCGCAGGGGCATTACGCCTCCAAGGCGCTGTATTCGGGCTTCACGCCCGATGGACGCGTCGACCGGACGACGCCTTACAACGGCGACATCGCCACTCTCTTCCTGCCGCTCGACGCCCGCGTGCCGACCGATGCACAACTGCTGTTGACCCATGTCGATCCGGGGCGGATCGTCCATCCGAATGGCTCGCGCAATTGGGCAGCAATCCGCGATGCGGCGGAAAACTGTATTCGCGACACATTGCGCCAACGCGACGTCCGTTGAATGACGCAACCCGCCCGGTGGCGTTCCAATGTTCTCCGCCGCCGAGAGGGTGGTTTCGACAAGCTCGCCGATCCGCGCGGCGCGGGCGTCACGATCACGCCGTACCCGGGCACGGCCCTTGCCGGACAGCGACAACAACCAGCTGCGACGATCATCCGGGTCCGGCCGGCGCTCGATCAATCCATCTGCCACCAGTTGCGCCGCCACGACACGCATCGACTGATGCGTCACATTGCGCCGTTGCGCCAAGGCCGCCACGTTCATCGCCCCCTCGCGCTCAAGCAGGCCGAGCACGTCGGATTGCGCGGATTTTTCGGTAGCCGTCCTGCTGCGAATCACCCGCACAAATGTACTGATGGCACGTCGCAGCTCCTCGGCCAGGGCTGCGGCATCGGTGGATGGCGGGTTTTCAATTTTTCGTGCGGTCATGGCTTCGTCTGCGGTATTCCCTGCCCCGGTACCGTAATCGACGCCGATACCCGGCGTCCTCTCTTCCGGCCCATGACGGTGAAGTGCATCCGGCGCCAAAGCAAGTCACACTCGGCGCATGAAAACCATCCCTGCGCTGCTCATCACCCTGCTGCTGGCCACGGCCCTGTTGCCCGGCTGCACATCGCCCGCCACCGACGCGCTCAGCAAGACAAGCGCAAGCGCGACGCCTGCGGAAACCCCGAATATCCTGGTGTTCACCCGCACTGCCGGTTACCACCATGAGTCGATCCCCACCGGCGTGCAGACGCTGCGCGAGCTTGGGCAAGCGGAGGGCATCGACGTGACGCAAAGCGATGACCCGTCCCTGTTCAACGACGCCAGTTTGGCCCGCTTCGATGCGGTGGTGTTTCTCAGCACCACCGGTGACGTGCTTGATGACGCCCAGCAGGCGGCGTTCGAGCGCTACATCGGCAAGGGCGGCGGTTACATGGGCGTGCACGCCGCTGCCGATACCGAGTACGACTGGCCCTGGTACGGCCGCCTCGTCGGCGCCTGGTTCCATAGCCACCCCAAGGGGCTGCAGACCACCGTGGTGCGGTTCGAGGGCGATGAAGCTGCGTTGGCAAGCGAGTGGCAAACCACCGACGAGCTGTACAACTACCGCAGCAACCCGCGCCCCGGCGTCAACGTGATCGCCACCGTGGACGAAAGCCGCTATCAGGGCGGCACCATGGGCGCCGACCACCCGATCGCCTGGTGCTCGAACCGCCTGGGCGGACGTGCCTGGTACACCGGCCTCGGGCACACCGACGCGCAATACGCCGATGCCGTCTTCCGCGCACACCTGCTGCGTGGCTTGCGCTACGTGATCGGCCGCGCAAACGCCTGCTGATGGCCTGCCGATAACGGGCAGCTTCGACCCGGTGCCGGAAAGCGCTCACTGCCCCGCGCTTTCGCCGGGTCGAGGCATCGCACCGGACAGCGCCGTCCCATTAAGATGTTCGATCATCCGGACGCAAGGACACATACAATGATGAAGCTGGCGAACGCGGTCTTTCTTGCGGCTCTGCTCACAGGCACCGCCCACGCGCAGACCAACGCAGGCGAGCAACCCGCCGATCCCAACCTCCCCTTCACCATCACCAAGGTGGCAAGCTTCGACCTGCCCTGGCGGATCGCCTTCCTTCCCGATGGCCGCATGCTGGTGACCGAGAAAGTCGGGCGCGTGCAACTGGTCACACCACAGGGCGCCAAGACCGAACTCAAGGGCGTCCCGGCCAGCTGGTTCCAGGGCCAGAACGGCATGCTGGGCGTCTACCTCTCGCCCCATTACGCCAAAGACCACAACGTGTACCTCACCTATGTCGCACCGGGCGAGTACGGCGGCGGCCTGGCGCTGGGCCGTGGCCAGCTGGTGCTGGACGACAAGCAACCACGGCTCGACAACTTCCAGGTGCTGTGGCACCAGATGCCCACCGGCAAGGGCGGCCAGGCCGGCGCCGCGGTGGCGTTCTCGCCAGATGGCAAATACCTCTTCCTCACCGTGGGCGACCGCCAGCGCTTCACTCCCGCGCAAGACCCCGACCAGCCGGTCGGCAAGATCCTGCGCCTCACGCTGGACGGCAAACCCGCGCCCGGCAACCCGTGGGCCGGCAAGGTCGGCGCCCGCACCATTCCGCTGATCGATCCGCCCGCCGATACCGAGGCGGCCAAGAAAGCGCCCGTGGTCAGTACCTATACCTTCCCTGGCCCCAACCTCACGCCGTCTGAAACCTGGGCCACCGGTTTCCGCACGCCGTACGGCCTCGCCTTCGGGCCCGATGGCCGGCTGTGGGAACTCGAGCACGGCCCGCGCGGCGGCGACGAGCTGAACCTGGTCAAGCGCGGCAAGAACTACGGCTGGCCGCTGGTCTCCTACGGCAAGAACTACGACGGCGTGCCCATCCCTCACCCCGACACCCGCCCCGACCTGGTCAAACCCTTGATCTACTGGGTGCCGGTGATCGCCCCTGGCAACATCATGTTCTACAAGGGCAGCATGTTCCCGCAATGGAATGGCAGCGCCCTGATCAGCGGCATGGCCAGCGAAGCCATCATCCGCGTCACCTTCGACGCCAAGGGCGGCGCCACCGCCACCAACCGTTGGGACGTCGGCAAACGCGTCCGCGACATCGAAGAAGCGCCGGATGGCTCGCTGTGGATGGTGGAGGATGCCAAACCGGGTGGCTTGTATCGTCTTACGCCGAGGTGATTTGGCGTAAGGCTGGCGCTTCGAACACGCAGCCTGGCAGCGGAAATTATCCCTTACACGAATGGCGCTTACTTAAGCGCCGTTCGTCCTGAGCGTAGGCCGAAGGCTGAAGTCGAAGGACATGCCGGCGACACGGACAGATCTCACTTGGCGGCGCTTCGACTCCGCCCGCTTCGCGGGCTACGCTCGGCGAGAACGGGGTAGAACTGTCGCTAGCTCCAGATCAGGTGTCAGGTCTAACGCACGCCAGCAAGCAACTGATCGACGACAGGGGCCATCTTTGATTTCACGCCCTGCCACTTGGCCAGGGAGAGGCCACCCTTGCCCCTGAGGTGATATTCCGCTGATCCGATTTGCAGGCCGTCTTTCCACAAGTGGAGTTCGGCATGTGACAGATAAGGCGAGAAATCCCAGGAACGGAGCGCCGTGTAGGTCAACGTCACCGTGCACGAAGCGGCTTCGTTTTCGTTCACCAGCCTGGTTGGCAAGCCGTGCCGGCTGAAGCCTTCCCGCACGACGTCCACAAAGCCCTCAACAATCACCTTGGGATTGTTGACGATGCACACTTGGGTGCCCGGCGAGACCGAACGGGCCGGCTTCACCTTGACGGACGTGCAGCCGCCAACGGCGACAAGCGCCGCCAGAAAAATCATCTTCTTCATGTTTTCCCCCTGTAAGCGCGTGACGATACACCTTGCAGCGCGACAACACTCTCCCTGCGGATGGCCCGCACCAAGGTGCATGTAACGAATCGCATGGGCTGAGCGAATACCCCTCACCAGCCGCGCCGCAGCCAGCGCCCTTCGCGCGGCCTTGCGACACGACAACGCCAGTAAATGACGTTCGCAGACATGCCCCTGGAGTCGAACATGCACGATCCCACACCACCCAATACGCCGCCCCGCCGAATCGGCGCGTGGAGCCTGATCATCGGCATCGTCGTCATTGTCGCCATAGCGTTCGGCTACGTCGGCGGCTGGCTTGCACCGCATCGGCTCACGCCGAAAAAGCTGGTGAACCAGTTGCAGCACGACGCCGGTACGTTCGCCGGTTATCGCCGCAACCATGCGAAAGGCGTGTGCGTGGTCGGCCACTTCGACAGCAGCGGTCAGGCGCAGACGTATTCCGTCGCGCAGGTGTTCGCGCCGGGGCAACGCACGCCGGTGGTCGGGCGTTTCGCGATACCCAGCGGCAATCCGTATGCGCCGGATTCCAGCGTGCCGATCCGCAGCATGGCGCTGCGTTTCGCGCTGGCGAACGGGCAGCAGTGGCGTACCGGAATGAACAGCATGCCGGTGTTCCCGGTCGCCACGCCCCAGGCGTTCTACGCGCAACTGCAGGCGAAGCAACCGGACCCGGTCACCGGCAAACCCGACCCGGCGAAGATCGCCGCGTTTTTTGCGGCGCACCCAGAAACCGCCGCGTTCCGCGCCTGGGCGAAAACGGCCAGGCCATCGGCAAGCTTCGCTACGGAGAGCTACTGGAGCCTCAACGCTTTCGTGTTCGTCGACGCAGCCGGCCGACGCCAGCCGGTGCGCTGGCGCATGGTGCCCGAGGCGAGTGATGCCGGCGTCGCGAGGACGCCGGGCGGCGCGGATTACCTTGCCGCCGACCTCACCGAACGCCTCGCTCGCGGCCCGCAACGCTGGCAGTTGCAGGTGACCCTGGCCAATCCGGGCGACCCGACCAACGACGCGACAAAGACCTGGCCGGACGATCGCCGCACGATCGATGCCGGCACGCTGGTGCTGGAACGCAGCGCGCCGCAGGCCAGCGGCCCGTGCCGCGACATCAACTACGACCCGCTGGTGCTGCCGGCCGGCATCGAGGCTTCCGACGATCCGCTGTTGCCCGCCCGCTCCGCCGCGTACGCGGACTCGTACCTGCGCCGTACCAGTGAGGAAGCCCACCTGCCCGGCACCACCGCGCCCAAGCCGGAGACGAGCCGATGAACGCCACCCCCGACCGGTTCACGCTTGCCGCGCGTACCTTGCACTGGCTGATGGCGGTGATGATCGTGGCGATGCTGTTCATCGGCGTCGGCATGGTCGCCACCGTCTCCGCGCGGCACGAATGGCTGCTCGCCATCCACAAACCGCTCGGCATCGCGATCCTGCTGTTGGCGGTGATCCGGCTGGCGGTGCGCCTGCGCCATCCGCCACCGCCGCTACCGGCCGACCTGCCCGCGCTGCAGAAACTCGCGGCGCTGGCCTCGCACTGGCTGCTGTACTTTCTGATGCTGGCGATGCCGCTGATCGGCTGGGCGATGCTCTCGGCCGGCGGCTATCCGGTGATGCTGGGCGACTCGCTGCGACTGCCACCGATCTTCCCCACCAGCCCGGTCGCCTTCGCCGTGCTGCGCCACCTGCACACTGCGTTCGCGATGCTGCTGTTCCTCACCTTCCTGGCGCACATGGGAGCGGCGCTTTACCACGGACTGATCCGCCGCGACGGCGTATTCGCGTCGATGTTACCCGCGGCGTCACCGCGGGTGGATGGTGATGGCGAGGAAGTCGATGCCGACAACGCTGGTCGTCTTTCCGCCGCCCCGCAAGACGACTGAGGAAAAGAAGGCTGGGGCTAGCTGGGCCACTTCACTCTGACGCCAGTTTTCCCCGCCTTCCCTTCCAAATCGGGAAGGTGTCATTTGTCCTGAACTGCTTCGACCTGAATGCGGAGGGCAACTTTCATATCCATCCCGAACGACTTGCCGCCATCAAGTCCGAATTCGTCTCGCTCGAACGTGCCCAGCGCATCGGCACCGCAACGCAGCCGTGGCTTCAGCATGAAATCAGGGACACATTTGAACCTGTCGATGGTGAGGGTCAGCGGCCTGGTCACCCCGCGCATCGTCAATGCACCAAAAACAGGGGTCAGAGTCGACTTTCTCTCGAGCAAACTCCAAAAAAATGCACTCTGACCCATGTTTTTTTTAATCGAGCTAATGAGCGGATCTAACCCGGCTGGTCTTCACGCAACCAAGTCAAGTACCTATTTAGCTTGATGCTGCTTGCCTGGCATGAAGCTTTGCCACAAAAACAACAAAAACAGGGGTCAGAGTCGACTTTCCTCGAGCAAGCTCCAAGAAAGTGCACTCTGACCCCTGTTTTGCATCAAAAGTGAGCCTGAGCCCTTATCGCGACCTATCGTTTAACTTCCTCCATCCCGGTTTCACCCGCACCGACGCATGACGAGGAAACCGATGCCGACGATGCGGATCATCTTTCCACTGCCCCTCAAAACGACTGACGAGGCACGAAAGCAGTCTTAAACAAAATATTCCCTCATCATTTTTCGATGACCGCGCTACGTCGATATTTTCCAATAGGAAGTACGACTGACAATGGCGAATTATCAGTGCGGTCATCCGGGTAGCAATCTTCAGGCACAACGCATTCGAAAGTCAGGCTATCAGCGGGAAGTGAGTGAATTTTAGGATTTCCCGTCAAGCCATCAGCAAGCGATCTCATGCGGCGATTACACTGAGCGACGTTTTCGAATAGATCCACAGAAGTTACGTTCGATGCCGCCATGTCCGCCACTCCACGCTTATTGCTCATTAAAGTTATTCCGGTCACGCAATCACTGCCGAAAGCGAATCCCGCTTGAGCAAAAATCGCAATAACTATCAGGCGAAAAGTAGAACGCATAATCATGCCATACACCAAAAATTCTGATACGAAATTAGTCGTTTGGCGCCCGCCAGGCGGCCTCGACAAGTAGGTTCAACGATTCCATCTTCTGCTCCCGGATCACACGTAACGATACGCGATTGTCGTCGGGCAACACTTCTGGAGAACGGCAAGGAGGGTGCTAAAACGCAAACGTCGCACATGGAGTCATTTAACTTCCTCCGTCCGGGTTTCCGCTCGGTTTCCCAGACCCACTTTCCGCTGCTTTCTTCTATGCTTTGCCAAGTCCAAATATGGACTGAAGCTTTACCCACGTCTTTATTATTCCATTCGATTCTAATTGGGACAAGAGATCATCCGTCGGAGAAGCCGAATCTTTTGCAGCATGCTCATACAATCTAACGGGGTTGTCTCCGAAGTTAGTAATTGTTGTCTTGAGAAGATCTGACATAAGAGCGTCATCGTTGGAATCTTTCACTTCATTCCGATAGCTTTCAAAGGCGAGCGCAGTGGCAGCCTTATACTCATAGTCCTCTTGAATCCTGCTTAGACGGCCAAGCTGCTTCGCGGCGTACCAGCCCAACCAAATCATCGGAGCAGCCAGTGCTACTCGCCTCAAAAGAGCAACCAGCAGCGCTTCATAGGTTAACGCCTCCAACGTCAGGGCAAACCATATCGCAGTGAGCGCCAGCCCGCTTACAGCAGCCGCGAATACTATCAGCCAGATAATTCGTTCTCGAAAAATTCCTGTGGCTCGCTCACTAAATGCTTTTGCAAGTCCTTGCCGGCGTACGTCAACAAGCGTCTTCCTCAGACTCTGCATCGCTTCTGTGGTTTCAAGCTTTGCTGCCGCCACCTCTTCAGTTAACTCGTCGATTCTTTGATCAAATTCACCGGCTTTTGTTTCTGCGCGGGACCGAAATCCAACAACATCGGTGTGCAACGTTTCAACTTCAGCGCGTCGCTCGCTTATCGCCTTGTGGGATTCATTAATCTCCGTCCTGAGAGTGTTTAACTTCTCGGACGCAGCCGAAATTTCCGTCAGCGTGTCATTCGCTTGTTTCGTCGATTGAGCAAGCTTTTCTGAAGTGTTTGCGGCAACCTCAGACTGTCGCTCTATCTCCTTCGCACGATCTCCTGCCTTAAGCACAGCAGCCAACTCTTCGACGCCTCGAAGCTCAAGTTCTTTACCTAATGTTCGAGCGGCTCCAGCTCGACGATCGGAGATCACCGCCATCATCTGACCGACGTCGACCACTCGTCGAACAAATTCAGTTGAATTTAGAAGCCAGTTGACCCCATTACTTGGAGCTTGCGCCGCGAACCCATGCGCTTCAATTACCTGCTTGGACAGCACAGCATCTGCCAATTCTGCTTGGACGGTTTCCATCCACTTGCTTTTATCAAGCTTTTCTAATCTAGCCCTCCAATCGTTGAATACTTCTTCAAAAGACTGGTAGCTAAGCCCTTCAAATCCAGCGATACCAGTCGCGAAGTCGCCGGACCTCTGACTTTTCAAAGCCGACCATTGGGTCTCCAGCTTTGTCAACGCATCTAGTGTTCTACGCATGTGGTCCCTCCCCTAATTCAACTCCATCTTCAGGCAACGCCATGAGTTAGAAAGGCGCGGACTCATTCTCTGGATCACGTTTGCCACTCAAACCATCGGCACCTTCAACCCCATCTTCTCGGCGCATTCAGCAGCCACCTTATACCCCGCATCCGCATGCCGCATCACCCCGGTACCCGGATCATTCCACAGCACCCGCGCGATCCGCTCATCCGCTTCCTTGGTGCCATCGCACACGATCACCAGCCCGGAATGCTGCGAGTAGCCCATCCCTACCCCGCCGCCGTGATGTAGTGAGACCCAGGTGGCGCCGCTGGCGACGTTGAGCATGGCGTTGAGCAACGGCCAGTCGGATACGGCATCGCTACCATCCTTCATCGCCTCGGTCTCGCGATTCGGTGACGCCACCGACCCCGAATCCAGATGATCGCGCCCGATCACCACCGGCGCCTTCAGCTCTCCATTGCGCACCATTTCGTTGAACGCGAGGCCGAGCTTGTCGCGCAACCCCAGTCCCACCCAGCAGATACGCGCCGGCAGGCCCTGGAAGCTGATGCGCTCTTTCGCCATGTCCAGCCAGCGGTGCAGGTGTTTGTCGTCGGGGATGAGTTCCTTGACCTTGGCGTCGGTCTTGTAGATGTCTTCCGGGTCGCCGGACAGCGCAACCCAGCGAAACGGGCCGATGCCGCGGCAGAACAGCGGGCGTATGTAGGCGGGGACGAAGCCGGGGAACGCGAACGCGTTTTGGCAGCCGACGTCCTGGGCCATCTGGCGGATGTTGTTGCCGTAGTCGAAGGTGGGGATGTCTTGCGCGTGGAAGGCCAGCATCGCGTCGACGTGGGTTTTCATCGACAACTTGGCGGCGCGGGCGGTGCCGACGGGGTCGGCCTTGCGGCGCTCGAACCACTGCTCCACGGTCCAGCCCTGCGGCAGGTAGCCGTTGACCGGATCGTGCGCGCTGGTCTGGTCGGTGACGGCGTCGGGTTTGATGCCGCGCCTGACCAGCTCGGGCAGGATGTCGGCGGCGTTGCCGAGCAGCGCGATGGATTTCGCCTCGCCCGCTTCGGTGTATTTCGCGATGCGCGCCAGCGCGTCGTCGAGGTCGCTGGCCTGCTCGTCGACGTAGCGGGTCTTCAGGCGGAAGTCGATGCGGCTCTGCTGGCATTCGATGTTGAGGCTGCACATGCCGGCGAGTGACGCGGCCAGCGGCTGCGCCGCGCCCATACCGCCGAGGCCGGCGGTGAGCAGCCATTTCCCTTTGAGGTTGCCGCCGTAGTGCTGGCGGCCCATCTCGACGAAGGTTTCGTAGGTGCCCTGGATGATGCCTTGCGAGCCGATGTAGATCCACGAGCCGGCGGTCATCTGGCCGTACATCATCAGGCCTTTCTTATCGAGCTCGTTGAAGTGCTCCCACGTCGCCCAGTGCGGCACCAGGTTGGAGTTGGCGATCAGCACGCGCGGCGCGTCCTTGTGCGTGCGGAACACGCCGACCGGCTTGCCGGACTGCACCAGCAGGGTCTCGTCGTCGTTCAGTTCGCGCAGCGATTTCAGGATCGCGTCGAAGCACTCCCAGTTGCGCGCGGCGCGGCCGATGCCGCCGTACACCACCAGCTCGGCCGGGTTCTCCGCCACCTCCGGGTCGAGGTTGTTCTGGATCATGCGGAACGGCGCTTCGGTGAGCCAGCTCTTGCAGCTGAGCTCGCTGCCACGCGGCGCGCGGATGACGCGGGTGGTGTCGATGCGGGTGGGTGCGCTCATCGATGGGCCTCCGTACGAAGACGATGGAGTATAGGTCACGCGCTGAAGCACGAGCCGCCGCCGCGAGCGTGCGCGGACGTGAATCGACGGTCACCTGGTGCTATGTACACTCGGGCGCCTCATTGGAGAACCCGGACATGCCCACGGTGACGCAATTGGCGGACGAACTGCGCATCGCGAACGAAGCGTTGGCGACGGCGAACAGGAAACTGGCCGACGCCGACGCGCGACACAAGACCATGATCGGCGAACTCAACCACCGCGTGCGCAACATGCTGGCGGTGGTCAGCGCCGTGGCAAACCAGACCCTGGCGAAAGCGGTCGATGAGAACGTGCTGGACGCGTTCCAGGACCGGCTGCAGGCCATGGCGCGCATCTACAAGCTGCTGACGGAAGCGGGCTGGTCGCATCTGCCGTTCCAGGAGCTGGTGCGCGAAACGCTGGCCGCAAACGTCGATCCATCGCGGTTCTCGCTGGACGGGCCACCGTTGAACCTCGCCCCGCGCGAGGCGTTGGCGCTGGGCATGGTCATCCACGAGCTGGCAGCGAACGCGCTGAAACACGGTGCGCTGTCCACCGCGAACGGGCATGTGGAGGTGTGTTGGGAAAACCCCGCCGACCGGGCCGATGCCATCGACATCCGCTGGGCGGAATCCGGCGGCCCGCCCGTGGTCGAGCCGCAACATCGGGGCTTCGGCATGCTGATGGTGGAGCGCCAGCTGGCGTACGAGCTGCAGGGTCACAGCACTGTCACCTATGCCCATGGAGGATTGCGGGCCACGCTGCACCTGCCCCCACAGCAGGCGCCCCAGGAGCATGAGCATGAACGCGGCACATCCCGATGGCCAGGTCGTCATGGTGGTGGAGGATGAACTGCTGGTTGCCGCCACTCTCGAAGCCGCACTGGAAGATGGCGGCTATCACGTGCTGGGGC
The DNA here is from genome assembly GCF_001426645.1 of Rhodanobacter sp. Root480. GTDB lineage: Bacteria > Pseudomonadota > Gammaproteobacteria > Xanthomonadales > Rhodanobacteraceae > Rhodanobacter > Rhodanobacter ginsenosidimutans. The sequence goes on from NZ_LMEX01000001.1 coordinate 845,473, forward strand.
CGGTCGCGACCGTACCAGCGGCGATCGGCCTGCTGCGGACGTCACAGCCGGACGTGGCGCTGATCGATTACCGGCTGGCAACAACCACCACCGAAACGCTGTTGCCCTCGCTGAAATCGCGGCACATACCGGTTTGCGTGCTGACCGGCTACGGCGCCGGTCAGCTTCCGGCCGCGTACGCCGGGTTGACGGTGCTGGAAAAGCCCTTCCGCATCAAGACGTTGATGGCGACCCTGAGCCAGATCGGTTCCGACAACGGCCCACACGCTGCAACATGATTGCGCTGGCAGAGCGCTCCCCGGCTGCGTATGCTGGTCATCGGGGACACCGATGAAACCGGCACGGCAGGAGTGCACTTATGGACATCGCAGGATTGCGAGTGATGGTGTTCGAGGATGATTTTCTCCTCGCCGGGACGCTAGCGGACGTACTCGGCCGATTGGGCTGCACGGTCGTCCGCTGCATTGCTGCACTTGATCAGGCCATGGAAGCGGCGCGCACGGAAAACTGCGATTTCGCGGTGGTCGACCTGCAACTGCAAGGCGTGATGGCCTACCCGCTGCTGGACTGCCTGGCGCAACGCGGCATCCCCTGCATCATCGCCAGCTGTCAATCGCGCCAGGACATCCCACCCCGTTACATGTCGATGCCGGCGATCTCCAAGCCGTATACGACGCGCGAACTGCGACGCGCGATCGACGTCGCCTGCGGCGCCCAATCCGTGCGCGAATCCTCGGGCGATTCACAGGGCTGAATCGTGATGCATTGATGTCCGAAAACGGCGAGTTCGCGCCGCAGCGCGGTGCTAGCCTGCGCACATGGACATCACTTCATCCCTGCCCGACCCGCATATCTGCGAACAGGCCCGGCTCAGCCGCGACGCGCGTTTCGACGGGCTGTTTTTCACCGCGGTCAGCAGCACCGGCATCTATTGCCGGCCCGTATGCCCGGCACCCGTGCCGAAGCGGGCGAACGTGCGTTACTACGCGAATGCAGCCGCCGCCGAAGCGGCCGGGTTCCGCCCCTGCCTGCGCTGCCGGCCGGAGCTTTCGCCGGGCAACGATCAATGGCAGCGCGGCGACCACGTGGTGGCGCGTGCGCTGAAGCTGATCGAAAGCGGTGCGCTGGAGGAAAGCTCGCTGCCGCAACTGGCCACCCACGTCGGCGTCGGGGCGCGCCAGTTGCGGCGGCTGTTCGTGGAGCGCGTTGGTGCGCCGCCGATCAGCGTGCACACCACGCGACGACTGTTGTTCGCGAAACAATTGCTGACGGAAACCGCGTTGCCGGTGACCGAGGTGGCGCTGGCGTCGGGATTCCGCAGCCTGCGCCGTTTCAACGCGGCGTTCGCCCAGGCGAACCGCATCGCGCCACGCGAACTGCGCCGCCACCCGCGCGCGGCCGCCGACGATGCGCTGGTGCTGCGGCTGGGCTACCGGCCGCCCTACGATTTCGGTGAGCTGCTGGCATTCCTGCGCACGCGCGCCATGCCCGGCGTGGAGCGCGTGGATGACGTCAGCTATGCGCGCGTGTTCGGCCCCGCCGACGCGCCGGGCTGGCTACGGCTCAGTGCATGGCCCGGCGAGCATGCGCTGCGGCTGCAATTGCATTGCCCGCAATCGAGCCAGTTGCTCGGCGTGGTGACCACGCTGCGACGGATGTTCGACCTGGACGCGAATCCGCAGGCCATCGCCGATACGTTCCGCGACGACGCCATCCTCGGTCCGCTGCTGACACGCCGGCCGGGCCTGCGCCTGCCCGGCGGCTGGGACGGTTTCGAGATAGCGGTGCGCGCGATCCTGGGCCAGCAGATCAGCGTGGCGGCGGCGCGCACGCTGGCCACACGCATCGTGCAGCGCTGGGGCCAGCCCCTGGCCGAGGCGCCGATGCCGGGGCTGGAGCGATTGTTCCCCACAGCGGAAGTGCTGGCGCAGGCGGAACTGCGCGAAGTCGGCCTCACCACCGCGCGCGCCGCCACCGTGCGTGGCATGGCGCAGGCCTTGCTGGACGGACGCGTGGACTTTCGCGCGGATCAGTCGCTGGATGAATTCGTCGCCCGCTGGGTCGCCCTGCCCGGCATCGGCGAATGGACGGCGCACTACATGGCCATGCGCGCATTGAGCGAACCGGACGCGTTCCCCGCTGCCGACCTGATCCTGCGCCGCGTCGCCACCACCGACCCGACCCCGCTGAGCACGAAAGCGCTCAGCCAGCGCGCCGAAGCGTGGCGGCCCTGGCGCGCGTACACCGTGATCCACCTGTGGCGTGGCACGGCGGATGCACCGCCCGCGCCGCGTTCGAAGAAACCGGAGAAGACCCCATGAAAACCCCGACCGACACGATTCACCACGACGAAATGGCGAGCCCGGTCGGCCGCCTGCAACTGGTGGCGGACGCCGATGGCCTGCGCGGCATCTGGTTCGAGCACGAGCGTGATCCGCTGGTCATCCCGCCGCACTGGATTCGGGTGACCGCGGCGCATGCCTCGGCGCCGATCGCTATCGCCCGCGCCCAGCTGACGGAATACTTCGCCGGTAAACGCCGCCAGTTCGACCTGCCGCTGCACCCGATAGGCACGCCGTTTCAGCTTGAGGTGTGGGAGGAACTGGCACGCATCCCCTACGGCGTCACCATCAGCTACGCGGACCTGGCCCATCGCATCGGCCGGCCCCGCGCGATGCGGGCGGTAGGCGCCGCGAACGGCCGCAACCCGTTGCCGATCATCGTGCCGTGTCACCGCGTCATCGGCCGCGACGGCAGCCTCACCGGCTTCAGCGGCGGCCTGGAAATCAAGCGCCTGCTACTGGATCACGAACACGCGGCGCCGGCTGGCGACTTGTTCGCGTAGTTTCTGTTTGTCTGCGCAATCCCTGTAGGAGCGGCTTCAGCCGCGATGCTCTTGCCCTGGTGTCAGCAGGTGCGAAAAGCGTCGCGGCTGAAGCCGCTCCTACAAAAAGTGCCTGGCTTTCACCCGCCGCTGTTTGCCGGCGCCGGTGCCGGCGGCGGCACCGGCACGCCCCAGTAGCTATCGATCAGGCTTTGCTGCTGGGCGCGGTCACGGTCGCGCCGTGCATCGTCCGCACGGTCGAACTGCCGGCCGGCAGACGGATTGTTCGCATAGGGCTGCCGGGCCACGTCCGACACACCTTGCTGCAGTTGTCCGCGCAGCTGGCTTTGCTGGAATTCCTTGCGCAGTTGCTGTTGCTGCACCTGCTGCTGGAATTGCAAATTGGGCCGCGGCGGGATGGGTGCCACCCGCAGCGACGGCGCGGTTTTCGGCACCGGCGGCGTGGCGGGTTTGCGCTGCACGGATTGTTGCGGCGCGGCCAACGCAATGCCAAGCGGCAACGCCAGGCTGAGGCCGGCGAGCCAGCGGATGCGTGCGTCAAAACGTGTGCGTAGCCATGTCATGGTCATGCATCTGCGCGATCATGGAGGAATCATTCCGCTCCATTTTCAGGCATCGCACATGAACATCCTGTTTCGCCTGCTGTGCGCGCTGCTGCTGGCGCTCGGCGCCGGCTGCGCCACGCAGCCGCCCAGCGCGGGCAAAACCGCCGGTACACATCCGCTCCTGCTGATCTCGATCGACGGCTACCGTCCCGACTACCTCACGCGAGGCTTGAGCCCCACCCTGGCGATGCTGGCGCGCGACGGCGTGCGGGCGCAATCGATGCAGCCCTCGTTTCCGTCGCTGACGTTTCCGAACCACTACACGCTGGTCACCGGCCTGCGCCCGGATCACCACGGCGTGGTCAACAACACCATGTTCGATCCCGAATTGGGCAAGTTTTCGCTGGGCAATCGGCGGGCGGTGAGCGACGGCCGCTGGTGGGATCAGGGCACGCCGATCTGGGAGACCGCCGACCGCCACGGCCTGCGCACCGCCACCATGTTCTGGCCCGGTTCGGAAGCGGATATCCACGGCCACCATCCGGATTACTGGAAGCCGTACGACGGCGCCGTCACACCCGACCAGCGCGTGGATCAGGTGCTGGCCTGGCTGGATCTGCCCGCAGACCAGCGGCCGGGTTTTCTCACCCTGTATTTCGATGGCGTCGACCACGCCGGCCATCATCACGGCCCGGATTCACCGCAGGTGGACGACGCGCTGCGCCAAACCGACGCCGCGCTGGCGCGGCTGGTGAAGGGTTTGCGGCAGCGCGGCCTGTTCGACCGCATCAACCTGATCGTGCTGTCCGACCACGGCATGGCCAGCGTGCCGCTGCAGAACAGCGTGCTGATCGACAAGCTGATCCCGCTGGATCAGGTACAGACGGTGAGCCTGGGCGTGCTGGCCGGCTTCAATCCCTTGTCCGATTCGCCCGCCGCGCAGGCCGCGTTCACCCGCATCGAGAAGAAACTGAAGCAACCGCAGCCGAACATGGATTGCTGGGACAAGACCCGCGTACCGGCGCGCCTCGCCTACGGCCACAACGCCCGTGTGCCGCAACTGCTGTGTTCGGCGCACGTGGGTTGGCGCATCACCACCACGGCGTACATGACCAGCCACAAGGGCCGCGTCAGCGTGGGCGAGCATGGCTACGACAATGCGGCGCCCGCCATGCAGGCGTTGTTCGTGGCGCACGGGCCGGATTTTCGCGCGGGCCTCACCGTGGCCCCGTTCGCGAACGTGGATGTCTATCCGCTGATGGCACGCCTGCTGGGCATCCCCGCGCTGCCAAACGATGGTGATTACACGGCGGTGGAGGACATGCTGCGTCCGGCGTCACGCTGATACCTGGGGAACGGCCGCCACCCACCTTCCCGCAAGTTACACTTGCCCGCTTGTCTCCACGTCATCGCCGCCGGCGACCGTGCCCACCGACGCCATGGCGCGGGGCACGCTGCCGCAACGGCAAGATTGCCCTATGTCGAAATCCCTGCCGCACCCGCCCCTGCCCACCACCCCGAAACAGCGCCGCTACTGGTCGCCACCGGATGGCTCGGCGCGCGCGCTGCTGATCGCGGAAACCGCCCGTGCGCATCCGGGGCTGGTGGTCGCGGTGACGCGCGACACCCAACGCGCCCGCGCGCTGGAAGACGAGCTGCGCGTGTTCAGCAGCGGCTTGCCCGTGCTGCATTTCCCCGACTGGGAAACCCTGCCCTACGACGCGTTCAGCCCGCATCCGGAGATCGTGTCGCAGCGCATCGCCACGCTGTACCGGTTGCCGAGTATCCAGCGCGGCGTGCTGGTGGTGCCGGTGGCCACGCTGATGCAGCGGATCGCCCCGCGCAGTCACATCACCGGCGCGGGCCTGGTATTGGACAAGGGCCAGAAACTGGACCTGGCGCACGAGCAGCGGCGGCTGGAAGCCTCCGGCTACCGGCACGTGCCGCAGGTCGCCGAGCCGGGTGATTTCGCGGTGCGTGGCGCGCTGATCGACATCTACCCGATGGGCAGCGACATGCCCTACCGCATCGAGTTGTTCGATGACGAAGTGGAGTCGATCCGCAGCTTCGATCCCGAAAGCCAGCGCTCGCAACAGCAGGTGGAAAAGATCGAGCTGCTGCCCGCGCGCGAATTCCCGCTCACCGAGGAATCGGCCAAGTCATTCCGCAGCAACCTGCGCGAGCGCTTCCCCATCGACGTGCGCCGCTGCCCGCTGTACCAGGACATCAAGGAAGGCGTCACGCCCGGCGGCATCGAGTACTACCTGCCATTGTTCTTCGAGCAAACCGCCACGCTGTTCGACTATCTCGCCGACGATGCGTTGTTCGTGCTGGGCGAAGGCGCGGGCGAAGCGGCCGACCAGTTCTGGGCGCAGACCGCCGAACGCTACGACCAGCGCGCCCATGACATCGAGCGCCCGGTGCTGCCGCCGGCCGAGCTGTATCTGCCGCCGGAGCAATGGCGCGCCCAGCTCAACAAGCGGCTGCGGGTGGAAGTGGTCGAACCCGGCCACGAGCATGCCGTGGCCGTGGGCACCCAGCCTGCGCCGGAGCTGCCGCTCAATCGCAAGGGTGAAGAACCCGGTACCTCGCTGCGGCATTTTCTGGCCAGCTATCCGGGGCGCGTGCTGATCGCCGCGGATTCGGCAGGTAGGCGCGAGGCGTTGATCGAGACATTGGCGGCGACGGGGTTGAAGCCCGAAGCCGTCGAGAGCTGGCAATCCTTTCTCCTCCCCCTGCAAGCAGGGGGAGGTCGGGAGGGGGTTGCTCCGGCCGGCGCAGAAGCAACATCAAAAGCACCCCTCCCCAACCCTCCCCTGCTTGCAGGGGAGGGAGCAAAGTTCGCCATCACCATTGCCGGGCTTGAGCAGGGCTTTGCGCTCACCAAGCCACCGATCACCGTGCTCACCGAGCGCGAGCTTTATGGCGAACGGGTGCGCAGCGAGCGCGACCGCAAGCGCCGCCGCGGCACCGCGCGTGATCCGGACAGCATCATCCGCGATCTCACCGAACTCACCATCGGCGCGCCGATCGTGCACGTCGATCACGGCGTGGGCCGCTACCAGGGCCTGGTGTCGATGGATGTGGGCGGCATGGATGGCGAGTTCCTCACCATCGAATACGCCAAGGGCGACAAGCTGTACGTGCCGGTGGCGCAACTGGGCCTGGTCAGCCGCTACTCCGGCACCGCGCCGGAGCTGGCCCCTCTGCATTCGCTGGGTGGCGATGCGTGGGAACGCGCACGCAAGAAGGCCGCCGAGAAAGTACGCGACGTGGCGGCCGAGCTGCTGGCGATCTACGCCCAGCGCGAGGCGCGCGGCGGCGAGTCGATGCCGATCGATCGGCAGATGGTGGAAGAGTTCGGTCGCGGTTTTCCGTTCGAGGAAACGCCCGATCAGGAAAGCGCGATCGAAGCCGTGCTGAACGACCTGGCCGCACCGCGCGCGATGGACCGGGTGATCTGCGGCGACGTGGGCTTCGGCAAGACGGAAGTTGCCCTGCGCGCCGCGTTCGCCGCCGCCACCGCCGGTCGGCAGGTGGCCGTGCTGGTGCCCACCACGCTGCTGGCGCAGCAGCATTACCGCAATTTCGCCGACCGCTTCGCCGACTGGCCGGTGCGCGTGGATGTGCTGTCGCGCTTCAAGTCCAGCAAGGAAGTGAACGAGGCGCTGAAGCGCCTGGCTGACGGCCAGATCGACGTGATCGTGGGCACGCACAAGTTGCTGATGCCCGACGTGAAGTTCAAGAATCTCGGCCTGGTGATCGTGGACGAGGAGCAGCGTTTCGGCGTGCGCCAGAAGGAGCAGCTGAAAAAGCTGCGCGCCGAAGTCGACCTGCTGACGATGACCGCCACGCCGATCCCGCGCACGCTCAACATGGCCATGGCCGGCCTGCGCGACCTGTCGTTGATCGCCACCCCGCCCGCCCACCGCACCGCCGTGCGCACGTTCATTGCGGCGTGGGACCCGGCCACCATCCGCGAGGCACTGCAGCGCGAGCTGTCGCGTGGCGGCCAGGTGTATTTCCTGCACAACGAGGTGCAGAGCATCGAGCGCACCGTGCGCGAGCTGGAGGAGCTGGTGCCCGAGGCGCGCATCCGCATCGCCCACGGCCAGATGCCGGAGCGCGAGCTGGAAAGCGTGATGGCCGACTTCCACCGCCAGCGCTTCAACGTGCTGGCCTGCACCACGATCATCGAAACCGGCATCGACATCCCCACCGCCAACACCATCATCATCGACCGCGCCGACCGTTTCGGCCTGGCGCAGCTGCATCAGCTGCGCGGTCGCGTGGGCCGCTCGCACCACCGCGCCTACGCGTACCTGATCGTGCCGGACCACCGCTCGATCACCGCCGACGCGCAGAAGCGGCTCGAGGCGCTGGCCTCGCTGGAGGAACTGGGCGCGGGCTTCACCCTGGCCACGCACGACCTCGAGATCCGCGGTGCCGGCGAACTGCTGGGCGATGAACAATCCGGCCAGATCCAGGAAATCGGCTTCGGCCTCTACACCGAGCTGCTGGACCGCGCGGTGCGCGCACTGAAATCCGGCAAGGTGCCCGACTTCGACTTGAGCAGCGAACACGAGACCGAAGTGGAACTGCACCTGCCGGTGCTGATCCCCGACGATTACCTGCCGGACGTGCACACCCGCCTGACGCTGTACAAGCGCATCGCCAGCGCCCGCAACGAAGCCGACCTGCGCGACCTTCAGGTGGAAATGATCGACCGTTTCGGATTGTTGCCGCCGCCGGCCAAGCAGCTGTTCGCGGTGGCCACGCTGAAACTGATGGCCACGCCGCTGGGCATCCGCAAGCTGGATCTGGGCGCCAGCGGCGGACGCATCGTGTTCCGCGAGAAGCCCGAGATCAATCCGATGACCATCATCAACCTGATCCAGCGCCAGCCGCGCATCTACAAGCTGGATGGCCAGGACAAGCTGAAGATCATCATGGATCTGCCGGGCGCGACGGAGCGCGTGCGGGCGGCACAGGAATTGCTGGTGACGTTGGGCGCGCGGCGGCCGGGTTGAAGCGTGGTCCAAACAAGCCGTCATTCCAGCGAAAGCTGGAATCCAGTGCCTTCATGCAGTGACCGGGAGTCGCTGGATCCCAGCTTTCGCTGGGATGACGGCAATGGCCTGTTTCGCCAGGACAACGCGCGAGCCTCGATCAGCGCACCCTAAGCATCAGCCGCCAGAGCTGCCGCGGCTTCATTGATAAACCCGGCCAGCTCACCCGGATCATTGGCGATGGCAGTCGCCCCGGCCAACGTCAACTCCTCGCGGCTGCCAAAACCCCACAGCACGCCAAACCCGCGCACCCGGTTCGCCACCGCGCCCTCGATGTCGAAACGGCGGTCGCCGATCATCACCGCATGTTCTGGCGCAGATCGGAAATCGGCCAGCGCGGCAGCGATCATCGATGCCTTCTCGCAATGCGGATTGCCCGGCTCCGGGCCATACACATGCTGGAAAGCCGCGCCGAACGGCAGGCTTTCCACGATCGGCAACGCGTGCAGCCGCGGTTTGCTGGTGACCACCGCCAGTTGATGGCCGGCCGCCTGCAGTCCCTCGATCAACGGCGCCAGCCCCGGATACACGGCGTGCTCGCGCCAGCCGATGGCGGTGAACCGATCGTGGTAATGGCCGATGGCGGCAGTGACTTTCGCCGCATCGTTGTCCATCAGCGCGGCGAAGCCCTGGTGCAGCGGCGGACCGATCCAGTCGCGCAAGGCCTCGGGCGTGGGTGCGGGCACCTGCATCTGCACCAGCGCATGGCGGATGCAGCTGAAGATGCCCAGCTCCGAATCGATCAGGGTGCCATCGAGGTCGAACAGGCAAAGCATTACTTCGACGCCCGCGCCTTCAGTGCGGTGACCGCCGGCAGCTCCTTGCCCTCCAGGAATTCCAGGAACGCGCCGCCGCCGGTGGAGATGTAGGAGACCTCATCGGCGATGCCGTACTTGTCCACCGCGGCCAGCGTGTCGCCGCCACCGGCGATCGAGAACGCCGGCGAGGCGGCGATGGCGCGCGCCAGGGTTTCGGTGCCCTTGCCGAACGCGTCGAACTCGAACACGCCGACCGGACCGTTCCACACCACCGTGCCCGCCTTGGCGATCAGCTCGGCATACATCTGCGCGGTGCGCGGGCCGATGTCCAGGATCATCTCGTCATCGTGCACCTCGTCGACCGCCTTCACCGTGGCCGGTGCCTGCGCCGAGAACGTGGGCGCCACCACCACGTCGACCGGCATCGGCACTTCGGCACCGCGCGCCTTGGCGTCGGCCAGCACTTTCTTGGCGGCGTCGATCAGATCGGCTTCGTACAGCGAATTGCCGATCGGCAAACCCATCGCCGCGATGAAGGTGTTGGCGATGCCGCCGCCCACGATGAGCTGGTCGACCTTGCCGATGAGGTTGTCGAGCAAGGTCAGCTTGGTCGATACCTTGGAGCCGGCCACGATCGCCAGCAGCGGCCGCGCGGGTTGCTCCAGCGCCTTGCCCAGCGCGTCCAGTTCGGCCGACAGCAACGGGCCGGCGGCGGCAACCGGGGCAAACTTGATCACGCCATGGGTGGAGGCCTGCGCGCGGTGCGCGGTGCCGAACGCGTCCATCACGAAGATGTCGCACAGCGCGGCATATTTCTGCGCCAGCGCGTCGTCGTCCTTGCCCTCGCCCACGTTCATGCGGCAGTTTTCCAGCACCACCACCTCGCCGCTGGCGACCTCGACGCCGTCGAGGTAATCGGCTACCAGCCGTACCGGCGTACCGAGCTGCTCGCCCAGCCAGGTGGCCACCGGCGCCAGCGAGGACTCGGCATCGAACTGACCTTCCTTCGGGCGGCCCAGGTGCGACAGCACCAGCACCTTGGCGCCGGCATCGCGAGCGGCACGGATCGTGGGCAGGGCGGCGTCGAGGCGCTGGGTGGAAGTGATGTGGCCGTTGTCGATCGGCACGTTCAGGTCTTCGCGGATCAATACGCGCTTGTCGCGCAGATCAAGATCGCTCATGCGGGTGACGGACACGGCAGGACTCCAGTGATATGTTTGGACGACCGCCCGGACCAGGGGCGGCCGGGCAGGAACCGCCTATTGTCCGGCGCGGCCCGCGCTGACGCAAACCGGGACACCCTTCCGGACCACCCGCAGGAGCCGAGCCTTGAGCCCTACCCTGACCCTGTACGGTTATTGGCGCTCCAGCGCCGTCTACCGCGTACGCATCGCGCTGAACCTCAAGGCGCTGGATTACCACTACCAGCCGCTGCACCTGCTGCGCGACGGCGGCGAGCAGCACGGCGCCGATTACCGCGCCTTGAACCCGCAGCAACTGATCCCCTGCCTGCTCGACGGCGACCGCGCGATCACCCAGTCGCTGGCGATCATGGAATACCTGGACGAGACCTTCCCCGAACCAGCCCTGCTGCCTGCCGACAGCCGCGGCCGCGCGCGGGTGCGCGAGCTGGCGATGGCAGTGGCCTGCGACATCCACCCGCTGGGCAACCTGCGCGTGCTGCAGCGCCTGGAAGCGCAGTTCGGTGCCGACGACGTGCAACGCGCGGAATGGTCGCGGCACTGGATCGCGACAGGGTTCGATGCGCTGGAAGCCATGTTGGCCGACAACCCCGCCACCGGTCGCTTCTGCCACGGCGACACGCCGGGCCTGGCCGACGCCTGCCTGGTGCCCCAGTTCTACAACGCCTTGCGCTGGAAGCTGCCGCTGGAAAACTACCCCACGCTGCAACGCATCCACGCCGCCTGCAACGAGCTGGAGGCGTTCCAGCAGGCCGCGCCGGAAAGGCAGCCGGACGCCGTCTGACGATCCCTTCTCCCGCTCGCGGGAGAAGGTGCCCGACAGGGCGGATGAGGGCGCTCTTGCTCTGCGCCGTGAAAAGAGCCACCAGCGTGCAGAATATCGACCTTGTACGCTCACGCGGCATCGAGGGAGAGCTCAACTCAACCGGGGAGCGACATCATTGTTGCGCTCGCACCAACAACACATCACTGGGCACCGCCGGCACAATGCGCCGCGAGGTGCCGCCCACGAGCAGATGAAAGGCCAGGCCGCGGCGGAAGGCGCTGATCACCACCAGATCCGCCTCTTCCCGCACCACATGGTCGCGCAGCACGATTTCCGGGTGGCCATGTTCGATCAGGGGTACGACGCGCTCCTTCACGTCGGCGGCAAGCGGCGTGTCGTCCAGGAACGATCGCATCGTGGCCATTTCCATGCGGGCCAGGTCGCTGCTGTGTTCCGCATCCAGCCACAACGAGGTGTACGGGATATCCAGCACGTGCATCAACGCCAGCCGGGCCGCGGGAAACCACTTGGCGGCGGTGGTCAGGCCAAAGCGGGATTCGGCGGTGAAATCGGTACCGACCACCACGTTGGCGTAGGCATCGTGCGGCCGGCTCTTGACCACCAGCAACGAAGCCGGCGACTTGCGCAGCAGTTGCTCGGTAACGCGCCCCAGCGCACTCGGTGACGACGGTTCGGACGCGCCCAGCACGATCAGGTCGCAGCCCTGTTGCACGGCGGTTTCGAGAATGGCGTCGGCCGGGTTGCCATCGGCCACGTGGATGGTGAGGTCGGCGATCTCCTGGCGCAGATCACGGCGGATCTGTCGCTCCACCAGGACCGGGCTGGAGTAGCCCTGTCGCCACGACGGCTGGTTGATCGGCGACAACTCGTCCTCGGCGGGACACGACTGCACGTGCACGACATGCAGCGGCACCTGCCACTGTTGCGCCAGTTGCGCGGCGCGATCCAGGGCGCGGTCGCCGTGGCTGCGCAGATCGGTCGCCAGCAGTATTTTTTGCGGTGGCGCGAGGCTTGAAGCGATCGCAGTCATGCGCGCTCTCCGTGGTCCCTGCAGGTTGACATGAAGGCGCGGCCGGCCGTTTGAACCCGACAGCGCGACCACGACTATAGAGCTTTGCGGGTAGATCGACGCGGCCTGTAGACTCGGAAATGGCGCTCGTTTTCGCGACTCATGCCTTCCGTCCGCGGAAGCGCATGGCGATGCGTGCGCTGCGCGACCGGTGCTGCCGGCGTATTCCCCGAACGGTGGCCCGATGCCTTACGACCTCGCTGCACTCGCCATGCTCTGCCTGCCCTTCCTGGCCAGCGTGGTCGTGTTGATGGTGCGTGGGCGGCAATGGGCGACATGGCTGATGATCGCCACCGCGGCGGCGTGCCTGTTGCTGGCGGTGGGCATCTATCCGGCGATGGATGGCGGCCACGCGTTGCGCCACGTCGTCCATTGGGTGCCGTCGCTGGGGCTGGATCTGGTGCTGCGCGTGGACGGCTTCAGCTGGCTGTTCCTGATGCTGATCTGCGGCATCGGCCTGCTGGTGGGTGTGTATGCCCGCTACTACATGCCGCCGGACGATCCGCTCAATCGTTTCTGCGCGCTGCTGCTGGCGTTCATGGGCTCGATGCTGGGCATCGTGATGTCCGGCAACGTGATCCAGCTGGTGTTTTTCTGGGAGCTGACCAGCATTTTCTCGTTCCTGCTGATCGGCTACTGGAACCAGGGCGCGTCGGCGCGCGAGGGCGCGCGCATGGCGTTGATCGTCACCGCCGGCGGCGGCTTGTGCCTGTTCGCGGGGATGATGTTGCTGGGTCACATCGCAGGCAGCTACGACCTGGATGTGATCCTGGCCGCCGGTGAACAGGTGCGCGCCGACGCGTTGTACACACCGATGCTGGTGCTGGTGCTGCTGGGCGCGCTGACCAAGAGCGCGCAGTTCCCGTTCCACTTCTGGCTGCCGCAGGCGATGTCGGCGCCGACGCCGGTCTCGGCATTCCTGCATTCGGCCACCATGGTCAAGGCCGGCGTGTTTCTGCTGCTGCGTTTCTGGCCGGTGTTGTCGGGTACCGATGCCTGGTTCTGGCTGGTAGGCGGCGCCGGCCTGCTGACCCTGCTGCTGGGCGCAACCGCAGCCGTGTTCCAGCAGGATCTGAAGGCGGTGCTGGCGTATTCGACGATCAGCCATCTGGGTTTGATCACCATGCTGATTGGCCTGGGCAGCACGCTCGGTGCGGTGGCGGCGATCTTCCACATCGTCAACCACGCTACTTTCAAGGCATCGCTGTTCATGGCCGCCGGTGCGGTGGATCACGAAACCGGTACGCGCGATCTGCGGCGGCTGGGCGGCCTGCGCCACGTCATGCCGATCACCGCCACGCTGGCGGTGATCGCCAGCGCCGCGATGGCCGGCGTGCCCTTGCTCAACGGTTTCCTGTCCAAGGAGATGTTCTTCGCGGTGGCGCTGACCACCCATCGCGGCCCCGCGGTGGACATGGCCGCTGCGGCGATCGCGGTGCTGGCCAGTGCGTTCAGCGTGGTCTATTCACTGCGTTTCGCGCTGGGCGTGTTCTTCGGCCCCGCGCGCGACGATTACCCGCGCCAACCGCACGAACCGCCGCGCTGGATGCGCCTGCCGATCGGCCTGCTGGCGCTGGCCTGCGTGCTGGTGGGCATGTTGCCGGCGCGGGTGATCGGGCCACCGTTGCGCGCGGCGGCCTATTCGGTGCTCGGCGAGGCCACGCCCGCGTTCAGCCTGGCGGTGTGGCACGGGTTGACCCCGCCGCTGTTGATGAGCGCGATCGCGCTGGTGGCCGGGTGTGTGGTCTACGTGGTGCTGCGCGGTTATTTCGCGGGGTGCGAAACGCTGCCGCTGCTCGGCCGGTTCAGCGGCAGGCGGATCTTCGAATGGATGCTGACGCTGCTCACCGCCACCTTGCCGGCCGCGCTGGAAGGCTTGTTCCCCAGTCGCCGGCTGCAACCGCAGTTGCTGTTGATTGTGCTGGCCGCATCACTGGCGGCGGGCATGGCGATGTGGGGTTCGTCGCTGCCGCTGTCGCTGCATGGCTCGGGTGTCGATCCCGCGTTCGCACTGCTGTGGTTGCTCGGCGGCGCCTGCGCGATAGGCGCCGCGACGCAGGCGAAGTTCCATCGACTCGCCGCGCTGCTGCTCACCGGCGGCGCCGGCCTGGTGTCGTGCATCAGTTTCGTGTGGTTGTCGGCGCCGGATCTGGCGGCGACCCAGTTGCTGGTCGAGGTGGTCACCGCCATCGTTATCCTGCTCGGCCTGCGCTGGCTGCCCAAGCGCATCAGCGGCATGGCACCGGACAGCCGCCGTGCCCGCCTGCGCCGCCGTCGCGACATGGTGATCGCCGCCGGCGTGGGGTTGGGGCTGGCGACGTTGGCCTATGCAGCCATGCTGCATCCGGTAGCCGATTCGATCTCGCACTTTTTCCTGGAGCGCGCGTACACCGAGGGCGGCGGCCACAACGTCGTCAACGTGATCCTGGTCGACTTCCGCGGCTTCGACACCCTGGGCGAAATCAGCGTGCTGGCGATCGTGGCGCTGACGGTATTCGCGCTGCTGCGCCGCTTCCGTCCGGCGATCGAGAGCGTGGACGCGCCCGCACAGCAACGGTTGCAGGCAGCCTTCGAGGCCAGCGACAACGGCACCGCTTCGGTGGTGGCCGATTACCTGCGCATCCCGGGCCTGATCGTGCAGTTGATGGCGCCGGTGATCGTGCTGTTCGGCCTGCATCTGTTCCTGCGCGGGCACGACCTGCCTGGTGGCGGGTTTGCCGCCGGCATCACCGTGTCGGTGGCGCTGGTGCTGCTGTACATGGCGCGCGGCGCGCGCTGGGTGGAGGTGCGCCTGCGGGTGGCGCCGTTGCGCTGGATCGGCGCCGGCCTGTTGCTGGCGGTGAGCACCGGCCTGGGCTCGCTCGCGTTCGGCTACCCGTTCCTCACTTCGCACTCGCGCCACGCCTACATACCGTTGCTGGGCGAGCTGCCGCTGGCCACGGCGATGCTGTTCGACCTGGGCGTGTTCTTCGTGGTGGTGGGCGCCACGTCATTGATGCTGGTGGCGCTGGCGCACCAGTCGCTGCGCCGCCCGCGGGTATTGGGCGAGCCGGTGGTCGATGCCGAGGGAGATCGCTGATGGAGGCGGTATTGGCATTGGCGATCGGCGTGCTGGCGGCATCGGGCGTGTGGCTGCTGCTGCGCCCGCGCACGTTCCAGGTAATCATCGGCCTCACCCTGATTTCCTACGCGGTGAACCTTTTCATCTTCTGCATCGGCGGCTTGCGCACGGGCGCGGACCCGGTGCTGCGCAGCGGCGCCGACATCACGCAGTACGCCGACCCGCTGCCGCAGGCGCTGGTGCTGACCGCGATCGTGATCAGCTTCGCCACCACGGCGTTGTTCCTGGTGGTGCTGCTGGCCTCGCGCGGGCTCACCGGCAATGACCACGTCGACGGCAAGGACGGCACGCCATGAGCGCGCATCTGCTGGTATTGCCGATCGTGCTGCCGCTGCTGGTGGCGGCGTTGCAATTGCTGCTGGGCGAGCGGCGGCGACGGCTGGTGGCCGCGTTGAGCGTGGCGTCCTGTGTGGCGCTGGTATTGCTGGCCGCCGCCCTGCTGGTGGGCGTGACCGGCGCAGCGGCCGGCGACGGCCTGACGACGGTCTACCGCATTGGCGACTGGCCGGCCCGGTTCGGCATCGTGCTGGTGGCCGACCGGCTGTCGGTGCTGATGCTGCTGCTTACCGCGGTGCTGGCGCTGGCCCTGTTGCCGTGCGCGCTGGGTCGCTGGCAACAGCCCGGCGGCCCGGTGCAGCCGATGTTCCAGTTCCTGTTGATGGGTTTGAACGGCACCTTCCTCACCGGCGACCTGTTCAACCTGTTCGTGTTCTTCGAGGTGCTGCTGGCGGCTACTTATGGCCTGGCGCTGCATCGGCCGGGCGCGCGCCGGGTCAGCGCCGGTTTGCATTACATCGCGGTCAACCTGCTCGCCTCGATGCTGTTCCTGGTGGGTGTCAGCCTGATTTTCGGCGTCACCGGCACGCTCAACATGGCGGCGCTGGCCCAACTGATTCCCACGGTGCCGGACAACACGCGCGCCTTGCTGCATGCGGGCGCCGCGATCCTGGGCGTGGCATTCCTGGTGAAGGCGGCGATGTGGCCGCTGGGGTTCTGGTTGCCGCGCACCTACGCGGCGGCGACGTCGCCGGTGGCGGCAATGTTCGCGATCATGACCAAGGTAGGCGTCTACGTGCTGCTGCGGTTGAGCCTGTTGCTGTTCGGCAATGGCGCGGGCCCGGCCTCGGCCCATTTCGGCGACAGCTGGCTGTTGTGGGGCGGCATGGCGACGGTGGTGGTCGGGGTGGTCGGCATGCTGGGCGCGCGCGACCTGGGCAAGCTGGCCGGCTACAACGTGCTCATCTCCTCGGGCACCCTGCTCGGCGCGATCGGCCTGCAGCATCCGGCGGTCACGGCGGGCGCGCTGGCTTACCTGGTGATCTCCACCCTGGCAATCGCCGCGTTTTTCCTGCTGGCCGGCATGCTGGCGCCCGACGACGAGGCCGAGGCGACGCCACTGCTGGAACCGTACGATCCGGCCGGTGAGGCGCTGTACGCGGACGAAGACGAGAACCGCGCCACGCTGCCGGCGCCGGTGGCGCTGCTGGGCATGTGTTTCCTGGTCTGCGCGCTGGTGCTGGCCGGGCTGCCGCCGTTGTCCGGCTTCCTGGCCAAATTCGCCCTGCTGGCACCGATGCTGGAAACCGGGGCGGGCCGCGGCGCAATAGCGTTGTTCACGCTGGTGGTGGTGGCGGGCTTCTGCACGGTGATCGCGATGTGCCGCACCGGCATCCAGATTTTCTGGGCCGATGAGGATTGGACCTTCCCCCCCATCCGCCTGGGCGAGGCCGTATCGGTGCTGATCCTGCTGGGATCGTGTCTGGCCTTGAGCGTGTGGGCCGACGCCCCGCTGCGCTACCTGGCGGCCACCGCCGAGCAATTGCACGCACCGGCCCATTACATCCGCGCGGTGTTCCCGTGAGGCGCTGGCTGCCGCATCCGCTGATGGCCGGCTTCCTGCTGCTGGCCTGGCTGCTGCTGCGGCAGAGCCTTGCGCCAGCCACGGTGGCCAGCGGTGTGGTGATCGCGCTGGGGCTGGCGTGGGCGTTCGGCAAGCTGCGCCCGCCACGGGCGCGGGTGCGTCATTACTCGCTGCTGGGCAAGCTGCTGCTGCGGGTGTTACGCGACATCGTGCGTTCCAACTTGGCGGTGGCGTGGATCGTGCTGCGCCGTCGTGGGCGGTTCACCTCGGGCTTCGTGGCGATCCCGCTGGAGCTCACCGATCATTACGGGCTGGCCGCGCTGGCCTGCATCATCACCTCGACGCCGGGCACGATCTGGGTCGATCACGACTCGGCCCGCAACGTGCTGCTGATCCACGTGCTGGATCTGGTCGACGAGGCAAGCTGGATCGACACCATCAAGCAACGCTACGAGCGGCCCCTGCTGGAGATCTTCCAATGAGCCCCATACCGATGAGAGGCTCATGCCCATGAGCCACGGCTTCCTCGCGTTCGCCATCGTGGCGGCGCAATACCTGCTGTTGCTGGCGATGGCCTTCTCGATCATCCGCATGGTGCGCGGGCCGCGCGCGCAGGACCGCGTGCTGGCGCTGGACGCGCTGTACGTGAACGCGATGCTGTTGCTGCTCAGCATCGGCATTCGCACCGGCAGCGAGCTGTATGTGGAGGCGGGCCTGATCATCGCCCTGCTTGGCTTTGCCGGCACGCTGGCGTTTTCCAAGTTCCTGCTGCGTGGCGAGGTGATCGAATGAACCATCTCGACGCGCTGCCACCGTGGGCCGCCGTGATGGTGGGGGTGCTGGTATTGCTGGGCTCGGGCTTTGCCTTCGTCGGCTCGCTGGGCCTGCTGCGCCTGAAGGATTTCTACAAGCGCGTGCATGCACCCACGCTGGGTACCACCTTCGGCGCGTTCTTCATGCTGGCCGGCTCGATCATCTGCTTCTCGGTGGCGCACGGGCGGCCGATCTTCTACGAGATCCTGATCGGCGTGTTCCTCACCCTGACCACGCCGATCACGCTGATGCTGCTGGTGCGCGCGGCGCTGTACCGCAATCGGGTGGAGGAAGCACAGGAGCCGCCCCGACGCACCACTCTGGAATGAGGCGTGGATGTTTGTCCTTGTGGGCGCCCGTTTGGACCGGCGCCCGGTGGCTCAGAAACCCATGCCGTAAGGGTCGTTGCCCGCCAATTCCGCGTTGCTGCCGCCTTCGGCCAGGCGGATCTTCAGGGCCAGGCCATCGCGTGAATCGGACTTGTTGAGCGCTTCTTCCAACTCCACGCGGCCTTCCTTGTACAGCCGGTAGAGCGACTGGTCGAAGGTCTGCATGCCTTCCTGCAGGCTGCGATCCATCGCTTCCTTGATCTCGTGGGTCTGGCCACGGCGGATCATGTCGCGGATCAGCGGGGTATTCAGCAGCACCTCGGCGGCGGGAATGCGCCGGCCGTCCTTGCCGATCACCAGGCGCTGGCTGATCACCGCGCGCAGGTTCAGCGCCAAGTTCATCAGCACGTTCTTGTGCGCCGATTCGGGGAAGAAGTTGAGGATGCGTTCCAGTGTCTGGTCGGCGTTGTTGGAGTGCAGCGTGGCCAGGCACAGGTGGCCGGTTTCGGAGAACGCGATCGCCGCTTCCATGGTGTCGGTGTCGCGGATCTCGCCGATCATGATCACGTCCGGCGCCTCGCGCATCGCGTTCTTCAGCGCCTCGTGGTAGCTGTGCGTATCCAGCCCCACCTCGCGCTGGTTGACGATGGATTTCTTGTGCCGGTGCAGGTACTCGATCGGATCCTCGATGGTGAGGATGTGGCCGGACGAGTTGCTGTTGCGCTGGTCGAGCATCGCCGCCAGCGTGGTTGACTTGCCCGAGCCGGTGGCGCCCACCACCAGGATCAGGCCGCGCGGCTCCATGATCAGGTCGCGGAAAATCGACGGCAGCTGCAGCTGGTCGATGCTGGGGATCTCGCTCTTGATCGCGCGAATCACCATGCCCACTTCGCCGCGCTGCTTGAACACGTTGATGCGGAAACGGCCGGCGTCCTTCACCGCCAGCGCCATGTTCAGTTCCAGGTCGCGCTCGAACTGCGGCACCTGGCCTTCGTCCATCAGCGAATAGGCGATTTTCTTGACCATGCCGTTGGGCAGGCCGGTATTGCCCAAGGGGTAAAGCTTGCCCTCCACCTTGATGTTCACGGGGGCGCCTGTCGACAGGAACATGTCGGACGCGCCCTTGTCTACCATGAGCTTCAGGAAGTAACCGATGTCCACGTATGACCCCTGTAACAGTGTGCGTTGCAATGAAGGATTATGCCTGCACACAATACGCTTCAAAACTCGATTAGGAATGTGATGGTGCACATCTTTTTCCAGCCGGCGCGGGCCTCCCGCCGACTTTTTGCGATGGCGACCGCCCTGGGCGTGGCGCTGATTATTGGCGGTTGCGCCAGCGTGCCGCCACCGGACAATGCGATGAACCTGGCGCAGAACCAGTTGCAGGCCGCACGCGACGCCGATGCGGCCGATTACGCGCCGGTCGACCTGGGGTTTGCGCAGGACAAGTTCCAGCAGGCACAGAACGCGATGGCGCAGCGCAAATATGCCGACGCCGCCAATCTGGCCGATGAATCGCGGGCCGACGCCGAACTGGCCAGGGCCAAGGCACGACTGGGCGCGGCGCGCGCGCAGATCCAGGCCAAGGTGCAGGAGAACGCCCGACTGCGCCAACAGGGTGAGCAGGATGCGTCATCCCCTGCCCCGGCGGAGAACGACTACGCACCCACCGGGAACGCCGCCCCGCAACTCGACGACATGCCGGCACCGGCGGCTTCGGCACTCACCGCACCGGCGCCGGGCGAAGGTTTTCAGACCGTACCCAGCACCCCGGCCCAACCCGACCAGACTCCCGATCCCACTGCACAGGGGAGCCAGCCATGAAACGTTTCCCGACCCTTTTCGCCGGCGCACTGCTGGCACTGGCTGGCGCACAAGCCGTGCATGCGGCGCAGGACGACATCGACGTCAACCGCCTCAACAACAGCCTCGATCAACTGGCCAACGATCCCACGTTGGGCAATTACGCCCAGGCCGAACAGGGACGCGCCCACGATGCGATCAACCGGCTGGCCCAGGCGCGTTCGCGCGATCGCGCGCACGAGTTGTATCTGGCCGAGCGCCGGGTGGACCTGGCCAAGGCCGCGGCGCAGTTGCAGGATGCCCAGCTCAAGCTGACCCAGCTCGATCGCGAGCACGACCAGATCCTGCTCGACAACAGCCGCCGCGAAGCCGACCGGGCACGCCGCGAGCTGGAGCGTCAGCGCATGCAGTACCAGATGGCGCAGGAAGAAACCGCCCGTCTGCAACAGCAGGGCGAAGCGTATTCGCAGGCTGCCGAGCAGGCCCGCAACGAAGCCGCAAAAGCCAAGCGGCTCGCCGCCGCCCAGAGCAAGGTCGCCAGGGCCGCACGGCGTGAAGCCGAGCTGGCGACCAAGGTGGCCAAGGCGATGCGTTCACAGATGCAAAGCGGCGACGAAGCACCCGCGGCCACCCCGGCACCGAAACCGAAGAAGCCGTAAATCGCGACGTCGGTTTCCCGCGAGCACCCCCTCTCCTCGCAGGGAGAGGGGGCTATCCGGTGTCCTCGAAGTAGGTCCGTAGCGCCAACGCACCGCAAAGTCCGAAGCGACCCTGACCTCCTCTCCCCCTTGGGGAGAGGACACAGGAGAGGGGCCGGTGCTTGCGAAAATGCCCAAAAATACGGGCACCCGACAGCCCGAAGACCGCGCCACACCAAGCCCCGTCATCCACTTCCGGGGCCGCCTCCAACCTGAACGCAAAAGCCTGTTTCGACAGGTTTTTTCTTTTAATTTGACCGCGTTCAAACAAGCATGAAACCGGCTTGCTAACCCCCTCGTGCCGGTGTAGGGTCAAAGTCCCATGGGCACCCTGACCCATGGGTCACTGACCTGAATTCATGCCCATCAGCGTTCACATCCCCACCCGCGATTCCGGAGTCCCGGCGCGGGTCGTTGGTGCGCGCATGCATTCATACGTCTGCGGGCGACCGCAACCAGGCGCCCGCCAGCCCACTCGCGAGGAGGTCGGATCATGTTTGAAAACCAGCAGCGTGACGATGTCGAGGCTTTGATGAAGGCGGATGCCGAATTCCGCCGGCTCTATCAACGGCACAAGCAACTCGACAGCAAAGTCCACGATGCCGACATCGGCGTACTCCCCATCGACAACCTCACCCTCAACAGCATGAAGAAGGAAAAGTTGCAGGCCAAGGCTCGGCTCGAACGGATGTGGGAAAGTCGCAGAACCCTCACGCATTAACCTGCCCGGTTTGACATGACACGCGGCCCCGGCCTCCTTCGAAAGACGGATGCCGGGGCCGCCGCCGTTCTGGCACCACGCGCGCACCGGAATTGCCCATCTGCTCGGCTATCATTGACGTCTGTCACGCGGCGCATGGCGCCCGACCCCTTCTTGCAACGGAGCAACCATGACGATTCACCAAAGCGTCCTGGAACTGATCGGAAACACCCCGATGGTGCGCACGCAGCACCTCGACACGGGGGGCTGCGAGCTGTTCCTGAAGCTGGAGAACGCGAACCCCGGCGGCTCGGTGAAGGACCGCATCGGCCTTTCGATGATCGAAGGCGCCGAACGCGCGGGCAAGATCAAGCCCGGCGACACCCTGGTGGAAGGCACCGCCGGCAATACCGGCCTCGGCCTTGCGCTGGTGGCGCAGCAAAAGGGCTACCGGCTGGTGCTGGTGGTGCCCGACAAGATGAGCCGCGAGAAGATTTTCAACCTCAAGGCGATGGGCGCCGAAGTGGTGCTGACCCGCTCGGACGTGGCCAAGGGCCATCCCGAGTATTACCAGGACATGGCCGAGCGGATCGCCAACGAAACGCCCGGTGCGTACTTCATCAACCAGTTCGGCAACCCGGACAACCCCGCCGCGCACATCCAGTCGACCGGCCCGGAGATCCTCGCCCAGATGGATGGCAAGGTGGACGCCATCGTGGTTGGCTGCGGCTCCTCCGGCACACTGACCGGCCTGTCGCAGTATTTCGCCGAGCACTCGCCGGCCACCGAGATCATCCTGGCCGATCCGGTCGGCTCGATCCTCTGCCAGTACATCAATGAAGGCACGCTCTCGACCAAATCCGCCAGCTGGATGGTCGAGGGCATCGGCGAGGATTTCCTGCCGCTGATCAGCGATTTCTCCCGCGTGCGCAAGGCCTACGCGATTGCCGACAAGGAAAGCTTCCTCACAGCGCGCGAATTGCTGGCGAAGGAAGGCGTGCTGGGTGGTTCATCCACCGGCACGCTGGTCGCCGCCGCGCTGAAATACTGCCGCGAGCAGACCGAGCCGAAGCGCGTGGTGACGCTGGTCTGCGACACCGGCAACAAATACCTGTCCAAGATGTACAACGACTACTGGATGCTCGACAACGGCTTCCTGGAGCGCAAGCAGCACGGCGACCTGCGCGACCTGCTGCTGCGCCCCTACGCCGAGCGCGACACGGTGGTGATCGGCCCCAACGAACTGCTGGTCACCGCCTACACCCGCATGAAACTCTACGACGTGTCGCAGTTGCCGGTGATGGATGGCGACAAGCTGGTGGGCATCGTCGACGAGTCGGATGTGCTGATGCACGTCCACACCGACGAGACCCGCTTCCGCGATCCTGTCTCCGTGGCGATGATCAGCGACCTGCACATGCTGGACATGCGCGAACCGATTACCGCGCTGTTGCCGGTATTCGAGCGTGGGCACGTGGCCATCGTGGTCGACGGCGACGATTTCCTGGGCCTGATCACGCGCATCGATCTGTTGAATTACCTGCGCCGCAAGGTCAACTGACCACTTCCGGCGCGTCACCGCGACCCGCCGCCAACCAATCCAAAAGGATTTCTCCGATGTGTGGAATTGTTGCTGCCGTTGCCCAGCGCGATGTGGCGCCATTGCTGATCGTTGGCCTGAAGGCACTGGAATATCGCGGGTATGACTCGTCCGGCCTGGCCGTGCTGGCCGGTGGCGATATCCAGCGCGTGCGCGCCAAGGGCAAGGTGCGCGAGATGGAAGCGCTTTACCTGGCTGCCCCCCTGCCCGGCGGCACCGGCATCGCGCACACGCGCTGGGCCACCCATGGCGTGCCCAGCCAGGCCAACGCCCATCCGCACATCGCCGGCCACGTGGCAATCGTGCACAACGGCATCATCGAGAACTACGCCAGCCTGCGCGCCGAGTTGCAGCAGGCCGGCCACGTGTTCACCTCGGAAACCGATACCGAGGTGATGGCCGCGCTGATCGACCGTCAACTGAGCAGCGGACTGAAACTGCGTGATGCCGTGCTGGCTACCGTGCGCGAACTGGAAGGCGCCTACGCCATCG
The DNA here is from genome assembly GCF_001426645.1 of Rhodanobacter sp. Root480. Taxonomy (GTDB): domain Bacteria; phylum Pseudomonadota; class Gammaproteobacteria; order Xanthomonadales; family Rhodanobacteraceae; genus Rhodanobacter; species Rhodanobacter ginsenosidimutans. Next base: position 869,168 of record NZ_LMEX01000001.1, read on the forward strand.
CCGTGGTCAGCAGCAACGAGCCCGACCGCGTGGTCGGCGCCCGCCGCGGCGCACCGCTGCTGGTGGGCCTGGGCATTGGCGAGAATTTCCTGGGCTCGGACGCGCAGGCGTTGATCCAGGTGACCAACAAGATCATCTACCTCGACGAAGGCGACGTGGTCGAGATCACCCGCGACAGCGTGCAGATCTGCGGCCTAGACGGCCAGCCGGTCGAGCGCGCCATGCACGAAAGCGAGCTGTCCGCCGATGCGGTCGAGCGTGGCGAGTACCGCCACTACATGCAGAAGGAAATCTTCGAACAGCCGCGCGCCGTGGCCGACACGCTGGAGGCGCGGCTGGGGCCGCACGGCGTGCTGCCCAACATCTTCGGCATCGAGAGCGATGAGCTGCTGCGCCGCACGCGCGGCGTGCACATCATCGCCTGCGGCACCAGCTACCACGCCGGCCTCGTCGCCAAATACTGGATCGAGGAATTCGCCCACCTGCCGGTGAGCGTGGAAGTGGCCAGCGAATACCGCTACCGCGACGCGGTGGTGCCGCCGGACACCTTGCTGGTCGCCATTTCGCAATCGGGCGAAACCGCCGACACGCTGGCGGCGCTGCGCGAGTCGACCCGCCGCGGCTATCTCGGCACGCTGGTGATCTGCAACGTGCCCGAGTCGTCATTGGTGCGCGAGGCGGATCTGAAATTGATGACCCGCGCCGGCCCGGAAATCGGCGTCGCCTCGACCAAGGCCTTCACCACCCAGCTCGCCGCGCTGGCGCTGTTCGCACTGGAACTGGCGCAACGCAACGGCATGGACCCGGCGCGTCATGCGCAACTGTGCACCGAGCTGCAACACCTGCCGCGCGCCATCGAGGACGCCCTGAAACTGGAGCCGGCCATCGTCGAACTGGCGGCCGAATTCATCCATCGCCAGCACGCCCTGTTCCTGGGCCGAGGCGCGCATTACCCGGTGGCGCTGGAGGGCTCGCTGAAGCTCAAGGAAATCTCCTACATCCACGCCGAGGCGTACCCGGCCGGCGAGCTCAAGCACGGCCCGCTGGCGCTGGTCGACGAGAAGATGCCGGTGGTGGCGGTGGCGCCGAACGGCCCGCTGCTGGACAAACTGAAATCCAACCTGCAGGAAGTGCGTGCCCGCGGCGGCCGGTTGATCGTGTTCGCCGACGGCGCGGCCGGCATGGACGACATGACCGAAAACGGCGCCACCTTGCGCGTGGCTTCCGGTGGCAGCTTCATCGCGCCGATCGTGTTCACCGTGCCGCTGCAGTTGCTGGCCTACCACGTGGCCGTGCTGCGTGGCACCGACGTGGACCAGCCGCGCAACCTGGCCAAATCGGTGACGGTGGAATAAGCCGGACGAACCTGCGCGGGCGGCAGCACGCCGCCCGTCTCAGGAGCTGCACGAAAGCATCGAGCATCCCGCCTTGTGCCGCGCCCAGTCAGGGCGCTTCTGCGCGAACGCCTCGCGCCCCGGCTGGTCGTCGTAAGGCCGCCGCATTACGTCGAGCAGTTCTTGGATGCCGCTGGCATCACCGGCTTGCGCCCGGTCGATCACGTTCTGCACCAGGTAATTGCGCAAGACGTAGCGGGGATTGGCCGTGCGCATGCGCTCGCGGCGCTGGGCGACGGTTTGCGGATCGGTGGCCAGGCGCTCGACATAGCGCTTCAGCCACTCGTCCAGCGCCGGCTCCGCGTCACGCCGCTTCGAGGCGTCGTAGAACGCGTCGTCCATGGGCGCCAGCGTGGGCGCGTCAGGGTCGATGTCGCTCAATCCGCGAAACCACAGCGTCATGTCCACTTCCGCCCGCGCCATCAGCGTGTGCAGCGACTGCATCAACGCCACGTCCTCGTCACGGCATTCGACCAGGCCCAGCTTGGCCGCGATGTTGGCGCGGTCGGCCGCGGCATACGCGGCGGCGTAGCGATCCAGCCCGGCCTGCAAGGGTTCGACACCCGAAAACAGCGGCGCCAGCGCGCCGGCCAGCCGGCTCAGGTTCCACCACGCCACGTCCGGTTGCTGGCCGAAGCGGTAACGGCGACGCTGCGCGTCGGTGGTGTTGGGCGTCCAGTCCGGATCGAAGTTGTCGATCCAGCCGTAGGGGCCGTAATCGATGGTGAGACCCAGGATGGACATATTGTCGGTGTTCATCACGCCGTGCACGAAACCCACCCGCATCCAGTGCGCCACCATGCGCGCGGTGCGTTCGCACACCTGCCCGAACCATTCGCCGTACAGCGCCTCGCCCTCCCCGCCAAGCTCGGGAAAATCACGGCGGATGGTGAAGTCGACCAGTTGCCGCAGCAACGCGTCATCGCCTCGCGACGTCGGCAATTCGAAGTTGCCGAAACGGATGAACGAGGGTGCCACACGGCACACGATGGCACCCGGTTCCGGCGCAGCATGGCCGTCGTAGAACATGTCGCGCAGCACCGCCTCACCGGTGTCGATCAGGCTGAGCGCGCGCGTGGTCGGCACGCCCAGGTGATGCATGGCCTCGCTGCACAGGAATTCGCGGATCGACGAACGCAACACGGCGCGCCCGTCCGCACCGCGCGAATACGGCGTGCGTCCGGCACCTTTCAACTGCACTTCCCAGCGCTCGCCGGCTGCATTGATCACCTCGCCCAGCGAGATCGCGCGCCCATCCCCCAACTGGCCGGCCCAGTTGCCGAACTGGTGGCCGCCGTAATTGGCCGCGAACGGCTGCATGCCCGGCAAAAGCGCGTTGCCGCCGAATACCCGCGCGAAAGCCAGCGTGGTGATGTCCGTCGCGCGGATACCCAGCAGGGCCGCGGTTTCTGCCGAATACGCCAGCAACCGCGGCGCGGCCACCGGCGTGGGCTCGACCAGCGAATACAGCGCGCCTTCAACCTGGCGCAAGCCCGCACCCCGCTCGGGGTCGGCGGGCAATTCGCGGACAAACGCATTGTCGAAACGCAGCTTGAGCATGCGGAGGCCGATCGGCAGGAGAGACCCATCCTATATCCGGTCGGCGACGATGCCTTGCAAGGCGTCGTCACATGCCGCGAGCCGTAACGCCCATGCGGCTATAGTCCGCCACACCCAACATCCGCGGAAACGCCCATGCCCGATACACCCAGCCTCAACGCCGACGCCCTGCCCGAGGACGCGCCCTATATCGCCGACACCACGCGCTGGGTGGAGCGCGCCGTGATCGGCTTGAACCTCTGCCCATTCGCCCGTGCCCCACACGTGCAGGGCAAGCTGCGCATGCGCGTCAGCCATGCACGCGACACCGACGCGCTGCTCGATGATCTCTGCGGCGAACTGCAATCGCTGAACGCGCTGACGCCCGAAGAGTGCGAAACCGGCCTGCTGATCCATCCTTACGTGCTCACCGATTTCCTGGATTACAACGACTTCCTCGACGTGGCGGACGCAGCGTTGCAGACGCTGGGGCTGGAAGGCATATGGCAGGTCGCCAGCTTCCATCCGGACTACCAGTTTGCCGACAGCAGCCCCGACGACATCACCAATTTCAGCAACCGCTCGCCCTGGCCCACGCTGCACCTGCTGCGCGAGGCGAGCGTGGAGCGGGCGATGGAATCGATGAGTGACACCGATGCCATCTACCGCAACAACATCGCCACCCTGGAGCGGCTGGGCCACGCGGGCTGGCAGGCGCTGTGGCGCGACGACAAAGACTGAACGCAACGCGCCATCGCGCAAGGCGCGTGACTTTCGGCAGGCGGCCCTTTTCAGCGCGGTTCTATAATCGAAGCATGCGCGAGAGCGCGCGCCGATCATGGAACCGTGATGCCCAAGATGATGAAGGCGCTGGTCAAGCGCAAGCCCGAACAGGGCATCTGGATGGAAGAAGTCCCGGTGCCGGAGGTCGGCCCGAACGAAGTGCTGATCAAGATCGAGAAAACCGCGATCTGCGGCACCGACCTGCACATCTACAAGTGGGACGAGTGGAGCCAACGCACGATCAAGCCCGGCCTCACCATCGGCCATGAATTCGTGGGACGCATCGTGGAGATCGGCCCCGGCGTCACCGGCTACAAGATCGGCGACCGGGTCTCGGCCGAAGGCCACATCGTTTGCGGCCACTGCCGCAACTGCCGCGCCGGTCGCCAGCATCTGTGCCCCCACACCGTCGGTATCGGCGTGAACCGCAACGGCGCGTTCGCCGAATACATGAGCATGCCCGCCTCCAATCTGTGGCCTATCCCCGACCAGATTTCGTCCGAGCTGGCCGCGTTCTTCGACCCCTACGGCAACGCCGCGCATTGCGCGCTGGAGTTCGACCTGATCGGTGAGGACGTGCTGATCACCGGCGCCGGTCCCATCGGCATCATCGCCGCCGGTATCTGCAAACACGTGGGCGCGCGCAACGTGGTGGTCTCCGACGTCAACGACTACCGGCTGAAACTCGCCGCCGACATGGGCGCCACGCGGGTAGTCAACGTGGCCAACCAGTCGCTGGGCGACGTGGTGAAGGACCTGCACATCGAAGGTTTCGACGTGGGCCTGGAAATGAGCGGCAACCCGCGCGCGTTCAACGACATGCTCGACTGCATGTACCACGGCGGCAAGATCGCCATGCTCGGCATCATGCCGCGCGGCGCCGGCATCGACTGGGACAAGGTGATCTTCAAGGGCCTCACCCTGCAAGGCATCTACGGCCGCAGGATGTACGAGACCTGGTACAAGATGACGCAAATGGTGCTGACCGGCTTTCCGCTGCAGAAAGTGCTGACCCATCAGATCGCCATCGACGATTTCCAGCGCGGCTTCGACCTGATGGATGCGGGCCAGTGCGGCAAGATCGTCTGCTCCTGGAGCTGAACGATTGCGACGCATCACCGGCACCCGCATTACGGTATCTGCGTAAACTTCCCGTAGCCGGCCGCCACCGGCTGCAAGGAAGGCCCGGCAGGCTGTTGCCGGCCCATGACGCCACCGGAAAGTTCGCATGAATGCCCTTCGCTCCATGGCAGGTGCCCACCTGGCGACAACCCGCGACAAGGCACGGCAGCTGTACCAGTCGCATCGCGCGCGCAAGATCGCGCTGATCGTCGCCATCGTGCTGGTGGTGTTCGGCCTGCTGGGTTTCCTCGCCGCGCCGCCGATTATCCGCGGCCAGATCGAGAAGCGTGCCAGCACTGCCCTGTCACGGCCGGTGACGCTGAGCGCGGTGCACTTCAACCCGTTCACCTTGCGTCTGCAGCTGGACCAGCTGCACATCGCCGACCACGACGGCCGCGCGCCCTTCGTGGACGTCGACGAAGCCGTGATCAACGTCTCGTGGACCTCGCTGTTCCGCCGCGCGCCGGTGCTGGACGAGCTGCGCCTGCAGCACCCGCGGATCCACATCGTGCGCACTGCCGACGGGCGCTTCAACTTCACCGACCTGCTGGAACGCTACGCTTCCGAGCCCGCGGACCCGAAGGCGCCACCGGCGCGCTTCTCGCTCTCCAACATCGGCGTGCACGCGGGTGACATCCAGTTCGATGACCAGCTGACCAAGGCCAGCCACCACGTCGAGCAACTGGAGCTGGGCATTCCCTTCATCGCCAACCTGCCCAGCGACACCGACGTGTTTGTGCAGCCGCTGTTGTCACTGCGGGTAGACGGCAGCCCGTTGCGCATCGACGGCTACACCAAGCCCTTCACGGATACCCGCGAAGCAGTGATGCACTTCCAGCTCGACCAGCTGGACCTGCCGCGCTACCTGACCTACGTTCCCGTGCCACTGCCGGTGGCCGTGCCCAAAGGGCGGCTCAGCGGCGACCTGGAGCTGCATTTCGCGCAAACCAGGCCAACGCCCCAACTCCAACTGACCGGACACCTGCAACTGGACGACTTCGCGCTCGCCAGCAATCGCGGCGAGCCGATCCTCGAACTCGGCCACGGCCGCGTCGAGCTGGCCGACGTGCAACCGCTGCTTTCGCGCTACCACCTGGGTGCGCTGCAACTGGACCGTGCGCAGTTGCACTACACCCAAGGCGCCAACGGCCACGGCAACTTCGACAGCCTGACCACCAGCTCAGCACCAGCCGCGCCCGACGCGACGCCGACCGATCTGCGCATCGCCTCGCTGGCGCTGGCTGGCAGCACCATCCGCTACACCGACGCCACCAGGCACAAGCTCGATCTGGATGACCTGCATGGCACGCTGCAGGGCCTGAGCCTGCAACCTGCTCCCGCCGGCCGCATCGATCTGGCCGCCCGGCTGGGCGGCGGCACGCTGTCGACCAAGGGCACGCTGGATCTGGCCGCCAGCCGGCTGGCCGCCCGACTCGGCCTCAAGCAGGTGGATGTGGCCCCGTTGCAAGCCATGGCGCCGCCCATGGCCGCTCAGGTCACCAAGGGCAAGCTCGACGCCGACGGTCAGTTGCAGCTCGACTGGGGCAAGGCGTTCAACGTGCACCTGGCCGACGCGCACGCCACGGTAAGTGGCTTCGCGCTTGAAGCACCGTCGAAGGAACACGGCACGCCGCTGGCCTGGGGCAAACTGCAGGCGGAACTGCGCCTGCTCGACCTGGCCAGCCGCCAGGCGCAATTGGGCACGGTCACCGTCAGCAAGCTCGACCTGAAACTGCAGCGGCAGCACAACGGCGACCTCAGCTTGCTGGAACTGCTGGCAGCACCGGCCGGCCAGCGAAAGGCCGCTGTCGCGGCAGAACACGACCAGCCCTGGCACTGGAGCATCGCCCACCTCGGTCTCGATGATGGCGCGCTCGCCTTCACCGACTTCGCCGCTGGCGCCAAGCCGGTCAGCCTGCAGATGAAGTCGCTCAAGGGCAGCATCGACAACCTGAACGACAAGCTGGGCGACGCACGTCCGTTCAAGCTGCAGGGCACTATCGATCGCGGCACGTTCGCCGCCTCCGGCAAGCTGCGGCCCTCGCCCTTGGGCGCCGATCTGCAACTGCAAACCAGGCGGCTGGACATCGCCCGCTTCGAGCCGTACATCAGCGTGCCGCTGAACGTGACCGTGGCCGCCGCCCGGCTCACCAGCAACGGCAAGCTGCGTTACGACGGCCGCGGCGATACTCCAAAGCTGCGCTACCAAGGCAACGCTGCGCTGGAACGCGTGCGCGTGCAGGACAAGCTCACCGATGACGACTTCCTGCGCTGGCGCACGCTCAGCGCCGTGAACCTCGACGCCAGGGTCGGCGAGGACGCTCCACGCATACACATCGGCGCCCTCGCCCTCACCTCGTTCTACGCCCGCATGATCGTCAACGCGGACGGCAAGTTGAACCTGGCCGACGTGGTTGCCTCACCCGAAGCCGCACCGGTGTCGGTGACCCGCGCCGCCGGCACCACGCCGGCCACGCCGGCCACGCCGACACCACTGCCGCAAGCTCCCGCCGCCACGTCGACCGCGACAGTCGCCACCTCCGCGCCAGCCACGCCTCCGCCCGACATCCATATCGGCGACATCACCCTGGTCAACGGCCAACTCAACTACACCGACAACTTCATCAAACCCAACTACACCGCCAACCTCACCAAGCTCACCGGCAGGATCGGCGCGTTCGGCACCACCCCGGGCGACCCGCCGGCCGCGCTGTCGGTACAGGCGGCGCTGGACGACAATTCGCCGGTGGACATCGACGGCAGTATCAACCCGCTGCAACCAGTGGCCTTCCTGGACATCAAGGGCAAGGCCAACGAGGTCGAACTGACCCGTCTCGCCGCCTACTCCACCCGCTACACCGGCTATCCGATCACCGCCGGCAAGCTCAACGTGGACGTCCACTACATGCTGGACAACCGCAAGCTCAAGGCTGACAACCACATCTTCATCACCCAGCTCACCTTCGGCGCGCGCGACGAAAGCCCTGGCATCAAGCACATGCCGGTGAAGCTGGCGGTGGCGTTGCTCAAGGACACCCAGGGCAACATCGACGTGAACGTGCCGGTGTCCGGCTCACTGGACGACCCGCAATTCAGCATGGGCGGGCTGATCTGGCGCGCCATCGGCAACCTGATCGCCAAGGCCGCCACTGCCCCGTTCCGCCTGCTGGCCGGCGCCTTTGGCGGCAGCGACGAAGACCTCGGTTATGTCGAGTTCGCGCCGGGCTCGGCCGTACTCGACACGGCGGCACAGGCGCGCCTGGGCAAGATCGTGACCCTGCTGCAACAGAAACCCTCGCTCAAGCTCGGCATCATCGGCCGGGTCGACCCAAGCAAGGACCAGGACGGCTTGCGCAAGGTCACGGTGGAAAACCTGGTGCGCCGCGAAAAGTTGCTGAACACCGAAGGCAAGGACGCCGACACGTCCGACGCCGCATTGGCAGCGGTCAACGTCACCCCCGACGAGTACGGAAAATACCTGCGTCGCGCCTATCGCCATGACGATCTGCAGGACAAGCCGCGCAACTTCCTCGGCCTGAAAAAGTCGCTCGAACCCGACGAAATGCGCAGCCTGATGGAAACCGATGTGTCAGTGGACGCCAAGGCCATGCGCGCGCTGGCCGAGCGCCGCGCCGCAGCCGTGCAAACGTGGCTGAAGGGCAAGCTGGACGATGCACGCGTATCACTGCAGCAACCGCAGCTCGACGCCAATGGCATCGACGACAAGGGCAAGAGCACGCGCGCGGATTTCAGCCTGAAGCAATAGCGCCCCGCACACCGTGCCGGGCTTCCTTCCCTGCACCGCGCCAAGCGGTCAAAATCGAGCTTTCCCATCGGCCGGAATCCCCATGAGCTACTCAGCCAAGGCACGTTACGCCAGCGAACTCCAAACCATCCGCGAACAGGGCCTGTTCAAGGCCGAACGCATCATCACCTCGCCGCAGTCCGCCGAGATCGAGCTGGAAGACGGTCGCAAGGTGCTGAACTTCTGCGCCAACAATTACCTCGGCCTGGCCGACAACGCCGAGGTGATCCAGGCCGCCAAGGATGCGCTGGACACGCACGGCTTCGGCATGGCCAGCGTGCGCTTCATCTGCGGCACGCAGGACCTGCACAAGCAACTGGAGGCGAAGATCGCCGCCTTCTTCGGCACCGAGGACACCATCCTCTATGCCGCCTGCTTCGATGCCAACGGCGGCCTGTTCGAGCCGCTGCTGGGCGAGCAGGATGCGGTCATTTCCGATGCGTTGAACCATGCTTCGATCATCGACGGCATCCGCCTGTGCAAGGCGCAGCGCTACCGTTACGCCAACAGCGACATGGCCGACCTGGAAGCCCAGCTCCAGGCTGCCGATGCGGCCGGCGCGCGAACCAAGCTGATCACCACCGACGGCACGTTCTCGATGGATGGCGTGATCGCGCCGCTGGCTGAGATCACCGCGCTGGCGGCGAAGTACAACGCGATGGTGCATATCGACGAATGCCATTGCACCGGCTTCCTCGGCGACACCGGCCGCGGCGCGGCGGAAGTGCATGGCGTGATGGACAAGATCGACATCTTCACCGGCACCCTTGGCAAGGCGCTCGGCGGTGCGGTGGGCGGCTTCACCACCGGCCGCAAGGAAGTGATCGAACTGTTGCGCCAGCGCTCGCGGCCGTATCTCTTTTCCAACTCGCTGCCGCCGCACGTGGTCGCCGCCGGCATCAAGGTGTTCGACATGCTGGACAGCGCCGCCGAACTGCGCACGAAGCTGCAGGAGAACACTCGCCATTTCCGCGAGCAGATGACCGCCGCGGGTTTCGACATCAAACCGGGCGTGCATCCGATCGTGCCGGTGATGGTCTACGACGCACCCAAGGCGCAAGCCATGGCCAACGCCCTGCTGGACGAAGGCATCTACGTCACCGGCTTCTTCTTCCCCGTGGTGGCCAAGGGCCAGGCACGCATCCGCACGCAGATGAGCGCGGCGCATACGCGCGAGCAACTCGACCGGGCGATTGCGGCATTCACCCGGGTGGGTCGCAAGCTGGGCGTCATCGGCGGCTGAAGCATCGTGGACAATGTTGCGGCGGGACGTATCACATCCCGCCGCGACACCATCCACGCATCACTTCGCGGGCTTGCGGAACCGGTACATGAACTGGTCGGTGTGGCCGCGTATCGACTTGTCGAACACCTTGATGTCGTGCGGATCGGCCGGGTTGCGCAGCGCATCGCTCTCGCCATCGAACACGAAGCCGGCCGATTCCACCTGCGTCTTCACGATCGCCGGATCGATGCGGTGCAGCGTGTTGGTATCACGCATGCCCGAACCTGCCGGCGCCACGTGGTCGATCACCACGAACACGCCACCCGGCTTCAACGCCGCAAACGCCTGCCGATCCAGCGTCACCGGATCGACCTTGCCCATGAACGGGTCGGGATAGTCGTGGTAGTTCTGCGAGGTGAACACCAGGTCGACGGATTCCGGTGCGCGCAGCATCGCCGCCGGCTGGGTCAGCACGCTCACATTCGCGTAATGCGGGTTCGCCGCCAATGCCTTGATCGTCGCGACACCTTCATCGTCGACCTTGGCGTATTCATTCGGCACCACCGCATACACGTGCCCCTGCGTACCCACGACGGCGCTGAATACGCGGGTGAAATAGCCGCTGCCGGGCATCAGCTCCAGCACGTTCTGGCCCGGCTTCACCTCGGTGAAGGCCATGACCTGCGCCACCTTGCGCCGGGCATCATCGGACTGGTCGGCTTGCCGCGCGGGATCGGCAACGGCCTTGGCGACGGCATCGGAAACCGTGGGGGCCGATGTTTCAGCCAGGGTCACCGAGGGCAAGGCGAGAACAAGCAACGCCGCGAGAACAGTCAGACGCATGACGTACTCCTGCATCGAAGGGGGGAGCGCCGATTGTGCGCCTGATGCGCCGCGTGATCGATAGTCACGAAGGGCGCCAGCCCAGGAGTGTGGACGGCAGAAACGCAAGGGGCTGCAGCTTTGCGCTTTTGGCCGGGTTTTCCGCTCCTTTTCGTCAGATAGCTACGGCTATCTTCCTCAAACGATCGAAAAACCCGACTCAAAAGCGCTTCGCCTCGCTCCCTTGGTTTCCACCGCCCACGCTCCCAGCCGGCGCCCTTCCCGGTTACCAGGTGATCGGCTTGTCGTCATCCTTGGCGCGCATGGCGGCGGGGAACGCCTCCATCAGCGGCCGGATCAGATCCAGCGGCAACGGGAACACGATGGTGGACGACTTGCCGGTGTGCGACATGTCGGCCATCGTCTGCAGGTAGCGCAACTGCAACGCCTGCGGCTGCTGCGACAGCATCGCCGCGGCATCGCGCAGCTTTTCGGCTGCCTGCATCTCGCCCTCGGCATGGATCACCTTGGCTCGGCGCTCGCGCTCGGCCTCGGCCTGGCGGGCGATGGCACGCACCATGGTCTCGTTGAGGTCCACATCCTTGATCTCGACGTTGGCGACCTTGATGCCCCACGGGTCGGTGGATTCATCGAGAATGGCCTGCAAGGTCTGGTTGATCGAATCGCGCTGCGACAGGATCTCGTCCAGCTCGTGCTGACCCAGCACCGAACGCAACCGCGTCTGCGCCAGCTGGCTGGTGGCCTGCAGGAAGTTCTCCACCTGCAGCACGGACTTGTCCGGCTCGACCACGCGGAAATACACCACCGCGTTGACGCGCACCGACACGTTGTCACGCGAGATCACATCCTGCGGCGGCACATCCATCACGGTGATGCGCAGATCCACCCGGATCATCTGTTGCACCACCGGCAACAGCAGCACCAGGCCTGGCCCGCGCGTGCCTGTATAGCGGCCCAGCGTCAGGATCACGCCGCGCTGGTACTCCGGCAGGATCTTCACCGCGGAGAACAGCAGCAATATCGCGATGATGACCAGGACACCGACAAATCCAAACATGACTCTCTCCCATCAACAGTTTTTGGAACGGCACCGCGGAATGGCCCGCGGCGCCGCTTTCCGAGCGCTTCAGAGGGGCTCGACCCGCAACAGCAAACCCTCCCGCCCGACGACACGCACCCGCGCGCCGCTGGGCAGGGCGGTTGCGCAGCGGGCGCGCCAGCGCTCGCCGCGCACCAGGACCCATGTTTCGTTGTTGTCCCCCACCGGTTCGAGCAGCTCGGCGACATCGCTGCGCATGGCGTCGTCGCCGGTCACCTGGAGCGAGCGGCGCGAGCGGAACACCAGCCATACGACCAGTACCAGCAGACCCGCGGCGCATACCGCGATACCGCCAATGACCCCCAGGTTCACCGCATAACCCGGCACGCCGGTATTCATCAGCATCATCGACCCCAACACGAAAGAAACCAGTCCACCCACGCCAAACACACCGACGGTGGGCGTCACCGCCTCGGCCACCAGCAGGCCGATGCCCAGCGCCATCAGCGCCAGGCCGGCGTAATTCACCGGCAGCAACTGCAACGCATACAAACCGACCAGCAACGCGATGCCGCCCACGATGCCCGGCAGCATGGCGCCGGGATGCAGGGCTTCCAGCCCGAGCCCGAAGATGCCGGCCAACAGCAACAGATAGGCAATGGTGGGATTGGTGATGATGCCGAGAAAGCGGCTGCGCGAACCCGGCGCGTAATCACGCACGGTGGCATCAGCCAACTGCAGGGTGACCGTCTCGCCGTCGACCTGCACGCGGCGCCCGCTGGCCTTGGCCAGCAGGTCGGTGGCGTCGTTCGCCACGAAATCGATGACGTGCTTCTGCGCCGCCTCGCTGGCGGTCAGGGTGGCGGCGCCGCGCACTGCCTGCTCGGCCCAGGCCGCGTCGCGCCCACGCAGTTGTGCCAGCGAGCGGATATAGGCGATCGAATCGTTGAGGACCTTGTTCGATTCGGCGTCCTCGGACGCCGCGGCCTTGCCCGAACTGGATGCCGCCGCCGGCCCGGCATCCGGCTTCTGCAGCGGCATCGGCGTGCTGCCGCCCAGTTTTACCGGCGTTGCCGCGCCAACATGGGTGGCCGGCGCCATCGCGGCGATCTGGGCCGCATAGAGAATATAGGTTCCGGCCGAGGCGGCCCGCGCTCCGCCCGGTGCCACGTAGGCCAGCACCGGCACCTTGCTCGCCAGCATGCCGGCGATGATCTGGCGCATGGAATCGGAAAGACCGCCGGGCGTGTTCAACTGCAGCACGATCGCTACCGCGCCATCGGCAACGGCGCGTTCCGAGGCATCGTCGAAATATTCCGCGGCGGCGGGGCCGATCGGTCCGTTGAGCGACACGCGGGCGACCATCGGCGAGTTCGCTGGCGTCGGCGCAGGTGCCGCCGTCGCAGTGAGCGCAAGCAAGATCGCCAGCAACAAAAGCCAACGCGTCATCACGAACCTCCTGCATCCATGACGGCACTGTAGCGCGGATCATGTTAGTGATCGGGCAAGTTCAAACCCTACCGGAGTACATGATGCCGAAAATAGATATTGCCAGTGTCCCCGAACGCACCGGCTCGAACTACCCCGCCCCTTTCGCCGAACAGGCCGGCAAACGCATCAAGCTGGCCCTGGGCAATGCCGGCAACTTGCAGGACTTCGGCGTCAACCTCACCACGCTGCCGCCAGGCGCCTCATCCAGCCAGCGGCACTGGCACAGCCACGAGGACGAATTCGTGTACGTGCTGTCAGGCGACGTGGTGCTGGTGACCGACGCGGGCGAGCAAACCCTGCACGCGCACGACTGCGCCGCATTTCCGAAAAACGTGGCGGACGGCCATCAGCTGCTGAATCGCGGCAAGGTCAACGCGGTGTATCTGGAAATCGGCTCGCGCCATCCGGACGACGCGTGCACCTATCCGGATGTCGACCTGCATGCGCCCGCCGGTGACGCTGCCTATACCCACAAGGACGGTTCACCGTACTAGTGCGGCAGCCCGGCGGGCAATCTCAGAGCGCGGCGTCCGAACCCCACAGCGCTTCCATGCTTACGTTCATGCCCAGCTCGTCGAGATCCACCACCTCGGTCACGGCGTGAGCCGTGGGGTCGCCATGGCGACGAATCGGCGCACCGATGCGCAAACCGTCCTGGGTGGTGATCGAGGACACCCGCGGATTGCGGTCGGTGGCGCCCCGGCGCGTGACCACCGCAATGCTGCCGTTGTGCAGACGCACGCCGGTGCCCGGCGGGTAAATACCCAGGGTTTTGATGAACAGCGCCGCATGATGCTCGTTCACCGCCGCCCCCTCGTTGAGAAAGAGCCGCCGCAAGGCCACGTTGGGCAGCATGGCACTGCGGCAGGCGCGGCTGGAAACCCGCGCGCAATAGATGTCGGCCAGCGATACCAACTGGGTCAACGGGTGAATGGCGTCGCCGGATTTCTTTGCGGGGTAGCCGCTGCCATCCGGGCGCTCGTGATGGTCGCGCACGATTTCCAGCCAGCGTTCGTCGCCAACGCCGCGCTGCTGCAGCCAGTCCACGCCGCGTTCGCAATGACCGGTCACGTCACGACGCTGTTCGTCGTTCAACTCGCCCACTTCCTGCAGGCGTTGCTGCAGATCGAGCATGCCGAAGTTCATGGTCAAGGCCCCCGCCACCACGGTGGCGAGGTCGGCCGCGGAGAACGACATGGCTACACCGGCGATCTGGCATGCGATGGCCGCGTTCACCGAATGGCGAATGGCGTAGGAACCCTCGCGATGCATCAGGATCGAAGCCAGCGCGACATCCGCGTTGGCCCGGCAGGCACGCTGCACCGTGGCGGCCACTTGCAACAGCGGCGTGGAGACCTCGTCTCCGACCGGCGCGGCGGACAACAACTGCAACTGGCGTCGTGCACCGAGAATGAGCGACAGCGGCGACGGGTTTCGGTCGGGTTCCGGCGCCGCGGGCTCGTGGGTGGGCGTCGCCCCTGCCCACAACGCATGACGTTCCAGTTTCTCGATCTGGCTTGCGCTGGTTATCACGTGACCGCGGCGCAGGAGAAGCGTGCCCTTCACATCATAGGCATCGCATGGCAACGGTTCGCCAATCTTGAGATCCGATGGATCGATCAGACGCTTTTGCACATTCGCCCCGCTTTCAGGTACCGAGCGGTCGAAGCGGTGTGCTCCCGGGTCGATGGTCTCAACCAACCGACCCTCCATTGCGGCAGGCCTTGCAATTGCAACCGCAACCAGCACCGTGTACCTGTACATACCTGATCGGCGGATGCGCCGTGATCTTTAGCCTGGGCCGGAAGAAGCGCCAGACGCGCTACGTCCGGCGGCCGGCAAATCGGTGCCGACAAGGATCGCGCGGATGGCACGCAGCTTTGCCTTGATCAACGCCTCGTTGGCCGGCCCCGTACGCAACAGAAGCCTCTGGCCCGCCGAAAGGGATTCCAGCGCGGGATCCGCGAACACGTAATGGCTCTTCGATCGCAACAGGAGTGCCGGCTGTGCCAGCTCCGGCGCCGCCAGCAGGTCGTCGATCACCACAATCAACCGGTCGTTGAAATAGCCATGGGGGTAGCCAAGCTCCTGATAAGCCTGCTGGAACATGGGGTATGCACGCGCATACCAGGCGACCAACTGCGCCGGATCGACATGCTGCATCACCTCGATATAAGGCGTGTAGCGGTCACTGTTCTGCGCGGCCACGGTGATATGGCCATCGGTTTCGACCGTCGCAAACGCACCCTTGGGCGGGTGTGCGGGCAGCATCAACGTACCCATTGCACGCCGCGGCAAGGCATCGATGGTGGCGACGATGCGCGCCACCACCCGCGTCGATACCAGCAAATCACGCCCCTGGTCTCCACCTGTCAGCGCCATGAGCGCGGCGATCACGTCGTCGTCGCTTTCACCGAGCGGCGGCAGTGAGGCAGTGGACGCAGTAGCTGGCACCGCCGCCTGCGTGATCGGATGGCGGGGTGACGTCGCCATCGCTGGTGCGACCTGCGTTGTGGCCGATGGCGCCGTTTCACCGGCCGCGGGCGGTTGCTGCTTCATCTTGTGCGACACATAAAGAGCCACCACCGCAACCACCAGCACCACGACCACAGCCAGCACCCAACTTGCCACCGATGTTTTCTTTTTCACGCGTACTCCGTCGTTGCCATTGCACAAGCGGTTCGACTGAAAGCGGTCCGGATCGTTCACGGCCCCGCGTCACGCCGAAGACACCAGCATGTCCGAAGTGGCCTGCGCATGCGTTGATCTTTCGTTAGCCGGCCGTGCTTTCACCTCGCGTGTCCATGTGTTTTCGCACCATAGCACCCCCTGCACACCGCGCTGCCGTCATGCCCGCCTCCCCCATCCGCTTCGCCGGCGAACGCGCTCCACGGGCCTGATCATGAAGCAGGCCGGTCTTTTCGATGCGGGCGGCACGCGGATACTGCTCGACGATGTCAGCGGCAAGATCACGCTGACGCCGGACCTCATCGATGCGCAAACCGCAGCCCAGTGGTTCCGGGCGTTGCACGACGGCATCGTGTGGAAGAGCGGCCGTCGGGTGATGTACGAACGTGAAGTGGACGTACCGCGATTGCGTGCGCATTTCCGCACCGACGACCCGGCGCTTCCCGACGTGTTGCAACAGGCCCTTGGCCGTGTTCGCGCCGCCTTCGGCGCACCGTTCGACAGTATTGGCCTGAATCTCTACCGCGACCAGCACGACAGCGTGGCGCCACACAACGACAAGCTCGCGGATATCATCAGAGGCCAGCCGATCGTGTTGCTGTCGCTCGGCGCCACCCGCACCATGACGATCCGCGGCAAGCAGCCACCGCGCCATGTATTGCGGGTGGATCTGGACGCCGGCAGTGCGCTGTTGATGAGTTGGGAAACCCAGCTCCACTACGATCACGCCATTCTCAAACAACGCGCTCCCATCGGGCCGCGCATCAGCCTGGCCTTTAGGGTGCGCGAAGCGGGCAAGACTGGCGATGTTTCCTAACGGCTGTCGCCTTTGGGAAAGCGCACCCGCTCCGGCTCGGCGTTGAGCCGCTGCAGCATTGCGGCGATCAGGCGGGATTTGACGCTGCCGGCCTGTTTGGGATCCACCACGTAGCGCACGATCGCGTCGATCCAGGTATTGGCGTTGACCCGAAACAGCACCGACGGCCGCTCGTGCACCTGCACCTGGTCCACCGGGGTGGACGCCAGGATGTCGCGGAAAACCTGCACGCGTTCGATCATCGCCTCGCCCAGTTCCGCCTCCGCCGCCTCGCGCATCACCCGGCCCACGAACTCAAAGTCGCTGTCGTAGCCCACCTGGAAGGAAATCTCGTTCCAGATATACGGAAAAACCGGCCATGAATAGTTGTAGATGGCGCTGGTCAGCACGTTGGCATTGGGAAACTTCACCAGGCGCCCGCTGGGATGATCGGTGGAGACATAGGGCCCGCCAACCTCCCACAGCGTCGTATCCAGGTAGGTCACGTCGATGACATCGCCGGTGGCCTCGCCGATGCTTATGCGGTCGCCCACGCGATAGGGCTCGCGCGCAAGGATGTAGATCCAGCCGATGAAGCTGGTGATCGGCGTCTGCAACGCAAAACCCAGCACCAGCGAGATAAGTCCCAGCGAAGCGGCGGCTGCGTACCAGTTGGCGAACAACACCGAAACCACGATGGACGCCAGCACCACGTACACCACCAGGCGCAGGATGCGGCGCAGGTTGTAGCGGGTGACCGCCGTCTCCGCCCGCTCGATGGCGTAAACGCGCGCCAGCCTGGCTGCCGCCAGAGTCAACACGATTGCCATCGCGCCCACGCTGGCTCGCCGCAGCAGCGGAACGTAGCGCGCGGCGAAATCGAAGTAATGCAGCCGCAACAGGTAAAACACCACCGCCAGCACAATCAACGCCAACGCATAGGTCCCCAGCCAGAACTTGTGCCGGCGCGGTACCGCTGGCGGCTTTTCATCGCCGCAGTCGCGCGAGCGCTGCCGCATGGCGCGCTGTACTTGTTCATCTTGGGCCTTCGCCGGGTCGAGGGCGCTGTTGGCGACGGATGGGGAGGGATCGGTCACGCATGCTTTCCCGGCTGGCCGAAGTACGGCGTAGGGCCAGCGAACTACACCGGCGGTACCGATAAAGTGAAAGCCAGCGCCTGCATGCTCACTGCGCGTGCACCATCGCGCCCGCTAGCATCCGGCAGTCCATCCCGATGGAGCCGTCGCGTGTCCCCGCTCAAGCTCGCCACTTTCAATATCAATGGCATCCGCTCGCGACTGCCGATCCTGCTGGCATGGCTGGAGCGCGAGACGCCCGACATCGTCTGCCTGCAGGAACTGAAGGCGCCCGATGATGCGTTTCCGATCGCCGAGATCCGCGCCGCCGGCTACGGTGCGCTGTGGCAGGGACAAACCTCCTGGAACGGCGTGGCGATTCTCGCCCGCGGTGGCGACCCGGTGGAAAGCCGGCGCGGCCTGCCCGGCGATCCGGCCGACAAACAGAGCCGCTACCTGGAGGCGGCGGCGCATGGCGTCATGGTCGGTTGCCTCTACCTGCCCAACGGCAACCCGCAACCGGGGCCGAAATTCGACTACAAACTGGCGTGGTTCGAGCGGCTGATCAAGCACGCCGCGCGCCTCTACAAGAGCGGTCACCCGGTGGTGCTGGCGGGTGATTTCAACGTGGTCCCCACCGACGAGGACATCTACAACCCGCGCTCATGGCTGAAGGATGCCCTGCTGCAACCTGAAAGCCGCGCGTGCTACCAGCGACTACTGGCGCAAGGCTGGACCGACGCCTTGCGTGCCCGTCACCCGGATGATCGCATCTACACGTTCTGGGATTATTTCCGCCAGCACTGGCCGCGCAATTCGGGCCTTCGCATCGACCATCTGCTGCTGAGCGCCGATCTGGCGCCGCGGCTGAAAGATGCCAACGTCGATCGCTGGGTACGCGACCTGCCCCATCCCAGCGATCACGCACCGACCTGGATCACGCTGGACATGGCGGCCCGGCGCAAATCCGCCGCGCCGCGCAAGACCGCCCGCCCGCGGCCGGCCGAGCCTTGACCAGGCCACGAGCGGGCGCGATGGCTGCAGCCCGCCATCGGTTTCTCGGCAAGCGGCCGGTGACAACCGACCCTGGCCAATCCCTGGCCGGGCCATCAAGCGCCGTCAATGGCGACGGTCGGCTTCCCGCTTGGCGTCGTCGTTAGCCTTGCCAACCTTTTTCTGGACCTTGCCGACGTTTTTCTCCACGGCGCCCTTTGCTTCCTGCCATTTGTCGCCCGTGACCTTGCCGGCCACTTCCTTCACGGCACCCTTGACCTCGTGCTTCGTACCCTCGACGCGATTGTGATCCATGCCAACTCTCCGCAAGCCTGCGGCGTGCAGGCGTTTCGTTTGTACGACGAGGGCGGTCGACAGGCCGTGACCGGCCTGTTTGCACGATGTTTGCGGGTGCCGATGCGCACGTTGCATTCACGGTCCGGGCCGGCAAGCTGTGTGACCACCTCGTCCGGACGCTCCGCATGGCCCACACCTACGACTGTCTGATCATCGGCGCCGGTCCCGCGGGACTCACGGCGGCGACCTACCTGGCGCGGTTCCGGCGCGACATCGTGGTGCTGGACGGCGGCCAGAGCCGCGCCCGCTGGATTCCGGCCAGCCACAACTGCCCCGGCTTTCCCTTCGGCGTAGCTGGCAACGAATTGCTGGCACGTTATCGCACCCACGCACGGGAATACGGTGTACCGATCGTGGAAACGCAGGTACAGACCCTGGCCAGAGAGGGCCCTGCCTTTGTCGCCGGTGATGGAACGTGCGAATGGCGGGCACGTCATGTGATCCTGGCCACCGGCGTGGTCGACCGGCTGCCCGAGATGGCGGACGTGGATGACGCCATCCACAGCGGCGTGGTGCGCTTGTGCGCGGTTTGCGATGGCTACGAAGCCCGCGACGAAGCGATCGGCGTACTCGCCCCGGCCGCCGAGGCGCTCGACCATGCCGAATTCCTGCGCACGTTTTCACGCAAGGTCGCCGCGTTGGTCATAGATGAACCCGGCATGCTTGATGACGCATGGCGGCGGCGCGCGGACCGTGCCGGTATCACGTTGTACCCCGCGCCCACCCGGCTGTCGCTGCGCGCCGGCGGTTGCCAGGCGGATTTCAGCGACGGCACCACGCTGCGCATGGATACGCTCTACCCCGTGCTTGGCGCCGAAGCGCAATGCGCGCTGGTTCGCGCACTCGGCGCGCGGCTCGATGCCGTTGGGGCGCTGCATGTGGACGAACGGATGCACACCAGCGTGGAGGGTTTGTATGCGATTGGCGATGTGGTCAGCGGGCTCAACCAGATCAGCGTGGCGGTGGGCCATGCCGCGCTGGCCGCCAGCGCAGTGCACCAGCGTCTTCCGTCGAACCCCCGGTGAGGATCGGTTCCCCGCGCCGTGCCGACAGCCGAGGCCACAGCTGTGCGGGTAGAAGATCAGGTGTTGATCAAGGGCGCGACGTTGCGAACCGACACGCGGTGGTATCGGCAAAAACCAGCCAACGGCAATGCGCGGGAAAGCGCATATACGCGCGAATCAATTCACCGTACCGGTGCCACCACTTGCGGATCGGGGCGAACGACGACGGAATGTTCGAGCCATCGGACTGACGATGTATTCAACACCGCCGGAAAACTTGCATATACTTCCGCCGCTGGGGGCAGCAGGGGCGGCGGCATATAACCGTGCGTCAGGGAGATTCGCGAGTGATAGTCGACTACCAGGATGGTTTGTCTACCACAGATATCGAAGCGGATCTTTGCGTCATCGGCGCAGGACCCGCAGGCATCGCCATTGCACAATCGTTCGTAGGGACGTCGGTGAATGTCTGTCTCATCGAAGGTGGCGGCCTTGCTGGTGAGCATGAAATGCAAGCGCTGTATGAAGGTTCGTCCATTGGGCCGTTGCCGTTCGATGCGTCGACATCACGCATGCGGGCGTTCGGCGGAAGCTGCAATCTCTGGGGCGGCGGGTGCATTCCACTGGCCGAGCTCGACCTGACCGAGCGTGATTGGGTACCGCACAGCGGCTGGCCCATTTCCTACGCCGAACTCGAACCGCATTACCGCCAAGCGCAGAAGTTCTGCGGTATCGGCGAGAAGGCCTTCGAATCGGGTTCGTTTCTGCAATCATTGCCACGCCCGCCAATCGCCTTCGACGAAACCAGCGGGCTGGTCAATCGAACGTTCGTCAGCACCCCCATGATCTTCAGCGACGCCTATCGCGGCGAACTGGAGCGCGCACCGAATATCCGGGTGCTGCTGCACGCGAACCTGCTGGAATTGCGGACCTCACCCGATGGCAGCGTCGTGCAAGGCGCGGTTATCGGCTCGGTCGCCGGGCGCCGCAGCATGGTTCACGCGCGCCACTATGTATTGGCCTGCGGCGGCCTGGAGAACGCGCGAGCGCTGCTGCTTTCCAATGCCGTGGCACCCAACGGACTCGGCAACGACCATGATGTCGTCGGCCGCTATTTCATGGACCACCCCAGCAGCAGGCTAGGCGCGATTTTCGGCGAGGGTGGCGATCAGGTTATACGGCCGTACGACCGTGACCTGGGCAAGGGAGATGTTCCCTCCTATCCGGAGATCACGCTCTCCGATGAGGTGCAGCGTGCCCGCAAGCTGTTGAACGCACGCGTTCACGCGTTTCCGGTGGAAAGGACAGTGCCCCGTGGCTTGCAGGCCTTGCGGCAACTGCGCGCCAGCTGGCGTCGCACCGGGAGCGAGCCGACGGTGGAGGAGCGACTCTGCACCGCCTTGAACCACCGCCCGAGAATGGTGCAGCCATCCGATGCCTCGCCCGCGATGCTGGCGCTGCGCACCGGCATCGGCGCCGTCGATATCCTGCGGGCGTTCGTGAACAAGTTGAACGACCGCCCCAGCGTGGAAAGCGATCATGTCGATCTCGTCGGCTTTTTCGAGCAGGCGCCGAATCCCCAGAGCCGGGTGATGCTTGGCGATGACCGGGATGCCCTGGGCCTGCGGAAGATCTGCGTGGATTGGCGGCTTACCGAGCTCGACCTCCACACCTACCGCGTGGCAGCGGAAATGTTCGGCCAGAACGTGGCTCGCGCATGCGGGGGTCGATTCGAGCCGGAGGCCTGGTTGCGCGACGGCAGCCAAGTACCGCCGATGTACACCACCGCCCATCACCTGGGCACGACGCGGATGGCGGACGACCCGAAGAAAGGCGTGGTCGATCGCCACGGCAAGGTGCATGGCGTAGCCAACCTGCACATAGCCGGCAGTTCCGTGTTCCCGACCGGCGGCTGGGCGTTTCCGACACTCACGATCGTCGCCTTGAGCCTGCGCCTGGCCGAAAACATCAAGGCGAAACTGCGGTCGGACGCACTGGCCGAGATGGGGACTCAGGCGAACGCCGCCTGACTCCCTTCATTACAGAATTATCCGGTGTTGTAAACACTCGCCGCCTGGCGCCATGGCCAGGCGGCAGCGGTCGTTGCGACGTTCAGGCCAGGTGCCGGCGCACCCATGCCACGTAACGGTCGACGAAGTCCTGCAGGAATTTTTCGGTGCCGTCGTTGCTGATGTGGCCCTTCTCATCGATCAAGGTATCGTCCTTGAAATGCACGAAAACCTCCGGCTGCGCCAGCGTCGACACGTCCAGATAGGCCAGCGTGTTGCGCAGATGCTGCTGTGCCATGGCGCTGCCCACCGCGCCGATCGAGGCGCCGATCACCGCCCCCGGCTTGCCCGCGAACGAGTTGGTGCCCCAGGGCCGGGACCCGATATCAAGCGCGTTCTTCAGCACGCCGGGCACCGAGCGGTTGTATTCGGGGGTAACGAACAGCAGCGCGTTGGCGGCCTCCACCTGGTGTTTCAGCCGCTTGCACTCGGCCGGGTAATCGCCGTCGAAATCCTGGTTGTAGAGCGGCAAGTTGTCGATCCGGATGTGCTCGAACTCCACCCCTTCGGGCGCCAGCCGCTCCACGGCCAGCGCCAATCGGCGATTGATGGATGCCTTGCGCAGGCTGCCGACGAATACCGCTACCTTGATCTTACCCATGTGTTTGGCTCCGACAGGTTGAGGTCCATTTTGATGCGCCGACCAGTATAGGTTCCTCCGCGTTAGGCACCGTGATGACGCCCGGTTTGGCCCGAAACGACCCAGTGGCACGCCGATTGCTTTGTCGATCTCACGGATCACACTGATTTTTCAGGTTTTCTTGCCGCCCCACCCCGTGCAACAATGGAGGGACGCCAGTGCTCATGCCCAGGGCATGACGGACTTGTTGCAGGGAATACGCATAGTCCGGTGAGGGGAAGTCAACGTTCAAGGAACGGTCGATGGCCAGGTCGAAAACAATCAGCGCTTTTTGCCACCTCCCGTGGCTCGGCTGTCTGATGCTGAGCCTGCTGTCGATTGGCATTGTCCGCGCCGCCACACCACTGGATGGCGCCTGGCGCACGGTGCATGCGGGCGATACGCCGCAACAGGTGCTGCAGGATTTTCACAACGGCACGCTGACCCGCTTCGATCCCGCCATGCTGCAGCAGTTCCCGCGCAGCAACCTTGGCAGCTGGGTCGTGCTTGCGCCGCAACCCCCCTGGGTCGATGAAGAAAGGGTGCTGGCGATTTACCCGCCCCCGGCCGGCATCATCACCATCTATCCCGCGGCAACCGACGTCGTCGCCCCCTTGTCGCGCAGGGATATTTCGGCACCGGCCCATGGCCACGGCCGGCTGGCGTGGTACGTGCCGACAACACAACCGCCCTCCGCACCGATTGTGCTGAAGTTCGAACCCACGACCGCCGTCGCCGCACCCGTGCGGTTCGACCTGCAGCCGTGGGGCGAATACCTGCAGAAGGACGCCAGCTGGCTGGTCTTCGCCACCGCGTGCTTCGCCGTGATGCTGGCGATGGTGCTGATGGCACTGTGTTTTTCGCTGATGCTGCGCGACGTCACCTACACCTGGTACGCGGGCTACATCCTCTGTTATGCGCTGATACAGGCCGCGCAGAGTGGCTTCCTGTTTCATCCGCTGGAGTGGCATTGGCTGGACGGGATAGCGCCCGCGCTCGAAGCCATAGCCACCGCCGCCTCGGTGGCATTCGCGTCGCTGTTCATGGTGCGGTTCTGCGAATTGCAGCGCTACGCACCGCTGCTGCGTGTTCTCATCGGCGGGCTGGCCGTCTGCATGGCGGCGCTGGTCATCATGCAAGGTAGCCGCATCGACCTGCTCCAGCAGAGGATGTCATTGCTGCTCAATCCGCTGCTGTTGCTGGGTGCCACCTTGCTGTCCATCGCCGCCGTCATCGCCGCCGCACGCGGTTCGAGGCATGCGTGGTTTTTCCTGGTCGGTTGGGTACCGCTGCTGGCGCTTACGGCAATCAGCAGCGCACAGATGAACGGTGCGCTGCCCAGCCTGGGCTGGATCAACCAGGCGGCGCTTGGCGTAGGTGCGTTCGAGGCTATCGTGTTGTCGCTGGGTCTGGCCGACCGTGCGCTGGTGCTGCGCCGCGACCGCGACACCGTGCGCGTACTGGCCGAACGCGACATGCTGACCAATGCCTTCAACCGCCGCGCATGGATCGAGCGCGCCGAGAAAGCGCTGGCCGGCGATCCCCCGCAATCACTGGCCGCCCTGTTCCTGGACCTGGATCACTTCAAGCAGCTCAACGACCACCACGGCCACAGCGCGGGCGATCACGCACTGACGTCGGTGGCGGCAGCGCTTGAAACGGAGCTGCGGCCCGCCGACTTGTTCGGCCGCTATGGCGGCGAGGAATTCGTGGTTTTGCTGACCGGTGCCACAGTGGCGCAAGCGATGCAGGTGGCCACCCGGCTGTGCCGCCGCGTGCACCGGCTGGAGATTCCGGTGGACGAGGGAGAGCAGCGGCTCACGATCAGTATCGGCATCGCCATGCGTATCGAGGGCGACACCGTTGCGTCACTGGTGGATCGCGCCGACCAGGCCATGTACAAAGCCAAGCTCGGCGGGCGCAACCGCACCTTTCTGCATCGTGTCGCCACGCCACACTCGGCACGACCACGGTTGCATATCATCGATGGAAACGGCCGGTAACAGGCTTTCGCCGCCGACGCCCACACTGGCGCCTGCTTGAAGCCTCTGGTTCGGTCACCTCAACTCGCGGGCAGCCGCCACCACATCGTCTACACCCGGTAAAACCAGCAAGGCGGCACTCGCCAGCGGCGTGAAGGTGTCGGCGCCCACGACCCGGCGCAACGGCGTGGCACCGCAGCCGCCTTCGACGATCGCGGTGATCACGCCCTCGCCCACGCCAGCGCTCTTGCGGCCTTCATCCAGCACCAGGATGCGCTTGGCGCTCTTCGCCTGTGCCGCGATGAAGGCATCGTTGAGCGGCGCCAGCCAGCGCAGGTCGACCACGCGCACCTGCCACTTGAGCTCTGCTTCGATCGTGCGCGCGGCGCGCAACGCCATCGGCACGCCGTTGCCGAAGGTGAACACCACCAGGTCGTTCGCCCTTTCGTTGTAGACACGGCCCTCGCCCAGCGTCATCGCCCGGTCGGGCGCGGGATAGTCGAACTGCCACTGGCCGTCGCCGGCCTCGTACAGATCCTTGGTCATGTACAGCGCGATCGGTTCGAGGAAGGCGCAGACGCGGCCATCGACCTTCGCCAGCGCCATCAGCGTGCGCAGCATCATCGCCGCGTCGTCGCCGCGGCTGGGGCAACCGACCACCAGGCCGGGGATGTCGCGCAGCGCGGTGATCGAGTTGTCGTTGTGGAAGTGGCCGCCGAAACCCTTCTGGTAACCCAGCGAGGCCACGCGCATCACCATCGGATTGCGGTACTGGCCGTTGGAGAAGAACTGCAGCGAGGCCGCCTCGCCGCGAATCTGGTCGCAGGCGTTGTGGAAATACGCCAGGTACTGGATCTCGGGCATAGGCAGCATGCCCATGTTGGCGTAACCCTGGGCCAGGCCCAGGATCATCGTTTCATCGAGCAGCGTGTTGAACACGCGGCTGCCCTTGAAGGTCTTGTTCAGCCCCTTGGTGACGGTGTACACGCCGCCCTTCTGCGCCACGTCCTCGCCAAACAGCAGCGCCTCGGGATACTTCGCCAGCAGGTCGTGCAGGGCCTGGCCGATCTGGATGGCCAGATGCCGCGGCGGCAGTTTCTCGGGCAGCTTCCCCTCGCCGCCGAACACGGCGAGCCGCCTGTCGGCGTAGTCGGCGCGCTCGGCTTCGGCCTTCACCGCGGCCGGCGTGTATGGCGCCAGCGGGGCCATCACGTCGTCCAGCGAGGTCAGGCGATGACGCGAATCCGCATCCTCGGCGGCGGCGAAGCAGCGCTTGCGCGTGGCCTCGTAAAGATTCAGCAGCTCGTCCTTCGAGTACAGACCCGACT
The DNA here is from genome assembly GCF_001426645.1 of Rhodanobacter sp. Root480. GTDB lineage: Bacteria > Pseudomonadota > Gammaproteobacteria > Xanthomonadales > Rhodanobacteraceae > Rhodanobacter > Rhodanobacter ginsenosidimutans. Next base: position 895,321 of record NZ_LMEX01000001.1, read on the forward strand.
CCAGCGCGATACCGGCCGAACGCAGCAACGGGTCGGAGCATTCGACCGCGAACAGCTCCTCGATGCTGCGCCATTCGATCTCGAAATCGGTGCCGGCGTGGCCCATCACGCGGGTGGTCTTCAGGTGCAGGAAGGTCGGCCGGCGCGTCGTTCGGCAATGCTCCACCGCGCGCTGCACTTGGGCATAGCCTTCGGCAAGATCCAGACCGTCGGCGAAGAAATAGTCGAGATTGGCGCGATGCTGGTAATTGCTGGCTACCCAGCCACTCGGTGTCTTCACCGAGATGCCGATGCCGTTGTCCTCGCACACGAACAGCACCGGTGCGGGCAGTTTCTGGTACGCCGTCCAGGCCGCTGTATTGAACGCGGTCTGCGCACTGGCATGGTTGCTGGAGGCATCGCCGAACGAGCAGATGGTGATGCTGTCGTCGGGAATCGGCAGCTGATGGCCGATGCGCCGTGCCTGCTCGATCGCCACCGCAGTGCCCAGCGCCTTGGGCAGGTGCGAGGCGATCGTGGAGGTCTGCGGCAACACCCACAGCGGCTTGGAACCCCACACCTTGTGACGGCCACCGGAGGCCGGATCGTCCTTGCTGGCGGCGAAGGACAGCGCTGAGTCCATCACCGGGTCCATGCCCGGGATCTTGCGGAAACGTTCGGCCATGAAGGCGCCGGAACGGTAATGCAGGAACGCCGGATCGGTGTGGCGGGCCAACCGCGCCACCATCGCGTTGCCTTCGTGGCCGGACGAACCGATCGTGTAGAACACCTTGTTCTGCACGCGCAGCACGCGCGCCATCAGGTCGAGGTGGCGCGAGATCAGTTGCGATTCCAGCAACTCGCGGAAGCCGCGCGCATCCAGCGCACTGCCCGGCAACACGGCCTCGTCGTCGCGTGGCGCGGCACGGGTTTCGCGCTGCCACAGCTGCACGAACTCCAGAAAATTCTGGTCGACGACTTCGGCGCGATTGAAGCCCTTGTGGCGAGCACCGAGGGCGAAGGGAATGGCTGTCATGGTGTGGTCGTTCTGATCGGGCGGTGGTCAACGGGAAGACAGGACCGGAATGGTGAAAGCAGCAGGCGTGAGTGCCCGCAACGCTTCGGCGTGCCGCATGTCCTTTTCCCGTCCGAAACTTTTGAAGAGGCGAATCTGGTCGTCGAGGGAAGGCACCGGTACCGCCAACCCGTTCACGCCCACCAGCACCAGGCGGCCGGGCGATACCGCCTGCCAGCGTTCATCGGCATGAACTTCAAGCGCGCCCATGATCTCCACCGCCGCGCCGGGAAAACGGAAACGGGCGAAATGCGAACGGAAGCGGCCGACATCCGGCGGCGTGAACGCGGTTTCGCGCTGCGCTGCCCAAACCGCCATCAACGTCTCGGCATCGGCATGCGAGGTCAGCACATCCACATCCGCCGCGCTTGCCTGCGCGCCGAGCAACAAAGCCGCGGTGCTGCCGATCAGGCACCACGGATCGACGCAGTGCACGTGCAGGTCGGGCACGATCTCGGCGAGAGTGGCGTAGAGCGCGGGCGTGAGGTGGCTCATGCGCGGCGTCGACGCCATTGTTCGCGGCTCTGGCCCCAGATATCGATCACCGCATCCTGATGTGGAGGAGGCAGTTTGCCCTGGCCTTTCATCGTCGAACCCAGGCGCCTGGCCACGTTTTGCGAGGCGACATTGCCAGGGTCGATGCAATGGATGATGTCGTCCCAGCCAAGCGTGTCGAATGCCCAGTCGATGGCGGCGGTCCCGGCTTCGGTGGCATAGCCCTTGCCCCAGGCGCGCGGATGAAAGGCGTAACCGATCTCGTTGCCCGGCCAGCACTCCGGTTTCCACGGGCCTATCTGACCCATCCACAGGCCGCTCTTTTTCTCGATCACACCGAACATGCCGAAACCTTGCACGAACCAGGCGCCCGGTTGCCACAGGAAGCGCCGCCATGCCTCCGCCCGCGTCACCGGCCCGCCGATGAACCGGCTCGCATCGGCATCGCCCTGCAATTCCGCGAAGCCGTCGAAATCCCCGGCACGCGGCGGGCGCAGGATCAAGCGGTCGGTTTCCAGAGTCGGACCCAAATGTGTCATGCCTTCGCCACCCTTGCCCGGCCTTCTCCCGCCAACGGAAGAAGCGCCACGAAATCAGAACGCGTTGATGCCGGTCAGCTCGCGGCCCACCACCAGTTCGTGCACGGTTTCGGTGCCCTCATAGGTGATCACCGATTCCAGGTTCAGCGCATGGCGGATCGCGCCGTGCTCGGTGGTGATGCCAGCGCCGCCGAGGATGTCGCGGCACTGGCGCGCGATATCGATGGCCATGCGGCAGTTGTTCCATTTCGCCAACGAGACCTGGGTCGGCTGCATGGTGCCGGCGTCCTTCAGACGACCGAGCTGCAGTGACAGCAGTTGCGCGGTGGTGATGCGGCGGGCCATGTCGGCCAGTTTCAGCTGCACCGCCTGGTTGGAGGCCAGCGGCTTGCCGAACAGGATGCGCTCGGCGGTGTAGTCGAGCACTTCCTTCAGGCAGGCCTGCGCCGCGCCGATCGGGCCCCAGGTGATGCCGTAGCGCGCCTGGGTGAGGCAGCCCAGCGGACCCTTCAAGCCCTTCACGTTCGGCAAGCGCGCGCTGTCCGGCACGCGCACGTTGTCGAAGAACAGCGCGCTGGTGACCGAGGCGCGCAGGCTCATCTTCTTGTGGATTTCCTGCGCCTTGAAGCCGGCCGTGTCGGTCGGCACCACGAAGCCCTGGATGCCGTCGTCCGTCTGCGCCCACACGATCGCGATGTGCGCCAGGTTGCCGTTGGTGATCCACATCTTGGCGCCGTTGATGACCCAGTCGTCGCCATCCTTCTTCGCATGGGTCTTCATGTTGGCCGGATCGGAGCCGCCGTGCGGTTCGGTGAGGCCGAAGCAGCCGATCACGTCACCCGCGGCCATCGGCGGCAGGTAATGTTTTTTCTGCTCCTCGCTGCCGTAGGCGAAGATCGGGTACATGCACAGCGAACTCTGCACTGAGGCGAAGCTGCGCAGGCCGGAATCGCCGCGCTCCAGCTCCTGGCAGATCAGGCCATAGCTGACGCCGTTCATGCCGGCGCCACCGTATGCCTCGGGAATCGTGGCGCCGAGCAGGCCCAGGCCGGCGATCTCCGGGATCAGCTCCTTCGGGAAGCGGCCCTGGTCGAAGCAATCGCCGATGATCGGCAACACGCGCTCATCGACGAAACGGCCGACGGAGTCCTGCACCATGCGCTCCTCGTCGGTGAGCAGCGAGCGGACATCATAGAGATCGAGCGGGTCGAGACGGGTAGCCATGCAATGGAGTCCGTAGGTCAAGGCAAGCTTCGCATTCTAGTCCGGCCATCCGGAGCGGTCATGGCAAGCTGCAGCATCGGCGATAGGCGCAGCGGCAGGGCCGTGGGACAATCGTCGCGCCCGCCTCATCGCGCTGCACGCCTGCGGCGATCGAAGTTTCCCCCGCCCTCTTCGGATACCCATGTTCAAAGGCATCCTTCTCGGTTTCCTGGCCTTTGCCGCCTTCGCGCTCAGCGACGCGTTCGTGAAGCTGTTGCACGGCTCGCTGCCTGCCTATGAGGCAGTGTTTTTCGGCGCCTTGCTGGGCCTGAGCGCACTGCCCTTCATCAAGGGCGAGGGCGACCGCTGGCGCGAGGTGCTGCTCGCGCAACGCCAGGGTTTGTGGGTCGTGCGCGCCGTCGCCAGCGCCATCGGTACGACCGCCGCCGTGATCGCGTTCACCGCCCTGCCGATGGCCGAGGCTTTCGCGCTGATCTTCCTGATGCCGATCTTCGTCACCATCCTGTCGGTGCTGGTATTGAAGGAGCATGTCGGCTGGCGCCGCTGGTCGGCGGTGGTGGCGGGTTTCCTCGGCGTGCTGGTGGTGTTGCGGCCGGGCTTCCGTGAACTCGGCGCCGGCCACCTTGCCGCGCTTGTCTGCGGCCTTGCCGGTGCCATCTCGATGATTGCCCTGCGCCTGTCCGGGCCACACGAAAAACGCATCACGCTGTACGGCGCCGGCGTGATCGGCTCGACGACGCTCGCCGGTATGCTGATGCTGACCAACTTCCGCTGGCCGCATTTGAGTCAATGGCTGTTGCTGCTCGGCTACGGTTTGCTCGCCGCACTCGGCGCGGTGCTGCTGATGCTGGCCACGCGCAGGGCGCCGGCGAATCATGTGGCACCCACCCAGTACAGCCAGATGCTGTGGGCCGTGCTGCTGGGCTATGTGCTGTTCGACGACCAGCTGGATTGGCCCATGGCAGTCGGCATTGCCATCATCCTCGGCGCCGGCCTGTTCACCTTCGTACGCGAGGACAAGGTCACGCGCTGGTGGAAGCGCACTCGCGTGGTGTGACGATCGATGGCGCGATACCGCAGCGGCTCAGCGGTTGCTGACGCCATGCGGGACATGCCCCGTTGCCACGTGCTTGCGTGCGGATTCCACGTTGGCCGGTGAGTCGTCGAAAAAGATGTCGGCACCGAAGGCATCCAGGAAAGGGCCCTTGTCGCGGCCCCCCAGGAACAGCGCCTCGTCGATGCGCACGCCCCAGCGGCGCAAGGTGAGGATGACGCGCTTGTGCGCGGGCGCGGAACGGGCCGTGACCAGGGCCGTACGGATCGGCGAGTCTTCGGCGGGAAACGCCGCCTGCAGGCGGTGCAGCGCGGTAAGAAAACCGCGGAACGGGCCCACCGAAAGCGGTTCGGCGGCATGCTCGGCCTCGCTGCGATGGAACGCTTCCAGACCTTCCTCGCGCGACACCCGTTCACCCTCGTCACCAAACAGCACGGCATCGCCATCGAATGCGATGCGCAACTGCTCGCTGGCGCGCGGCGGCGCGGTGCTAGGCAGGATGGTGGCGGCGGCGACACCGGCGGCGAGCGCGCGGCCGACGTCCTCCGCATTGGCGGAAAGAAACAGATCCGCCTTGAACGGCGCGATGTAATCGGACGTCGGCGCGCCGCTGGTGAAGGCGGCGCGGCTGATCTCCAGCTTGTAGTGCTGGATCGCGTTGAAGATGCGCAGGCCGGTGTCGCCCGAATTGCGTGACAGCAGGATCACCTCGACCGGCGGCACGTCACCGGCCAGCTTGTTGAGCCCCAACAGTTTCTGCACCAGCGGAAACGCCACGCCAGGCTGCAGGATCTCGTTCTCGTGCTCGATCTGGAAGTTGCGGTATGCATCCAGCCCGTCGCGCTCGAACAGCGAGTGGCTGTCACCGAGGTCGAACAACGCGCGCGAGGAAATGGCCACGACCAGTCGGTTGTCGCCGGCAGCTACCGGATCGTGCGCGTCGACGGGAGGAGTGGTCATGCGTCCTGTGCCTGATGGGAGGGATGGTTTTGAATCTAGCAAAGGTGGGGGTATGGGTGGGTGGGGCAGCTCTTCACTCCGCCGCAAACTGCTCATCCAGTATCCGCTGCTCAAGATTGTGCTCAGGGTCGAACAGCAGCCGTACACCTTGATCGCCCGATTGCCGGATCGTTACCGTCAGCACATCGCGCACTTCATGGAAATCCGCGGTGGCGCTGACCGGTCGCTTGCCCGGATCGATGACGCGAAACGCCACTTCCGTGCGATGCGGAAGAATGGCGCCGCGCCAGCGGCGGGGGCGGAACGGGCTGATCGGGGTCAGCGCCAGCACGTTGGCATCCAGCGGCAGGATCGGGCCGTGCGCGGACAGGTTGTAGGCGGTGGAGCCAGCGGGGGTCGAGACCATGATGCCGTCGCACACCAGTGAGGTCAGCTTCACCGTGCCGTTCAACTGCACTTCCAGATGGGCGGCCTGGTTGCTCTGGCGCAGGAGCGACACCTCGTTGAACGCCTTGGCGACATGCGCGCGGCCGGCCACGTCGGTCACCCGCATTTCCAGCGGAAACAGCGACGCCACGTGCGCCCGCTCGATGCGTTCGGGCAGGTGGTCGAGCTGGTGCATGTTCATCAGGAAACCGACCTGACCCAGTTTCATGCCGTACACCGGCACGTCCAGGTCGCGATAGGCATGCAGGGTGCGCAGCATGAAACCATCGCCACCCAACGCCACGATCAGTTCGGCCCGGCCCGGCGGCACATCGCCATACCGTTGCACCAATGCGTCGCGCGCCTGTTGTGCGACGACGGTGTCGCTGGCGACAAAAGCAAAACGCATCGGAAGCCCTGACTGGCGGGAGAAGGCTGAAGGATACGACAGAGGGGGTGCTGCGCCCTAAAGTCCCGAGCTTTCCCGCAAGCCTTAACCCCCTCCCGGCCTCCCCCTGCAAGCAGGGGGAGGAGCAGAAACCGAACGACCCGCCACAGGTCCGAGCTTGCCGTAATACCCTCCCCTGCTCGCAGGGGAGGGACGGGGTGGGTCAACCCGCGGGGAACTCCAACCGAAGCCTCAAACCGGCAACTGCGCCAGTTGCGCCAGTCGCCTGACGGCCACCGATGCAATCGGGTAATCGGCATTCTGGGTGAGGATCTCGGCCAGCATGCTGCGCGTGTGTTGCAGCGTGGCGTCGTCGCGTTGCAACCATGCCTGCACCGCGGAGACATCGCCGCTGTCGTCGACGCCCATGCTCAACACCTGCTGTGCCAGCGCCCGGTGCTGCTGGTTCAACTCGTCCAGCAGCGAGCCGCGCGCCTGCGCATGCCAGTGGCCTTCCACCGGCAACGCCTCGATCTGGTCGCGCAACCAGCCCAGATCCAGCGCTTCGCCCAGTTCATAGAAGATACGCGCCACTTTCTCGATCGGCTCGTCGCTTTGGCGGGCAATCTCGGCCATGTCCAGCGCCGCGCGCAGGTCTGGCATGCGGGCCAGCCGCAGGGCCAGTGCCGATGGCATGCCCAGGCCTTCCCATTTCTCGCGGTCGCAGGTGAAGTCGCCCTGGCCCGCCTTGCCCAGCACGTGCGGCAAGGCCTTGCGCAGATCCGACACCACGCCCTGGTAGCGCTCGACGTTGGCGGCGATATCCAGCGTGCCGCCGGGTCGGTTCAACAGCCAGCGCGTCATGTGCCGCAGCAACGCCCATATTTTCAGGATCGCGTCGGTCTGGGTGCCTTCGGCCACCTTGCTGTCCAGCGCCTCAAGCTCGGCCCACAGCTCGCGGGCATCGAGAATCTCGCGCGCTGCGGTGTACGCCTTGGCGATGGCGGCGGGCCGCTGGCCGGTGTCCTCCTGCATGCGCATCATGAAGGTGGCGCCCATGCGGTTGATGGTGGAGTTGGTGACCGCGGTGGCGATGATCTCGCGCTTCAGGCGGTGGCGCTGCATGTGCTCGGCGTACTTCTCGTGCAGCGGCTCGGGGAAATAGCGCACCAGCTCGCGCGAGAGGTAAGGATCTTCCGGTACGTCGGAATCGAGCAGTTGCTGGAACAGCCGCATCTTGTCGTACGACAGCAACACCGCCAGCTCCGGCCGACTCAGGCCCTGCTCCCGGCTCTTGCGCTCGGCCAGCTCGGCATCCGACGGCAGGTTCTCCACCTGGCGGTCCAGCGTGCCCTCAGCCTCCAGCGTGCGGATGAAATGCGCCATGGAACCGAGCCGGCGCACCGACTGGTGCTCCATCAGCGTGATCGCCTGGTTCTGCCGGTAGTTGTCCCACAGCACCAGCTTGCCGACCTCCTCCGTCATCGACGCCAGTTGCTCGTTGCGGGCGTCGACGCTGAGCTCGTTGCGCTTCACCGCATCGTTCAGCAGGATCTTGATGTTGACCTCGTGGTCGGAGGTGTCCACGCCGGCGGAGTTGTCGATGAAGTCGGTGTTGAGCAGCACGCCGTTCTGCGCAGCCTCGATGCGGCCCTTCTGGGTGAAGCCCAGGTTGCCGCCCTCACCCACCACCTTGCAGCGCAGCTCCCCGCCATCCACGCGCAGCGCGTTGTTGGCGCGGTCGCGCACGTCGGCATGGCTCTCGCTGGCGGCCTTGACGTAGGTGCCAATGCCGCCGTTCCACAGCAGGTCCACCGGCGCCCGGAGGATCGCGCTGAGCAGTTCGTTGGGCGGCAGGTGCTCGACATCGGCCTTCAACCCCAGCGCGGTACGCACCTCGGCCGAGATCGGGATCGACTTGGCGCTGCGCGGATACACGCCGCCACCAGCGGAGATCAGCGAACGGTCGTAGTCGTCCCAGCTGGAACGCGGCTTGTCGAACAGGCGCTGGCGCTCGGCAAAGGAGCGCGCGGCGTCGGGCGTTGGGTCGAGGAAGACGTGGCGATGATCGAACGCCGCCACCAGCTTGATGTGCCCGGACAACAGCATGCCGTTGCCGAACACGTCGCCAGACATGTCGCCGATACCGACGCAGGTGAAATCCTGCGACTGCGTATCCACGCCCAGCGAGCGGAAATGGCGCTTCACCGACTCCCATGCGCCACGCGCCGTGATGCCCATGCCCTTGTGGTCGTAGCCATGCGAACCACCGGAGGCGAATGCGTCGCCCAGCCAATAGTCGTGCTCGATCGAAATGGCGTTGGCGATGTCGGAGAACGATGCCGTGCCCTTGTCGGCGGCCACCACCAGGTACGGATCGTCGCCGTCGTGGCGCACCACATCCTGCGGGTGCACCACGTCGCCCTCGACCAGGTTGTCGGTGATGTCGAGCAGGCCGTTGATGAAGATGCGGTAGCAGGCGATGCCTTCGGCCAGCTGTGCGTCGCGGTCGCCATCGACCGGCGGCCGCTTCACGAAGAACCCGCCCTTGGACCCGACTGGCACGATGACGGTGTTCTTCACCATCTGCGCCTTGACCAGGCCCAGCACCTCGGTGCGGAAATCCTCGCGCCGGTCGGACCAGCGCAGGCCACCGCGCGCCACCGCGCCGAAGCGCAGGTGGATGCCTTCGACGCGCGGCGCGCAGACCCATATCTCGCGGTAGGGAATCGGCTTGGGCAGCCCGGGAACCTGATGCGGATCGAGCTTGTAGCTGATGTAGTCGCGCGGCGCGCCCTCGTGATGCTGGAAGAAGCTGGTGCGCAGCGTGGCGCCGATGACGCTGACGAAGCTGCGCAGGATGCGGTCCTCGTCCAGGCTGGCGACGTTCTCCAGCAGCACGCCGATGGCGCTTTCCACGGCCTGGATCTGCTCCGCGCGCGGCCGCGACAGGGCGGCGCCGAGATCGGCGATCAACGACGGCTGCGCGCTCTGCACGTTGGCCGGGATCAACGCTTCCATCTCGGCCGCCAGCGTGGCGCCAGCGGCCTTCAAGGCCTCGGCCGACATATCCTCGCGGCGCGGATCGAACCGCGCCAGGAACAGCTCCACCAGCAAGCCGGCGATCGCCGGATAGCGGTTGAGCGTGTCTTCCATATACGCCTGTGAGAACGCCGCGCCCGTCTGCAGCAGGTATTTGCAATAGCCGCGCAACATGGCGATCTGGCGCCAGCTGAGCTTGGCGCCCAGCACCAGCCGGTTGAAACCGTCGTTCTCCGCGTTGCCGCGCCAGATCTGCTCGAAGGCTTCCTCGAACAAGGTACCGACCTGCTCCACGCTGAAGGTGAGCTTGCCGGCCGGTTGCACCTCGAAATCCTGGATCGACAGCGACGCGCCATCGCGCGGGATGTCGTAGACGTGCTCGGTGAGCACGCGCAGGCCCAGGTTCTCCAACTGCGGCAATACCTCGGACAGGGCGATGTCGCCGCCACTGCGGTAAACCTTGAAACGCAGCGTCTCCGGCGCCTTCAGCGGATGGTAGAACGACATCCGCAGCGCGTTTTCGCCCGACAGCAGCGACAGTGCGCGGATGTCCTCGGCGGCCACGGCGGGGCTCACGTCATCGACGTAACCCGGCGGCATCGCCTTGCCGAAACTGTTGGCGAGCAGCATGCCCTCGTGCTCGCCCTGCGAACGCACCAGCGCATCGCGCACATCGTCGTGCCAGTTGCGCACGATCGCCTCGACACCCTGCTCCAGCGTGCCCAGGTCGTAATCGGGGTGATCGCCGATGCGCGGCCGCACCACCACGTACAACCGGGTCAACGCGGCCTCGCCCATCTGCACCGACGAATCCACCTGCTCGGCATGCAACGCCTCGCCCAGCAGCGCCTCGATGCGCTCGCGCACCGAGGTGTTGAAGCGTTCGCGCGGCACGAATACCAGGCAGGCGAAGAAACGGTCATAGCGGTCGCGGCGGACGAACAGCCGGGCGCGCGCGCGCTGGCGCAGCTCCAGGATGCCGCTGGCGGTGGCAAACAGCTCGTCCTCGTTGCTCTGGAACAGCTCGTCGCGCGGCAGCACTTCCAGGATGTGGCGCAGCGATTTGCCGGAGTGGGAATCGCGCTTGAGCTCCGAACGCACCAGCACCGATTCGACCTTGTGCCGCACCAGCGGCACATCCTGCGGCCGGGTCATGTAGGCACTGGAGGAGAACATGCCGATGAAGCGTTCCTCCGCCACTGCCTTGCCATCGGCATCGAATTTCAGCACGCCCACGTAATCCATGTAGCCGCTGCGATGCACGTGCGAGCGGGCATTGGTCTTGGTGAGGATGATGGCGTCGGTCGCACCCGAGTGCGGCAGTTCGCTGGCCGCCAGCGAGCGCACCGACCGCGGCGCCAGCGAATGATCGCTGTCACGCAGGATGCCCAGCCCGGTGGAGTCCACCGCGCGCAGCACCTGCTCGCCATCGGCCGCCACCACCTCGTACTGGCGGTAACCGAAGAAGGTGAAGTTGTCGTCGGCCATCCAGCGCAGGAAATCCGCCGCCTCGCGCACGGAATCCTCGTCCAGCGAAAGCTTGCGGTGCGGCAAGTCGGCGGCGATCGCCAACGCCTTGTCGCGCATGGCCGACCAGTCGCCCACGGCCTGGCGTACATCATTCAGCGCGTCGGCAACCTGTGTCTGCAGGCGCGAGCACAGCGCCTCGTCAACGATGCGGTCGATCTCGAAATGCATGATCGACTCGGGCACGCCGGACTCGTCACCGAGCCGCAGGAGCTGCCCCTCGGCGTCGCGCACGGCGTTCAACACCGGGTGGATCACCGCCTGAATCGATTGCCGGTTCTCCGCCACGATCATGCTGACGGTGTCCACCAGGAACGGCATGTCGTCGGTGACCACCTGCAACAGGCTGCGGCCGGGATGACCAGGCACCGCATCCAGCACCCGCACCAGCGCCTGCCCACGGGGTCGGCGTTGCATGAATTGCAGCAAGCCCGCGATCAATCCGGCCCACTGCTGCGGCGTGTGTGCGGCCACGTCGCCCGGCGCCATGCGGGCAAAAAAGACGTCGGTGAAGATGTTCGCCCCCGCCAACTGGGAGGGTTCGAGCCCCTGTGCTTTCAGGGCGTCGAGTACGGCATTGCGGGGGGATGTTGCGGTGGTCGCTTGGATCGCATTCATGGCTTCTACTGGGTAGTGAAAACAAAATGGCGTCATGCAACGTCGCCCCAGAATACTGCCGCGTCGCGAAGCACCACCACCGACCTCCGCCACTTGCATATTTCGCGCGGACAGTGATCCAGTTACGTGGCGCGCAAACGCGTGCGGCATCGGCTGCCTGCCGGCGCTTGTCCATACCACCACACCCGATGTCAACGGGTGGATTCACACCTGATTTAAAATGTAAACTGTCCGGTATAGTCTTGCCGGCCAAGGCCCGATGCTCCGCGAGGATTCGCGAAGCATCCGTCGGGCGCCCCTACCGTCGGCAAGACCCAAAGACATGAGGCAGCCGAGGCACGGCGCTGTATCGATCCCCTGGATCGGCAGCCGCGCACCGGTGCATCCCCACTCTTCCCCGATTCGAGCATCGTTCTGGAGCCGCCATGAAGTCCTCCCTACTGCGCGCACCGTTGTGCCTCTGCCTGCTTGCCCTCGCGGCATGCGGCGGCAAAGGCAAGGAACAAGGCCCGCCGCAAATGCCCCCACCGGAAGTGGGCGTGCTGAAGGTGCAGCCGCAAAACGCACCCCTGACGCGCGACCTGGTGGGGCGCCTGTCGCCCTATCGCAGCGCCGATGTACGCGCCCGCGTTGCCGGCGTACTGCTGAAGCGCACGTACGAGGAAGGCACCGACGTCAAGAAAGGCCAGCTGCTTTTCCAGATCGACCCGGCGCCGTTGAAGGCATCCCTCAATGCCGCGCAGGCATCGCTGGCGCAGGCGCAGGCCAAGGCAACCAACGACAAGGTCACCGCGCAGCGGGTGCGTGAGCTGGCCCCGAAGGGCTACGTGTCGAAAGCCGATCTCGACAACGCGCTGGCCGCCGAACGCAATTCCGCCGCCGCCGTGCAGGCTGCACGCGCCAACGTGGAAACGGCCCGCATCAGCCTGGGCTACGCCAACGTGACCTCGCCCATCGATGGTCGCGCCGGCCAGCAGCAGGTGACTGAAGGCGCGCTGGTAGGCAATGGCGAAGCCACCCTGCTCACCACGGTGGACCAGATCGATCCGCTGTACGTGAACTTCACCATGAGCGTGGCCTCGCTGGAGAAGATGCGCAGCGCGCAGCGCAGCGGCGACGTCACCCTCGCCGGCGCAAACAAGACCAGCGTGCGGATCACCCTGCCCGATGGCAGCACCTATGCGGAACCTGGCGTGCTGGATTTTTCCGACACCTCGGTCAACCCGGCCACCGGCGCGGTGAACCTGCGCGCCACCATCCCCAACCCGCAACGCACGCTGTTGCCCGGCATGTACGTCACCCTGACCGCCAACCTCGGCCAGCAGCACAAGGTGTTCCTGCTGCCGCAGGCAGCGGTGCAGCGTGACACGGTCGGCGCCTACGCGATGGTGGTTGGCGCCGATGGCAAGGTCGTGCGCAAGGACCTCACCACCAGCGACATGCGTGACGGCCAGTGGGTGGTCAACGACGGCCTCGCCGCGGGTGATGCGGTGGTGGTCTCCGGCCTGCAGAAGGTCAAGGCCGGCGCACCGGCCAAGGCCACGCCGTGGCAGCCTGCGCCACCCGCCGGCGCCAAGTCGGCCGCCAAAGCCCCGAGCGGCAAGTAACGGAGCGCGATCATGCCGAGTTTCTTTATTGATCGCCCCATTTTCGCGTGGGTGGTGGCCATCCTGATTTCGCTGGGCGGCGTGCTGGCGATCCTCAACATGGGTGTGGAATCGTACCCGTCGATCGCCCCGCCGTCGGTCACCGTCAGCGCCACCTACCCCGGTGCCAGCGCGGCCACCACCGAGAAAACCGTCACCCAGGTGATCGAGCAGCAACTGACCGGCATCGACCACCTGCTGTATTTCAGCTCGTCGTCCAGCGCCAGCGGCCGCGCCAGCATCACCCTGACGTTCGAAAGCGGCACCGACCCGGACATCGCCCAGGTGCAGGTGCAGAACAAGGTGGCGCTGGCCACCCCGCGCCTGCCCTCGGAAGTAACCCAGCAAGGCGTCGTGGTGGCCAAGGCGAACGCCGGCTTCCTGATGGTGGTGGCGCTGACGACGGACAATCCGGAGATCGACCGCAACCGCCTCAACGACATCGTGGGTTCCAGCGTGCTGGACCAGATCGCGCGCGTACCCGGCGTGGGCAGCACGCAGCAGTTCGGTTCCGAATACGCCATGCGGATCTGGCTGAACCCGGACAAGCTGCAAGGCTACAACCTGTCCGCCACCCAGGTGCTCGCCGCGATCCGCGCGCAGAACGTGCAGTTCGCCGCCGGTTCGCTGGGCTCCGACCCCGCGCCGGAAGGCCAGGGCCTCAGCGTCACGGTATCGACCGAAGGGCGCTTCACCACGGCCGAGCAGTTCGCCGACATCGTGCTGCGTGCCAACAGCGACGGCACCACGGTCAAGCTGGGCGACGTCTCGCGGATCAGCTTCGGCCCCGGCAGCTACGGCTTCGACACCAGTTACGAGGGCAAGCCGATCGGCGCGTTCGCGATCCAGTTGCTGCCCGGCGCCAACGCGCTGGACGTGGCCACCGCGGTACGCGCCAAGATGGACGAGCTGGCACCCAGCTTCCCGCAGGGCGTGACCTGGTTCAGCCCGTATGACAGCACCAGTTTCGTGCGGATCTCGATCAACGAGGTGATCCACACGCTGATCGAGGCGATCATCCTGGTGTTCCTGGTGATGCTGCTGTTCCTGCAGAACTTCCGCGCCACGATAATCCCCACGCTGGTGATCCCGGTAGCCCTGCTGGGCACGTTCCTGGGCATGCTGGTGCTGGGCTTCACCATCAACCAGTTGACCTTGTTCGGCATGGTGCTGGCCATCGGCATCGTGGTGGACGACGCGATCGTGGTGATCGAGAACGTCGAACGCATCATGACCGAGGAAGGCCTCTCGCCGCGCGACGCCACAGTCAAGGCAATGGGCCAGATCACCGGCGCCGTGGTGGCGATCACGGTGGTGCTGGCGGCGGTGTTCGTGCCCTCGTCGCTGCAGCCAGGCGCCACCGGCGTGATCTACAAGCAGTTCGCGCTGACCATCGCGGTGTCGATGGGCTTCTCCGCGTTCCTGGCCCTGTCGTTCACGCCGGCGCTGTGCGCCAGCTTCCTGCAGCCGGAACACCACAAGAAAAAGAACATCGTTTTCCGCAAGTTCAACGACATGTTCACCTGGATCACGAAGACCTATACCGGTCACGTCCACGGTGCGGTGAGTCATGCGCCGCGCTGGATGATCGTGTTCGTGGCGGTGGCCGTGCTGGGTGGTTTCCTTTACTCCCGCCTGCCCGGCAGCTTCCTGCCCGAGGAGGACCAGGGCTACGCGCTGGCCATCGTGCAGTTGCCCCCCGGCGCCACCCTGCAGCGCACCACCAAGGTGATGAAGCAGATGCGCGAGATCCTGGACAAGGACGACGCGGTCGCTGGCGTGCTGCAGGTCACCGGCTTCAGCTTCGTCGGCGCCGGCGAAAACGTCGGCATGAACTTCATCAAGCTGAAAGACTGGGCCGACCGCGATGCCTCCGCCACGGAGTTCATCGGCCGCGCCAACGGCGCCTTGCAGCAGATCCGCGACGCGCAGGTGTTCGTGGTCAACCTGCCGACAGTGCAGGGCCTGGGGCAGTTCGGCGGCTTCGACATGTATCTGCAGGACCGCAGCGGTGCCGGTCGCGACGCGCTCACCCAGGCGCGCAACACCTTGCTGGGCAAAGCCAGCCAGAGTCCCGTGCTGGTGGGCGTGCGTCCCAATTCGCTGGAGGATGCGCCGCAGTTGCACCTGGATGTCGACCGCATCCAGGCGCAATCAATGGGCCTGTCGGTGGGCGATATCTACAACGCGGTCGGCCTGATGCTGGCGCCGGTCTACGTCAACGACTTTGCCTACGGCGGGCGCGTCAAGCGCGTGATCATGCAGGCCGACGCACCGTATCGCATGGGCCCGGATGCGCTGGAGCACTTCTTCACCCCCAGCTCGCAGCTCACCGCCAACGGCACGCCGGCGATGATCCCGCTGTCGAACGTGGTGCACACCGACTGGATCGTGTCGTCGCCTTCGCTGACCCGCTACAACGGCTATTCCGCGGTGGAAATCGTCGGCTCGCCCACGCCAGGGCATTCCTCGGGCGAGGCGATGGCCGAGATGCAGAAGATCGTCAACGACGACCTGCCCAAGGGCTTCGGCTACGACTGGACCGGCCAGTCCTACCAGGAGATCCTCTCCGGCAACGCCGCCACCTTGCTGATGGTGCTGTCGATCGTGATCGTCTTCCTGGCATTGGCGGCGCTGTACGAAAGCTGGTCGATCCCGATCGCCGTGTTGCTGGTGGTGCCGCTGGGCATTCTGGGCGCGGTGGTGTTCACCCTGTTGCGTGGCCTGCCCGACGACATCTACTTCAAGATCGGCATGATCACGGTGATCGGCCTGGCCGCGAAGAACGCGATCCTGATCGTGGAGTTCGCGGTGGCCGAACAGCAGGCCGGGCGCACCCTGCGCGAAGCCACCGTCGACGCGGCCCGACTGCGCCTGCGGCCGATCCTGATGACCTCGCTGGCCTTCATCCTGGGCGTGTCGCCGCTGTTCTTCTCCACCGGCGCCGGCGCCAACGCCCGCCACGCCATCGGTACCGGCGTGATCGGCGGCATGCTGTTCGCCACCTTCCTGGGCGTGCTGCTGATCCCGGTGTTCTACATCGTGGTGCGACGCCTGCTGGGCGACAAGCTGGATGGCGATACGCCGGCCAAGCCCGCGCTGGATGGGCCGAGCACGTTCGACTCCGATCCGAGACGCGGCGCCTGATCCCCGGCAACAACGAAAAGCCCGGCAGGAAACTGCCGGGCTTTTTTGTGTCATCGCAGTGCAGGGCCGCCGCCAAATCCCGTTCATCCTGAGCGTAGGCCGAAGGCCGAAGTCGAAGGACATGCCAGTGCGCAGCCACGTTTGGCGGCGCTTCGACTCCGCCCGCTGCGCGGGCTACGCTCAGCGCGAACGGTTGGGGGGGTGAGTCAACCTTGGCGGGTGCCTGCTCCCGCGTGCCAATCAGCGCAACCCTGTTTCCGCCCGCGCAATCACCATCCGCTGGATCTCGCTGGTGCCTTCGTAGATCTCGGTGATTTTCGCATCGCGGAAGTAACGTTCCAGCGGCATTTCTTTCGAATAGCCCATGCCGCCGTGGATCTGCACCGCCTGGTGCGCGATCCACATCGCCGCTTCCGAGGCGGTGAGCTTGGCCACGGCCGCCTCAGTACCGAAGCGGCCACCGCGTTGCTCGGCTTCGCCCTTGGCCCACGCCGCGCGCAGGGTCAGCAGCGTGGCGGCGTCGAGCTTGCACTTCATGTCGGCGATCTTGGACTGGGTCATCTGGAAGCTGCCGATCGGCTGACCGAAGGCCTTGCGGTCGCGCGACCATTGCAGTGTGGCTTCGTAGGCGGCGCGGGCGATGCCGACTGCCTGCGACGCGATGCCGATGCGCCCCGCGTCAAGCACGCCCATCGCGATCGAGAAGCCCTTGCCCTCCTCACCCAGCAGGTTCTCCTTCGGCAGCACGTAATCGGTGAACTCGATCTCGCAGGTGGCCGAGGCGCGGATGCCCAGTTTCGGTTCGGTCTTGCCCGCATGGAAGCCGGGTAGTTGCGTGTCGATGATGAAGGCCGACACGCCCTTCGCGCCGATGCCCGGCGTGGAGATGGCAAACAGCACGATGTAGCGCGCCACGGGGCCGGAGGTGATCCAGCTTTTCTTGCCATTGATCACCCAGTCACCGCTGGCGTTCTTCGTGGCGCGCGTGTGCATGGCCGAGGCGTCGGAACCCGATTGCGGTTCGGTCAACGCATATGCGCCGATCGCCTCGCCGGTGGCGATGGCGCGCACGTATTTCTGCTTCTGTTCCTCATTGCCGTGCTTGAGGATGCCGTGGCAGAACAGCGAGTTGTTCACGCTCATCACGGTGGCGGTGGCCGCGTCGGCCGCGGCGATCTCGATCATCGCCAGCACATAGGCGATCGGGTCCATGCCGGCGCCGCCGTAGGCTTCGGGCACTTCCACGCCCATCAAGCCCAACTGGCCCATTTCGCGGATGTTCTCCAGCGGAAACTCGGCGCGGGCGTCGAACTCGGCCGCCACCGGCGCAATGCGCTTTTGCGCGAAATCACGGGCGATCGACTGGATCGACAATTGCTCTTCGGTAAACCGGAAATCCACGGGCGCCTCCAAAGTTACGTCAGCAACCATTTTAGAACGTAAGAAGTGAAAGCCTCTGTGCGAACGCAACATGGCCCGACAGCGGGTTGCGGCATGGCCTCTGCTTGACGCATCGCACCACCCGGCCTAGCCTTGTCATCTTTCTATCGCGATAAAGGGATGACGATGGATCTCGCTACCGCCTCCGGCGTGCTGCGGCTACTCGCCGATCCCACCCGGGTGCGCCTGCTGGCCCTGCTCGAAAACGAGGAGCTGACCGTCGCCGAACTGGCCGCCGTGCTGCATCTGGCGCAGCCGCGCGTATCGACCCACCTGGCCAAGCTCAAGGAAGCCGAGCTGGTGCGCGATCGCCGCGCCGGCGTGTCCGCCTATTATCGCGCCAACAACGAGGGCGACGAACACCAGCATGCGCTGCTGCGCTCGCTGCGCGAAAGCATCGACGACGCGTTGCTGCGCGAGGACGCCGCGCGCCTGCCCGGCGTACTGGCCCAGCGCGCCCGCGAACAGGGCTGGGCCGACACCGTGGCCGGCGACATGGAGCGCCACTATTCGCCCGGTCGGACCTGGGAAACCGTGGCCCGCTCGCTGCTGCAATTGCTGGCCACCGGCGACGTGCTGGACATCGCCTCCGGCGACGGCGTGACCGCCGAACTGCTGGCCCCGCATGCGCATTCCATCGTCTGCGTGGATTCCAGCGAGCGCGTGGTCGAAGCCGCCGCCAAGCGACTCAAGCCGTTCACCAACGTGCAGGTGCTGCAGGGTGACATGCACGCACTGGAGCTGGGTGACCAGCGCTTCGACCTGGTGTTGATGCTGCACGCCCTGACCTACGCCGAGGACCCCGCCGGCGCTATTGCCGAAGCGGCCCGCATGCTGCGCCCCGGTGGTCGTCTGCTGGCGGCGACGTTGGGCCGGCACGACCATCGGGCCGCCGTGGAGCCCTTCGACCATCGCAACCTGGGATTCAGCAGCGACCAGCTGGAAGGTTTCGCGCGCGCCGCGGGGTTGGAGGTACTGAATTGCTCCCGCCTCAGCCGCGAACGCAAGGCCCCGCATTTCGAGGTCATCAGCCTGCTGGCACGCAAACCGTCATGACCCCCGACTTTCCTTTTCGCCACCCTGATCAAACGAGCATTGCCCCATGAGCGCCCTCCCCTGGATCCACCCCGAACGCGTCGCCCTGCTGGAGGCGGCACTGGCCACGCGCATCCTCATCCTCGACGGCGGCATGGGCACGATGCTGCAGGCGCATCAACTGGATGAAACCAGCTTCCGCGGTGAGCGCTTCGAGCACGGCCACGACGGCCACGCGCACGACCATGCCGGAAGCTGCGATCTGAAAGGCAACAACGACCTGCTCTCGTTGACCAAGCCCGAGATCATCCGCGGCGTGCACGACGCCTACCTCGAGGCCGGTGCCGACCTGATCGAAACCAACACCTTCAACTCCACCCGCATCAGCCAGGCCGACTACAAACTGCAGCACCTGGCGCAGGAACTGAACCGCGAAGGCGCCAGGCTGGCCCGCGCCGCCTGCGACGCGATGACCGCGAAAACGCCGGACAAGCCGCGCTTCGTCATCGGTGTGCTCGGCCCCACCAGCCGCACCGCCTCGCTGTCGCCGGATGTCAACGATCCGGGTTTCCGCAACGTCACGTTCCAGGAACTGGTGGAGAACTACACCGAATCGGCGAACGGCCTGATCGAAGGCGGCGCCGACGTGCTGATGGTGGAAACCATCTTCGACACCCTGAATGCCAAGGCCGCGCTGTTCGCGCTCAGCGAACTGTTCCACCAGCGCGGCGCACGCATGCCGGTGATGATCTCCGGCACCATCACCGACCGCTCCGGCCGTACGCTCTCGGGCCAGACCGCCGAAGCGTTCTACTACTCGGTGCGCCACGCGCGGCCGCTGTCGGTGGGTTTCAATTGCGCGCTGGGCGCCGAGGACCTGCGCCCGCACCTGCAGACGCTGGCAAGCGTCGCCGAAAGCTACGTCAGCACACATCCCAACGCCGGCCTGCCGAACGCCTTCGGCGAGTACGACGAAACGCCGGAGGAGATGGCCCGCGTGATCGGCAGCTTCGCCCGCGAAGGCTTGCTGAACCTGGTCGGCGGCTGCTGCGGCACCACGCCGGCGCACATCAAGGCGATTGCCGAAGTGGTGCGCGATTGCGCACCCAGGGCGCCGCTCTCACTGGCCACGGAGGCCGCATAACATGACACGCCACACCCGCCTCTCCGGCCTCGAACCGCTGGTGATCACGCCCGACCTGTTGTTCATCAACGTGGGCGAGCGCACCAATGTCACCGGCTCGGCGCAGTTCAAGAAACTGATCAAGGAAGAGCGCTACGACGAGGCCGTCGAAGTCGCCCGCCAGCAGGTCGCCAACGGCGCGCAGGTGATCGACATCAACATGGACGAGGGCCTGATCGACTCCGAGGCGGCGATGACCCGCTTCGTCAACCTGATCTCGTCCGAGCCCGACATCGCCCGCGTGCCGTTCATGATCGACTCGTCCAAGTGGACGGTGATCGAGGCCGGCCTGCGCTGCCTGCAGGGCAAGGGCATCGTCAATTCCATCTCGATGAAGGAAGGCGAAGCCCCGTTCCTGGAGCAGGCGCGCAAGGTGCAGCAATACGGCGCCGCTGCGGTGGTGATGGCGTTCGACGAACAAGGCCAGGCCGACACCATCCAACGCAAGGTGGAGATCTGCTCGCGCGCCTACGAACTGCTGACGAAGGAACTCGACTTCCTGCCCGAAGACATCATCTTTGACCCCAACATTTTCGCCATAGCCACCGGCATCGAGGAGCACAACAACTACGCGGTGGACTTCATCGAAGCCACCCGCGAGCTGAAAAAGCGCTTCCCGGATTGCCACATCTCCGGCGGCGTCTCCAACGTGTCGTTCTCGTTCCGCGGCAACAACATCGTGCGCGAGGCGATCCACTCGGTGTTCCTGTACCACGCGATCCGCGCCGGCATGGACATGGGCATCGTCAACGCCGGCGCGCTGACGATCATGGACGACATCGACCCGCCGCTGCGCGAGCGCGTCGAGGACGTGGTGCTGAACCGCCGCGAGGACGCCACCGAGCGCCTGCTGGAGATCGCCGACAACTACAAGGGCAAGCGCGGCGCCGCCGAGGTCGAGACGCTGGAGTGGCGCGAGAAGGACGTGCGCGCCCGGCTCAGCCACGCGCTGGTGCACGGCATCGACCAGTACGTCACCGAGGACACCGAGGAAGCGCGGCAGATGTCGACGCGCCCGCTGGACGTGATCGAAGGCCCGCTGATGGACGGCATGAACGTGGTCGGCGACCTGTTCGGCGCGGGCAAGATGTTCCTGCCGCAGGTGGTGAAATCCGCCCGCGTGATGAAAAAGGCCGTGGCCTATCTGCTGCCCTACATCGAGGCGGAAAAGCTGCGCACCGGCGACACCGGCAAGAACAACGGCAAGATCGTGATGGCGACGGTCAAGGGCGACGTGCACGACATCGGCAAGAACATCGTGGCCGTGGTGCTCCGCTGCAACAACTTCGAGGTGATCGACCTGGGCGTGATGGTGCCCGCGCAGAAGATCCTGGAGACCGCGATCGCCGAGAAGGCCGACATGATCGGCCTGTCCGGCCTGATCACGCCGTCACTGGAAGAGATGGCCAACGTGGCCAAGGAAATGCAGCGGCAGAACTTCCACGTGCCGCTGCTGATCGGCGGCGCCACCACCTCGCGCGCACATACGGCGCTGAAGATCGAGCCGCACTACAAGGCCGGCACGGTGTGGGTGAAGGACGCCTCGCGCGCGGTCGGCGTGGCACAGTCGCTGGTGAGCAAGGACCTGGTCGGTGATTTCCTGGCCAAGGTGCGCGTGGAATACGCCGACGTGCGCGAACGCCATCGCAACCGCGGCCCCGGCAAGAAACTGGTGTCGCTGGAGAAGGCACGCGCGCAGCGCTTCAGCTGCGACTGGGCCGCCTACGAGCCGCCGCAGCCCAAAAAACCCGGCATCACCGTATTCGACGACTACGACCTGTCAGTCATCCGCCGCTACATCGACTGGACACCGTTCTTCCAGGCATGGGAGCTGGCCGGCCACTACCCCGC
This sequence comes from Rhodanobacter sp. Root480, assembly GCF_001426645.1. Classification (GTDB taxonomy): domain Bacteria; phylum Pseudomonadota; class Gammaproteobacteria; order Xanthomonadales; family Rhodanobacteraceae; genus Rhodanobacter; species Rhodanobacter ginsenosidimutans. The sequence continues at coordinate 916,950 of NZ_LMEX01000001.1, forward strand.
CATCCTCACCGACGAGGTCGTCGGTGCCCAGGCCACCGAGCTGTTCCGCGACGCCCAGGCGATGATGGACAAGATCATCGGCGAAAAATGGCTCACCGCCCGCGCCGTGGTCGGCCTGTGGCCGGCCGCCAACATCATGGATGACGTGGAGATCTACACCGACGCCAGCCGCACCACGGTGCTCGCCACCCTGCACAGCCTGCGCCAGCAAGCCGACAAGCCACCCGAACGCCCCAACCTGTGCCTCGCCGATTACATCGCACCGAAGGAGTTCAACAAGCCCGACTGGATCGGCGGCTTCGCGGTCACCGCGGGCCTGGGTATCGAGGAACACCTCAACCGCTTCCTGGCCGACTACGACGACTATTCCTCGATCATCCTGAAGGCGCTGGCCGACCGCCTGGCCGAAGCATTCGCCGAGCACATGCACGAACGCATGCGCAAGGAATTCTGGGGCTTCGTGCCGGACGAGGCGCTCGACAACGACGCGCTGATCGCCGAGAAATACCGTGGCATCCGCCCGGCCCCCGGCTATCCCGCCTGCCCCGAGCACACCGAGAAGAAAACCCTGTTCGCGCTGCTGGACGCCACCAAAAACGCCGGCATCGAACTCACCGAAGGTTTCTCGATGTACCCCGCCGCCGCGGTCTCGGGCTGGTACTACTCGCACCCCGACAGCCAGTATTTCGTGGTCGGCCGCCTGAGCAAGGAGCAGATCGAGGACTACGCATACCGCAAAGGCTGGACTCTGGCCGAAGCCGAGCGCTGGCTGGCCTCCAACCTCGACTACGAGCCCGAATAAGCGTGGTTCTGCAGGAGCGCACCCAAGGTGCGCTCCTGCATTGTCTTTACGCGGTCGCGTCTCCGGTAATGCTGTTCTTGCGATTGCGCAGATGCACGTACAGGTTGTACGTGGAAACGAATACCGGGAAGAAATTCGAGAGGATGCCCACCGAATCGTTCTTGCCCACGATGAAATACGCCAGCAGCAGCACGCTGCCCAGCACCGACAGCCACCAGAACGCCAGCGGCATCACCACGCGCTTGTACTTGCGCGTGTAATAGAGCTGCACGAACCATCGGCTGGTGAACATCAGCGTGCCGGTGTAACCCACCAGCTTCCATGGGGTCAGCTGAAAGTGCTGCAGCGCATGGACGATCGACGGGAAATTGGCAATGAAAAAATCCATGGCGACGCACTTCGATTTGTGAGGTCCGCAAGTCTACCAATTCACCCCGTGCTCCCGAGACGTTTCTCCTCGCGCGTCATCAAATAACGTTGACCCACGCCGCAACTGCCCCTAAAATGCAGCGCTCACATTGGGCGGTTAGCTCAGCGGTAGAGCACTGCCTTCACACGGCAGTGGTCAGTGGTTCGATCCCACTACCGCCCACCAAGACAAATAAAAAACCGGCCTTCTGGCCGGTTTTTTATTGCGCACGGTTCAAGCCCGGCATCGAGGCTCGAATCAAAGAGGCCGCATCACGCCTGTCCTTGCGCAGCAAGCGCCGCCAGGCGATCGAGTTCCGCTTCCACAAAGCCTGCCTCCAGTCGCGCGGGTCGGTTGAACGGGCCGCGCAGGTTGACGCCCATGTAGTCGCGTATCAGGGCGAAGAAATGAGCGATGGGTTCGATGCCGTCGCGCTGGCAGCAGTGCTGGTACCAGCGGGTGCCGGCGGCGACGTGGGCAACTTCCTCGCGCAGGATCACTTCGAGGATGGCAACGGTTCGGGTGTCGCCCAACCGGCGCAGGCGTTCGATCATGGCCGGGGTGACATCCAGCCCGCGTGCTTCGAGCACGCGCGGCACCAGCGCCATGCGGGCGGTGTCGTCGTGAGCGGTTTTCTCGGCCATCTGCCACAGGCCGTCGTGGGCGTCGAAATCGCCGTAGGCATGGCCAAGCTCCTGCAACCGCTCGGCCAGCATCGCGAAATGGCGCGCCTCGTCATGGGCGCAACTGGCCCAGTCGCGGTAGTACGCGGCGGGCTTGCCGCGGAAGCGGTAGACCGCGTCCCACGCCAGGTTGATCGCGTTGAACTCAATGTGCGCCACGGCATGCACCAGCGCCGCCCGACCTTCCTCGCTGCCGAGGCCGCGTTGCGGCAGCTGGCGTGCGTTCACCAGCACGGGTTTCGCAGGTCGGCCAGGCGCGGTGATCGGATCAGGCGCAGGCGACGACGTATCGGGTTGCAGGTCGCCGGCGAGAAACGCTTCCCACGTGGCGTGGGTAAGCCGCAGTTTCTCGGCCGGTTCGGTGGCATCCAGACAGCGTTTGGCCGCGGCGTGAAGATCGGTCATGGCTTTTCCTGTAGGAGCGCACCTTGTGCGCGATGCTTTTCGTTACGTGACGAAGAGCTATCGCGCACAAGGTGCGCTCCTACATGAGGTGGTCGCCCAGCGTTAGACGCTGCGCCTGGCGGCCTTGGCATCGTCCGAACGCAACATCTGGATCTGCTCCAGGTAACGCTGGTCCAGGCCGGTGACGTACTCGCCGGAGAAACACGAGGCGTCGAACTGCTGCAGCTCCTCGTTGCCGTCCTGCACGGCCCAGATCAGATCCTTCAGGTCCTGGTAGACCAGCCAGTCGGCGCCCAGGATCTTCTCCACCTCGGCCTCGGTCTTGCCGGCGGCCACCAGCTCGGTCACCGAGGGCATGTCGATGCCGTAGACGTTGGGATAGCGCACCGGCGGCGCGGCGGAAGCGAAATAGACATTCTTGGCGCCGGCGTCGCGGGCCATCTGGATGATCTGCTTCGAGGTGGTGCCGCGCACGATCGAGTCGTCGACCAGCAGCACGTTCTTGTTGCGGAATTCCAGGTCGATCGCGTTGAGCTTGCGCCGCACCGATTTCACCCGCTCACCCTGCCCCGGCATGATGAAGGTGCGACCGATGTAGCGGTTCTTGACGAAGCCCTCGCGGAACGGCACGCCCAGCACACCGGCCAGCGCGCTGGCGGCGGTACGCGCGGTGTCGGGAATGGGGATGACCGCATCGATGCCGTGATCGGGGCGCAGGCGCAGGATCTTCGCGCCCAGCTTTTCGCCCATGCGCAGGCGCGCCTTGTAGACCGATACGTCCTCGATCATCGAGTCGGGCCGGGCAAGGTAGACGTACTCGAAGATGCATGGCGTGTGCAGCGCGCCCTCGGCGCAGCGGCGGCTGAACAGCTCGCCTGCGTCGGTGATGATCACCGCCTCGCCCGGCTCCACGTCGCGGATGCGCTTGAAGCCGAGCACGTCCAGCGCCACCGATTCCGACGCCACCGCGTATTCGCGGCCTTCGGCGGTGACGCGTTCGCCCAGCACCAGCGGGCGGATGCCGTGCGGGTCGCGAAACGCCAACAGGCCGTAGCCCAGCAGCAACGCCACGCAAGCATAGCCGCCGCGGGCGCGCACATGCATGCCAGCCACGGCCTTGAAGATGTGATCCGGCGTCAACGCCATGCGGTCCTGGATCTGCAGCTCATGCGCCAGCACGTTCAGCAGCACCTCGGAGTCGGAGTCGGTGTTGATGTGGCGCCGGTCGCCCTCGAACATCTCGCGGCGCAACTCGTCGGTGTTGACCAGGTTGCCGTTGTGGGCGAACGCGATGCCGTAGGGGGAGTTGACGTAGAACGGTTGCGCCTCCGAGGAGCCCTCGGAACCGGCCGTGGGATAGCGGCAATGGCCGATGCCGATGCGGCCGGGCAGCGTCTTCATCGATGCCTCGGTGAACACGTCGCGCACCAGCCCGTTGCCCTTGTGCAGGCGCAGCCGCGAACCGTCCACGGTGGCGATGCCGGCGGCGTCCTGGCCGCGGTGTTGCAACACCGTCAAGCCGTCATAAAGCGCCGATGCCACCTGGGTGGTACCGACAATGCCGATGATTCCGCACATGTTGTTGCCTGCTTCGAAAGTCGTTCAAAAATGAGGGGCGGGAGCGCTGCCTGCAGCCGCGGGATAGGCCTGGTGCGCGGTACTGGCCGGAGCGGGCGTCCGGCCCGATATGGGGGTCAGCAGCGAAGCCGGCAAGCGTGGCAACTGGCTCAGCTGGGCGGGCGCGTGCAGGTTGCGCACCTCCGCCGGCACGCGCTGTTCCAGCCAGGTGGCCACATGCTGAAAATGCGGCAGCAACACCGACTGCTGCCACCACGGATCGCGGGTGAACGCGGTGAATCCGATCAGGAACACCAGCAGGGTCACCAGCAATACACCACGCACGAACCCGAAGATCATGCCCAGCAGCCGGTCGGTGCCGGACAAACCGGTACTCGCCACCAGCCGCGCCACCACGAAGCGCAGCAACGCGCCCAGGATCAACACCGCCACGAAACACAGGCCGTAGCCGGCGATGATCCGCGCCGAGGGCAGCGTGATGATGGAGCCGAAGTGCGACGCCACCGCCGGCCCGAAAACCCAGGCCACCCAGAACGCCGCCGCCCACACCACCAGCGCCAGCACTTCGGCAATCAGGCCACGCCACAGCCCGATCAATACCGACAAGCCGAGCACGCCGATGATCGCGTAGTCGATCCAGTTCATGGATGAATCCGTCCGGCTCGCAGTGGGCGATGCAAGCTCAAGGCACCGACACGATGTTGCCGTCGATGCCCAGCTTGGCCTTGATCTGGTCGTGCACGCGCTGCGCGTCCGCGCGCTGCGTCTGCGGGCCGGCGCGCACCCGCCACAATTGCTTGCCACCCACGTTGACCGAATCGACAAAGCCGTCGAAGCCTGCCGCCCGCAACTTGTCGCGCAGCGCGTTGGCGTCGGCCTGGCCGCTCACCGCCGCCAGTTGCACCGCCCAGCCGCCGGCCCTGCTGGCGCTGGCGGTATGTGCGGATGTGGTCGGGCTGGCGGAGCTGGCTTGCGCGTCGCTGTGCTCCAGCGTCGCCGGCACGCCGGAGATGCTGTGGGTGATTTTCAGCCGCGCCGCCTCAGCGGCCGTGCGCGTGGCAAACGGGCCGGCGACGACCTTGGTCCGGCGCTGCCCCGCCTGGGTGATCGCATGGCTGCTGACCGGGTAACCCAGGGCGCGCACCTTCTGCTGCAAGGCGGCCGCGCCCGAGGCGCTGGCGTAGGCACTGAGGTTGATCATGTAGCTGCCCTGCCCGCCGGCGTCGGCCACATGGGGAGCAGGCTCGGCGGGTTTGGGCGCAGGCTTGGGGGCCGGCGCCGGGGCGGATTCGGGCTTGGCTTCGGGCTTGGCGGGAGCCGCCGGCTTGGTCGCGACGGGCTCGGCGGCAGCGGGTGCCGGCGTTTCATTGCGGGTCGCGGCCTGCATCGGGATCACCGGCTCGGCGGTGGACGTGCCCGTTCCCGTGGTAACCGTGGTGGGCTCGTGCGCCTTGCCGGCGCGGGGGTCGGTCTCTACATCCAGCGGACGGTTGGAGCCGATGTTCACCGTGGCCAGCTGATCGCCGGAGACCGGCGCCTGCGCTTGGGTCGGTGCCGTGCCGCTGGTGGACAGATCCATGGTGCGCGTCTGCAGGTCGCGATCCGGCGCCGGCGGAATCGCCAGGCTCACCGCCGCGTCGCCACTTTCCGCCGGCGGCTTGCCGGAAAACCACATGGGAATGAACAGAACCGCCAAGGCGATCAGGACGGCAGCACCCAGCAGGCGTGTATTCAAGGTTTCGCTCCAAGGCGGCTCGCGGCAGGCAGAACGCGATTATAACCGCCAGCGTCCCTGCTCATGGAACCGTCCCAACCGGCACGGTGCACGCGGCGGCAGATGGTGTGGGCTCCAGCGCCATCTGCGCCAGCACGGCACTGGCCACGAAGAAGGAACCGAAAGCCAGGATGCGATCCCCGGCCTGCGCCGTCCGACGCGCCGCAGCGAGCGCGGCCGGCACGTCGGCGTGGGTGTCGAACGTTGCGCCGGGCTGGGTCTGCCGCAGGATTCCAGCGAGCGCATCCACGGCCAGGCCACGCGGGCTCACCTGCTCCAGCCCGGCCAGATGCCAGTGATCGATGCGCGTACCCAAGGCACCGATGACGCCGGCCACATCCTTGTCGCCCAGCGCGCCGTACACCGCGTGCACGCGTGCGGGCGGTTGTGCGTCCAGCCAGTCCGCCAGCGCACGCGCGGCCTGCGGGTTGTGGCCCACGTCCACCAGCACGGGCGGGTCGCCGCCCAGCGGTTGCAGGCGTGCCGATGGCGAGGCGGCGCGCAATCCTGTGCCGATCGCCGTAGGCCAGTCGTGCGTCGACAGCGCCGGCTCCGCCGACCACAGCGCATGCAGGGCCGCAATCGCGGCCGCCGCATTGGCGTATTGCACCGGCGCCGACAGCCACGGATCGGGCAGCTCCATGTCGGCGCCGTCGCGGTGCCGCCAACGCCAGCCACCGTGGGCATGACGCTGCGCGTGGAAATCCACACCGGCCCGCTCGACCCTGGCGCCGCAGGCCGCCAGCGTCTGCAGCAATCCGGCCGGCGGATCCAGCTCACCCACGATCGCCGGCCGCCCGCGGCGCGCGATGCCGGCCTTCTCGCGGCCGATGCTGTCGCGATCGGGGCCCAGCCAATCCATGTGGTCCAGATCCACCGTGGTGATCACCGCCACGTCGGCGTCGATGATGTTCACCGCGTCCAGTCGCCCGCCCAGGCCGACTTCCAGCACGGCCAGATCCAGCCCCGCACGCGCAAACAGATCCAGCGCGGCCAGCGTGCCGAATTCGAAATAGGTCAGCGGAATGGCGGGATCGGAACCGGCCGTGCGCGCCGCCTCGATGCGTTCGAACGAGGCCACCAGCACGACGTCGTCCACCTCGGCGCCATCGATCCGCACCCGCTCGTTGTAGCGCAGCAGGTGCGGCGACGTGAAACTGCCCGTGCGCAGGCCGGCTGCCCGCGCCATCGCCTCCAGCAAGGCCACGGTGGAACCCTTGCCATTGGTGCCGCCCACCGTGATGACACGCCGCGCCACCGCCGGCGCGCCCATCCGCTGCCACACCTGCCGCACCCGATCGAGCCCCAGCTCGATGCTGTGTACGTTGACGTGTTCCTGATAGGCCAGCCATTCGGCGAGGTTGCGGGTCATGCGAAAGCTTCTTGTTGAATGGCGGGTGCGGGGCGCGTGGTGGGAATTGAGCGGGATCAGCCCGTCATTCTACTGTCCACGGTGGTCGGCGCGGCGCGGGAAAACGCGCACGGCGGGCGGGGATGGGGGAAAGCAGGCAAAATACGCGGTTTCGGCGCTTGCGATGTTGCTTCTGCCTGGTGCGGGTCGCGACTGAAGTCGCTCCTACAAGGTCGCGCCGATCCATCCTCACAGCGGTAGACCTTTCGATGAATGCCCACCCGACCCTGCCTGCGCAGGATGACGACGAGTCCGCATTGCTGGCGCAATTGCGCGAGACCACCGCGCTGCTGGAAGCGCTGGCCGCCGACCGCCAGTTGCTGGACCGCTTGCCCGCGGACGAGCGCGCGCGGCTGCACCAGGCCGTGGCCAGCGTCTACCATCCCGACCCGGTGGCGCGGCGCGTGAAGTTGAAGGCGGCCGAGAAGGCACGCCACGCGGCGAAGGTGCAGGCCGAGGACGGCGTGCTGAACCGGACCGGCATCCGCACCCTGCGTCGCAAGCCGGTGTTCACCACGCCCAACGTGTTCGCCCCCGAGGGATTCATCGCGCACGACGTGGGCCCCGATGCCGACGCGGCGCAGCCGCGCGAATCGGTCGAACCGAAGCATTGCTACGTGTGCAAGCAGAAATACACGACGCTGCACTTCTTCTACGACCAGCTGTGCCCGACCTGTGCCGCGTTCAACTACGCCAAGCGCACCGAGCTGGCCGACCTGCATGGACGCGTGGCATTGCTCACCGGCGGCCGCGTCAAGATCGGCTACCAGGCCGGCCTGAAGCTGCTGCGCGCCGGTGCCGAACTGATCGTCACCACGCGTTTCCCGCGCGATTCGGCGGCGCGCTACGCGGCGGAGCCCGACTTTGCCGAGTGGGGCCACCGCCTGCAGGTCTACGGCCTGGACCTGCGCCACACGCCCAGCGTGGAGGCGTTCTGCCAGGAGCTGGTGGCGACCCGGCCGCGGCTGGATTTCATCATCAACAACGCCTGCCAGACCGTGCGCCGCCCGCCGGATTTCTACGCGCACATGATGGAAGGCGAAACCGCCGCGCTGCACGACATGCCCGAGCACCTGCGCAAGCTGGTCGGCCATTACGAAGGCCTGCGTGGCTCGAACATCCTGCCTCAAGGCACGGGCCGCGACACCGCCGTCCCCGGCCTGACCCGCGCCGCCGAATTGTCCCAACTGCCGCTGCTGCCCGAGGAACTGCTGGCACAAAGCCACCTGTTTCCCGAAGGCCGGCTCGATCAGGATTTGCAGCAGATCGACCTGCGCCAGCGCAACTCCTGGCGGCTGCTGATGGCCGAGGTGCCATCGGTGGAATTGCTGGAAGTGCAACTGGTGAACGCCATCGCACCCTTCATCATCAACGCGCGCCTGAAACCGCTGATGCTGCGCACGGGCGAGCGCGACAAGCACATCGTCAACGTGTCCGCGATGGAAGGCCAGTTCTACCGCAGCTTCAAGACCACCCGTCACCCGCACACCAACATGGCCAAGGCCGCGCTGAACATGATGACGCGCACCTCAGCCACCGATTACCACAACGACGGCATCCACATGAACAGCGTCGACACCGGCTGGGTGACCGATGAGGACCCGGCCGAGCTGGCCGCAAAGAAGGTGCTGGAAGAACGCTTCCACCCGCCGCTGGACATCGTCGACGGCGCCGCCCGCATCGTCGACCCGATCATCCACGGCATCAACACCGGCGAGCACGTGTGGGGCCAGTTCCTGAAGGACTACCGCCCCACCGATTGGTAAAGTCGAAACACTCCCTTCTCCCGCTTGCGGGAGAAGGTGCCCGAAGGGCGGATGAGGGCGCTCTTGGCGACCCGCTATTCACACCCGCTTGCCTACCCACGGTATGCACTGCGCTTTACGTGCCCCGGAGCGATGCCATGCGCCACGCATTCGCCATAGCCTTCATCGCCCTCGCCCCACTCGCCCTCGCCAGCTGCGGCGAGTCAGCCCGGTTGACCGTGCATCAAGGCATGGGCCCGAACCCGCAACTGCCGCCGCCGCACAAAACCCTGATTCCCACCACCAACACCGCCAAGGCGATTGGCTGGTCCACCCATGAACACCCCATCGCTGCGCCGGGCCTGACGGTCCACGCCTTTGCCCGCGATCTGGATCATCCCCGCTGGCTCTACACACTGCCCAACGGCGACGTGCTGGTGGCGGAAACCAACGCGCCCCCCAGACCCGACGACAGCAAGGGCATCAAGGGCTGGGTCGCCAGGCTGATCATGGCCGGCGCCGGCGCCGGCGTCCCCAGCGCCAACCGCATCACCCTGCTGCGCGACGCCGATGGCGATGGCGTCGCCGAGACGCGCAGCGTCTTCCTGCAGCATCTCAACTCCCCGTTCGGCATGGCATTGGTGGGCGATACCTTCTACGTCGCCGACACCGACGCGTTGCTGGCCTTTCCGTACCGCGCCGGTGAAACAAGCATCGCCGCGCCGCGCCGCAGGGTGATCGATCTCCCCGCCGGCACCATCAACCACCACTGGACCAAGAACGTCATCGCCAGCCAGGACGGCCGCAAGCTCTACGTCACCGTGGGCTCCAACAGCAACGTGGGCGAGAACGGCCTGGCCGTGGAAAAGGATCGCGCGCGCATCCTCGAAGTGGACATCGCCAGCGGCAAGGCGCGCGCATTCGCCACCGGCCTGCGCAACCCCAACGGCATGGGCTGGCAGCCGCAAAGCGGCGCGCTGTGGACGGCGGTCAACGAACGCGATGAACTGGGCAGCGACCTGGTACCCGATTACATGACCTCGGTGAAGGACGGCGGTTTCTACGGCTGGCCCTTCAGCTACTACGGCCAGCACGTCGATACGCGGGTGAAGCCGCAGAACCCCGCGGTGGTGGCTTCGGCGCTCGTGCCCGACTACGCGCTGGGTCCGCACACCGCCTCGCTGGGCCTGATGTTCTACCGCGGCCAGTTGCTGGGTGCGCACTATCGCAACGGCGCATTCGTGGGCCAGCACGGCTCGTGGAACCGCCGGCCGCGCAGCGGTTACAAGGTCATTTTCGTGCCGTTCGCCAACGGTGAGCCCGCCGGCCCGGCGCAGGACGTGTTGACGGGATTTCTCGACAGCGAAGGCCGCGCGCGCGGCCGGCCGGTCGGTGTGGCGGAGGATGCGAAAGGCGCCCTGCTGGTGGCCGATGACGTCGGCAACACGGTGTGGCGCGTAACACCGGCTCGAACCGGCGCCGATTGAGCGCCCGTCCCGCCGCGGAGCGCGCCATGAACGACAACAAGCATCGACTCGCCACCGACGCCACCCCGGACGATCACCAGACTGCCGACGAGAAGGACGGCTTCTCCCTTTCCACCGAAGAAAAGCATGACGTGGAGGAGAAGCAGCCGCCCCGCGCCGCCGTGCTGCACGAAACGATCCGGCTGCAGGGCGAGGAGGAATTGGGCCGCAGCATCCCGGCGCTGGGCTGGTCGGCGTTGGCGGCGGGTTTGTCGATGGGCTTTTCCATGCTGGCGCGCGGCCTGCTGCATCGCCATCTCGGCGACGCACCCGGCGCCTTCCTGATCGAAAGCCTGGGCTATCCGCTCGGCTTTCTGGTGGTGATCCTGGCGCGGCAGCAACTGTTCACCGAGAACACGATGACGGCCGTGCTGCCGCTGATGACCCATCCGGACCTGGCCAAGCTCGCTTCGCTGCTGCGGCTGTGGTCGGTGGTTTTCGTGGGCAACATCATCGGCACCGCCCTGTTTGCCTACGGCATCCTGCACATGCCCGTGTTCGACCATGCCACGCACGAGGCCCTGGTCGGCATCGGCGCCGAGGTGATGGCCAACTCGCCGGGGCAGATGTTCTCCAAGGGCATCCTCGCCGGCTGGCTCATCGCCACCATGGTATGGCTGGTGCCCGCTGCCGAGCAGGCGCGGATCACCGTCATCGTGCTCACCACCTACCTGATCGCGCTGGGCGGGTTCACCCACATCATCGTGGGCTCGGTGGAGGTGCTGTACCTGGTGTTCAGCGGCGGCGCCGGGTTCGGCGACTATGTCTTCCACTTCGGCCTGCCGACCCTGCTGGGCAACATCGTGGGCGGCAGCTGCATCTTTGCCTTGATCAGCCACGCGCAGGTGCGCGGCGACGAGGCTTGAGCGCTGCGTCATCGCACAGCCTTGAGACGCCATTCAAAACGCGGTGGAAACTCACCCTCTCACCGTTCTCCCTGAGCGTCGGCCGCGCAGCGGCCAGAGTCGAAGGGCACGCCTCGTGAACTTTCCCGCATCACTTCGACTTCGCCGCCCTGCGGGCGGCTACGCTCAGTGTGATCGGAGGAGGAGTTCGCTGCTCCAAGGGCCTTAAAAATCCAGCCCTCTCCGATCGTCACTTCCGCTTTCGCGGCGACGGTGGCGCCGTCGAACCGCGCACCACCAGATCCGCCGACAGCACCCGCTTGCGCGGCGGCACCTCGGGATCGGCAAGCAACTCGATCAGCATCGCCATGGCCTCGCGCCCCAACGCATTCTTGGGTTGCGCGACGGTGGTCAGCGCGGGCGAGGTGTAACGCGCGAAACGGATGTCGTCGAAACCCACCACCGAAACGTCCTCCGGCACGCGCAACCCGTGCGAACTCAACGCGCGCATGGCGCCGATCGCCATTTCGTCGTTGGAGCAGAACACCGCGCTGAACGACTGCCCTTGCGACAGCAGCAACTCGACGGCGCGCTCGCCGGCCTCGATCGAAAAATCGCCGCTGACCATCAACGCGGGATCGACGGCGAGCTTCGCCCGCTGCAACGCCAGCCGGTAGCCCTTCTCGCGGTCCACGCAGATCGGGCTCGACGGCGGGCCGGCGACGAAGGCGATCTGGCGATGCCCCAGCATCACCAGGTAATCGACGGCGGCGCCCGCGGCGGCGACGTTGTCCACGTAGACGCTGGAAATCTGCTTGTCCTTCACGTACTCGCAGGCGTTGACCACCGGCAGCCGGCCCGGCATGGGAATCTTCGGCACGCGGTGCGACATGGTGATGATGCCGTCGGCCTGGCGCGCGGCGACCATGTCGGCATACGCCTGCTCGCGCACCAGGCTGCTCTGGGTTTCGCCCAGCAATACCGAGTAGCCGCTCTCGTGCGCTACCTGCTCGATGCCGCGGATCACCTCGGAGAAAAAGGGATTGGCGATGTCCGGCAGCAACGCCACGATCAGTCGCGTCCGTGCCGTGCGCAGGTTGCGTGCCAGCGCATTGGGCGTGTAGCCCACGCGTTTGACCACCTCCTGGATGCGCAGGCGCGTGGTCTCGTTGACCACCTCGGGCCGCTGCAATGCCCGCGACACCGTCGCCACTGAAACGTTGGCGATGGCGGCGATCTCCTTGATCGTCCTCACCCGCGCGGGCGTCGCGGCCGCGCGAGTTGCGCTGGCGGTGGATCGCTTGCCTCTGGATCCTTCCGAACTCACGGTCTGCCACCTCCTCGTCGACGCTGCGCCGCACGATAGCACCCGCCTGGCCAACCAACGCGCCATGCGGGGCGCTTCCCAACCCGTCCCCAGCAATTTTTGTGCAACGCAATGTAATGGATTACATCCAACAGTTGCGCGGGCATTTGCGCATCTGTTACACAGCTTGCCACGTATTCCGACGTTTTTTGCATATTCGCCTTGCAACGCCGACTGAGGGAAGCCGGGTAAATCCGTCGTTTCCCGCCATCATGTAATCGAATACATCGCATGCGGCAGCCATGCCGCCGGAGGGGAGATGGCAAGCCAGCCCGTATCGAGCGGCACCCACGCAATGGCAGGCGCAAACGACGCGCCGGACCGCGAGGCATCCGCATGAAGGCCCTCGGCATGGCCCTGGTCGGGCCAGGCTTCATCGCCGCGCATCACATCGATGCCGTGCGCCGGCTGGGCAATGTCGAGGTCGTGGGCCTTGCCGGTTCCAGTCTGGCCTCGGCGCAGAAGCGGGCACGCGAGCTTGGCGTTGGACATGCCTACACGGACTACCACGAGTTGCTGGCCGACCCGGCCGTGCAGGTCGTCCACAACACCACGCCCAATCACCTGCACCGGGAGATCTCGCTGGCGGCCTTGCGCGCCGGCAAGCATGTGATCTCCGACAAGCCGCTGGCCAGCAACCTGCAGGAAAGCCGCGAACTGCACGAGGCCGCGCGCGACGCCGGTGTGGCGCACGTGGTCACGTTCAACTACCGCAGCCATGCGCTGGTGCAACAGGCGCGCGCCATGATCGCCAAGGGCAAATTGGGGGCACCTGTATTCGTGCATGGCTGCTACCTGCAGGACTGGCTGACCGACGACACGACCTATTCGTGGCGCCTCGATCCCAAGCGCGGCGGCGCCAGTTCCGCGCTGGGCGACATCGGCTCGCACTGGTGCGACCTGGCCGAACACGTCACCGGCGCGCGCATCACCGCGGTGCTGGCCGACCTTTACACGGCGGTGCCGGTGCGCCATGTGGCGGCGGCACCGACGCGCGCTTTCGCCAAGGCAAAAGCGGCACCGCGGCGCGACGTGAAGATCACCAGCGAGGACACCGCCAGCGTGTTGCTGCGTTTCGACAACGGCGCCCGCGGCTGCGTCACCGTGGGCCAGGTGCTGCCCGGCCACAAGAACGATCTCCGACTGGAAGTGAATGGCCGCCTCGCCTCGCTGGCATGGCGCCAGGAGAACCCCAACGAGCTGTGGATCGGCCACCACGACCGCGCCAACGCCGTGCTGTCGCGTGATCCGGCGTTGCTCGACTCGGCCGCACGCGGCTACGCACACCTGCCCGCCGGCCATCCGGAAGCGTGGAGCGACGCCTTCCGCAACCTGATCGCCGATGCCTACGCCTGGATCCGCAAGGGCGGCACGCCGCAGACGAAACCGGCCGCGTTGCCGACCTTCGCCGACGGCTACCGCAACGCGCTGGTGATCGATGCCATGCTCAAGAGCCATGCCGCGGGCGGCGCATGGCAAAACGTGGAAGACGACCGCGAACCACCACGCAAAAGGGGAGTACGGAAATGAAGTGGCGCCTTCGCTTGATGATGCTTTTCCAATACGCGATCTGGGGTGCGTGGTACGTCACCGTGGGCACCTGGCTGGGCCAGACGCTGCATTTCAGCGGCACGGAGATCGGCGCCATCGCCGGCACCACGGCGATCGGCGCGATGATCTCGCCGCTGTTCGCCGGCCTGTTGGCGGACCGCTGGTTCGACACCCGCCGCGTGCTGGTCGCCCTGCAGGTGCTGGGTGCCGCGCTGCTGGTGTTCGCGGCGCAACAGCAGGCATTCGGCGTGCTCTACGTCACGCTGCTGCTCTACAGCCTCTGCTACATGCCGACCCTGGCGCTGACGACCTCGCTGGCGATGCGGCACATCGATGATCCGCGCGAGGAGTTCGGCGCCATCCGTGTGTTCGGCTCGATCGGCTGGATCGTGGTCGGCCTGGTCGTCGGCGCCGCCGGCATCGAGGCCACCGCATCGCCGCTGTATTTGGCGGCCGGGCTGTCGCTGGCGATGGCGGGCTATTGCCTCACCCTTCCCGCCACCCCGCCGCTGGCCGGCAACAAGCGTTTCGAGCTGCGCCAGGCGCTGCCGCTGGAAGCCCTGCATCTGCTGCGTGGGCGCTCGATGGCGGTGTTCGCCCTCGCCTCGTTCCTGATCTGCATCCCGCTGCAGTTCTATTACGCGTTCACCAACCTGTTTCTCAACGAAGTGGGCGTGGTCAACGCGGCCGGCAAGATGACCGGCGGGCAGATGTCGGAAATCCTCTGCATGCTGCTGATCCCCTGGTTCTTCCGCCGCCTGGGCGTGAAGTACATGCTGGCAGTAGGCATGCTGGCCTGGGTAGTGCGCTACGTGATGTTCGCCTTCGGCACACCGGACGAGCTGATGTGGATGTTGTGGCTGGGCATCATTCTGCACGGCATCTGCTTCGACTTTTTCTTCGTGGTCGGCCAGATCTACATCGACCGCGAGGCGCCGCCCGCCCTGCGCGCGGCCACCCAGGGCCTGATCACCTTCATCACCTATGGCCTGGGCATGTTCGTGGGTTCGTGGTTGTCCGGGCTGGCCGTCGATGCCTATGCCGCGACGGACGCCCAGGGCACCGTCGCGCATCAATGGCGTCCGATCTGGCTGACCGCCGCCGGCTTCGCCGCCGCCGTGCTGGTGCTGTTCGTGCTGCTGTTCAAGGACCGCGAACGCGCCGCGGACCCCGACCTTTCCCACCTCGACCTGGCCACCCGGGAGAAAACCCCATGACGATGACCCGCAGGCAGTTCCTGTCCCGCTCGGCGCTTTGCGGCACCGCTGCATTTCTGGCCACCAGCACCGCCGGCAGGGCATTCGCCGCCGCCGCGCAGGGCAAGCCGATGGGCATCCAGCTCTACATGATCCTCAAGGCCTATCAGGACGATCCGGTCGGCGCGCTGAAAACACTCAAGGAAATCGGCTACACCGAGATCGAGGCCATCATCACCAGCACCGCCGCCACCCTGCGCGGCCAGCTGGACGCCACCGGCCTGCGCTGCCCCAGCCTGCACTTCGACGGCATCGGTTTCGAGCCGGGCATCGAGGCGGCGCACACGCTGGGCGCGCAGTACATCGTCAGCAGCATGCTGCCGGCGATCATGCAGAAAGAGCTGGCCGCCAAGGGCAAGCATGGCGAGCAGGACTATTCACTCGACGGCGCCAAACGCACCGCGGAATACGCCAATCGCCTGGGCGAAAAAGCGAAGCAGGCGGGCCTGCAGTATGCGTATCACAACCACCACCTGGAATTTTCCGATGTGGGCGGCGGCCAGACGTTCTACGACGTGCTGCTGAAGGAAACCCGGCACGACCTGGTGAAGTTCGAACTGGACTGCGGCTGGGTCCACGTCGGCGGCAAGAACCCCGCGGATTACTTCAAGGCCAACCCCGGCCGCATGCCGCTGATGCACGCCAAGGATTTCCTGCCCGGCGCCGGCAACGGGAACTACCCGGGTTCCGAACTGGGCCGCGGCACGCTCGACTACCAGCCGATCATGGCCGCGGCGGACAGCGCCGGGTTGAAGCATTGCTTCGTCGAGCAGGAAGGCCCGTTCTCGCGCATCAGCCAGCTCGACGCCGCGCGCATCGACTACGACTACCTGCGTCCGTGGCGCTGAGCGCCCACCTTTCCGTCTGATCGCCTTTTCCCCGGGGGCTCCATGAACAACCACATCTACGACGCCATCGTCATCGGCACCGGCATCAGCGGCGGCTGGGCCGCCAAGGAACTGACCGAGAAAGGACTCAAGACCCTGGTACTGGACCGCGGCCGCATGGTCGAGCACGGCGACTACCCCACGGCGATGAAGGCACCGTGGGAGCTGCCCTACGCCGACGAGCCCACGCAGGAAGATATCCGCCGACATCCGGTCCACACGCGCCCCTCCTTCTACGGCATCAAGCAATCCACCAAGCACTGGTTCGTCGACGACCTCGACAACCCGTACGAGGAAACCAGGCCGTTCGACTGGTTCCGCGGCTACCAGGTCGGCGGCCGCTCGCTGATGTGGGGCCGGCAGAGCTACCGCTTCAGCCCGATGGATTTCGAGGCCAACGGCAAGGATGGCGTGGGCGTGGACTGGCCCATCCGCTATGACGACCTGGCGCCCTGGTACGACTACGTCGAGGAGTTCATCGGCGTCAGCGGCGACACCGATCATCTGGCGCAACTGCCCGATGGCCAGTACCTGCCGCCGATGGAGCTCAACGCCGTCGAGAAGGACTTCCGCGAGAAGCTGGCCAGCAAGCTGGGGCGCAGGCTGATCATCGGCCGCACCGCCAACCTGTCCGCGCCGCTGAAGCACGACAAGAGCCCGCAACGCGCGCCCTGCCAATACCGCAACCTGTGCATGCGCGGCTGCCCGTACGGCGCCTATTTCAGCAGCAACTCGTCCACCCTGCCCTCGGCCCAGCGCACCGGCAACATGACCATGGTGGCCAACGCCATCGTGCACGAGCTGATCTACGACAACGCCAAGGGCAAGGCCACCGGCGTGCGCGTATTGAATGCCGAAACCGGCCAGCAGACCGACTACTTCGCGCGCATCATCTTCGTCTGCGCCTCCACCTTCGGCACCGCGCACCTGCTGCTCAACTCCACCTCCAGCCGCTTCCCCAACGGCTTCGGCAACGACAGCGGCGAGGTGGGCCACAACATCATGGACCATGTGTTCGGCAGCGGTGCCGGCGCCCTGGTGGATGGCCACGAGGACCGCTACTACACCGGCCGTCGCCCCAATGGTTTCTACATCCCCCGCTACCGCAACATCGGCAGCGACAAGCGCGACTACCTGCGCGGCTTCGGTTACCAGGGTGGCGCCAGCCGCCAGGACTGGACGCGACTGGTCGACCAACCGTTGCTTGGCGACGAGCTGAAACGCGCGGCCGAGGCGCCGGGCCCCTGGCGCATCGGGATGACCGGCTTCGGCGAGATGCTGCCGTCGCACAGCAACCACGTCACCCTGGATCGCAACCGCAAGGACAAATACGGCCTTCCCCTGCTCAACTTCGACGCCGCCCACGGCGAGAACGAAGTCCGCATGGAGAAGGACATCATGAACGACGCCGCCGAGATGCTCAGTGCCGCCGGCTACCGCAACGTGACGCCCTACAAGACCAAGGCGAACGTGGGTGCCGGCATCCACGAAATGGGCACCGCGCGCATGGGCCGCGACCCGAAGACCTCGGTGCTCAATGGCTGGAACCAGATGCACGCCTGCAAGAACGTCTTCGTCACCGACGGCTCCTGCATGGCCTCGTCCGCCTGCCAGAACCCGTCGCTGACCTACATGGCGCTGACGGCACGCGCGGCCAACCATGCCGTGGAAGAACTGAAGCGCGGCAACGTCTGAGGAGAAACGCCATGAATCGTCGCGAATGGTTGAAGTGCATGTCCGCGCTGGCGCTCAGCGCGGCAGGCGCGCCGTTGCTGGCCGTATTCGATGCGCATGCCGCCGCGCAAAAACCCGCCATCGGCCCCCGTTTTTTCAGCCCGCCGCAAGCGGACGTGGTGGCCGCCGTGGTCGACATCATCATCCCGCGCACCGATACCCCCGGCGCGCTGGACGCGGGCGTGCCGCGTTTCATCGCGCAGATGTTCCGGGACGTGTATTCCAAGGCGGAACAAGCGCGCTACCTGGGCGCACTGGCCGCATTTGAGCGCGCGGGCGGCACGCCGTTCCTGCAACTCGACGCCGCGCAGCGCAAGGCGCTGGTCACCCGGCTGCATGGCGAGGCGCTCGCCAGCGGCCGCCACATCGACCACAACTCCGCCGCGGCCTTCGTGCTGATGAGCAAGAAGCTGGCGATGCTGGGTTACTTCATGTCCGAACCCGGCTGCACGCAGGTGCTGCAGTACGTGGCCGTCCCCGGCGGCTACCAGGCCGATGTGCCCTTGTCCAAGGCGGGCAATGGCCGCGCCTGGGCTGTCGAAACCGTCTTGAGGCTCTGACCCATGAAAACACTCAAAGGCCCGGGCATCTTCCTGGCGCAATACGCGGGCAACTCCGCACCGTTCGACACCTTGCCCAACATCGCCCGCTGGGCGTCGTCGCTGGGTTTTGTCGGTGTGCAGATCCCCTCCAACGACACCCGCCTGTTCGACCTGGAGCAGGCCGCCGCCAGCAAGACGTATTGCGACGATATCGCCGGCATGCTGGCCGAACACGGGCTGGCAGTGACCGAGCTGTCCACGCATCTGCAGGGGCAGCTCGTGGCATCGCACCCGGCCTACGACGCATTGTTCGACGGCTTCGCCCCGCCCGCGCTGCGTGGCAACGTGGTCGGGCGCCAGGCGTGGGCGGTTGAGCAGCTCAAGCTGGCGGCGAAAGCCAGCAAGCACCTCGGCCTCACCGCGCACGCCACCTTCTCCGGCGCGCTGGCCTGGCATCTGTTCTATCCGTGGCCGCAACGTCCGGCCGGCTTGATCGAGCAGGCGTTTGCGGAACTGGGCAAGCGCTGGCGTCCAATCCTCGACGCGTTCGACGACGCTGGTGTGGACGTCTGTTTCGAACTGCATCCGGGCGAGGACCTGCACGACGGCGCCACGTTCGAGCGCTTCCTCGATGCGGTGGACCAGCATCCGCGCGCCAACATCCTCTACGACCCCAGCCACATGGTGCTGCAGCAGCTGGACTATCTCGCCTTCATCGACCTCTATCACGAGCGCATCCGCGCCTTCCACGTGAAGGACGCCGAGTTCCGCCCCAACGGCCGCTCGGGCGTCTATGGCGGCTACCAGAGCTGGATCGACCGCCCCGGCCGTTTCCGCTCGTTGGGCGACGGGCAGATCGACTTCCGCTCGATCTTCAGCAAGTTCGCGCAATACGGCTACCCGGGCTGGGCCGTACTGGAATGGGAGTGCTGCATCAAGGACGCCGAGCAAGGCGCGGCCGAAGGCGCGACGTTCATCCGCGAACACATCATCAAGGTCACCGGGCGCGCATTCGATGACTTCGCCGCAACCGGCGCCGACGCGGCGTTCAATCGCCGCGTGCTGGGGATGGACGCGTCATGACCGCCAGCGGCATCACCCGTCGCGATGCGCTGGCCTGGCTCGGCACTACCATCACGGCGCTGGGCGCCGCGCCATGGCTGGCCGCATCGGCCGACAGCGGGTCGCGCCCGCCCCGGTCGCAAAAGATGACGCCAGGGCGCCTGAAGCAGTCGCTGAGCCGCTGGACCTCGCAGGCGCCGCTGCCGGAATTGTGCCGGCGGCTCAAGGGAATCGGTTTTGCCGGCGTCGATCTGGTCTACGCGGACGAATGGGCGGTGGTCAACGACAGCGGCCTGGCCGTCACCATGGGCTACCCCGCCAAGCGCGACAATTTCCTCACCATGGGTTTCAACAACCCGGCCCATCACGCCGTGCTGCTGAAGGAACTGGAAGCCGCCATCCCGCTGGCCAAGCGCGCGGGCGTGACCAACCTGATCACGATGTTCGGCAACCGCCAGCCGGGCATCGATGAAGGCCACGCCATCGACAACTGCGTCGCCGGGCTTTCGAAGATCGCGCCGTATGCGGCCGAGCACGGCATCACGATCTGCGTGGAGCTACTGAACAGCAAGGTCGACCACCCCGGCTACCAGGGCGACAGCACGCGCTTCGGCGTGGCCGTGATGAAGGGCGTCGACTCACCCCACGTGAAGCTGCTCTACGACATCTACCACATGCAGATCATGGAGGGCGACGTGATCCGCACGATCCGCGACAACATCGCGTGGATCGGCCATTTCCACACCGCCGGCGTGCCGGGCCGCCACGAGATCGACGACACCCAGGAGCTCAACTACCACGCCATCGCCAAGGCGATCGCGGATCTGGGCTTCGACGGCTATCTCGCGCACGAATTCGTGCCGGCAGGGCCCGACCCGTTCGCCGCCTTCGCCGAGGCGGTCAGGGTGTGTACGGTCTGACTTCCCCAGTTTCGGAGCTGCCCATGACTTGGCGAACCGTGTTGATCTTCACCGCGCTGGCTACCGCCGCACCCTCTTTCGCCACTACCGCGGATCACCCGCCGACCGATCCCAAGGCCACCGAACAATGGCAGCCGGTGCCGAAGCTGGTGACACCGGGCGAGCACGACGCCGCACCGCCCTCGGATGCGATCGTGCTGTTCGACGGCCGCAACCTCGATCGATGGGAATCGGTCGACGACCATTCGCCGGCCCGCTGGAAAGTCCACGATGGCGTGCTGACGGTCAACAAGAACGCCGGCAACATCCAGACCCGGCAGCGGTTCAAGAACTATCAGCTGCACCTGGAATGGCAGGTGCCGGCGGATATCGCCGGCGAAGGCCAGGCGCGCGGCAACAGCGGCCTGTTCCTGGCCTCGACCGGGCCGGGCGACGCGGGCTACGAACTGCAAATCATGGATTCGTGGAAAAACCCCACCTACGTCAATGGCCAGGCCGCCAGCGTCTACAAACAGACGCCGCCGCTGGTGAACGCCATGCGTCCGCCGGGCGCATGGCAAACCTACGACGTCATCTGGACAGCACCGGTGTTCGCCGCCGACGGCACGCTCACCGCGCCGGCCTACGTCACCGTGCTTCACAACGGCGTGCTGGTGCAAAACCACACCGCGCTGACCGGCGAAACCGTCTACATCGGCAAGCCGGCCTACACGCCGTATACCGACGCGCCGATCAAGCTGCAGGCGCACGGCGATCCCTCGCTGCCCATCAGCTTCCGCAATATCTGGGTGCGTCCGCTGGATTGAGCGGTCGTTGCGGCCGCGTAGCGCCGCACAACGAAAAGCGAACAGCCCCAACGGCCGCAGTGTTTATACTCGGCCGCTTCGCATGCGACAGGAACACACGCACCGTGCAATCGATCATCGACGTGCGCCAGGTGACAAAAACCTACGCCTCGGGCTTCAGCGCGCTCAAGGGCATCGACCTGCAGATCCGCCGCGGCGAGATCTTCGCCCTGCTCGGCCCCAACGGCGCCGGCAAGACCACGCTCATCAGCATCATCTGCGGCATCGTGAACCCCAGCAGCGGCAACGTGCTGGCCGACGGGCACGACGTGGTGCGTGATTTCCGCGCCGCGCGCGAACGTATCGGCCTGGTGCCGCAGGAGCTCACCACCGACGCCTTCGAAACCGTGTGGGACACGGTCAGCTTCAGCCGTGCGCTGTTCGGCAAGCGGCCCAATCCGGCGCACATCGAGAAAGTGCTGCGTGACCTCTCGCTGTGGAACAAGAAAGACAGCAAGCTGATGACGCTGTCCGGCGGCATGAAGCGGCGCGTGATGATCGCCAAGGCGCTGTCGCACGAGCCGCCGATCCTGTTTCTGGACGAGCCCACCGCCGGCGTCGACGTGGAGTTGCGCCGCGACATGTGGGCGATGGTGCGCGCGCTGCGCGACACCGGCGTCACCATCATCCTCACCACGCACTACATCGACGAGGCCGAGGAAATGGCCGACCGCATCGGCGTGATCAACAAGGGTGAGCTGATCCTGGTCGAGGGCAAGGCCGAGCTGATGGAGAAGCTGGGCCGCAAGCAGCTAATCCTGCAACTGCAGGCGCCGATGACGGCGATTCCCGCCGCCCTGTCCGACTACCCGCTGACGCTGTCCGAGGATGGCCAGCAACTGGTCTACACCTTCGATGCCCAAGGCGAGAACACCGGCATCGACACGCTGCTGCGCCGCCTCGGCGAAGCGGGCATCGACTTCAAGGACCTGCAGACCCGCCAGAGTTCGCTGGAGGATATTTTCGTGAGCCTGGTGGAGGACCGCGCATGAAGTTCAACTGGCATGGCATGGGCGCGATCTACCGCTTCGAGATGGCCCGCACCCGCCGCACGCTGCTGCAGAGCATCGTCTCGCCGGTGATCTCCACCACGCTGTATTTCGTGGTGTTCGGCGCGGCAATGGGTTCGCACATGGGCGGCATCGATGGCGTCAGCTACGGCGCCTACATCGTGCCCGGGCTGATCATGCTGTCGCTGCTGACGCAGAGCATCTCCAACGCCTCGTTCGGCATCTACTTCCCCAAGTTCACCGGCACCATCTACGAGATCCTTTCCGCGCCGGTGTCGTACCTGGAGATCCTGGGCGGCTACGTGGGCGCGGCTGCCAGCAAGTCGGTGCTGCTGGGCTTGATCATCCTGGCCACCGCACGGCTGTTCGTGGACTTCGACGTCGCCCATCCGGTCTGGATGGTGGCGTTCCTGATCCTCACCTCGGTGACCTTCAGCCTGTTCGGTTTCATCATCGGCATCTGGGCCGACGGCTTCGAGAAACTGCAGCTCGTGCCGCTGCTGATCGTCACCCCGCTGACCTTCCTGGGCGGCAGCTTCTACTCGATCCACATCCTGCCGCCGCTATGGCAGAAGATCAGTCTGTTCAATCCGGTGGTCTACCTGATCAGCGGCTTCCGCTGGGCGTTTTACGGCGTATCGGACGTCAGCGTGGAAATCAGCATGGGCATGACGCTGCTGTTCCTGACGGCCTGCCTGGCCGGGGTGTGGTGGATATTCCGCACGGGGTATCGGTTGAAGGCCTGAAACGCGGGACCAGGCACAAGCTGACGCCGGTCTCGACACAAGCGGCAACAACGAAATGCCATCGGGTGTTCAACGCCGGTCCGACGTGTGCGCGGCGACGAAGCTGCGCAGCACGTCGTTGATCCGCGTCTGGTAACCCGCCCCCCCGTCCTTGAAGTAATCAAGCACGTCCCGGTCGATGCGCAGGGTCACCTGCGCCTTTGGCTCGGCGCGCGCGGGACGATGCGCCGCCCAGAACGCAGGCGACAGCGCCGGAATGTCGCTGTAGTCGATGGCCTCATCCGGCATGTCCGCGACGGCTTGCATGCGTTTGCGTTGCGCGGTGGCGAGCGGCTTAGGGTGTTTGGGATCAATTTTGTACTTCATGATAAATCGCTCGCTCGTAAGCGTTGGCCTTGCGGGCCGAAATGATGCGTGTGACCTCGCCGTGGACACCACGCACGGCGTGCACTACCACCAGCAGCACGGGATCCACCGAGCCGATGCTCAGCCAACGCTCCTCTCCGTACTCCTCGCGATCATCGAGCATGTCGATGCGGCCCGGATCGAGAAACACGCGTGCAGCCTCTTCAAACGCGATGCCGTGCTTGCGCAGATTCAAAGCCGCTTTGGCATCATCCCACTCGAAGTCCATTCCTTGGGCCCCATCATATGTAACTACCAAATGTAGTTACATATGATGGGGGAGTCAAACCCGGAGCATCGCTTTGTCACCCCGGTAAAAACCCACGCGCCGGCTCGCGATATGACTACGCCCGCCCCTTGCCCATCGTCTGTGCCTCGATATCGGTGGCAAACCGCTGCAGCAGATTCACCAGCGTGTCGACATCCGCTTCGCTCCATTCGGCGAAGAGCTTGCGCGCCATGCGTTCGCGCGCCGCATCCAGCGCATCGGTCATCGCCTTTCCCTTCGGGGTAACGGCGGCCGCACGCACGCGTGCATCGGTTTCGCTCGCCTGGCGTTGCACCAGACACAGTGTCTCCAATTTGGTGACTTGTCGGCTCACGGTGGTGTAGTCGCGCCCGGCCCGGCCGGCCAGATCGACGACGCCAATCGGGCCGAGCCGCTCGATCACCACCAGCAAGGGGAACAGTGCGCGGTCCAGCGCGATGCCGGCATCACGCACCAGTCGCTCATCGACCTCCGGCCGGTTCAGCACGCTGACCACGCTGATCAACGCCATGTGCAACGCACGCACGCGGGAGGATATATGTGCATCTTGCACATTTTTTCTGGAAGCCATACGATCCTCTATTCATGTGCATTTTGCACATATATGGAACCACGATGAACGTGTCGAACACCGATGTACTGATCTGCGGCGCCGGTGCCTCCGGCCTGACCCTGGCGATCGATCTTGCGCGGCGTGGTGTCAGCTTTCGCCTGATCGAGAAAAATAATGCGCCTTTCCACGGCTCACGCGGCAAGGGCATCCAGCCAAGGACACTGGAAGTCTTCGAGGATCTTGGCATCGTCGACCGCATCCACGCCAGCGGCGGCCCCTATCCGCTGATGCGCACCTACCGCGCGGACGGAAGCCATGACGATATCGCGCTGGGTCAGGAGATCGCGGCCGCCCCGGCCGAACCGCACGCCCTGCCGTGGATGCTGCCGCAATTCCTGACCGAACGGATCATGCGCGAGCGCCTGGCGGAGCTCGGGCATCAGGTGGCATTCGGCTGCGAACTGGTGGCGGTGCAGCAGGATGCGCAGGGGGTGATCGTCACGCTCGACGGCCCGCACGGTACGGAAAGCGTGCGCGCCCGCTATCTCGTCGGCGCCGATGGCGGCCGCAGTTTCGTGCGCCAGGCGCTGGGTATCGGTTTCCCCGGCAAGACCCTGGGCGTGCGCGCCATGGTGGCCGACGTCACCCTGCACGGCCTGGAACGGGATGCCTGGCATCGCTTCAACGACACAAACATGCCGCAACAGATCGCGATATGTCCGCTTGCCGGAACCGGGATGTTCCAGATCCAGGCACCGATCCCACTCGAAGGCGACGTCGACCTTTCCGTCGCCGGCCTCAACACCATGCTGGCGCAACGCACCGGGCGCAGCGACATCCACGTCAGCGAGGTGTCGTGGGCCTCCGCCTTCCACATGAACGCCCGGCTGGCCGACCGCTATCGCGTCGGCCGTGTTTTCCTGGTCGGCGACGCCGCCCACACGCATCCGCCCACCGGCGGCCAGGGCCTGAACACCAGTGTGCAGGATGCGTACAACCTCGGCTGGAAACTGGACGCCGTACTGGCCGGGGCGCCGGACGCCCTGCTGGACAGCTACGAGGAAGAACGCCGCCCCATCGCCGAAAGCGTGCTCGGCCTCTCGACGCGACTGCTCGATGCCGCCAAGCGCGGCGACAGCCGACGCGGCCGCGAAGTCCGCCAACTCGACCTCGGCTATCCCACTTCGTCACTGAGCCTGGAGGCACCGCAAAGATCGCATGGCCTGCAGCCGGGCGAGCGCGCACCCGACGCACCCATCCATCACGCCACCGGCCTGCCCACCCGCATCTTCGATCTGCTGCGGGGACCACACTGGACGCTGCTGGGCCAGGACGTCGACCGCGACTGCATGACGCCGCACCCGCAACTGCGCATCCACGTGTTCGGTGATCGCGGCGACGTGGTCGACACGCAGGGGCATTTCCGCGACGCGTATGGCGTGGCGTCGAACAGCTGGGTGCTGGTGCGGCCGGACGGGTACATCGGGGCTTTCATCGCGGGTGACGGGATCGATGCGCTGCATGCGTATTTGCAACGCTTTAGCATCGCGTTGGGGAAGATCGCAGACGCCACTCCAGCCTGAATTCCTCCGCGTCACCGCCTGTCCCGGTGGCGCGGCAACTCCCGCCGAAACCGCGAACGACTCAGGCGAGCAGTCCAAGCGCACGCAGCGCATCCTCGGCCGCTTCATGGTCTTGCACCGACGTGCCGCCGGAGATGCCGATGCCACCCGCGAGCTTGCCATCGAGCAAGATCGGCACGCCGCCGCCCACCGCCATCAGCCGCGGGTGCTGGCCCAACGGAGCCACCATCGGCTCGCTCATGTAGTGGTTCCATTGATGCGTGGACATGCCGAACGATGCGGCGGTCCATGCCTTGTCCATGGCCACCTCGGCGGTCAGGAACGGCGCCGCATCCGCACGTTCGAAGGCGCGCAGGTGACCGCCGGCATCGGTGATGGCAATGGTGGCCGCGAAGCCGCGCTGGGCACATGCCGAACGGGCATGGCCGAGCAATTCATGCGCGGCTTCCAGGCTGAGGATGGGATTGGTAGTTGCGTTCATGGCGATTCCTGGGGATGAAGAGTCAGCGGGCGGCAACGACAACTTTGCCGATCATGTTGCCGGCCTCGACCAGCGCATGCGCCTGGATCAGGCCAGCGGCATCGAGGCCATCGATACGTCGGGTGAGCGTGTGCACTACATCGCCGCGATCGACCAGTTCGGCCATGCGGCGCAGCAAGGCGTGCTGTCGGGCGATGGTGCGCGTGGTGAAGATCGGGCGCGTGTACATCAGCTCCCAATGGATCGAGATGGACTTGGTCTTGAACGGGCCGATGTCGAGCGCGACCGGATCGTCGATCAGCGCGAACTTGCCCTCCGCACGCATCACCGCGGCAATCTGCGGCACGTAGCTCGCGCTTTCATTGAGGCCCACCACGAAATCGACCTCCTTGATGCCCAGCGCCTGCAACTGCGGCGCCCACGGCTCGCGATGGTTGATGACGTGGTGGGCACCGTGCGCCAGTACCCACTCGCGCGTCTGGTCCCGCGAGGCGGTGCCGATGACGGTGACGCCAGTCAACCGACGCGCCAGCTGGGTCAGGGTGGAGCCCACGCCGCCGGCCGCACCCGTCACCAGCAACACGCTGTTCTCGGTGGGATCGGCTTCGTGGACGCGCAGGCGATCGAACAGCAGCTCCCACGCGGTGATGGCCGTCAGCGGCAGCGAAGCCGCTTCGGCGAAATCCAGCGACCGGGGCATCGGCCCCACGATGCGCTCGTCGACGGCCTGCAGTTCGCTGTTGCTGCCCAGCCGCGTGATGTCGCCCGCATACCAGACGCGATCGCCGGGCTTGAAGCGCGTGGCCAGCGGCCCCGTCGCCCGAACGATGCCCGCCGCATCCCAGCCGGGAATGCGCGGCGCGCCTTGCGGTACGTCGCCATGCGCGCGGATCTTGGTGTCCACCGGATTCACCGAGACGGCCTTCACTTCGACCAGAAGGTCGTGATCGCGCAACTCGGGTATGGCCAGTTCAACGTCCTGCAGGACGTCGGGGTGGTCGATCGGGAGGTTCCGGAAAAAGCCGACAGCTTTCATGGGCGTGCTCTAGGTGATCTGGAGGCGCCATTGTGTCGTTCTTCGTTTTTACGAGAAATAGGTTAATGTCAGTAACACTTACCGCATTTTAAAGAAAATGATCCGACTCGACGACATCCAGATCTTTGTGCAGACGGTCGAGGCGGAGAGCTTTTCCGAGGCCGCCCGCCGGCTCAATATCGCTCCCGGCTTTGCCAGCGCCGCAGTGCAACGGCTGGAGAAGGCGCTGAATACCCGGCTGTTCGTGCGCTCCACCCGCAGCATGCAGTTGTCGGCGGAGGGCGAACGCTATCTGCCGCATGCGCGCGCCATGCTCGATGCACGGTCGCAAGGCCAGCGTGCACTGGCCAGCGCGCAAGACAGCTTGTCCGGAAGCCTTCGCCTTTCGGTGCCTTCGGATTTCGGAAGGAACCTCCTGCTGGGCTGGCTCGACGAATTCCAGCACCAGCATCCGGCCCTGTCCCTGCACCTGCGGATGAGCGATCGCGCCGCCACCCTGACGCGCGAACCGCTGGATGCAGCCGTGCGCTACGGCGCGTTGTCGGATTCGTCGCTGGTCGCCATTCCGCTCGTCGAAAACAACCGGCGCGCGCTGTGCGCCGCGCCTTCCTACCTGGAGCGCGCAGGCAAGCCCGCTAACGTGGACGACCTCAGGCACCACAACTGCCTGCGCTTCGTGTGGAGCGAGCAACTCCACGAACGCTGGCTGTTCACCCTGCCCGGCGGCAACAAGACCGTGAGCGTCTCGGGCAATCGCATCAGCGACGACGCCGACACCGTGCGCCGCTGGGCGGTGGCCGGCGAGGGCCTGGTCTACAAATCCCGCATCGACCTCATTCCGGATCTGCGCGCCGGCCGCCTGGTCGAAATTTTCCCGCCAGCCCACTGCGAACCGTCACCGCTCAACCTCATCTGCGCCGACCGCTCGCGATTGACGCCGGCGATCACGCAACTGAAAACCTTCCTGCAAGCGCGCTGCGCAGGCCTGCTCGACGATTACTGGCAACACGTCGCAGCGAGCGCCGCCACCCGAAAAGGCAAGCCTCGCCGCGCTGCTCCACGTCGCTGACGAACGCCAGCCTGTGCCCCTCATCCCGGCGGCTCTCAACGGCCGAAGGGCCGGTCACGCCGGGATCCCCCACGCCACTGATCGCAAGGAACTGGATTTCTGTTTGCGCAGGACTGGGGGACAGAGAACGCTGATAGCCGCCGTCAACCGGCTATCACCTCACCGCTCCGCATCGATAACCTGACGCATCAACGCGATCTCGCCCTTGCGCAAACCCAGGGCCTTGGCCCGCGTTTCCCAACCGCGCACCACGTCACGCACTTGCCGCGCAATCGCTTCCGCCGCGCCGGGTCGCAGACGGTAGAACTCGGCACTGGCCAGCAGCAAGCTCGCATCAGGTGACGCATCGCTACCGTCGATGCTCAGCACGTGCACGCCCCGGTCGGCGTTGGGGTTGACGTCGAAGGCGGGCGAAAGCACCCAGCCGTTTCCGTCGCGCAAGAAGCCGTGATTGCGCAGATGGTCGTCGCGGTTGCCGATGAGGATGTTGAACAGTACCCGGCGAAACAACTGCGCAAGCTGGTCGGCGATCCGAGTGCTGGAGCCCTCGCGTTCGATCACCTCGACGATGTCCAGATAGCTCGCACCATCGCTGTCGCCGCGCGCCAGGCGCGTCATCGCCGAGCTGTAGAGGCGACGCGAACCGGGCGTGCGGTCAAAGCGCTGGACGGCGAAGGTGTGACCCCGGCCGGACAACTTCAGCGCGCGTGCGGGTGGCATCTCGATGCCGGCGTCGCACGCCAGCTGCCAGGTGAGGTACTCCCAGTGACCCACGTCGCGGCGGTCGTCCATCGCCGGAAATTTGGCCAGCCACAGGCTGCCATCGGTATCGCGGAAGCTGGCCTTGGGCCGCGCGCCACCCAGCGATGCGCCCGGTGCGATGAGTTGCCTGATCCACTTGTCGACCTGCTCGTCATCGCCGCTTTCGACCCGCCCGGCGGCGGCTTCCAACTTGCGCAGCGCCGTGATCGGCGGCGCGCTCGGGTCGCGTGCGTCGACATGCTCGCCACTGATCGGGTCGCGCAGGCGCAACGCTCCCATACGCGATTCATCGTTGACCCCAAGCAGGAAATCCCAACCGCGCAGCAGCCGCAACGGGCGCCCTTGCTCGCGCGACTCGATCGCTTCGCGCCGCTCCACCAACAGCTTGCCCCAGCGATCCGGCGAGGCATCCTGGAAACAGCCGGAGAGCTGGTCGGCGCCGGCATGCGCATACAACGCGCCACCGGCAAGCGGCAGTTCGTGGTCCAGCGCAAAGCTGGCGTACGGCGTGGTCTGGCTCAACCACGCGTCCGCGTAATCGAAACGTACGGTGTCGCCGGTTTTGCTGGCGCTACGAGTGAGCTGCCCCACCCGGACAGGCAGGCCCAGGCTGTCATCGTCGAGCCACACCTCGACCTCGTTCATTCCGGCTTCCCGCTGCGCGCCGCCACGCGTGGCGACTTGGGCGACGGGCGCTTCAATGCGTTGTCCTGCAGGTCGCGGCCCAGGGTGTCCTGCGCGGCGAGCAAATCGATATCCGCCGCCATGCCCAGCACCGTGAGTACCCGCAACATCGTGGCCAGGCTGGTGCTCGGGTCGCCCGCCTCCAGCTTGCCCAGGGTCGGCACGCTGATACCCACCCGTTCGGCAAGCATCGGCTGAGTCATCCTGCGGCGCAGCCGCGCCGCGCGCAGGCGCTTACCCAACGCCACAACCTGCCGGCGTGCTTGCGGATGAGTTGGCGGCGTACGCTTTGACATGCCAATTAAATTATATTTCACCCACATTAGATGCAAGCTAATTTGCATTTCTTATGTGACCATTCGAGGCATGCGCAATGAGCCAAGCGCGTGATGCCTGCTGCCGGTTGCGCTTGTTCGTGCCAGACGCACGCACCAACAACCACCGCGAACAGGTTGCATGATCGCGAAGCCACACGTACTCCGAGCCGATGGAGGCAAGCCGCGCAGACTGCGGCAATTGAAACAAGCCACCTCGCCGCTCCCCTGACCAGGGTCAACACATGCGGGCGTGGCAAACGGTAGCTTGCAGCGACTCAATCGGAGCACCCTGCCCATGTCGTTCGATATCGTGATCATCGGCGCCGGCCCTGCCGGACTGTGTTTCGCCCGCTCGCTGGCGGGCAGTGGCTTGCGCATCGCGCTGGTCGAGCGGCAGCCGGAGGCGGCACTGGTCGCACCGGCCGACGACGGCCGTGAAATCGCGATCACCCATCACTCGCAGCGCCTGATGCGCGAGTTGGGCCTGTGGGCACGGCTGCACGACAACGAGATCGGCACCTTGCGCGACGCCATGGTGATCGATGGCGACGACCACGACGGTTTGATGTTCCGCCACGACGAGACCGGCAAATCACAGTTGGGTTGGCTGCTGTCCAATCACGCGATCCGCCGCGCGGCGTATGCCGAAGTGATGGAGCAGCCCGAGTCCGAGCGCATCACCGGCGTGCAGGTAACCGCCGTGCGCACCGCCAGCGACGGCGCCCAGGTCGAGTTGAATACCGGCGACATCCTGCACACCCAACTCGTGGTCGCCGCGGACAGCCGCTTCTCCGAAACCCGCCGCGCCATGGGTATCCCGGCAAGCATGCACGACTTCGGCAAAACCATGCTGGTGCTGCGCATGCAACACGACGTGGCGCACGACCAGGTGGCGTGGGAATGGTTCGGTGTCGGCCAGACCCTGGCCCTGCTGCCGCTGCACGATCCCCACACCTCCTCGGTGGTGCTGACCCTGCCGCCGCAGGAAATGCAGGCCCTGCTGGCACTGGACGACACAGCGCTGGAAACGGCGATGGCCTCCCGCTTCCAGCAACGCCTGGGCGCCATGCGTATAGCCGGCCCGCGTTGCAGCTACCCACTCGTCGGCGTGTACGCCAAACGCTTCGTGGCCGGACGCTTCGCCCTGATCGGCGACGCCGCCGTCGGCATGCACCCCGTCACCGCCCACGGCTTCAACTTCGGCCTGCTCGGCCAGGCCACCCTGGCACGCGAACTGCGCGCCGCCGTTGCCGCCGGGCAACCGATCCACAGCCGCGAACTCCTGCGCCGCTACGAACGCAAACACCGCCTGGCCACCCACCCGTTGTATCTGGCCACGCAGATGCTGGCCGGTTTGTACACCGACGACCGACGGCCGGCGCGGGTGGCGCGCAAGCTGGCATTGCGGGTGGGTGCGCGGTTGCGGCCGTTCCAGATGGCGGTGATGGCGGGGCTGACGGCCGACGCCGGGTCGGACATGCGCTCCGCTGCTTTTCAGCTTGGCCGTCCATAGCGATCAATCACGCTAGCGAAGCGACCTGTCGGTAGAAATTTTTCCCGACATCTTTATCTCGGCTTGGTGCGTTTCCTCGTCGAGGTCACTGACGCGTGGGCTGTCGTCGTTCTCCCTGGATACGGGGTGCGCCAGCAGCCTCTTCACCGTCGTTCGATCACGCCCTCGCCTTCGAGCATGGCGCGCAGAGGCGCGGAACGTACGGCAAAGAGATCGAAGAATCCTACAGACGCAAGCCGTCGCGCATCGCGCAGGATGCGTTCCTCGCACACCCTGCGGGCCGGTTCCGTAGCCCCACTGTCGAGTGTCAGTCTTGCCAACAGCATGAAAGACGCCAGGTCGTTCCATCCAGCAACGGGACTTTGCGATAGCGGCGTGCGAGATGGTTTGCCGAGGCTTCCGTACAACCCTTTCAGGCGCCGCACCCAGCCGGGGCGTCCGATATCTCCGCGCTTATGGCCCGGCATCAGAATCGATACCCCAGAAACACACCAGTGTAGAACTGGTTCGTCCTGCCGTAGCCGGTGACGATGGGACTGTTCTTGGCGTCGCCGGCCAGTCGCTCGTACTTGGCCAGGCCAATAATCGTCCAGCGCTTGCCGAAAGCGTAGTTCAACGTCGTCGTTACGCCATAGCTGGTGATGCCGGCTTTGGGCTGATAGGCCTGCAACCCCGTGGCCAGCGACTGCGCGTCCGAGACACCGAAATAGGTACGCGTACGGGTCGCGTCCGCCCACTGGGTGCTTGCCTGTGCCGTCCAGCGAAGATTCGGCGTAAAGCTCGTGGTATAGCCAAATCCGAACTGGACCGCGGTACCGCTGCTGCGCGTGTTCTTTTCACCCTGCTCCTTTCTGAGGACAGCACCGCGGGTGGCAGCAAGTTCGGCGAACCATGACTTCCCCCGATAGCTGCCGAACACGCCCGCATCGATGCCGCCACTGGTCTTGCCCAGGCCGTGCAATGCGCGATCGTCCGACTCATCCCACTGGGCTTCCGGCGTAAAGCGTGTCACCACGCCCAGCCGAAAGCGATCGTCCTCGCCGAAATGAAACAGGTTCACGCCGATGGCGGGGCCACGCACGAAAAAACGGTCGCGATAGTTGATCGAAAGATAGGGCGCGGGTCGAAGCTCGCTTTTGGCTGCGCCGGGGAAGATCGGCGTGCGCAGGACACCGATGCCGGCCACCACTTTCCAGTCGCTTTCCTGCGTAGCCTGTGAGGCGGACTGGGCGAAGGCCGGGGTGGTCATCATCAGCATCGCCACCCCCGTTGCACATGTCTTGGGGGTCGCGCGCAGGAACAAGGTCATCAGCTTCATCACGGGCAGGCATCCTGGGGGTGGGGAGCCGTGAACTCTAAGAGGCTGCCGGCCATGGGCGATTGCACCGGTCTTGCAGATCGTTTCAATTTGTTTCAGCCGAACCGCAGGCCGCTGGACTGCGTTATCGTCCGGCCATGAAATCCAGTGCCTCCTCCCCTCATCAACCACACGTGCTGATCGTCGACGACGACCAGCGGATACGTGCCATGCTGGCCCGCTTCCTCACTGACCACGGCATGTACGTCACAGCGGCAGGCGACGGGGTTCAGATGCTCGATGCCATGCGCCGCGAGCCTGCCGACCTCATCGTGCTGGACGTGATGCTGCCTGGCGAGAGCGGCTTGTCCCTTTGCCGGCAATTGCAGGATGCGGAGCGGCCCGTTCCGGTCATCCTGCTGACGGCCATGGACGGTGAGGCCGATCGCGTGGTCGGCCTGGAACTGGGCGCCGACGACTACATCGTCAAGCCCTTCAATCCTAGTGAACTGATGGCCCGCATCCGCGCGGTGTTGCGTCGGACCTACGTCAAGCCGGATCAGGCACAGAGCAAGCGGCCGGTCTATCGATTCGCCGACTGGACACTCAATGTCAGTCATCGCAGCCTGACTTCGCCCACCGGCATGCTTACCGATCTGACCAGCGGTGAATTCGATCTCCTGCTGGCCTTCGTGGAACATCCGCAACAAGTACTGAGTCGCGATCGGCTGATGGACCTGGCGCGAGGACGCAACAGCAATCCGTTCGACCGCAGCATCGATGTGCAAATCAGCCGGCTGCGGCGCAAGGTCGAAACCCACCCGCTTGACCCGGCACTGATCAAGACAGTGCGCAACGGCGGCTATTTCTTCGCTGCCGACGTCTGCACCGAAGATAGCCGTCAGACAGCATGAGATTTCGCTGGCATCACCGATTCGGGCTGACGTCGCGCATCGTGATCGTGATCCTGCTGTCGCAGGTGTCGATCGAATTGTTCCAGAACATGCTGAAGCGACTGGTGCCGCCACCGAGCTTCATTCTCATCGACCAGCAGTGGTTATCCGAGCGCACGGCAGAGGCCATTCGTGTGGCGCGCGACACACCGGC
This sequence comes from Rhodanobacter sp. Root480, assembly GCF_001426645.1. Taxonomy (GTDB): domain Bacteria; phylum Pseudomonadota; class Gammaproteobacteria; order Xanthomonadales; family Rhodanobacteraceae; genus Rhodanobacter; species Rhodanobacter ginsenosidimutans. The sequence goes on from NZ_LMEX01000001.1 coordinate 951,122, forward strand.
TGAAAAACAGCAGGAAAAGCTCGATGCGCTCGCCTCTGCAGGGTGGTTGAGTTTTCATATCGAGCCGGGCGATTCGAAAGCAGACACCAGCGCGCCCAGGCCTGCCGGCGGAGTGCTCCCGCCGACCCGCCACCATGTCCCCGCGCCGATGCCTGGAAAGTCATCCAGTCTGCTGACGTCGGTTGTCCGGGATATCGCGCAGAAAATCGATGTCGATCCGGCCAGGATCCAGGCCAGCGCGGAAACCACATCCACCGATATCGACCTTGAGACCGGCACCCTGGTCGTGCTGGCTGCCAGCCTGCCGACGCGCCTGGTCGACGTTGCGCGCAATCGCATGCAATCGGACATTGCGGTGTTGCGCAGCTTCCGCATCGCGATCGATATGGGCAACTCGCGCTGGCTGGTGGTTTCGCAGCATCTGGATGAGAAAGAGGCCACACGCCGCTTCAGGAACATCGCGATCATCATCGTCACGCTGTTGTTTATCGGCGGTCTGTCGTTCTGGCTGGCACGCCGGCTGGTTCAGCCATTGAAGCGGTTGACCGAGGCCGCCGAACGCCTGGGGAGGGAGCGCAAGCCCACCTTTATCGCCGAGATAGCCATCCCCGAATACGCCGCGATTGCACGGACTTTCAACGAAATGCAGCTGCGCCTGAAGCAGTTTGTCGACGAGCGTACCCACATGCTGGCGGCCATCGCGCACGACCTGCGCACGCCGCTCACGCGGCTGCGCCTGTTTGCCGAATACGTTGACGACCAGACGCAGCAGCGGCAACTTCTTTCCGACATCGCCGAGATGGACGCGATGATCAACAGCACCCTGGCATTCGCCGGTGGCGAAGCCAAGTCCGAGGCACACAGCCGGGTGGATATGGCGGCATTGCTGATCAGCCTGTGCGACAACGCATGCGACGCCGGGGGATGGGTCGACTATCTTGGGCCTGACCACGCACAGCTTCCCTGCCAACCGGTAGCCATGCGCCGGGCGCTGGCCAATCTCATCGAGAACGGCTGCAAGTACGCCGGGCATGTCACGGTCGAACTGGATGACAAAGCCGATTCCATCGTCATCGCCGTCATCGACGATGGACCGGGCATCGCGCCCGAACAGATCGAGCGCGCCTTTGCCCCGTTCCAGCGCCTGGAGGGATCGCGCAACCGTACGACCGGCGGCACCGGCCTCGGCCTGGCGATCGCGCGCGACGTCATCCATGGCCATGGCGGCAACATCCACCTGTTGCCGGTCGAGCCGCATGGTTTGCTTGTGCGAGTAGTTCTACCCAAGCCGGCTACACCGCTGACATGAATCTGGTCGCGAACCCGATGCCTGATGCGTTACCAAACGCGAGCCGCGCCCGCTTCTCAGTGATCGCTTTCAGGAACCACCGAGCCCGCTGGCGACGCGGCACTGCTCGCGCTGGCGAGCTTCTCGGAGCGGGTGTCCCCGGAAGCGTACTGCCCGACCTGCAGGGTGAACTGTGCTTTTTGGCCTGATGCCACCGCCGCAGGATCAACGTACACCTGAATCCTGTAAGTCGTCGCAGCCCCAACGGACTGCGACCACGTCTTGGCCCCGGACGTCGCCGTGTCGACCAGCGGCTTGCCATGCGTCTGGTCATCCACCTTGAAGTGCACCTGGGCGTTGCTGGAGATGAGATTGACCTTGACGGTCATGTCAGCCGCGATGGCCACGCTGAAGTTGTGCGACGTAGCGTCGGCCCCCAGGACCCAGCTTTGCACCGCCCATGGTTTGTTGGGCTCGAACGTCACGGCAGTCGTCGGCGCCTGAAAGTCTTCGACACCGTATTGCCCGATTTGCAGCGCGTATTTCACGGTCTCACCGGTGGGCACCGCGGCAGGGTCGATATAAACCTGGATCGTATACGTCGTGTCCGTCGGGTTGACCGTTGTCCAGGTGGTTTCGCCAGTCTTCTGCGAATCCAGGACCGGTTTTCTGCGGTTCTGGTCCTTCACCTTGAGCTGCACGTTCGGGCTGCGGGTGAGGAGATTGAGTTTGAACGTCTTGCCCGCCACACCGGCGACCGTGTAATCGACCGACTTGTTGGAACGGTCAAGACTGCCGATTTCCTGAGCCCACACACTGTTTGGCGCAAAGGTCACGGCAACCGGCGTGTCGGCGGATACAGGCAGCGATACGCAGGCAACCGCCACTCCCAGACCCGCGCCGAACGCGCCGCGGAGAAAATCGAAACGTGACATGTGTGGAACCCTCGCATGGTTTGGAATTCGCCGGGGATGCTTCGATGATTCCATCGCGCTGCATCGTGGCACGCGCATCGGCGCAGCGTTCCAGTGCATGGGCGGCGCCTCACCCCTGAGTCGGTGCCGTCCACGAACGATACGCCTGATTCGCGTGGCTCGCGATACTGTCCTCGACAGCTTTTCTCCGGAAGGCGGGGCGCGGCTGCCACCGTTCGGGATGGCAGTGATGGCCGGGCTTACGGCGGATGGTGGCACGGGGGTGCGGGCATCCGCTTTTGGGTCGGGCATTCGGAGCGGGTGGTTGCGGAGGCGGAATGAAGAAATCCGCTTCAACAGGTTGAAGAATCGGGAACTCCAACCCTTCGCACCTCGAACCGTCGAAGCACCAACACCACCAGCGGAAACATCAGTGCGGTAACAGCCAGGCCCGCATATTCAAAACGCGCGCCTTCGACCACATGCTCAAGGCGAACCACGCCCTGCCCGTCGAAGCCGGCCATGACGCGAAAGCACATGTTGCCGCCCCAATGGATGCCGATGCTCATCCAGATCGCGCCCGTCTTGAGCACGGTGTAAGCCAGGGACACGCCGAGAACGGCGGAGAACAGCAGGTTGAACGGGTCGATCCCCTCGTTCCAGCTGTCGTCCAGCGCATACACCGCGGTGGTGATCAGCAGGTACCACGCCATCAGGTTGAAGCGGCGGCAAAAGGCCAGCCCGTAGCCGCGAATCATCAGGTCGTTGATCGCCGAGGCAAGCAACATCCCGACCAGCGCCTGCCCCAGCATCGGCAGGACAAAACTCCAGTCGCGCCAACCCACCACCTCGAACTTGCCCATGCCGAAGTACAGCAGGTTCTTCAGCGCCCAGACGCCAAAGCCGATGGCGAAGCCCAAGCCCAGCGAGGACAGCCAGCCGGGTGAACGACCCAGCCCCACCGTCTGCATCCTGACGATGCCCAGCCCGAAACGACAAAGCACGTACGCCAACAGGAAGAAGCCCGCCACGTACACCAGCCAGACCGGCAACGCGAAACCCACCACCCGCGGCACCAGGTTGACGTAGAGATCGAGCAGGATGAAAACCAGCAGCCAGGGCAAGACAGCGGCAAGACGATTCATGGGGGCGGGATTGGATTGATGGATGGTGGCCGTCATGAGGGCATAGCGACAATTCAGAAATCAGGTCAGCGACGACTTCTAAACCTCATCTTGAGAAAGTGCCCTTACCCCAATTTTCGAGAACCGGCTTCAGTAATCCCAGTGCTCGTTACGCACCGGCAACCGGTTCAGCATGTCGCGGCAATCACGCCAGTGCGGCATCCAACGATCCATCAGCGCCACGAAATGCGCGTTGTGGGTCGGTTCGCGCAGATGGACCAGTTCGTGCACCACGATGTATTCGAGGCATTCCGGAGGCTTCTTCGCCAGCTCGGTATTCAGCCGGATATTGCGTGCGGTGGTGTTGCAGCTGCCCCACTTCGTTTTCATGTGTTGCACGTAGAGGCGCTCGACACGCACGCCGATAATCGGTTCCCACTTGGCAAGCAGTGCCGGTACGGCCTGCTTCAGCTGGGCGCGATACCAGTCGGCCAGCACGGCTTCGCGTTTCGCCACATCGGCCCCGCGGCGAACCTGCAGTTTGAGGTGTCGATGGGTCAGCTCGATCGAAGGCGCGGCGTCACGCTCGACGATGCGTAGCAGGTAGCGCCGACCCCATACGTAATGGCTTTCGCGTTCCAGGTATTCGCGCGGCGTTTCACGCATCTGTTCACGCAGCTTCTTCTGCTGCTGCCTGATCCAGGCCAGTTTGTTGATGGCGAACAGGCGGATGGCGTCCAGCTCCATCCATGCGGGCGCGGCAATGCGTACCTTGCCGGTGGGCGGATAGACACCAAGATGGATGTTCTTGATGTCCTTGCGCACCACATCCACGCTGATGCTGCCCAGATCAAGCCGCGTGACCATCAGTATTCCGGCTGTTGCTTGATGATCTCGAAGATGCGCTCCACCTCGGCCACGTCCTTGAGCAAGGGCATCAACGCCTCGCGCTTGATGTGGTTCTCGCGGGCGGCGTTGCCGCGCCAGCTGGCGTGTCGCTCACGCTTGACGGCGTCATCGATATCCAGCGCCAGCTTCAACTTCGGATCCGGCAGTGGCAACGGGCCGGCCTCGTCCTGCAGGTTCACCGTGGTCCGCGGCGGCGGCACCACCAGATTGTCGTAGATCGCCCGCAGCCCGGCGCTGCGCTTCAACGGCTCGGGTGTGGTGTCTTCATGGCCAGCCTGCACCCTGCCCACGAGGTCGGCGATCTTCTTCAGATACTCCTCGTACTTGTCCGCCTGTTCCTTGCGGAACTTGATCACCTCGTCCAGCAGCGCCGACATACGAGCGTAGTAGGCGGGGTTGTTCAGATGCTCCTGGATGATCTTGCTGCGCACGTTGTTCTCGATCGTCTCGGCAATCGCATCCTTGCTGCCCTTGATGCCGTCGGGCAGTTGACTGATGGCATCAGCCATGCCGCTGCGGGCGATCAGTTCCAGCAGGCCGATATCGTCGAACGGGGAAATTTTTCGCGGTGCCTTCGCCTCGATGTAGGTGTCGATAAGGTGGCGCATGTCCGCCTCGTACGGTTTCAGGTCCAGCGTTTCGCCGCTGGCCCGGCGAATCACTTCGCGCAGGTCCGTGTAACGCCTGACATCACCCTTGATTCGCGCAACGTCGATGCCGCTGTAGCCTGCGCCCGCCAGGTCATCGGCGAGGTTGCCGTAGGCGCGCAGCAAGGCCACGGCGGCCTTGTACAGTGCCACGCGGCGCGGCTCACGCTCCTTGAGGTGGCTGGCAATCTCGGTGTTGCCGCAGAAATAGCGGATGTAGTCCCGCTCGGCCTTGGGCGGCTCGACCGGTTCGCACAGCAGCACCAGCGCCTCCAGTGCATCGTCCAGCCGTTCGCGGCCCTTCTCCAGCCGGTCCTGCATCATCACCGCGGGATCGACGTCGTCGTCGCTGTGATCCAGCTCGGAGGAATACACCTGCAGGGCGCCGGTACCCTTTTCGTTCACCAGTTTCTTGAACAGATCCTTGTAGTCGACGATGTAGCCAAAATCCTTGTCGTCGCCGTCCAGCCGATTGGTGCGGCAGATCGCCTGGAACAGGCCGTGATCCTGCATCGCCTTGTCGATGTACAGATAGGTGCACGGCGGCGCATCGAAGCCGGTCAGCAGCTTGTCCACCACGATCAGCAAGCGCATGTGCGCCGGCTCCTCGACGAATAGCTTCTTGGCCCAGTCCTCGTAGGCTTCGGTCTTGCTCTTGCCCGGCAGGGGCTGCACAGGTTCCAGCAAGTCGATGTAGGTGTTGTAGATGAACTGCTTGTCGGTATCCGTATTGGCGCCGGTCTCCTCCAGCGTCACGTCCCGCGCTTGCGGGTTGTAGGAGGTCACCACTGCGCAGCGGCCCTTGAGCGGAGTCTTCTGGAACAAACTGAAGTAACGGCAGGCATCGAGAATGCTGCGCGCCACCAGGATCGCGTTGCCGCGCTCGCTGGACAGTCGCGGCTTCACGCTGAAGTCGAACACCACGTCCTCGACCACCCGCTCCATTCGCGAACGCGAACTCAGCACGCGTTGCAGCGTGCCCCAGGTCTTCTTCAGCTCGTCCTTCTGCCAGTCATTGAGGCCTTTCGTCTTGGCCTCGAACCACTGGTCGATGCGCTCGGGCGAACCAAGCTGCTGGTCGATGTCGCGAGCCTCGTAGACCAGGTCCAGCACCACCTCGTCCGCCACCGCCTCGCTGAACTTGTAGGTGTGGATGTAGCCACCGAACACTTCCAGGCTGGTCGCCTTGTCCTCCTTCAGCAAGGGCGTGCCGGTAAAGCCGATGAACACCGCGCTGGGCATCAGGGCCTTCATTACCTTGTGCAACCGACCGCTCTGCGTGCGATGGCACTCGTCGACAAACACGAACAGCTCGCCCACCGTCGGGCTGGGCTGCGACTGCAGTTCTTGCAGAAAGGCCTCGAACTCCTTGTCCTTCTTGCCGCGCGCCCCCAGCCCGAACTTGTGCACCAGCGAACACAGCAGCCGGGGCGACGTCTGACCCAGCTGGCGCATCAGGTCGCGGCCACTGTGGGTGCGGTAAATTTTCTCGCCGGCATCGCCGAACACCCGCTCGATCTGCTTGTCCAGCTCGTCGCGGTCGGTGATCACCACCACCCGGGCGTACGGGTTGTCCTGCAGCAGCCAGCGGGCCAGCAGCACCATCACGATGCTCTTGCCGCTGCCCTGGGTGTGCCAGATGATGCCGCCCTTAAGCTCATGGGCATGCTGCTGCGCTGCCTTGATGCCGAAGTACTGGTGCACCCGCGGCACCTTCTTGATGCCGCCATCGAACAGCACGAAATCACGCATCAGCTCGATCAGCCGACCCTTGATGCACATCTTCAGCAGGTACTTGTCCAGCTTGTATCGGCTGTCGTCAGCATCGTCTTCCTTCCATTTCAGGAAGAACTTCTCCGGCGTGGCGATGGTGCCGTATTGCAGGCCTTCTGAATCGCTGCCGGCAAACACCAACTGCACCGTGCTGAAGAACCACGCGTTGAACGCCGGCTGCTGATTGGACAGCAGCTGGCGGATGCCATCGCCGATGCTGACCCGGCTGTTCTTCAGCTCGATCACCGCCACGGCGATGCCGTTGACGTAGAGCACCAGATCGGGCCGCCGTTCGAAACCGCCGCGCAACGTGACTTCCTCGGCGATGGCAAAGTCGTTGGCCGCGGCGTCGCCCCAGTCGATGAACTGGACAGTCTCGTGCGGGCGCCCAGCCTGGGTCTGCACCGGCACGCCGTAGCGCAGCAACTGGTACACCGCGTGGTTGTTCTCGTACAGCGTGCGCGTAGGGTTGTCGGCTTCGGTGTGCAGTTTGTGCAGGGCAATGCTGATCTGCGCCGGGTTGTGGCCCCGGAGGGTCAGCCAGTCCGTCAGCAAACCATCCTCGACTTGGCGGTTGTTCTCGCGGTCGCCCCAGTCACCGAGATAGTCGTAACCCAGCTCGTCGCGGAACAGCGCGATCACGCGACGCTGCGTCGCCCGCTCCGGCTTGCTGATGTCGTCCATGCTGCCCCCTGTCAAACGTTTTTCGCAGGCACCGGTGGCGCACTGACGCTGGCCGGAACGAAACCTGATGCTGTCAGCGCCTGAATCACTCCGCGCAACAGGTAGTTGTTCATGAAGCCCAATACGTACTGCCGCGCACCCGGCTGCACCGGCTGCAGCATGCCGCCCTGGACCATCTTTCGGATCTGGTAGGTGCGCTGGGCAGCGTTGAGCCGTGGCATCGCCTCGGAAAGATCGGCCGCTTTCACCACCCCCTTGCGGGCAGTCAGTGCGAGCACCGCCTCTTCCTGGGCGGTGATCCACTGCCGTTCGCGTGCAAGGTTCAGCGCAGGCAACAGGATCTCGCGGGTCAGATAGGCGTAGTCGGCAAGGTTGTCCACCTTGCGCAACTCCTCCAGCACACCGGACAGCACATAGGTGCACCAGTCCTCCAGCCCCTCGTCGGAGCCTTCGTCGGCACGCGCCAGCATTGTGTAATAGCGCTCGCGATCAGTGCAGAACACTGCGGCTGGATTCAGCACGCGGCCACCGGTCTGCACCCGGAAACCATACTTGATCAGCAACGCATAAGTGAGCAGCCGCACTACCCGGCCGTTGCCGTTGCTGAAGGGATGGACCCAGGTAAATCGGTGATGGGCCAGTGCCACCTTCATCAGACCGTACTTCGGCGGATCATCGCGGTTGATGAAGTCCACCAGCTCCTGCATGTAGGCAGGTACGTTGATGGCCTCGGGAGGATGATGATCCGCCTGAGCAATCTTCACTCCGCCGGTGCGCCAGGCACCCGGTGTGCGGTCACCTTCGCGCAGCAGACCTTCCACGGTCATGCTGTGCAACTGGCGAATGAAATGCTCGCTGATGACGGCGTCCGGCGCGATGGCCTGCTCCACCTCGCGCATCGCCTCTTCGATGTTGCCGATCTCGTGGGCCTCGTCATCGCCATTCCCGGCACCCGTCACCTTGCGCTCGACATAGTCGGCCAGCGTGGTGTGGTTGCCCTCGATCCGCGCTGACGCCAGGCTCTCCAGCAGGTGGAACACCGCCTTCAGTTGCATGAACACGGGCACCGGCGTGGTGCCCCGCAACTCCAGCCGGCGCAGATGCTCCAGCTCCGTCAGCACATCCAGCAAGGGCGAGCTGAACGAGGGATTCAGCAAACGGAGATCGTGGTGAACAAAGCGAGCCATGCGCGGAGATATCCGTAAGTGCAGCTCAGAGGATCTTTAATTTACCGCACAGTAGCCAATAAAAACATGGGTTTATGAAACTTTAATCCAAGAACTATCTTTACCGGCACATTTCGTCAAGTGGAATCCTCAGCGACGCCAAGTGCAAAAGACGGACTCAGGGCACACCGACCAACACTTGGCGAAGTGCCCAGCCATCGTCAACATGATGAGGCACCCTCACCTATGACGCGAACAGGGCTTGGCATTCCGCCAAGGCGCCGGCGATGCCGGCGTCGGAAAAAGCCACTCGATCAAGCTTCGGTTTCCACTCCGGATGGTCGTGGATCAACTGCTTCACCGCCCCCGCACTGATCGACTTGCCTTCGCGCCGCAGGTCTTCCACGGCCATGTCCACGGTCGTCAACAACTCCAGCTCTTCCGTCTTCCGCATGTGGAACTGCTCAAGCCAGGCCATCACATCGGCGCCATACCACTTCTCGAAATAGGCCTCGGCCTCGGCGATATTTTCCGAAACCACGAATCCTTCGTATTTGCCGTTGTGGCGTGTCCGGACATAGCCCTTCTTCAGCGCGATGCCCTCCGGCCCCTTGTAGCGAATGCTGGGATCATACGGACCGGCAGCCTTCTTGAGAAAGCCGACAGCCTGCCCTTCGGCATGGCGATGCAGCAGATAGGCCAGCTTCGTGCGGCGCACACGAGCAAGCGGCCAGTCTTCAGAGCCGAAATGTCTGGTCAGCGCAGCGATCACTACCGCTTCATTGATCTGCGGATTGTGCTTTTTGGTCGTGGCAGCTTGGGATTCATTTTTCTTCGGCAGTGGGACGACCGACGATGCCGGCCGAACCAGGCGAATCCTTCCGGTCAGCAGCTCCTGCATCATGCCTTGCTTGAGCTGGTGGGTCTTGGCGAGGCGGGTTTCGAGTTCGGCGAGCTCGGTGTCCATGTCTGACAGCACAGTGGCGATGGCGGTTTGTTCTGCCTTCGTTGGCGGAGCCAGCACCTCGAACGAAGCGAGCTGTGTCTTGCCAATCTCCAGAAACGTGCTGCCGGCACATAGGCGTATGAAGCCCTCTGTCTGCATCAGCAACAGGTAGTACAAGAACTCCACATCAACCTCATCGAACGGAATGAAATTCTTGAAGCCTTGATTAGTCGCGACGGTAGTTACGTTGATCGCACATTCGCCGATTGTTGCGCGCGACGTCATCACGATTGAGTTCGCCGGTATCAGCTCGGCTGAACTGGATTGCAGGCCCTGCGCCGTGATCTTTCGGTTCGTGTCACTCAGGTACTTTTTACCCTTTAGGCCAGTGATATCCGTCGGCGTGCACCACAGAATATCGCCATCCCAAAATTGGGATTGAGTCGTGCTGGGCGTGCCGCCACCACGAATGCTCGAAAGGTCACCTAGCGAATTCGCCACCCAGTCACTGGCAAATCCCGGCAGGCGCTGCTTGCCGGTGAGCAAGGCCTGCATGGTGCCTTGCTTGATCTGGCGCTTCTTGGCGATGAGCTGTTCCAGCGATTCGATCAGCGCATCCGCATCGCTCAAGGCCTCGGCGATGGCTTGTTGCTCGGCTAGTGTCGGCGGAATTGGTACCTCGATCTGTCCTAACGTGCCGCGCGCAATACGTGAGCGTGTGGAACCACCACATCGATCACTGACCGCCGAAAACCATTGACTTGTACAAAAGTACTGCAGCAGGAAGTACTTATCTGCAATAGCCGGAACAGGCCGAAAAATTGTCACATCAACGGCAGTGATCGCACGCGCGTCATCTAGCGACGGGACGATACAAGCCCTGCCTGCTGGTTCAGCAAGTCTGCAAACAAGCAAATCGCCTTGGAGCACATCCTTACACCGGAGTTTCTCAAACGACGCTTCGGAAATGTACTTCTTCGTCTCCTTATCGACGAACCGGCCGATTCCGAGGTTTCCCGTTTGGATCAACCGAATACCCGCGGGAGCGAGAAATTCTGCCTCAATCCAGTCACCGTCATCGAAACGATCTTTGCTAGAACCAGCTAGTGAAAGCAAAGTAGCAAACTGCCAATCCTCAGGAATCAGCCCCACTTCCGTCTGTTTGTATCCAAGCGACACCGCACCGCCCGGCAGCTCAGTCAATCCCGAATAACTCGCACTGGCTTCCCTCACGTCCATGCAAAGCCCATCCGTTCCAGATGGCGATCCACCCTGGACTGCAGTTCGGCAACTCGATCCGCCAGCTGCGACAAATCCGTTTCGTACCGCTCAGCCAACTCCCGCACGCGCCGCGTCAGCCCCTGGCTGATCCGCTCCATCTCACCGTGTACGGCCGCATCCAGCGCATCCAGCCACTTGTCGTCCACCGCCAGCGTCTTGATCTCTGCCTCGGAAAGCTCTGGATACTTTGCATAGGCCGCCGCATCCAGCGCCGCTTCGGCCTCCTTGAGCTGCTTCTTCAACGCCGACTTCTCGCGATCCAGTTTCTGCCAGCGATTGAGTACGGCGATTTCGTCTTTCGCCTCGCGGTCGTCACCGATCTCGTCCAGCCGCTCTTTCACCGCCGCCTTGTTGATCTTGTCGAAGCCGGAGAACGCCGCGTCCTCGCCGCCCTGCTCCTCTTCCAGCTCGGTCAGCTGCGCCTCGGTGGCTTCGGCATCCGCAGCCAGCTGCTCGATGGCGGCCTGCTCGGCGGCGAAGTAGCGCGCCACAATCAGCGACTTCGGCAGCAGGTCGCAGGCCCAGCCCTTGATGACCTCCTTGATGACCTTGCCGTCCTTGTTCTTTTTCTGCTCGATCACGCGATAGGTGTTGGCCTTCCAGCCATCGGCGGCGATCAGGTACAGGTCGTCCTGCATCGTCTCGGCCCAGTAGTTCATCAGGTGCTGGTAGACGTCGTAGGCGTTGACCAGCGGCTGGCCGGTGTAGTGCGCCAGCAGGCTTTCGGACAAGCCGGCGATTACGTCCTTGGGATGGCACCCGGCAGCGAGCGCCTTGAGCGTGGCGGCGCTGCGCTGGCGCCAGCTGGCGAAGTACGCGTTCATGCCCTCGATGAAGGCGGCAAACTGCGGGTGTTCGTAGATGGTGGACTTGATCGCGGCCTTGTCCACCGCCAGGTCGACATAGCCGGCGCGGTTTGGCTGGAACAGCGCCTTGCGCAGATCCGGGCAGACCTGCCAGTAACGCTGCAGGGCGTCGACGTCGGCGACCGGGATGCCGCCCTTGAGGTGACCCTCGATGTCCTGCCGGTCTTCGGCCTGCTGGCTGTCGATGTAGCGCGGCAGGTTGAGGTTGTAGTCGTTCTTCTCGATCTCGTCGAACGGCACCATGCGCGAGTATTTGGGAATCTCCAGCCGGCGGTTGAACGCGTCGACGATGTGGTGCACGTCGCGCGAGCGCAGGCGGTTCTTCGGGCCGTCCTTCATGAAGCCGGCGCTGGCGTCGATCATGAAGATGCCCTTGCGGGCATGTGCGTCGCGCTTGTCGATCAACACGATGCAGGCCGGGATGCCGGTGCCGTAGAACAGGTTGGCCGGCAAGCCGATGATGCCCTTGATGTAGCCCTTGCGCACCAGGTTGCGGCGGATCACCGCCTCGGCATTGCCGCGGAACAGTACGCCGTGCGGCAGGATACACGCGCCCTGCCCGGTACTCTTGAGCGAACGCACGATGTGCAGCAGGTAGGCATAGTCGCCCTGCTTGGCCGGCGGCACGCCGAAGCCGGCGAAGCGCTCGTGCGAGTCGTGCTCCGGATCGAGGCCGGTGCTCCAGCGTTTGTCGGAGAACGGCGGATTGGCGACCACGTAATCGAACGTGCGCAGCACGCCCTTGTCCATGAACTTCGGGTCGGTGAGCGTATTGCCCTGCACGACATGCGCCTCGGCGTTGTCGTGCAGGATCATGTTCATGCGCGCCAGGCCGGCGGTGGTGGCGTCCTTTTCCTGACCGTAGATGGTCAGCTTGGTGCGCGCCTCGTCGGCCACCTTCAAAAGCAGCGATCCCGACCCACATGTCGGGTCATACACGGTGGTGGCGTTGCTGGTTTTCGCCGCGCGGATGCCCAGCACCTGCGCCATGATGCGGCTGACTTCGGCCGGCGTGTAGAACTGGCCCTTGCTCTTGCCGCTCTCGGTGGCGAAGTGGCGCATCAGGTATTCGTAGGCGTCGCCGAGGATGTCGTCGCCTTCGGCACGGTTCTTGGAGAAATCCAGTGCCTTGTTCTGGAAGATGCCGATCAGGTCGGTGAGCTTGTCGACCATCTCCTTGCCGCTGCCGAGCTTGCTGGCGTCGTTGAAGTCCGGCATCTCGGACAGCCGGTTGGCTTCCTTCAGCGGCGCGATGATCTTCTTGTTGATCTGGTCGCCGATGTCGCTCTTGCCCTTGAGCGCCACCATGTCCTTGAAGCTGGCGCCCGGCGGCACGGTAATCGGCGCAAACGGCACGCCCGCGTACTTGTCGCTGATGTACTTGATGAACAGCAGCACCAGCACGTAATCCTTGTACTGGCTGGCATCCATGCCGCCGCGCAAGGCGTCGCAACTGGCCCAAAGGGAGGAATAGAGCTCGGATTTCTTGATTGCCATCTTGATCCAGTGAAAGCAAAGTCGGGTCACATCCAGGCAGCAGCTGGCAGCAACGGCCCACCCGCAGGTGAGCGGTGCATATGACCGCTTAGTCTGTACCGTGCCAACACGCTTGGGCAAGCAAAAAAGACCCTGCCATGCAGAGCCTTCAGGCCAGTGCTACGGCAACGTGCTGGCGACTACCCCACAACGCTCTCAAGCGCCTTGCGCTCGCTTGCCCCGGCCAGTTCGTGCATCCAGTCCACCGTGCTGTCGAGCACCTTGGCGACCTTGACGCTGCGGGTGGAGAAGATCTCCGTCAGCGCCTGGTAATAGCCGAGCGTGCCGTCGCGGCCGCCGGTGAAGCGGTCGAATACGAGGGTGGCTATTTCAGGGTCTTCCAGGTCCTGCACGATGGCGCGGGCGTTGTGGAGTTTGTCGCAGGCGGAGACCAGCAGCGTGGCGTCTGGGGCTTGTTTCAAGTGCGCGAGGTAGGCGAGTTTGCGCTCAACCCAGTCGCGGTGTTTGGCTTCCGGATCGGTATGGCGGGCCTTGCCTTCGGCGGTGCCGTCGGTGCAATCCATGACGATGTTGGCAACGGTGTCGCCGAACTGCGCGCGGATCATGGCCTCCTGCCCCGCGCCGCAATCCTCGACCGTGTCATGCAGCAGGCCGGCGATGACCTGGTCTTCGTTGCCACCGAACTCGATCACCAGGCTGGCCACGCCGAGCAGGTGATAGAGATACGGAATGTTCGAACCCTTGCGGACCTGCGTGGCGTGGGCGATACGGGCGTAGTCGACGGCCTGGCTGACGCGGTCGGAGAGTGTGGTCACGGTGGATTCCCTGTTGGCTTCACTACGCCGACGATGACGCGGAAGTGTCGCACGGGGCGAGATTGCTGGCCGATGAGGTAATCCGACACAAGGCCTTGCTTGCAGACGGGAAGCGTACGTCCATACACACTTTTTATCGTACGATTGATGATACGATAGATCGAGTTGTACCAAGAGGAATTGCCATGAGTTCGATCAGTGCGAACCATCTGAAAACCCAGGGCGTGTCCGCGATTGCGGAAGCGCTGGCCGACGCGCCCGAGGCGATGGTGTCGGTGCGCGGCAAGGACCGTTTCGTGGTGATGAACATCGAGCATTACCACTACCTGCGCGAGTGTGAGTTGTCCGCGGCGCTGGCCGAGAGTCAGGCGGATATGGTTGCGGGCCGCTTTGTCACGGAGTCGGTCGACGCGCACATGAAGCGCCTGGCCAAACTGCCATGAGCTTCACGCTGGTCTTCACCGACCAGTACAACCGTCGCGCGGCGCGCTTTCTCAAGCGCCACCCGCAAGTGCGCGAGCAGTACCGCAAGACGCTGCTGTTGCTGATGGCCAATCCCCACCATCCGTCCCTGCGGTTGCATGCCCTGGGTGGAAAGCTGGAGGGGCTGCATTCGGTGTCGATCAACCTGTCCTACCGCATCACCTTGGAATTGATCATCCGCGACCAGCAGATCGTGCCGATCAATGTGGGGGATCATGATGCGGTGTATTGAGGTGGGGTTTGTGGCAGAGCGGATGATGTTGATGGTTCGGGCGTGGCCGCCGACGGCCCAGAGTGCCAGACGCAGGATGTACTGAGTAATTCGGGCGGGTTCTCATCCCAGCCGTCACCGCCAGAAACACAAAGCGCCCCGTACGGGGCGCTTTGTGTTTCTGGCGGAGAGAGTGGGATTCGAACCCACGGTAGTGTTACCACTACGGCAGTTTTCAAGACTGCTGCCTTAAACCACTCGGCCATCTCTCCATAAACTCGTTGTCCCGCGCAAGGCGCGCGTTGCGCGCCACTACGGCAGTTTTGTTCCGGGCATCCTGCCCTTCACCCCTTCGGGGCCAGCGGCTGTGCCGCTGTCCGCTTCGGCTTCCTGCCTACGCGTCAAGACTGCTGCCTTAAACCACTCGGCCATCTCTCCATAAACTCGTTGTCCTGCGCAAGGCGCGCGTTGCACGCCACTACGGCAGTTTTGTTCCGGGCATCCTGCCCTTCACCCCTTCGGGGCCAGCGGCTGCGCCGCTGTCCGCTTCGGCTTCCTGCCTACGCGTTAAGTGGCTGCTGCCTTAAACCACTCGGCCATCTCTCCATAAACTCGTTGTCCTGCGCAAGGCGCGCGTTGCGCGCCACTCGGCAGTTTTGTTCCAGGCATCCTGCCCTTCCCCCCTTCGGGGCCAGCGGCTGCACCGCTGTCCGCTTCGGCTTCCTGCCTACGCGTTAAGTGGCTGCTGCCTTAAACCACCCGGCCATCTCTCCAAACCTGGTTCTTTATCCGCCGCATCAAACAGACCGGCGGATTGCCCTTCGACTTCGCTGCGCTACGCTCAGGGAGAACGGTTAGGGGTGCTTGCGCGGGGTGCAATCCTATCAGGAACGGCTTTGCGGGGGACGGCTGGAATCCTTCCTCGACAGCGCCACCAGGCAGACCGCCAGGATCGCCACCGGAATCAGCGCACCCAGCAGCGGCAGCAGCAGGATCGGTTCGCGGACGACCATCGGGACGAGTTGGGTGGCGGCGGCGAAGGTGATGATGGCGAGGCGCCAGCGGCGGCTGTGGCGGGCCAGCCAGAAGCTGGCCAGTACCAGCGGCAGCGCGATGACGGACAGGTCGAGGTCGACGGTGGGCAGGCGCCACACGCTCTCGAAGCTGAGGCGCATGCCGATCACTGTGGCCAATACCGCCAGCAGGAAGAAGCTGGTGTAGAACTCCACCCTGCCCCAGCTTCCGCGTGCCGGCGCCGTGGTCATGCGATGCGATCCAGCCCAGCCATGTACGGGCGCAGGGCTTCGGGGATGGTGATCGAGCCGTCGGCGTTCTGGTTGTTTTCCATTACGGCGATGAGGGTGCGGCCGATGGCGAGGCCGGAGCCGTTCAGGGTGTGCACGAGTTCGGGCTTGCCGGTTTCGGGATTGCGTACGCGGGCCTGCAGGCGGCGGGCCTGGAAGTCTTCGCAGTTGGAGCAGCTGGAGATTTCGCGATAGGTCTGCTGGCTGGGCAGCCACACTTCGAGGTCGTAGGTCTTGGTGGCGCCGAAGCCCATGTCGCCGGTGCACAGCAGCAGCTTGCGATACGGCAGGCCGAGTTTCTGCAGCACGGTTTCGGCGTGGCCGACCAGTTCTTCGAGTTGGGCATAGGAGTCGCTGGCGCGGCTGATCTGCACCATCTCGACTTTCTCGAACTGGTGCTGGCGGATCATGCCGCGGGTATCGCGACCGTAGCTGCCCGCTTCGGCGCGGAAGCACAGGGTGTGCGCGGTCATGCGCAGCGGCAGTGCGTCGGCGTCCTGGATGGTGTCGCGCAGCAGGTTGGTGAGCGGGACTTCGGCGGTGGGGATCAGGTAACGCCTGGTTTCGTTGACCTCGGTGGCGAACAGATCGTCCGCGAATTTCGGGAGTTGGCCGGTGCCCTGCATGCTTTCGGCGTTGACGATCACCGGCACGTTGCATTCCAGGTAGCCGTGCTCGGCAGTGTGCAGGTCGAGCATGAACTGGCCCAGCGCGCGGTGCAGGTGCGCCAGTTGGCCACGCATGACGGTGAAGCGCGCGCCAGACAGTTTGGCGCCAGCGTCGCCATCGAGCCAGCCGTGGCGCTCACCCAGCTCGACGTGATCCTTCACCTCGAAACCGAAGCTGCGTGGCGTGCCCCAGCGGCTGACTTCGACGTTGTCTTTTTCGTCGCGCCCTTCCGGCACGGAATCGTGCGGCAGGTTGGGGATGCCCAGCGCGATCTCGGACAGCCTGGCCTGCACGTCGGCCAGCGCCTGCTCGTTGTTCTTGAGCTTGTCGCCCAGGCCGGCGACTTCGGCCATCAAGTCGGTAACGTCTTCGCCCTTGCCCTTGGCCTGGCCGATCGCCTTGGAACGCGCGTTGCGCACGCTCTGCAGTTCCTGCGTCTCCATCGAAAGCTGCTTGCGCTGGCTTTCGAGCTGCTCCACGGCCGCCGTGTCCAGCACAAAGCCGCGCGTCGCGAGCCGCTTGGCGGTATCGGCGAGATGCGCTCGCAGCAGCGTCGGGTCCAGCATGGTCGTTCCTTTGGGTGATCAGACCGGCAATTATCGTGGCAGCCGGTGAAGCGGCGCAAACAAGCGAGTCAGTCGATGGGTACGGATCGTCGCGGCGGCGACACGGTGGTTCAGGTAACTTTCCCCTTTGCCGGAACGAAAGACCCCGTGACCCGCACCGGCCGGCAATGCCGGCCTGCCCGACGCTCAACTCACAAAGGACGAGCCCGATGTCGAGACACCCGGTGACTTTTCCACGCGATCACGCACAACCGATGACGGCGGAGATGCCATGAACTGGCGTCGTCTTCTCCCCCGGCTTTTGATCGCGTTGCTGATCGTCGCCGCGATCGTCGGCTTTTTCGCGTTCGACCTGTCGCACTACCTCAGCCTGCACGCGCTCAAGGAGCAGCAGCAGTCACTGCAGGCATGGCGCGCCCAGCACCCCGTGTTGCTGGCGGCGGGTTTTCTGGTGGGCTACATCGTGATGGCGGCCGCGTCGCTGCCCGGCGCGGCGCTGGCCACGATTGCCGCCGGCGCGGTGTTCGGGCTGGTGGAGGGCACGCTGCTGGCCTCATTCGCCTCGTCGATCGGCGCGACGCTGGCGTTTCTGGCCAGCCGGTTCCTGTTTCGCGATGCGGTGAAGCGCCGTTTCGGCAAGCGCCTGGCCACCATCGATGAAGGCCTGAAGCGTGATGGCGCGTTCTACCTGTTCACCTTGCGGCTGGTGCCGGCGCTGCCGTTTTTCGTGATCAACCTGCTGATGGGCGTGACCGCGCTGCCGGCGCGCACGTTCTACTGGGTCAGCCAGGTCGGCATGCTGGCCGGCACCGTCGTGTACGTGAATGCAGGCACGCAGCTGGCGCAACTGGATTCGGCATCGGGCATTTTTTCGCCGCTGCTGATCGGCTCGTTCGTGCTGCTGGGTATCTTTCCCTGGATTGCGCGCGCGCTGGTGGCGCTGGTGCGGCGGCGCAAGCTTTATGCGCGCTGGAAGAAGCCACGGCGCTTCGATCGCAACCTGATGGTGATCGGTGCCGGGGCGGCGGGGCTGGTCAGCGCATACATCGCGGCCGCGGTGAAATCCCGCGTGACGCTGGTGGAAAAAGGCGCGATGGGCGGCGACTGCCTCAATGAAGGCTGTGTGCCGTCGAAGGCGCTGATCCACAGCGCACGGCTGGCCGCGCGGGCGCGCGATGCCGTCGCAGCCGGTGTGCAAACTGGCGAGATCACCGTCGATTTCGCCGCGGTGATGGCGCGCGTGCAGCGGGTGATCGGCGACGTGGCGCCGCACGATTCGGTGGAGCGCTACCGCGAGCTGGGCGTGGACGTGCGCAAGGGCCACGCCACCATCGTGTCGCCGTGGGAAGTACGCATCGACGGCGAAACCCTCACCACCCGCGCCATCGTCATCGCCGCCGGGGCGGAGCCGCTGGTGCCGGACCTGCCGGGCCTGGCCGACTCCGGTTTTCTCACCTCGAACACCTTGTGGGCGTTGCGCGAGCTGCCGCAACGGCTGGTGGTGATGGGCGGCGGCCCGGTGGGTTGCGAGCTGGCGCAGGCGTTTGCGCGATTGGGTTCCCGCGTGACCCAAGTCGAACTGGGCGAACGGCTGCTGAGCCGCGAGGACACCGACGTCTCGGCGTTTGTGGAAGCGCGCCTGCGCGAGGATGGCGTCGACGTGCGCACCGGGCACAAGGCGGTGGCGGTGGAATCGGATGCGCAGAGAAAATCCCTGCGCTGCGAGCACAACGGCGAAACCGTCGCCCTGCCCTTCGACGCCTTGCTGGTGGCCGTGGGCCGTCGCCCGCGCGTCGAAGGTTACGGATTGCAGGCGCTGGGCATTCCAACGCCGCGCACCATCGACACCGATCAATACCTGCAAACGCTGTATCCCAACATCTACGCCTGCGGTGACGTGGCCGGTCCCTACCAGCTCACCCACGTGGGCGCGCATCAAGCCTGGTACGCCACCCTCAACGCGCTGCTGGGCGGACTGTGGCGGTTCAAGGCGGATTACTCGGCGATCCCCGCCACCACCTTCGTGGACCCGGAAGTGGCGCGGGTGGGGCTCAACGAACGCGAGGCCACGGAGCAGGACATCCATTACGAGGTCACCCGCTACGACCTGGCCGACCTCGACCGCGCCATCGCCGAGGACGGCACGCGGGGCTTCGTCAAGGTGCTCACCGTGCCGGGCAAGGATCGCATCCTGGGCGCCACCATCGTCGGCGCGCAGGCCGGCGAACTGCTGGCCGAGTTCACCCTGGCGATGGCCCACGGCCTGGGCCTGGGCAAGATCCTGGGCACCATCCACGCCTATCCGACCTGGGCGGAGGCCAACAAATACGCCGCCGGCGCCTGGCGCAAGGCACACGCACCGCAGGGCGCGCTACGCTGGGCGGAACGTTGGTTTCGCTGGCGGCGACGATGAAAACCCGGTTTCTCCTCTGCATCACGCTGGGCCTTGTCGCCCCGTTGGCCATGGCGAGCGACGGGACGCTGTCGCTGCGTTTTTCCGACAGCGCCACGGGAAGCCAGCTGCCCTCCGGCTGGAAGCATTACGCGATGTCGCGGCACAAGACCAAGGCCGGCGTCATGCTGGTCCGCGACGGCGATGTCACCGTGCTGCACATCGATGCCAACCGCGGTGCAGGGGGTATCGCCCACCCGCTGAAGCTGCCGCCGGATCAGGTGTTGAGCTGGCGCTGGAAGGTGGACCACAGCGTGGCCAGGGCGAACCTCGCGAAGAAGCATGGCGACGATTTCGCGGCGCGCGTCTACGTGTTTTTCGACATGCCCGCCAACGCGCTGACCTTGGGCGAACGACTGAAACTGCGGATGGCGCGCGTGGTCATGGGGCATGCGCTGCCCCGCGCCGCGCTGTGCTACGTGTGGGACAACACGCACCCGGTCGGCACCATCGCGCCGAACGCCTACTATGGCGCCGTGCGCACCATCGTCCTGCAAAGCGGCAATGCCCACGCAGGTCAATGGCAGAGCGAGCATCGCGATGTAGCCGCCGATTTCCGCGCCGCCTTCGGTCGCCCGGCACCATCGATCACCGGCGTGGCCGTTGCCAGCGACACCGACAACACCAAAGGCCACGTCAACGCATGGTTCGGCGACCTCACTTTCTCGGCGTCCACCGCCACACCGGAGTCCACCGATGAATGACATCGCCATCGACGTGCGACCGTCCTTCGCGCACACGCTGCGCATGCATGGCGTGGCCCTGCCGCGCACGCCGCTGGAAATCCTGCAGGTCAACGTGGGCAAGCTGTGCGACCTGGCCTGCCATCACTGCCACGTCGAAGCCGGCCCCAAGCGCACGGAAATCATGCAGGCCGCCACGGTGAACCGCCTGCTGGCCTTGCTGGCCGATGCGCCGACCATCCATACCGTGGACCTGACCGGTGGCGCACCGGAGATGAACCCGCACTTCCGCCAGCTGGTGCGCGAGTCGCGCACCATGGGCAAGACGGTGATCGACCGCTGCAACCTCACCATCCTGTTCCGCGAAGGCCAGGAAGACACCGCGCAATTCCTGGCCGACCAGGGCGTCAAGATCGTGGCCTCGCTGCCCTGCTACACCAAGGCCAACGTGGAAAAGCAGCGCGGCCAGCACGTGTTCGATCCGTCCATCCGGGCGCTGCGCATGCTGTCGGAGCTGGGTTACGGGCGCGAGGGTTCGGGCCTGGAAATCGACCTGGTCTACAACCCGCTAGGCGCCAGCCTGCCGCCCGCGCAGGCCTCACTGGAGGCGGACTACAGGCGCGAACTGGCCCAGCATTTCGATATCCACTTCAACCACCTGTTCACCATCACCAACATGCCGATCAAGCGCTTCCTGCACCTGCTGGAGCGTGAGGGCCGCTACGACAGCTACATGCAGACCCTGCTGGATGCGTTCAATCCGCAGGCGGCGCTGGGCGTGATGTGCCGCAACCAGTTGTCGGTGGACTGGCGCGGGCACCTGTACGACTGCGATTTCAACCAGGCGCTGGAGCTGCCACTGGGCGGTCGCGAACGCACGCTGTGGGACATCGACGCACTGACCGACATCGAGCATGAGCGGATCGCCTTCGGCAGCCATTGCTACGGCTGCACGGCCGGCGCAGGCAGTTCCTGCGGCGGCGCGCTGACCGTGTAACGGGGACCTGTAGGAGCGACTTCAGTCGCGACGCTTTTGCCCTTCGTCGGCATGAAGAAGAGCGTCGCGACTGAAGTCGCTCCTACAAAGGAACCGGACCGGCGCTATTCATCAACCTCCAACCCGAAGCACAAACATGACTGAAGACACCCAAACCAAGACCTGCTGCGGCGACGACTCCCGCGTCCGCGACGACGTACGCGAGTACTACGGCGAGACGCTGAAAAGCAGCACCGACCTGCGCACCACCGCCTGCTGCAGCACCAGCGCCATGCCGCTGCACCTGCGCGAAACCGCCGCCCTGCTGCACCCGGAAATCACCGAACGCTTCTACGGTTGCGGCTCGCCCATCCCGCCTGCGCTGACGGGTGCCACCGTGCTGGACCTGGGCTGTGGCACCGGTCGCGACGTCTATCTGCTGTCGCGCCTGGTTGGCGAGCAAGGCCGCGTGATCGGCGTGGACATGACCGCCGCGCAACTGGCCGTGGCCGAGCGTCATCGCGATTACCACGCCAAAGCGTTCGGCCACGCGCGCAGCAACGTCAGCTTGCTGGCCGGCGATCTGGCCAACCTCGACGCGCTGGGCATCGCCGACAACTCGGTCGACGTGGTGGTCTCCAATTGCGTGCTCAACCTGGTGCCCGACAAGGCGCGTGCGTTCGCGCAGATCCTGCGTGTGCTGAAGCCCGGCGGCGAGTTGTACTTCTCCGACGTGTTCGCCGACCGCCGCCTGCCTGCCGCACTGATGCGTGACCCGGTCTTGCTGGGCGAGTGCCTGGCCGGCGCGCTGTACGTCGAGGACTTCCGCCGCCTGCTGGGCACGCTGGGCGTGGCCGATGCGCGCGTATGCGCCCGCAGCCCGATCGAACTGACCGACCCCGCGGTGGAGCAGCGCATCGGCTTTGCCCGTTTCGAATCCATCACCTGGCGCGCGTTCAAGCTGCCGCTGGAGGATCGCTGCGAGGACTATGGCCAGGTCGCCACGTATCTCGGCACGCTGCCGCACCAGCCGCATGCGTTCGACCTCGATGACCACCACCATTTCGAAACCGGCCGCCCGCTAAGCGTTTGCGGCAACACTGCCGACATGCTGGGCGCCAGCCGTTATGCGGGGCATTTCCGCATCGACGGCGACAAGCAGCGGCACTTCGGCTTGTTCGATTGCGCGCCGGACACGCACGCCGCTGCTGACACGGGCGGCGCCTGCTGCTGATGAACGCGAGCCCCGCCAGCGGTATCGATCACGACACGGCCGCCGCAGGCTCGCTGCGCCTGTCGGTGATCGTGCCGCTGGCACCGGGCGAAACGGCATGGCGTCCTTTGCTCGATCAACTGTCCGAAGGCTTGCCCCACGACAGCGAAGTGATCCTGGTGCATGCCGGCGCGCAAGCATTGCCGCCACTGCCGTCGTCGACACGATCGACGCTGCGCCAGATCGGCAGCCCACCGGGTCGCGCGCGGCAGCAGAACAGCGGCGCCCAGGCCGCGCGCGGACGATGGTTGTGGTTTGTGCATGCCGACTCCCGACTGCAACCGGAAACGCTTGCGGCGTTGCAGCGCTTCACGCAGCGCGCGGATGACGCGCTGGGTTTCTTCGACCTGTCCTTCAGCCGCGACGGCCCGCGGCTGGCCACGTTGAACGCCTGTGGCGCCAACCTTCGCTCGCACTGGCTGAAGATGCCTTTTGGCGACCAGGGCTTGTTGTTGCCGGCGCATTGCTTCACCGCGCTGGGCGGCTTCGACGAGCGCGTGCGCTACGGCGAGGATCACCTGCTGGTATGGACCGCGCGGCGCGCCGGCCTGCCCATCGTCGGCGTCGGCGCGGCGCTGCAAACCAGCGCCCGCAAATACGCACGGCATGGCTGGTGGCGAACGACCTCGCGGCATCTTTGGCTGACCCTGATCCAGGCGTGGCCGCAATGGCGCCGCCTGCGGCGGGAACGACGATGAGCGCGGCGCTGGCCATCTTCGTCAAGACGCCCGGCCACTCGCCGGTGAAGACCCGTCTTGCGGCGAGCATCGGGCAACCACGCGCCGAACACTTCCACCGCCTGGCCGCCGCGGCCGTCGCCGCCGTGGCCCGCGCCGCGATGCCCGCCGCTCAACCGTGCTGGGCTGTCGCCGAACGCGACGCCCTCAATGATCCGATGTGGAGCACGCTGTCCACGCTGTGGCAAGGCGAAGGCACACTCGGCGCGCGGCTGCATCACGTCTGTGCGTTGCTGCAGCAGCGTCACGGGCGCGTGCTGCTGATCGGCGCCGATGCGCCGCAGATCCGGGTCGACCTAGTGTCTGCGGCGCTCGAAGCGCTGGACGATCCCGCCACGCCCTTCGTATTGGCGCCGGCGCACGATGGCGGCTTCTGGCTGTTCGGCACACGCCAGCCGGTACCGGAGGCTGCGTGGCTGGCGCCGCGTTATTCATGCGCCGATACCGCCAGCGCGTTGATCGACGCCTTGTCGAGCGGCGGCGCCATCGCGTCGCTGCCGATGCTCAACGATGTCGATGACGGCGGCGACCTGGCGTCGCTCATCGTCGATTTGAAAGCCCTGCCCGCGCCGTTGCCCGAACAACGCGAGCTGCTCGACTGGCTACTGGAGGAATGCATGGACGACCCGAGAAGCCCTGATAGATTGCTCCCCCTGCACAGCGGGGGGAGCTGCCCGAAGGGCTGAGGGGGGCGCTTTTCGTCATGCGAAACAAGATCAAGAGCGCCCCCATCCGCCCTTCGGGCACCTTCCCCCGCGTTGCGGGGGAAGGAAGCGGAAAGTGCCGATTTCCACGATGTCTGATTGAACGCCACGCCCAAGAGCCCGTACACCAACCTGGAGCCATCGCATGAATACTCGACCACCCTTCCCCTGGACTCGCCGCATCGCCTCGCTCGGTTTGCTGGCCGGCATCGTCGCGCTGGTGGCGATGTTGGCCGGGCCGCTTTATCGGGCCGGGATGATCGGCCTGGGCGCCGCTTTCTCAAGCGTGTTCTTCGGCTACTGGCTGGGCCTGCTGGCGGCGCTGTTCGGCGTGGTCGCGCTGCTGCTGGCGCTGTTCGCCCAGCCGCGGCGCTACCTGGTGCGGGCGCTGATCGCGATCGTGCTGGGCGTGATTGCGTTCGTGCCGCCGATGCTGTTCAAGCACAAGGCCGGCTCGGTGCCGGCGATCCACGACATCACCACCGACACGGCCAACCCGCCGCCGTTCCAGACGCTGCTGGCCGAGCGCGCGGACGCACCCAACTCGGCCGTCTACGGTGGTGCCGAGGTGGCGGCCAAGCAGCACGCGGCGTATCCGGACATCCAGCCGCTGCAGTTCGACGCGCCGCCGGCGACAGTCTTCAAGGCGGCGTTGGACAGCGCCAAGTCGATGGGCTGGGTGATCGCGGCGCAGGTGCCGGATGAGGGCCGCATCGAGGCCACCGCCACCACGTTCTGGTTTGGCTTCAAGGACGACGTGGTGATTCGCCTGCGGCCCGAGGCCGGCGGTACGCGCGTGGATGTGCGCTCCGAATCGCGCGTGGGCGGCAGCGACGTGGGCGCCAACGCGGCGCGTATTCGCGCGTACAGCCGCAAATTGCGCGAGGCGGTGGGCGCCCACTGACGCGCCCGTTTTTTGTAGGAGCGCACCCTGTGCGCGATGCTTTTGAGGGACGTCGAAAGGCATCGCGACTGAAGTCGCTCCTACGGGTTCACCGGCGGCGGAACGGTTGCAGCATCAGGGCGCCGAAGCGCTGCTCGCGGCTGTCGCGGAACCGGTCCAACCCCAGCCGCAGGGTTGCCTGCGGCTGGCGTGGGGCGTCGCGGTAGCTGCGGAACAACCAGTCCCACCACGACAGGTTGAAGCCGAAGTTGCTGTCGTGCTCGTCGCGCAGCACCGAGTGGTGGATGCGGTGCATGTCGGGCGTGACCACCATCCAGCGCAGCGCGCGATCCAGCCCAAGCGGCAAGGCCAGGTTCGCATGGGTGAACATCGCAAAGCCGTTGAGCAGGATCTCGAACGCCAGCACGGCCGCGGGTGTGGCGCCCAGCGCCAGTACCGCGGCGATTTTCAGGCCCATCGAAAACAAGATTTCCAGCGGGTGGAAACGCATGGCGGAGCTGGCATCCAGCGTGAGGTCGCTGTGGTGCAGGCGATGCAACCGCCACAGCCAGCCCACCCGGTGCATCAGCCGATGCTGGGCATAGATCAACAAGTCCAGCGCCATCAAGGTCACCACGATCGCCAGCCACGATGGCAGCGTCCACAGGTGCAACAGGCCGACGTGGTGTTGCTGCGCCCAAAGCGCGGCATCGATGGCCAGCCACGGCAACAGCAAGCGCAGGCAGAGCGCGCCGGCCAGGCCGAAGCCCAGGTTCACCGGCCAGCGATGACGCCGGTCGGGATTGCCTTGATGCCGCGGCCAGCGCCATTCGGCCAGCACCAACAGCAACAGCAGCACGACGAAGATGGCAGCGCGCCAGGCCACGGCGTTCATCGGCGCATGCCGGCCGCGGTCACGAATTCTGCGCGTCGCGGCGACGCTTGCGCAGGTCGAGCAGCTTCTCGCGCAATTGCAGTTCCAGGCCGCGCTCGACCGGCTCGTAGAACACGGTGCCGACCAGTGCGTCGGGCAGGCATTGCTGATCCAGCGCGATGCCGCCTTCGGCGTCGTGGTCGTATTGGTAGCCCTTGCCGTAGCCCATGCCTTTCATCAGCTTGGTGGGCGCGTTGCGCAGGTGCATCGGCACTTCCAGCGTGCCGCCTTCGCGCACCGCGGCGCGGGCCTTGTTGTAGGCCATGTAGGCGGCGTTGCTCTTGGGCGCGATGGCCAGCCAGATCGCCAGCTGGGCCAGGCCCAGCTCGCCTTCGGGGCTGCCCAGGCGTTCGTAGGTGTCCCATGCATCCAGCGCCATGCGCCAGGCACGTGGTTCGGCCAGGCCGACATCCTCCACCGCCATGCGGGTCATGCGGCGCGCCAGGTACAGCGGATCGACGCCGCCATCGAGCATGCGACACAGCCAGTACACCGCAGCGTCGGGATCGGACGAGCGCACGGATTTGTGCAGCGCCGAGATCTGGTCGTAGAACTGCTCGCCCTGCTTGTCGAAACGGCGGGTGCGGTCGGCCAGGACCTGGGTCAGCGTGGTTTGATCGATGCGCCCGTCGTCGGCCAGTTCGGCGGCGATTTCCAGCAGGGTCAGCGCGCGGCGCACGTCGCCGTCGGCGGCCTGGGCGATGGAATCCAGCGCTTCGTCGCCGACCTGCAACTGCAACGTGCCCAGTCCGCGCTCGCTGTCCGCCAGCGCACGTTTCAGCGCGGCAATGATGTCGTCGCCGGAAACCGGCTCCAGCACGTGCACGCGGCAGCGCGACAGCAGCGCGGAGTTCAGCTCGAACGAGGGGTTTTCGGTGGTGGCGCCGATGAAGATGATCACGCCGCGTTCGATGTGCGGCAGGAACGCATCCTGCTGGGTCTTGTTGAAGCGGTGCACCTCGTCCACGAACAGCACGGTGCGCCGGCCCTGGGCAAAGTTCACCTCGGCCTCGGCCAGCGCCTTGCGCACGTCCGGCAGGCCGGAAAGCACGGCGGAAATCGCGCGGAAATCCGCGTCGGCGTAGCGCGCCACCAGCAGCGCCAGCGTGGTCTTGCCGCAACCGGGCGGGCCCCACAACACCATCGAATGGATCTTGCCCGCCTCCAGCGCGCGGCGCAGCGCCTTGTCCGGCCCCACCAGCCGCTGCTGGCCCACGATTTCGTCGAGGCTTTGCGGGCGCATGCGCTCGGCCAGCGGTTTCAGCGCATCGGTTTCGGTGGCGAACAGATCGGCGGACGGGGATGGATTGCGAGGCATGGGCGGATGATAACCCGCGGGTTGTGGGCACCGCGTTCGCTCAGGCGTCGGCCGGGACCCGGCGGCGATACAGCGTGTAGCCCAGGCCGCACAAACCCGTCAGCACGGCGGGCACCAGCAGGGTGCGCTCATGCAAGGCGGGGAAAAGCAGCGCGCCTGCCGCACTGCCCAGGGTGAACGTGACGATCACCAGCACGCACACCCGCACGCGCAAGGTATCCACGGTGAGGCCACGCAGGCGCTGGCCGATGTAGATGCCGAGGTCGGTGAACATGCCCGAGACGTGGGTGGTGCGGAACACCATGCCGCTGTACGTGCTGGCCATGCCGTTCTGCAACCCGGCGCCCATCGCAGCCAGGTAAAGCCCCAGCGAATCGTTCTGATGCAGCAATGGCACGGCCGCGAACAGCAGGATCGATTCCAGTACCAGGGTCACCCCGTAACGGCGGCCCAGTTGCAGCGTGCTCTGCTGCACGATCATGCCGCTGACCACGGCACCGAGCACGAACGCACCGATCGATAGCAGCCAATGCCAGGCTTCGCCGCTGTCGCCAGTGCCCAGCGCCACGCCGAACAGGCTGGCGGAGCCGGTGAGGTTGGTGATCGACTGGTGGCGAAAACCCATGTAGCCGGCGGCGTTGACGATGCCCGCGATGAAGGCGAGCACGCCGCCGCCGAACCAGGCCCAACGCGGCAGTTGACGCAAGACCGGCATGAGGATGCAGTCAGTCTTTCAGCGGCTGCACGTTGATCACCGGCGCATCGCCGATCACGTCGGCGCCCGGCGGCGGCACGAAGTTGAAGGTCGATGGCGGGATTGCCACGTTGCGCTGCCAGCCGGAAAAGCGGATGTCCGTGGTGGAGCCGAGCTGGTCGCGGAACGTCATGCGCGCCAGGCCGTTCGCATCGAAACCCAGGTCGGCGTAGTCGAACTGCGGGTCTTTCGCGGTGGAGGTGAGCCGCAGCCATTGCAGGCCGTCGCGCTCGCCGCGTTCGGCCACCTTGAAGTTGTTGTCCAGTTGCGACACGTCGGTGAGCACGGTGAGCGGGCTGTGCGCCTCCTCGGCGCTCTGGATCCGCACGGTGACCTGGTCCAGCTCCGGGTCGTACATCCACACGCGGCTGCCGTCGGCCACGATGGTCTGCTTGTACGGCGTCAACGTCTCCCAGCGAAACTGCCGCGGCGACTGCAGCGCCAGCGTACCCGCACTGGTCTTGCTATCGTGCCCGTTGATGTCGATCAGGGTCTGGCTGAAATGACCGGTCAGCGAATGCAGGTTCTGCGCGAACGCATCCAACCGCGCGCGGGCCGGCCCGGTGGCGGCCTGGGTCACGAACGACAGCAGCAGGAGGACGGCAGCGAGGGTGAGGCGTTTCATCGGGATTCCCAAAGCGATGGCGGTGCGGATTGTGGGACGTATTGGCTTAACCGGAGCGTGTTCTCTGTAGGAGCGACTTCAGTCGCGATGCTTTTTCTCTGAAGCCCCGGAACAAGAGCATCGCGACTGAAGTCGCTCCTACAATTTTCCCGCATCCCGCATTGCCGCGGCTCAATCCCGCGGCGGCGGGGGCGCCAGCACTTCGCGATTGCCGTTGTGCTGGGGCGCGCTGACCACGCCGTCCTGCTCCATCTGTTCGACCAGGCGGGCGGCGCGGTTGTAGCCGATGCGCAGATGGCGCTGCACGCCGGAGATGGAGGCCCGGCGGGTCTGGGTGACGATGGCGACGGCCTTGTCGTACAGCTGCGCCTCGGCATCGCCACCCTCCTCGCCATCCTGCGGGATGCCGGAATCATTGATGAACTTGCCGTCGCTGGTGGCCTGTACTTCCTCCAGCACGCCTTCGATGTAGTTGGGCTCGCCCTGGGATTTCAGCCAGTTGACCACGCCGTGCACCTCGTGGTCGTCGACGAAGGCGCCATGCACGCGCTCGGGCGTGGCGGTGCCCGGCGGCAGGTACAGCATGTCGCCATGACCCAGCAGCGCTTCGGCGCCGGACTGGTCGAGGATCGTGCGCGAGTCGATCTTGCTGGATACCTGGAACGCGATGCGGGTGGGGATGTTGGCCTTGATCAGGCCGGTGATCACGTCCACCGACGGACGCTGGGTGGCCAGGATCAGGTGCACGCCGGCGGCGCGCGCCTTCTGCGCCAGGCGGGCGATCAACTCCTCCACCTTCTTGCCGACGATCATCATCATGTCGGCGAACTCGTCGATGATCACCACGATGTTCGGCAGCGGCTCCAGCGGCTCGGCGGCCAGGTTGGGCATCTCCGGATTGGGGCGGAACAGCGGATCGAGCAGTGGTTGGCCCGCGTTCTCGGCGTCCTTCACCTTCTTGTTGAAGCCGGCCAGGTTGCGCACGCCCACGGCGGCCATCAGCTTGTAGCGGCGCTCCATCTCGGCCACGCACCAGCGCAGCGCGTTGGCCGCTTCCTTCATGTCGGTGACCACCGGCGCCAGCAGGTGCGGGATGCCCTCGTAGACCGAGAGCTCCAGCATCTTCGGGTCGATCATGATCATGCGCACGTCTTTGGCGCTGGCCTTGTACAGCAGCGAAAGCACCATCGCGTTGACCGCCACCGACTTGCCCGAACCGGTGGTGCCGGCGACCAGCAGGTGCGGCATCTTGGCCAGGTCCACCACGACGGGTTTCCCGCCGATGTCCTTGCCCAGTGCCAGCGCCAGCGGCGATTTCTGCTGGTCGTACTTGTCCGATCGCAGGATCTCGGAGAGATAGACGATCTGCTTGCGGGTGTTGGGGATCTCCAGGCCGATCACGTTCTTGCCGGGGATCACGTCAACTACGCGCACGCTCACCACGGACAGGCCGCGGGCGATGTCCTTGTCCAGGCTGGACACCTGCGAACCGCGCACGCCGGCGGCCGGCTCCAGCTCGAAGCGGGTGATCACCGGGCCGGGGTACACACCCACCACCTTGGCCTCGATGCGGAAATCCTTGAGCTTCAACTCCACCTGGCGCGACAGCACCTCGAGCGTTTCTTCCGAATAGCCCGGGCCCTGCTCCGGCGCCTCGTCCAGCAGCGACAGCGGTGGCAGCTCGCCCGGCGCGGCAGCGCCCACGAACAGCGGGATCTGTGTTTCCAGCCGGGCGCGCTCGCTTTTGGTCACCGGCGCGGGGGCCGATTCGATCCGCACCGGCTCGCGTTTCGCCTGCTTCACCGCGTCGTCTTTCTTCACCGCAGCGCGCTCGGTGCGCGCCAGCCGCGCAGCGCGTTCCTGCGGCGCCTGGCGCAGGCGCTCGCGAACCATCTCGGTCAGCCGCAGCACCGTGTGCCCGGTCCAGTCCATCACCTTGAACCACGACAGCCCGGTGGCCAGCGTCACGGCCACCAGGAACACCGCCAGCAACAGCAGCGGCGCGCCCTTGTAGCCGAAAACGTATTGCAGCCCCTTGCCCACTGCCTCGCCGATCATGCCGCCGGCGCCCTGGGGCGCCATGCCGCTGTCGGGGAAATTGAGCCAGCAAAGGCCCGGCGCGGTAATGAAGAAGAACACCGAGCCGATCAGCCGCAGCGAAGGCTCCCAACGGCTGCTGCTGGGTTCCGCCCGGTGGCGCAGCACGTTCACGCCCAGCAGGACCAGCAGCAGCGGGAATGCATACGCCACCATGCCGAACAGGTAGCGCAGCAGGTCGGCCACGTACGCACCCAGCATGCCGCCGAAGTTGCGCGCGTGATCGGCGCTACCCACATGCGACCAGCTCGGGTCCATTGGGTTGTAACTGAACAGGCACACCAGCAGGTACAGCGCCAGCGGCAGCAACAGCAGCGCGCCGGCTTCGCGCAAGCGCCGTTTCAACTCCTCGCTGAGGCCTTCCCGGGCCGGCTGTCTGGCGTTCGTGCTGCGTGTCGCCATGGACGACCTCTTCCTGTTGACCAACGTCAGAGCATACCTTGCAACGCCGGTTGTACCAGCTTGCCGTCAGGGGCACCGCCGGTGCCGGGATTCGGGGTTTTACAGACCATGCGGGCAAATCCTGTCGAGGGAGAAGTGTGGCGGAAAATCACCGTGGCAACGCCGCTCGCCTTGAATCGGCGGCTTCGATTCCCCATCCTTGCCGACTGAACCGCCGCTGTTCGTCGGTCATGCGCAAGCCTTCGCGAAAAGCCGCGACCGCATGCCACGGCCGTCGACAGCTGACGAGGATTATAACGGTGCGCCGCTGGACCGGCGATTTTTCAGGACCCTGCCACGCGTCATCGACGCACAGCGACCGCCGGATCAACGGCTTGCGCGGGCAACCCCGGACAACCGCCCCAGCGCACACCATCCCGCAACCGCTGCAAAACTCCGCGGAGTAACTGGCAAAAATGAACACCGTTCCCAAGCACAGTCGACTGCTGATCCTCGGCTCCGGCCCCGCCGGCTACACCGCGGCGGTCTACGCCGCGCGCGCCAACCTCAAGCCGACCATGATCACCGGCCTGCAGCAGGGCGGCCAGCTGATGACCACCACCGACGTGGACAACTGGCCGGGCGACGTCGAGGGGCTGCAGGGGCCGGCATTGATGCAGCGCATGGCCGAACACGCCGAGCGCTTCCACACCGAGATGATCTTCGATCACATCCACACGGTGGATCTGAAGCAGCGCCCGTTCCGGCTGCGCGGCGACTCCGGCGACTACACCGCCGACGCGCTGATCATCACCACCGGCGCCACCGCGAAGTACCTGGGCATCGCCTCGGAGGAGAAGTTCAAGGGCAAGGGCGTGTCCGCCTGCGCTACCTGCGACGGCTTCTTCTTCCGCGAGCAGGCGGTGGTGGTGATCGGCGGCGGCAATACCGCCGTGGAAGAGGCGTTGTACCTGTCCAACATCGCCAGCAAGGTCTACCTGGTGCATCGCCGCGACAAGCTGCGCGCCGAGAAGATCATGCAGGACAAGCTGTTCGAGAAGGCCGCCGCCGGCAAGATCGAGCTGGTGTGGAACCACAGCGTGGACGAGGTGCTAGGCGACGACTCCGGCGTCACCGGTGTGCGCGTGAAGGACGTCAACTCCGGCGCCACCCGCGACATCGAGGCCACCGGCTTCTTCGTGGCGATCGGCCACACGCCCAATACCGGCATCTTCCAGGGCCAGCTCGACATGCACGACGGCTACATCAGGATCCACAGCGGCCAGCAGGGCATGGCCACGATGACCTCGGTCGAAGGCGTGTTCGCCGCCGGCGACGTGGCCGACCATGTCTACCGCCAGGCGATCACCTCGGCCGGCTTCGGCTGCATGGCCGCGCTGGATGCCGAGCGCTGGCTGGATCAGCAGACGCCGGCAGCGTGAGATGTAGGAGCGCACCCTGTGCGCGACAGCTCTTCGTCACGTAACGAAAAGCATCGCGCACAAGGTGCGCTCCTACAGGCCGAACCATGCTCACCACCCGCTTCCATGACGCCATTGCCGACCTGCCTGCCGCGGCGTGGGACGCGCTGCGTGGCGACGACAATCCGTTTGTCTCGCATGCGTTCCTGGCCACGCTGGAGCGTTCCGGCTGTATCCGGCCGGACTGGGGTTGGCAGCCGCATCATCTGGGCATCTACGAGCGCGAGCGACTGATTGCCGCCGCACCGCTGTACTTCAAGGGCAACTCGCACGGCGAGTTCGTGTTCGATTTCGGCTGGGCGCGTGCCTGGCAGCAGGCCGGCGGCGAGTACTACCCGAAACTGCTCAACGGCGTGCCCTACTCGCCGGTGACCGGGCCGCGGCTGCTGGCTGGCGGCGACGGGCAAACGGTCCTGCTGCAGCGGGCGCTGGTGGAGGCGATGCGCGGCGAAGCGGAGGAGCTGGGGCTTTCCTCGGTGCATGCCAATTTTCTGGAGGCCGGCGAAACCGAGGCGTTTGACGAGGACTGGCTGGTGCGGTCGGACGTGCAGTTCCATTGGCACAACCACGGCTACCGCCATTTCCCGGCGTTCCTGGCCACGCTCAACCACAAGAAGCGCAAGAACATCCTGCGCGAGCGCGAACAGGTGGCGGCCAGCGGCCTCGCCATCGAATGGCGCAGCGGCGACAGCCTCAGCCTGCTCGAATGGCGCCGCGTGCATGCGTTGTACGAGACCACCTTCGACGCCAAGGGCAACCACGCTGCGCTCACCGCCGCGTTCTTCAGCCACCTGGGCGAACTGGGCCAGACCGCGCAACTGGCGCTGGCGCGCGACGGCGAAACCATCGTGGCGATGGCGCTGTTCATTCAGGGCGGCGGCGTGTTGTATGGGCGCTATTGGGGCGCGTCGGTGGACGTACCGGGGCTGCATTTCGAGCTGTGCTATTACCGCGGCATCGACTACGCCATCGCGCAGGGCCTGCAGCGTTTCGAACCCGGCGCGCAGGGCGAGCACAAGCTGGCACGCGGCTTTCTGCCGGTACGCACGCATTCGCGGCATTTCCTGGTCAACCCCGGCTTCCGCGCGGCGGTGGCGGACGCGCTGATCCACGAAGCGGAAGCGGTGGACGGCTATGCGGCCGAACTGCTGGCGCACAGCCCGTATGCGAAGACCCGCGAGGACAACGAAACCGGCTCACCGCGCGACCTGTCGCCGTGATCCGCCTGCCCCTGCTCGATCCGGACGCGCCGGCGTCGTTCCCCGACCCCCGGCAGGCGTTGACGGAACCCAACGGCCTGCTGGCGTTTGGCGGCGACCTTTCGCCGACGCGGCTGCTGGCGGCCTACGGCAAGGGCATCTTTCCCTGGTTCAGCGATGGCGAGCCGATCCTGTGGTGGTCGCCCGATCCGCGTTGCGTGCTGCACACGCAGGACCTGCGCATCAACCGCAGCCTGCGTCGGCAGTTGGCGGGCAAGCATTGGCACCTCACGCTCGACCACGCATTCGACGCGGTGGTTCGCGGCTGTGCCGCGCCGCGCCGGGACGCCTCGGGCACCTGGATCGTGCCGGCGATGGTCGATGCCTACAACCGCCTCTATCACCTGGGCCACGCCCACAGCCTCGAAGTCTGGGAGGGCACGCAACTGATCGGTGGCATCTACGGCATTGCGCTGGGGCAACTGTTCTGCGGCGAGTCGATGTTCAGCCGCCAGAGCGGCGCATCCAAACTGGCGCTGGTTGCGCTGGCCAAGCTGCTGCACGGCTGGGATTTCCCGCTGATCGACACCCAGGTGGCCAACGCACACACCGTGAGCCTCGGCGCTGTCGAGATACCGCGGGCGCAGTACCTGCAGGACGTGGCCACGTTACGTCGCCGGCCCGGTCAGCCGGGCAATTGGGCGGCATTTACGGATGAGCTGATCCAGCCCTGCAAATAGCGGCAGGAGCGCACCCTGTGCGCGAGGCTCTTCGTCATTTTCGGCAAAAAGCGTCGCGCACAGGGTGCACTCCTACGAGAGCGCGGCGCGTGGCGGCTCGGCGGTTTCGGGTGGCTCGCCCAGCGCCTTGATGTCGTCGTAGTGCTCGATGAACAGCGCGACCAGTCGGGGGTCGAGCTGGCTGCCGGCCACCTTGCGCAGGTAGTCGAGGACGTCGGCTTCGGGCCAGGCGGGCTTGTAGACGCGCGGGGAAATCAGCGCATCCCAGATGTCGACGACGCTGAATATCCGCGCCGCCAGCGGGATGGCTTCGCCGCGCAGGCCGGCAGGATAACCGGCGCCGTCCCAGCGCTCGTGGTGGCTGTAAGGGATGTCGCTTGCACCGCGCAGGAAATCCACCCGCTGCAGCATGTCGCCGCCGAACCGCGCGTGCTGGCGCATGACGGCGATCTCCCCTTCGTCGAGCCTGCCCGGCTTGACCAGGATCGCGTCGGGCACCGCCAGCTTGCCGATGTCATGCAGCAAGGCGCCGAATGAGAGGTTGCGCAGCGCATCGCCATGCACCCCTGCCACGCGCGCCAGGCCGGTGGCCATGCGCATCACGCGGCCGGAATGATCCCCGGTTTCCTTGTGCCGGATGTCGATCGCCGACACCAACACGCGCAATGCCTGCTCCTGCCCGTCCAGCAGTCGCTGGGTGGCCTGCTGCAGCCGGCGCATGTCGCGGCCGAGCATCCAATACAGCAACGCGCCGGTACCAAGTACGAAGAACCAGCCCTTGATGCTCTGCAGGAATGGCAGATCGGCGCGGTCGCCGGCCACGGCATTCAACGCGTGGTCGGAAAACCAGATCCACAGTGCCGACACGGATACGTAAAGAACGACGGTGCGCAGCTGTGGGCGTTTCGTCACGGATAGTCATCCCATTGAGGAGGTTTCGCTTCAGGGGCCTGTCGGACTTGTGTGGTCGAGGCGAAGAGCTGGCCTTGCAGCCCAGCCCACTCAAGCCCGACTGACTCCCTGGGTCAACACACGAGCTGGCAACGCAGTGTGAAGAAAACCGTACCCGCGCATTGTGACGCATCCATCAGCTCGTGCGGGCGGTGTATTTGCGCTCCACGTAATCGTCCAGGATGCCCACGAATTCGTTGGCGATATTGTCGCCACGCAGGGTCATCGCCTTTTCGCCGTCGATGAAAACCGGCGCGGCCGGCGCCTCGCCGTTGCCCGGCAGCGAGATGCCGATATTGGCGTGCTTGGATTCGCCCGGCCCGTTGACGATGCAGCCCATCACCGCCAGCGTGAGGTTCTCGACGCCGTCGTACTTCACCCGCCACAACGGCATCTGTTCGCGCACGTGTTCCTGCACGGTCTTGGCCAGCACCTGGAAGAACTCGCTGGTGGTGCGGCCGCAGCCCGGGCAGGCGGTGACCAGCGGCGTGAACGAACGCAGCCCCATCGTCTGCAGCAGCTCCTGCGCCACAATCACCTCGCCGGTGCGGGAGGCGCCAGGTTCGGGCGTCAGCGAGATGCGGATGGTGTCGCCGATGCCTTCCTGCAGCAACACGGCCAGCGCGGCGCTGGAGGCGGTGATGCCCTTGGAACCCATGCCCGCCTCGGTGAGGCCCAGGTGCAAGGCATAATCGCAGCGCGTGGCCAGGTCGCGGTACACGGCGATCAACTCCTGCACGCCGGAGACCTTGCACGACAGGATGATGCGGTCGCGTCCCAGGCCGATTTCCTCGGCCTTGGCGGCCGACTCCAGCGCCGAGCGGATCAGCGCCTCGCGCGCCACCCGCGAGGCATCCCACGGTTCGGCGCGCTGCGCGTTCTCGTCCATCAGCGCGGCCAGCATGCTCTGGTCCAGCGAACCCCAGTTGACGCCGATGCGCACCGGCTTGGCGTAACGCAGTGCCATTTCGATGATCGACGCGAACTGGGTGTCGCGCTTGGCCCCGAAACCCACGTTGCCGGGGTTGATGCGGTACTTGGCCAGCGCCTCGGCACAGGCCGGTTCGCGTTCCAGCAACTGGTGGCCGTTGTAGTGGAAGTCGCCAACCAGCGGCACGTCCACGCCCATCATCGCCAGCCGCTCGGCGATCCGCGGCACCGCCGCGGCGGCGGCCGGCGTGTTGACCGTAATGCGTACCAGTTCGGACCCGGCGCGGGCCAGCTCGGCAACCTGCCTGGCGGTGCTGGCGGCGTCCTCGGTGTCGGTATTGGTCATCGACTGCACCACGATCGGCGCATCGCCACCGACGCGGACCTTGCCGACCTGCACGGCAACACTGTGTCGGCGCGGGGCCGGACCTGCCGTGAGAGGCACCTGGGTAACCATTTCGCTCATGCTTCTTGTTCGGGAAAACAGCGCCAAGGATAACCGATCACCGGTACGCCTCCGATGACCCGGCCCGATGGCGCCATGGAGCGAAGGTGGCCGGCGCGCGCCATCGAGCGGCACGGGATATCTTTCACGAAAGCTGCAAGCCGCAGCTGCCAGACTGGGAGCGCACCGGGCAGTTCGGTACGCATTGTCGCAGCGGCTTGATTGGCGTCATGGCATCGCGTCACGCTTTACGCAAAATAGCGCAGTTAACCGTCGGGGATCCGCATGCCGAACACCGAGTATTACAACGACAGAGTGGTGCGTCAGTTCCTGCTGGCTGCCGCCGTGTGGGGGATCATCGGCATGTCGGTGGGCGTATATGCCGCTGCCGAACTGGCCTGGCCCGCGCTGAATTTCGACACCTCGTGGCTGACCTTCAGCCGCATCCGCCCCGACCACACCTTCGGCGTGATCTTCGCGTTCGGCGGCTCGGCGCTGATGGGCACCTGCTACTACGTGGTGCAACGCACCGGCCATGCGCGGCTGGCGTTCACCAAACTGGCGGGCTTCACCTTCTGGGGTTGGCAACTGGTCTGCGTGCTGGCGATGGTGACGATGCCGCTGGGCATCACCCAGAGCAAGGAGTACGCCGAGCCCGAGTGGTTCATCGACATCCTGATCGCGATCGTGTGGGTGAGCTTCGGCGTGGTGTTCTTCGGCAGCCTGACGCGGCGCCGGATCAAGCACATCTACGTGGCGAACTGGTACTACGGCGCCTTCATCATCGCGGTAGGCCTGCTGCACATCGTCAACAACCTCGCGCTGCCCGCATCGCTGTTCAAGTCGTACCCGGTCTACGCCGGCGTGGTCGATGCGATGGTGCAGTGGTGGTACGGCCACAACGCGGTGGCGTTTTTCCTCACCGCCGGCTTCCTCGGCATGATGTATTACTTCGTGCCGCGGCAGGCGCAACAGCCGCTGTGGAGCTACCGCTTCTCGATCGTCAATTTCTGGGCGCTGATCTCGGTCTACATGTGGGCCGGCGCGCACCATCTGATGTACACCGCCCTGCCCGACTGGGTGCAGTCGGTGGGCATGGCGTTCTCGCTGGTGCTGCTGATGCCCAGCCTGGGCTCGGCCGCGAACGGCCTGCTCACCTTCAACGGCTCGTGGCACAGGCTGAAGATGGACCCGGCGGCCAAGTTCATGGTGCTGTCGCTGGTGTTCTACGCCGCCTCGACCTTCGAAGGCTCGATGATGGCGATCAAGACGGTGAACTCGCTGTCGCACTACACCGACTGGACCATCGCGCACGTGCATTCGGGCTCGCTGGGCTGGGTGGCGATGATCACCATCGGCTCGCTGTATGCAATGGCGCCGCGCGCGCTGGGGCAGGAGAAGATGTACTCGCGCAAGGGCATGGAGTGGCACTTCTGGATCCACACCATGGGCCTGCTGCTGTACGTGGGTTCGATGTGGACGGCTGGCGTCACCGAAGGCCTGATGTGGCGCAAGACGCTGCCCGATGGTTCGCTGGCGTATGCGTTCATCGACAGCCTGATCGCGGTCAAGCCGATGTACTGGATCCGCTGGCTGGGTGGCGTGTTCGTGCTCAGCGGCATGGTGATCATGGCCTGGAACCTGTGGCACACCGCAGCCGATGCGCGTGCGCGATTGATCAAGCCGATCCCCGTGCCCATCCCCGAGCCCTACCCGCACCAGGTGCCGGTGCCCCTGCCCGCGGCCAATTGAGGAGCCTGGCTGATGCGCTCGTCCGTGATCGCCACTTCGATCGGGTTACCGATTCTGCAAACCCTTCCGGCCCTGCAAGCCCAAAGGCGGCCATCCATCGCCGCACTCTTCAAATAGAGCTCAACCATGGCCTATAAACATTTCGAAGTCATCGAGAAGCACGCCGGCCTGCTCGGCGTCCTGATTGCGATCATGGTGTCCATCGGCGGCCTGGCCGAGATCACGCCCCTGTTCATCCAGGCGCATTCGGTGAAGGCGCCGCCGGGGGTGAAACCCTATGACGCGCTGCGCCTGGCCGGTCGCGACGTGTATGTGCGCGAAGGCTGCTACCTGTGCCACTCGCAGATGATCCGCGCCTTGCGGGCGGAGACGCAGCGCTACGGGCACTTCTCCACCGCGGAGGAGTCGGTCTACGACCGACCGTTCCAGTGGGGCTCCAAGCGCACCGGACCGGACCTGGCCCGCGTGGGCGGCAAGTATTCCGACCATTGGCAGCGCCTGCACCTGGAGGACCCGCGTCAGGTGGAGCCGGAGTCGAACATGCCGGCGTATCCCTGGCTGAATGACAACAAGCTGGACATCGCCGACGTGCAGGCGCGCATGCGCACCCTGCGCCGGCTGGGTGACCCGTACAGCGACGACGACATTGCCAGGGCCAACGAGGCGCTGGCCGGCAAGACCGAGATGGATGCGCTGATCGCCTACCTGCAGGGGCTGGGCATCAAGAACGAGCCGGTCGCTGCCGTGCCGGTGCCGGCCGGCCACGGAGACAAGCCATGATGAATCCGATCTGGGGCCATATCACCGGCGTGGTGACCGTGGTGCTGATGCTGATCTTCATCGGCATCTGGGTCTGGGCCTGGCGCAAGCGCCATCGTTCAACGTTCAAGCGGATGTCGGAGATTCCGATGGAAGACAAACCCGAGGGCCCGCTGCCCGACCCGGCCGACATTGCCAAAAAGGACGTCGCCGACAACCAGGGGAGCGACCAGCCGTGACCACTGGATTGTCGTTGTGGGTAATGTTCCTGGTGGTGCTGAACCTGGGCATCACGTTCTTCCTTTTCCTGTGGGCGCCGCGGGCCAAGATCCCCACCCTGCCCGACCAGACCAGCGGCCACGTCTGGGCGCACGGCACCGTGCGCGAAGGCGTGCGCAACCTGCCGTTGTGGTGGCTGCTGTTTTCCGGCGCGATGTTCCTGGCCGGGTTCGCCTACCTGGTGCTGTACCCGGGCTTCGGCAGCCACAAGGGCATCCTCGGCTGGACCTCGCACGGCGAGCTGGCCAGGGATGAAGCCGCCAACGACGCGAAACTGGATGAGCTGCTGGAGCGCTTTCGCCAGTACCCGGTGGAGCAACTGGCCAATGACCCCGCCGCGCTGCAAATGGGTGGGCGGCTGTTCGTGGACAACTGCGCCGCCTGCCACGGCCGCGGCGGCTACGGCAACGTCAAGGTGGGCGCGCCCAGCCTGATCGACAACGACTGGCTGTACGGCGGTACCGGCGCGGACATCCTGGCCAGCATCCACGATGGCCGCAGCGGCTTGATGCCGCCGTGGGCCAGCCTGGGCGAGGACAACGTCAAGAACCTGGCCCAGTACGTGTTGAGCCTGTCCGACTCGCCGCACGACGCAGCCAAGGCGGCGGCCGGCAAGCCGCTGTTCACCACCTGCGCGGCCTGCCACGGCCCCGACGGCAAGGGCAATCCCGCCTTGGGCGCGCCCAACCTCACCGACCACATCTGGTTGCACGGCGGCAAGCTGGAGGACATCGAACACTCGATCGGCGGCGGTCGCCAGGGTGCCATGCCGGCGTGGAGCACGCGCCTGACCAGTGACCAGATCCGCGTACTGGCCGCTTACGTCTACCACCTCTCGCACCAGGGCGATGCCGCCGCGAGCCAAGGCCATGCCCAGCGCTGACCCGGTGCCGGTACCCGCCAGGGCAGCGTGGTATCGCCAGCCGATCGTGTGGCTGGGAGTGGCGCTGTTCGTGGCTTCGCTGGCCGGTTGCGTGTGGATCATCGTGGTCGCCGCGCACCATCCCGATACGCCGGTGGAACATGCCGGCAGCGGCCTGTTCGGCGTGCCGTCCGCTGCGCACAGCAGCCACGGCCCGCCGCCCGCCAGCCCGCGATGAATGCCTACGCGGCCTGGGCGCACCCGCAACTCGCCGCGCAGGTCATGCGCCCGCGCCGCGATGGCCGCAGCGAAATCGCCCTTCGCGTCGACGGCCTGCATGACGCCCGCCAGATCCTGACCCTGGAGCAGTTGATCCACGCCTTGCCCGGCGTGAAACGCGTGGCCATCGATGCACCGGCCGGACGCGTGCGGGTGGTGTGGGACGCGCGGCGCACGCCGTTGCCGCGCCTGCTCGCCGTTTTCGCCAGCACGCATTGCACCGCGCAGCCGCTGCGCCACGACAGCATCGACGACGCCCGCGCGATCGAGATGCATGCGGCACTGAAGCGCCTGCTGGTCGGCGGCATGTTCGCCATGCAGGTGATGACCTACGCGTTCGTGATGTACATCGGCGCGGTCGATTTCGTGGACTTCACCACCCGCGGGCTGTTCCGCTGGCTGAGCCTGTTGTCCACCATTCCGGTGGTGTTCTATTCGGCGCAACCGTTTTTCGCCGGCGCGCAGGCCGAGTTGCGCCAGCGACGGCTGGGGATCAACCTGCCGGTGGCGCTGGCGGTGGCGCTGGTGTTCCTGGCCAGCTCCGTCAACACGCTGCGCGGCGACGGCGAGATCTATTTCGACTCGGTCAGCATGTTTGTGTTCCTGCTGCTGGGCGGACGCTACCTGGAACTGCGCGCACGCCATCGCAGCAGCGCGCTGGGCGATGCGGTGATCGATGCCACGCCACTGCTGGCCGAACGCCGCCGCAGCGATGGCCAACTGGAAACCGTGGCCGCTATCGAGCTGGCCCCCGGCGACCTGGTCCACGTCAGCGAGGGTGGCACGGTGCCCGCCGACGGCGTGCTGGAAGGCCATACGGTGCGTGTCGACGAAGCGCTGCTTTCCGGCGAATCGCGGCCGGTCACCCGGCATGCCGGCGAGCGGCTGGTGGCCGGCAGCGTGGTACTGACCGGGCCGGCGCAACTGCGGGTGGAATCCAGCGGCTCGCATACGGTCGCGGCGCGGCTGGGCGCACTGGCGGCGCGAGCACGCCAGGCCCGTTCGCCCTCGATGCTGGCCAGCGAACGCGACGCCAGCCGCTTCGTGGCCCGCGTATTGCTGCTGACGCTGCTGACCGCGCTGGGCTGGTTGCTGGTCGATCCCACGCGTGCGTTCGAAGCCGCGGTAGCGGTGCTGGTGGTGGCCTGCCCCTGCGCTTTCGCGCTGACCTTGCCGGCCACCCTCACCCGCGCGCTGGGCGTACTGGCGCAGCGCGGCGTGCTGGTGACCGACAGCGCGGCGCTGGAGCCGCTGGCGCGGGTCGATTTCGCACTGTTCGACAAGACCGGCACGCTGGCCACCCCGCAACTGTCGCTGGCCACGGTGGAACCGTTGCGCGGCGACGACCCCGCCCGCACCCTGCAATGGGCCGCCGCACTGGCGCGCGAAAGCTCGCACCCGCTGGCCCGCGCGCTGGCCGCGGAAGCCGCCGCGCATGGTTCCCCGATACGCGCCACCGCGATGCAAGTCGTCGCCGGCGCGGGCATCCGTGGCGAACTGGACGGCCGTGCCCTGCGCCTGGGCCGCGCGGATTTTGCGCTGGAACACAGCGGCGAAAACGCGTCCGCGCTGGCTGCGGGCACCCTGGTACTGGCCGATGCGCAGGGCGCCATCGCCGCGTTTCATTTGGACGAACGAGCCCGATCCGACGCCGCGGACACCGTGGAATTTCTTCGCGCCGACAACATCGCCTGCGCCATCGCCAGCGGCGACGTGGCTGAACGCGTGGCCCCGCTGGCCAGCGCGGTGGGTATCGACGACTGGCATGCGCGGCAAACCCCGGCGGACAAGCTCGCCGTGCTGCAGGGCGCGCGGGCACAAGGTCATGTCACCCTGGCCGTGGGCGACGGCACCAACGACGCCCCCCTCCTGGCCGGCGCCGACGTTTCCGCCGCGCTCGACAGCGGCACCGGCCTGGCCCAGGCGCACGCCGACCTGCTGTTGCTGGATGGACGTCTGGATGGCCTGGCCAGCGCCCGCGTGATCGCGCGTCAGGTGCGTCACGTGGTCGCCCAGAGCCGGCGCTGGTCGCTGGCCTACAATTTCTGCGCGGTGCCGTTCGCCGCGTTCGGGCTGGTGCCGCCGTGGCTGGCCGGCATCGGCATGACCTTGAGCTCGCTGGTGGTCGTGCTCAACGCGCAACGGGTCGGCACGACCACGCCCGCGCGGGGAGCCTCCAGATGAACATCCTGCTGATCCTGATCCCCGTCACCCTGATCGTCATCGGCGTGGCCGTGGCGCTGTTCTTCTGGGCGGTCAACCACCAGCAATTCGACGACCTGGACAGCCCCGCCGTGCTGCCGTTGATGGATGACCCGCCTGCGGACACGGATGAAAAAGATGCGCCCTGGTGACTAACCAGGAGCCAGCACAACGGCGCACATCCGCGAGAATTCACCGCTCCGCCTTGTATCAATCCTCACTGCCAGTAACTGGCCTTGCGCTTGAGATGGATGACCTCTTTGTTTGCCGAGAACGATCCGGTCAGCTCTTGTGGTCCGATCGTTCCGACAAAGTTGCCGCGAGGATCGACGGATTTTGGTACCGAAAATTTGATTGATGTACCGGATATTGTCGCGGGTACCACCACGGGCGTTGTTGGGTCACCCTCGCTCGATTGATAGACGACAAAGTAGCCGTCGCGAGCATAGGTGACGAAAATCTCCGTCCCAAGCAGGTCGCCTCCTTCGTCGTTGTATGCCATGTTCGAAAACATGCCCGTCGGCTTCGGTTGCCCGGCGGTAGCAGCGGTGGCCGCCGTCAAGAAGATGCTGAAAACAAGCATCATCAGGAATACATGGTTCATCCGTTTCATCGTCTTGCTCCCGAAATCGTCAATCATCGGCCCATGCCCTAACCCATGCATGAAACATTCTGTGTGACGGTCACCTGCAGGTTTCCCTGTTGAGCCATCTGCTGCGCCCTGTGCTGGCCTTGCTGTTGCAAGGTCTGATTGACCTGCGCCATCTGCTGTGTGCTTTGCTCGATCGACATATTGACCGCTCTGACCGTATCTACATTTGCGACCTTCGTTACCACGCCAAGCATGGGTTGCTCAGCAGCAAACGCCTTGGAACCATCGTCGCTCAGAACAACACTGTCGATTTGCTTCAAGCCCTGCGATTTTGCCTCGACAGCCAATGCACCGGCCAGGTTTTTACTGATACGATCCGACGCGCGGCCTCGCTCGGCATCAATTTTTTTCACACCGGCATACGCCTGCTGAAATAGCGTGTGATCCGGATGTGAGGCTTCGTCCAGACGTGGTGATACCTGCGCTGATGTACCAGGTGCCGGATATCCTGGCGACGCCTGCTGCGCGTTTTGCTGGTGAGTTGGTGCGTCGTGGTGCTCAGGCGCGCGCGACCGATGGCGTCCGGTCAGCTCGTTATATTGCCGGGTTGCATTCGCGATAGCCGTGTTTCTGTCTATGGGCGGATCCACATAAAAATGCGGCGGGTCGCGCCGGTGAAAATTGCCGCCCCAGCTCAATCCCGCATTGTGTGCGGCCGTTCGAATGATTTCACGCTGCGCTTCGCTGACGGTCGAATAATTCACATCGACGGCAAACCCGGCCGAATGAAGACTGTGCGTGGCCGGGGTAATGGCGTTGGGATCGTGGTGCAACCGTTCCTGATGTTCTGGGGTCCTGAACGCGCTATTGAAATGGAGGCTTACACCGTGAGCTCGCGCATTCGCTATGAAAGCGTTGACCTTTGGAACCATCGATTGGTCGAGATAGGTATGACCCATGCCGGACAGCGTAACGGGCACGAGTTGAGTTGTTGTTCCGTGGTGCGTGTCAGTCATGGACAGGAACTCCCTGGGGTCGTTCAAATGCGCTTCTGGCTACCAGCTACCGGCCTGATGGATGCGTTGTTCGTTCGGTCACAATCTTACTTCTGGCGGAATGCGATTTCGTAGTCCTGGACATCGTGGCCACGCCGGGTAGAGCGCCGCGGGATGGTCGAACCTTTGCCGCGACCGGCGTAGGAACCTTCAGTCGAGGTGCTTCTGCTCTGGCCCCCAAACAAAGAGCATCGCGACTGAGGTCGCTCCCACAGCAACCGCTCCTACCGGGTATTCCGCAACGCCGCCAGCAACACCCGCTGCTGCAGCCGATCCTTCCACGTCGCCGGCGCCGCCAGGCCCATCCGCTTCAAGGCCTCGGCTTCGCCCGTCACCGCGTCGCCTGGCCGGATCACGGCCTTCAGCAGCCGCCACTTTCCACGCCAGCTGAGGGCGCAGCCTTTCAGCCAGTTCAACGCCGGCAGCAGCCGCTG
This sequence comes from Rhodanobacter sp. Root480, assembly GCF_001426645.1. Lineage (GTDB taxonomy): Bacteria > Pseudomonadota > Gammaproteobacteria > Xanthomonadales > Rhodanobacteraceae > Rhodanobacter > Rhodanobacter ginsenosidimutans. The sequence continues at coordinate 996,042 of NZ_LMEX01000001.1, forward strand.
TTCCACGTCGTCGAAATCGCTGCCGAACGGGAACGTGGGCAGCAGGCCCTTGCGCTGCAGCGGCGCCAGCGACTGGCGCAGGCAGTCGGGGCGGTTGTGGCGCCAGGCGGCGGGTATCACGAAGTCCGGCGCCAGCTTGCCATGCGCCTTGGCCTCCGCGCACAGCGCGTCGAGGAAGCAGGCGTCGCTGATCGACAGCATCGCCTCCACGCACTCGCTGTCGCTCTTGCCGCGCAGGTCGGCCACGCCGTATTCGCTGACGTAGATATCGCGCAGATGCCGGGGGATGGTGGTCTGGCCGTAGTTCCAGCGGATGTTGCTTTCCAGGCCGTTGCGGCCCATGCGGGTGGCGCGCAGCAGCAGCACCGAGCGCCCGTCGGCCAACTCGTGCGCCATCGCCACGAAGTTGTACTGGCCGCCCACGCCGCTGACCACCGCGCCCTCCTCCAGCGTGTCGGAAACCGCCGCGCCCAGCAGCGTGGCCATCATGCAGGTGTTGAAGAAGCGTGCGCCGCGCCGCTGCAAGGCGGCCAGCGTCTGGTGGTCGCCGTACAACTGGTTGACGTGGGACACCGGGCACATGTCGATCGCATCGGGATCGGCCGCCTCGGTCTCGCCGAGCCATGCGTACAACTCGCGCGAACCCAGGAAGAACGCGCCGCGCAGGAAATGCCCGCCCGGCGTCGCCGGATTCAACCGGCCCGCGACGGAGGCGCGTTCCAGCGCCAGGTTGTCCCAGCTGCGGCGCTTCAGGATGCCGCCGCGCTGCAGATGCATGAAGCCGTCCATCACCATCTCGCTGGCACCGTACAGGCCGGTGACCAAAGGCGCCGTACCACCCAGGTAGCCGGCCAGCGTGCGCGTGTTGCCGCCCGCATCCAGCGACGCCAGCGCGCCGCGCCACGCGCTGTTGGACTGCTGGCGCAACAGCAGCGCCTTGACCAGCGCATCGGACAACGCGCCGATGCCGATCTGCAGGCAGCCGCCATCCTTCACCAGCGCACTGGCGTGCAGGCCCAACGCATATTCGGCCACGTCCAGCGGCAGGCGCGGCAATGCGAACAGCGGTGGCGAGGTTGCCGGCTGCAGTTCGATGTCGAAGAAACTTTCGGGCACTTCGGCCGCGCCACTCATGTACGGCAGATCCGGATGCACCACGGCCACGCACAACGGCCGCGCCTTGCCGGCGGCTTGCATCTGGCGCAGGAAATCCAGGGTCAGGTCGGGGTTGCTCGACAAGCTGTAGTGCACGCCGTCGGGGTCCTCGCGCCGCGCCACCAGTTGCACCAGCAGGTTGATCTCCTGCAGCACCAGGTCGCGCGCCACGTGGGTGTAGTTCTGGCTGATGTAGCTGCGCTGCGCGCTGGCCGAATGCAGCAGCGCACCCGACTGCAGGTAGAACTCGTGCACCTCGACATTGGGCGGCAAGGCATCGCGCGCCTGGTCGATCGCGTACTGCGGGTCAATCTGGTTGGCACCGAAATGCCGCCGCAGGAAAGGTTCGAGGAAACGCGCCTCCAGCCCCGGCTTGGGTCGCGGACGCGTCAGCGACAGCGCCGTGTACAAACGCATCGACCGGGTGGTGTCCGCGGCGGTCAACGCGTACAGCGCGTTGAGCAGGCCATGCGGTTTGCCCAGCCCCAAGGGCGCGGCCACGCGCAGGTCCGGGCCAAGCGCGTCGGCGACCTGCTGCGCGCAGGTGGCGGTATCGGCGTAAAGGCGACGGATCGGCATGCCTGCGATCATGCCAGAAGCGCCGCGCGGCGATGGCGCTACGTCAACAAGGCTTCGCTTACACTCGGGCCATGTCATCGCTACCGCTCATCCCCACTACACCGAGCCGATTACTGGCCGAACAGGCGCTGAGCCGCGCCGCCGGTGCGCCGCTGCTCAACGGCAACGCGGTGGAGTTGCTGATCGATGCCGCTGCCCACTACGAGGCCTGGCTGGCGGCGATCCGCGGCGCGCAGAACCGCGTGCTGCTGGAGAATTACATCATCCGCAACGACGACGTGGGCCGCGCTTTCCGCGATGCCCTGGTCGAGCGCGCGCAGGCCGGCGTGCTGGTGAACGTGGTGGTGGACTGGATGGGTTGCCTGGGCCAGTCGCGCAGCCGCTTCTGGGCGCCGTTGCGGGCGGCCGGCGGCGAAGTGCGGGTGTTCAATCCACCGCAACTGGGGCAATCGTTCGGCTGGCTCAGCCGCGACCATCGCAAGGTGCTGGTGGTCGATGGCGTGCAGGGTTTTCTTTCCGGCGTGTGCATCAGCGCGAAGTGGCTGGGTGATCCCGCGCACGATGTGCCGCCGTGGCGCGACACCGGCGTGGCACTGCGCGGGCCGGCTGTGGCCGAAATGGAAGCCGCGTTCGCGCAGAGCTGGGGTGGCATCGGCACGCCGCTGGCACCGTTTGCGCCCTTGCCCGAGCCGGACGAACCCGCCGGCTCGGTCGCCCTGCGGGTGATCGCCACCCAGCCGGCCAGTGCCGGCATGTACCGGCTCGATCAATTGATTGCCTCGATGGCGCGCAAGACCCTGTGGCTTACCGACGCGTATTTCGTGGGCCTGGCGCCTTACGTGCAGGCGCTGGTGGCCGCCTCGCGCGACGGCGTGGATGTGCGCCTGCTGGTGCCAGGCAACAGCGATATCCCCGTGGTGGCCAGCATGTCGCGTTCGGGCTACCGGCCGTTGCTGAAAGCCGGCATCCGCGTGTTCGAGTGGAATGGCTCGATGCTGCACGCCAAGACCGCCGTGGCCGACGGCCAGTGGGCGCGGGTGGGTTCGTCCAACCTCAACATCGCCAGTTGGCTGAGCAACCGCGAGATCGACGTTTCGGTGGAGGATGCCGGCTTTGCCGGCCAGTTGGCCGCGCAGTACGAGCGCGACCTGGAGAACGCCACCGAGATCGTGCTGGCGCCACGTCGCCGCCATCCCGGCAGCGAGCGCGTGCGCAGCAGTCAGGACCGGCCGCGCCGGGTGCGCCATGCCGGCGGCAGTTCCAGCCGCGCCGCGGTGGGCGCATTGCGCATTGCCAACACGGTGGGCGCCGTGCTGAGCAACCGCCGCGTGCTGGGCGACACCCCCAGCGGCCCGCTGTTCGCCGGCACCGCCGGGCTGACCTTGCTGGCCGTGGTGTCGCTGCTGTGGCCCGCCTGGGTCGGCTGGCCGCTCGGCCTGCTGGCCGCCTGGTTTGCGCTGAACCTGGGCATCGCCGCCTGGCGCATGTATCGCGGCCGGCGCCGCCCGGCGCCGGGCAAGAGCAGCTGAGGCAGGATGCGGCCTGTTCAAAGCAATCTCTCAGAAAGCTTCGCCAAGCGGATGTTTCTACAGGACTAGGTCTGACGGCGCGTGATAGGCTCGCCGTCCCATGCCCGCTTTCGACAGCACCACCCGCCATGTCCTGACGCCCAGCTCGCTCAACCGGCTGGTGCGCGACCTGCTGGGCGATGCACTGCCGCAGGTGTGGATCGAGGGCGAGCTTTCCAACGTGGCCCGCCCCGCCTCCGGCCATGTGTACTTCACGCTGAAAGACAGCGGCGCCCAGGTGCGCTGTGCGATGTTCAAGATGAAGGCGTCGACGCTGCGCTTCCGCCCGGTCGATGGCCTGCAGGTGATGGTGCGCGCCAAGGTCGGCTTGTACGAGCCGCGCGGCGAATTCCAGCTGGTGGCCGAATACATGGAGCCCTCGGGCGAAGGCGCGCTGCAGCGGGAGTTCGAGCAACTCAAGGCCAGGCTCAACGCCGAAGGCCTGTTCGACCCCTCTCGCAAGCGCCCGTTGCCGCGTTACGCGCGCCGCATCGGCGTGATCACCTCCGCCACCGGCGCGGCGGTGCGCGACGTATTGAGCGTGCTGGCACGGCGCTGGCCATTGGCCCACGTGGAAATTCTGCCGGTACCGGTGCAAGGCCGCGAAGCGCCACCGGCGATCGTGGCGATGCTGCGCAAGGCGTCGGCCTGCGCCCGCTACGACGTGGTGTTGCTGACCCGCGGCGGCGGCTCGCTGGAAGACCTGTGGGCGTTCAACGAGGAGATCGTGGCACGGGCCATCCATGCCAGCGCGGTTCCGGTCATTTCTGCCGTGGGCCATGAGATCGATTTCAGCATTGCCGACTTCGTGGCCGACCTGCGCGCACCCACGCCCTCGGCCGCGGCCGAACTGCTGGTGCCCGATGCGGTGGCGGTGGGCCGTCACCTGCGTCAATTGCAGCAGCGCCTGCTGGCAGTGCAACTGGGCCGGCTGCAGGCGCAATCGCAACGCGTCGATCACCTGCTGGCACGCCTGCAGGCGCAACGGCCGCAGGCGCGGCTGCAACGCGACCGCGAGCGGCTGGTGCATCTGCAACGCCGCCTGACCACCGTGCTGCGCGAACAGGATCAGCGCCGCCGCACCCGACTGGAACGCCTGCACGCACGCCTGCTGGCAAGCCACCCGCGCAACCAGCTACCCCTGCTGCAGCGCCGCCTGGCAGAGCAGGACCAGCGCCTGCGCCGCGCCATCACCCAACTGCTGCAGCGGCGCCAGACCCAACTGCGCCACGACGGCCGTGCACTGCACGCCGTGAGCCCGCTGGCCACGCTGGAGCGTGGCTACGCCATCATGTTCGACGCCGACGGCAAGGTGCTGCGTTCGGCAGCAAACGTCGCCACCGGCACACCGCTGCGCGCTCGGCTGGCGGATGGCGAACTTGCATTGCGGGTGTGTGAGGACTGAGCCGCGCAAGCGGCGATTGCCTTCCGCCGGTGCGTTCAGGGGCTCGACCAAACGAATGAAATGGGGCGTTCGACCGCCACTCGAATCCCGATTCGTGGTTCGGCAGCCATGCCGGGATGGCGCCTGACGACCACGCCGCTACATACCGCGAGACACCTTCTTGCCAAACTTGCTGCAGCCGAGAATCGATCCGCTCAACCCGGAATGATTGAACGCGCTGATGTGCGGTTGCATGGTGACCTTGACGGTATCGCCATCCTTTTTTACCTCCACGATCCGCTCGATGCCGGCATCCGATCCGAAACTGAAGTTCTGGCTGGTGTACACGTTGCCCGAACCGTAATCCGTGTCTACATGCCCGGCATAAACGTCGCGGGAGCCACCAAGCACCGCTGAAATGCTGGTCACCAGGTAATACTCGCCAAGCTTCATCCGGGAGAACTGGAACTCGCCGTTTTCGTTGGGCTTCGCTTCCATCCTCGCGACGACCAGGTCCGGATCCGTGACCACCTGATCCTTGCCTCGTTTTGCCTTCTTGCCGAGTGCGAGGATCTGTTGCAAATACGGCGTCACGGGATATAGAAGCACCGGCTGGCTTCCCAACACGAGATTTCCCCGCCAACTCCCGCACACTTGCCCCCTGATGGTCGAGCGCCCCGGCTCCAGCGCGGCTTTGGCCGCAGCCAGATCAAACGGTACGTCCGGCTTGAGGATATTCACGACCGGCTTGGTCACGGGAATCGTGGTGCGCGACTGTTCCAGAGTCTCCGCCGTCATGGCAGGTTCGAACTGATTCGGCACGGCGGGCCGACCGGCCTCGAACTTGCCGACCATCGCGCACAGCCGCTCCGGCACGCCTTTGCTCGCGTTGCCGGGCGGCACAATCGAGGTAAATGAAATCCCGGACGGTTGCTGAACCTGGACCAGCGTCGGTACGGGAGACGGCGGCTTGCCGATCCCCATGCTGGGATTCGGGCTGCTGTAGTCCGGCTCGATGGCAATCACGTATCCGTCGGCGGCGGCTATCTTCCGCACATCGTCGAACGTCTGCCGCACGCTGAGTCCGGCGTGAGTGGATGTCGCCGTGAAAAGCCGCGCGCCATCGCTCGCCGTGACTACATGCAGGCTATCCGCACATAACGCCGTGGCCATGCCGATGGCAGGTGCCGCCATCAGAGCCAGAAACAGGACAATTGTCCGCGCCCATCGCTTATTCAACGAAATAATCATCGATCCTCCATGACATGTACCCAATGGACATCCACGTGCCCACGTTCGACGAACCATGCGCCCCACGCGCCCCGCGAATCCCGAGACCAGTGATCATCGAACGGGACCGTCCACGGTGCGGGAGCATAGCATCCGGCAACGAGCACGGTAGTGCCGACGCCATAGCACGATGCGCCCAGGCAAACCGCCTCACAGGCTCTGAACATCGCCACGTCCTATGCTTGCCCGATCGCAACCGCGGGCAGGCGCCATGTTGAACAAGAGCTACCCCTACTACCTCGCCAACCAGCCACAGCAACCGAACACCGACCTCGTCGTGCGCGACAAATACAGCGGCAGGATCGCCACCCGCGTGGCGGTGCCGGACGCGAAGACGGTCGAGAAGGCCATCGCCGCCGCGGTGAAAGCCACCACGCCGATGCGCAACTTCAAGCCCTGGGCGCGGCAGGCGGTACTGCGCCATTGCGTGCAGCGCTTCAGCGAGCGCCGCGATGAGCTGGCCGAGGCCTTGTGCATCGAGGCCGGCAAGCCGATTCGCGATTCCGCCGGCGAGGTGACGCGGCTGATCGAGACCTTCCAGATCGCCGCCGAGGAATCCGTGCGCATCAACGGCGAGACGCTGAACCTGGAACTGGCCAGCCGTCTGGATGGCTATCACGGCTACACGAAGCGCGTGCCGCTGGGACCGGTGTCGTTCATCACGCCATTCAATTTCCCGCTGAACCTGGTGGCGCACAAGGTCGCCCCCGCCATCGCCGCAGGCTGCCCGTTCGTGCTGAAACCGGCGGAGAAAACCCCGATCGGGGCGCTGATCATCGGCGAGATCCTGGCCGAGACGGATCTGCCCAGGGGCGCGTTCTCGATCCTCCCCATCGATGGCGAGCACGCCTCGCCACTGGTCGAGGACGAGCGCTTCAAACTCCTCTCGTTCACCGGCAGCCAGATCGGCTGGGACCTGAAGGCGCGTGCCGGCCGCAAGAAAGTGGTGCTGGAACTGGGCGGCAACGCCGCCTGCATCGTCGATGCGGACCAGGGCCCGCACCTGAAGCACGTGGTCGAGCGGCTGATCTTCGGCGCGTTCTACCAGTCCGGCCAGAGCTGCATCGGTGTGCAGCGCATCCATGCGCACGACGACATCTACGACGCCCTGAAGAAACGGCTGGTGGCGGCCACGAAAAAGCTGAAAAGCGGCGACCCGAAAAAGGACGACACCTTCCTCGGCCCGATGATCGACGAAGCGGCCGCCAAACGCCTGCACGGCTGGATCGAGGAAGCGCGCGAAGCCGGCGGCAAGCTGCTGTGCGGCGGCAAGCGCGAGGGCAACATGCTGCAGGCCACGCTGATGGAAAACGTGCCGGCCGACGCCAAGGCCAACCGCATGGAAGCGTTCGGCCCGTTCGCCCTGCTGCAGCGCTACAGCACGTTCGACGAGGCCATCGCGATGGTCAACGATTCGGACTACGGCCTGCAGGCGGGCATCTTCACCGACAGCCTGGACCACGCCATGCGCGCCTGGAACGAGCTGGACCAGGGCGGCGTGATCGTCAACGACATCCCCAGCTTCCGCGTGGACAGCATGCCCTACGGCGGCGGCAAGCTGTCCGGCTTCGGCCGCGAAGGTATCCGCTACGCGATCGAGGACATGACCGAGATCCGGCTGATGGTGATGCGCGAGTCCTGACCCACTCTGTGGGAGCGACTTCAGTCGCGATGCTTCTGCTCTGGAATCCGCGGCAAAGAGCATCGCGACTGAAGTCGCTCCCACAGCCGCCCCACAAGCCATTCCTACAGCATCTGGCCGGTACCGCCGCGCCACGCATTGCGCCATCATCCCCAGCATCTCCTCGCGGAGCGGTGCCATGACCACGCTTGTGTTCGTCCACGGCTGGAGCGTCACCAACACCTCGACCTACGGGCAACTGCCGCGGCAGTTGCAGCAGCAGGCTGTCGCGGCCGGGATGCCATTGACGCTGGCGGACATCTGGCTCTCGGAATACGTGAGTTTCGACGACGCGGTGACCATGGCCGACCTGGTGCGCGCGTTCGACCACGCGCTGCGCGACCTGCACCTGCTGGACGCAAGCATTGCCTGCATCACCCATTCCACCGGCGGTCCGGTGGTGCGCGAATGGCTGCGTGCGCAGCGCGACAAACCCGGCAGCCACAGCACCATCAAGCTGAGCCACCTGGTGATGCTGGCGCCCGCCAACTACGGCTCTGCCCTGGCGCAGCTTGGAAAGGGCACGCTGGGCAAGTTGAAGTCGTGGTGGAACGGGGTGGAGCCGGGCCAGCGCATCCTGGACTGGCTGGCACTGGGCAGTGATGCGTCGCTGTCGCTGAATCTGGATTACATCCATGGCGCCGATCCCACCAGCGTGGGCCAGTACCTGTTCGTGCTGACCGGCGACCGTCCCGACCGCGCGTTCTACGATCACCTCAACAGCTACACCGGCGAGGACGGCTCCGACGGCGTGGTGCGCATCGCCGCCGCCAACCTCAACGCGCGCCACGCGGTGCTGGCGTCCGACGGCAAGGCCGCCACGGTGGACACCCTGGCGCTGAACCTGCAGCGCGGTCCCCGCTGCGCGTTCAAGCTGATCGCCGGTGCGTCGCACTCCGGCGATGCGCACGGGATCATGGCCAGTGCCGCGCCCGCCACCGTGGACGCGATCCTGCGCTGCCTGCAGGTGCGCGGCGCCGCGGCGTACGCCGCGCTGTGCACTGCATTCGAGCAGGAGAACGACGCACGCGATGCGGACAAGGTGGAGCTGGAACCGGCCGGTCCGTTTGCCCCGCGCGTGCACATCCACGACCCGCGCAGCCTGCTGATCGTGCGCCTGTCCGACGAGGCAGGCGAGCCGCTGCCGGAGGCCGGCTTCCTGCTCACCGCAGGCGCGCAGGCCAGTCCCGACCTGATGCCCGACGGCTTCCTGGTCGACCGCCAGGCCAATGCAAAAACCCGCGCGACATCGCTATATCTCAACTACAGCCTGCTGGCTGGGGATGCTCGCGTGGCCGACCCGCGCAACAGCCGCAAGACCTTGCGCGCGGCGGTGGCCAGTCATCGCCCGTACGGGGCAAGAGTGCAGCCGGCCGATCTCGCCGGGCTGGTGCACCATGCGCTGGCACAAAGCGCGGCGGCCGACGACCTGTTCAACATGCTGGGCGCGCACCAGACCACGGTGCTGGACGTGGTGTTGCCGAGGCACGTGCATGAGGGCGTGTTCCGCCTGACCCGCGACCTCGCACCACACGACTTCCACAACCCTGTACCCGGTCCGCTCATCAGCTGAGGAGCCTCAGCTGCCGTTGTGGTTTTTGGCCTATGATCGCGCTCGCTCCGCCCGGTCGAGACGTGCCCCGCACGCTGTCCACGGGTGGCCACATCGAAAGCGCACATGCAAAAGAAACCCGTCTTCTTCGATCCTACCGGCCGCCGCGCCGGTCGGGTTTCGCTGCTGGTCCTGCTGGCTGGCGTCATCAGTACCTTGTTCGTGGTGGCCTGCGCCGTCAGCCTGTTCGTGGGGCCGACCATGGGCGGCCTGCATATCGGTGAGCATGCCCGCACGCGCCACGCGCTGGCCAACGTCAAGGCCGCCGCGCCGGAACTGCTGAAGCCCGCCGCGAAACTGGCCGCCGAAGTCCGCGCCCGCCAGAAACAGCTGCACGCGCCGCACACCCACGCCAGCAAGGCGCCCGCCACCCACGTGCCGCCGCTGTCGCTGGACAAGCCCACCGACCGGCCGCTGGCAATTGGCTTCTACGTCAACTGGGACGACAACAGCTATGCCTCGCTGAAGCGCAGTCTGCCGCAACTGGATTGGGTGATCCCGTCGTGGATGAGCCTCAGCGGCAAGGACATGGCGCTGCACACCAGCATCGACGCCAAGGCGATCGACCTGATTCGCCAGCAGAAGCCTTCCACCCCGATCCTGCCGCTGCTGCAGAACGCGGTGGACGCCAACTGGGATGGCCCAGGGCTGGCGCGCATGCTGGCCGACCCGGCGTTGCGGCAGGCGCGCATCGCGCAGATCGTGGCGTTCGTCGCGGCCAATCATTTCCAGGGCGTGACGGTCGACTTCGAGGAAGTGCCCGATACCGCGCAAGGCGACCTGAAAGCCTTCCTCGGCGAACTCAACGACGCGTTCGATCCGCATGGCTGGGGCATCGTGCTGTCGGTGCCGTTCGACGACGCCAACTGGGATTACGCCGGCTACGCCGACATCGTCGACTTCGTGGTGCTGATGGCCTACGACGAACATTGGGCCGGCAAGACCCCGGGCAGCATCGCCGGCCAGCAATGGTTCGAGGACACGCTCGAAAAACGCATGAAGGACCTGGACCCCGACCAGACCATCGTGGCGATCGGCGGTTACGGCTACGACTGGTCGCACGGCAACAATGCCGAGGCGCTGACCTTCCAGGACGCGATGGACCGGGCGTCGGATGCGCAGGCCGACATCAGTTTCGATCCGGACACGCAGAACCCGCACTTCTCTTACGACGAAGACGACGGCACCACCCACCAGGTCTGGTTTCTCGACGGCGTCACCGCGTACAACCAGATCCACGCCGCCGACGAGTACAAGCCCTATGGCTATGCCCTGTGGCGTCTCGGCTCGGAAGACCCGTCGGTGTGGTCGGTGCTTGACCGCCGCTATGGCGCACGGGCGCCCGATCAATTGCGCTCGATCGGCGCGGGCGAGGACATCGACATCGAAGGCCAGGGCGAAGTGCTGGAGATCGCCTCGCAGCCATCGCCCGGCGCGCGCAAGATCGAGGTCGACAAGGACGACGGCAGCATCGACGACGAAAGCTACGCCAGCCTGCCCAGCTCGTACGTGATCCAGCGCGCCGGCACGCTGCCGCACAAGATCGCGCTGACCTTCGACGATGGCCCGGACCCGGAGTGGACACCGCAGATCCTCGATATCCTCAAGGCCAAACACGTGCCGGCCACGTTCTTCATCATCGGCGAGAACGCCGAGATGTCGCCAAAGCTGGTGCAGCGCGAAGTCGCCGAAGGCCACGATGTCGGCAACCACACCTTCACCCACCCCAACCTCGGCGAAAGCCCCGCCCGCATCGTGTCGCTGGAGCTCAACGCCACCCAGCGGCTGTTCGAGGCGCTCACCGGGCACTCGATGCGCCTGTTCCGCGCGCCCTACTTCGGCGACGCCGAACCGACCACCGCCGACGAACTGGTGCCGATCCAGATCGCGCAGAAAATGGGCTACCTCTCGGTGGGCCTGCATGTGGATGCCGAAGACTGGCAGCGCCCCGGCGTCGATGCGATCGTGAAGAACGTGGTCGCCGGCATCGAAACCACCAACGTCGACCGCAAGGGCCAGGTCGTGCTGCTGCACGATGGCGGCGGCGAGCGCTCGCAAACCGTGGCCGCGCTGCCGCGCATCATCGACGGCCTGCGCGCGCAGGGTTATGAGTTCGTCACCGTCTCCGCACTGGCAGGGCTGACCCAGGCGCAGACCATGCCCGCCATCCAGCCCGGTTCGGTGTCGCAGTGGGCCGACCGCATGGTGTTCCTGGGGCTGGGGTTTTTCGGCCACTTCATCCGCTGGCTGCTGACCACGGCGATCACGCTCGGTGTGGCGCGGCTGTTGATATTGGGCGGCCTGGCGCTGCTCAACCGCCGCCGCGAAAAGCGGCGCATCGTGCCGGTGCTCGGCGCCGAGCCGCCGTTGGTGTCAGTGCTGATTCCGGCCTACAACGAGGAAAAGGTGATCGCCAGCTCGATCCGGCAGATCCTCCGCAGCCACTACACCAACCTCGAAGTGATCGTGGTCGACGACGGCTCGATCGACGCCACCTCCACCGTGGTACGCCAGCACTACGCCGACGAGCCGCGCGTGCGCCTGATCACCATCCCCAACGGCGGCAAGGCGCACGCCGTCAACACCGCATTGCGCGAATCCCGCGGCACCGTGGTGGTGGCGCTGGACGCGGACACCCAGTTCGAGCCGGACACCATCCCGCACCTGGTGCGCTGGTTCGCCGACCCGAAGGTCGGGGCCGTGGCCGGCAACGCCAAAGTCGGCAACCGGATCAACCTGATCACCTTGTGGCAGGCGCTGGAGTACATCACCGCGCAGAACCTGGAACGCCGCGCGCTGGCCGCGCTGGGCGCGATCACCGTGGTGCCCGGCGCCGTCGGCGCATGGCGTCGCGAAGCACTGGAACAACTCGGTGGCTTCCCCGCCGACACCCTGGCCGAGGATCAGGACCTGACCATCGCGGTGCAGAAAGCCGGCTACACCACCTTGTTCGATGCCGACGCCATCGCCTGGACCGAAGCGCCCGACACCGCACGCGGCCTCGCGCGCCAGCGCTTCCGCTGGTCGTACGGCACGCTGCAATGCCTGTGGAAACACCGCGACGCCACCTTCAACCCGCGCCACGGATCACTGGGCACGGTGGCACTGCCGCAGGTGTGGCTGTTCCAGATCCTGTTCTCGGTGGTCTCGCCACTGGTCGACCTGGTGCTGGTCTGGCAGATCGTGGCCACCACACTGGATTACCTGCAGCACCGCGGCCAGTTCGACGACACCAACCTGATCCGCATGCTGGTGTTCTACGCCGCCTTCATGGCCGTCGACCTCGCCGCCTCGGCCCTCGCCTTCGCGATGGAGAAGAAGGAAAAATGGAGCCTGCTGTGGTGGCTGGTACTGCAACGTTTCGGCTACCGCCAGCTGATGTATTACGTGGTGGTGCGCTCCGTCTGGACGGCCATCAAGGGCCCGTCGGTGGGCTGGGGCAAGCAGGAGCGCAAGGCCACGGTGAATGCCGGAGCACAAAGCCCGTAGGAGCGCACCCTGTGCGCGATAGCCTTGCGCGAGTGCCGGGTATTGCAGAAACAAAAGCCAACACACCACGGCCCTGCAGGCTCAACCGCGCACCCGCATCGTCAGCCCCTTCAGGAAATTGCGCAGCAACTGGTCGCCGCACAGCTTGAAGTTCTTGTGGTCGCTCTGGCGGAACAGTGCGCTCAGCTCGGGCTTGGACACCGGCATGCCGGCGCTCTCCAGAATCTGGTGCATGTCCACGTCCTTCAGCTCGAAGGCGACGCGCAGTTTTTTCAGCACCACGTTGTTGGTGACGCGCTTCTCCGGCGGCCGCGGCGGCTGGCTTTCGTCGCGGCCGCGGCGTTGCACGACCAGACCGTCCAGGAACAGCACGAGTACCTGGTTGCTGCATTCCTCGTAGCCGGGCTCGCCTTCCTTCTTCAGGTACGCCTGCACCTGCTCCCGCTCCAGTTCCACCGTCGGGTCGGCCAGGTTCACGAGTTGCGCCACTTTCGCGTCGCTGAGATCGAGCATGTAGCGGATGGCGCGCAGTACATCGTTGTTGATCATGGGATCGCCGGGGTTTGCGGGGACGCCATGCTACCGCGACCGGGCTCGGCATGGGCCTGCCGCCGACCATTCGGCCGCCCAAAAGGATCACCGATGCACCTCATTCCATGCACACACGAAGCGGCGAATGCACGATGATCGGTGGAATGCCGGCGGCGGTTTGCCCGGCCCCACCCCTGGAATACTCCTGATGAAACTCGTGCGTTATGGCAACCCCGGTCACGAAAAGCCCGGCATGCTGGATACCGAAGGCCGCCTGCGCGACCTTTCCGCCGCCGTGACGGATATCGATGCCGCCGTATTGAGCCGCCACGGCCTGCGCCAGCTGGGCGCGCTGGATCCCGAGCGATTGCCGCTGGTCGAGGGTTCACCCCGCTACGGCACGCCGGTGGCGCAAGTGGGCAAGATGATCTGCGTGGGCCTGAACTACGCCGACCATGCGGCCGAAAGCGGTGCCAAGGTGCCCGAGCAGCCGGTGCTTTTCATGAAGGCCACCAGTGCCATCATCGGCCCCAACGACGATGTGATCCTTCCGCGCGGCTCGGTAAAGGCCGACTGGGAAGTGGAGCTGGGCATCGTGATCGGCGACGTGGCCCGCGACGTATCCGTCGACGATGCGCTGAACCACGTGGCTGGCTACACGGTGGTCAACGACCTCTCCGAACGCGAGTTCCAGCTGGAGCATGGCGGCCAGTGGGTGAAGGGCAAGAGCTGCGACACCTTCGGCCCGATCGGCCCCTGGCTGGTCACCGCCGACGAAGTGGCGGACCCGCAGAACCTGGCGCTGTGGCTGGAGGTCAACGGCCACCGCTACCAGGACGCCAGCACGCGCACGATGGTGTTCGGCGTGGCGCATCTGGTGAGCTACATCAGCCGCTACATGACGCTGCTGCCCGGCGACGTGATCAGCTCGGGCACCCCGGCCGGCGTGGGTCTTGGCCTGAAGCCGCCCACCTACCTGCGCGCCGGCGACGTGATCGAGCTGGGCGTGGAAGGCCTGGGGCAACAACGCCAGCAGGTGCTGGCTCATCCCGCCGACCGTTGAAACACACCTCCCCGCTTTCCGTGGCGACGGACACCGGGTTGACGATCACTTCGGCGCCGACGCGTCGTCCACCACGGGTGCGACGTCCAGCGCCATGCTTTGCGGCGCATTCCAGCCCAACGCGTTGTAGACGTAATAGCGCGCGATACCCGCGTACTCGTGCAGCGCCAGGTTCGTCAGCACCAGGTTGCTGGCGCTGGGCCACAGGCTGAAGGTGGCGGCGAGGTAATCGGCGCGGACCGGGGTTGGATGGATGCCGAAATGCGCGAAGTACAGCAAACCGCGCTGCAGGTGGAAGCCCGACGTCACCAGCCAGATGCGTTGCGCACCGATCGCCTGCAACAACGGTCGGCTGAATTGCGCGTTCTGCCAGGTGTTGCGGCTGCGCGATTCTAGCTTCAGATCCGCCACCGGCACGCCGAGTCGTTGCAGCACCGCGCCGTAGGTCACCGCCAGCGGCGTACCCAGCAGCGAAGGGTCGCCGCCGGTCACCAGCACGGTGCAGCGCCGCGCCGCGCTGGTGCAATCGCGATACATCGTGGCGGCCTGCACGATGCGGCCATAAGCGGCGAAACCGGGCTCCACCGGTTCGTCCGGAACCGGCACCGCGCCCGAGGTCAACAGCACGATCGCATTGTCGGACGCCCATGCCGGTGCCGGTCGCACCACGTACGGCGCCTGCAATCGCTGCAGCAGGAGCATCGGCAACAAACCGCTTCCGGCCAGCAGAAACAGGATTAGCGCCAGCGCGAATACCACGCGGCTGCAGCCACGCCAGCGGACCCAACGCAAGACGCAGGCAAGCACCAGCGCAACGGCAAGAGCAGTGAAGATCATGGCGACCAGCAGCAATCCATCAGCGTCCGATTGTAGGGAAGCCGCGCGCGCACGGCGATCCATCGCCCGCCGCTACGACCCATGACGCGAAATGCATCCGCGACAATAGACAGATGAGCGAAGCCCTTCACGCCCTCACCGAGCGCTGCCGCCACAGCGAGGAGATCAGGAAAAGCCGCTTCCTGGCCCAGGCCGCGCCCGTGGCCACGGCGGTGCAGGCACTGGATTTCCTGCGCGAGGCGAGCGATCCGGTCGCCACGCACAACTGCTGGGCCTACCGGATCGGGCAGGAATACCGCTTCAACGATGACGGCGAACCCGGCGGCACCGCTGGCCGGCCGATCCTGCAAGCCATCGAGGGCCAGGGCATCGACAACGTGGTGGTCGTGGTCACCCGCTGGTTCGGCGGCACCAAGCTGGGCGCGGGTGGCCTGGTGCGCGCCTACGGTGGCACGGCCGCCGAATGCCTGCGGCTGGCACCACGCCAACCCATCGTGGCGATGGCGCGGCTCGGGCTGCATTGCGACTTCGCCGAGCTGGCCCTGCTGAAGGCGCGCCTGAAGGAACTGCAGGCCGAAGTCGAACAGGAAACCTTCGGCGCGGACGGCGTGACCCTGCAACTGCGCCTACCGGACAGCCACGTCGCCGAAGCGCAGGCCCGCATCAACGACATCACTCGCGGCCGCAGCACGGCGAAGCGCCTTGATTAAGACGGGCACTCCTGCTTTTACGAATTCCCAATCCCCAATCCCGCCTCAACCAATTGAATCAACGCCCACACGCCCCACTTCAATGACGGCGTGCCCGGCACGCATCGCCTCCAGCCACTGCGAGATTCCATGAGCGACGCCGCCGAAACGCCGAAACCCTCCCGCCGCATCGGCGCGCTGCGCGAGCTGTGGCCCTTCATCAAACCGCACAGGGCATTGGCGTTCGGCTGGCTGTTGTTCCTGGCGCTGTCGTCGGGCGCGTCGCTGGTATTGCCGATGGCGTTCCGCCACATCATCGACCAGGGTTTCGGCAACTCCAGCCTGGCGGTGATCAACGAAACCTTCCTGGCCATGTTCGGCGTGGCACTGGTGCTGGCCTTCGCCACCGCCGCGCGCTATTTCTGCATCACCCTGCTCAGCGAGCGCGCACTGGCTTCGCTGCGCGATGCGCTGTACGCCCATGTGATCCGCCTGGACGTGAGCTTCTTCGAGAAAGCCCGCGTGGGCGAACTCACCTCGCGCCTCAGCGCCGACACAGAGGTAGTGCAGGCGCTGGTCGGCTCGGGCGTGTCGGTGGCGCTGCGCAGCGCGGTGATGCTGGTGGGCGCCGCGGTGGCGATGGTGTGGACCGCGCCGTCGCTGGCCGGACTGACCGCGCTGGTGATTCCCGCGGTGATGCTGCCGATCCTGGTATTCGGTCGCCGCGTGCAGAAGCTGTCGCGCGCCAGCCAGGATCGCCTGGCCGACGCCGCCGCCATCGCCAACGAAACGCTGAATGCCTCCACGGCGGTGAAGGCGTACGCGCGCGAGACGATCGAAAGTCACCGCTACTCCAGCGCCATCTTCCGCGCACTGGCCACCGCGCGCCGACGCATCGGCATGCGTGCGCTGCTGACGTTGTCGGTGATCGTGCTGGTATTCGGTGCCATCACCCTGGTGCTGTGGGCCGGTGCCCGCCACGTGCTGGCCGGCACGCTGGATGCCGGTGTGCTGGGCCAGTTCGTGCTGTACGCGATCTTCGCGGCCGGCTCGGTGGCCGGCTTGTCGGAAGTGTGGGGCGACGTGCTGCGTGCCGCCGGCGCGATGGAACGCATCGGCGAGCTGCTGGCCGAGCGCCCCGGCGTCACCGCGCCCGAGCAGCCGCTGGCCCTGCCCAGCCCCATGCGCGGCACGCTGCAGTTCGACGACGTCACCTTCCACTACCCCACCCGGCCCAACGCCGCGGCGCTGGAAAATTTCACGCTGGACGTGCAGCCCGGCGAAACCGTGGCCCTGGTCGGTCCCTCGGGCGCCGGCAAGAGCACCGTGTTCGCCATGCTGCTGCGCTTCTACGATCCGCAATCGGGCACGGTGAAGATCGACGGCATCGACCTGCGCGCGCTGGCCCTGCCCGACCTGCGCGGCGCCATTGCGCTGGTGCCGCAGGAAACCGTGATCTTCAGCGGCAGCGCCGCCGACAACATCCGTTTCGGTCGCCAGGATGCCGGCGATACGGAAGTCGTCGAAGCCGCCAGGGCGGCCGAAGCGCATGAGTTCATCAGCGCGCTGGACAATGGCTACGACGCCGAGATGGGCGAGCGCGGCGTACGCCTCTCCGGCGGCCAGCGCCAGCGCGTGGCCATCGCCCGCGCGATCCTGCGCGACGCGCCGCTGCTGTTGCTGGACGAAGCCACCTCGGCGCTGGATGCGCAATCCGAAGCGGCGATCCAGCAGGCACTGGAGCGACTGGAAAAAGGCCGCACCACCCTTGTCATCGCCCATCGCCTGGCCACCGTGCAACGCGCCGATCGCATCGTGGTGATGGACGGCGGCCGCATCGTGGCGCAAGGCACGCACGAAAGCCTGCTGGCCGAAGGCGGTTTGTATGCGGAGCTGGCGCGGCTGCAATTTGTGGCATGAGCCCGCGCAACCTGCCGACCGAAGCGTCACGCGGCGCGGCTGACGCCAGCCATTGATGTTGTCGCCGGGCCCGCCGTCACCGATCTTCCGCACGGTGGCAAACCGCCTCGACCTTGTTGCCTTCGGGATCCAGCAGGAACGCGCCGAAGTATGTCTCGTGGTAATGCGCACGGAGGCCCGGAGCGCCGCCGTCGTCTCCGCCGTGACGAAGGCCGGCCTCATGGAAGGCGCGCACCTGCGCGCGGCTGGCCGCCTTGAAACACCAGTGACGGCGAGGGTCGGCCGCAGCGTTTTCCGAGGCGTAGACCGCCAGACAGGTGTGCGAGTCTTCGGCGGCACTGCAGCGGACACCGTACCCCAGCGCATCCTCGCGATCGTAGACCTTGGCGGCGTCCAGGGCGCCCATGATGGCGTCGTAGAACGGGCGACAACGCGCCAAATCCCTGACCGTGATGGAGACGTGGTCGAGCAAAAACATGGTTGCCCCCGCTTGCGCTGAAGCGGTGCAGTGTGCCACTCCCGCTCCACGCATCGCCAGTCGGCCTTCAGCCCGCCGCAGCCCTGCGGCCGGGAACGCGCAACGCGTTGGTGGAAGCAGCGTCGCGATATCCTCGTGCGCTGACCCATCACCCGCGACCGCCATGTCCATCGTCCTCACCCCGTTCGCCCGCACCCGCCTGTTTCCGCGCGACCGCCGCCCCAGCGCCATCCAGGATTGCAGCGCCGAGGCGTTCGAACGACACCTCACCAGCGAACCGCCACTGAAGGTGCTGGATGGCTACGCGCCGTTCTGCAAGCTGCACGTGCACCGCAACTGGACCAGCACGCGCTGCACCGCCACGCCCATCACCGATGCGAACCGCCATCAGCTCCACTCGGCCTACGAGGCACGCAGCCGCGATGAATTGCCGGTTCTGGTGCGCTGGTTCGAAGGCATCGATCCACCCGTCGCCAACTACCTGCTGCCGATCCTTTACAGCCGCGAACAGCTGGCGAAGGAAGGCGCGCCCATCGACGCCGACTGGGGCGTGGTCGGCTGCCTCTACACCGCCGAGCCGGAAGAGATTCCGATGGTGCCGATCACCATGCTGCGCAATGCGCTCGGCGTGGCCGAGGGCGGTTCCGGCGTACCGCTCGATCGCGAGGCGTATCGACGTGCGGTGGCGTTCTGGGATGCACACGCGAACTGGCGTGGGTGAACGCCCGGACGTGGCGACGGTTTTGGACGTATTTACTGCCCAAACCGTTCGCGTCGGGTATCCAATCGTGGGATACACCACGATTTCGCCATTGAGCTCATGCGTTGAACTATCTGTTCCCGATAACGTCGTAACGCGAAGTATCGATATTGTTTATGATGCGGGAGAGGGGAATTCCATTACAGTCGAAATCGGTGCAACGACCCATGAAGACTTGCACGGCCGCGTGCCGCACGTGTAACGCCAATTCACCCCCTCATCGCGGCTTGACCCCGGCTTTCATCCGCTGATGCATTAGAAAATTGAACTCAGGGTGTTTCAATTTGCATTCGCTAGATGCAGTTCCATGTCCATAGGAATCGGAGGATATACAGTGCTCAAGACCAAAATCGTTCTAGTACTCGCAGCAGTTTCCGTGACAGTTGGATGTTCGCCCAAATATCAGGTCAAGCTTGATTCGAAACCGCAAAGCGCCAGGGTCGTCTGCAATGGGGCCGATCAGGGCTATGCGCCAGTAACGTTGCCTTACAACACCGTCCCACACGAGACCTATGTCGATGCGAGCAACTGCAACGCCGTCTGGTCCAGCGGAGTCAAGGCAACCTACCCTGCAAAGGTGGAGGTCTCCTCCGGAGGCCAGGCCGAGTTCACGCTGGTGAGGCCGGAGGGTCCAGGTTCCGAGAAGGATGAGAAGTTCAATCGGAAAATCCAGGCGATAAAAAGGGAAACCAAACGAACCCCGGGCATGGATCCGAAGCCCATGAAGGAACATCCACGCCCAATGATGTGTTCTTCGGTAGGCGGCCAGGAAACCTGTTTGTAATCCGCCGCAGGTTGAATTTCGGCGGTGGACATATCGTTCACGCGGGGACTGGCTATTCGTTCAGAACGGACGACCAGTCCCCGTTGACGCCAGACTCCCTCCCGAGTCACGTCGTCAGGTTTCAGTGCGCCACCCGCTTTCCCTCCGCATCCACCGATTCCTTGACGGCCGCCACGAAGGCACGCCGCGCCGCGACCAGCGCATCCGATGTCGCGTGCGGCCAGGCACCCACCTGGGCGATCACCAGCTGGCGCGCGGGATCGACGTAGATCATCTGGCCGAAGATGCCGATGGCGGCATAGCTGCCGTCGGTATCCGTCCACCACAGATAACCGTAGCCACGGTCCGGCGCGTCGACGCTGGCCTGGCGTTGCAATGCGCCCTTGAGCCAGGCCAACGCCACCACCGGCTTGCCGTCGACGCGACCGCCGTCGAGCATGAATTGGCCCAGCCGCGCGTAATCGCCCAACGTGGCCGACAGGCCGCTGCCGCCGGTATCGCTGCCATCGCATTCGTCCTTGATCCAGGTGGCGTCCGACGCCATGCCGTACGGCTTCCAGATCGTCTGCGACAGGTAGGCCGCCAGCGAACGGTGCGTGGCCCGCTGCACCAGGATGCCGAGCAGGTCGGTTTCAGCGGTGTTGTAGTTCCAGTGCGTGCCGGCGGGCCATTGCCGTGGCTGCTTGCGCAGGTACGACAGCACATGCGCCTGGCCGTCGATGCAGGCGCCGAGGTACATCTGCGCCACATCCGATTTGGGGTCCGCGTAATCCTCGTCCCACTGCACGCCGGAGGTCATCGTCAGCAACTGCTGCACCGTGACGTCGGCGTAGGCGCTGTCGCGCAGCTCCGGAATATAGGTGCCCAGCGTGTCGTGCAGGCTGTGGATTTCGCCGCGCTGGAGCGCGATGCCCAGCAAGGCGGAGGTGACCGACTTGGCCACCGAGAACGACTCCCACCGCTGCTGCGGCCCGAAGCCCAACGCGTAACGCTCGAGGCGAACGCGTCCGTGCTGCAGCACCATCACGCCGGCAAGATGGTGCTGCTCCATGTAACTCGCCAGCGACGTAGATCCACCGAGCGGCAAAGGCTTGCCTGGTGGCAGTTCGTGGACATGCGTGCCGTGCGGCGCAAGGTCGCTGGGAAACAGCGTGGCCATCTGGCGGAATTGCGCCTCGCGCTGCGCCTGCGGCCAGAACAGCACCTGCTCGCGTTGCTGGCCGATGGTGGGGGTCGCCTGCCCGGCCGCTGCCGATGGCAACGCGACAATCAGGCCAAGGGCGGCGACGAGCAGACGGACACGGATGACACGGTACATGGCGATACGGCCGGAGCGATGGCGGGACCATCATTTTACCGGCCAGCACCACATGGATATGTCCAACATGTTTTGCGCCTATCTTGAAGCGCTGAACAGGGACATCAGGCGGTTGCAGGTTCGCGGGAAGGTTCCGGCTTCACCTCCAGACGACGTTGGCGCCGCGGCCTTCACGCTGCATTGCGCACAAGATGGTTCGATCAAGTCATTGCGGAGCAGCTTTCCAGCACTCCCATGACTTGGGCGACGCCGGCCAGCCGGCACGCCATCTGTAGTGCCAACCCGAGAAAGGAGTTATCGATGATCAAGCGCACGCTTCCCCTACTGATTGGACTGTCGGTTTGCAGTGTGGCCCTGGCGCAGGATCCACCTGTCACTACCCAGTCGCAGACAACCACCACCCAGACCACTACCAGTGCATCCACCTGGAGCACTGAGCCGCCCGCCGGCGCGTTGAGCGAGGAGGCCATCAAGACGGCGGTCGCCAATGCGGGCTACAAGGAGGTCAAGGACCTGGAATTCAAGGATGGCGTGTGGCGCAGCGAAGCACGCGGCGGCAACAAGCAATGGGTGGAGATCGCGGTGGGTCCGGAGACCGGCAGGGTCTACGTCAGCGACGCGCCTTCCAAACTCAACGAGGACGAGGTGAAAGCCAAGCTGGCCGCCGCGGGCTATGAAAAAGTCCACGACGTGGAATACGAACACGGCCTGTGGAGCGCTGACGCCTCCACCCACCACGGCACCGCCGTCGATCTGCTGGTCGATCCGGGTGATGGCAGCATCGTGGCCAAATCGCGCGACTGACATCGCGTCACCCGCAAAAAAGAAAGCCCGGCGCAGCATGGCCGGGCTTTCCTGCATCAGGTCGACGGCTACGGTGATTCCGTCGCCGTCACGGTTGTACGCCTCAGCGCAATTGCAGCATCACGATCGACTTGGCCGGCAGCGCGACCTTCAATTGGTCACCCTGCACGCGCGCGCCGTTGAAGGCCGCCGGCTTCACCGCGTTGGGCTGGTCGAAGGTGTTGCGCGAGGTGATCTTCGGCGCGGTGAGGATCTGCCCGCTGACACCCTTCGCCTGCAGGCCTTGCACCTTCACCTGAACCTGCGCGGCGCGAGCCGGGTCGAGGTTGGTCAGCGCCACGTAGACATGGCCGTCCTTCGCCCGCACCGCGGAGCCGTGCACCTCGGGTACCGAAATACCGTCGAGCGTGTACTTCGGCGTGTCGAGCTGCAACGGCAGTTCGGTGGCGTCCTGGTACGGCAGATACATGGCGAACACGTGGTAGGTGGGCGTCAGCAGCATGCGCGGGCCGTCGGTGAGGATCATCGCCTGCAGCACGTTGATCATCTGCGCGATGTTGGCCATCCGCACGCGATCGGCGTGGTGGGTGAAGATGTCCAGCGTCAACGAGGCAACCAGCGCATCACGCAGCGTGTTCTGCTGCTGCAGGAAGCCGGGGTTGGTGCCCGGGAGCGGCGCATACCAGGTGCCCCACTCGTCCACCACCAGGGCCACTTTCTTTTCCGGATCGTACTTGTCCATCACCGCGCTGTGGCGGGTGATCAGGTCATCCATCCGCAGTGCTTCGGACAAGGTCTGGATCCAGCCCTTGTTGTCGAAATCGGTGGACGACTGGCTCGGCGGCCAGCCACCGGCCACGGTGTAGAAATGCATGCTGAGGCCGTCCATCAGCTTGCCGGCCTCGCGCATCATCACCTCGGTCCAGTGATAGTCGTCACCGTTGGCGCCGGGCGCGATCTTCAACATGGTCTCGCCGGCGGGCACTTTCACGAAGGTCTGGTAGCGCCGGTACAGATCCGCCGCGTACTCCGCGCGCATGTTGCCGCCGCAACCCCACAACTCATTGCCGATACCGAACAGCGGCACTTTCCAGGGCTTTTCGCGGCCGTTGGCGACGCGCTCCTGGGCCAGTGTCGATTTGCCGGTGGCGGTCATGTACTCGGCCCACTGCGCCATTTCCTCAGGCGGCGCGTTGCCCACGTTGCCGGCCACGTAAGCCTCGCTGCCGATAAGCTCCACGAAGTTCATGAACTCGTGCGTGCCGAACGCATTCGACTCGGTCACGCCACCCCAGTTGGTGTTGACGCTGGTCGGGCGCTTGCTCTTGGGGCCCACGCCGTCGCGCCAGTGGTATTCATCCGCGAAACAACCGCCGGGCCAGCGCACGTTGGGTACATGCAGGGCCTTCAGCGCCTTGATCACATCGTTGCGATAGCCGTCCGTATTCGGGATGGACGAATCCGGCCCGACCCACAGGCCGCCATAGATGCCCGTGCCCAGGTGTTCCGCGAACTGACCGAACAGATGGCGCGAGACCACGGCGCCGGGCTTGCCGGCCTCGAGGCTGCCGCTCACGGATACGTCGGCGGCCAGTGCCTGGCCCATCCCCAGTGTCATCAGGACGGACAGCGAAAAAAGGTGCCAGCGTCGTGCAGGTTTTTGTGGCATTGCAGATATCCCCGTTGAGTCGATGCGACGGCGGCACCGGCCAAAAAAAACCGACGATGGAAGGCGTCGCTCCGCCTGTCCATGCCGACCGTTCCCACTGAGCGTAACCCGCGACGCGGGCAAAGTCGAAGCACCGCGGGAGCACGCACAGATCCGTTGCATCACGCCCGCGGCGGCCCTTCGGGGCCGGTCACCGCCGTCGCGCGCGGGCGTGGGCCGTCGCTCAATCCTGCAGCAGATCCAGATCGCGCACGGCACCCTTGTCGGCGCTGGTCACCAGCTTGGCGTACGCCTTCAGCGCGGCGCTGACCTTGCGCTTGCGCGGCAATGCCGGTCGCCAGCCCTTCGCCGCCTGGGCCGCACGCCGGCGTTCCAGTTCCTCGTCGCTGACCTCGAAACGCACGATGCGGTTGGGGATGTCGATCACGATGGTGTCGCCAGTCTGCACCAGGCCGATGTTGCCGCCCTCGGCCGCTTCGGGCGACACATGGCCAATCGACAACCCGGCGGTGCCGCCGGAGAAACGGCCGTCGGTGATCAGGGCGCAAGCCTTGCCCAGTCCCTTGGATTTCAGGTAGCTGGTCGGGTACAGCATCTCCTGCATGCCCGGTCCGCCGCGCGGGCCTTCGTAGCGGATGACGACGACGTCGCCGGCTTTCACAAAACCGCTGAGGATGGCCGCCACCGCCGCATCCTGGCTTTCGAGCACCACCGCAGGGCCGCTGAAGGCGAGGATGCTCTTGTCGACGCCGGCGGTTTTCACGATGCAGCCGCGCTCGGCGAGGTTGCCGTAGAGCACCGCCAGGCCGCCATCCTGGCTGTAGGCGAATTCACGCGAACGGATGCAGCCGGACTCGCGGTCGGTA
Organism: Rhodanobacter sp. Root480; assembly: GCF_001426645.1. Classification (GTDB taxonomy): domain Bacteria; phylum Pseudomonadota; class Gammaproteobacteria; order Xanthomonadales; family Rhodanobacteraceae; genus Rhodanobacter; species Rhodanobacter ginsenosidimutans. The sequence goes on from NZ_LMEX01000001.1 coordinate 1,020,519, forward strand.
TCCAGCGCGTCGTAGCGGCAGCTCTGCGAAAACGCGGTCTGGGTGCGGATGCCCGCCGGGCCGGCACGAAAAAACTCCTGCACCGCGGCATCGTTCGTGCGCGCCACATCCCACGTTTCCAGCGCCTCGGCCAGCGACGGGCTGTGCACCGTGGGGACGGATGTATCGATCAGACCCGCGCGATCCATCTCGCCCAGGATCGCCATCACGCCACCGGCGCGATGCACGTCCTCCAGGTGGTAACTGCTCGACGGTGCCACCTTGCACAGGTTGGGTACCTTGCGCGAGAGCCGGTCGATATCGCTCATGGTGAAGTCGACGCCGCCCTCCTGCGCCGCCGCCAGTAGGTGCAGCACGGTGTTGGTCGAGCCGCCCATCGCGATATCCAGCGACATCGCATTCACGAACGCGGCCTTGCTGGCGATATTGCGCGGCAACGCGCGTTCGTCATCCGTTTCGTAATAGCGGCGGGCCAGCTCCACAATCGTGCGACCGGCCTTGCGGAACAGCTGTTCGCGATCGGCATGCGTGGCCACCAGCGAACCGTTGCCCGGCAACGACAGGCCCAGTGCCTCGGTGAGGCAGTTCATCGAGTTGGCGGTGAACATGCCCGAGCAGGAACCGCAGGTGGGACAGGCGGAACTCTCGATGGCCAGCACGTCGGCGTCGGACACGCTGTCGTCGGCGGCGGCCACCATCGCGTCGATCAGGTCCAGCGCGACCTCCTTGCCGGCCAGCCTGGTCTTGCCCGCTTCCATCGGACCACCGGAAACGAACACCACCGGGATGTTCAGCCGCAGCGCCGCCATCAGCATGCCGGGGGTGATCTTGTCGCAATTGGAAATGCACACCAGCGCGTCGGCGGTATGGCCGTTGCACATGTACTCCACGCTGTCGGCGATGATGTCGCGCGATGGCAGGCTGTAGAGCATGCCATCGTGGCCCATCGCGATGCCGTCATCGACGGCGATGGTGTTGAACTCCTTGCCGACGCCGCCGGCCCGCTCGATCTCCTCGATCACCAGCTGGCCCATGTCCTTCAGGTGCACATGGCCGGGCACGAACTGGGTGAACGAGTTGGCCACCGCGATGATCGGCTTCTGGAAGTCGCCATCCTTCATGCCGGTGGCGCGCCAGAGCGCGCGGGCGCCGGCCATGTTGCGGCCGGCGGTGCTGGTACGGGAACGATAAGCGGGCATGGATTTCCCCTGATGGCGGTGGCTGCTGGGCGAACGCCCATTCTGCTTGGCGACCTCCATACCGTCCAATACAATACGTGGAGTCCAGCCATACGACATACGAATAGTGGAACTGCGCCAGCTTCGCTACTTTGCCGCCATCGTCGAGGAAGGCGGCTTCTCCCGCGCCGCCGAACGGCTGCATGTATCGCAACCACCTCTGTCGACCCAGATCCGGAATCTGGAGAACGAGCTGGGCGTGCAGCTGCTGGAACGCAGCAATCGCGGCGTGGTGCTGACCACGGCCGGCGCGGTGTTCTACGACGAAGTGCAGGCAGTGCTGGCGCGGCTGGAACATGCCCGGGTGAAGACGGTGCAGACCGAGCGCGGCGACATCGGCATGCTCTCGATCGGCTTCGTGTCGATCGCCGATTACGGCATCCTGCCGCCGGCGCTGAAAAGCTTCCGCACCCGCTTTCCGATGGTGGAAGTGCAGTTGCACGAGTTGACGACGGATGCACAGATCCGCGAATTGCGCGCGGCGCGGCTCGACCTGGGCATCGCCCTGGCGCCCGTCAACGAGCCGGACCTGGCGTTCAAGGGCGTGATGCGCGAGGAGCTGGTGCTCGCCGCACCCGCCGACGCCCCCGCAGCGAAAGGCGACGGGCCGATCAGCCTGCGCAGCCTGTCGAAGGCCAGCTTCATCGTACCGCCACGCGAGGTCGCCTCCGGCCTGTACGACCTCACCATCAGTCATTGCCACGCGTCCGGCTTCGCCCCGCAGATCACCCAGCACGCGCGGCAGATGCAGACGGTGATCGGGTTGGTCTCCAGCGGCATGGGCTTCGCGCTGGTACCTTCGTCGGTGCGCAACCTGCAACGTCCCGGCGTGCGTTACCGGCCGCTGCGCGGCAAACCGGCCTTCATCGAGCTGGGCATCCTGCGTCTGCGCAACGTGGTCAACCCGCTGGCCGAAAACTTCATTGCGGCGCTGCGCTCAGCAGCCGCGGAGCGCGGAGCCCGCAAGCCGACGTAGCGGTTTTGCCGTGCGTGTCCCGTATCAAACGCGCGCTACCAGGCAAGTCCATCCACGCGTCATTGCCAGCCTGCGCAGAAGACGGCACGATCCGTGGTTATTGGTCGACGCAGCACTGGGGGGTTCATGGCGGAAGTCTCCTTCTTGTCGGGTGGCGGCGAGATGGGTGCGTTGATGCGTGCCCATGACTGGTCGCACCATCCGCTGGGCCGGCCGGAGGGCTGGCCGCAGTCGCTGCGTACCAGCCTTCGCTCGATGCTCAATTCGCGCCACCAGATGTGCGTGTTCTGGGGCGGCGAGGCGTTCTGGTTCTACAACGACGCTTATCGGGAGACGCTCACGACCGAGCGCCATCCTTCGTCGCTGGGCAAACCGGGGCGGCAGGTGTGGCCCGAGATCTGGGACGACATCGGTGCGCAGATCGCCCAGGTCATGCGCGGCGGCAGCGCCACCTGGCACGAAAACCAGCGCCTGGTGATGCAACGCGATGGCCGCGACGAGGACACCTACTGGACCTACAGCTACAGCCCGATCGATGATGAAAACGCCGACAGCGACGTCGGCGGCGTGCTGGTGGTGTGCACGGAAACCACCGAGCAGGTGCTGGTGTCCCGGCGTGCCCTGGAGGAGCGCCAGCGGCTGGCCGAGTTGTTCGAACAGACCCCCTCGTTCATCACCATGCTGCGCGGGCCCAACCATGTCGTCGAATTGGCCAACCCCGGCTACATGCGGCTGATCGGCGGCCGTCCGCTGCTGGGCCGCACGGTGGCCGAAGCCCTGCCCGACGCGGCCAGCCAGGGCTTCGTCGACCTGCTGGACATCGTCTACGTCAGCGGCCAGTCGTACGTGGCCACGGCCACGCCCTTCGCCATGCAACCGGCACCGGGCGCGCCGATCAGCCAGCGCTATCTCGACTTCGTGTATCAGCCGATCAGGGACGATGCCGGCAGGGTCACCGGCATCTTCGTCGAAGGCACCGATGTCACCGAGCGGGCATTGGCGGAAAAGGCACTGCGCGCCAGCGAAATCAGGTTGCGCGCGATCAACAGTGACCTGGAACAACAAGTGGCGCAGCGCATGCATGGCCGTGCGCGCACCTGGCAATTGACCACCGACATCATGGGCGTGCTCAATGCCGAGGGCATTTTCGAGCTTTCCAATCCCGCCTGGCAGCGCGTGCTGGGTTGGCCCGAGGAAACCATCGCCTCCACCCCGTTTTTCGACTTCCTGCATCCGGACGACCTGGAGCGCAACCGGCGCGCGTTCAGCCGCGCCCTGGAACTGGGCGAGCCGGCGCTCAGCTTCGAAAACCGCTATCGCCACGCCGATGGCGGCTACCGCTGGCTGTCGTGGGTAGCCATTCCCGAAGACGACAAGATCTACTGCAGCGCGCGCGACGTCACCGCCGAAAAACAGGCCGCCGAATCACTGGCGCGCACCGAGGCGGCGTTGCGCCAGGCACAGAAAATGGAAGCCGTGGGCCAGCTCACGGGCGGCATTGCCCACGACTTCAACAATCTGCTGGGCGGCATCATGGGCGCGCTGGAAGTCGCCCGGATGAAACTGGAGCAAGGCAAGATCGAGGATCTGCCACGCCTGCTTGAAATCGGCGACACCGCGGTGCGCCGCGCCGCCTCGCTCACCCAGCGCCTGCTGGCCTTTTCCCGCCAGCAAACGCTGGACCCGCGCCCCACCGACATCAACCGGCTGGTAGCCGGCATGGAAGAGCTGATACGCCGCACCATCGGCCCGCCGGTGCAGCTGGAAGTGGTCGAAGCCGACACCTTGTGGCTGTGCAGGGTGGACCCCCCGCAGTTGGAGAATGCGCTGCTCAACCTGTGCATCAACGCCCGCGACGCGATGCCCGACGGCGGCCACCTCACGATTGAAACCGCCAACCGCACGCTCGATGATCCCGCCGCGGCGGCGGCCTTCGACCTCCAGCCCGGGGAATACGTGTCGTTGCGCGTCACCGACACCGGCAGCGGCATGACGCCCGAAGTGATCGCGCGCGTCTTCGACCCCTTCTTCACCACCAAGCCGATCGGCCAGGGCACCGGGCTGGGCCTGTCGATGATCTACGGCTTCGCCCGCCAATCCGGCGGCCAGGTGAGGATTCACTCCAAACCCGGCAAAGGTTCGGCGTTCACCATCTACCTGCCACGCCACCTCGAAGCGCCGCACGAGGCCGAGCCCAGCCAGCCCGGACGCCTGCCGGCAGCCACCCCGCGCCGCGAGACAGTCCTGGTGGTCGAGGACGAACCCTCGATCCGCGAACTGGTCTGCGAACTGCTGACGGAGTCGGGCTTCCGCACGCTGCACGCCGCGGACGGCAGCGCCGGCCTGCGCATCCTCCAGTCGGCGGCCACCATCGACCTGCTGATCACCGACGTCGGCCTTCCCGGCACGCTGAATGGTCGGCAGATGACCGACGCCGCCCGCACCGTCCGCCCCGGGTTGAAAGTCCTGTTCATGACCGGCTATGCCGAACACTCCGTCGTGGGCAATGGCCACCTGGAGCCTGGGATGCATATCCTCACCAAACCGTTCTCGCTGGATGTGCTGCGGCGAAAGATCCACGACATCCTGTCGGCCTGATTCATTGAGCCTGATTCATTGAGTGTGACCCATCGGGCGAGGTTCCCCTGCGGCCGTGGCAAGGATGCCGATGTTTCCGGGGTCTTATAGGATGAAAGGTTCTACCCGGACTGGAGAACGCCGATGACAACCCGCTGGATGCCGACCCTGCTCACCCTCGCCCTGCTGCTCATCGGCGGCGGGTATGGGCAAACCGCACAGGCAGCGCCGTTGGTGTCATCGTCCGCCACCCAGCACCTGTTGCTGTCGGATGACCTGCTCGACCGCATGATCGCCTTCGCCAGGGAACGCGGGGCCTTCGAGAAAGCCCACCCCGGCAACGACGAAGACGACAGCGACGATGACGACGACACCGGTGTGCCCACGCTCGCATCGATGGCGAGCCGGATGGACGCCGATCCCGACACCCGCGCGATGCTCGCGCGGCATGGCTTCACGGGAAAGAGCTACCTGCTTGCCATGACCACCCTGGCCCATGCCGGCGCGCAGGTACGGATGGCCGGAACCAAGTGGGCCTCGACCATGCCTGGCGCGGCATCCGTCGACCCGCGCAACATCAATTTCTACAAACAGCACGCCGCGAAAATTTCGGCATTGAACGCGCTGAACAATCCCGATTATTCCCCCGAGGAAGACGAGCGCATGGCGCACGACCTGCGCAGCATCGACCCCGAGGATTTCGACGACTGCGTGCTGCTGATTCCGGCCACGCTGCCGCTTACACCCCTGGCGGAACCCGGCAGCATCGCCACCACCCCGGCATCGCGCATCGAACTGGCCCGTGCCACCGGCAAGGTGGCCGAGCACTTTCATTCCGAGCGCCTGAAAAAGGATTTCACCATCATCGCGGATGAAGTACGCCGCCATGCCCATGAGCCCAGGATCGAATCGGCGAGCCTCGCAGCCGCGCTCGAAGACAGCAAGACCTGGGCGGCGGGTCGGTGCAAGGGGAGTGGCTCATAGCGCGTTGCAGCTTCAACCCGCGGTGGGTGACGGTCCGTATGGAACGGCGCGTTCCGCGCATCCTCGTCCGACCCGTCGATAACGCCTTCCTCCCAACCTGCCCCGTGGACTCATGCGCACCCTGATCGCCGACAACGTGCGCTTCGCGACCAGCAACATCCGCTGGATCGGTGGCTGCTTTCTGCTGACCCTGTTTTCCTCGTTCGGCCAGACATTTTTCGTGGGGCTGTCCGGCAACGACCTGCGCGAGCAGTTCGATCTTTCCGGTGGCGAGTTCGGCGGCCTGTACATGGCCGCGACCTTGATGAGCGCGATCACCCTGCCCTGGCTCGGCCGCACCCTTGACCTGATGCCGGGATGGAAGGTCGCGCGTTTCACCATCCCGTGTCTGGCGGGCGCCTGCGTGTTGCTGGCACTGGCTCCGCATCTCGCCGTGGTGGCGCTTGCGCTTTATCTGCTGCGCCTGTTCGGCCAGGGCATGATGACCGAGATCGCCTACACCGAAACCGGCCGCTGGTTCGTGGCCAACCGGGGCCGCGCGATGGCGCTGGTGGTGCTCGGCGTGCAGGTGGGCTCGGCGTTGCTGCCGGTGGCGGTGGTGCTGTTGCGGGACGTGGGTGGCTGGCGGTTGCCATGGATCGCTTCGGCCATCGTGTTGATGCTGGTCGGCTATCCATCGGTGCTCCGGCTGCTAGCCACCGAGCGCGTACCGCATTCGACCGAATACCAGGCGGACGGCGCGCGAATGACACGCCACTGGACGCGCGCCGAAGTGATCCGTGACCCCATCTTCTACCTGTTGCTGAGCGGTGTGCTGGCACCGCCCTTCATCGGCACCACGATCTTCTTTCATCAGGGCTACCTGATTGCACTGCGTGGTTACGACGCGCTGGTTTTCGCGGCCGCCTTCCCGGTGATGGCGGTGACAACCGTGGTGTTCGGCCTGATATGCGGTCAACTCGTCGACCGGCTCGGCGCGCTGCGGTTGCTGCCGTTCTTCCTGATCCCGCTGGCCGTCGCCTCGGCAGCGGTTGGCCTGCTGACGCCGGTCTGGGGCATCTACCTTTTCATGTTTCTGCTCGGCATCAGCAGCGGCTTCACCCAGACGCTGCTGGGGGCGCTGTGGCCGGAGGTCTACGGCGCCGCCAACCTCGGCGGCATCCGCGCGATCATCGTGTCGGCCATGGTGCTGTCCACGGCACTGGGGCCTGGCATCAGCGGCGCCTTCATCGATCTTGGCGTGGCGCTGCCGACGCAGATGCTGTGGATGGCCGGCTGGTGCGTGGTCGCCTCGTTCGGCCTTGCGGCGGCGTCCCGCGCCGTTGTGGCGCGGCAATGAGCTACTGCACCACGCCGACCTCCAGGCTGCGCGCGTCGCTGCGGCCGTGGTCGTCCACCACGCGCAATTGATACGTGCCCGCCTGCACCGGCTGCCACGTCAACGCATGCGCGGGCGTGGCGCGGCCGATATAGGCGTCGTTGACGAACCAGTACAGCGCACGCACGTCGGCGTCGCTGGTGGCCGCGAGCACCACGGCATTGCCCTCGGGACGATCCAGCCGCAGCGCGTAGGACGCACCGCGCAACGGTGAGGTGATCGCCGGCGGATCGCCTTGCGCCTGGCCCGCGTTGGCGCATGCAGGATTGTGCGGCGGCTTGCGGATCGGGATGCCGGCACGGGCGAACACCGCGGCGAGATCCGAAGGCCAGTACTGGAACACCTCGGTGCGAGTCGACCTGCCGGCGTACGGCGGGCACGCCGGCAGGTCGCTGGCGTTGTCGATCACCACCGGCCGATACACATTGCCCACCTTGATCGGGGAGACGCCGGGGATGAACCAGGTCTCGCCGGTCGCCGGACACCAGCGGCTGGGCAGCATGCCCGTGGCCAGGCACACGCGCACACGCTTCAGGCCGTCGGGCAACGAGCGTGATGGCGGGCGTAGCTGCGGATGGCCGGCCAGCAACGCGTCGTGGATGCGGAAGAACAGCGGCGCTGCCGCATCGATGCCCACGAACGCCGGGTTCGGCGTGCTGTCGAAATTGCCCACCCACACCACCAGCACGTAGGGGCCAAAACCGCCCGCCGTCCAGGCGTCGTGGAACGCCCATGAGGTGCCGGTCTTCCAGAACACCGGCGCGGCGGCGGGCCGGCTGCCGAAGGTGGTGCCCGGTCGCGGGTTCTGCTCCAGCATGTCGGTGACGATGAAGCTGGCCGCCTCGCTCAGCAGCCGCTTGCCCGGCACCGCTGGCACGTCCTGACGCAGGCGCAACGGCTTCAGCACACCGCGATTGGCCAGCAGCGCATACATGCGCGCCAGGTCCTGCATGGTCACGTCGCCGCCGCCCAGCACCAGCGCCAGGCCGTAGTGCTGCTCGCTGGCCAGGTTCTGCACGCCAGCCTGGCGCAGGAAGCCGTACAGGTCCGGATCGCGCAATTGCGCATCGACCCACACCGCAGGAATGTTGCGGCTGTGGATCAGCGCCTGGGTGGCCGTCACCGGCCCAAGGAAACGCCCGTCGAAATTTTCCGGCGTGTACGGCCCGAACGAGCTGGGCACATCGCGCAACACGGTCTGTGGCCCCAGCACACCCTGATCCAGCCCCAGCCCGTAGATGAAGGGTTTCAGGGTGGAACCGGGCGAACGCGATGCCAGCGTGCCGTTGACCTGGCCGTGGATGTCCTTGTTGAAATAATCGACCGAACCCACCAGCGCCTTGACGTCCATGCTGCGGGTGTCGACGAGCATGGCGCTGGCGTTGCGCACGCCCACGCCAGCCATGTGCTGCACGTAATCGCGCACCTGCCGTTCCAGCAATTGCTGCAGGCCGAGGTCGATGGTGCTGCGCACCTGCGACGGCAGCGGCTCGCCCCGCGCGTTCGCGCCGGCAATCAACTGATCGACCGCGTGCGGCGCCTCGAACGGCAGCTGCGCGATGGTGTGCAACGCCAGCGGCATGCGGAAGACCGCGCGCCACCTGGCGTCATCCGGATGCTTGCGCAGCCAGCGCTGAAACAACCGGTCGCGTGCGGCGGCGAGGCGCGGCGCCACCACGGTGGCCTCCGGACCGTGGCGCGCGTCGAGCCGGCGCGACGGGTCCTGCGGAATCACCGCCAGCGTCAGCGCCTCGGGCAGGCTCAACCGGGCGGCGGACTTCTCGAAATACACCACGCTCGCCGCGCCGACGCCCTGGATATTGCCGCCGTAAGGCGCGCTGTTGAGATACGCGGCCAGGATGTCCTTCTTCGAATGGAACAGCTCCAGCCGCAGCGCCAACGCCACCTGATGCAGCTTGCCCAGCGGCGTGCGCGTATCCAGCCGATACAGCAGCCGGGCAAGTTGCATGGTGATGGTGGAACCGCCTTGCGGATGTCCGTGGCGCACGTAGGTGATCCACGCCCCGCGCAGCAGCCCCCACGGGTTGAAACCCGGATGCCACCAGTACCACTGGTCCTCGTGCATCAGCGTGGCGTCGACCAACTGCGGGGAAATTTCCGCCAGCGGTGTCCACAGCCGGTACTGGTCATCGCTGGCCAGAGTCAGCCGCAGCAGGCGGCCGGTGTCGTCATGGATCGCGGTCGATCGCGGCAACGCGTCGCGCAACGACGGATGCGGCCACAACCGGCAGCCGATCAGGATCGCCGCGATCAGCCCCAGCGCCGCCAGCACGTTCTGCCAGCGGCGCAACCAGCGCCCTGCTCCGGCGCGCGCGGCGTTTGCCCACTCCGTGCGCACGCGCCCTCAGCTCACTTCGGTCGCACCACGGTCAGCACGCCGGCGGCGGGCGCTTCGGCCTGCACGCTGGGCCGGTACATGGCCGAGGCATAGGCCGGCGGAATCCGGAAGCTGCCCGCATTGGTGGCGCGGATGCGGTACACGAATTCGCGCACGTCCGACGATACCGAACCGTAGATCACCACCCGATCCTCACGCACGTCGGCGTGATCGGCATGCCAGCTGGAGCTGTCCAGGCCCAGCGGCGACGTCCATTGCGCCTGCGCGCTGTCGTCGTCGGCGTACTCGCCGTCTTCCGGGGTGTCGGTGGTGGCCGGCGGCGGCGTGCGCAGCACGGGGTCGAAGCCGCCGGGCAGCAGATCCACCACGGCGATGTCGTCCAGCTCCTCGTCGCCGATGGCGCGAACCTTCACGTGCACGTCGATCTCCTGCCCCACCGTGATCTTGTCCAGCGGCCGTCCCTTGTCGTCGGTGTAATCGCGCACAATTTCCAGGCCCTGCTTGATCGCCTTGGCCGGCGCCTGTCGGTCGTAGCCGCTCTGGGTCAGCACGCCCCACGCGCTCTGCGCACTGTGATTGACGAAGCGCAGCTTGGCGGTCGCCGCATCCCACGTTTGCGCCTGCAGCAGGTGGCCCTGCGCCTTGCCGATGGACGTTACCGCGCCACCCGCGCCGACGGCCTCGATGGAAAGTTTGGCGAGGTTGCCCGGCTCCATCCCGGCGTAACTGTCCAGCGCCAGGATCGTCATCGCCGACGACAGCGTGTTGTAGTCGTTCCGTTGCAGCGGCCAGGCGATGTTCTCGAACACCTGCGGCGGCAGCGCCTTGGCCTGCGCCGGGAATTGCCGCGACACGATGTACAGCACGCTGGCATCGCGCACCGCGGGGCTGTAGTACTCGGCGAAGTCGAAGCTGTCGCTGTCCGGCTTGCCGCGTTCCAGCACCTTGATCGGCCCGGCGATCAGCTTGTCGGCCTCATCGTCCTGCTGCAGCAACTTGTACGACGCGGCCAGCCAGGCAGCAGCCAGGTCGCTGCGCCATTGCTTCGCATACAACGCCTCCAGGCGCTGCTGCACGGCGGCAATCTGGTTGGTGGTGACGTTGCCCTGCACGGTCAACAGGTAGATCGCGTAGGCGCGGTCGCGCAGTTGCGCCAGCGAGGTGAGGCTGTCGTCCGCCGCCAGTTCGCGCAGGTAGGCATTGCCGTTGTCGAGCACGTTCTGCGGTACCGCCACGCCACGCTCGCGTGCCTCCAGCAGGAAGTTCATGGCGTAGGCAGAGACGAACGGCAGCGAGGTCGGCGTGGCCGACCACAGGCCGAAGCCACCGGCATCGTTCTGGCGCGTTTCCAGCCTGCTGATGAAATCCCCCAGCGCCTTGGCGTTGCTGACCGGCTTGCCCTCGAACGCCGGTTGCAGCGCCTGCACGAACCCGGGTGCCGCATTCCAGTTGGCCACGATCAGGCGCGGCATCGCCGAGCTGATGATCTGCTCGGTGCAGTAGTTGGGGTAATTGATCAGATAGCTGGTGAGCCCGCGCGCCAGCACCACCGGCGAGGACGACAGCACCGCGTCGCGTCGCGCATACGGCGCGTACAGCGAACGCAGCGTCGCATCGTCCACCTGGCTGCCCGACTTCACCCGGGTAGTGGAGATCGAGGTGCGATACGGCACGTTCGGTCGCACCGACAGGTCGACCGTCTGCCGGGCCGCGTGCGCACCATGGCTGGCGCTGAAGGCGAGATCGGCCGAGCCCAGCGTGTCGGTGGCCTTGACCCGGAACAGCAGCACGCCTTCGCGCATCGAGGCCAGGTCGATGTTCTGCGTAGCCGCGCCGACCACCGCCAGCCCCGCGCCCGTCTTCAGCGTGACCGCCACCGGCACCGCCTGCTTGCCGATGTCGGTGAGGTTGTTGGCCACGCCTACGCTGACTTCCGCCTCGTCGCCCGGCGCCAGCGTGGTCGGCACGTTCGGCGACAACACGAAATCGCCGCGCACGGTGGTCGTGCCCTGCCAGGTGCCGATGCGATCGGGCGACACCGCCACGGCCATCACCCGCAACGTGCCATTGAAATCGTCCGGCACGGCGTAGTGGAAATCCCTGTCGCCATCGACATCGACAATGCCGGACCAGTACGCCACCGGCGCCTTTTTCTTGCGGCTGAACGGGTTCAGCTGCCGCCCGATCGCCGCGTCGGCGTCGCCGCCGGTCGCCGCCGAAAGCGACATCAGCTTCTCGAAGTCGGGCAGGATCAGGTCGAGGATCTGCGCGGTGGACACACCCAGCATGCGCTTGCGGAAAAAGTATTCCAGCGGGTCGGCCAGCTCGTAGCGCGCCACCTGCAGGATGCCCTCGTTCACCGCAAACAGCACCACCCTGGCCGGCTGGTCCGCATGCAATTTGAACGTGGCGGTGGTGCCGGGCTTGATCAGCGTCGGCACCGCCACGTCCAGCTTGTCCTGATGCGCCTCACGGCTCAGACGGAACGGCGCCACGCCGTAACTGAGCGGACTCATGAAGACGGCGTCGGACGACGGATCGCGCACGAACTGCACGTTGACGTAGCCGTTGCCCTCGAAACCCGCGGGGATGGTGATGTGCTGCACCGAACTGGTGGTGTCGGTGCGGAACCAGGCATGCGCGTAGACCTTGTCGCGCTCCAGCGTGATCAGGCCGCTGCCCACGTAGGGCGCATGGATGGCCACCTCGATGGTGTCGCCCGGCTGGTAGACGCGCTTGTCCAGGGTCAGTTGCAGCTCGGCATTGCGCTCCAGCGAGCGCGACAGGTTGGCCGCACCGGCCACCGAATACTCGACCCGGTTGACCTCCTTGCCGTCATTGGCGCGCAGGATCAGCAAGGCGTAGTTGCCGGGCTTGTCGGTGGGCAAGGTGTAATCCATGCCGCCGGCGGCAATCGTCAGCTGGCGTTTCTCCAGCGGTATTTCCTTCAGCCGCGACTCGTACTTGTAGACGCCCGAATACTGCTTGGTCAGCACCGATACGTATTTGCGTTCGACCAGCTGCGCCGTGAGTCCCGGCAACGCGATCGACTTCGCCTGCGGGTCGATCGCCACCAGGCGCACGCGGCGCACCGCGTCGCGATCGATGTAATCGAGGTTGTCCACGCTCTTGTAGCCCACCAGCCAGTCGTCGTTGGAGACCATCGAGCCGGTCGCCGCGGCCACGGCGCGGCCACCGTCCGCCTCGTAGACCTTGGCCAGCAGATGCAGCTGATACGTCGCGTCCTCGTAGCGCGAAAGATCCAGCGCGAACGCGGCATGGCCCTGGGCATCCGTCTGCTGATCCTGCAGGTCTTGCTGGTAGCCCTGCTTGGCACGGCGGATGTCGTAGAAATGCCAGCCGGACCAGCTCTTGAACGCGGGGAACGCCGGCTGCAGGCTCATCGACACCGCCACGCGCCGGTTGGCGGCGGGCGTGCCGAACAGGTTCTGCGCGTCCACCACACCCTGCAGCTGCGCCGGTTTCACCCAGCCTTCCGTGACGGTTTGCGACAGGCTGGCGCGCACCTTCATGCGATCGGGCAGGAACTCCTTCACCTGCACCGTGGTGCTGCCGATCTGCGTGTTGGCGCGGCCATCACGCATGATGTAGAGGTTCACCGTCCACGCGCCGGTGGCCGCGGTGTCGGCCGTGGTGTAGCTCAGCTCGCCGAAACCGGAGCGGTCCAGCGCCAGCGGAAACTGTTTCACCGTATTGCCGCGCGGGTCGACGATCTCCGCCTGCAGCGGAATGCCGGCGACGCTGCGCGTCCAGCTGGCCGCGCGCACGATCAGGCCGATATGCATCATCTCGCCCGGTCGATACAAGCCGCGGTCGGAGAACAGGTGGGCGGACAACCGGCCCGGATTCGGCGCGTTGTCGGCACCGCCCACGTCGAAGCGCGAGTAATCCAGCTCCCGCCCGCTGGCACCGATCGGCAGGAACGACATGTCCGCGCCCTGGGTCACCAGATACATCACCGGCCGCCGGTCGTGATCGAAGCCCGCCAGGCTGGGGAAACTCGCCATGCCGTCGGCACCGGTCGTGCGCGACAGCAAGGTCTTGCCGTTCACCGCCACCACCGCCACCGTGGCACCCGCCACCGGCTGGCCGCCGTGGATGGATTGCACGAACACATCCTGGCTGCCGTCGTCGGCTTTTTTCACCAGCATGCCCAGATCGGTAACCACGATCAGGCGGCTGTCGGTGGGCGCGTCGCCCATGCTGCCGGCGCTTTCATCGACGGGGTCGCAGGCCGGAATGCCCGCTGACGCCGGCGCGTTCGCCGACGTACCGACCGCTGGCGCCAGCAGCTGTTTTGCCGCCGTGCAGCGGCGGGCCGCATCGCGCCCGGCACGCTTCTCGACCGCCGGATCGTAGCCGCCCAGATGCAGCAGGAAGACGCCGCGCTTGCCGTCGGCCAGGTACTTGCCCAGATCCACGCCGGTGTAGCTGGCCTTCGCCGGATCATCGTCGGACAAGGCCTGCTTGACCACGTAGCGCTCGACGATCTGATCCTCGCTGAAGCCGTACATCAGCTCCGGATGGCTGTAGTCGCCCTGATTGAGGCTGACCAGATGCTGCAACTGGTCAGGCAGCACGCGGCCCACCACCAGGCGCATGCCCGGCAGGTTGCGCGACACCACCGAAAGGCGCTTGCTGCCGCTCATCGACAGCAGCGAGCCGGAGCCGACGAAACGCAGCAACTGCGGATATTCCGGCACGGTGATCACCCGCGTCACCGGCTGGCCCTGCACATAGCCGCCAAAGGACGTCAGCCCCTTGTCAATCCGCACGTAGATGCGCTGGCCCGGCTGCGCGTGGAAACCAAAACTCTGCAGCGCCTGGTAGTTCTCCTCCGTCGGCGTAGCGGTGAGCGGCAACACCTGCGATTGCCGCAGCACATCGGCGCCGACTTGCGATACACCCCACGGATACGTGCGGCCATCACCGTTGTCGGAGCTACCCGGCCTGCGGTTCGGCAACACCCACGCATGGACCAGCGGAACGACCTCGTCCGTGCGCACCGCGCCGGTGAAATTCAGCACCAGCACTTGCTGCGGTTCGTTCATGTCATCGTCGACCAGGGTCGGCCTGACGTCATCGACGGTGAGGCTGTAGAGGCCGGGGATGCGCACCCGCGCGTGCAAGGCATCGCGCGTGCCGTCGCCGCCGCGCGAACTGGTGACGCCGTCATCCACGTTCACCAGCAGCAGGCCCGGATCATGCGGCAACGCAAGTTGCTGCGAGTGGATCCACGCGTGCAGCTTGTCCTTGCCGTAGGTGACGCTGAACTTGACCGGCGTGGTGGCCTTGCCGTCCGCATCAGCGTTCGACAGGCTGATGCGTTTTTCCAGCTGCGCCGGGTCCACCGGATAGTTGAAGTCCAGCTTCTGGATCACCTGCTTGGCGCTGGCGTTTTGCGGATCCTGGTAGAACTCGCCCTCGCCCAGGGTGGCGGTGAATGCCTCGGTGCTGAAATCGAAGCGGCTCTCGGCCAGGTGCACCTGCGGCGCCAGCAGCTTGGGCGCGTCCAGGCGCACCGTGTACTTCTGCCCCACCGGCCAATCGGCCGAGGGTGTGAACGTGAGGGTGCGGTCGTCCGTCCACTTCCATTGGCCCTTCACCGCGGGGCTACTGGCGATGCCGTCGGTGACGGCCTTGTCGACTTGCTCGATCGGTGCAGCCGAACCGGAGAACGTCACCACCAGCGGCTGGATGACCGGCGTGTCCTGGGTGTAATCGGTGATGGCCGGTGCCGTCACCTCGAATGTCATCTGCTGCGGACGCGGCCGATGCTGATACCACTGCCAGCCAAACCAGCCAGCCAGCGCCAGCCCGACGAAGGCCAGAGCAACGCCGCCGGAACGGCGCGGATGACGCCGCACCACGTGCATCCAGCCCGGCGCGCCCCAGCTGACATCACCCAGCAGCGGCCGCAGGCCGGCGCCAAGCATGCGGGTCAGCCAGCGCACTACACGCCAGGGCAGCATCAGCAGCCATTTCAGCAAATCCATGGTGTTTCCCCATCATCCAGAAGGCGCCGTCCGGCAGGACGGGCGTGACCACTGGTGGGGATAGTAACCGGCGATTGTGGCCAATGTGGGGACGTGCGCGGCGATCGGCGGGAAGGCGCGAACCGTGGGTGCCAGCACGGCGAGCCACCCGTTTTTTGGGCGGCCGGTTGTGCCAAGCCGCCTCAAGACGGGACGCAATGAACGCGCGCCGTTCGCGCTTGTTGGATAATCGCCCGACGCCCCTGCCGCCAAAGAGCACCGAATGAACATCGAAAGTCCCAGCCCCATCGCGTGGCGTTTTTCCGAGCGCGCCGGGCAACTGCAAAGCTCGTTCATTCGCGAAATCCTGAAGATCACGCAGCAACCACAGATCATCTCGTTCGCAGGCGGCCTTCCCTCGCCGGCCACGTTTCCGGTGGACGCGATGAAAGCGGCCTTCGACAAAGTGCTGTCCACGGCCGGCAAGACCGCGTTGCAGTACGGCCCGACGGACGGCTACCTGCCGCTGCGCCAGTGGATCGCCGAGATGCTTTCGAAGGACGGCGCCACGATCGTGCCGGAACAGGTGTTGATGGTGTCCGGCTCGCAGCAGGCGCTGGATCTGCTGGGCAAGGTGCTCATCGACGAAGGCAGCCGCGTGCTGGTGGAAACGCCGAGCTACCTGGGTGCCCTGCAGGCGTTCTCCGTGTACCGGCCCGAATTCAAATCGGTGCTGACGGACGACCACGGCCTGGTGCCCGCATCGATCCCTGCCGTCGCCGACGGCGCGCGCCTGCTGTACGCGCTGCCCAATTTCCAGAACCCGACCGGCCGCACGCTGTCCACCGCACGTCGCGTCGAGCTGGTGGAAACCTGCGCCGGCCTCGGCCTGCCGCTGATCGAGGATGATCCGTACGGCGCGCTCTCATACAAGGGCAACCCGCTGCCGAAGATGGTGGCGATGAACCCGGCCGGCGTGATCTACATGGGCTCGTTCTCGAAAGTGCTGACGCCCGGTATCCGGCTGGGCTATGTCGTCGCCCCGTTGCCGCTGGTGCGCGTCCTGGAACGGGCCAAGCAGGCGGCCGACCTGCACACGGCGCAACTCACCCAGATGGTCGTCCACGAGGTGGTGAAGGACGGCTTCCTCGATCGCCACATCCCCACCATCCGCGAGCTGTACGGCAACCAGTGCCAGGTGATGCTGGACGCGATGGCCGAACACTTCCCCGCCAGCGCCACCTGGACCAGGCCGGAAGGCGGCATGTTCATCTGGGCCACGCTGCCGCCGCACATCGACGCGATGGAACTGCTGGACGCCGCGATCAAGGAAAACGTGGCGTTCGTGCCCGGCGCCCCGTTCTACGCGAACGCACCGGAAACCAACACGCTGCGCCTGTCGTTCGTCACTGTGCCGCCGGAGCGCATACGCCATGGCATCGCCGTTCTGGGCAAGTTGATCGCCGCACGGATGTAAGAGCGGAAGACCTGCGGCGTGGCTTTCAGCGGCGACTCTTGCTGCCCGCAACCCGCGCCCTGGTCTTGACCTTGGCATCTCCGCCAGCCCCAGTCACCAGCAACGACCCGGCGATGACGCCAAACAGGTGATCGGCGCGCGGTGCCAGCGCCGGCTGGTCGCCCAGCCACGCCAGCGCCGCCACCAGCGCAAACAGGTCGGCGCCGTCGATATCGGTTCGCGCCACACCCGCTGCCTGCGCAAGGGTGAGCAATCTCGCACCGGCTGCCTTCATGCTGACGCACGAGGCATGGAGGGCCGAGTCCTCGTCATCGATGGCAGCGACCATCGATGCCACCACGTCGCGGTAATCGTTCGCCAGCGTGACCACGTCGCGCAGCCACGTCACCAGTGCGTCGCCCGGCGAAGCTGACGTTTCGCGTTCGATGGCCTTCGTCGTCAGGCCATCGAAGCTTTCGCGCAACAAGGCCTCAAGCAGCGATTCGCGCGTGGGGAAGTGCCGGTACAGCGTGCCAAGCCCCACGCCCGCCCGGCGCGCCACGTCGCGCAGCGACGCACCGGCGCCCTGCTCGACGACAACGCCGCGCGCAACGGTGAGCAAGTCCTCGTAGTTCTTCCTGGCATCGGCTCGCATGGCTTCCTCTTGAAAACCGGAGCAGTGCTCCGCATAATCGGAACACCGCTCCGTTAATTATAGAAGGACAGGCTGATGCCGACAAACACGATGAAAGCGATCCGGCTGCACGCATTCGGCGGCCCCGATGTACTGCGTTACGAAGACGCACCGCTGCCCGGACTGAAGACTGGCGAAGTGCTCATCCGCGTGCACGCGGTGGGCGTCAATCCACCCGACTGGTATTTGCGCGAGGGCTACGCCAGCCTGCCGCCGGAATGGCGGCCGCCGATGTCCTTGCCCATCATTCCGGGGACGGATGTGTCGGGCGTGGTCGCCGCGGTTGCCGATGACGTCGCCAATTTCGCCATCGGTGACGAGGTGTATTCGATGGTCCGCTTTCCCGAAGGCCTTGCCGGGGACAGCAAAGCCTACGCCGAGTATGTCGCGGTGCCCGCGGCGGAAGTCGCACCCAAGCCCGCCGGGATCGATCACATGCACGCCGCCGGCGCACCGATGTCCCTGCTCACCGCCTGGCAGTTCATGATCGAACTGGGCCACGACGCGCCCAACCCGCTTCAGCCGCAAGCGCACCAGCCGGTGCCGCTGGCGGGCAAGACCGTGCTGGTCAACGGTGCCGCCGGCGGCGTGGGTCATTTCGCCGTGCAACTGGCCAGGTGGAAAGGCGCGCGGGTGATCGCCGTGGCGTCCGGCAGGCATGAGGCGTTTGTGCGCGATCTGGGCGCGAACGAATTCATCGATTACACGAAGACGGCGCCCGAGGAGGTGGTTCGCGACGTCGACCTGGTCGTTGACGCTGTAGGTGGACCGGGCGCGGCGCGCTTCCTGCGCACACTCAAGCGTGGTGGCGCGTTGTTCCCGATCTTTCCGCTGGGCTTCGGCGGTGCGGATGAGGCTGGCAAGTTGGGCGTCACCGTGTCCGCAACGCAAGTCCGTTCAAGCGGCGCCCAACTGGCGGAACTCGGCAAGCTGCTCGACGCCGGGACGGTGCGCGTCGCAGTCGACAGCACGTTCGCCCTGGCGGACGCGCGCAAGGCGCACGAGCGGGCGGCCCACGGGCACATCCAGGGAAAGATCGTGCTCACGGTCTGCTGAGGGAGCTCGCCATGACCACCCTCAAGGACGCCATCGAAGACCTTCTCAACAACCGCCAGCTGACGCCCGCCGAAGCGGTCGACCGGCACTTCGGTCCCGGCTTCCGCCAGCGCACGAACGGGACATGGGACGACCGGGCCACGTTCCTCGCCCGCATCAACCATTTCCGGGACGTGGTCGCGCACGCCACGATCACCGTTCTCGACGAACTTGGTGATGCCGACCGCTACGCCGAACGCCATGTCATCGACCTGCTCGAGCGCGACGGCGGGCGAATCCGGCAAGAGGTCTACGTGTTTGCGACGCGGGACCCGGACGGGCGCTTCGCACGCATCGAAGAGACGACGCTGTTGCTCGAACAGCAGCAGGAGATGCCTGGATCGACTTGAAGCGATGGCATGCGGGCGTCGTTGCATCGTCGCCCTGTTCCTCACCATGCCCTTCAGGGCAGCGCACCTCGCCGGCCAATGCGCAATAGACTGCCTGCTCCGCTCCTGCCCTGACCCCCTTCGCACCCACCTGCATGACCCGGCCCGAAAAGCACAGCACGCCCCAAGTCTCGCGCAGCTCCATGATCGTGGCGGCACTGTCGACGGTGGTGGAGTGGTACGACTTCACGCTGTACCTGTATTTCGCCACGGTGCTGTCGCGGGTGTTTTTCGGGGGTGGCGAGAACTCGCTGCTGGCGACGCTGGGCGGGTTCGCCATTTCCTACGCGATGCGGCCGTTCGGCGCGATGGTGTTCGGCCATATCGGCGACCGTCTCGGGCGGCGACGCACCTTGCTGCTGTCGATGATGTTGATGACGCTGGCGATGCTGGCGACGGCGCTGCTGCCCGACTACGCGGCGATCGGGCCGGCGGCGGGCGTGTTGCTGATCCTGCTGCGTTGCCTCATGGCGTTCTCGGTGGGCGGCGAATACACCGGCGTGGTGGCCTATCTGCTGGAAGGTGCGCGGCCGGATCGCCGCGGCCTGATCACCTCGCTGGCGTCCGCCGCCAGCGAGATCGGGGCGCTGCTGGCGGTGGCGCTGTCCGCACTGACGGTAGCGCTGATGAGCGCTGCCCATCTCGACGCCTGGGGCTGGCGCATTCCGTTCTTCGTGGGCGCGGCGCTGGCCGGCTGCGTGTGGTTTGCGCGATCCACCATGCAGGAGTCACCGGATTTCCTGCGCCAGGTGCGGCAGCACACCGTGCCCGATGCGCCGCTGCGCCACACGCTCGCCCACCACAAACCCGCGCTGCTGCGCACCTTCGCCATCTCGGCGCTGGGCTCGATCACCTATTACGTGGGCATCACCTATGTACCGGCGTTCCTGACCTCGTCCGGCATCCTCGCCGAAGGCCGTTCGCTGTGGATGTCGAGCGGCGCTGCCGTGGCGGTCATCCTCGTCACACCGCTGGCTGGTGCGCTATCCGACCGGGTTGGTCGCAAGCCGGTGCTGATCGCGTTCGCCGTCGCCAGCATGCTGTTGCCGCTGGCGATGTTCGGCCTGATGGGCGGCGGCGGTGACTTGGCGATAGCGGGCGGCGCGATCGTGCTGGCCTGCCTTGCCGGCGGCGTCAGTGCCGTGGGCGCGCCGGCCACCGCCGAACAGTTTCCGGGCGAAGGCCGGCTCAGCGGCCTGGCCCTGGGTGTCACCATGGCGACAGCCATCTTCGGCGGCCTGACGCCGTTCCTCGCCGAACTCCTGGTCCAGCAAACCGGCTGGAACGCGGTGCCCGGCGCCATGATCGCGGCGGTGGCGCTTGTCGTGCTGCCGGCCTTCCTGACCATGCCGGAGACGCGTCCGGGATGGCATGTAACGAAAACGCACCGGGCAACGAATAGCTTGTTGAGCGACGACCAGGCCGATGGCGGCACGCGCTAGCGCACAACCACCCGCACGAGCCGTCCCGCATCGGAGCTGCCGCTCGACACAAGCTACCCACGGCCACCAACGCCAGTCTTCCGGAGTTGAACCATGAAACGACGCAGTGTCCTGAAATATCTTGGAGCCGCGGCAACCCTGCCCTGGCTGTCAGCCTGCGCGCGCACCGTCGCGCCACCCGCCGGCTCGGACGCCGCAACGGTAAAAGCGCTGGACGTGCCGCCGGAGTTCTGGCGTGACAAGGTCAGCCCCGCGGCGTTCAAGGTGTTGTTCGAGGAAGACACCGAGCGTTCCGGCAGCAGCCCGCTGAATGCGGAAAAGCGTGCCGGCACCTTCCTCTGCGCAGCGTGCTGGTCGCCGTTGTTCGCCAGCGAGCACAAGTTCGAAAGCGGTACCGGCTGGCCCAGCTTCACCCAGGCGCTGCCCGGGCGTACGGCGACCAAGCGCGATTTCGTGCTGCTGATTCCGCGCACCGAATACCACTGCGCCCGCTGCGGCGGTCATCAAGGGCACATCTTCCACGACGGCCCGCCGCCGCTGGGCACGCGCTGGTGCAACAACGGGCTGGCGTTGCGCTTCGTGCCGGAAGGCCAACCGCTGCCCGCGCTGAGAGGCTGACATGAGCATGCATGCCCTGGCCGCGCTGCGGCATCCTTCATGGCTGCGGGCGTTGGCGAGCCTGCCGATGCTGATCGTACTGGCCGCCTGCGCGCCCTCCGGCGCGGGCGCTACCAGCCCGTCATCCAGAACGGTCGACGCTCCGTCATCGGCACGGACCTCGGGTGGTACGGCCGTAGCCGTGTTCGCGGGCGGTTGCTTCTGGTGCATGCAGCCGCCCTACGACAAGCTCCCCGGCGTGATTTCCACCGAAGCCGGCTACACCGGCGGCCACACATCCCGGCCAACTTACCGGCAGGTATCCGCCGGCGGCACCGGCCATGCCGAGGCGGTGCGGGTGACCTACGACCCGCGCAAGGTCAGCTACCCGAAGCTGCTGGACGTGTTCTGGCACAACATCGATCCGGTGGCGGTGAACCGGCAGTTCTGCGATGTCGGTGACCAGTACCGCAGCGCGATATTCCCGATCGGACCGCAGCAACACAGCGAGGCCGAGGCCAGCCTGCGCGCGATACAGGCCGACCCACGCTTCAAGCGCCCCATCGCCACCCGCATCGAACCGGCCACAACGTTCTACCCGGCCGAGGCATACCACCAGGCTTATTACCGGAAAAATCCGCTGCGCTACAAGTACTACCGCTACGGCTGCGGCCGGGACCAGCGCCTGCAGCAGATCTGGGGCAATGCCGGTTAGCTGACGCGGGCCACACACCGCGCATGCGCTTGCCAGGCTTCACAGCCCGGGAACCTTTTGCGCCCCTGCTTCATCCGATCCGTGCCATGGCCCCGCGCAACCGCGCGGGCGCACGTGATCGTGGCGACCGGACTCGTCCGCGAGCCTCTCCCGAAAAGCCAGCCGAGCTTCATGTCGACACCGTTCTTCTCCATCGTCATGCCCACCTGGAACCGCGTCGCATGGCTCGACCGCGCGCTGGCGTCGGTGCTGGCGCAGCAGGAGTCATCGTGGGAGCTGCTGATTGCCGACGACGGCTCGTCCGACGGCACATGGGCGTCGCTGTGCGACTGGACGCGCCGCGACGGCCGCGTGCGCTGCTGGCGACACGCCAACCGTGGGCCGGCGGCAAGCCGCAATGCGCTGCTGCGCCACGCGCGCGGCAAGTGGATCGTGTTCCTGGACAGCGATGACGAACTGCTGCCCGATCACCTTGCCCTGCGCCGCGAGGCCATCGCCGCGCAACCCGCTACCGAGCTGTGGTTGTCGCCGATGCGCATCGTCGGCAATCCCTTCGTGCCGAGCTGTATGCATCCCGGCGAGATGATCCATGTCGATCGCTGCATCGGCGTGGGCATGATCACCGTCCGGCGCGAGGCGATCCTGCGCGCCGGCGGCTTTCCCGATATCAGTTACGCCGAAGACGCCGCACTGATGACGCAACTGCGGATCATGGGCACACGAACCGCGTGGCTGACCCATCGCACCTACGTCTATCACCGCGATCACGCCGACAGCATCACCGGTCATCAGGCGCGGCAGACCCAGCCTTCCCGGCAGCATGTGGTGGCCGAAACCGTCGCGGGCTGAGCGCCCCCTTGGCGCTCGGCCGGACAGCCGCCATCCCGCAGCCAGAATCGATGCACTTGCGGCGGCGGGCAACCACGCCGGCACCTCAGTTCGCGATGGCGGAGTGGCCGCAACCATCACGGCATGCGCCCTGCCCGCACGCAAATCGGCCTCGGCTACACTCATCTACTCGCCGAGGATTCTCCCCACATGGCGCCATCCGTTTCCCGCGATCGTCTCCTTCACGGCGCAAGCATGATCACCTTGTCGCTGACATCGCTTGCCGGCGCTGCAGCCACCGCGCTCGCCTGGCTCGGGCCCGTGCACCGGCCGATGGACATGGTGATCCCGCCGCTCACGTGCGTCTTCTTTCTTGTCCTGCTGATCATGCTTGTGCGCTGGCCGCATCGCCTTGGTCTCATCATGCGCGTCGCGTTGGCGGCCGCGCTGGCCGCACTTGTCGCGCCAGCGTGGTTCTACACCTGGCAGGCCACGCAGACGCAGGGACTGCGGTTGATCGACATCTATCCGCCGATCGGCTCGCTGCTGCTGGTGCTGATGGTGACGGCAATGATCTACCTGCCGACCCGCGATGGCGTGACGATCGTCGTGGCCGGCTGGCTGCTGGTGGCCTTGCCGGTGCTGGTCTACCTGTTTGCCCATCCCCAGGAAATACGCACGCCGCGAGGCGCCGACCTGTTGATGAGCTATGGGCCAGTCTTCGTGCTGCTGCTGGTGCTGCTGCCGGTGCAGCGCAAACTGACCAGAAGGATCCAGCACCTGGTCTCGGAGCAGGCCCACATGGAAGCCATGGTCAACCGGGATCCGCTGACCCGCATCTACAACCGCCGCTTCTGCGAACTGGTACTGCGAGACCTGCTCACCCGGCAGATCCCGGCAGGCGTGATCATGTTCGACATGGATCACTTCAAGGCGATCAACGACACCTACGGCCATCCGGTTGGCGATCGCGTCTTGCAGCAGGTGGCGCAGCGATGTCAGGAGCTGCTGCGCAAGAACGAATGCCTGGCCCGTTGGGGCGGCGAGGAGTTCCTCGTCGTCGTGCCGGATGTCGATGCCACTGCCCTGCACGCACTGGCCGAGCGGCTGCGAAAATCCATCACTGAATTGTCGATCGAGCCGGTGTCGCTGGTGAGCGCATCTGTAGGCATCACGCGGGTGCTGGATGGCGACACCACCGACACCATTTTTCAGCAGGTGGACAAGGCGCTCTACCGGGCCAAGAAGCTGGGTGGCAACATGGTGTCATCGTGATCGATGAACGCAGGATGCCGCCACTTTCCCCTCCCGCCTACTTCCCCTCGTGCTGCGCCGCCAGCGCCAAAAACATGAAGTTGGTGGCGCCGCCGCCCAGCACGTATTCGCGCTGCTGCCAGAAGTAGGGCCAGATTTTCAGCTCCGGCAGGTCGGGTCGAATCAGGGCCGTGCCGGAGATCACGCCGCCGGGGATGTAGCTCCAGTCGGCGCGGTTGCCGCCGTAGGCCACCGTGGCGGACAGCGCGCCCACACCGGAGGCGAACGACTCGGGGTTGTCACCCGGATGCACGCCGAGCACGAAGTTGAGCGCCTCCATCTGCAGCGTGTCCGGCGTGAATTGCGGCCACGCCTTGCGGAAGAAATACTGGCTGACGCCGAACTTCTGGATGTCCCAGCCAGCACCCCAGATGTACGGCACATACGGCACGCCGTACGGTGTCTTGGTGGCGTCCGCGGTGAGTTTGGCCTGATAGGTTTTCACCGCCGCTCCGACCTCGTCGATGAAGGCCTGGTCGTGGATCAGCGGCATCGCTTCGGCCAGCATGGCGCCGGTCTTGTCGATGTGCGCGACGATCTGCGGCTTCAGGGCGATCAGGCGCTGCACGTACGTCGCGTCGGCCGTGGTTTTCGCCAGTTCCGCCAGCGCGAATACCTTGGCGCCAAGGTCGTCGGCGCGGTCGATGGCGTGGCGGTAGAGGTCGAGCGCGGCATCGAGCGACTGCTTCGCCATCGCCGGGTTCGCCGCCTTTAGCACCCGTGCGGCGGTCGCGAGTTGCGCCGCCGTGGTGAGTTCGCGATCGGGGTTGTCCTCGGTGAACACCCAGCGGTCGTCTGGAATGGACGAGGTCGTCGCGGTCTTCTGGCCCGGCTTGAGCGCGGGATCGTAATCGAGCCCGTCCGTCTGGGTGGAGACATCGCCGAGCAGCACGTATTGCTCCAGCGTCGGCTCGATGATGCCGCGATAGGTGCGGCCCAGCGCCTTGTAGCCGCCGAGCACACTGAGCAGGCCATGCTCCATCTGCTGGATCGCGTCGTTGACGCCGTCCGGCCGGTGGATATGGGCCACCTTGTTCATCTCGTCGATGCTGGTAGCGTCGTAGTCGAGGCCGAACTCCTCCACCATCTTGGCCAGCAGCCATACCGTGCCCATCTGGCTCTCGACGCGCAGGTCGTAATCGCCGGCATCGTGCCAGCCACCCGAGGTCAGGCCTGGCACGCGGTCGCCGGGCTTGTAGCGGGTCAGCGTATCTGGCCCCTGCGCATAGCCGTCGAAGTGCACGCCGATTTGCGCCATGCGCGCATCGTCCTGATGATCGAGTCCGTGCCAGGTGCGGTAGTTCTCCTTCACCAGCATGTGGCACATCTGCACCGGCAGGAAATATTCGAGCGTGGGCTGCCACACACCGCGATCGTAGACATCGTCGGCAATGCGGAAAACGTGCGTCTTCTGCCCGCGATAGGACAGCTGGTACATGCCGGGGTCGGTCACCGCGCCGAGATCGGCGGTCAGGTAGTTGTAGCGCAGGAAATGGCCCCACGGCTTGGGCCTGAAGCTGGCCACCTGCCGAGGGCCGCCGGCGGTCATCTTGTAGAGGATCAGCGCATCGGCCTTGTCGTCGCGCTTGTCCTGCTCGATCACCACGGTCTTGGCCTGACCGGGTCGATAGCCGACCTGCGACACCTGCACCACCGGCGCGCCGCGCCAGTCCGGATCGACGTTCGGTGTGATGACCCACGACACCGCATTCTTCGTGGCGCCCGGGCGCGTGATCTCACGCACGATGTACCAGCCGTTGTTCTGGTTGCCGCGCCCGTCGAGCAGTTCGAGCCGACCCGTGCGGCTCTCGATCTTCAGCCGTTGCAGCTTGCTTTCCGGCGCCACCACCAGGGTTTTGCCTTCGGCCATCGGGGCAGAAATCAGCTGGCCATGGTCGTCACTGATGGGGCCGTCCGCCTGGCGCGGAAAGATGCCCGACACCTGATCCATCAACCAGCTCTTGCCGAACAGGTCGGTGGGAAACAGCTCGAAATTGAAACCGACCTTGCCCTCCCACTCCGCCGGCAGCGGCTTGTCCAGGTCGACGCTGACCTTGAACGCATCGCCGTCCATCGGCGTCACGCTGACGTGGTAGCTGAAATGGAGGTCGGGGTACTCGATCGGGTTGAAGCCCTTGCGGTTCTTCGTCTCGTCGGGATAGTGCAGCGTCTGGGTGACGGTCTGCGCCGCCGCGTCGACCACCGGTTCGCCATCGCCCGCCGGCATCGGCGACCACTGCCCCGGCGACGACTCAAGCCGCAGGTCGCCATTGGCCGCCACGCGCGTGCCGTGCTGAATCACCGTCACGCCTGTCTGGTGGCCGTCGGGATAGATGTCGGCAAACACCGTGACGTTCAGCCCCGGCGCCTCGAAATAGCCCTTGTCGTTGAGCTTCAGCTGCGGCTCGGCCGGGGCCGCGCCGGCTCCTCTTGCAACCAGTGCCACCAGCAGACCGACGGCCATCGAAAGCGTGCGTTTCATTGATATCCCCTGGAGGCGGACCCGGTTCGGCCGCGCTGTGAGCGAACGCCAGAAACTAGCCCACGTGTCCGGGTACGGCAAGCAAGCGACCCGTATCCGTTCGTCGAAGGCTTCGCAAAGCCCGCATCGGAAATCCACGGGCCGGTGCGCCTCACCGGGAACCGCTGCTTCGGCCGCGCTAGACTCATCGCGCGGAGCTCCTCCGCAGGGGAATACGGCATGAGCGAACAACGCGGACGGCCAGGCGATGGCCGCTCTTCCACGGATTTCTTCGGTCGCCAGGACGATGCGCAACGCGCCACGCGGCGCATGCTGTTGCTCCTCGCGCTGGCCGTAACGTTGGTGCTCGTCGCGCTGGTGGCCGCGCTGGCGCTGGGCAAATACGCGTTCATGCACTACTTCGGATTGGTCTACGCGGGCTACTCGCCGTGGCCGGCCACATCCACAATGGCCGGCATCGCCATCGTCGCCGCCGGCGCCATAGGGTGGGTGTCGTGGTCGCGCATGCGCGAACTGGACCTTGGCGGCCGCGTCGTCATGGAATGGATCGGCGCGCGGGACGTCGACCCGGACACCACCGACCCGGTGCACCGCCGGCTCAACAACATCGTGCAGGAAATGGCGATCGCCAGCTCGATCCCGCCGCCCGATGTCTTCCTGCTTGTGCGCGAAGACGGTATCAACGCGTTCGCCGCCGGCCATGGTACCGCCGACGCCGCGATCTGTGTCACGCAGGGCTGCCTGGACAAGCTCACCCGTGACGAGCTGCAGGGCGTGATCGCACACGAATTCAGCCACATCGTGCACGGCGACATGCGGCTCAATATCCGCCTGATCGGCCTGCTTGCCGGGGTGATGTTCCTGGCAACCACGGGGCGCTCGATGATCTACGGCGACTTCAGCAGCGGCAGGAAAGACCCGACCTTCTACATGCTGGGGCAATACAGCATCGGCTTCATCCTGTTGTGCGTGGGCTCCATCGGCCACCTCGCCGGCCGCGTGCTGCAGGCGGCGGTTTCGCGCTCGCGCGAGTTCCTGGCCGACGCGGCCGCGGTGCAGTTCACCCGCCAGCAACTGGGCCTGGTGGGTGCGTTGCGCAAGATCCAGGCGCTCAGCGCAGGCTCCGCATTGCACGGGTTCGACAGCAGCGAGGTGGCGCACATGCTGTTCGGCGAAGGCGGCCGCTGGTCACGACTGCTGGCGACGCACCCGACCGTGCCCGTGCGCATCCGCGCGCTCGGCATGCCCTACCGCGAGCAGGACATCGCACGCATCGCGCGCGATTGGCAGACAACGGTACGGACGGCAGACGCGGACGCCCGTCACGTCTCCCTTGCCGGTTTCGCTCCGGCGATGGCAACGGCCCACGAAGGCAACCGCGCCACCACACGCGTCGCACAAACGCCGGGTACCGCGACACCGAGAGCACTGACGACCAGCATTGGCCAGACTATCGAAACGGCCATCCATACGGCCAACCATTTATTGCAGTCCGTACCCCGCCGGCTCCTTGACGCAGCCGCCAGCACCGATGACGCGCCGGCCCTGATACTGAGCCTGGCCGTCGACACGGACCGGGCGTGGCGCACCACCCAGCTCGATCACATCGAGCACCACCTGGGCGCAACATTCCGCGCACAAGTCGACACCCTGCTCGATGCCGGCACCCGGTTGACGCCAAAAGCGCGTCTGCCCCTGCTGCAGCTCGCCTTGCCACGCTTGCGCCGCATGCCGCACGCGCAGGGGCAGATGTTGTTGCAAGCGCTGGATGCACTGATCCATGCCGACGGCCGCATCGGCCTCTACGAATTCTGCCTGGTGCGTCTGGTTCGCCTGTACCTGGACGAAGCCGCGCAACCGGCGCGCGCCCGCATCGCCGGACCGGCGCGGTTGTTCGACCGACGCGCCGATTTCGCCACGCTGTGCGCGATTCTCGCCGGCCGCGACGGTGTCGACGGCAATGCCGCGCGTCACATCTGGCAGCAGGCCATGGACAGCGCCCTGCCCGATCACGGCCTCGCATACGCCGTGCCACCCGCCTGGCAAACCTCGCTGGATGCGCTGCTGCAACGCCTCGATGCGCTGCGCCCCATCGACAAGGAGCTCGCGATCGAGGGCCTTGCCATCGCCGTGCTCGCCGACCAGCGCGTCACCCTGGAGGAAGCGGAGCTGTTGCGACTGATCTGCGCCTGCCTGCATTGCCCGTTGCCGCCATTCCTGGTGATGGCGGATGGCCGGGGCAAACACGAATACCGATCCGCGTTCACCGAAGGTAGCGAGCCCAATCCATTGACCCGAGAAAACGATGCCCTCACCACGGAAACCCGCTAGCAGATCGAGCTCGAACAAGGCACCCGGGCGTACGAACGCACATAATCGACCGACACAAACCCGCCATCGCGGGCACCGCCGGCAGACGGCGGCATGCACACCGCTTGGCTTCAAGGGAACGCCATGATCCACAGCACGCTCATCCGCCGCGCACTGGCCTTCGCGATGTTGGCTTTCGCCGCCGCAAGCCCCGCGCAGACACCCGGAACCACGCTGGCCGCGTGCCCGCCCGGCACCCAGCGGAACGCGGCCGACGCCGCAGCGGTGGCAGAGCGCAGCCGTGAGCTCAAGGTACTCGGCATCGAGCAGATGAAGCCCGCGGTGGGTGCCTTCGATATCGGCAAACCCTGCAACGCCAATTACGACGAGGCGCTGGCCAATCCTTATCCGAAATTGCCGGACGCGCTCACTACACGCGCAGGGAAGAAGGTCACCACGACGTCGCATTGGCGGCATGACCGACGCCCGGAAATCGCCGAGCTGATGCAAAGCCAGGTCTACGGTTTCGTGCCCGGCAACGTGCCTGCGGTGACATGGAAAGTCACTCGTACCCTGCGTCACTCCATCGGCGGTATCGCTGTGGTCACCAAGGAACTGACCGGCCACGTCGACAACAGCGCCTACCCATCCATCACGGTGAACATCCGCGCCAATCTGGTGACGCCGGCCGATGCACGGGGCCACGCGGTGCCCGTCATCGTGATGAACGGCAGCCGCCTGCAACCGATCCCCAGGAATCCACCGGCATCGCTTCCGCACAACATCAGCTATTACAGCCTGCTGGGCGAGGACAACCTGGAGCAGCTTCTCCGCCGTGGCTGGGGCTACGTGGCGCTCGACAGCACCAGCGCGCAGCCGGACAGCCTGCCCAACGGCGACGGCATCGGCAGGGGCATCATCGGCCTGGCCAACCGGGGCAAGCCGCGCGGCATGGACCAATGGGGCGCGGTGCGCGCCTGGGCCTGGGCCGACAGCCGCCTGCTGGATTATCTCGTTACCGATCCGGACGTGGACGCTCGACGGATCGGCATCTTCGGCCACTCGCGCTTCGGCAAGGCAGCGCTGGTGGCAATGGCGTTCGAACCGCGTTTCGCCATCGGCTACATCAGCGCCGCCGGCGCGGGCGGCAGCGCCCTCTTCCGGCGCAACTTCGGCGAAACGCTGGCCAATCTCACCGGCCCCGGCGAGTACTACTGGTTCGCCGGCAACCTGATGAAGTACGCCGCCGTCGGCAGCTCGCCGGACGAGCTGCCGGTGGACAGCCACGAGCTCATCGCCCTGTGCGCGCCGCGACCACTCTTCCTCAGCGGCGGCATTTTCATGTCTGAGCCGGGAAAGATCCCCGGCGACGCCTGGCAGGACACGCGCGGCACCTTCATGGCCGCTGTCGCCGCCAGCCCGATCTACACCCTGCTCGGCGCCAAAGGCCTCGGCACCGACACCATGCCCCCGCCACTGACCCTGATCGACAGCGGCAAGCTCGCCTTCCGCCAACATACGGATGGCCATACGCCCAGCCCGAACTGGCCGTATTTCCTGCGGTTTGCGGCGAGGGAGTTTGCGGAGCCATAGCGGGCTGCTTCGAAACACAGCTGCCGGCCATGAATTGTCTGCGAGCCAGGTAGACGGCGCCATTTTCAGAAATCGAGGGACCATACGATCAACACCGAGCCTGTTGCGCTTTCCCTTACGCAAATTGCAGAGGTGACTCACGTTCGTCGGCTGCGGACCGGTAGTAGGCTCGATGGTGAAAAGCTCATGCCGACCCCACGAGTAGATCGGATGTCGTCCATCACCTTTCGTTCCACAACTTGTTGGTTGTTGGCGTGCTCGCCGTTGCGCCGCGACCTGCCGCGAACAAAACGAAGACGCCTCCAGCGGAAGACCCGGCGGTCATCAGGCTTATGGCAACCATTGCCAAGACGACTCAGACCACCGACATCCGATCCATAGTCCCTCATAGAGAACCCGATCCTCTTCACAACCAAAGAGCCCTTTCATGAAACCCCACCTCGGATTCACGATCTCATTCCTGGCCTCAACGATCGTTACCGCCGCGTTTGCCGCGCCGTTGCCCCCGCCCTCGCGGATCGAACCCAAGGCCGATGTGGTCAATGGCATCGCCATAAGAGCTGACGTAGAGCGGCTGTCCTATATTTCGCCTCGCTATCTGGGCATCCGCCCTGCCTATGACGCCTGCATAACGGAAACCCTCGGCGTAGTTCCGAAACAACAGGACTGCGCTGACGCGGAGTACACCTATCAGGACGGCCGCTTGAATCGAGACTACAAGGCGCTTCTGGCCACGCTCGAACACGACGACAGCCAGGCTGCCATCGAGGCGCAACGGGCATGGCTGCGCTTTCGCGACAAGGATTGTGCGGCCCGCGCCGGTCGGTTTGGATCGGACGCTGGCCCAACGACGCAATCGACTTGTCTCATGGAAAGCACCGCCCATCGTGCGCAGCAATTGGAAGACTGGACGAATACCGTCAAAAGGCATCCGGCACACTGAGAACCCGACAACAAAGGGACTTTGAAATGAGCGAAAGGGAGTTCAGCGGCGGCGACGCATTTGCCCCAACCTCCATGGAGTACCGCGTCTGCCGGATCATGATGAAAAGCGAATTGCGCGGAGGCCTGGGCGCCTACGAAATGGGCAACGCCGGAGCTGCCCAAAGCGGCCCCAGCTTCGGGCCATTCCAATACGACATCGGAGCGAACCAGGACGGGCGCCATCTTCTCGAATCCATCGCTGAAAGCGCCACGGACGAAAAGGGGCGGCGAATCATCAACGAGCAGGATCTACAGATCATCCAAGACCACTTCTACAAGCCTTTCAACGAATTTACGGGCGCCGACAACACGCTCTACGAACAAATGAAGCCCAAGCTCGACGCCGCCATCGGATCCGATGCTGGCGTCAAAGCGATCGATGCGGATTTCGTGCCCGCGGTACGACAGAAGGTCGCGTCGATGAACGCCGTCGTAGACGGCATGCACGCCGGAGCGAACCAGGCTTTCATGCAGCGTAACGATGCCGCCAAACTCATCCTTGTGGACACTCGGAACCAATATGGGTCCGCCGTGAACAGCGGCCTGGAAAAGTTCATCAGCATGACCAGCGCCGATCCCGCGATGGACATGCCGGGCCGTACCAGAGGCACCACCGTCAAGGTCGAAGGAGCGTTCGGCCTGGACGACATGGTCCGCTACAAGCTTGAAACGGTTTATGGACAAACCGACCGCGGGGCAAAGGATGTGCTCCGGCGCATTTCCCACTGCATCGAAGCTGCAGGTGTCGAGAACATCAAGACCGGCTTGTCCGATGAGGAGGCGCAATTTTTCAAAAGTGGATTGGAAACCTACCTCAGGAATCACGGTCGCAACGCGCATATGCTCGACGCTCCGGAACTGAGCGCACTCGCCGAACTCGGCGACCGAAAACCACCCCTGAAACTTGGAAGTCGAGGTAATGAGGTAAAGGCCCTCCAGCAGGATCTGGCCGAGCTTGGTTACAAACATGACGACCTGCCGCCTAAGGTAGACGGTGCCTTCGGGCCGACGACGCAGGGTATCGTGCGGATATTCCAGCGAGACCATGGACTTGACCCGGACGGCGTCGTTGGAACAAAAACCGCTGAAGCACTTCGCCAAGCCACACTGCAACGATCTGCCCCGATCACGACTTTCGGGGATCCGCAGCACCCGGGACACACCATCTTTCAGCAAGCGCTCGCCGGCATAAGTCGACTCGACACAGCACGGGGCCGGACGCCCGACATGGCCAGCTATAACCTCTCTGGTGCGCTAACGGTGGCCGCACGTCGTGAGGGGCTGGAGCAGATCGACCATGTCCTCCTGAGCGAAGACGCCATGCGAGTTTTTGCAGTGCAGGGCGATTTCAACTCGCCTCTGCGTCGTTTTACCGATGTGGAGGTCGTCAACGGCATGAATACCCCGCTGACGCAAAGCAGTAGCGATTGGCTGCGACTCAATCCGCAGATGCCTTCGGTGCAGGCCAGCACTCCGGCGACGCCGGAGGCAGACGTTCAGATGTCTCAACCGCCAATACCGCACTGAGCAAGGGCGATCGGCGCCACGGTCGGATTTCCCTCCCCTCTACCAAGATGGAACTGCGGGAACAATACGTACAGCGGCCATCCGACGGAAACGCCAAACCATGTCACTACGCAATTCGATTTTCTGCCTCATGATGCTCGCCGCCCCGGCCGTCGCCAGCGCGCAGGAATGCCGCAACTGGAAGGCTGTCGCGCTTCCTTCGGATCGCCCCAGTGTGCAGGTCGACGTCAGCGTCTTGGCCGGTCTTCTTCCCGTGCAACCTGCCAATCCCGACTCGGAATATGCGGACGACGAGATCCGTGCATTGAAGGAAGCCCGCGACCTGCTGCACCGTGCCGGTCATCCGCTTCCTCTGGGGGACATCAGAGGTGCCTGGCGCGTGGCCTCCTACCAGGTGGGAAGAACTGGCGGCTACAGCTACCCCTATTTCGCCGGGCATATCGACCGCACGACATGCGGCTATCGCTTTATCAAAACTCGGGGTTCGCAGCGCCGCAGTGGCGTATTGCTGCCCATGCAGGAAAACGGGCGCACCCTCGCGTTTCTCGGCGTTGCCACCGTCAACGGAAACACCAGCAAACCGTACGGACCGACCAACCGGCCGATGGGACAGCCGATGGGTCTCGAGGGGCCATCCAATTCGGCAGGTCGATTGCTGCGGATCGGACCGGATACCTTGCTGATGATCATGGACGCGGACGACGAGGGCTTCGAGTTGTATCGGCTGGAACGCTGAGTCGTACGCCCCGGGCGATCTCCCAAACAGCGGACTCCCTGCAACGCAGGAAGCAAGGGATCGGGTATTCCCCGATACTCAACCCTTTCCGAAGAGGGCAACGCATTGCATCCGTCAGCCGAACACCCCCAGACAACCAGGCCTGAAGGCATCGCCCGTCGCATGATGTGGGCCCTGG
Source organism: Rhodanobacter sp. Root480 (assembly GCF_001426645.1). Lineage (GTDB taxonomy): Bacteria > Pseudomonadota > Gammaproteobacteria > Xanthomonadales > Rhodanobacteraceae > Rhodanobacter > Rhodanobacter ginsenosidimutans. The sequence goes on from NZ_LMEX01000001.1 coordinate 1,054,367, forward strand.
TTACTGCATTCGCCACCTTGCTCATGGCTTCCCAGGCGCGCGCCAGCAGCGCCGCCCTTGTGTACGACAAGCCGGCCAGTCAGTGGAATGAAGCGCTGCCGCTGGGCAATGGCCTGATGGGTGCCATGGTGTTCGGCGGCGTGCCTGACGAGCGCGTCCAACTCAACCTGGGCACGCTGTGGGGCGGTGTGCCGAACGACTACCTCGCGCCCGGCGCCGCAACGCAGCTGAAGCAGATACAGAAGCTCATTTTCTCGGGCAAGGTGGCGCAGGCCGAGACGCTCAGCGCGGGCTTCATGGGTGATCCGAAATTGCTGATGCCGTTCCAGCCGTTTGGCGATCTGCGGCTGCATGTCGAGAACAAGGGCACGGTGAGCGATTACCGAAGGGAGCTGCGGCTGGACGATGCGATCAGCACCGTTTCCTATGCGGTCGATGGCGTGCATTTTCGCCGCGAGACCTTCATCTCCTACCCCGACCGGGTGCTGGTGATGCACCTCGGCGCCGATCGGCCGGCCGAACAGAACTTCACCGTCGCGCTGACCTCGCCCCAACCCGGCGCCAAGGTCGCGCTGGTGGGCAAGGACACCATCGAGCTGACCGGGCAGATCGAGCCGCGCGCCAACCCGGCATCGTCGTGGACAGGCTCGTGGTCAAAGCCCGGGATGAGCTATGCGGGACGGCTCGTCATCAAGGCCGAAGGCGGCAGCATCCGCCAGGCCGGCGACCACCTGGAAGTGCACGGCGCCGACGCCGTCACCCTCGTATTCAGCGGGGCCACCAGTTTCAAGTCGTATCGCGATATCAGTGGCGACGCCATGGCGGCGGTTCGCACACCACTGGCCAAGGTCGCGCAGCACAGCTACGAGTCACTGAAGAACGCCCACCTGGCCGACTATCACGCGCTCTTCAACCGCGTGCATTTGCGCCTCGGCAACGACACTTCCGACGACACAGTGGCGACGGACCAGCGCATTCGCGACTTCAAGACCCATGACGATCCGTCGCTGGTGGCGCTGTATTACCAGTACGGACGCTACCTCCTGATTTCCTCCTCGCGTGCGGGTGGTCAGGCGGCCAATCTGCAGGGCATCTGGAACCAGGAGCTGTTGCCGCCCTGGGGCAGCAAGTGGACCACCAACATCAATCTGGAAATGAACTACTGGCCGGCCGAGACGGGCGACCTCTGGGAAACCCAGACGCCGCTGTGGGATCTGATCGACGACCTGCAGGTGGCCGGCGCGAAAACGGCGCAGCGCTACTACGGCGCGCGCGGCTGGGTGCTTCATCACAACAGCGACCTGTGGCGCGCCACCGCGCCCGTCGACGGGCCGTGGGGCCTGTGGCCGATGGGCGGGGTCTGGCTATCCAACCAGATGTGGGACCACTACACCTTCAGCGGCGACGAGACTTTCCTGCGCCATCGTGCCTACCCCGCCATGAAGGGTGCGGCGGAGTTTGTGCTGGATTTCCTGGTGGAAGCGCCGAAAGGTTCGCCAGTCGCCGGCAAGCTGGTAACCAACCCCTCCACGTCGCCGGAGAACCGCTACCTGCTCGACGGGAAACCGGTGGGGCTGACCTACGCCCCCACGATGGACATTGAATTGATCAACGATATCTTCAACCACGTGCGCGCCGCCGCCCGCCATCTGGGTGTCGATGCGGCGCTCGTATCCCGCATCGATGCCGCCCAGAAACGCCTGCCTCCGCTGCAAATCGGCAGCAAGGGGCAACTGCAGGAATGGATCGAGGACTATCCCGAAACCGAGCCGGACCATCGGCACGTTTCCCACCTCTACGCACTCTATCCGGGCCACGCGATTTCGCCGGACAAGACGCCAGCGCTGGCCAAGGCCGCGAAACGATCGCTGGAGCTGCGCGGCGATGGCGGCACCGGCTGGTCGCGGGCCTGGAAAATCGCGTTGTGGGCACGGCTCGCCGATGGTGACCACGCCTACAAGCTGCTGCGCGATCTGATCGCCGAAAACACGCTGCCCAACATGTTCGACAACCACCCACCGTTCCAGATCGACGGCAACTTCGGCGGCGCGGCGGCGATCGCGGAGATGCTGATGCAAAGCCGCATCGGCGAGCTCACCGTGCTGCCGGCCCTGCCGAGCCGATGGCCGGAAGGCGAAGTCGACGGCCTGCGCGCCCGCGGTGGCTTGCGCGTTGGCATCACCTGGCGGGATGGAGCGCCTACCGAAGTGCGCTTGCTGAGCAAGGCCGCCACCTCGGTTCACCTTCGCTACCAGCATCACGATGTGGTCGTGGCGCTTGAGCCGGGCAAGCAGCTCATCGTAAACGCTGCGAGGCTGATGCCCCCGGCAAATGAGCGGCAACCCACTATGGCGGACTGACACCTGGGAAGGTCCGGTCAAGCGGCTTGCTCATCATTCCTGCGAGCAACATCAGACCTTCGCCGGGCGAGCGCCGCAACCAGGACGGCCCTGGCACCGTCGGACAGCTCGCAAGCCATGGCCTGCTCGATCTGATCGAGACGGAATTCCTCGCCGATCCGGGTGACGAACAGGGGGTCGTCGATCAGGCTCTCCAGCGTTTTCAGTGCCGCCACAAGTCGCTCCTGCTCCTTCACTGTCCGGCTCTCGAAATTGCTGAACCGCCGCATGGTCAGGTTCTTCATCATGAAAAGCACGGACGGGATGGCGATCGGCACGGCGCCGCCGAGAAAGCCATAGGCATAGATGGTGGAATTCATCGGCAGGCTCGGCGCAATTTTCCCGAGCAGGTCGCCGCCAACGCCATCGAATACGGCGGTTGTCGCCAGCTCGGCGGACAGCGCAGCGAGCCTGTCGGTGAAGCCTTCTTCAGTCACCAGGACATGCTCCACGCCCGACTGGACGAGCGCGCGTCGTGCCGCCTCGGTACGCACCAGAAAAATCGCCGGCAGCTTCCTGCTTCGCGCGAGTGAAGCCATGGCGCAACCCGTGGCCGAATTGCCGGCCGTGACAATCACGCCCTTGTGGCCGGCCTCGGCGATCTCTTCGAGAAAAGCGTAGGCCGTCATGATGTTGACGAGCGAGCCGCAGTAATCCCGCGCACGAACATGGTCCGGCAGGATCAGGCAGGCCGAATAAGGCACGTGTGCCCGCTCGCACCAAAGCCCCACACTCTCCGCGCTTCGGCCCAGCGATCGGTAGACCGCCACCTGCTTGCCCGCATAGTCCGCGGGCACGCCTGCCCCCACCGCGATCACCCTGCCCGCACCCGACGCACCCCATACCTCGTGGCGGTCGAGCGCGAGGGGATTGCCGACCGCGGTCGGCATGCGCAGGAACGTCTTGTCGCCCTGGTTGATCGCCGAGGCGTCCATCTCGACAAGTACGTGCCCGGGCGCGGGTTCGCTCGGCGTGGGAATATCGCGAACCTCCAACGTGCGGCTGGGTGTCACGCAGATCGCTTTCATCGGTTTGCTCCTGGTTCGATGGCTGCGCGCAGCTTAAGCAACCTCATCCATTGCCGAAACGGCCGATAGCGACATACCATCCATTCCATCCTGGAATCGGTGGCGGTGACTCACATGGATCGGATGCACGCGATTCGGCTGTTCGTACGCCTCGTCGAATGCGGCAGTTTTTCCGCCGTGGGGCGCGAGGAAGGGATCGGGCAACCCGCCGTCAGCAAGCAGATCGGCGCACTGGAACGGTACCTTGGCGAGCAACTCGTCCTGCGCACCTCACGCCAGGTGGTGATCACCGAGGCGGGGCACGCGTTCTACGAATCGGCCAAGCGGTTGATGGACGATTTCGATGCGCTCGAATCCTCCGTGGGCGAGCGCCGGCAATCACCGCGAGGCACCATCCGGATCAACACCGCACCAGCGCATGGCCGGCTCTGCATCACGCCGCTGCTGCCGGAATTTTTCCGGCGGTATCCCGACGTCACGGTTCAGATGTCGGTATCGGAACGGCACGTTGACCTGGTCGGCGAAGGCGTCGATCTGGCGATCCGCCACGGGCGACTGGTGGACTCCTCGCTCACCGCGAGGAAATTGTCGGAGGCGGATGCCGTGCTCACGGCGAGCCGGGATTATCTTGCCCGGCACGGCGTGCCCACCCGGCTCGCGGATCTGGACCAGCACACGTGCATCGTGTTTGCGAAGGATCGCGAGCGTTACCCGTGGTCGCTCAAGGTCGGCAGGGAAACCGTTTCCTATATCCCGCACGGCTCGCTGCTGACCGGCGATGCAGAGCAAGTCCGTGCGGCGGTGCTGTGTGGCCTTGGCATCTCCCAGGCGCCACGCTGGCTACTGGCCGAAGAGATCCGGTCCGGCCAGGTGCAGGTATTGCTGCCGAAGTTGCAGCCGGCGCGCGTGCCCATCCATCTCGTCTATCCGGCCGGCCGTCGTGTACCGATGAGGGTAAGGGTATTTATCGACTACCTGGTGGCGGCGTTTGCGCATCCTTCGCACTGACCGCAAGCGGCCATCCGTAATCGCCCCGACGCGGGCCCGGCTCAACCCCGCAGCAGGAACACCGGCAGCGCCACCATGACCAGCACGAAGAGGATGCCCAGCACGCTCACCACCACGCGCACCGGGTCCGCACGAAGCATCGTGAAGAACGTGTCCGCGGTACCTGCGCGTTTGGCGGCGGCGTACTCCGCGCGGGCGTGATCGCGGCGTTGCCGCTGGAACTCGTCCATGGCAAGCCGGGCGTCGGCGTAGGCGGTGTCCTCGGTCACCCAGATGCCGCCGACTGAAATGCCCCACATGCTGGGCCTGGTTTCGTAGAACGCGATCCCCTGTGCGTCGAGCATCGCGCGCACGCCGTCGGCCTCGTCATGAGGCACGTTGCGCAGGTTCAAAAGCAGTCTGGACATGGCGTGATGATAGCTGCCCTCGCCGCGGCGGTCCCCTCTAGAATACGTGTTCCCCACCATCAACGGATCTGGCCATGCCCGCGTATCCCGCCTGCCCGCAATGCGGACTCGACGACACCTACCCGGACGGTGCCCAGCTCGTCTGCCCGCACTGTGCCCACGAGTGGGTGGCCGGGGAATCCGCCGAAAACTCCTCGGACGAACCGATCGTGCGCGACTGCAACGGCAACCCGCTGGCCGCGGGCGATACCGTAGTGGTCATCAAGGATCTGAAGGTGCGCGGCAGCTCGATTCCGCTGAAGCAGGGCAGCCTGATCCGCAATATCCGCCTGGTGCCGGATGATGCCGAGCACATCGAGGGCAACGCCGACAAGATCAAGGGGCTGGTGCTCAAGACGTGTTTCCTGCGCAAGGCCTGACAAGGCGCCGTAGGACAAGGCGCCGCAGCGAATGACGAAAAACGTGCCGGGCCCACCATGCGCGAACCGGCACCCGCCCCGAATTTGCCGGACACCGCATCCATCGCACCTGGCCAGGATCAATCTGGAGGTTCTTTTGAAAAACCTGCACTCGCGCCTGCTTTTTGCCGTCTGTTCCGCCATCGCTCTGCCAGCCACCGCGCAGCAACTGGCGATCACCTGGGATGACCTGCCCGCCCATGGGCCGCTTCCTGCGGGCGAAACGCGGGTGGCGATCGCGCAGAAAATCATTACCGCCATGCAGCAGGCGAAACTGCCGCCGGTGTACGGGTTCGTCAACGGCATCCAGACGCGGAACGAGCCTGCCTCCACGCCCGTATTGCAGCTGTGGCGCGACGCCGGATTGCCGCTGGGCAACCACACCTGGTCGCACATGAACCTCAATGCCAATCCGCTCGCGGACTGGGAACAGGATGTGACCAGAAACGAACCGATGCTGCGGAAGTACATGGGCGGCGCCGATTGGCACTGGCTGCGCTACCCGTATCTGGCCGAGGGCGACACCGCGCAAAAGCGCGCGGCCGAGCGTCGCTTCCTGGCGGAGCGTGGCTACAAGATCGCCAATGTCACCATGAGCTTCAGCGACTACCTCTACAACGAGCCGTACGCGCGCTGCGTCGCGAAAAAAGACAATGCCGCCATCGCCAAACTGGAAACCAGCTACCTCGCTGCCGCCGACGCCGCCATCGTCTACAGCCGCGCCATGTCGAAAGCGCTCTACGGCCACGACATCCCCTACGTCCTGCTGATGCACGTGGGCGCGTTCGACGCCCGCATGCTGCCGCGCCTGTTGGCGCTCTATCGAGAACGCGGTTTCAGCTTCGTCACGCTGGAGGAAGCCGAAAGCGCTCCCTTCTACCGCAACGATCTCGACCTCAGCCTGCCGTCGTCACCCGACTCTCTCGAAGCGGCGATGGCCGCACGCGGGTTGCCACTGCCAGCCGCTCCCAGCCCCGGCCTCGATCTGGACAAGCTCTGCCGCTGACTGCCGCTGTGAAGACGCGCACCCGGCGTGGCGCATCTTCGATCACCCCGATTTGCGCCCGGTGAATGCGTCCATCGACGAGTACACCTTGAACACGCTTCCGGCCACCCAATCCCACAGCGGCAACGGCAGCAGCCCGCGCAAGGCGCCGCTCAACGCCACCGTCCACGGCATCATCAATCGCGGCTTGCCTGCCTTCATCGCGGCCCAGGCCTTGTCCACGACATGCGCCGGCTCCAGCAGCGGCGTCAGCAACGGCGCGCGGGCACCGGCGAACATGCCGGTCTTAATGTAGCTGGGGATCAGCGTGGTCACCCGCACGTGGCCGTGGCCCGCGCGCTTGAGCTCCAGCCGCAACGAATCGCTCCAGCCGATCAGTGCCCATTTCGAGCCGGTGTACACGGTCATCCGCGGCACGGAGAGCAACCCGGAGGCCGAGGCCACATTCAATATTCGCGCCTCGTTGCCGGCGGCGATCATGCCCGGCAGGAAGGCCCGGGTGACATGCATCGGCCCCAGCACGTTGACGCGGATGACGAACTCGGTGTCGGTGAGCGGGTCGTGCTCCCAGAACGGTTTGCCGCGGACTACGCCAGCGTTGTTGATCACAATGTCCGGGGTACCGACTTCGGCCTGCACCCGTTGCGCCGCCTCGGCGACCGCCTGCGGCGACGACACATCGACCACCTGGGCCAGCACCCTGGCGCCGCGCGAGGCGAGTTCCGTGCGGGTCGCCTCCAATGCCGCCGCGTCCATGTCCCACAACACCACGGCGGCCGCGTGCTCGGCCACCGCGCGCTCGGCATACAGGCGGCCCATGCCCATGGCGGCCCCGGTGATGAGAACGATCCTGCTTTCGACGGTGCGCATGTTTGTCCCCGGGTTTGTGCCGCGATTATGCGCCACGGCCACGAAGTTCCACCGGCACCCGTGGAGATCAACCGAACATCGCACTCACACTATTCCACGGCTCGCCGCGCAGCCACCAACCACCATGGGCGACACCACCACCCACCTCGTATATTCTTTCGTTTCGCCTTGGAATGAGGGGGAAAAATGGCATTCAAGACGCTGATGACCGCAGCCATTCTGATGAGCCTGGGCCTGGCCTCCGGCGTTGCGGCAAACGAACCTCACGGATCAGCGGCACCTGCTTGCGCACAGGACGGGCGGGCAAAAGCCGGCGGTTACTGGCTCGATGCCAAGCTGACCCGCAACGCGAACGCATGGCTCCTGACCCCGCAAACAAACATCCAGTTCGCACCGGAGCAATACGGCGGTGCAGCCGTGCCGGGCACGGGGCACATCCATCTCTATTTGAACGGCACCTTGATCGGCCCGATAACGCATGCGGGCCCGGTCAGCCTGCCGCTGCTCGATCGCGAAACCTACGTCGTGAAACTGGCGCTGACCACCAGCGACCACAACGAAGCAAACTTCGGCGTATGCCGCGAAGTGCGCATTGCGGCATCCGTCATCAATGGATAATCGGCGAAATACCGGCATTTGTCCGGCCCGCCATCCACGACTTGAAAAGGCTTGAGCATGAGAATTTTTGCAGCCATCGCGCTGGCGTTCGTCGTTTCACCCGCAATGTCCGGTGACCTGCCCTCGTTCACCCCCCAAAGCCTGGTGTTGAAAAACATCCCGGCGGCAACCGGGCCAGCCGTTGCTCTGTTCAACGGCAAAAATCTGGACCAGTGGGACGCCTGGCTGGGCTACGCCGATCCGGGCCAGACGTATCTGGCCAAGCACGACGCACCCCTCGGCGTGGGCGGCAAGGGAACCATCTTCACCGTGGTGAACGAGGACGGCGAACCGGCGATCCGCGTCAACGGCCCGACCTGGGGCAGCCTGGTTCATCGCGGTGATTACGCCAACTATCACCTGCGGCTCGAATACAAATGGGGCAAGGCACGCTACGCACCACGCCAGGCGATGCTGCCGAACAACGGGCTGCTGTACCACACGCACGGCAAACCCGGCGCGGTGTGGGGCACGTGGGCGCGCTCGGTCGAGTTCGAGATCATGTCCGGCAGCGTCGGCATGGTGGTGCCGGTGGGCGACAAGCTGAGCGTCACGACAACCGCCGCGCACGACGCCTCCATCATCGATCCAAAGCTGCGCTACATGGTCGGCGGCGTGGATGCCAAAGCCATCGGCAACACCGCCACATGGAACGTGGAGAACAACCACAACGCCGACGCACCCGACGGCGAGTGGAACGTGCTCGACCTCTACGTCGTCGGCAACCACGCCATCCACGTCGTCAACGGCGTGCCCGTGATGGAAGTGCGCAACATCTGCGAGCCCGACACGAAAGGCGTCTGCCAACCCCTCACCCACGGCCACATCCAGCTCCAGTCCGAAGGCGCCGAAACCTTCTTCCGCCACATCACGGTTGAGCCGATCAAGCAGCTGCCGGTGATTGAGGTGGTGAAGTAGGCGGAGGCCTGGTGCATTCCGCCAGCCTCCTTGAAAACCCAAGGCAGGCAGCACGGTCTCCGTTACGACTTGCGACCGCGCACGTTGCGCAGCGTTGATGACGCCAGCGCCAGCAACGTCGCGGCGCCGAGCATACGTCGGAACGGGCTGGCGCCGTCGAGCACCTCCAGACCAGCCCACCAAGCAAGCGCCGCGTCGCGCGCGGTACTTCAGCGGTGCCTCCGACCCCGCTGAAGTGCGCGTTGCCAACGCCAGCGCGCTCCACGCGATCATCGGCCCATTGGGTGATTGCGCGATCGCCACGTGGCCTCGGCGATCGGTGATGAAATGGCGTAACGCTGACGACATGACTTGCTCCTGGCTGGGCCATCAGGCTGGCATGGAAAACGCGCCGGCAAGGTGATCGGCACAGGTATTTCTTCTACCGACAACGGTCATGCGTCGGCGGCAACTGCTGCCACCGTCACGGCGTGACATCGAACGCCGCCTGCTCGGTCGCTTGCGAGCTTCCACCAACCCACCAGGCGCCCAACACTACGATCCGACACCACCAGCCGAGCCACCGGCGCTTGACAGCCCGTTTATGTGCATATACACATATCTCCCATGACACCGGACCTCACCATCTTCGCCACCACCCGTTGCCTGTGCCTCGCGGCGCGGCGTGCGGCGCGTACGATCACGCGCGAATTCGACCAGGCGCTGCGGCCGCATGGCTTGCGCGCCACCCAGTTCACCTTGCTGGCCGCGCTGCATCTGGCCGGTTCGAGCGCCATCGGCGAGCTCGCAGACATGCTCTCTGCCGATCGCACCACCCTGACCCGCAACCTTGCCGTCGCCGAACAACGCGGGTGGGTGACGTTGCGCACCGATCCCGCCGACGCGCGTTCGCGCCTGGCGGCGATCACCCCCAAGGGCTCGCGCGCCCTCAAGGCCGCCATGCCCAGCTGGAACGCAACCCAGCAACGGCTGCTCCAGGACATTGGGGAAGCCACCGCCGCAAGCCTGCATCGACTTGCCGGGGGGCCATGCGTCATGCCACTGCCCACCCAAGGCGAGTGATACAGCCGTAACGGAAACCGAAAGCCCCTTCCGCCGTATCCAAGGAGACGCCCGATGAAGCTTTACTGGTCCAATGTCACTTCCCCGCGCAAGGCCTGTGTGGTCGCGAAATACCTGCAATCACCGGTCGAATACGCCTATGTCGATCTTGATCGTGGCGAACAGAAGGCACCGGAATATCTGGCGCTCAACCCCAACGGCAAAGTGCCGACACTCGTCGACGGCACGCGCGTGCTGTGGGAATCCGACGCGATCATGTGCCACCTGGCGGCGCGTTCGGACTCGGACCTGTGGCCACAGGACGATCGCCAGATCGACGTCCTGCGCTGGTTGAGCTGGGCCGGCCAGGAATTCAATCCGGTGGCGAGCCAGCTTTACTTCGAATACATCATCAAGCCGCGCTTCAATATCGGCGAACCCGATGTCGATGCGGCGGGGCGCGCGCAGGAGGCTTTCCGTCAGCTCGCAGCCATCCTCGAAAACCATCTGCAGGACCGCCGCTGGCTGGTGGGCAAGACACTCACCGTGGCGGATTTCTCGCTCGCAATCACCCTGCCTTACGCCGAAGCCGCGCATATTCCGCTTGCCGAATTCCCAGCCATCCAGCGCTGGCACGACACGTTGTGTGAAATCGACGCATGGCGCGAGCCGTTCCCCGAGATCGCCGTCGCTGCCTGAGCCGCTGCGATCGATTGCCGTCGCTGGCAGTCGTTGTGTCCACTCCCGTCCCACAAGAGGAAATGCCATGAACCTGGTCAGCTACCTTTTCTTCAAGGACAACGCCGCCAAGGCGTTCGATTTCTACGCCCATGCCCTCGGTGGCAAGGTCACGATGAAGGTGACCATGGGCGAAATGCCCGGTGCCGAAGCGCTACCGGCAGAAGCCCGCAACCTGATCGCCCACGTGCGGCTGGAAGTCGGCGACGCCGTGTTGATGGGCTCCGACTGGTGCGGCCCCACCCCCGACCCGTATCCCGGCATCCACGGCAATGCGGTGTCGCTGAGTGTCGACGAACCCGGCGAAGCCGAACGCGTTTTCAAGGCGCTTGCCGAAGGCGGCCAGGTGACGATGCCGATCGCCGAGACGGAATGGGCCCTGCGCTTCGGCATGCTCACCGACCGGTTCGGCGCGAACTGGATGGTCAACTGCAACCGCCCCGTGGCGGGAAACACCCCATGAACGCGCCAGCCATCGCCACGCGCGCGACGTGGCTGGAAGCCCGCAAGGCGCTGTTCGAGAAGGAACGCGCCATGACCCACCAACTTGAGGCATTGCATGCCGAACGCCGTCGGCTGCCCTGGGTGCGGATCGACAAGCGTTACACGTTCCAGGGTCCCGAGGGCACGCTCGACCTCGACGACCTGTTCGGGCGGCAGCAGCAACTGGCGATCTATCACTTCATGCTCACTCCCGGCTCGCACCATGTCTGCCCGGGATGTTCATTCCTGATGGATCACGTCGATGCGGCGCGTCGGCACTTCGAACATGCCGACCTCGCCTTCGCGGCGGTGTCGCGCGCATCCATCGAACGCATTGAAGAAGTACGGCAACGCATGGGCTGGACCTTCCCCTGGGTGTCATCCGGGGAAAGCGATTTCAACTATGACTTTGGCGTCTCGTTCACCGAAGCCGATCGCGCCGCGGGTCGCGCCAGCTACAACTACGGCCTTGCGAGCATCAGCAACAGCCCGGACATGTTCGGCATCAGCATCTTCGCCAAGGATGATGACGGCAACATCTTCCACACCTACTCCACGTATCACCGCGGTGTGGAACTCCTGGCCGGAGCGTTCAACTGGCTGGACCTCACTCCCAAGGGTCGTAACGAAGGCGACGGCACCATGAGCTGGGTGCGGCTGCACGACGAGTACGAAGATTGACGGGTTGCCATGGGCCGTCCTCTTGCCCCCTTTCGGCAAGAGGCGACCGTGCAACGCCTGGCCGATGGAAAGCGGGATTTCCTTCACCAAGAGCCGCAAGCATCGTATTCAAATAGACGTCCATCTCACTCGTACGGGTCGAGTCAACCCCCAAGTGGAGCCGCATGATGACCATCACCATTACCGCGTTCGAAAAATCGCCGGATCGCGGCCAGGGGCTGGCGCGTGACACACGCGTTCGCTGGGCGCTTGAAGAAGCGGGCCAACCTTACGAGGTTCGCCTTGTCTCATTTCACGCCATGAAAGAGCCCGCCCATTTGGCCATCCATCCCTTCGGGCAGATTCCGACCTACGAGGAAGGCGACCTTGCCCTGTTCGAGACCGGGGCGATCGTCCTGCATATTGCAGAACACCATGCGGGACTGTTGCCGGATGATGCCAACGCCCGGGCACGGGCGATCTCATGGATGTTTGCCGCCGTCAACACGGTGGAGCCGCCGATCCTTGATCTCGTTACCGCCAAAATACTGGAGGGCGACAAACCATGGAGCATGGAACGTCTGCCCCTGGTCCAGGACCGCATCCGCCATCGGCTTCGCCAGCTCGCTTCCCGGTTGGGTGGCGCAGACTGGCTTGACGGCCTTTTCAGTGCAGGCGACCTGATGATGGTGCACGTACTGCTCCGACTCCGCCCCTCGGGCATTCTGGACGAATTCCCCGCTCTCGCCGCCTATGTTGCTCGCGGAGAAGCCCGGCCTGCGTACAAGCGCGCTTTTGCGGACCAGTTGGCGGTCAACAAACCTGCCCATGGCGGCCGTTGAAGCGATGGGTTGGGAAAAGGGGAAATGAAAGCTGTCCAACGCTCATCAGGCAACAGCCGCCAGTCGATATATTCACGCTGAGAGGACACCGGATGGCCATCTGGGAACTGAGGTGCGCGACACCCAACGACTTCGCCATGATCACGCCTGTCGACCACGACGACCTTGAGGAGGACGTGTTCGATACCACGGGCACACCCAAGCAATGGCTGGACGGGCCACGGGTGACATACCACGTGGAGAAGCGCCGCAAGGTGCAAAAGCCGCAGGCCAACGTCGGCCTGCTCATCCCCGGAGCCCTGGTGCTGGACGAGCTTTTTCGCAGTGCAGGGTGACGCCAGTTCGCCGCTCGGGCGTTTCGCCGATGTAGATGTAGTGAGCAGTATCAATACACCACTCGTACAAAGCAGCGCGGACTGGCCCCTGCTTCAACCGCAGACAATGCCATCGCCTCCACTGATGATGCCGGCGCCGATGCAGCGTTAGTTCCCCGGCAGGGGAAAGAGTTTCGGCCAAGCCATCGACTTCCCGACAGGATGCCGAAAAACGTTCAACTTTCCCCATCCCGGTTCTCACACATCCACGTGGCGGTTACCTCGCGGCCACGGGCCAGGTTATCGACCACCAGGATCAGCTGGTTGTCGTGGTCGCTGTAAAGCACCTCGATGTTCACGCCGGCCTCTGCCATGCGTCCGCAAAGCGCGCCCAGCTGGCCGGGCACATCCTGGCGCAGGCGCTGCACCAGGACGTCGCTCACCGCCATGACACGGATGCCCGCATCCGCGAGGGCCGCTTCGGCCTTGCTCGCGGCGGCGTCATGCACCAGAAAGTGCGCGAGGCCCAGCCCGCCGCCAACCCAGGCGCCGCCGCCCTCCACGCTGACTCCGGCACGGCCAAGTGTTTGACCGAGCCGGGCCAGTGAGCCCGGCTGGTGATCCAGGACGATGCTCAGGTCCTTCATGGCAGAAACTCCTTGGCGACCGGTCTCTGCACCGCGACGACCTCGACGTCGGCAGCACACACGACGGGGCGATGCGCGACGGGGAAATTGCACGAGTTGGCAATGAAGCACAGCCGGTGCGCCTGTTCGTGTAGCGCCATGGCACGGTCGACCACAACGTCATCGTCCACCATCACGTTCGGGTGCAGCAGCACGCTGCTGAACTGGCCGCCGCCGTCGGCGCGCGTCTGCATCACACCCTCGGCCCGATCAAGATACGACACGACGCGGAGACGCTGGCGCGCGCACAAGGCCAGGTAGGTCAGCATGTGGCAACTGCTCAGCGCGATCAGCAGCAGGTCTTCCGGATTGTGCAGGTCTGGATCGCCAAGGAAGCCGGGATCCGCCGAGCCGCGCAACGTGGGCTTGCCTTCAACAAGCGCGGCATACTCACGGCCGTAATCGCCGTACCGGCTTGTGCCGTCGCCGTGGTTGCCGTGCCATTCCAGCACGGCGGTATATCGGTGAAGATCGTGGGGCATGGCGGACCTCGCAGCAGTGGGGCGGTCATCATGCGTCGCGTCCACCCGCTTTACTTCGATGGGTATCGAATCATGCCGCAACCCGACCTGGCGAACATCGCCGCCCTGCTTGCCGACCCCAGCCGCGCCACGATGCTGGCAGCCCTGATGGATGGCCGCGCCCTCACCGCCACCGAACTCGCCGCAACCGCACAGGTCAGCGCGCCCACCGCCAGCAGCCACCTCGCGCGGCTGACCACTTCGGGTTTGCTGACCATGATCAAGCAAGGGCGGCACCGTTACTTTCGCATCGCCAACGAAGCCGTCGCGCATGTCGCCGAAACCCTGATGGCGATCGCCGCTGGGCATCCGTCGCCCGCTCCACGCACCGGCCCGTCCGACAAGGCATTGCGCCGCGCCCGCGTGTGCTACGACCACCTTGCCGGCGAACTGGGCGTGCAACTTCTCAATGGCCTGCTCGCCGCCGGTTACCTCAGCGAACGCGACGGCGCGCTCACCCTGCCGCCCGCGGGCGAACGCTGGTGCATCGAGTTCGGGATCGACCTTGCCACCCTGCGCCACTCGCGCCGCCCGCTATGTCGCGGCTGCCTCGACTGGAGCGAGCGACGCACACATCTCTCCGGCGCACTTGGCGCCGCGATCCTGGAGAGGATGCTCACCCGCGGCTGGGTCCGTCGCCAGAGCCAGGGCCGTGCGCTGGTCGTGTCACCGGCTGGTGTGCGATTTGTCCAACAACTCTAGGCAAATGACTGCGGTGCGACGGACTATTTCGTCCTCTGCACGATCGTGGTGTGGGATGGCGACCTGCGACTCAGCGCCGACCAGTGGGACCATTTCAGCTTCAAGGGCAAACGCTGGGAACACGTCCGCAGCGCGGCCCGGCAACGCTACCTGCTCAACGCATATCGCGTGCTGCTCACACGTGCACGACAAGGGATGGTCATCGTGGTTCCGGAAGGCAGCAGCGAGGATCCGAGCCGGAAGCCAGGCTATTACGACCCTGCCTTCGGGTTGCTCGCCAGTCTGGGCATACCCCGGTTGTGACGCAAACCGGGGCGGACCAGCTCCTTGCGCGTCACGCCGGGGCCCTGACGATCACCCGCCTTCTCGGCAGCAAGCGTCAATGGCCGTCCAAACCATCGCGCAGTGCCTCGGCGAATGCCTGCGGCCGATCGATCCAGGCGCAATGCCCGGCATCGCGGATGACGTGCAGGTGGACTTTTCCCGCCTTGGCCAGGGCGGACCACAAGCGGGCCGACGGATCGAGATAGTCGCTGTCGCCTTGGATCACCGTGATCGGTACCGGATGCGCGGCGATCGCCGGCCGCACGTCCCACGCGGGCATGCTCGCGGCAATCGCGGCACCCGCCGCGTGGTTGTAGTAGATGCCGCCGCTGGTGAGCTGGTGCCAGCGTTCCACGTGCACCAGGTCCAGCGGCGCGTTGTAGCGGATGCGCAAGCGCATCCTCGCTTGCCGCGGCGTGTCGCGGTGCTTGTCCGGCGGCAGGCCGGCTTCGGCCAGCGCCCGCGCGATGGCGTCTTCGCGCGACATCATGGTGGTTTCCCGCTGTTCCAGCGCCTTGTCGTAAGCATCCGACATGTCCTTGTTCATTACCGGCGGCATGCTGCCGGCCAGCACCATGCGCTCCACGTGCGTGGGGTAAGCGCGGTAATAAGCCATGGCAAGCAGGGTGCCGAACGAGTGGCCGAACAGCACCAGTCGATCGCGGCCCAGCGCAACCCGCAATGCCTCCAGGTCATCCACCATCTGCCGCATGGTCAGCTTGCCCTCCGTTCCCGCCGGCACCGGCGACAACACGCTGCCGCGCTGGTCGTACAGGACGAAAGCATGCCGCTTCAGCTGCGGTCGCAAGGCATCAATGATGTAGTGGAAGTCGCGCCCCGGCCCGCCATGCAGGAACACCACCGGCGCGCCCTGCCCGATCTCGGTCACGAACAACTTCGCAACGTGATCCGTCGTCGGCAGATACCAGGCGTTGCGCTGCACCTGGTTGAAGACATCGTGCGCCCCAGGCTCCGCCACGCCGTTGACGTCGGCCGCATTGGCGGCGGTGCATACGAGGCCAGCGGCCAGAACCAAGGTAAAAAGACGAAGTACGCGCATGGCAGCCATCCTTCATGAAGACGGCAAGAGGTTACAGCGCTCCTTTTCCTCGCGCCCCCTCTTCCGAAAAAACGCATACGCCCAATGAGTGGCTCTTGGCCCTATACATGGCGGCATCTGCAGCGCGCAGGTAGTCGTCGGTTGTTGCGAAGCCGGCCTGGCTGCTGACCACCCCGATGCTGGCGCCGCAAGTCACGCTGTGCGCGCCGAGCTGATAGGGAGCAGCGAGGGCAATGGCCATCTGCCGGGCGCGCTCGATCGCACCGGCGTGGTCGACAGACTCAAGCAGCACGTTGAATTCGTCGCCACTCATGCGGGCGACGAGATCGACCGCCCGCACACAGGATTCGAGCCGGCGGGCAACCTGCTGCAACAGCTGGTCACCCACATGGTGCCCAAGCGTGTCATTGATGGTCTTGAACTGGTTGAGGTCCAGCAACAGCACGGCGAATGTATTGTCAGCGCGTGCCGGCGCGTCTGCCGCTTGGGAGGCGTGGTCCCGATGCAGCGCCACCGCGTGCTCAAGGCGATCGCGGAACAACGGCCGGCCTGGCAGATTGGTCAAGGCGTCGTACGAGCTGCCGCGCTCGGCCAGATCGCTCAATGACCCGGCCATCCGCACGGCAACGCCAGCTTCGAAGTGCGCCACCCCGCGCCAGTTGAGCCACACCAATCGCCCCGATCCATGACGCGCGCGAAAATCCACCGAAAAGTTCGGCCGATCGCCCGACAGGTGCCTTCGATACGCCGCCTGCACGCGCTCGTGGTCATCGGGGTCGATGAGCTGTTGCAGGAAGTGCCAGCCGTCATCATGCAGACCACCGGCGCCGCTCAGCCCGACAATCTCATGGAAGCGCTGGGACACGTGCAGGACATCCGTGTGCAGGTCCCAATCCCAGATGCCGTCATTGGAGCCGCGCGTGGCCAGCGCATAACGGTTGTCGGATTGCACCAGCTCCAGCTCGGTATGTTTCTGCCGGGTCACGTCGATCATCAGGCCGATCATGCGATTCGGGCGATCCTTGTCGACATCCACCCGACACAGGTCGCGCACCCATACGACCTTGCCGGATTTGGTGATCAGCCGGTAACTCATCTCGTACGCATAACTGTGCGTCGCGTTGTACGCGGCGTTGTCAATGACCAAGGCCTCTTCCAGATCGTCGGGATGCACGCGCGAACGCCAGAACCCCGGGTCGGCCCGCCACTCCTCCACCGTGAAACCAAAAAGGCGCTCCACCTGCGGGCTCAGAAACGTATTGCCCACGCCGCGTTCGGCTTCCCAAACCACGCCGTCGATGGTTTCCAGCAACCGCAGGAAGCGTTGGCGAACCTCCACCAGCACCTGCTCGGTAATCTCGACAATCTCGATCAGCACGCCCTGGCGGCTGATCACCCGCTCGGCGTCGTCTGTCTTCGGCTGGAGTTTCAGGCGCATCCAGCGATAGCCCGCGTTGGCCACGCGCAACCGGAACACCGGCATGCCCGACCGCAAGGTACCCGTGTCGTCGGGATGCACGAAGTCCAGCAACGACCGACCCAGCGCCTCCTCCACCGAATGCCCCGTTAGCTTGTGCCAGGCGGGGTTCACGTAGGTGATCGTCCACAAGGCATCGGTTTGCACAACCGCTTCGGGCAGCAGCTGCAGCAGTTCCAGAGGCGGTGTCAAACGGTCGGGCATTGCTGTTTATGCTTACCGAAGCACCCTCACCAGTCCAGCCCTCAGGCATGACGCCTGGGCCGACCAGCCCGGAGTACATCGAGAGGCCGACGCGCCAACCTGCCGCGTGCGCACTGAATGGGCATCGCATCGCGCTGCCGCGAAATGCGCCGAAACCTGATGCGCGCCCGGCATCGATGGCAGGAAGACAGCGGAAGGGTCCCGGGCCAATGGATCCTGATCGGGGTGGCAACAGGGCCAATCGGCACGCCGCGCCGGGAGGCTTCAGGGCGCCGGCAACACGCTGCTAATCTCGCGGCATGAATCTGCGATATGCATCGGCAAGCCTGTGGTTGTGGCTGTGCGCGGCGGCGTACGTCTGCGCTGCCGAGCCCGCAACCATCGAGCGCTCGGCCACGTTGGCCGACGTCTTTCCGGCGGCGCAGGTCCAGGCGCTGCGATCGGTGTTGCCCGCCGATCAGCGGGTAACGTGGGCCGTGCGCTTGCCGTCGACCTCACCGCGCAGCGTGCTGGTATTCGTCAGCCCCAACGCCGCGGCCGACCCACCGCCGGGCTGGGACACGGTGCTGGATCGGCACGCCACGGTGTGGATCGCCGCCCGCGATTTCGGTAATCCGGCACCGAGCCATCAACGCGTGCTGGTCGCATTGATGGGGTTGGCGCTGGCACGGCGTGACTACGTGCCGGCCGACGCGCGTCGCTACATCGGCGGCATGTCCGGCGGCGGACGCATCGCCAGCATCGCCGCCACCACCTTCCCGCAGCGGTTCGACGGGGCGCTGTACCTCGCGGGCGCGGACGATTTCGGCCAGGCCGAGCCAGCGCGGCTCGCCGCCATTGCCGCGAATCGCTACGTATTCCTGACCGGCGACAAGGACTTCAATCGCCGCGAAATGCGGCAGGTCCACCAACGCTATCGCAAGGCCGGCGTACCACAGACCCTGCTGCTCGACCTGCCGCACTTCGCTCATCACTATCCTGGCGCGAACGATCTCGAACGCGCACTGGCCTTCCTCGATGGCGGGGCTGAGCGATGAAGAAGACAGCCACCGCTCCCTTCGATAGCGACGATCGCGCCCGACCTCGATACGCCGTATCCGGAGGCGATGGCCGATGCCACTTGCTGGTGGATCGAGGACGCGCTTCGTCCCGTATGATTCTCTCTCGAATCGGGCTGGCGTCGGGGGGCGCGGGCCGCGATGCGGTGAAGCGATTGCACAATAATCCGAACCACCCTTCCCATACCCGGCGCTGACACCATACGAACGGAGCCCTGATGAGACACAACAAACTCGGCACGCTGGCGACCCTGCTCGCCGTTTCCCTCGCCGCATGCACGCAAGCCCAGGATGCCGAAGATGCCCCATCGGCAAAAGCCGCCCATGGCGAGAACCTGTCCGAAGCCTGCAGCTCCGTCGATGCCGAGACCGGTGAGCTGGTGCCTTTTGCGCGCCTGATCCAGTTGCGCATGGAATTGCGCTACCGCACCGATTACCGCCACGAATTCGACAGCGGCGACGGCACCGCAAGCAACCAAACCGAAATGAACGCGCTCGTCCAGGGCTCTGCCGACCTGCTCGCCTGCACATGGAAGGAATTCGGCTACAACCAGTACATGTTCCATCCCGCCAGTGAGGACGACCTGCCGCCCTTTCCCAACACCGCGTCCGGCACCGCAAGCCTGAAAGGTCTGGCGACCACGCATGCCGTGGTACACGGTGAAACCATCACCTCGAAGCAAACCGTGCAGGCCAGCGGCAAGCTCCGGGGGCTCACCTTGGCGATACCGACCCGCGACGAAACCATGCCGGACGACGATGGCACCTGCATCCTGGTGGATTTCGACGCCCCAATGTCCGGCAGCCAGGTGCTCGATGCCACCGGCAGCGAGGGCGGCCACAAGCATGAGGAGTCGTCACCGGCGTCGCTGGTGGACAACAACTATTCGGCGTTCGACGTCAGAACCCACGCCGACGGCGAGTCCGAGTTCACCAATCATTCGCTGAGGCTCTGCGATGGCCCGCGCAACCGGCCCGACCCCATTCCGCAGGATCTGCCCGCCCGTGGCATGACGATCAGCCCGGACGAATCCGTGTGGAGCCGCAGCGGCGAATGGGTCGGCCACAACTCGATGCCATCCGAGCGCCGCTACCTCGACTTTTCACTCAAGGTCGTTCCCCGAACGCTGCCCTATCCGAACCCATAGCACCAGCAAGGACGTCCCACACAATTTGGACGTCCGGACGGCCGTCCTTCGGCCGCACAAAGGTCTTGCGCATCGGCCAGTGCGACACGCTGGACAGCTGGAAAGAGATCATCCATACGACTCTGAACCGCGGCGGAGGAAATGAAGCGGCCACGGCGGCTCAATCGAACAAGCGGCGCTCGCGCCCTTCGTGATCGAGCAGCCAGCGCTTGCGGGCCAGGCCGCCCGCGTAGCCGGTCAGCGAACCGTTGCTGCCCAACGCGCGGTGGCAAGGCACGAACAGCGAAATCGGGTTGCGCCCCACCGCCGCGCCCACCGGATGAAACGCCTCGGGCCGGCCGATCGCCCGCGCCAATGCGGCGTACGTCGTCGTCTCCCCGCTTGGCACCTCGCACAGCGCGCGCCACACCTGCTGCTGGAACGCGGTGCCTTCCGGCGCCAGTGGCATGTCCAGCTGCGTCAACTCACCCCCGAAATAGGCGTCCAGTTGCCGCGCCGCCTCGCGCAACAAGGCCGTCGTGGCCTTTCGCCACCCGGCTTCCGGCGAGATCGCCGGAAAGTACTTCTGCCCCTCGAACCAGCCGCCTTTCAGCGCCCCGTCGCGCTCGGCGACCACGAAAACCCCTAGCGGCGTATCGATGGGGAGGTAAACCAGATTGTCCAGCATGATGAAGACGAAAGCAGAGGGCTGACCACACGGCCGATGCGATGCACGGTACTCCCTGCGGCGGTTCGGGCGAAGCGTGCCCGCCTCGCTCCAAGCGCGCCAAGGGGATGGAGGAAGCCGACAACGACGGATTCAACGACCTGCGTTCCGGTTCCGTGGCAGTCAGCCATCCGTCGAACGCGTCACCGCCTCCCACTTGTCGATTTCGGCAGCAGAAGCAGCGAGTTTTTCGCGAACCAGCTCAATCGCATCGCTGCCGAGGAGCAAATGGCTGGGCGGCGAATCGCTGTCGATGATGGCCAACATCGCGCGAGCGGCCTTGCGCGGATCGCCCAGTTGTTTGCCGCTCTTTTCCTCGCGGCCCTTGCGGATGGGATCGAATAACGCGTCATAGTCGGCGATGGATCGAGGCGTCCGCAACATGGATCGGCCAGCCCAGTCGGTGCGAAACGAGCCCGGCGCCACCGCCGTCACGGCGATGCCGAAAGCTGCAACTTCCTTGCCCAGCGTGTCGGAAATCCCTTCCAGCGCGAACTTGCTGCCGCAGTAATAGGCAATGCCGGGCATGGTGATGAAACCGCCCATCGAGGTGATGTTGAGGATGTGCCCACGGCGGCGTCCGCGCATGTATGGCAGCACGGCTTTCATCATCGCCACCGCGCCGAACACGTTGACGTCGAACTGGCGACGCATGTCCTCCAGCGGCGACTCTTCCATCACGCCCTCGTGGCCGTAACCGGCATTGTTGACCAGCACATCCACCGGGCCGATGTCGGCTTCGACCTCGGCTATCACGCCATCGATGGCGTCGAAGTCGGTGACGTCGAGGATGCGTGCGAAGGCGCGGGCGGCGTCGAGCGCCTCAAAGGATCGCCTGGCTTCGGCGCTGCGAACCGTACCGACCACCCGGTGGCCGGCCGCGAGCGCCTCTTGCGCGAGAGCGCGACCGAAGCCGCTGCTCACGCCCGTGATCAGCAGTGTTTTTGGAGATGACATGACATAGCCTGCAATGAAAGGGAGAATGCATACTATTCTTGTGGCACGTGGATTTACGCGCCGAATATTCCCTGTTTATTGCCTATTCTTATGAAGTGACAGTGCCATGAAGAGAGCGGGATCGACACCACCCAACGCGGAATCGGATCAGCAACGCATGGTGCGCCTGCTTCGGGCGCTCGCGCCCGCGGAGGGCTACAACCTGACCGCGCTGCCGGACGTACGCATCCTGCGCTCCGACCGCCCGCTGTCGCGCACGCCGGTGCTCTACGACCCCGGGATCGTCATCGTGTGCCAGGGATGCAAGCGGGGCTATTTCCGCGATCAGGTATATCGCTATGACGCGCAGCACTACCTGGCCGTGTCCGTTCCGGTGCCTTTCGTGATGGAAACCGAGGCGTCGCGACAACGCCCTCTGCTGGCCATCTACATGCACCTGGATTTCCAGGTGGCGGCGGAGTTGATGATCCAGATCGACCATCACGGCGCGCCCGCATCCGCGGCTGCGCCGCAAAGCATGATGTCCAGCCCGATGGATGCGGCGATGAAATCATCGGTACTGCGTTTCCTCGAGGCGATGGGCAAACCCCTCGACGCCCACGTACTCGGTCCGGCACTGGTGCGGGAACTGTACTTTCATGTGTTGACCGGCGCCCAGGGCAGCGCCATGCGCGCGGCGCTGGCGATGCAGGGGCAGTTCGGCAAGATCGGCAAAGCGCTGCGGCGCATCCACGCCACGTATGCGCAACCATTGAACCTCGCGCAACTTGCCAACGAGGCGGGCATGAGCGTGCCGACCTTCCACAGCCACTTCAAGGCGATCACCGGCATGCCGCCCATGCAGTACGTGAAGTCGGCGCGGCTGCACCAGGCGCGGCTGTTGATGGTGCGCCAAGGCATGACAGCCACAGCCGCCAGCTATGCCGCCGGTTACGAAAGCCCGTCGCAATTCAACCGCGAGTTCAAGCGCCTGTTCGGCCGTCCACCCATCGAGGAAGCCAGGCGCATGCGCGAGAGCTTTGCGCTTCCACCAGCCCACGCGGCGTCCTCATACATTTCATCGCACTGAGCATGTCCGGCGCGGTGGCCGTCGTGCGCAGCGCTTCATCGACACCTTTCTTCCCGGCAAGGAAAACGCCCATGACGCATACGCCCGAACCCGCTGCCAAGCGCGCACCTCCACCGCGTATCCCCTCCGTCTTCATCGCGGGCGTGCGCTATGCCCAGATTCCCGGCGACGTTGAAACGGATGGTCAGATCGGCGGCTTCCTTGCGGCTTACGACGCGTCCAACCGCGAAATCTGGCGCATCAAGGTTTACGACAATCCGCGCCGGCCCGAACTGGAAGGCGATGTGCAGGACGTGTGGTTCCGCTCACTGCGCGCCGAAGGCGGCAAGCTGCTGATCGAGAACGAACGAGGATTGCGGCTTGAGGTCGATCCGGCGACCCGACGCGTCTCCGGCCACCCGGCGCCCACTCCCGAGCCCCCACCGGACATCGATCCTATCTCCGGCCAGCCGCGCATCCGTCGGCCGGAAGCAAAAGATGATCGGAACGCCCCGGGGAACGACCAACCGGTTATACGGTAGCGAATCGGCTTGTCCCCGCATCTACCCGCGACGGGGACCGATGCGCCTCCGCAGCAGCATCAGGAACGGAGGAAGCAAGGAGCATCGGATTCACCTCCCCTCTGTTCTGGCTTCCTTCTTTGATTCCCCTTCAAAGGTAGCGTCAAACCCGGACCAGCCACATTGCCCCTTTTGCTGACCGTGTCTCCTTCGGTGAGACACGTGTTTCATATCTTCCTATCAAATCCGACCAACTGGGGGAATACCATGCCCAACCAAACACCGTGTGCACTCTGTGGGACAACCACTCGAAACCATATCCAAGGTCGCTTCGGATGCGCCTGCGTCGAGTGCCTGGGAGAAGCGGCGAAGCAAGCCATCGCCAAGTCCAAACTGGTGGAGCGCCCCTCGGTCACGGCTTCCGATCGCTGCGTGATGTGCGGGGATCCAATCACGAAGGGAAATCTGACGGCGACGCGCTTCGCCTACAGCGTCTGCCATCCCTGTTTGGTTGAAACGCTTGAAGGCGCCGCCGAAGGGAATACCACCATGATCCAAGTGGCCTTTTAGGCGCAGCCACTCTGACGATATGCGCGGAAGCTTGTCTACTTCCAACATCGACGGAGTGGCACAAACAGCCATTCCGTAGCCCTCAACTCAACAGTTCAATGATCACGTGCCGAAGGACCGCATCATGACGAACCGATCTAACAAACTACCTGACTACGTGAAGGATTGCCTTCGGAATACTGCCAACTCAATCGGCGCGGCCCTCGACTTTCTGGAATGGCCGAACGGTGGCGTGGATGCCCATCCCGACGAACACAACGTCACCGCATATTTGCAGGCGTGCATGTCGCATCTTGAACCGTCATTTCACTTTTACTCGGAGGCTCGCATTGGGGAAAAAAACGGGAGGCTGGATTTGCTGGCTTCCAACGGTGAGCTTTCATTGGCAATTGAAGCGAAGGGATTCGGCAACATCAGCAACCAGTCGTCCCAGCTAATAAACGATGTGGAGCGTCTTTTAAATTTCAGTCCAAGTTGTTTCAAGGCTGAAGGCTTCACCAATCGTCAATGGTGGGAAACCTCAAGTCAGCGATGGGGGCTCGCGCTGATCTTGTCGTTCCGAGGAAGTGATCTTCAGGAGGCTTGGTGCATGGACGACGACGGCGCGGCGATGGCGGCGCTTCGGAAACGCCGATGGGGCAGCGACCCAGAGAGTCCCTTCATGAAATTACGCGGACTCAACTGGACGGAGCGATTTGCGCACAAAATTCAGATGGATGATCGGTGGAGGACTACCACAGCGGACGGCTGGCTTCTCTGCGGAGCAGTCGCATTATCGTGAGCGAAAGACGAACTATACGGAATCCAACGGATTCAACTTCCTCCGTCCCCTTTTCGACGCCCTAAACGACTCGGCTATCCTGTGGATGATTCACCGCGAGACGCCCGACATGTTTCGATTCCTGCTGTTGTCATTGATGCTGGCCATCATCCCGCTGGCCGGGTACGCCGCCACGCCGGCCGAGGCCGCGCTGGCGGATTTGCCGAATGTCTCGTTCCCGGCGCCGCACCGGGTTGCTTCCGGCAGGCTGCAGGCGGTTGACGTGGCGGCGCTGAAACGCGCCGGCATCGAGCAGGTCATCGATCTCAGTGCCGACAGCGAGACGCCCGATTTCGACGAGGCTGCCGCAGTGCGAGCCGCCGGCATCGGCTATCACGCATTGCCGATCCACGGCGCCGGCGACCTGACGCGCGCCCGCGTCAGACAGTTCGACCGGTTGCTGCGGGACGCGGGCGAGCAACCGACGCTGGTGCATTGCGCCAGCAGCAATCGGGTGGGCGCCATGATCGCGTTGCGCGCCGCCCTGGTGGATGGCCTGTCGACGGATGCCGCGCTAGCCGAAGGTCGGCGATGGGGCATGAAGAGCCTGGAGCCCGCCGTACGCGAACGCTTGCACGCATGGTCTGGCGAACCAACCGAAAACACCCATTGACCGCCCGCCCTCGCCGCTCGTGCGCTGGGCGATGCGGCAACTGAGCCGCCAACGTGCCTGCGAGCCATCTTCCGAGATGACTCCGGAACCGGGCATGGGTGCACCGCCCTCTTCCACGTCGTCACCCCTGCGTGCGGGACCTTAGGTAAACCTGACGCCCGTTTTGTTTCTCCGCGATCTCTTCAGGCATCCTTACCCATCGATGCCCAACTGGAGGTCGCGGCAGCCATGACGGATGAATCGAAGATCGGAAACGTGAAACCGGACCACGCCGCCTCGGGTACCTCCGGCGACACGGCAGCGATCGGCAAGATCACGCGCCGGGAATTTCTCGCGGGCTCGGCCATCGCCGCGACCGGTTTGATGATCGTGCCCCGCCACGTTTTGGGAGGGATCGGCTACACGCCGCCCAGCGATCGATTGAACATTGCCGGCATCGGCGTCGGCGGCATGGGCATGCACAACGTGCGCGCCCTGGCCGGTGAGAACATCGTGGCCCTGTGCGACGTGGACTGGCACTACACGGAGAAGAGCTTTCACGGGATGGTCGACGGCCTGGGGAAAGCGCAGGCCCGCCTCGACAAGGCCCGGACCGCCAAGGAACGCCTGAAGCTGCGGGACGAGATCGCGCAGACAAGGCTGCTTGCCAGCAAGTTCAATTCGGTCAAGCGCTATACCGACTACCGCCGCATGCTCGAGCAGCAGAAGGACATCGACGCGGTGGTGATCGCGACGCCGGACCATCTGCATGCCGTGATCGCCAGCGCGGTGATGAGCCATGGCAAACACGTATACGTGCAGAAGCCACTCACCTGGTCGATCGACGAGGCCCGCACGCTGGCCAGGAAGGCCAGGGAAAACCCGAAGATCGTCACGCAGATGGGCAACCAGGGCCACTCGACCGACGATGCCCGGCTGATCAACGAGTACATCGCGGCCGGGGCGATCGGCGATGTCAGCGAGGTCCACGTCTGGACCAACCGCCCGCTTGCCTACTGGCCGCAGGGCATTCCGCGCCCGCAAACCAGGCCACGGCCGGACGACGCGAGCTGGAACGAGGACGCGGTGATGGATCGGCTCGCCAATGCCATGGTCGGCAATTATCCCAAGCCGGAAGGGCTGGCATGGGATCTCTTCCTGGGCCCCGGTCCCGTCGTCGATTACCACCCCGTGTATCACCCGTTCAACTGGCGCGGCTGGGTGGATTGGGGCGTTGGTGCCATCGGCGACATGGGCGCGCACCTGATCGATTCGCCGTTCTGGTCGCTGGACCTGGGTTTTCCCACGGCCGTGGAAACCGTATCGACGCCATTCAACGGCGCGTCGTATCCCGTGGCGACGATGACGTACTACGAGTTTCCGGCACGCGGAGGCAGGCCGCCGGTGAAGCTCACCTGGTACGACGGCGCCTTGCTGCCGCCCGGGCTGCAAGCGCTGGGTGCGGGGCAGCTGAGCAAGGACGGCGGTGTCCTCTACATCGGCGACAAGGGCAAGCTGATCCACGAGACGTACGGCGCCAACCCGCGCCTGTTGCCGCAGTCGTTGCACGACGCGGTGGGCACGCCTCCGCAGAAATACCCGCGCATCAAGACGTCGCACGAGATGAACTGGGTGGATGCCTGCAAGGGGCGCGCGGAAGCGTCGTCGCCGTTCTCATATGCGGCACGGCTGACAGAGGTCATGCTGCTGGGCGTCGTGTCCCTGCGCGCGGGCGGCAGGATCGAGTACGACGCACAGAACATGCGCGTCACCAATGCACCGTCAGCCAATCAGTTCCTGCGTCGCGAGTATCGCGAAGGTTGGGTCATCTAGGACCAGAACCGGGAAACCGGATCGAACCCTGGTTTCCCGCCGGGCTACCGCATCAAGGCGATGGGTGCCCGACGGCGTGCCCGAAAAAGCCGGGCCATCCCGACCGGGCCACTTTACCTTTTTGCTTTCAGGTGACGCCGGGAAGCCCATCGCGTACCGTTGCCGCATGACAAAGCACAAGATGTCGCTCGCGACACGCATCCTCTGGGGACTGGTCATCGGCATCGTGGCGGCGCTGGCCACGCTCGCCATCGGCCAGTGGCATGCACCGACGCTGGCCTTCATGCAACGCGTGTCCTCGGCCGTGTTCGACCCGTTCGGGCAGGTATTCCTGCGCCTGCTCTTTTTCGTGGTCATCCCGCTGGTGTTCTCGTCGCTGGCTTCGGGCATCGTGCAACTGGGGCAGCTGAACAGGCTCGGCCCGCTGGCAGCGCGCACCTTCGCCTTGTTCGCGGCCAACATGGTGATCGGCGTGGCCATTGGCCTGGTACTGATGAACCTGCTGCAGCCGGGCCACCACATCGATCCGCTCACCGCGCAGAAACTGATGGCCGAGTACGGCGGCTCGGCCGTGCAAAGCGTGCGCACGCACGCCGAGCAACCCGGCCTCAGCCTCGGCCTGCTGGTGGAAATGTTCATGCCGCGCAACCTGTTCGGCGCGGTAGTGGGCAATAACCGCGGGGTCATCGGCGACGTGCTGCCGCTGATCCTGTTCGCCATCCTGGTCGGCGCCGCGGGCACGCAGCTTGCGCCCGACAAACGCCAACGCCTGCAGGATGGCCTGGATCTGATCAGCGAGTTGATGACGAAAATCGTCGACTTTGCGTTGCAGCTGGCCCCGTATGCCGTGCCGGCGATGATTTACAGCGTGATCGTGAAGGTGGGGCTGGACGTGGTATTGGCCCTGTCCGTGTTCGTGGTCGGCTGCCTGCTGGCCATGGCGCTGCACCTGTTCGGCACCATGTCGTTGTGGATCGCCTTGCTGGCGCGCAAATCGCCATGGGCATTCTTCAAGAACATCCGGCCCGTGCTGGTCACCGCTTTCAGCACCAGCTCCAGCAATGCCACGCTGCCCACCTCGCTGGCCATCGCCCAGGAAGAACTCAAGCTGCGCCCCACCACCTCGGGCTTCGTGCTGCCACTGGGCGCAACCATGAACATGAGCGGCACGGCGCTGTTCGAGGGTTGCGTGGTGTTGTTCATCGCACAGGTGTTCGGCGTCGAGCTGAGTCTCGCTACCCAGGTCATCATGCTGTTGCTGGCGGTGCTCAGCGCCGTGGCCGTGTCCGGCATCCCGGGCGGTTCGCTGCCCATGATCGCGGGGTTGCTGGCCACGTTCGGGATACCTCCGGAAGGCATCGGCATCATCATCGGCGTGGACCGTCTCCTCGACATGGCGCGCACCACGGTCAACGTGGGCAGCGATATCGTCACCGCGCAAATCGTCGATGACAGCCTTAAGCGGGCCGAGGCGCGAAACGCGCAGGCGTAGTTACCGTGGGCCGCCCGGCTCATCGCAGGCCTGTGCACGCGCCAGCAGGACCGCTCGTTCACGTGCATTGGCGGTGAGCGATGCCGCCAGCTTGAACGCGTTGCGCGCTTCATCCAGACGACCCAGTTGCCGCAGCAAATCGCCGCGCACCGCCGGCAAGGGCGCGTAATCGCGAAGCTGCCCTGCGTCCTCCAGCGCGTCGACGATGGTGAGTCCGGCGGCGGCGCCCCGCGCGCGGCTCACCGCCACCGCACGGTTGAGTTCAACCACGGGTGAAGGCATCACCTGCACGAGCTGCGCGTACAAGCCTTCAATCCGCGGCCAGTCGGTATCCTCCATCCGCAATGCGCGCGCGTGGCACGCAGCGATGGCTGCCTGCAGCGCATAGGCACCGCCGGCTCCACCGAGGCGTTGCGCACGCTCCAATGCGGCCAAGCCACGCTGGATCTGCAGGCGATCCCAACGCGCGCGATTCTGTTCGGGCAGCAGGATCGGCGTGCCGTCGGCCTCGGTGCGTGCCGGTATCCGTGACGCCTGCAATTCCATCAGGGCCAGCAGGCCGAACACTTCGGCTTGATCCGGCAGCAGCCCCACCAACACGCGCCCCAGCCGCAACGCTTCCTCGCACAACGCAGGACGCATCCAGTCTTCACCACCGGTCGCGGCATAGCCTTCGTTGAAGACCAGGTAGAGGACTTCGAGCACGGCGTCAAGACGTTCGGGAAGCTCGGCCTTGCGCGGTATCTCGAACGCCACCGCCTCCTTCGACAGCTTGCGCTTGGCGCGCACGATGCGCTGAGCCACCGTCGGTTCGGCCTGAAGGAAGGCGCGGGCGATCTCCGGCGTGCTCAATCCGCCGAGCAGGCGCAGGGTCAGCGCCACCCGCGATTCCATCGGAAGCACCGGGTGGCATGCCACGAACAACAGGCGCAGCAAGTCATCGCCGATGTCGTCGTCCGCCTTGTCCGGCGCTTCGTCACCCTGCATGTCGGCTCCGTGCAGCTCCCGTTCGATGCCGAATGCATCGTGTTTGCGCGCGTGCAAGGCGCGCTGGCGCAGATGATCGATGGCGCGATGCCTGGCGGCGGTCATCAGCCACGCCGCGGGGTTGTCGGGCAGGCCATCGCGCGGCCAGCGTTCCAGCGCGCCCAGCAATACGTCTTGCGCCAGCTCCTCCGCGGTGTCGATGTTGCCGGTCATGCGCGCGATGCGCGCCAGCAGCCGTGGCGATTCCATTCGCCACAGCGTGTCCAGGGCACGATGTATCGCGTCGGGGTGGGTGCTTGCCATCATCGCCATCGATCACATCATCCCCGGCAGCCTGCCGCAAGCGTGCCTATCCCTGTCGCACCGGCTCATCAGGTCGGCATCTGCGTCTCGTCCATCCAGAACACTTCCCATTGGTGTCCGTCCGGGTCGGCAAACCCATGCTGAACCATGAAACCGTAGTCCTTCGACTCGATCGTCGGGGTGGCACCCGCCGCAAACGCCCTGTCCATGAACGCCTCGACTTCGGCACGACTGTCGAGCGACAGCGCCAACAAGGTCTCGGTGTTGGCACGCGCATCGGCAAGGGGCTTGTTGGTGAAGCCGGCGAAGAAGCTTTCCGCCAGCAGCATCACACCTGTTCGTTCATTGATGATCAGGCACGCCGCATTTTCGTCGGTGAATTTCGGATTGAACGAGAACTCGAGCGCCTCGAAGAAATCGACGGAGCGCTCCAGATCTTTCACCGGCAGGTTGACGTAGAGATTACGGGGCATGGTTGTCCTTGGTGCGGGTGGAAGGTACGTGGCTCACGACCCGGACGTCACGCAATTGACCATCCACGGTTGGCCATAACGGTCGTCGCACATGCCGAACCGCGGTGACCACGCGGTCGCGGCCATCGGCATCCGAACCAGCCCACCGTCCGACATCATGGCGAACACGCGCTCGGCCTCCTCGATGTTGTCCACCGCGATGTTGACCGAGGTCGTGGCCTGGCCGTTGGGGTTTTCCATGGCGTCGGCGCCCATGATCGAAGCGTCGCCCACCACGAGGTGAACGTTGGCGATCAGTGGCCGCATCGGCTCGGGAATATCGGGCCCCATCTCGCCATAGGTCGCGCTGGAGACAACGTCGCCGCGCAGGACCTGCGCATAGAACGCGAACGCCTCGCGGCATTTCCCCTCGCGAAACATCAGGTACGGGATCAGTTTCATGGTGTCGCTCCTGCTGGCTGTGGTTTCAGTTGCCAAGTCGCTGGCGCAAGCGCTCCGACTGCGCGCGCAACTCGGGGGTGAATTCGTCGCCGAAGTCGGCGGTGTCGAAAATCGGGCGGATCTCGATCTCGGATGGCCCAGGCATCGGATTCGGACAACGCTTGACCCATTCGATGGCCTCCTCCAGCGAGCGCACCTGCCACAGCCAGAATCCGGCGACCAACTCGCGGGTCTCGGTGAACGGGCCGTCGATCACCCGTCGCTGCGAGCCATCAAACGCGACGCGCGCACCAAGCGAACTCGGATGCAAACCCTCGCCTGCCAGCATCACGCCGGCGTTGACCAGCTCCTCGTTGAACTTGCCCATCGCCTCGAGCAACGCCTGGCTCGGCATCGCGCCGGCCTCGGACTCGTCGGTGGCTTTCACCATCACCATGACTTTCATTGCAGTCTCCTGTTTCGCGGCACGATCTGGCCGCTCGCAAGGAAGACGACGAACGGACACGCCCCGGATCGACATACCCTGAAAACTATTTTCCCTGGCCCTGTTTGAGCGGATCGCCAGTAGCGGGCATGATCGGCATCCCGATGCGCTGCGGAGCCCGCGATGCAGTACCTGACCCTGATCCATATCGACCCGGGCTTGCTGGCCGAACTTCCGCAGGCCGAATACGACCGTCTGATGCGCGGTTGCTTCGAGAAAGCCGATGCGCTCCAGCAAGACGGCTGTCTGCACGGTTCGCAGCAACTGGAAAACCCCGACAGCGCCAGGACCTTGCGCATACGCGACGGCATCAGCCGCGTCACCGACGGTCCGTTCGCCGAAACGCGCGAATTCCTGGCCGGGTTCAACCTGATTGAAGCGGACTCGATGGATGCGGCGATGGCCATCGCCCGGGAATTCCCGTGGGCGCGTTTCGGCAGCATTGAAGTGCGTCCGGTGCGCGACATGCAGGCGGTGCGGGCGCACGTCGGCGCAAAGCAGGCAGCCGGCGGCAACCGGGAGTAGCGGAAAGCCCGGTCGGCGCGTCAAAACCCGCCGCCGTGTCGATTTCGGCCGTCGTCGTTCGTCGATACAGCAAGGCCGCCATTCCGGTGGCCGTTGCCGCCGAGGAGACAACCATGTCCTATGTCGATGGTTTCGTGATCGCCGTACCCAACGCCAACCGCGAGTCGTTCATCAAGCATGCCAGCACCTTTGACGCCATCTTCCTGGAGTTCGGCGCCACGCGCGTGCAGGAGTGCTGGGCTGACGACGTGCCCGAAGGCAAGCTCACCGATTTCCGCCGCGCCGTGCAGGCCAAAGAGGACGAATCCGTGGTGTTCTCCTGGGTGGAATGGCCCGACAAGGCCACTCGCGACGCCGGCATGGAGAAATTCATGAAGGATCCGCGCATGGAGGCGGCCAGCGATTGTCCGTTCGACGGCAAACGCATGATCTTTGGCGGCTTTGTGCCGGTCGTGAGCCTGCCGGCGTAACCGCGGCTCCCACAAAAGGGGCCCGCAAAACGGTGACCCCTTTCTTTGCGTCGCCGGCTTCGGGTCCGTGCATCGCCAGCCTGCGGAAATCAAGACGACCGCGGGTGAACCTGACCGCGTTACCGGCCCCTTCCCTTCAAGGCTTCACAAACCGCAACGTCATCCGGTCCGATTCGCCAACCGCTTGAAGCTTTGCGTGCTCGCTATCCGGCCCCGCCAGATTGGGTGGCAGGCGGTGGACGTTGATGTCTTCGGGATCCTTCGGGTTGGCATTGACCTGGGATACGCCCGCAAGGCGGAAACCCGTTTTCAGACCCAGTTCGATCAAGTAGTCCTCGGAAATACGGTGCAGCGCTTTCGCGCTTTCCACGGCATCGGAAAACGGTTTGGCACGATGCTCGACCACACCGAAGACGCCGCCGGGCTTGAGCACCTGAAACGCCGACTTGAACACCACGGCCAAGGTCTCGGGGCTTTGGTTCAGCCAGTCGTGGGTATTGCGGAACGTGAGCACCATGTCAGCCGAGCCAGGCTTGCCGAGATTCACCTGCAGCGGTGGCGCAAACGGCACGACTTTCTCGATGTTGCCGAACATGGCGGGATGGGCCTTGATCGTGTCGGCAAACTTCGGCGAGCCCGCTTCAATCAAATGTCCGTGGTCGCGCAGGAACGGCGCCAGAATCTCGGTGTACCAGCCACCACCCGGCGCGATCTCGATAACCGTCATGTGCGGCTGGATGCCGAAGAATTGCAGCGTCTCGACCGGGTGGCGGTAGCGGTCGCGCGCCCTGTTCTCGGCGGAACGCCCCGGGCCGTTGACGGCCTGTTGCAACGAGGCGGTGGTATCCGTCTTCGGTGTGACGGCGTTGGCGAAGCATGGCCACAACAGGGCGCTGGCAAGCAGCAGGAGCTTTCGCGTGGGCTGGATCATGGTTCGAGCCTCCCTTGGTGGAACGTGCAGCGTACTCCGGAGGCGTCGAGGGTCACTACCGCAAATAGCGTTGGGGAACGGGGCCAGTCGAGCTGGCCCCATTCTTTGGTGCTTGTCAGACCGGGGCAAGCCCGTGCCCGCGCGAACGCCTCAGCTCCACTCCGCGTGAAAGCTGCCTTTTTCGTCGATGCGCTCAAACGTGTGGGCGCCGAAGAAGTCGCGCTGTGCCTGCAGCAGGTTGGCGGGCAGGCGTTCGCTGCGATAGCCGTCGTAATAGGCGATGGCCGAGGAGAAGCACGGCACCGGCACGCCGGCGGCAATGGCCGCACTGACCACCTCGCGCAGCGCTACCTGATAGGTCTTGGCGATGTCGCGGAAATACGGTGCAAGCAGCAGGTTGGCCAGGTTGGCGTTCTCGGCGTAGGCGTCGGTGATGTTCTGCAAAAAGCGGGCGCGGATGATGCAGCCGCCGCGCCAGATCTGCGCGATGGTGCCGTAGTCGAGCTGCCACTTGTACTCGTCCGACGCGGCGCGCAACTGCGCAAACCCCTGCGCGTAGGAGACGATCTTGCTCAGGTACAAGGCCTTGCCGACGGCCGCGATGAACGCCTGCCGATCACCGCTGAAAGCCTTGCTGCCAGGCCCTTCGAGTTGCCCGCTCGCCGCGACGCGTTCGTCTTTCAGCGATGACAACACGCGGGCGAACACCGCTTCGGTGATCAGCGGCAGTGGCACGCCAAGATCCAGTGCGCTCTGGCTGGTCCACTTGCCGGTGCCTTTCTGCGCCGCGCGATCGAGTATCACGTCGACCAGATCCTTGCCCGTCTTCTCGTCCTTCTTGCCGAAGATGGTCGCCGTGATTTCGATCAGGTAGCTGTCCAGTTCGCCTTCGTTCCAGCGGGTGTAGACGTCCGCCAATTCCTGGTTGGACAAACCCAGCACGTACTTGAGCATCGCGTAGCTCTCGGCGATCAGTTGCATGTCGCCGTATTCGATGCCGTTGTGCACCATTTTCACGTAGTGCCCGGCGCCGTCCGTGCCCATGTACGCCACGCACGGCTTGCCGTCTTTGGCCCGTGCCGCGATCTCGGTGAGAATCGGCTCGACCAGGTCATACGCATCGCGCGGCCCGCCGGGCATGATCGAAGGACCGTGCAAGGCACCCTCTTCGCCGCCGGACACGCCGGTGCCGATGAAGTGCAAGCCAGCCGCAGCCAGCTCCTTGTTGCGCCGGATGGTGTCGTGAAAATTCGTATTGCCGCCGTCGATCAGGATGTCGCCCTTGTCCAGCAGCGGTCGCAGCTGGGCAATGGTGTCGTCGGTCGGCGCGCCCGCTTTCACCATCAGCAGGATGCGTCGAGGCTTCTCCAGTGAATCGACAAACTCCTGCAGCGTGTAGGTGGCGACAAGCTTCTTGTCGCCGTGCTCGGCGATCACCTCGTCGGTCTTCTCGCGACTGCGGTTGTAGATCGACACCGCGTGACCGCGGCTTTCGATATTCAACGCCAGGTTGCGACCCATCACGGCCATGCCGACGACGCCGATTGCCTGCTGACTCATCTTGATCACTCCTCGTGCTTGTTGACTTCAAAAACGGGGCGAATTATGGAGCGTGCAAGGTAAGGCGTCAGACCGTGTGAAGAAATCGTTCAAGCAATGAACCTGACGCTGAGGTTGGACGCTACCCGCCGAGTCGTTGCCAACCCATCGAGCCAATCGGGTCAGAGCACCTTGTTCGCGCTTTTGTCCCCTAAGCAGGTGGGATTTAACTTACACGGTCCCGGCTTCAGTACATTACCCTGGATAGTTGAGCCACGAGGCGAAGCCAAGGCCGCCGCCACTCCTCCTTCCTCTTCACGACAACGACAAAGGACACGCCCATGATCCGCGCCGTTTGCTTCGCCCTCGCCATCCTCGCCGCCGCTTCAGCGTCCAACGCCGCGGAGATCGTCATCCACGACACCAAGTCGCAGCCCGAGAGCATGGCCGTGGGACCGGACGGCACCCTGTACGTCGGCAGCGCCAGTACGCCCTACGTCTATACGGTGAAGAAAGGCACCACGACGGCAACACGCTTCATCGATGCCAGCGCCGCCGGCCCCGGCACTTTCTTTTTCGGCGTACTGGCCGATGCGGCAACCGACACCTTGTGGACCTGCCAGCTGACGCCCGTGGCGGGCGCCACCCCGGTGCGCCGCAGCACCGCCCTGCGCGGCTTTGATCTGAAATCCGGCGCACCCAAGCTGAGCTGGACCCTGCCAGGCGACAACTCCACCTGCAACGATTTCGCCGTGGGGCCGGACAAGGCGCTCTACATCACCGACACCGCCAACCAGAAGATCTACCGCCTCGCGCCAGGCGCCCAGGTCCCGCAGCTCTATCTCGACCACCGCAGCCTGCTCGGCATCGACGGCATCGCCTTCCTCGGCGGCACGCTGTACGTCAACAACGTCTTCTTCAACAAGCTCTACCGCGTGCCCGTGGGCGCCGACGGCAAGCCGGGCACACCCGTCGACATCTGGATGGATGCCCCGGTCCACGGGCCGGACGGCATGCGCGCCGCCAACGGCAAGCTGTTCGTCGCCGCCAACGGCAGCGGCGAGATCAGCAGCCTGACGATCGACGGCGACACCGCCCACGTCACCGTCATCAAGGACGGGCTGAAAACCCCAACCGGCGTCGAACCGGCCGGCGATACCTTGTGGTTCACCGAGCGCGCGACGGGCAAGGTCTGGTCCGTGCCGATGCCGGAATAAGAAGGGTCCGTAAAGGCGAAAACGGCGATCGGAACCGACCCGCACATACTTGCGCGCGAAACCCCACTTTTCGTCATTCCCGCAAAAGCGGGAGGAGCTTTTCAACAGACGAATGTCTGGTCATCCATTGCCTTCGGCATTTTGCCAGGTGCCGATGGCGCTGGATCCTCGCTTGACCAGCCCTTCGGCTGTTGAAAGCGCCTCGCGAAGATGACGATCTCCAGCAAGTACCGTTCGGATCCGACACTGCTGGTTCGATGATAGGCTCCAGACCTTGGAAGTCAGGACCATACGGACAGGAACCCCAGCATGAAGACATTCAGGCCGCTCGCTATCGCACTCACCCTCAGCCTCGTGGCTCAAGCCGCCGCCGCGATGGGTATGGAAAGTAGAAGCCAAAGCATCAAGAGCCACGCTCCGCCAGGGATCACCGATGAGTTTTACGCTTGTGTCGACCGGGCCGATTCAGACGCCAACGCGGCAGCCAACTGCCTGACGGAAGAACGGACTCGCCAGGATGGCCGCCTCAACGCGAAGTACAAGGCGCTTCTGGGAAAACTGAGCCCGAAAGCCAAGGACGAACTGATCAACGCCGAGCGCGCCTGGCTGAAGTTCCAGGAGAAGAACGGCGAGCTGGAGAGCTCTGTCTACGGCAGCGAGGCGGTCGCCAATCTCCAAGTGACGCAGAACGAGATCTTCCGCATCTGCGAACGCGCCAACGCGCTGGACGACTACCTGTTTATGGCGAACCTGCAGTAATCCCCTTCTTCAAGGATGAAGACCATGCCCCACCTCGATACCCATGACCTCGATGCCATGACCGGCGCCACCTATTTTGTCGTGGGCCGCGGAACGGAAGGGGGACCAGCTTCCTATCGCTTGAGCATCGCCGGCGTTACCGCGGGGACATCCGACCCGAACTGGGGCCACGCAGACCGCGTCAAGGCGAATAGCGGCTACACCATCGGCACAATCCAGGTCGATCTCGGCCAACGCGGGACCTGGGCATTGGGCGCGACCGATGGCACCGCACTGAAACCGGGTGAAACGCCGTACGTGGACGCGATCATCGATCAAGCCTCCGGGTACGCCGAAGCGCATGGCCTCTCTTTCACCAGCGACCGAGCGCACTTGCGAGCCGACCTGTTGAGCCATGGCAATGGAAAGAACCACCGAGACACACTTGCCTTCATCGACACTGATACCCGCGACAGCATCAATGCATGGGCGTCATCCGAGGAAGGAGAGAAGTGGATCCACAAGAACATCGACTATCCGCAGGTAAAGCATGCGACGCAAACCGCGATCGATATGCTCGACAAGTACGGCACCCATATTGCGGAAGATCATCGTCTGGAGACGGCAGCCATCCTGGCGAAGACCGCAAACCAGATGCCGGCAGCGCTGAAAATATTCGAAAAGGTGCTGAAAGACGGCGGTGACTACGCCGACGTTCTTTCGTCCACCAACGACCTCCATCGAAGACTTGACTGGTATGACGGCCCCAAAGCCGCCGCAATCGCCAAGCAATACAAGCTCGCCTGCGAAGACCCTGCGGTGGCAGCGGCCATCGACCGGGCACACACAAAAGTGGGCGACGCCGACTTCAACCCTTCAACATCCGCCAATGATCCGGATATCGAACAAGCATTGAATGCCATCGGCCAGCGTCATCGCAGCCACCTTGCACTGTTGCATCAAGGCTCACGCGGCAAAGATGTCACGTCGCTCCAGACCGACCTGGCAAGACTTGGATACACCGATACACACGGCCGCGCACTGAAGCCCGATGGTGATTTCGGAACAGCCACCCGTTATGCGGTCGAGACGTTCCAGCGAAACCATGGCCTGGAGCCGGACGGCAAAGTGGGACACGACACCAGAGAAGCCCTCAAGCACGCTACTCTCCAGCAATCCGCCCTCACAACGATGACTCTCGACAGTCCCCAGCACCCCGGGTTTTCGCTGTTCCAACAGGCTTTCAACGGCGTAGGCCAGCTCGACCAAGCGCAGGGTCGCCCCACGGACTTGCTCAGCTATAACCTCTCCGGCGCACTGGCGCTCTCGGCGCAGAAGGAGGGGTTGCAACGAATCGACCGAGTGATCCTCAGCGAAGATTCCTCCAGCGCGTTCGCCGTGCAGGAAAACGCAGGCTCCTTGTTGCGGAGGTTCGCCTTTGTCGATGTGGTTGGCGGCATCAATACACCGCTCGCGCAGAGCAGCGCGGACTGGTCGTTGATCCAGACGCCTGCGACACAGAACGCGCAGGAACCAGCACCGCTATCGCAGTCAGCGGATGTGCGGGTGGCGCAGCCACCCTTGCAACGATGAACGAAAGGAGCCGGGGATGGTGAGGTGTCGGTGACGGAACCGATCATCATCGCCAGGGATCTTCCCACCGTCCCCGTGTCCCCATACTGGCCATTGAACGCGCCTACGAAAAGTATCCGCAAGCCTGACGAGGGCAGGTCCACTTCTTCACCGAATCAAGTGAACCTGCCCTCGGTTATGGGTTACTTGCCCGCGTCCCAGACCCGACCCTCCACGGTGCCGCCCTTGTCGACCATGAACACCTCGACCGCAAACACCTGGTAGGTGGGGTCGTCGCTGGCGTCGAAGTTGTCCAGGTTCGGGAGCTTCCAGCCGTTGGCTTCCCAGGCCTTTACGTGGTCGGCAAAGATGATCTTGTGGTCAACCCCGAGCGGCTGCTGCTCCTTGGGCCGGCTCCAGTACTGGTAGAACGTGGCGGTGTTGTTGATCGAGGGCTTTTCCTTGCGGAGGGTGCGGTAGGTGGTGTACTCCACGCCGTCGCTGACGAAGGAAACGCCCTTCTCACCGCCCTGCCCCGGCGTACGCACGCCGCGCTGGACAACGTAGTACTCCACCAGGTGGGCCGGGTCGGTCGGGTCCATGTCCTTGTTGTAGCCCCAGCCATACAGGGTCACGTAGCTGGCGCCCGAATCCTTGTCGAGGTGGTAGCCGATCACGCGGTTGCGGTCGCCATGATCCCAGCCCGCACCACCGACATAGTTGTAGTCGCCACCTACCCAGTCGATGGTGAAGTTGCCTTGCTCATCCAGCTTGAACGAGGCCGCGCCACCATCCTTCCAGTGGGTAAAAAACAGATCGCCCACGTGGCCGGTCGCATGGCTCTGCGTGAGCAGCGTCTCGCCACTGAAGCGCTGGGTATACGCCTTGAACTTGGTGATTGGCGGCTTGGCCTGCGCCGCAGCGGACGGCTGGGGCCGGGACTGCGGCTGCGCCGCATCAGCCACACGCGCCGGGTGCGAGCCGCAACCGGCGATGCCCAGGATCAGGGCAGAAGTCAGGAGGGCTTTGGTGAGGTGACAGGTCATGAGGTGCCGTGCTGAATCAGGGGATGACCCTAGAGCATGGCCTGTCGGTGGCGTTTAGCCAAGGGTGTGGGGTGAAGCAGATTGCGCCTGACAATTTTCGAAGACAACGCACCACGCACCGAAGCAAGACTACCGACGCCTCTCACGTGCCGTTGCGCGGATGGCCGTAGCGGCCAGCGCGCGACGCGTTCGAAAGCGGCAAGTGAACCTGGCTCCGTTTCGGACGCCTCTTCACGCGTAGCGTCGGGCGGTTCACTGGGCGAGAGAACCCAGAAGCTGCGGCGACCGTCCGCGATTCACAGTCGGCGGGACAGCCGTCCAATGTCAGAAAAGTGCGCTCTGGCTCGCGCTTTTTGTCCAAATCACGCCGCGATTCGTTCGATATGTTGGACCGCCTTGCCCAGCAAACGATGCGCCTCCTCCAAATCAAAGTCTGCCTGCAGGCCCAGCCAGAACCGCTCGCTCGTGCCCAAGGCGGCCGCCAGGCGCACGGCGGTATCTGCCGTGACACCGCGCTTGCCGAGCACGATCTCATTGATACGCCGCGGCGGCACGCCAGCAGCGCGCGCCAGTGCGTTCTGGCTGATACCCATCGGAGTCAGGAACTCCTCGAGTAGCACTTCACCGGGATGGATGTTGGGCAGGCTCTTCATGGTCAAGTCGCTCGTTAGTGGTAATCGACGATTTCCACGTCGTGGGCGTCGCCGTCGATCCACCGAAAACAGACGCGCCATTGATCATTGATCCGGATGCTGTGCTGGCCGTTCCGACTACCTTTGAGGGCCTCGAGCCGATTGGCTGGAGGAATGCGCAGGTCATCGAGCCTGGACGCGTTGCCGAGCATGCGCAGCTTGCGGCGCGCGACGGGCTGGATATCCGCAGGCAGCCGCCGAGATGGCGTACCGCACCAGATCTTTTCCGCTTCCCTGTCGGCAAAATTCCTGATCACGGAACAAACATAACGTTTTCCGTCATATGACGCAAGTCGTCATGGCTGGACAACCGCGAACGCGGATGGGAAGCGAAAGCACGGGAGCATGAATGCGGAAGTCTGTGGGAAGCATCGAGAAAACCTGGCGTCGGGCAACTTAACTTCCCCAGTTGTCAGTCCATCCGGTGTCAGCAACAAGTGCACGTGATTGCTCATCAACACATATGCATGCAGCCGGCAACCGAATCGCCCCAGCGCCTGCCGCAAGCATTGCAGGTAGCGCTGGCGATCGAGATCATCCAGAAAGCACGGCAACCGATTATTGCCCCGCCGCACCACATGCTGCGCAATGCTGGGAAGATCAAAGCGAGGTTGTCGAGCCATGCCTGCAGCATCGCCGCTCCACCAGCCGACCGCTGTCAACTAAAACCGCCCCACCCATCGTCCAAGCCACCCACCCGACATCAGGCATTGTCCCTGACATCTTTTTTCTGACACCCTTTTTTCACCCTTTCTGTTTTCTCAGCATATGAGACAGAGACGGAGCACGGTGACGCACGCGTGATAGGCGCAATGACCAGAGGAACAGGAAGATGACGAGCTACTACGTCAACCAAAATGCTCAAACCAACGGTGACCATGAAGTGCACACCGCTACATGCGTCTACCAACGCAGCCACATGCAGTATTTAGGCGAATTTCCCACATGCGAAGGCGCTGTACGAGCAGCGAAACAGCATTATCCTCAATCGAACGGCTGCTACACCTGCTCGAAGCCGTGTCATACGACTTGAAGACACTTGGCTGATTCGGATCGAGCCTTTAGCAGATGTCGGTGCCAGGGACGATTCGTACGTCCTGAGCCCCCTAAGCACCCAACAACTGTCCCCGGCACCTTTTTCCCCAGTGAGCTTGCGCCGTCTTGGTCGGCCGAGGCGCCGGAACAGTGGGCACGAGGGAATTTAATTTCCTCCGTCCCGGTGTCGTTGGTCCAGCTACCACCACAACGCGCTGGGGCAGCACACACCACTCATCACCCCGCACGAGCAATACACGCTACTGGCCAGCACACCCGCCGGGCGCCAAGCCGCCTACTACGCGTTGGTGCATGAACACCTGGAAGAACAATTCCTCGACGAAATCCGACAGCACACCCAACAACAGCGCGCATGGGGAAGCGAACGCTTTCGGCAGCAGATCGAGGCCAAAGTCAGATTGAGGTAGTCCGGTTTTGGCGCAACCTTGACCGCGCTGCGGGAAGAACGGGATCGCCAGCAGTTCAAACACGACGAGCGCGCTCGTCATGACCATTTAACTTCCTCCGTCCCGGTTTTCGTGGCCGAGCCTTCGCGGGAGACGTTCGCCAGTCCACTTCCGGTTGCCGCCTGATCGGGTCGCCGAGGCTGACACCTTCTTGCTGAACTTTTTGCGCCGCCTCAAGTCGATGAAGACGCCCTGCCCGCGCCTCGGTCCGGGCCATCGACGGGAGACATTCCTTGAACAGGATGCATCTGAAAGCGGGCGGTGCCCTTTTACTGGCCATGATGCTCGGTCAGGCCAGGGCCACCGAAGCCAGCCACGCCCCCGCGTCGCAGCGCATGCCGGACAGCTATGCGCATGCGGCAAAGCTGATCGACCTGGGCGATGGCCGCCATCTCAACCTGCGCTGCTCGGGCAGCGGACCGCAGACCGTCTTGCTGGAGGCTGGCGCAGCCGCCGATTCCTCCACGTGGTTCAAGGTGCAGCCGCTCCTGGCCGCCCACGCGCGCGTCTGCGCGTACGACCGGGCCGGCTTCGGCTTCAGCAGCGAGGGGCCGATGCCGCGAGATCTCGACGCCGACGTGTCGGATCTGCACGCCCTGATCCAGCGTGCCGGCCTCTCGACCCCACTGGTGATGGTGGGGCATTCGCTGGGTAGCAACATCGTTCGGCAGTACGCAAGCCGCTATCCGGCGGACGTGGGCGCGATGATCCTGCTCGATCCGCCCGCGCAGGACATCGGCCGGTTTGCCCCCGCATGGCAGAAGGACGAGGACACCCTCTCGGTACAGCGGTTCGCGTTTCTTCGCCACTGCGAGGTCGCCGCCGAAAAGCACGAACTGACATCCACCCATAAGGAACTGCGCCAGTGTCTCGGCGAGCCCCATCCGCACGCCAGCGCCAAGCTCAACGCGGTGAACCTGGCCCTGATGTCGAAGCCGGCGTACTGGCACACCGTGCTGTCGGTACTCCAGGCCAATATCGAGGTGTTCAAGCAGCCCGTGTCGAAACAGGAA
Organism: Rhodanobacter sp. Root480; assembly: GCF_001426645.1. Taxonomy (GTDB): domain Bacteria; phylum Pseudomonadota; class Gammaproteobacteria; order Xanthomonadales; family Rhodanobacteraceae; genus Rhodanobacter; species Rhodanobacter ginsenosidimutans. The sequence continues at coordinate 1,096,848 of NZ_LMEX01000001.1, forward strand.
ACGCATGGCTCGATACCCCTGATCGTGCTGTCCGCCGCCAACACTTATGCCGATGCGCTGCCGCGTGACCGCAAGGGACTGGAAGAAGCCCGGGCTCACACGCAGGCGCAGATCGTCGCCACATCCTCCCGCGGCACGCTGGTACACGTTCCGGACAGCTCACATGACATTCAGATCGATCAGCCGAGCGCGGTGGTCAAGGCGGTCAGGCAAGCGCTGGGGATGACGCAGCGCGCAGCGAGGTAACGCTGCCCTACCAACAATGGTTGGACACAGGCATTGCACTTGGGGATCTGTAGCGCCTGCGTGCGTATGCCAGCCAGGAACGCGCCCTTGGTGACGAACGCTTCCAGCGCATGGTGGAAGCCGCCCTCGGATGCCCTGCCGTGTACCGCCCGCGTGGGCGGTCACCGCGGGCAAGCATCCAGGAAGACATTTAATTAGCCACGCCCCTTTACTCCCAACCCGGCCTCGTTCTTCACGGACGAACGCGAATGATCGTCTTCCCGCTGATCCGTCGGGTCGGGTTGAAAGCAGCGACGGCATCGTCGAGGGTGGCGATGTTGCCGATGTTCGTCCGCAATCTGCCGTCCCGTACGCGCTGGACGATCTCGCCCAGTTGGGCGCGGTTGGACTCGACCACGAAGTCGACCGCCAGGCCATCGACGGGCCGCGTTTCGGCCGGCGCGACGATGGTCACCAGCGTTCCGCCGGCTCGAATCAGGCCTGCGGATCGCTTCTGGATGTCGCCGCCGATGACATCGAACACCAGATCGACCTTGCCGACGTCTTCCAGCGTGTCGTTGTCGAGGTCGACGAACTCCTGCGCGCCGAAGTCGAGCACCTTCTGACGGTCGGCGGCGCGCCCGGTGCCGATGACATAGGCACCCGCTTCACGCGCGAGCTGCGTCACCATCGATCCGACCGCACCGGCCGCGCCGTGCGCGATGACGCTCTGCCCAGCCCGAAGACGGCCGTGCTCGAACAGTCCCTGCCATGCCGTCAGGCCCGAGATCGGCAGGCTCGCGCCCACCGTGAAGTCGACGTCGCCCGGCAGCGGCGCGAGGTTGCGCGCCTCGATCGCCACATACTCCGCCAGGGTGCCGTCGCGATACCAGTCCGCGAGGCCGAATACCCGCTGCCCCACCGATAGCCCGGCCGTGCCGTAGCCCAGCGCAGTGATCACTCCAGCTAACTCGTGCCCGGGAATCGTCGGCGTCCTGCTGCGGTCGAGTCGATCGGTCCAGGTCGAGGGCCACGTCAGCTCGGTTCCGACGAATCCCGACGCATGAATCTGCACGACGACATCGTTTATTGCGGCCTGCGGCTCGGGGCGCTCCACCAGCTTCATCCCGGCCGTTCCCGCGGCCTCGTCGGTTACCACGATCGCCTTCATTGTCATTGTCTCCTCGGTGATTTGTCCGCTGGGTGGACATGTCGTCGAAATGGAAAGGTCATTGGTTATTCGATGAAAAATGCAGGAAAACCGGGGTCAGGAAAACCGGGGTCAGAGTGCACTTCTGACGGAGGTTCGCGGAATGGCCCGACAGACGGGACCCGCAGCACTGGGAAACTGGAGCCATCCCAGCACGGACGCCGCGATGCCCCGCCAGCCACGACTCGATCTTGCCTGCATTCCCCAACACGTCGTCCAACGCGGCAATGATCGCCAGCCTTGTTTCTTTACCGACGTAGACCGTGTGCGCTACCTGCAAGACTTGCGCGAGATCTCGATGCGCGAGGGCTGCAACGTCCACGCGTATGTGCTCATGACCAATCACGTACATCTCTTGATGACGCCCGCCGCCAGTGGCCAGATTGCGCGCGTGATGCAATCCCTAGGGCGACGTTACGTGCGCTACATCAACGATCGATACCGGCGCACCGGCACCTTGTGGGAAGGTCGCTACAAGTCGTCACTGGTAGATCGGGAAACCTACTTGCTCCACTGCTATCGCTACATCGAACTCAACCCGGTCCGCGCTCGCATGACCGCCGACCCGCTCGACTATGCCTGGTCAAGCCACGCACACAATGCTTTCGGCCACGACGACCCTTTGATTCATCCCCACCCCGTCTATCTGGCGCTGGGACGAACCGACGAGGAGCGATACAACGCATACCGCACCCTCACCATGGAAAACCTGTCCCAAGATCACCTCGACGCCATACGCGCGCATCTTCAACGACAGCACGCGCTGGGCTCAGACCGCTTCCGCAGCGCTATCGAAACGCAGCTGTCACGCCGCGCAGGACCGGCAAAAATCGGACGTCCGCGCAAAGTGCCTCAAGGAGAATAAGCCCTGAAAAGTGCACTCTGATCCCTGTTTTTGCCTCCTGTTTTTAGACCCCCATTTTTATCCTCGCGTAGGAACCAACCTGTCGTACGGGGGAAGGTTGCTGCTGGCCATCTCTTCGGCTTCATAGGCAAGGCGCAGGGTGGCGGCGGCCCGCATGTAGCCCATCAGGAGATCCTCCTGATCACTGACGTCGTCGTCCTCGCCCGCCTGGTCGATCTCTGTTTCCAAGGAGTGGATCTGCATTTGCACCGCCTGCACGGCCATCAGCAGGGTCTGCCCGTCAATATCAGCCATGGTTTTCGCTCATCGTTGGAGTATGGAATCAAGCGCGCTGTACCGCTCGGGCTATGGCGTTTCGTGCAAGGTTGTCCAGCGCACCTTTGAATGCGTCGATACGGAGGGATTTGGCCGCGCATTCAATCTGGTAATGATTTGCCTTGAGGCGCGGGTTGTAGCCGGTCTCGCGGACGACCAATGATGCTGGAATGACCGTACCCTCGGGAATTTCGAAGCAAAGCCAGCTCTTGCCCTTGAATACACTTTTCACGTCGAACAGCGAGGTGCCGCCCGAAACTGGGGTCGGTCGAAACTGGGGTCAGAGTCGACTTTTACACCAACGTCGCCCATTTAAAGTGCACTCTGATCCCTGTTTCGGCGAGCCTCCATCGCGACCTTAAAAGCGGCCTCCTCCCTTCCCTTAAAGCGCGCTACATACTCGCTCTGGCCTATAACCGTATACGACCTCCTCTCCTGGACAAAGAGCGTCTTCAAATCGCCTAGGAAACCCTTAATCGACATATACGCCCCAAGTGCTTACTGATACGTCCAAAATTGACCACCGCTTACAGCAAAGCCAGCACCCGCGCATCGGGAAAGTGCACTCTGACCCGGGTTTTCTTCTATCGAATTTTACGGTCCATTTTGTTCTACTGGGGACCTGAACGACCCAAGAATGTGCGGTATTGCTGAGAAAAACAGATGATTAATACGATTTAGATCATCGAGATTATGATCAGGAAACGAACGGTAGTTATGAAACACCAGATTCCTCAGTGGGTAAAGCGATTTGGCGAGCGTCTCGCCCTCTTTGATGCCCAGTGAGGAATTCAGATAACGACAACTTCTGATTAGATCAGAGATGGGGGGCGCCGGATTGCAGTACTTATCAACCACTGCATTTATTCGTTGCTTCTCTGAGAGGCATTCCGCGAGGTCATCCATCGCCTCTTTGACCTTCGAAACCGCACCATTCGCCTGATTTATCTTGACGACGATTGCCTTTTGCTCATTCGAAAAGACTTTTTCCATTAACAGTTCAACAACCTGATAGAGATAAAAAAACTGCAAAACCGGATTACTGAATGCGTGCGCAGCGTAGGTAAGAAGTGCAGCAACCAGTTTATCGTTCGCGAACTCCGCCGAGCTATGAATGAGTTTGAGTCTCTTACCTTTTGGACGAACGAAGGGGACCAGGACGTGCCCACCTTTTGATTGCCGGTTATCCAAAACACCAACCGACGACAGGTATGGATACAAGCGACCCAAATCGAAAACCGCCCCTCCGGCAAGGACCTTTCTTGAAATAACCAATAAAACTGTGGACTCTGGCGCAAAAGAAGTGAGACGTAAGCCATTGCCGACAGACACAGAAGGTGTAGCGTCTGCGACATCCTGAGGAAACACATCGAAAAAATCCTCGATCGCAGCCCTTGCGTACCTGAGAAAGTGTTCGTCGTCCGCAAAATCGTGGAGATTCGACTCTAGCGAGAGAAGAGAAAAAAACCATCCGATACGACGATCACCATCTTCGCTCGACACATAAATTTGATATATGTCACTCTCTCGGATTTCCCCAGAAAAGAGGACGTAAACATCGTAACCATCGGGGTCTAGATCGTAGGTTAAGGACAAAGGACAGAGCAGCGGGGAACTAACACCTTCGCCCTGCAACTCATAAGAGCCATCGCCCAGTCGCGCCAACTGACTCTCACTGCGTTCACCATCAATATTCAAGAATAGAGGCATGGTGCCGCCTCACATGTTCTGACCTTGATATTTCCTTAATGCAGATCTTGCACATGCCAGGGCATCTCGATATCCATCGCTTTCGGAGTTGAAGAGATCACGGAAGAAATAGCTAAAGAAGCTTCGCTGTGCGTTACCGATTTTTTTTGTATTATCTTTAAGCCAATTCAGTGAGTTATTTATCTCTTCTAACACTTCAATTGGTGAATCCATCTCGAGATCTCGGATTTGAATAATTACATCATCAAAGGAACGTACTGCTTCGACGTCAATGAGGCGACCAATTGCAGCCCCGAACCCTGAGAATGCCTGTGGCTTCTTAAAAACTTGAAGCATATTTCTACCGAACGGAGACGGATTGACTTCCAAGTAATCCTCCCCAAGTTCAGCTCCAGCTGCCAGCCCGTTAACTCTTGCAACGAAATATGACAAGGCCTCGACGTACTTTTCGAATAGTTCTGTGTTCTGGTTTTCCTTGGACAATTTTTCGAGGCTGTTTATGTTCTCAAGAATGTCTGACTTTTCAATCGGCAACTCATCTCTGTCAAGGTAAGAATTAAAACCCTCTACGACATCCTTAAAGTTGAACTGCCGCTCACCCACCGCCACTCGACCATCAGCCTCTCTGATTAGCTCCACACCATCAGGCCTAGCACCCAAGTAATCGAGATAGAGGATCTCAATTTGCTGCCTTAATGACATGGGTGTCTGCCCTGTATTCAGGGTTAACATCCTATATAGAATTCCTAGTCGATTAATTCCAAAATAGACCTCTACTCGAATTTTTGAACCTAAAACTTCTCGCAAGACAGCGTCGTCGTTGGAATTTTCTAAATCAGAGAGAAGATCGAGAATTGTATACGTTCTCTGAAGCCCATCGAGAATGACTAGATGATCCGAGTTAACGGTCAAAAGATTTTCAAAGCCCGCATGATCTGTGGCTGCCAAACCCTCAATCTCTGTGGTCACCGCCAAAACAATAGGCGGAATCACACACTGCCGCTGCAGATCGCTGCGAAGCAGCGAATAGACAGTTTTCGATGATCTAACGCGCTTCCGCTGGAATTCATTCTTCCTAAGAACGTCACGCGTCAACTCTCGATACCGCTCTATCGAAACCTCAAAGAGGACGTTATAGGCATTAATTCGAAGATCTTTTAGTACGGAAACTGCCTTAATCATTAGAACCCCTCATCCGCAATACCCATTCAGGAGGCATTAGCTGTTTTAATGGCCGTGATGCCGCCTTACATGTTCCGCCGGTATTCGCCACCCACCTCGTAGAGCGCATGGCTAATCTGCCCCAACGAGTTGTACTTCACCGCCTCCATCAACCGCTCAAACACATTCCCCCGCTCCCGCGCCGTGTCCTGCAGCGACCGCAAGCTCCCCGGCACCAGCGCATTCCGCGCGTCACCATACATCTTCACATGCGCAATCTGCGCCCCCTTCTCCTCAGGGGTCGATCGAATCAACTCGATCTCGGTAGCAATCTCCCCGCCATGGTCCTTCGGCAGGAACGTATTCACGCCAATCAACGGCAACGAGCCATCGTGCTTCTTGTGCTCGTAATACATCGACTCTTCCTGGATTTTGCCGCGCTGGTACATGGTATCCATCGCGCCAAGCACGCCGCCCCGCTCGCTGATCGCCTCGAACTCCTTGTACACCGCTTCCTCGACCAGGTCGGTCAGGGTGTCGACCACGTAGCTGCCCTGCCACGGGTTCTCGTTGAAGTTGAGCCCCAGCTCCTTGTTGATGATCATCTGGATCGCCACCGCACGGCGCACGCTTTCCTCGGTCGGCGTGGTGATCGCCTCATCGTAGGCATTGGTATGCAGCGAGTTGCAGTTGTCGAACAGCGCGTACATCGCCTGCAGCGTGGTGCGGATGTCGTTGAACTGGATTTCCTGCGCGTGCAGCGAGCGGCCTGAAGTCTGGATGTGGTACTTCATCATCTGGCTGCGGCTGCTGGCGCCGTAGCGCTCGCGCATGGCGCGGGCCCAGATGCGGCGGGCGACGCGGCCGATGACGGTGTATTCCGGGTCCATGCCGTTGGAGAAGAAGAAGCTGAGGTTGGGCGCGAAGTCGTCCACCTTCATGCCGCGGGCGAGGTAGTACTCGACGATGGTGAAGCCGTTGCTCAAGGTGAAGGCGAGCTGGCTGATCGGGTTGGCGCCGGCTTCGGCGATGTGATAACCGCTGATGCTCACCGAGTAGAAGTTGCGCACCTTGTGGTCGACGAAGTACTGCTGGATGTCGCCCATCATGCGCAGCGCGAATTCGGTGGAGAAGATGCAGGTGTTCTGCGCCTGGTCTTCCTTCAGGATGTCGGCCTGCACGGTGCCGCGCACCTGGGTCAGCGTTTCGGTCTTGATGCGCGCATAGGTTTCGGCATCGACCAGTTCGTCGCCGGCGACGCCGAGCAGGCCGAGGCCAAGGCCGTCGTTGCCCTTGGGCAGGTCGCCCAGGTATTGCGGGCGCTGGCGGCCTTCGTAGAGCTTGGCGATCTTCTTTTCCGCGGCGGCCCAGCGGGCGTCGTCCTCGCGCAGGTATTTCTCCACGTTCTGGTCGATGGCGGTGTTCATGAACATCGCCAGGATCATCGGCGCGGGGCCGTTGATGGTCATCGACACCGAGGTACTGGGCGCGCTCAAGTCGAAGCCGGAGTACAGCTTCTTCATGTCGTCGAGCGTGGCGATGTTGACGCCGGAGTTGCCGATCTTGCCGTAGATGTCCGGGCGCGGCGCCGGGTCTTCGCCGTACAGGGTGACCGAGTCGAACGCGGTGGACAGGCGCGTGGCGGCGCCGCCCTGGCTGAGGTAATGGAAGCGGCGGTTGGTGCGCTCGGGCGTGCCTTCGCCGGCGAACATGCGGGTGGGGTCTTCGCCGCTGCGGCGGTACGGGTAGACGCCGCCGGTGTACGGGTAGTGGCCCGGCAGGTTCTCCTTGCCGAGGAAGGTGAGGAGTTCGCCCCAGTCCTTGGATTTGGGTGGGGAGACTTTGGGGATTTTCTGGTGGCTGAGGGATTCGCGGTAGTTGTCGACGCGGATGACCTGGTCGCGGACCTTGTATTCGTTGACGTCGGCGGTGACGGAGGCGTAGAGCGCGGGCCATTCGCGGAGCTGGTGGATGGCTTCGTGGGTGAGTTCCTTCAGGGCGGCGTTGTAGCGTTGGCGCAGGGTTAGCAGGCTGCGATCGGGCTGGGGGGGCGCTTCGACTCCGCCCTGCGGGCTACGCTCAGCGTGATCGGTTTCAGGTTTGCGTGCAGTCTCCTCATCCGATCCTCCTGAGCGTAGGCGCGCGGCGCCGGAGTCGAAGGACGCGCGCAGGTCGGCGCTGCTGTACAGATCGAGCGGGCGCGGCAAAAGTGGATCGCCCAATTCCTTCAACGCCTCGTAATAATGCTGCGCCTTGCTGGCGAATTCGGCCTGGGTTTCGATGGCCTTGTTGATGGCGCGGCCCTGCTCGGCGATTTCGGCGAGGTAGCGGATGCGGGCGCCGGGGATGAGGACGGTGGCGCGGGGTTCTTTCAGGGTGGTGTCGAGCTGAGGCTGGAAATCGCAGCCCGCTTTTCCCATTCCCGATTCCCCATTCCCGATTCCCAACTTGTGCCGCAGCAGGCGGCACAAGTTCGCGAACATCCAGGTGACGCCGGGGTCGTTGAACTGGCTGGCGATGGTGGGATAGACGGGCACGTCCTCGTCTTTCACGGTGAACGCGGTGCGGTTGCGTTTCCATTGTTTGCGCACGTCGCGCAGGGCGTCTTCGGCGCCGCGCTTGTCGTATTTGTTCAGCACGATCAGCTCGGCGAAGTCGATCATGTCGATCTTCTCCAGCTGGCTGGCGGCGCCGTAGTCGCTGGTCATCACGTAGACGGGGAAATCGACCAGGTCGACGATTTCCGAATCGCTCTGGCCGATGCCGGCGGTCTCGACGATCACCAGGTCGTAGGGCTGGCTTTTCAGGAACGCGATGCAGTCGTGCAGCACCACGCTGGTGGCGGCGTGCTGGCGGCGGGTGGCCATCGAGCGCATGAACACGCGGTGGCTGCGCAGCGAGTTCATGCGGATGCGGTCACCCAGCAGCGCGCCACCGGAACGGCGACGTGTGGGATCGACGGCCAGCACGGCGATGCGCATGTGGGGGAACGCATGCAGGAAGCGCAGCAGCAGTTCGTCGACCACGGAGGATTTGCCGGCGCCGCCGGTGCCTGTGAGGCCGAGGACCGGCGTAGCCGGTCGGGAATCGGGAATCGGGAATGGGGAATCGGTAGAGCCGCTTGCCCACTCTTTGCGCAACTTGGTGAGTTCGGCATCGCTGAATACGCCGTCTTCGAGTGCGCTGAGCATGCGGCCGATGCTGATCTCGTCGTCGATGTCCGGCGCGTGCGCTTTTACCGATTCCCCATTCCCCATTCCCGATTCCCGCGCGCGCCCCGCGCGCGCCACCACATCCTCGATCATCTCCACCAGGCCCAGCTTCATGCCGTCATTGGGGTGATAGATGCGTTCGACGCCGTAGTCCTGCAGCTCGCGGATTTCCTCCGGGGTGATGGTGCCGCCACCGCCGCCGAAGACGCGGATGTGGCCGGCGCCACGCTCGAGCAGCATGTCGATCATGTACTTGAAGTACTCGACGTGGCCGCCCTGGTACGACGAGATGGCGATGGCGTCGGCGTCTTCCTGCAGGGCGGCGCGCACCACGTCTTCCACCGAGCGGTTGTGGCCCAGGTGGATCACTTCGGCGCCTTGCGACTGGATGATCCGCCGCATGATGTTGATGGCCGCGTCGTGGCCGTCGAACAGGCTGGCGGCGGTGACGAAGCGCAGTGGCGTGGTTTCTGCCGGCTGGGTGCCAGGGGGGACGTGCTTGGCGGGGGAACTCATGGCAACTCCGGACTCGAAAGCTTGCGTGGTCCGGTCGATTCTAGTCGCGCGGTGCGTTTTCGATTGTCGCGATGCAATAAACGTGCGTTCGAAAAAGCCCTGATTTACAGGCTCAGCGAGAGATCCGGGCTGCCGACGACGTGTGTGCCGACGGGTTCGCCGCGAATGAAAGCCAGCACGGCGGCCATCACCTCGGGCGCAACCAGCACGCGACGATGCCCCAGCCCCTGCGTGGTGAGCATACGGGCGCCGGGCCAGTGCTGGGCGTAACGCTCGCCTTCGGCCCACGGCACGTCGCCGTCGTCCAGATCATGCACGATCAGGCAGGGCTGGCCGTAGTCGCGCACGCGGCGTGCAACCTGCAGATCATCCACGTCGATACCGGTGCGTTGCCGATGCCAGGCGAAGAACGGTTTGCGCAGGTGTTCGCCGAGTCGCACGAAACGGAAGAAGCGGCCCGCCGCCGCGTGCATGTCGGCGGCGGGCGCCACCAGGATGCATTTTTCGGCATGCCACTGCTCATCCTGCGCGAACGCCAGCGCGGCGCCGCCCAGAGAGTGGGCAATGGCCAGGGCGGCGGTGCCGTAGTGGCGACCCACGGCGCGCACGGTGTCAGCGAACTCGGGCAGCGTGCACAGCGTGCCACTGCTGTGGCCGTGACCGGGCTGGTCGAAGGTGATCACGGCAAATCCCATCGCCCGCAATGCGGCCACCCACGGCAGAAAACGCAGACCGAAGCTGGACCAGCCGTGCACCAGCAGCGCGTACGGTTGCGTGGCGGGGTCGCCCCAGACATAGGTGGCGATGGTTTCGCCGTTGACCTGCAACTGGCCGCGCTGCATGTCGTCGCCTGCCTGCGCCGCCTGTGCGCGACGGCGGCTGCTGGCGAACGGCGTGGCAAACAGGCGCGCGGCGCGGTTCACCGTGTGCGTGGGCGCAAGCCGCCCGCCCAGTACAAACGCGGCACGCACGGCGCCCAGCTTGAGGCGGGCGGAAAATCCGGGGCGATCCATCACGGTTCGGGTTGGCATGGGCGGGATCTCAGGCTTGCCAGCTGCGCCACAGGCGCTCGAAGGCGCGCTCGGCGTGGCGTTTGGCTTGATCAAAACCGAATAGCCCGCCGTCGTGGTGCAGGCCGAGCATCAGCGCGTAGATTTCGAAGGCGAGCAGTTCGGCGTCGGTGTCGGCGCGCAGGTGGCCTTCATCCACCGCCTGCCCGATCGCCTTGCACAGTTCGTGGCGCCAGCCGGCCATCTGCGCCACCACGCTGTCGTGCAGGGGGCCGCTGCGGCCGTCGTATTCGCTGGCCGATGACAGAAGCACGCAACCGCTCTGGAATTGGCGACCCCAGTCGAACCAGTTGGCCACGATCGCCCGCAGCCGCGGCAGGCCGCGTGGCCGCTTCAGCGCGGGTGCCAGCACCGTGGCCATGAAGCGCTGGCCGCCGGCGTCGAGCACCGCCAGCTGCAACTCCTCGCGCGAGCCGAAATGCGCGAACACGCCGCTCTTGGACATGCCCACGTCGGCGGCCAGGCTGCCGATGGACAGGCCTTCCAGCCCGCCGTTGCAGGCCAGCGCGTAGGCGTGGTCGAGTATGGTTTCGCGCGTGGCGGCGCGTTTTCCGGTGGTGATTGGGGTGCTCATGACATGATAAATAGCACGATCGTTCGTTCTTTTCAATGGAACAACCACGCGGCAGTGATGTGTTGTCCGTATGCTGGCGGTCACACGTCCAAGGAGGAGCACCATGAAATACCGTCACCTGCTGGCGCCGCTGGCCACCGTGCTGCTGAGCGCCTGTGTCACCTCGCCCACCGGTCGCTCGCAATTGATGATGGTGTCCGATACGCAGATGAACCAGATGGGGCTGACTGCGTTCAACGACATGCGCAAGCAGGGCAAGTTTGTCGACGCGCCGCGCGAGCGCGCCTACGCCACCTGCGTGTCGAAAGCGCTGATCTCGGTGCTGCCGCCGCCGTGGAACACGCAGCAGTGGGAAGTGCAGATCGTGGATGACGACACGGCCAACGCGTTCGCCCTGCCCGGCGGCCGCATCGGCGTGAACAAGGGCATGTTCAAGCTCGCCAACAACCAGGATCAGCTGGCGGTGGTGCTGGGCCACGAGCTGTCGCACGTGGTGGCGCGTCATGGCGCCGAACGCGTTTCCGACAACATGGCCACGCAGGCGGCGGTGGCGGCGGGCACCGCGTATGCCGGCACGCGCGGCACCAACACCGGCTATGTTGCCGCGGCGCTGGGCCTGGGCGCGCAGGTGGGCATCCTGTTGCCGTTCTCGCGCACGCAGGAAAGCGAGGCCGATACGCTGGGCCAGCGCTACATGGCCAAGGCCGGTTTCGACCCGCGCGCGGCGGTGACGCTGTGGCAGAAAATGGGCGCGCAAGGCGGCAGCAAGCCGCCGGCGTTTCTCTCCACCCACCCTTCCACCGGCAACCGGGCGCAGGCGCTGAACCAGCAGGCGCAGCAGTTGATGCCGGTGTACGAGAACGCGCGCAAGAGCGGCCACGCACCAAATTGCCGCATGTAACTGGCGGCCCCGCGTTTGCTGCGTCGCGGAACTACCTTCACGGACGAAGTATTAGACTCCGCGCCAGTTTCATCGCCCCGGCCTCGGTCGGGGCGATCAGTTTCAGGGTTTTCTGTTTCCGGGGCGGTGGTGGTTGCATCGCCCCAGTCTGTAGATGCCGTCTGGCACCGTAATCCATGGAGTCACCGTTCCAATGATTTTTGAAACCATCGCCAACACGGGTCACGAAGAAGTCGTTTTTTGCCACAACAAGGACGCCGGCCTGAAGGCCATCATCGCGATCCACAACACGGTGCTGGGCCCTGCGCTCGGCGGTTTGCGCATGTGGCCGTACAAGACCGAGCAGGAGGCGGTGAACGACGTGCTGCGGTTGTCGCGCGGCATGACGTTCAAGAACGCGGTGGCCGGCCTGAACCTGGGCGGCGGCAAGGCGGTGATCATCGGTGATCCCAGCAAGGACAAGTCGGAGGCGCTGTTCCGCGCGTTCGGCCGTTTCGTCAACTCGCTCAACGGCCGCTACATCACCGCCGAGGACGTGGGCATCGACGTCAACGACATGGAGTACGTGTTCCGCGAAACCGATTACGTGACCGGCGTGCACCAGGTGCATGGCGGCTCGGGCGACCCGTCGCCGTTCACCGCCTACGGCTCGCTGCAGGGCGTGATGGCCTCGCTGCAGGCGAAGTACGGCAACGAGGACGTGGGCAAGTACAGCTATGCCGTGCAGGGCTGTGGCCACGTGGGCGGCGAGTTCATCAAGCTGCTGCGCGAACAGGGTGCCAAGGTGTTCGTCACCGACATCAACAAGGAAGCGGTGCAGCGCTGCGTCGACGAGCTGGGCTGCGAGGCGGTGGGCCTGGACGAGATCTATGACGTCGACGCCGACGTCTATTCGCCCTGCGCGCTGGGCGGCACCGTCAACGAGCAGACCATCGACCGCATCAAGGCGAAGATCATCTGCGGCCCGGCCAACAACCAGCTGGCCACCGACGAGATCGGCGATGAACTGCAGAAGCGCGGCGTGCTGTACGCGCCGGATTACGCGGTGAACGCCGGCGGCGTGATGAACGTGTCGCTGGAAATCGACGGCTACAACCGCGAGCGCGCGATGCGCATGATGCGCACGATCTATTACAACCTGGGGCGCATCTTCGAGATTTCGAAGACCGAGAACATCCCCACCTATCGCGCCGCCGACCGCCTGGCCGAAGAACGCATCAACGCGATCGGCAAGATCAAGCTGGCGCACATGGGTAACGGCGGGACGCGCTTCCAGGGGCGGATGCGGGGGCAGTAAGCCCGACCCGCATGTAGGAGCGACTTCAGTCGCGATGCTCTTGCCTTGGACTCTGCAGCAAGAGCATCGCGACTGAAGTCGCTCCTACAGGAAGAGCATCACGGGCGCGGGTTCGCACCGTATGCTTGACGCATGACGCAAACGTCCACTCTCTCCAGCTACTGGTTTCGCCTGCTCGGCTACGACCGCTTTGCCGAATGCGTGCGCGTGCTGCTGGCGCTGGGCGGCATCGTGGCCTATGGGCTGGTCAGTGGCCAGCTGGCCGCGATCATCCCGATCCTGCTGGGCGCGATCGCCTGCGCGCTGGCGGAAACGGAAGACCAGTGGCGCAATCGCCTGATCACCCTGCTGGTGACGCTGGCCTGTTTCTCGGTGGCCGCGGTAGCGGTGGAATGGCTGTTGCCGCATCCGGTGGCGTTCGCGATCGGCCTGTGGTTGTCGACCGTGCTGCTGGTGATGCTGGGCGCGTTGAGCGGGCGCTACAGCACGATCGCCGGCGCCACGCTGATCCTGGCGGTGTACACGATGCTCGCCTCGGACCTCGCCGGCGGTGCGCCGGAGGGCGGCTTGTTGCTGGAGCCGGCGCGGATGCTGGCCGGTGCCGCCTGGTACGGCGTGCTGTCGCTGCTGTGGAGCGCCCTCTCGCCGCAGCAGGCGGTGCGGCACGCGCTGGCCCGGTTGTTTCGCGCGCTGGCCGATCAACTGGACGGCAAGGCGGCGCTGTTCCTGCCCTTGCGCGGGCGCGATGACCAGGCGCTGCAACTGGCCCTGGCGCGGCGCAACGAGAACGTGGTGGCAGCACTCAACGACACCCGCCTGATGCTGATCGACCGCATCGGCAGCCGCCGCGCACGCGGCACCACCGCGGTATTGCTGCAACGCTATTTCATGGCGCAGGACATCCACGAACGGATCAACTCCTCGCACTATCCCTACGACGCGCTGGCCAGGGCGTTCTTCCACAGCGACGTGCTGTTTCGCTGCGAGCACCTGCTGCGGTTGCAGGCCAGCCGCTGCCGCCAGCTTGCCGATGCGTTGCGCCGGCGCGGCAGGATCGGGCGCGACGACGATGTGGAGGCGGCGTTTGCCGACGTGCGCACCTCGCTCGAATCCCTGCGCGAGACGCCGCACGAACCGGCGCTGCTGCGCGCCGTCGATGGGCTGGCCAGCAACCTGGCCGCCATCCACGACCTGCTCGATGGCAGGGTGCTGCTGGACAGGCACATGGAATCGACGCTGCAGGACCCGGCGCCGCAATCCCTCGCCGACGCCTGGGCGCGCATCCGCGCCCAGTTCAGCCCCCGCGCGCCGCGGTTCCGCCACGCCATACGACTGGCCACCGCCCTGCTGGTGGGCGACGTGGTGATGCGGCTGGTACATCCGCAACATGGCTACTGGATCATGATGACCACGCTGTTCGTGTGTCAGCCGAGTTATCACGCCACCTGGCGCGTGCTGCTGCAACGCATGGGCGGCACCATCGCGGGGTTGGTGATCGGCTGGGCGGCGCTGCACTCGATCACGCCGCTATGGCAGTTGCCGCTGATCGCGTTGACCGGCGTGGCGTTTTTCGCAGCCCGCCATCGCCGCTACGGCGTGGCCACGGCGATGATCACGCTGTTCGTGGTGATGCTGGTGAACCAGGTGGGCGACGGCTACGCGGTGATGCTGCCGCGGTTGTTCGACACGCTGGCCGGCGCCGCGATTGCCGCGCTGGCGATCCACTTCATCCTGCCGGACTGGCAAGCGCGGCAACCGGGCCAGTTGCTGGCCGATACGCTGCACAGCGACGCCCGTTACCTGGCCAGGATCCTGCCGCAATACCGCAGCGGCAAACACGACGACCTCGACTACCGCATTGCCCGTCGCGACGCCCACAACGCCATCGCCGCGCTGAGCGGCCTGCTCGGCCAGATGTTGCGCGAGCCCGGCGGCAAGCACCGCCAAGATGATGTGCTGTTGCGATTCCTGACCGCCGCCCAGGTCCTGCTGGGCCACTTGTCCACCCTGGGCAGCCATCGGCAGATGCTGTCCGCCGATGCCGTCAACGCGGTCATCGAGCGGGGGGACCAGGCCGTGGCGGCCTTGCAGCGTGTGGCCGATGCGGTACTGGCATCCGAAAAACTCGCCATCGACCCGGCAGACATTGCGGCAGATGGTGCCGAACCTTCCCTCCCGAATGACGACGTGGCGACCCTGGTGTTGAACCAGTTGGCGCTGGTGCGCGGCCAATGCCGCAAGCTGGCCGAGCTGACCGCGGAATGGCAGCCGCGCTGAGCGGAAAATAGGTGATTCCCACCCGTCTGTCGGCCTGCCGATGGGCGCCGGAATACCCACGCATTGCGGCTGCGCCAAAGCCGCCATCCAGTGCCGAAAGGTGGCTGACGCCCGCCATGATTCTGGTACACTCCATCACGCGTTTTTGACGCGTAAACCCTTGCCTGAAAAGGGCAAGGGCCACGGGGGACCCGCATCGCGGGGGGGATCGGCCAGGCCGCTCCGCCAACATCGGAACCTCATTGGGGACAAGACACGGGGATGCCAGCGTCCCGGTGCGCGAAAGCGCCCGGCCCCTCCCCGTCCATGCGTTGCATGGCATCACCGGAACAAGAGCAGGCGGAACAGTTATGAGCACGATGATGATGGAAGCAGGGATCAGCGACGAAGAGATTCTGGGCAGGCTCAGGGAAGTGCTTCGTGACACGTTCGAGATCGACCCGGCGCGGGTCACGCCGTCGGCGCAGTTGTTCACCGAGCTGGAGCTGGACAGCATCGATGCGGTGGATCTGGCGATCCACGTGCAGGAGATGACTGGCATGCGCATCAAACCCGAGGATTTCAAGAGCGTGCGCACGGTGGGCGACGTCATCGCCACCGTGCACACCCTGCTCGCCCGCTGACCGGCGGCGGCTTGCGTCGGATGTCGGTCCCGCTGATGTCAGTGCCCGCGGCGCGCCTTGCGCCGTGCGCGTTGATTCCGATCTACAACCACAAGCGCACGATCGAGCGCACCGTGCAGGCCGTACGGGCGCACGGCCTGCCGGTGATCGTGGTCGACGACGGCAGCGATGCCGACACCCGCGCGGTGCTCGATGCGCTGAAAGAAAACGGCGACATCCAGCTTCTGCGCCTGCCGCACAACCAGGGCAAGGGCGCCGCGCTGGTCGCCGGGCTGCTGGCCGCGCGCGACGCCGGCCATACCCACGCACTGCAGATCGATGCCGACGGCCAGCACGACACCGGCGACGTGCCGCGTTTCCTGGCCGAATCCCGCGATCACCCGCACGCGATGGTGTGCGGACGCGCGGTCTATGACGACAGCGTGCCCAGGGCGCGCCTGTACGGCCGCTACCTCACCCACGTCTGCGTCTGGGCGGAAACGCTGTCGCTGGCCATCGACGATTCGATGTGCGGCTACCGGCTGTATCCGCTGCACGAAACCTGCGCGGAAATCGCCCGCGCACCATTGCCGGCACGGATGGATTTCGACACCGAGATCGCCGTGCGCCTGCTGTGGCGCGGCGTGCCGGTGCGCAACCTGCCCACGCGGGTGATCTACCCCGAGGACGGGCTGTCGCACTTCCGCATGCTGCACGACAACGCGCGCATCACCGCCATGCACACGCGATTGCTGCTGGGCATGCTGCCGCGCGCGCCGCGTCTCATGTGGCGCCGCTGGAAGAGGCAGGCTGCATGAAGGCGATCATTCCCCACCACCTTGACGAGAAGCCGTTGCGATGAAGCGTGTGGTGATCACCGGCATGGGCGGCATCACCGCGCTCGGCCACGACTGGGTACCTATCGAGGCGCGATTGCGCGCGGGCCGCAACGCCGTGCGCGCGATGCCCGAGTGGGATTATTTCGACGCCCTCAATACCCGCCTGGCCTGCCCGGTGGACGATTTCACCCTGCCGCCGTGGCCGCGCCGGCTCAGCCGCTCGATGGGTCGCGTGGCGCAACTGGCGGTGGCCGCCAGCGAGCATGCGATGCGCGACGCCGGGTTGATCGACGACCCCAGCGTCAGCGACGGCCGCATGGGCGTGGCCTACGGCTCGTCCGGCGGCAGCGTGGAGCCGGCGCGGGTGGTCGGCCACATGCTGGACACCGGTTCGATGCAGGGTGTCACGGCCACCAGCTACATCCACATGATGGCGCACACCACGGCGGTGAACATCGGCGTGTTCTTCCAGCTGAAGGGCCGCGTGATTCCCACCTCCAGCGCCTGTACCTCGGGCAGCCAGGCGATCGGCTACGGCTACGAGGCGATCAAGTACGGCCGCCAGACGATGATGCTTTGCGGCGGCGCGGAGGAGTTGTCCGGCCCCGGCGCGGCAGTGTTCGACGCGCTGTTCGCCACCAGCACCCGCAACGACCAGCCAGGCCTGACGCCGCGGCCGTTCGACCGCGCCCGCGACGGCCTGGTGGTGGGCGAAGGCGCCACCACGCTGATCCTGGAAGAGTACGAACACGCGAAAGCGCGCGGCGCCACCATCTACGCCGAGGTCATCGGCTTCGGCTGCAACTCCGACGGCAACCACATCACCCAGCCCACCCGCGAGACGATGGCCACGGCGATGCAGTGGGCGCTGCAGGACGCGGGCGTTCCCAGCGAGGCGATCGGCTACGTCAGCGCGCATGGCACCGCCACCGATCGCGGCGACGTGGCCGAAAGCCACGCCA
Organism: Rhodanobacter sp. Root480; assembly: GCF_001426645.1. GTDB lineage: Bacteria > Pseudomonadota > Gammaproteobacteria > Xanthomonadales > Rhodanobacteraceae > Rhodanobacter > Rhodanobacter ginsenosidimutans. The sequence goes on from NZ_LMEX01000001.1 coordinate 1,114,584, forward strand.
CGGCCTCGGTGCTGGGCGCGCGCGTGCCGGTGAGTTCGATGAAGAGCTACGTCGGCCACACGCTGGGCGCCTGCGGCGCGCTGGAATCGTGGTGGGCGATCCGCATGATGCGCGAGGGCTGGTTTGCGCCCACCATCAACCTCACCGACGTCGACCCCGAATGCGCCGAGCTGGATTACATCACCGGTGACGGGCGCACGCTTTCCACCGACTGCGTGATGAACAACAACTTCGCGTTCGGCGGCATCAACACCTCGCTGATCTTCCGGGCCTGCGACTGATGGCGCCCGAGCTCCTCGACGCGCGCGGCCTGCCCCGGGTGGTGGTGACGGGGATGGGCGTGGTCAGTTGCCTGGGCAATGGCTGCGAGGCGTTCCGCGACGCGCTGCAAAACAACCGCAGCGGCCTGCGCGCGATGGACAGCTTCGCCCGCCGCGGATTGGACACGCGGGTCGGCGGCCCGGTCGACGTCAGCGCCCTGCCCGAGCCGCCACGCAAGCTGCGCCGCTTCCTGGCCCAGCCGGCGCTGTACGCCTGGCACGCGATGGGCGAGGCGATCGAACAGGCGGGACTCGGCGCGGACCAGTTGGAAAGCGGCGACTGCGGACTGGTGATCGGCGGCGGCGCCTCGTTGAACGAATACGAAGTGGGCCTGGACGCTTATCGCAGCAAAGGCGTGGGTCGGCTGTCGCCATTCCTGGTGTCGCGCGGCATGAGCAGTGCGTTGTCGGCCTGCCTGGCGCATGCGTTCGGCATCCGCGGCGTCACCCAGACGGTGGCCTCGGCCTGCACCAGCGCGACGCTGGCGATCGGCCAGGCGATGGAGCTGATCCAGTTGGGACGCCAGCAGATCGTGCTGACCGGTGGCAGCGAGGAATTGTTCGAAGGCACCGCCACCTGGTTCGACGCGTTCGGCGCGCTGTCCGCGGCCAGCGCCGATCAGCCGCAGCGGGCTTCGCGACCTTATGACCTGCATCGCGATGGTTTCGTGCTGGCCGCCGGCGCCGGTGCGCTGGTGCTGGAATCGCTGGCGCATGCGCGCTCGCGCGGCGCCACCGTGCTGGCCGAGCTGACCGGTTTCGGCGCCGGCACGGACCCTGCCAGCATGGTCGGCCCGGGCGTGGACGGCATGATGCGCGCGCTGCGGCAGGCCTTGCAGCAAGCCGGCACGCTGCCCGATTACATCAACACCCACGCCTGCTCCACGCCGCAGGGCGACCTGCAGGAATGGCAGGCGATCGAGGCGGTGTTCGCCGAACGCGACGCGCCGGTGCCGGCGATGTCGTCGATCAAGGGCTTGAGCGGCCACGCCCCTGGCGCCGCCGGCGCGCTGGATGCGATCGCCAGCATGCTAATGATGCAGCACGATTTCGTGGCGGCGGGCGCGCCGGTGATCGACGCCGATCCCGCATTCGCGGCGGCGCCGCTGGTGCAACAAACCCATGCGCGGCGCATCGACAGCGTGCTGTCCCACAACTTCGGCTTCGGCGGTAGCTGCGCCGCGCTGATGTTCCAGCGGCCGGCGGAGCAAGCCGCATGATCGCGCTGCGCATCGAACAATGGCGGGCGTGGGCGCCCGGCGTGGCCACCGAAGAAGCGTGGCTGGCCTGGGCGCAATCGCCGCGCGTGTTGGCCGACCAGCAGGAGCAGCCCGAGTGCCTGTCGCTGCCGCCGATGCAGCGCCGCCGCCTGAGCCGGCTGGCGCGGATGACGATGGAAGTGGCCTCGCCCTTGTGCGGCGATGACGAGCAGTTGCCGTTCGTGTTCGCCTCGCGCCACGGCGAAACCACGCGCACGCTCGACCTGCTGGGCGACGTGGCCGGCGAGCAACCGTTGTCGCCCACGCAGTTCGGCCTGTCGGTACACAACGCCATCGCCGGCCAGTGGTCGCTGCTGCGCGGCCAGCGCGGCGAATCGGTGGCGATCGCCGGCGAGGCGGATACCTTCGAGCACGCCATGCTGGAAGCGTCGACCCTGCTGGCCGCCGGCGCCCCGTCGGTGCTGGCGGTGATCGCCGAGGAAGTACCGCCGGATGCCTATGACGGCTGGATCACCGATGTACCGTTCTCGTACGCCGTGGCCCTGCGGCTGGGCTGTGCCGATGTGGCGATGCCGGGCAGCACCTGGCAACTCGACCTGGATCGCCACGACGGCGACACGCCGCCCTGCCCCTGGCCGCATGCGCTGGATTTCCTGCGCGCCATGCAGACCGCCGCCCCCTCGTTGCAGCACGCGTGGAAGAGACGTCGATGGCAGTGGCAGCGCAGCTGATGGAACGCCGCCGCGATGCGTGGCTGTGGCGGCTGCTGGCCACGGGCGCCAGCTTTGCCGTGTTCGGCATCGGCGGGGTGATCCTGCGGGTGCTGATCCTGCCGTTGTTTGCACTGCTGCCCGGCGGTCCGCTGGCGCGCCGTCGCCGCGCCCGTGCCGCGATCAGCCGCGCGTTCCATCTGCATGTGCAGTTCATGTACCGCACCCGCGTGCTCGACTTCCACATCGATGGCGCCGAGCGGTTGGGCCGGCCGGGGCAACTGGTGGTGGCCAATCATCCGTCGCTGATCGACGTGGTGTTCCTGATCTCGCAAATGCGCGATACCAATTGCGTGGTGAAGGCCAGCCTGTGGAACAACCCATGCATGCATGGCGCGGTGCGCGCGGCGCAATACATCAGCAACAACGGCAGCCCGGAAATGCTGGAGCAGGCCGCCAACGTGCTGCGCGGCGGCGAAACCCTGGTGATGTTTCCCGAGGGTACGCGCACCACGCCGGGACAGCCGCCGGTGTTCCATCGCGGCGCCGCGGCCATCGCGCTGCGCGGCGCACGCACGATCACACCGGTGTACATCTCGGTGGCACCGACCACGCTGACCAAGGCCGAACCGTGGTACCACATCCCCTGGCGGCGGGTGATGGTGCACCTGCGCGTGGGTGACGACATCGACCCGGCCACGTTCGACAACGCCCCCATGCCGATCGCCTCGCGACGCCTGAACCAGCACCTGCATCAACTCTTCCTGCAAGGACTCGACGCCTCATGACCACCCAAGACCCCGTGTCCGCACAGGCCGCGCTGGAGCAGGAAATCGCCCAGCTCATCATCGACACGCTGAATCTGGAACACCTGACGGTCGCCGACGTGGCGGTGGATCAGCCGCTGTTCGGCGAAGGGCTGGGGCTGGATTCGGTCGATGCGCTGGAGCTGGCGTTGGCGCTGCAGAAGCATTACGCCATCCGCATCGAAGCCGACGTCAAGGCATCGCGCAAGCATTTCGCCACCGTGGCCAGCCTGGCCGCCCTCGTGCAGGAGCAGCGCAGCGCATGCGGCAGCTGATCGCCAGGATCGCATTGCCGCTGGCCGGCGTGCTGTATCCGTTTGTCGTGTATTTCGGCACGGAGAAAGTCGCGCCGCCGATCTTCGCGCTGGTGCTGGGCGCGATCTGGCTGATCCGCGCCCCAAGCCTGCTGCGCCAGCCAGGCGGGCGCTGGATGGTGGGCATCTCCCTGCTTTACTGCGTGCTGCTGATGTTCACCGGCGAGGCAATGCTGCTGCGCTGGTACCCGGTGCTGATCAACCTGTTCCTGCTCGCCGCGTTCGGCTGGAGCCTGGTCTACGGCCCGCCCTTCATCGAGCGCTTCGCCCGTCTTCGCGAGCCCAATCTGCCGCCGGCCGCCGTGCGTTACACCCGCGTGGTGACCTGGGTGTGGGTGGGCTTTTTCGCGTTCAACGGCAGCATGTCGGCCGCACTGACGCTGTGGGCGCCGCTCTCGTGGTGGATGCTCTACAACGGCATGATTTCCTACGCGCTGGTGGGCATTCTGTTCGGCGGCGAATGGGTGCTTCGCCAGCGATTGCGCCGGAGCTTTGCATGAGCCCGCTGGCGTCCGCGGCCAGGGCACTCGCCGACCATCCCTGGCTGGATGGCGCGTGGGCCGGCAGCACGGGCGCGTTGCTGTTGCTGAGCCGCCAGGGCCAGGCCGAGTTCCATCGCGAAGGGCGCCAGTCGTTGCTGGACGCATTGCAATCACAGCTCGCCACGCGCGATCTGGCTGTACCGGGCAACTGGCGCCTGCTGGATGCACCGCCACCGGCCACCGACCACGCCACCATCGAGCAGCTGCTGGCAACACCGCGTCCGCGCCAGATCACGCCCATCGCCGAACAGAAAAACGCGGGCCGCTGGAAACTGGACCTGGTGCTGCCATCTGACCTGATCCTCTTCGACGACCACTTCCGCACGGCGCCGGTCTTGCCGGGCGTGGTGCAGGTGGCGTGGGCGCTGGCGCTGGCTGCGCCGCGACTGGGCACGTCGAACCACTGCCGCGAGATGGAGGCGCTGAAATTCCAGCGACTGCTGCGCCCCGGCGACCTGCTGCAACTGGACCTGCATTACGAGGACGAGCCCGACACGACGCTCGGAAAGCTGCACTTCGCCTACCGCCTCGCCGGCCAGCATTGCTCGTCCGGACGCCTGCGGGTGACGCTCGCCCATGGCTGAGCACAGCACCGACAAGCAGCATTGGGCCGCGCAGCGCGAGCGCGGAAGCTTCTGGCTGATGAAGCTCACCGCGTTCGGCCTGCGTTTGCTGGGGCGGCGCCCGATGACGCCGGTGCTGTATGGGATCGTGCTGTACTTCTTCGTGTTCGGCCGCCGCGCCCGGCACAACGTGCGCCAGTACCAGGATTACCTCGCCCAATGGAGCGGACGCAGCGAGCTGCGCCCCACCCTGCGCAGCGTGTTCGGCCAGTTCATGGCCTTCGGCGAAAGCCTGCTTGATCGGCTCGACGCCTGGCACGGCAAGCTGAAACTCAGCCAGGTGACGCTGCACGATCCCGATGGCGTGCGCCAGCGGCTGATGAAAAACCGCCAGGGCGGCCGCGGCGAGATCCTGGTCGGCACCCATCTGGGCAACCTGGAGGTATGCCGCGCACTGGCCGAACTGGGCGAGCAGGTGCCGCTGAACGTGCTGGTGCACACCGCCAACGTGGCCCACTTCAACCGCCTGCAGAGCGCCGCCGGCGATCATCAACTGCACCTGATGCAGGTCAGCGAGATGGACGCCGCGCTGATGCTCGACCTGTCGCAACGGCTGGATCGCGGTGAATGGCTGGCGATCGCCGGCGACCGCGTGCCGCTGCAGGACGGCCGCCGCGTGGTGGTGGATTTCCTCGGTCATCCGGCGCCGTTTCCGCAAGGCCCGTGGATGCTGGCCGGGCTGCTGCGCTGCCCGGTGAACCTGATGTGCTGCCTGAAGATCGACGGCCGCTACCAGATCCACCTCGAATCCTTCATCGACGCGCCGGCCTGGGACCGCCGCCAGCGCGAGGCGCTGATCAAGGGTTGGGCGCAGCGCTATGCCGATTACCTGGCGCGCAAGTGCCTGCTGGCGCCGCGGCAGTGGTTCAATTTTCACCCCTACTGGCACGTCGACGCGCCACTACCCGCCACTGGAGAAAACGATGCGCAGCCGCGGCGTGTTGCACCTTGATACCGAGATCACCGTGCCATTCTTCGACGTCGATTCGATGAGCGTGGTCTGGCACGGCCATTACGTGAAGTACCTGGAGATCGCGCGTTGCGCGCTGCTCGACATGATCGGCCACAACTACCTCGACATGCAGGCGTCCGGCTATGCCTGGCCGATCATCGACCTGCAATTGCGCTACGTGCAGGGCGCGCGCTTCGGCCAGCGGCTGCGCGTGCGCGCGGATCTCGCCGAATGGGAAAACCGGCTGAAGATCAACTACCTGATCAGCGACGCGCAAACCGGCGAGCGGCTGACCCGCGCCAGCACGGTGCAGATCGCGGTCAGCGCCGACGGCGTGATGCAGCTGGTCTCGCCGCAGGTGATGATCGACGCGGTCGAGCGCCATCTTCCACCCTCTTCATCAACCCTCGCCTGATGCCTGCCATGAATTACGCCAGCTCCACGTACGTCGAGGAAACCCGTATCGGTTTCCGCTTCCTGAGCACATTCACCTGGCAGCACCACGTGCTCCGCGTCGCCATCAACGACCTGAAGAAACTCTGCGGCGAACCGGCGCCGCAAGGTGGCGTGCTGCTGGACGTGGGTTGCGGCCAGGGCAAGTCGTTCCGGCTGCTGCAGGATGCTTTCCAGCCACAGCGGTTGATCGGGCTGGACGCCGATCCGCACAGCATTGCGTTGTCGCGAGCCGAAGCCGACAAGGAGCAGATCGGCGCCGAACTGATCGCCGGCGACTGCGCGCAGATCGACCTGCCCGACGCCAGCGTCGACATCGTGTTCTGCCACCAGACCTTCCATCACCTGGTCGAGCAGGAACGCGCGCTGGCCGAGTTCTGGCGCGTGCTGAAACCCGGTGGCGTGCTGCTGTTTGCGGAGTCGACCAAAGCCTATATCGACACCTGGGTGATCCGCTGGTTCTTCCGCCATCCGATGCATGTGCAGAAGAGTGCGGACGGCTATTTGCAGATGCTGCGCGAACAGGGTTTCGTGTTCGGGCCGCAGCAGGTTTCGCTGCCCTATCTGTGGTGGAGCCGCGCGCGCGACTTCGGCCTGCTGGAACGCTGGCATCTGAAACAGCCGCCACCGCCGGGCAAGCGCGAGGAAACCCTGGTCAACGTGGCCGCCCGCAAGCCTGCCGTCCCATGACGGCTTATCTCAACGCGCTGGGCGTGATCTGCAGTCTTGGCCACGGAAAGCAGGAGGTTGCCGCCGACCTGTTCGCCGGCGACGCCAGCAGCATCCGCGCCGAAGCCGGCTGGGTGCCGGGACGCTCGCTGCCGCTGGGTGCGGTCAGCCATGAATTGCCGCCGATACCGCCGGCGCTGGCAGCCACGCGGGACAACTGCGCCAACCGCCTGTTGCTGGCCGCGGCGCTGGAGATCGAGAGCGATATCCGTGCGGCCATCCACCGTCACGGCGAGCACCGCGTCGGCGTCGTCATCGGCACCAGCACCACCGGCATCGAGCACACCACCGAAGCGATCGACCATCGACGCCGGCACGGCCAGTGGCCGGACGACTACCGGTATGCCGATCAGGAGCTGGGCGCGCCGGCTGAGTTCCTGGCCGAATGGCTGGCGCTTTCCGGCCCCGCCTATGGCATCTCGACGGCATGCACCTCCGGCGCGCGCGCCCTTATCAGCGCACAGCGCTTGCTGCAGATGGGCGTATGCGACGCGGTGCTGTGCGGCGGCGTCGACACGCTCGCGCGATTGCCGGTGAACGGCTTTCTGGCGCTGGAGGCGCTCGATGCCGACCACTGCCAACCGTTCTCGCAGAACCGTCGCGGCATCAACATCGGCGAGGCCGCGGCGCTGTTCCTGATGACGCGCGAACACGGTGGCGTTGTTCTCGCCGGCAGTGGCGCCAGCTCCGACGCGTACCACATGTCGTCACCCGACCCGCAGGGCCTGGGCGCGCAGCAGGCGATGCGCGATGCGCTTGCCCAGGCGCAGCTCGATCCGGGCCAGATCGACTACGTCAACCTGCACGGCACCGCCACCGAACACAACGACCGTATGGAAAGCCACGCGATGACGACGGTGTTCCCGCGCGGCGTGCCCTGCTCCTCGACCAAGTCGCTGACCGGCCACACGCTCGCCGCCGCCGGCGCGCTGGAAGCCGCGTTCTGCTGGCTGAGCCTGCTGGACGGCGAGCACCGTTTGCCGCCGCACATCTGGGACGGCGTGGCCGATCCGGAGCTGGCCGCACTGGATCTGATCGACACGCAGCGCCGCCTGCCGGCACAAGGCACGCGGCGACTGATGAGCAACTCGTTCGCGTTCGGCGGCAACAATGCCAGCCTGATCCTGGCCGATGCCAGCGCCGGAAACAGCGAGGAAATCCCGCCATGACGCATGGGCCGATTGCCGACCTGCTGCCCCACACCGGCGACATGATCCTGCTCGATTCGGTGCTGGAGGCCGAAACCGACCGCATCGTCTGCGGACTCGTGGTGCGGCCGGACGGCCCGTTCAACGACACCGATGGCAGCCTGCCCGCGTGGTGCGGCGTGGAGTTGATGGCGCAGGCCGTGGCGGCATGGTCGGGTTGGACGGGGAAGCAGGAGCACCGCGCGGTACGTCTGGGCTTCCTGCTCGGCACCCGCCACTACCGCTGCAATGTGGACGCGTTTGCGCCGGGCAGCGAGCTGGCCGTCGAGGCATTCCGCAGTTTTCACGACGACAATGGCATGGCCATGTTCGCCTGCCGCATCGACGCCGAAGGCATCCACGCCGAAGCCCGCCTGACCGTCTTCAGCCCACCCGACAGCGACGCCTTCCTCGCCTCCCTTGCATCGAGTCAGCCCCATGTCTGAAACCATTCTCGTCACCGGCTCCAGCCGCGGCATCGGCCGCGCGATTGCCCTGCGCCTGGCCCGCGCCGGCTACACGCTGGTATTGCATTGCCGCTCACGGCGCGAAGAGGCCGACGCGGTACGCGGCGAAATCGAGGCGCGGGGCCAGTCGGCCCGCGTGCTGCAATTCGACATCGCCGATCGCGCCGCCTGCGCCGCCGCACTGGAAGCGGACGTGGCCACCCACGGCGCGTACTACGGCGTGGTCTGCAATGCCGGGTTGACCCGCGACGCGGCGTTTCCCGCGCTCAGCGGCGACGATTGGGACAGCGTGCTGCGCACCAACCTGGATGGCTTCTACAACGTGCTGCATCCGTTGATCATGCCGATGATCCGCCGCCGCGCACCCGGCCGGGTGGTCTGCATCACCTCGGTCTCCGGCATCATCGGCAACCGCGGCCAGGTCAACTACAGCGCTTCCAAGGCGGGCGTGATCGGCGCTGCCAAGGCGCTGGCGGTGGAGCTGGCCAAGCGCAGGATCACCGTCAACTGCGTGGCCCCCGGCCTGATCGAAACCGACATGCTCGACCCCGAGGTGCCGGTGGAGCAGATCCTGAAGATGGTCCCGGCCGAACGCACCGGCACGCCCGACGAAGTGGCGGCCGCGGTGGAGTTTTTGCTGGGGGCCGACGCAGGCTACATTACCCGCCAGGTGTTGGCCGTAAACGGCGGCCTGTGCTGAAGGGGATTGTTCAAGCACACGTTACGGAGATGGTTTCCCGTGCTTTGCCGCGGTCAGACGACCGCATCGATTCATCACCAAGGAGTCCCGCATGAAGGCTAAAGTTCTCGCCCTGACCCTGCTCGCGTTGTCCGCTGTTCCCGCCATCGGCATGGCCGAAGACGTGGTGTACCTGTCGTTCCAGGACACCGTGGCCGCCGCCACCGCATCCGGCAAGCTCGATGGCAGCGTGAAGTTCTACCTGGAAGGCAACCAGCCGGCCGGCAAGGTGGACGTGGTCAACAACAACGTCGTCACCAACAAGAAAACCAACGCCTTCGGCAAGTCCAGCCAGGAATCCTGCAGCTGGGCGCTGCAGTCGGCGCTGATCACGCTGCAGGACGCGGCCAAGCAGGCCGGCGCCAATGCGGTGGTGGACATCCAGAGCTACTACAAGAAACAGGTCCACAGCGACCCGAAAAACTACGAATGCCACAAGGGCGCCCTGATGTCGGGCGTGGCGCTGAAAGGCAAGCTGGCCAAGGTTCACTGAGCCAGGACGAAACACGGCGCGGTGTCGCCAGCGAGGCGAGCCGCGCCTGCGTTACCATCGACGACCCAACACCCGCGTCGCCATGGAGTCCGTCAATGCGTCCGTTTCCGCTCGGAGAAGACATCGACCTGCTGCGCGAGACCGTGCACGCGTTCGCGGAGAAAGAGATCGCCCCGCGCGCTGACAGGATCGATCGCGACAACCTGTTTCCCGCCGACCTGTGGCACAAGCTGGGCGAGATGGGCCTGCTCGGCATCACCGTCGACGAAGCGTACGGCGGCACCGGCCTGGGTTTCCTGGCGCACATGGTGGCGATGGAGGAAATCTCGCGCGCCTCCGGTTCGGTCGGCCTGTCGTACGGCGCGCACTCCAACCTCTGCGTCAACAACATCTTCCACAACGGCAACGAAGCGCAGAAGCAGAAATACCTGCCGAAGCTGTGCAGTGGCGAACACGTGGGCGCACTGGCGATGAGCGAACCGGGCGCCGGCTCCGACGTGGTCGGCTCGATGAGCTGCAAGGCCGAGTTGCGCGGCGATGTGTGGGTGGCCAACGGCACCAAGATGTGGATCACCAACGGCCCCGACGCCGATGTGCTGCTGGTGTACATGCGCACCGCACCACGCACCGCGGGCAGCCGCTGCATGACCGCCTTCATCGTCGAAAAAGGCATGAAGGGTTTCAGCACCGCGCAGAAGCTGGACAAGTTGGGCATGCGCGGCTCCAACACCTGTGAGCTGGTGTTCGAGGATTGCGAGATCCCGCCCGAGAACATCGTGGGCGAGGTCAACGAAGGCGTACGCGTGCTGATGAACGGGCTGGACACCGAGCGGCTGGTGCTGTCCGGCGGTCCGATCGGGCTGATGCAGGCGGCGCTGGACATCACCCTGCCCTACGTGCGCGAGCGCAAGCAGTTCAATGCACCGATCGGCACGTTCGAGATCATGCAGGCGAAGGTGGCCGACATGTACACCGCGCTGCAGAGCTCACGCGGCTTCGCCTACCTGGTGGCGCAACAGTTCGACAGCGGCGTGAAGTCACGCATCGACCCGGCCGCCTGCCTGCTCAACGCCTCGGCCAACGCGGTGAAGGTGGCACTGGAGGCGATCCAGTCGCTGGGCGGCAACGGCTACATCAACGAATTCCCCGCCGGCCGGCTGCTGCGCGACGCCAAGCTGTACGAGATCGGCGCGGGCACCAACGAGATCCGCCGCATGCTGATTGGGCGGGAGCTGTTTCACGGGAAGGCGTGAAAAGGCCGGGATTGGGGATTCGGGATTGGGGATTCGTTAGAGCAGAGCGCCCGACCTTCCCGCTCTGAAGCCCCTCTCCCGAAGGAGAGGGGCAAGAGCAAGAGCTAGCTTCAGAACACCCAATTGAAGCTGGCCGTTGCCATTTTCGCCTGCTGGCGCTGACCCAGATACTGGTCGTAGCCCAACTGGAAACTGACCCGCGGGCTGAATGTCCAGTCCAGCGCCGCGCCCGCCATGCCGCCGTAGCGCGCCAGCCCGATACCACCCACCGGCGCCCATTGATTCACGCCGCTGAAGCTGGCCTGGAACACGTCGCCGCGCATCCCGAACGATTGCTGCCACAGCAGATGCGTCTGCAACTGCACGCTGCCGCCGCGGTCGAACTGCCATCCGCGGGTGGCGCGCACACCCAGACCGGCCTGCCAGCGCGCAACAGTTTGCGCCTCCGATTTCAACCCGAACCCGGCGCCCCCCAGTTCGTTGAAACCGTCGCGTCGGATCTGCGCGTACTGCAGGTTGGCATACGGCGTGACAACGCTGCGACCAAACGCCAGGCGGTAGCCACTTTCCCCGTAAGCCACGCCGTAACGGCCACCGCTTCGGCTGCTGACACTGCTGGACTGCGCACCCAGCTCAACCGTGCGCCGCATGTTTTCGCGATAGCTGCCGATGCCGAAGCGGCCCATCGTGTACCACGCGCCATCGATCACGCCGCCGTACAACATGCCTTCCACCGCGTGACTGCGGCCCTGGTCCGCACTCTCGGCCAGGCGGCCAAGGCCCTGGCTCTGGCTCAACGCGAAGCCGGCCACGCCGTTGCCGCCGATACGATAGTCCTGGCCGGCCATCCAGCCGCTGAGGTCGTAACCGACCTCGTTGTAGCCGCTGCGCGACATTCCGCCGTGATAGCCCAGGTTCTGCGTCCAGCCACCAGCGCCAGGTGTGCTCAGCAGGTTGTCGAAACGATCCGACAAGGCGCGCGTACCGGCATCGATCGCCTCGAACGTCATCGCCGTGCTGGCCGCATGCAACTGCCCGGACAGGCTTTCCAGCGAGCGTTGCAGCGTTTCGACGTTGGCTGTGCGCTGCAGGCTCGCTGCCGCCTTGATGAAGCCGCTGCTGACTGCCGCACTGCCCGACGTGCCACCACTGAGCTGGCTGTTGATCTGGCCGAACGCCGCATCGACCCGCTGCGCGGCACCGTACGACGACGCCGTATAGGCAAGCCCCGATACGGTGGTGGCATTCACCTGAGTGACATTGAGCCAGGCGTTATTGGCGTCATAGCCCAGCGAGGCATTGAGCAGGGTCACGTTGGAAGCCTTGGCATAGCCGCTGAAGGCGCCGGTCAAGCCGCCCGCCGCGCTCAGCACGACGGTGTGCGAATCGGCAACGTAGCTGCCTTCCTTGCCGATCACATAGAGATCGCCACCGGTGATCGTCGCCTTGCCCGCTACCTGCAACATCGAACCCAGCGACACGGCCAGGCGACCACTGCCTTGCTGGGTGTAATCGCCGGCTACCGAAACATTGCCGCCATTGACCCCGATGACGCCATCGTTGACGACATCGCCACCGATGGCATGCGTGTTGGCCAACGTACCCGACGCACCGATGGTTACGCCCGAAGCCAGCGATTTCGCCACCAGCGTGCCTGCTTGCACCTGGGTCAGCCCGGCGAAGGTCGAGGGCTGGGTCAGGGTCAACGTGCCGGCCCCCTGCTTGACCAGTCCGCCGGCACCCGAGATCGGATTGTTCCAGCTGGAGCTGCCCGGCACGCTCACGGTGACGTCGCCCCAGTTGAACTTGGCCGGCCCGTTGACGGCCTTGCCTACATTGAGCTCGCCATAGCCGAACACCTTGTCCACACCCGCCACACCAAGGTCGTCGGCCGTGCCAAGCAAGGTCTGCCGTACCAGGTCGTTGCTGAAATACGGGTAGGCCTGCCAGACCAGCGCGGCCGCTCCGGAAACCTGTGGTGCCGCCAGCGAAGTGCCGCCGACGACCAGATAGTTGATGTCGGTGGTGGTGTCATCCTTGGCGCTGACGATCACGTCGCCGGGCGCGGCAAGGCAGTAATTCATGGCCACGCCGCAGGCGTTGGAATAGCTGGCCAGTTGGGTCGGATGGTTGCTGTCAACCGCCACCACGGTAAGCCAGCCGCGCTCCAGATCGGGTGCGCGACTCGGCAACGCCGCGACGTCACTGGGGTTGGCCTCGCCACTGTTTCCCGCCGCCATCACGACCAGCCCGCCCCAGGTATTGATGAAGGGGGCGTAGGCGTCGTGGAAGCTCTTTGTCGTGGCCGTGGCGGTATCGGACCAGTACAGCCCGCCCCATGAGTTGTTCGAGATCTTGACGTTGTTGGCTATCAGGTCGTCATTGATCGTGCCCAGCGGGTCGGCGCTAGTGACCAGGTTGCCCTGGCCGGTACCATCGTCGGTCGGCTCGACGTCGCTGATGATGCGTGCCGACACCAGTTGCGCGCCCGGCGCGATGCCACCAGCGAAAAGGCCGAACGCCTTGCCCGCCGCAATTTCCGACACCCAGGTGCCGTGGCCAACCACGTCATCGATGGAGGTGTTGTTGAAGGACGAGTCGACATAGATCAGCTCCTTCGCTACCCGGCCGGCGAGCGCAGGGTGGTTGCGCATAATGCCGCTGTCGACGACGCCGATGGTGACCCCGGTGCCATTGAAACCCTGCGTATGCGCCGCCCTGGTATTCGTGATGCTGAGCTGGGCATCGATCGGTGGATCCGGGGTGGGCCCGGGAGTGGGAGTGGGTGTCGGCGTGGGGGTTGGGGTTGGCGCCGGAGTGGGCGCAGGCGTCGGTGTCGGCGTGGGTTTCACGTTGCCGATGCCACCGCCTCCACCGCCTCCACCACCGCATGCGCTCAAGGCCAGCGCCATGCCAACCACCAGCGCCGTCTCGCAGCGACGCACGTTCTGAGCGACAGTTTTCATGTTGTTTCCCCTTTGGAGTCCCGGAACGGGGCATGGCCACCAAACTTCGTGAGCTACGGCGCCGAACTCGAATACTGACACAACGAAAAGCTCACGAGATAGCGCCCGCACCGCATGGTAGCTTCGCCCTTCCCGGTTTGCGGCGACTTGTCGCCAACTGGGATAATCACCGGAATATCCTGCAGGCGCCAGCGCCTCTCAAGCATCGCGGAGATACCCATGTCGGACGACAGCATTGTCATTGCCGGTGCCAAGCGCACCGCAATCGGTTCATTCCTCGGCCAGTTCACCGGCGTTCCCACGCCGACGCTTGGCGCCACCGCGATTCGCGCGGCGCTGGAGCAGTCCGGCGTGGCCGCGGCGGACGTCAGCGAGGTGCTGATGGGTTGCGTGCTGCCTGCCAACCTGGGCCAGGCGCCAGCCCGCCAGGCGGCGCTGGCCGCCGGGCTGCCCGCAAGCACCGGTGCCACCACGGTCAACAAGGTGTGCGGCTCCGGCATGAAGGCCATCATGCTCGGCCACGACCTGATCAAGGCCGGCTCGGCCACCATCGTGGTAGCCGGTGGCATGGAGTCGATGACCAACGCCCCGCACATGGTCAATGCGCGCACGGGTATCCGCTATGGCGACGGCAAGCTGGTCGACCACATGGCGTGGGATGGCCTGACCAACCCTTACGACGGCCAGTCGATGGGCGTCTTCGGCGAACTGTGCGCGGACAAATACCACTTCACCCGCGAAGAGCAGGATGCCTTCGTGATCGGCTCGGTCGAGCGCGCACAAGCCGCGCAGAAGAACGGCGCGTTTGCCGGCGAGATCGTCCCCGTCACCGTCAGCGGCCGCAAGGGTGATGTGCAGTTCGATACGGACGAGCAGCCGGGTCGTTCCGACATCGCCAAGATCCCCAGCTTGCGGCCCGCCTTCCGCAAGGAAAACGGCAGCATCACTGCCGCCAGCTCATCCAGCATTTCCGACGGTGCCGCCGCCGTGGTGCTGCTGACCGCGGCCGACGCCAAGGCACGCGGCCTCACCCCGCTGGCCCGCATCGTGGCCCACGCCACCCATTCGCAGGAACCGGAATGGTTCACCACCGCGCCCGTCGGCGCCATCGGCAAGGTGCTGGAAAAGGCCGGCTGGAATATTGCCGACGTGGACTTGTTCGAGATCAACGAGGCATTTGCGGTGGTGGCGATGGCACCCATGCGCGAGCTCGGCATCCCGCGCGACAAGATCAACGTCAATGGCGGCGCCTGCGCGCTGGGCCATCCCATCGGCGCCAGCGGTGCGCGACTGGTGGTCACCCTGCTCAACGCATTGAAAACGCGCGGCCTCAAGCGCGGCATTGCCACCTTGTGCATTGGTGGTGGCGAAGCAACCGCGATTGCGGTCGAATCCGTAGACTGAACCCTCACGCGGGACGCGCAACAATCCGCTCCGCCAATGAAAGCGGGTTAAACCGGTTTTTAATGTGCACTGAAGCGTTGCTATAAAAATGTGGCGCAGGTTCGACGAAAGCGCTATTAATACACGGCCAAACGGCATTCCACGGCAAAGGAGATCCACCATGAAGTTTACGCGTACCCTACTCGCCTCCGCGCTCGTCGCGCTGTTGGCGGCATGCAGCAACGGCGCGCAGGATTCCGCGCAGGACGCCCAGAAGTCCGCTGATACGGCTCAGCAGGCTGCTGATACCGCGCAGCAGGCTGCTGCGCAGGCTCCGACCACGGAAGCGGTGCAGGCTGCTGATCAGGCCAACACCGCGGCTGACGCTGCCGGTCAGGCGGCTACGCAGGCCCAGCAGGCTGCCAGCGCTGCTTCCACCGCAGCCGGCAACGTTGCTGACCAGGCGACGGACGCCGCTTCGAACGCTGCCGACCAGGCCGACAAGGCTGCCGACGCTGCGAAAGACGCTGCCAGCACCGCGAAAGACGCTGCAGAAGACGCCAAGAAGGGTAATTGATCCCTGGCTGGTTTCCGAAAAAACGGCCGCCTTGTGCGGCCGTTTTTTTTTGCCCGTCATTCGGCACGCACCACCGGTCGAAACGATGAGAGAGTCAATTGGTTGAAACCACCGCCACGGCTATCATCGGGGATCGACCACGCCAATACCCGGCAAAATCCATGGACCTGTCAGCATGAGTGTCATCGCCTCGCAGATCGACCTTCGTTCCCCTGATTACCAGGCAGCCCATGCGCGCCTGCAAGCACTGGTGAACGACCTGCGCGACCAACTGGCCCACGCGGGCAACGGTGGTGGCGAAAAGGCCCGCGACAAGCACACCGCACGCGGCAAGCTACTGCCACGCGAGCGGATCCGCGCCCTGCTCGATCCGGGCTCGCCGTTCCTCGAACTGTCGCCGCTGGCCGCTCACGCCATGTACGACAACGCAGCACCGGCAGCGGGGCTGATCACCGGCATCGGTCGCGTCAACGGGCTGGAAGTGGTCGTGGTCGCCAACGACGCCACGGTCAAGGGCGGCACCTATTTCCCGATGACGGTGAAAAAGCATCTGCGGGCGCAGGAAGTGGCGCTGGAAAATCGCCTGCCCTGCGTCTACCTGGTCGATTCCGGCGGCGCCTTTCTGCCATTGCAGGACGAAGTGTTTCCCGACAAGGAGCATTTCGGCCGCATCTTCTACAACCAGGCGCGGATGTCTGCGCTGAACATTCCCCAGATCGCGGTGGTGATGGGCTCGTGCACGGCCGGCGGCGCCTATGTGCCGGCGATGAGCGACGAAACCATCATCGTGCGCGACGAAGGCACCATCTTCCTGGGCGGTCCGCCGCTGGTGAAAGCGGCCACTGGCGAAGTGGTGGATGCGCAGACCCTGGGCGGTGCAGACGTCCATACGTCCATCTCCGGCGTGGCCGACCATTACGCCGAGAACGACGCGCATGCGCTGTCGATCGCCCGTGACATCGTCGCCAGCCTCAACCGGGTCAAGTCCATGCCGTTGGCGCTTCGGGCGCCGATGGAACCGAAATATCCCGCCGAAGAGCTCTACGGCGTGATTCCGGAAGACACCCGGCGCCCGTTCGACATCCGCGAAGTGATCGCGCGCATCGTCGACGGTTCCGAACTGCACGAATTCAAGGCGCGCTACGGCAAGACCCTGGTTTGCGGCTTCGCGCATATCCACGGCTATCCCGTCGGCATCATCGCCAACAACGGCATCCTGTTCGCCGAGAGCGCGCTCAAGGGCGCGCACTTCATCGAACTGTGCAACCAGCGCAACGTGCCGCTGGTGTTCCTGCAGAACATCACCGGTTTCATGGTCGGCAAGAAATACGAGCAGGCCGGCATCGCGAAAGATGGCGCGAAGATGGTGACCGCCGTGGCCTGCTCGCACGTGCCGAAATTCACCGTGGTGATCGGCGGCAGTTTCGGCGCCGGCAACTACGCCATGTGCGGCCGCGCCTTCGGCGCGCGTTTCCTGTGGACATGGCCGAACGCGCGCATCTCGGTGATGGGTGGCGAGCAGGCCGCATCGGTGCTGGCCACGGTCAAGCGCGACGGCATCGAGGCGCGTGGCGGCGAATGGCCGGCCGCCGAGGAAGAAGCGTTCAAGGCGCCGATCCGCGAGCAGTACGAGCGCCAGGGCCATCCCTATTACGCCAGTGCGCGGCTGTGGGATGACGGCATCATCGATCCGGCCGACACCCGTCGCGTACTGGGCCTGGCAATCTCCGCGTCAATGAACGCGCCGATCGAACCGCAGCGCTACGGCGTGTTCCGGATGTAAGCCGCGCGCAGGTGCGCTGACTGGCCGGCGCAGCTACTGCGCGGGTTGGCCCAGGCCGTCCGGCAGCGCGTGCTTTGCGACCGCTGCACCAGCATGCCCGCGCGCCCACCGCGCACCAGCCCAGAGCAGCAGCAAGGTCGCCGCGAAAAACAGCATCTGCATGCCCGCCGGTTGCGCGTCGTAACCCACCAGAACGTGTGCCGCCTGCCCCGGCAACGAACCATTGGCGAGCAGCCACGAGCTGTCCCACAACCGGTAACCCAGGGCCGGCACGATGTTCGCCTGGATCAGGTAACGCGCCGCCGTGGATGCCAGGCCCGCGGCCAGCAACACCAGCATCGCGTTGGTGGCGCTGAAGAAATGCCGCAGGGGAATGCGCAGCAATCCGGCGTACAGCGCGTAACCCAGGGCCGCACCGGCGACCACGCCGACCGACAAACCTGCCCACAAGTGGTCCGCACCACCGGCGCGCATGCCGAACAGGAACAGCACGATCTCCGAACCCTCACGCAGCACCGCCAACGCCACCACCGCAAGCAGCATCACCATCGAACTGGCACCCGCTTTCACGGCGCTGCCCATGGCCTGCATCTGCCGGCTCAACTCGCGGCCGTGGCTGGACATCCACACCACATGCCAGCCGATCATCAATACGGCGGCCAGCAGCACGCCCGCGTTGAAAACCTCCTGGCCCGCGCCACTCACCGCTGCGGCGAGCCAGTCAGCCGACCAGGCGACGAGCGCCGCGCCGACCACGCCCAGCGCAATGCCGCCGCCGATGAACAGGCCGCGCTGACGCACGCCGCGAGTGGCCGCAGCCACCACGCTGACGATCAGCGCCGCTTCCAGCACCTCGCGAAAAACCAGCAATGCGATAGCCCACATGCGCCCTACTCCACGATCAACGTGCCCTGTGCGGTGGGCTGATGGAAGTCACCAAAAAAGTGGTAGCGGCCGGCTTTCAACGGGCCCACGAAAAGTGTGGCGCTGCTTTTCGGCATGACGATTTTCTCGGCGGGAAAATCGTTGCTCTCGAACTCCTCCGGCGAGGGATCCTTGTTGATCACTTCCAGTTTCACTCGCGTGTCGGCCGGAATGTGCAACTCCGTGGGCTGATAGCGGTGGTCCTGCAGCACCAGCGTGTAATCCTTCGACTCGGCAGCCACGGCAAGCCCCGAGGTGGCGATCGACAGCAACACCCCAAACGCGATGGATCCTGTGTATTTCACGACGATGTCCGACGACCTTGATCGGCTAATGATAATCATTCTCACAAACGAGCTCAAGCGGAACACGGCATCGGCAAGAAGGGCTCGATTTTCAGCCTAGCGCCGAGGCCTGAATTCCAGCGGCTGTGGTTCGACCTGCGCACCGGCTGGCGGCTTGGGTCCGCAGGCGCCGCAGGTGGCGCAACCGTCGCTGCAATCGCCGGTGGCTTCCTTCGGCTTCAGCCGGCGCCCGAACGCACGTACCCAGGCCGGCCGATCTTTCTGGTTGAAGCGGATGGACCCCGCCGCCAGCCAGCGGTTGGTGAGCTTGGGCGCCAGCTTGCGCAACACGATGAACACGCTGGCCAGCACGATCAGCCCCACGATCACGTATTGCAACCCCATGCTCATGCCAGTGCGCTCGCTACCTGGTAAACGACGAAAGACGCTGCGTACGCCAGCACGAACATGTAGCCGAACGAGATGGCCACGTTGCGCCAGGAGTCGGTTTCACGGCGGATCACCGCCAGCGTCGACATGCACTGCGGCGCATACGCAAACCACACCAACAGCGACAGCGCGCTGGCCAGCGAGATCTGCCCCGCCAACGCCTGGCCCAGGCCGCTCGCCTCACCGCCGACCAGGTACACCGTGGCCAACGCCGCCACCGCCGTTTCGCGCGCGGCGAAAGCCGGGATCAGCGCCAGGCTGATCTGCCAGTTGAAGCCGATCGGTGCGAACACGTAATGCAAGGCGCGCCCGATATAGCCGGCGAAGCTGTACTCGATGGCCGCCCCCGTGGCCCCTTCCGGCGGCGACGGAAAGGTGGAGATGAACCACATCAGGATGGTCAGGCCCAGGATCACGCCGGTCAGGCGCTTCATGAAAATCGCGCCGCGCTCGTACAGGCCGATCGCCACATCGCGCACCTTGGGCAACCGATACGACGGCAGCTCCATCAGCAACGCGTGCTCGCTCTTGTCGCGACGGATGTGCTTCATCACCCAACCCACCGCCATCGCGCCCAGGATGCCGGCCAGGTACAACGCGAACAGCACCACGCCCTGCAGGTTGAACACGCCGAACACGCGACGGGTGGGTATGAACGCGCCGATCAACAGCGCATACACCGGCAACCGCGCCGAGCAGGTCATCAATGGCGCGATCAGGATCGTGGCCAGGCGGTCGCGCGGGTCCTGGATGCTGCGCGTGCCCATGATCCCGGGGATGGCGCAGGCAAAGCTCGACAGCAGCGGAATGAACGAGCGTCCCGTCAGCCCCACCGACAGCATCAGCCGATCGAGCAGGAACGCGGCGCGCGGCAGGTAGCCCGACTCCTCCAGCACGATGATGAACAGGAAAAGGACCAGGATCTCGGGCAGGAAACCCAGCACCGTGCCGATGCCGCCGAACAGGCCGTCGGTCACCAGACTCTGTAGCGGCCCGGCCGGCATCAGCGCGGCGGCCTGCGCGCCCATCCAGCCGAAACCGTCGCCGATCAGGTCGGTCATCGGCTTGCCGATCGAGTACACCGCCTGGAACACCAGGAACATCACCACGGCCAAAATCATCAGGCCGAATACGGAGTGCAGCGTCCAGCGGTCCAGCGCATCGTCGATGACGGCCGTGGCGCGCGGCATCGTCACCGTGGCCGCCAACAGTTCGCGTACTTGCGCATGCAGATCGGCGCGGCTGGCCGCATCGTCCGCTTGCACCGGCGCGGCAGCTGGCACCTCGCCATCCACGCGTTCGATCAACGCCCTGGCGCCGCCGCGCTTCACCGCGATGGTTTCCACCACCGGCAGGCCGAGCCGTTCCTGCAATTGCGGCACGTCGATGACGATGCCGCGCTGGCGCGCGGTGTCCATCATGTTCAACGCCAGCACCACCGGCCGGCCCAGCCGCTTCACCTCCAGCACGAAGCGCAGGTGCAGGCGCAGGTTGGTGGCATCGGCCACGCAGACGATCAGGTCCGGTGGCGTCTCGCCCGGGTAATTGCCGGCGCAGACGTCGCGGGTGATCTGCTCGTCCGGGCTGTTGGCCTCGAAACTGTAGGTGCCAGGCAGATCCAGCAATTGCAGCACCCGGCCGGACGGCGCGGTAAAGCGGCCTTCCTTGCGCTCCACCGTGACGCCGGCGTAATTGGCCACCTTCTGGCGGCCACCGGTGAGCTGGTTGAACAAGGCCGTCTTGCCGCAATTCGGGTTGCCGACCAGCGCGATCTTCAGCGTGGAAGCACTCACGCGGCTACCTCGACACGCACGCTGACCCGGGCCGCTTCGGCGCGACGCAGCGCAAAGCGGGTCGAGCCGATCTGGATCAGCAACGGATCACCGCCCATCGGGCCGATCGCCACCACCCGCAACGGCTCGCCGTCGACGAAGCCCAGGTCGCGCAAACGTTGTGCAATCGGGTCGGACGCGTGCGCATCGTCCACGCGGTCGACGACGGCGGGAGATCCCTTGGGCAACTCGGAAAGGCGCACGGCTTTTCTCAAATAAGAATTGTTCGCATTGTATCCCCTCACGTGGCCGGTTGCACCGCACGACACGGTCATCCGCGGGCAGCGTTTATGATGCGGTTCTTTGCCGGATGCACTCATGACCGACTCGATCCTCAGCGAACGGCGCGACGGCATCTGCTGGCTCACGCTGAACCGGCCGCAGGTCCACAACGCGTTCGACGACGCGCTGATCGCCGCGCTCACCCTCGCCCTCGAACAGGCCGGTGCCGATCCGGCCGTGCGCGCCGTGGTGCTGAGCGGCAACGGCAACTGCTTCTCCGCCGGCGCCGACCTCAACTGGATGCGCGGCATGGCCGGCGCCAGCGAGGCAGAGAACCACGCCGATTCCCTGCGCCTGGCCCGCCTCATGCGCACGCTGCAATACCTGCCCAAACCCACCGTGGCACGGGTCAACGGCGCCGCTTATGGCGGTGGCGTGGGGTTGGTGGCTTGCTGCGACATCGCCATCGGCGTGGACGGCAGCAAGTTCGCCCTGTCCGAGGTGAAGCTGGGTCTGGTGCCGGCGGTCATCTCGCCTTACGTCGTCGCCGCCATCGGCTTGCGCCAGGCACGGCGGCTGTTCATCACCGGCGAAGTGTTCGACGCCGCCACGGCGGCCCGCATCGGCCTGCTTCACGCCAGCGTGCCGGCGGGTGAACTCGACGAAGCCATCGCACGCCAACTGCATCTGCTGGGCAAGGCGGGCCCGAACGCCCAGCACGAAGCCAAGCAACTGGCGCTGCGCATCGGTGGCGCGGACGCGGCGCAGGCCGAGCGCATCGATGAAGAGAATGCGGCGCTGATCGCCCGCCTGCGCGTTTCCGAGGAAGGCCAGCACGGGCTCGCCGCTTTCCTCGACAAGCGCGCACCGGCATGGGTAGGCGGCCTCTGACGCGATGGACAAACCTTGCGGTCGTTGGCCACTGAAATCTTCTCTGCGAGCCGCTTGACCCACGTTCCCATGCTGCGCCGCGCATCGGTTGCCATGCGCCTATCTGTTAGCGTTACAAGCTTTGCACCACCATCAAACGGCTGCAGGAATACCCCATGTTCGAGCGCGTACTGATTGCCAACCGCGGCGAGATTGCCTGCCGCGTGATCCGCACCTGCCGGCGCCTGGGCATCCACACCATCGCGGTGTATTCGGACGCGGACCGCGATGCCCAGCACGTGCGCCTGGCCGACGAGGCCTGGCCGATCGGCGGGCCGCGCCCGGCCGAGTCGTACCTGCGCGGCGACGTCATTCTCGAGGTGGCGAAAAAATCCGGTGCGCAGGCGGTTCATCCCGGCTACGGCTTTCTTTCCGAAAACACCGGTTTCGCCCGCGCCTGCACCGACGCCGGCATTGTCTTCATCGGCCCCAAGCCCGAAAGCATCGACGCGATGGGCTCCAAGGCCGCGGCCAAGGCGCTGATGGAGAAACACGCCGTGCCGCTGGTGCCGGGTTATCACGGCGAAAACCAGGATGCGGCGTTTCTTGCGGAGCAGGCGCAAAAGACCGGCTTCCCGCTGATGATCAAGGCCGCCTCCGGCGGCGGCGGCAAGGGCATGCGGATCGTGCGCAATGCGGCGGAATTCGCCGATGCGCTGGCCTCGGCGCAGCGCGAGGCGACCAGTGCGTTCGGCGATGCGCGGGTGATCCTGGAGCGCTACGTCGAGCACCCGCGACACATCGAGTTCCAGGTCTTCGGCGACACCCACGGCCAGGTGATCCACCTCAACGAGCGCGAGTGCTCGGCGCAGCGCCGCTACCAGAAAGTGCTGGAGGAAACGCCCTGCCCGTCGCTCGACGACGCCACCCGCCAGGCCATGGGCCAGGCGGCGGTGGCGGCGGCAAAAGCGGTGGACTACGTGGGCGCCGGCACGGTGGAGTTCATCGTGGCGCGGCGGGCCGATGGCAGCCCGGGCGAGTTCTTTTTCATGGAGATGAATACGCGGCTGCAGGTCGAGCATCCGGTCACCGAGATGACGCTGGGGCTGGATCTGGTCGAATGGCAATTGCGCGTGGCCGCGGGCCAGCCGCTGCCGTTGCAGCAGGACCAGGTGCGCGCCCACGGCCACGCGATCGAAGTGCGGTTGTACGCGGAAGACCCGGACCAGAATTTCCTGCCCGGCTCCGGCAAGCTGCAAACGCTGCGCCTGCCCGAGCCGTCGCCGCATGTGCGCCTGGATGGCGGCGTGGTCGAAGGCGACACGGTGACGATCTTCTACGATCCAATGATCGCCAAGCTGATCGTGTTCGATGCCACCCGTGCGAAAGCGCTGCAGCGATTGCGCGAAGCGCTGGCGGCCAGCGAGATCATCGGCCCCAAGTCCAACATCGGTTTTCTGGAGCGGCTGGCACGGCATCCGGCTATCACCGAAGGGCGCATCGACACCGGCTATCTGGATCGCCACCTGGATGAATTCGTGGTGGGCGACGCGGCGCCAGGCGACCGCGTGCTGTTCGCCGCCGCCACCGCCGCCTTGCTGCATGACGAAGCGCATGTGGACAGCGCACCCGCCGACCCGCATTCGCCCTGGGCGCGCGCCGACGCCTGGCGCATCGGCCATGCCGGCAAACGAATCATCGCCTTGACCTGGCGCGAGCAACGCCACGACATCGAAGCCCATGGCGACGGCGGCGACTATCGCCTGCGTCATGGTGAGGCCACCCGCGACGTGCGCGGCGCGCGGCTGCTGGAAAACGCGCTGAGCGCGCGCTTCGGCGGCGAGGCGCAGCGCCTGCCGCTGCGGGCCGATTCACGGCATGTCCTGCTGCACGACGCCGATGGCCAGCGCTACAGCTTCACCCGCGCCGTGGCGTTCGCCTGGGAAGCCAGCGATGCGGCCGGCGGCAACCAGGTGATCGCGCCGATGCCCGGCCGCATCGTGCTGGTGAAGGCGCAGGCTGGCGATCAGGTCGAACAGGGCCAGGATCTGCTGGTGATGGAGGCGATGAAGATGGAACTGGCCTTGAAGGCGCCGCGCGCTGGCACCATCGAAAGCGTGAGCGCAGCGCAAGGCGAATTCGTCGAGGCCGATGCGGTGCTGGTGAAATTCGCCGAAACATGAGCTGCAGGAGCGACTTCAGTCGCGATGCTCTTCGTAACGTAACGCATCGCGGCTGAAGCCGCTCCTGCATCAATCCGGAGCTTGCCATGACCTCTTCCGACCACGTACGCATTGTCGAAGTCGGCGCGCGCGACGGGCTGCAGAATGAAAAGACGCTGCTGCCGGCGGCGGTGAAGATCGAACTGATCGACCGGCTGTCGGATACTGGCTTGCAGACCATCGAGGCCACCAGTTTCGTCAGCCCGCAATGGGTGCCGCAGCTGGCCGACGCGGCGGAAGTGTTCGGCGGCATCCACAAGAAACCGGGCGTGAGTTATCCGGTACTGGTGCCCAACATGCAGGGCTACCAGCGCGCGCTGGCCGCCGGTGCCACCGACGTGGCCGTGTTCACGGCCGCTTCGGAGGCATTCAACCGCCGCAACATCAACGCCTCCATCGACGAATCCATCGAGCGTTTCGCACCCGTGCTGGAACAGGCGCGGGTCGATGGCGTGAGCGTGCGCGGCTATGTGTCCACCGTGCTGGGTTGCCCCTACCAGGGCGACGTGCCGGTGAGCGACGTGGTGCGCGTGGCGCAGCGTTTGCACCGGATGGGTTGTCACGAAATATCGCTGGGCGACACCATCGGCGTGGGCACGCCGGCCAAGGCGCGGGCCATGCTGAAGGCGGTGGCCGGCGAGTTACCGATGGCGGCGCTGGCGGTGCATTTCCACGACACCTACGGCCAGGCGCTGGCCAATATCCTGGCCTGCCTGGAGGAAGGCGTACGCGTGGTCGACAGCGCCGTGTCCGGCACGGGCGGTTGCCCCTACGCCAAGGGCGCCACCGGCAACGTGGCCAGCGAGGACGTGGTCTACATGCTGCACGGCATGGGGCTGGAAACCGGCATCGATCTCGACCTGCTGATCAACACCGGCGCGTGGCTGGCCACCCAACTCCACAAGGAAACCGCCAGCCGCGTGACCCGGGCGCGCACCGCCGCCGCCTGAGCTACCATCCTCCACCGCCACTGCGGCGACCCCACGCCATGACCGACACTTTCCTGATCCGCCCGATCCAACCCGACGACGACGCGGCCATGGCCGCGATCATCCGCGCCGTGATGCCCGAGTTCGGCGCCGACGGCCCCGGCTTCGCCATCAACGATGCCGAGGTGGACACGATGTACACCTCCTACGCACAGCCGCGCAGCAGCTATTTCGTGGTCGAGCGCGACGGCGTGGTGATCGGTGGCGGTGGTGTCGCGCCGCTGCAGAACGCCGAGCCGGATGTGTGCGAACTGCGCAAGATGTACTTCCTGCCCACCGCGCGCGGCATCGGCGCCGGCAGCGCGATGATCCAGCGCTGCCTCGACGCGGCCCGCGCGCATGGCTTCAAACGCTGCTATCTGGAAACCCTGACTGGCATGGATGCCGCGCAAGTGTTGTACAAGCGCAGCGGTTTCACCCCGCTATGCGCGCCGCTCGGTGGCACCGGCCATTTCGGCTGCGACCGCTACTTCATCCGCGACCTGTGAGCGCGACGATGCCCGACCACGATCCCTGCATCCCTGCGCGAAAGGCCGTCACCCGATGATCCGCATTGCCCGCGACGGGGATGCCGCCGCCATCCACGCCATCTATGCGCCGTCCGTCACCGACGGCGTGGCCACCTTCGAAACCGAACTGCCCGGCGTGGATGCCATGGCCGGGCGCATCCGGGCCAAATTGCAGCATTACCCATGGCTGGTATGGGAAGAGGCCGGCGACGTGCTCGCCTATGCCTACGCCGGACGTTTCCGCGAGCGCGCTGCCTACGACTGGATCGCCGAAACCTCGATCTATGTGCACGGCAATGCGCAGCGGCGTGGCATTGCGCGACGGTTGTACGGCGTGCTGCTGGAGGTGATGCGTGAACAGGGCATCACCCAGGCTGTGGGCGTGATCACCCTGCCCGGCACGGTCAGCGTGGCGATGCACGAAGCCATGGGGTTCACCCCGGCCGGCGTGTGGCGCCAGAGCGGCTACAAGCTGGGCCAATGGTGGGACGTGGGCGTGTGGCAGAAGGAGCTGCAACCGGCGACAAACCCGCCCCGGCCGGTCACGCCATTTCCCCAGCTTGCGCCCGCAACGTTGCGGACATGGCTGGGTCACGGCGACGACGCGCTCGGTTAAGATGGCGGCCTTTCCCACTGGGGACGGCTCATGCAGCTCAATCAGGTCAAGGCAATCATCACCGGCGGCGCTTCCGGGCTCGGCCTGGCGGTGGCGCGGCAACTGGTCGCCAGCGGCGGCAAGGTAACGCTGTTCGACGTCAACGACGCCAACGGCCAGGCCGCCGCCAGCGAACTGGGCGACGCCGCGCGTTTCCTGCGCACCGATGTCACCTCCGAAGATGGCGTGGCCACCAACGCCGCCGCCGCGCACCACGCGATGGGCGGGCTGAACGTGGTGATGAACTGCGCCGGCATCCTGGGCGCGGGCCGCGTGCTGGGCAAGCAGGGCGCGATGCCGCTGGCCAATTTCTCCGGCACCGTCATGGTGAACCTGGTCGGCAGCTTCAATGTCGCCAAGGCCGGCGCCGCGCTGATGCAGCACAACGACGCGGGCGAGGATGGCGAGCGCGGCGTGATCATCAACACCGCCAGCGTCGCCGCCTACGAGGGCCAGATCGGACAGGCTGCCTACTCCGCCTCCAAAGGCGGCGTGGTGGGCATGACCTTGCCGATGGCGCGCGAACTGGCCCGCTTCGGCATCCGCGTCGCCACCATTGCCCCCGGCATTTTCTGGACGCCGATGGTCGACGGCATGTCGGACGAGGTGCAGGCCTCACTGAGCGCGTCGATCCCGTTCCCCGCCCGCCTGGGCCAACCTGACGAATTCGCCAATACCGTGGCCTTCATCCTGGGCAATCGCTATATCAATGGCGAGACGATCAGGCTGGACGGGGCGGTAAGGTTGCAGCCCAAGTGAGGGAATAGGGAATGGGGAATAGGAAAAGCCGGCTCCCCACCCTTTCCGCTTCCTTCGTTGTGAACAGATTGTCCGATTCCCCATTCCCGATTCTCCATTCCCGGTCGAACCCATGAAAGCTTCCGATACCAAGAAAGGCAACGTCGTCGAGCACGAAGGCACCGTGTATCAGGTGCGCGACATCGAGCGCAGCTCGCCCAGCGCGCGGGGTGGCAATGTCACCTATCGCTTCACCTTGTACTCGATTCCGGGCGGGCGCAAATACGACCTCAGCCTGCGCGCCGACGACGACATCAGGGAAATGGATCTGGTGCGCCGCGCGGCGAATTTCTCGTACATGGACGACGGTGCGTTCGTCTTCATGGATGCCGAGGATTACACCCAATACCCGCTGTCGCCCGAGCTGGTCGGCGACAACGCCGGCTACATCGTCGAAGGCATCGAGGGCTACTACGTGCAGCTGATCGACGACGCGCCGGTGGGCCTGCAGGTACCCAGCAGCGTGATCCTCACCGTGGTCGACACCGCTCCCGAAATGAAAGGCTCCAGCGCCACCAAGCGCAACAAGCCGGCAAGCCTTTCGACCGGCATCGAGATCCAGGTGCCCGAGTACATCGCCAACGGCGAGAAAGTCTGGGTAAACACCCTGACCGGCGAATTCAGTGGTCGAGCCTGACACGGAATGCCCAAAGGCATTCCGTGTCAGGCTCGGGCGAGGCAGGAAGCCGAGCGGCAGCACTCCATGGACGGCTGCTTGCCTCAGCTCACCAACGCGTTTGCGGAATGCCCAAAGGCATTCCGCGCGTCAGGCTCGGGCGAGGCAGGAAGCCGAGCGGCAGCGCTCCATGGACGGCTACTTGCCTCAGCTCACCAACGCGTTTGTGGAATGCCCAAAGGCATTCCGTGTCAGGCTCGGGCGAGGCAGGAAGCCGAGCGGCAGCGCTCCATGGATGGCTGCTTGCCTCAGCTCACCAACGCGTTTGCGGAATGCCCAAAGGCATTCCACGCGTCAGGCTCGGGCGAGGCAGGAGCCGAGCGGCAGCGCTCCATGGACGGCTACTTGCCTCAGCCCGCCATCGCGTTTGCGGAATGCCCAAAGGCATTCCGCGCGTCAGGCTCGGGCGAGGCAGGAGCCGAGCGGCAGCGCTCCATGGACGGCTACTTGCCTCAGCCCGCTTCACATGAAGTGAGCGACATTTCGCGCCCCAGGACCTCCAAAAACCACGTCATTCCAGCGAAAGCTGGAATCCAGTGACTTCCAGCCGCTGAAAGAGGCCCTGGATTCCAGCTTTCGCTGGAATGACGGGTCTGATGAGATTGTTCGCCCCCCATTGCGCGCATCAACCGAAGACGGGACGGAAACCAGGCGCGACGCGCACCCAACCCGCCCCCCACAACACCCAAAGCCTCGCCTCTCCTGCGCTACTCTCATCACGTGTAAACCCGAACCGTAGCGCCAAGGAACACCATGTCCAGCAGTGCCTACTCGCTACGCGCCCACGCGATCGAGAGCCTGGTCCGCATCAAGCGACCCGATGTGCCGTGGCGGGTGGTTGTGCGCAATACGGCGGCGGTGGCGTTGCCGCTGGCAATCGGCTTGGGCACCGGCCATCCGCAGGTGGGCCTGGGCGTGGCCGCTGGCGCGCTCAACACGATGTTCTCCGATCAGCCCGGCCCGTACCGGCAGCGCATGCGCCAGTTGCTGCTGGCGTCGTTGGCAGCCGGCACGGCCTCGTTGCTGGGGTTCTTGATTGGCGGCCATCTGCTGCCGATCCTGCTGGCCACCGCGGCGTTCGGCTTCTGTGGCGGGCTGCTGGTGGTGTTCGGCACCGATACCGCCCGGGTCGGCATGACCAGCATGATCCTGCTGGTGATCACGGCGGCCACGCCGATGCCACTGGCACAGGCGGCCAGCGCATCGGCGCTGATCGTTTGCGGCGGCCTGTTGCTGGCGCTGTTTTCGCTGGCCGCGTGGCCGTTGCAGCGCTACTGGCCCGAGCGCCAGATACTGGCCACCGTGTACACCGGCCTGGCCGCTCAAGCCATGCAGCCATCACAGGACAACGCCGACGCGCCCGCCCTGACCGACGCGATGACCACCCTGCAGCACACCTTGCTGGGCCGGCACCGCTCGCATGGCCGGGCGATGGAGGCGTTCGGCGTGCTGCTGGAACTGGCCGAGCGGATGCGGCTGGAATTCGTCGCCATGGGCGAGTTGGACGCGGACAACGACGTCTATCGCAAATTCCGCGAGCAGGCCGCCGAAGTGCTTTCGGGCATTGCCACGGCACTGGAAGAAGGCGAAACACCCACCCAGGCCACCCGCTCGCTGCAATGGTTGCAAGCGTGCGAGACCGAGATCGACGGCACCCAGCGCAGCGTCGGCATGAACCGGCACGTGCACGCGCTGACCGGCCAGCTGTCCGCCGCGGTGCGCAACGCCGACTGGGCCGGCAGCCGGGGTGAATTGCGCGCGCGTGCCGCGGAAACGCAGTTGCCCCAGGCATTGCGCAGCAGCTCCACCGTGGCCACGTTGCGCGCCAACCTCACCGTGCACTCGGTGGCGTTCCGCCATGCCATACGCACGGCCGCGTGCCTCACGGCGGCACTGTGGCTTTCGCGCCTGCTGGACCTGCCGCATGGCTACTGGCTGCCGATGACGGCGGCGATCGTGCT
The DNA here is from genome assembly GCF_001426645.1 of Rhodanobacter sp. Root480. Classification (GTDB taxonomy): domain Bacteria; phylum Pseudomonadota; class Gammaproteobacteria; order Xanthomonadales; family Rhodanobacteraceae; genus Rhodanobacter; species Rhodanobacter ginsenosidimutans. Next base: position 1,144,493 of record NZ_LMEX01000001.1, read on the forward strand.
GCGCCCGGACTTCGCCGCCACCTTCAACTTCGGCCTGCTGCGCATGCTGGGTACGGTGGCCGGCCTGGTGGTCACCACCGTCTTGCTGCATGTCACCCCCGACCAGCCGTGGGCGCATCTGCTGTTGCTGGCCATCCTGTGCATGACGTTCCGCTACCTGGCCAGCGCCCACTACGGCATCGCGGTGGCGGCGCTGACCGGCACGGTGGTGATTTTGCTGTCGTTCGATGGTGTAAATTCCGGCGTGGCGGTGATGGATCGCGTGATCAACACCACGCTGGGTTGCGGCATGGCCCTGTTCGCCTACGTTGCCTGGCCGACGTGGGAGCGCGGCCGCGCACGCGCCGCCCTGGCCCGGATGCTGGAGGGCTACGCCGACTACCTGGCCGCGCTGGCGCAACCCGGCCAGCGCACGGCCCATCACGAAACCCGCACCGCGGCGCGGACCCGGCGCAGCAACGCGCAGGCATCGCTCGAACGCATGCGCGCCGAACCGGCCACGCCGCCCGAGCTTCTGAAAGTGGCGCGCGCCCTGTTCGCCAACGGCAACCGGCTGGCCCGCACGGCGATGACGCTGGAAGCCCTGATCGACGACAACGACGCCCTGCCCGAGCAAGGGGAAACCGGCAACTTCATCGAGCTGGTGGCGAACACGCTGCGCGAGATCGCCGATGCCCTGCGCGAACAACGCGCGCCCATCGACCTGCCCGACCTGCGCGCCCTGCAGCAGACGCTGGTGGTGTTGCTGCTGATGTCCGAGAACCGCGCTGGCGCCGACCTGCTGACCCGTATCAGCGATCGCCTGGTCGACAACGTGAACACGCTGGCCCACGTGGTGCAGCAGAGTGTCACCACCTCGGATGGCCAGCGCTTGCGCTCCCACCCGGGCAAACCCACCCAGGCAACCTGAGCCGAGGCCAGGTCGGTGCGCGGCCGCTAGCGCTCCAGCTCGCGCTGCAACCAGGCCCGCGCCACGCGCCACTCCCGTTGCACCGTGCTGGTGGAGATGTCCAGCGCCGCGGCAATCTGCTCGCCGGTCATGCCCATGAAAAAACGCATGGCCACGATGTTTGCCTGGCGCGGGTCCAGCGCAGCCAGCAGGTCGAGGCATTCGGCCAGCACGGCGTAGTCGACGTTGTCGGAAAGCTCGGCGGTGATCTCCAGCAACTGCATGCGGCCGGCTTCCTGCGGCCGCTTGGCGGCCTTGCGCCGGCGCGCCGAATCCACCAGCACTTCACGCATGGCACGCGCGGCCACGCCCAGCAGATGGTGCCGGTTGGCCCATTGCGGCGGTTCCGAACTACCGAAAACCTTCAGGTACGCCTCGTTGACCAGGGCCGTCGCGCTGAGCGTGCGCTCCATCTGCTCGCGGTTGAGCTGGGCCTTGGCGATGCCATGCAGCGCCGCGTACATGTGGCGCAGCGCCTCGTTCAACGCCTGCGGGTTTCCCGACTGCGCAGAATGCAGCAAGCGTGTGACTTCGGCTTGATCGCTCATCGGATTCCGCCTCTCGCGCATGGCGGCGGTTCGATGGCCGAAACCCCGACCTCACCCCGTCCAGACTGCCGCATGCAAGCCCTTATCGTAGCCGGAAAGCCGTTTGGCGTCTGGATGGATGTCACTTCCTGGCGGCCTTTCTGCGCCATTCCAGCCACCGGATTGTGCGACCGCGGCACGACACCGCCGCGGCCCGGTTTTACACTGCCCGGATGCTGAAGATTGACAGCCATGCGCACATTCTCCCCCGTGACTGGCCGAATCTGGCGGCCAAGTACGGCAACGACCGTTTTCCGGTGATGACCCATTCCGACGGGCGCCACCGCATCTACAAGGGCGGTCGCTTTTTCCGCGAAGTGTGGGACTCCGCCTTCGACCCGCAGCAGCGTATCGACGATTACGCCCGCTTTGGCGTGGACGTGCAGGTGATCTCCACCGTGCCGGTGCTGTTCTCCTACTGGGCGCCGGGTTACCAGGCGTTGGAACTGCACCGCCATCTCAACGACCACGCCGCCAGCCTGTGCCGCGACTATCCGCGCCATTACGCGGCGCTCGGCACGGTGCCGCTGCAGGCGCCGGAGCTGGCGATCGCCGAGCTGGAACGCTGCATCGACGAGCTGGGGCTGCAAGGCGTGCAGATCGGCTCCCACTGCGGCGACTGGAACCTGGACGCGCCGGAGCTGTTCCCGTTCTTCGAGGCCGCCGCCGATCTCGGCGCCGCCGTGATGGTGCACCCGTGGGACATGATGGGCACCGCCACCATGCCCAAGTACTGGCTGCCCTGGCTGGTCGGCATGCCGGCCGAGCAATCGCGCGCCGCCTGCTGCCTGGCGTTCGGCGGCGTGCTGGAGCGGCTGCCGAAACTGCGCGTGATGCTGGCCCATGGCGGCGGCAGTTTTCCCTACACCATCGGCCGCATCGAGCACGGCTTCCGCATGCGCCCGGACCTGGTCGCCACCGACAACCCGCGCAACCCGCGCGACTACCTGAAGCGATTCTATTTCGACTCCTGCGTGCACGACGAACAGGCCTTGCGATATCTGCTGGATGTGACGGGCGTCGAGCAGGTCATGCTCGGTACCGATTATCCTTTCCCACTGGGGGAACAGCAGCCCGGCAGCGGCATCGAGGAACTGGCACGCGGCGACGCCGATCGCGCCCGCCTGTTCCACGGTACCGCGCTGGAATGGCTGGGCCTGCCCAAACACCGTTTCGCCCCTGACGCCCCACCATCGGAGCAAGCATGATCTTCCCGCGTACCGTCCTTATCGCCAGCGCCATGCTGCTGGCCGCCAGCGTGCACGCCGCCGACGTGAGCATGGCCAATGGCCAGGTCCACTTCACCACCCCCAATGGCTGGCTGGACATCATGGAAACCGAGGGCGACCCCGAGGCGCGCGTCTTCCAGGTGCCGGACCCCTCGCCCACCGCGCAAAGCAGCCTGGCCCGCGTCACCGTGACGGTGAAGCAGACCGCCGACATCCCCGCCTTCCAGCAGTACGTCGGCGAGGCCACCGCCAAGGCCGCCGCCCTGCCCGGCTACACGGCCACCGCCCACGGCGGCGCGAACAACACCTATACCTACACCGCGCAGGAAGCCGGGGCGCAGTTCAACTACAGCGAGCGCTACTGGTACAAGGGCAACCATTCGATCCAGCTGCGTTGCGTACGGCCGCAGCAGAGCCAGGCCGGTGCCACCTGGGCAGCGGCATTCGACAAGGGCTGCGATGCGATCGCCGCGCAACTGAAGTAACCGCGAAACGCATCCGCCGCGAGGACAGTTCATCCATGCACGATTACCAAGCCAGCGCCGCCTGGGCGCAGGCCCGCGACGCCGCCGATCCCCTGCGCCACTTCCGCGACGAGTTCCTGATTCCGCCGCACGAGGACGGCAGTGGCCGCGCGGTCGATTCCGTCTATTTCTGCGGCAACTCGCTGGGCCTGCAGCCTCGCGCCGTACGCGAGGCGGTCAACGCGGAGCTGGATTACTGGGGCGAGCTGGGCGTGGAAGGCCATTTCAAGGGCCGCCTGCCGTGGATGGATTACCACGAGTTCCTGCGCGACGACCTGGCAGCCATCGTCGGCGCGCAACCGGGCGAAGTGGTGACGATGAACACGCTGGGCGTGAACCTGCACCTGATGATGGTCAGCTTCTACCGCCCCACGCCCGCGCGTTCCGCGATCCTGATCGAGGCGGGCGCATTTCCTACCGACCGCTATGCGGTGGAGTCGCAGATCCGCTTCCACGGCTTCGATCCCGCACGCGACCTGATCGAGATCGAACCGGACGAACCCAACGGCACCTTGTCGCTGGCGGCGATCGAGCAGGTCCTGGCCGAGCACGGCGCGCGCACGGCCCTGGTGATGCTGCCGGGCGTGCAATACCGCAACGGGCAGGCGTTCGACCTGGCGGCGATCACCGCGCTGGCGCATCGACACGGCTGCAAGGTGGGCTTCGACCTGGCCCACGCGGTGGGCAACCTGCCGCTGCAGCTGCATGACAGCGGCGCCGATTTCGCGATCTGGTGCAGCTACAAATTCCTCAACGGCGGACCTGGCGCCATCGGCGGCGCATTCGTTCATGCGCGCCACGCCAACGCCGTGCTGCCCCGCTTCGCCGGCTGGTGGGGCCACGACAAGGCCACGCGGTTCCAGATGGGGCCAGAGTTCATCCCCACGGCCGGTGCCGACGGCTGGCAACTGTCCAATCCGCCAATCCTGGCGCTGGCCCCGTTGCGCGTATCGCTGGAAGTTTTTCGCCGCGCCGGCATGGCCCGCCTGCGCGAAAAATCGGTGCGACTCACCGGCTATCTTGAATGGCTGGTGCACACGCAGTTGAACGACCTGCTGCACGTGGTGACACCCGAAGAACCCGAACGCCGTGGCGCACAACTGTCCATCCGCGTTACCGACGGCCGCGAGCGTGGCCGGGCACTGTTCGAGTACCTGATGCAACACGGCATCATCGGCGACTGGCGCGAGCCGGACGTGATCCGCATCTCACCGGTGCCGCTGTACAACCGCTTTGCCGATTGCCTGGCGTTTGCACATGCGGTTCGACGCTGGCATGACGCATCCGCTTGACCGGCAACACCATCCGACACTGCTGAACATCGATTTCATCGGACGTTGAGTTGCATTGCGCCATCGTGGAGCTTTCGACCACGACGGAGTCCGCCATGAAGAACGACGCGCCGAACCAGGGTGACCTGCGCAAGCTTGGAGAGCTCATCGACGATATCGAGGTGGCGATGCTGACCACGCGGGCCGCGGACAATTCACTGGTCAGCCGCCCGCTGGAAACGCTCAAGCTGGACGCGAACGGAGAGCTGATTTTCTTTACCGCCGCCAACAGCCACAAGGTGGCGGAACTCACCGACGACCATGAGGTGAATCTCGCCTACGCGCACCCGGGCGAGCATCGCTACGTGTCGGTACGCGGCCGAGCCCGCATGGATCGGGACGCCGACACCATCAATGAACTCTGGTCGCCCGCGCAAAAGGTGTTTTTCCCCGACGGCAAGGACGATCCCAACCTGATGGTGCTGCGCGTGCAGGTACGCGATGCCAGTTATTGGGAGGCAGGGAATTTCGTCGAACGGGCGCTCGACCTGGCGCGCGGCATGATCAGCGACGCGCCCGGCGACATCGGCGAGCACGGCCATCTGGAAGGCTGAATCACCGCGTCCGCCCCCATGCCCTACCAGGCGAGCGTGCAGGAGCGCACCCTGTGCGCGATGCTCTTCGTTACCCAACCAAAGGCATCGCGCACACGGTGCGCTCCTACAAATCCACGCGTCCCTACGCGCGACTTTGCGGATGCCGCACCTGGCCGTCCCCGCGCACCACGAAACGTTCGATAGTGAGCGACTCGGCACCCATCGGGCCGTAGGCGTGCAGGCGCGTGGTGGAAATGCCGATTTCCGAACCCAGCCCCAATTCGCCACCATCGGAGAAACGCGACGACGCGTTGACCATCACCACCGCACTGCGCAGCGCGTGCACGAATGCGTCGGCCGTCCCCTGGTCGGTGGTGGCGATGACCTCGGTGTGATCGGAGCCGTAGCGGCGGATATGCGCGATGGCATCGTCCGCGCTATCCACCACACGAATGGCCAGGATCAGGTCGAGGAATTCGGCGGCGTAGTCGTCCTCGCTGGCGACGGCCATGTCCGGCACCTGCTCGCGGCTGCGTTCGTCGCCGCGCAGTTCGACACCGCGCTGGCGCAGCGCTGCCGCGGCCTTCGGCAGGAACTCGGCGGCCACATCGCGATGTACCAGCAGCGTCTCCAGCGCGTTGCATACACCGGGCCGCGAAGTCTTGCCGTCGATCAGCAGATCCAGCGCGAGCGTGAGGTCCGCTGCCTTGTCCACGTAGAGATGGCAGACGCCCTTGTAGTGCTTGATCACCGGCACGCGCGCGTGTTCGGTGACGAAACGGATCAGGCCTTCGCCGCCGCGCGGGATGGCCAGGTCGATGATGTCGGCCAGCTGCAGCAGTTCGACCATCGTCTCGCGGCGCAAATCTTCGACGAGAGTGACGGCCGCGGCGGGAATGCCATGCTTCTGCAGCGCCACATGCAGCGCTGCCGCGATCGCGGTGTTCGAATGCAGCGCTTCGGAACCACCGCGCAGGATCACCGCATTGCCGGCCTTCAGGCACAGCGCCGCGGCATCGGCGGTGACGTTGGGACGTGCTTCGTAAATCATCGTGATCACGCCCAGCGGAATGCGCACGCGCTCGATCGCCAGCCCGTTGGGCAGTTGATCGCGCCGCGTCACCTGGCCCACCGGATCAGGCAGGTCGGCCACCTCGCGCACGGCGTTGGCGATGGTCGCGACGCGCCCCGCATCCAGACGCAGCCGGTCGAGCATCGCGCCCTGCACGCCCTTGGCGGCGGCCTGCGCCATGTCCTTTTCGTTGGCGGCAAGGATGGTATCGGTCTGGCTGTCGATCGCCTGGGCCATGTCCAGCAGCAGCAGGCGCCGGGCAGTGTTGTCGAGCGCCGCGATGGCGGTGGCGGCGTCGCGGCAGGCCAGGGCCTGGGTACGGATGTCGCTCATGCGTATTCTCCTGTCAGCAACCCGGTATCGCCCAGCGTGGCCAGGTCGTCGCGATGGACGACGTTTTCGCCATAGCTGTAACCGAGCCGGTCGCCGATGTCCCGGGTGTGGGTTCGTGCGATGCGATTGATTTCCGCCGCGCCATATTGCGCGATGCCGCGGGCGATGACGTGCAGCATGCCATCATCGCCGCCCGTGACGATCTCGACCATGTCGCCACGCTGGAACATGCCATCCGCACGGATGATGCCCATGGGCAGCAACGATGCCCCCTCGCGCACGATGGCGTGCGCGGCGCCGGCATCGACGTGGATATGGCCCGTCACCGCCGGCATGTGCCGCAGCCAGTATTTGCGCGCATGCAGGCGGGTGGCGCTGGTATGCAGCAGCGTGCCGCGCAGCTGGCCGCGCGCAAGCAGGCTCACCACTTCGCTGTCGCGGCCGTTGAACAGCGCGGTCTGGATGCCCGCCGTCGCGGCTTTCTCCGCCGCCTCCAGCTTGGTACGCATGCCGCCCGTGCCTACGGACGATCCGGCGCAACCTGCCATCGCCATGATCCCGGTAGTGAGTTCGAGCACTTCGTTGACTGGCTCGGCATCGGGATTCGTGCGCGGGTCGGCCGTATACAGGCCGTCGATGTCGGTGGCGATCAGCAGCAGGTCGGCGTCGACCAGTGCCGCCACGATGGCCGCGAGATTGTCGTTGTCGCCCAGGGTGAGCTCGTCGATGGCCACGGTATCGTTCTCGTTCACCACGGGCATGATCTTGTAGTTGAGCAGCTCGCTCAGCGTGGCGCGCGCGTTGAGGTAGCGGCGCCGGTCGCGCAGGTCGTCATGGGTCAACAGCACCTGCGCCAGCGGATGGTCGAACAGGCGTTGCCACAACGCCACGGTCTGCGTCTGGCCCAGCGCCGCCATGGCCTGCCGGGCGGCATTGCTGGTGTCTTCGTGGGAATGGTCGCGCAGCATCAGGCGGCCGGCGGCGACGGCGCCCGACGACACCAGCACGATCTCGCGACCGTCGGCGTGGCAGGCTGAAATGAATTGTGCAAGGCCCAGGGCGTAGCGCGTACTGAGTCCGCCAGTGTCGGCGGCGAGCAGGCTGCTACCCACTTTCAATACGGCGCGCCGCCATGGCGGCAGGGTTTGTGGTGTGAATGGTCGTGTCTGGGTCATCGTCCTCTACAAGTGGCCAAGGGAAATGCAACGTCGTGAATCCCGCATTTTAACCGATGCCCGCCGAGGGGTCGGCGGGGTGACTTCCAGCTAGCGCTGCGGCAACGCATCGCCGGTGGCATCAGTGAGGGTCGCCATGTCGTCGCGGTGCACTACCTCGTCGCCATAGCTGTAGCCGAGCACGGTTTCAATCTCGCGGCTGTGCCGGCCCGCCAGGCGTCGCACCTCGGCGGCCGAGTACTGGCTCAACCCACGCGCCACCGATTGGCCGTCCATATCGATAATCTCGACCAGGTCGCCGCGATGAAACTCGCCCTCGGCTCCGGTCATGCCACCAGGCAGCAGCGAGGCGTGGCCGCCAGCCAGCGCGCGTGCCGCGCCTGTGTCGATACGGATGCTGCCGGGTGCGGCGGGCGCGTGACGCAGCCAGTGCTTGCGCGCATGCATGCGCGTGCTTGCCGCGGCAACAAGGGTACCGTGCAACACGCCATGCTGCAGCGCCTCTACCGTGGCGGCGTCGCGGCCGCTGAACAATGCGGTGGGAATGCCGGCGGTTGCCGCGCGCGCCGCCGCCTGCAACTTGGTACGCATGCCGCCGGTGCCAACCTTGCTGCCGCTGCCGCCGGCCATCGCCATGATCTGCGGGGTCAGGGCGGGAATCTGCGCGAACGGCACGGCATCAGGGTGATGCCGGGGATCGGCGCTGTACAGCGCATCGACGTCGGACGCGATCAACAGCAGGTCGGCATCGACCAGGGTGGCCACGATGGCGGCCAGGTTGTCATTGTCGCCCAGCTTCAACTCATCCACCGACACGGTGTCGTTCTCGTTGATCACCGGCAACACATCCAGCGCCAGCAGCTCGCGCAAGGTGGCACGCGCGTTGAGATAGCGGCGGCGATTGCGCACATCGTCGTGGGTCAGCAGCACTTGGGCCACCGACTGCGACGCCAGCGATTGCCACAGCGCGATCATCGGCGCCTGCCCTAGCGCCGCCAGCGCCTGTCGCGCCGCGATATCCGGGCCCGCGCCCGACTTCGCCCGCAACATGGCCCGTCCGGCGGCCACGGCGCCCGAAGACACCAGCACCACCTGACGGCCCGCGCGATGGCTGGCCGCCATGAAATCCGCCAGCGCGGCCGCGTACTGCGGCGTAAGCCCGCCGCCATCGGCCGCCAGCAGGTTGCTGCCGACTTTCAGCACGGCCCGCTTCCACGGGGGTAGCGGCTGGGCGGGCAAGCTTCGGGTTGCCGGATTCATCGCTCGCTTCCCGACAGAACGATCGAGGTGGAACAGGCAAACATGCGGACGACCGGATGGACGCCTGGACGTCCATGATGCCGCATGCCCGCACGATGCAACGCCTTTGCCGAATGGACTGTGGACATCTCCCCTTCCCTCTCCATGCCGATCTTGTTCAGCCGCGTATGGCGTCGAGGCGCTGTTGCACCTGGTCGAGCTTCAGGTCATGGCCTGAACCGGGTGAGACGCGCGCTTCCAGGCTGGACTCGGGAGTGCGCCCGGCACCGGCCGCGCTGGCGGCTTCGGCGGCGGCGCGATAGGCATCGCGAAACGGCACGCCAGCCGCTGCCTGCTCGATCGCCACGTCGGTGGCATACATCGACGGCTCGATCGCCGCGCGCATGGCCGGCTCGTTCCACTGGAAACGCGCCAGCAGGTCGGGCACCAGCTCCAGCGCCGACAAACCGTGCGTCACGCCATGAAACAGCGAGCCCTTGGAAAACTGCAGGTCGCGCTGATAACCCGAGGGCAGCGACAGCAACTGCTCGATCTCGCAGCGCGCCGCCGCCACGCTGGCATAGCTGGCGCGCAGCAATTCGATCACGTCCGGATTGCGCTTGTTCGGCATGATCGAGCTGCCGGTGGTGTACTCGGCCGGCAGTTTCACGAAATTGAATTCGGCGGTGGTGAACAGCGACAGATCCCACGCCATGCGGCGCAGGTCCAGCAGTGCGCTGGCGATGGATTCCAGCACCGCCATCTCGAATTTTCCCCGCGACAGTTGCGCATAGACCGGCGACACCTGCATGCGGGAGAAGCCCAGCGCCTGCGTGGTGTGCGCGCGATCCAGCGGAAGATTCACGCCATAGCCGGCCGCGGTGCCCAGCGGGTTGGCGTCGATCCACACGGCGGTCTGCTGCGCGCGCAGCGCGTTGTCGGTGAAACCCTCGGCAAATCCGGCGAACCACATCGCGGTGGACGACACCACGGCACGCTGCAAGTGCGTATAGCCCGGCAGCGGCAACGTCGGTTCCGCCGCACGATCCAGGCAGACCTGGGCGATGTCGTGGCACAGCGTCTGCAGCGTGGCCAGCTTTTCCTTCAGCCAAAGCCGGGTGGCCACCAGGATCTGGTCGTTGCGGCTGCGCCCGGTATGCACGCGGCGGCCGGCGTCACCGAGCCGTTCGGTAAGTCGCGCCTCGATCGCGGAATGGCCGTCTTCATGGCGCTCATCCAGCACGAACACACCGCTGCGGAAATCCTCGGCCAGCGCATCCAACTCGCGCTTCAGCGCCGCCGCCTCGTCCGCGCCGACCACGCCGATGTTCGCCAGGCCTTCCACATGCGCCTTGCTGGCGGTGATGTCATGCAGGAAAAACTCGCGGTCCAGCAACACGTCGTTGCCGGCCAGGAACTGCATGATCTTCGCATCGATCTTGATGCCGTCTTTTTGCCAGAGGGGCTGGGTCATCGTAGGAAATCCTGTAGGAGCGCACCCTGTGCGCGATGGCTTGATGAGGCCTTGTGGAAGAGCTTTCGCGCACGGGGTGTGCTCCTACACCGGTATGCCGGTGTACTCGTCCACGCCCAGCACGCGGTTGATGTTCTGCATGGCCTGGGTGGCGGCGCCTTTCAGCAGGTTGTCCAGCGTCGCCACCACGACTACCCGCTTGCCATCGGCCGAGACCGCAAAACCGCCGACTTCGGCACGATGCGTGTGGGCCACGCGACTCACCCACGGCGCTTCGTCGGTGACATCCACCAGCTTTTCGCCGTCGTAGGCGGCGTGGAAGCGCGCCAGCACATCCTCGCGCTTCACCGAACGCGACAAGTACAGGTTGGTGGTGACGGTAAGCCCGCGGAAATGCGGTGCCACGTGCGGCATGAATTCCACCGGCAGGCCGAGATGGCGACTGGCCTCCTTCTCGTGCATGTGGCCAGTCAATGCATACGGCATCAGGTTGTCGCGCAGCTTTTCCGGATCGTTCTTGTCCGACGGCGTGGTGCCGGCGCCGGAGTAACCCGATACGCCGAAGCACACCGGCGGCGCGGCCAGCAGATCCTTCAGCGGTGTTACCGAAAGCTCGATCGCGGTGGCATAGCAACCGGGGTTGCTGATGCGCTTTTCGCCGCGCCAGCGACCGCGGGTCAGCTCGGGCAGGCCATAATACCAATGGTCATCGAAGCGGTAATCCGCCGACAGGTCGAGCAGCAGCGTGTCGGGCCGGCTGGCCTCGATCGCGGCCACGTACGGCGCCGCCTTGCCATTGGGCAACGCCAGGATCACCACGTCAGCCTTCTGCGCCGCCACGGCGTCGGCGTCGAGGCTGGCGTAGCGCAGCTCACCGGCAAAACCCTCGACGTGATCGGCCACGCGCTCGCCATCGAGTTCGCGCGAGGAGACGAAGGACAGCTCCAGCGCCGGGTGCGCCGCGATGAGGCGGATCAACTCCATGCCGGTGTGGCCGCGTGCGCCCACGATGCCGATGCTCTTTTTTTCCGTGCTCATGATTCCCGATCCAGCAGTGTCGGCTGCCGCGTGGCGCAATGGGCCACGCAACGGCCGATGTCATCGAAATTGTCCAGCCCGTACCAGAACACCTTCCAGCGCTCCTGCTTGAGGCTGCCGTCGGACTCGGCGTAATAGAACGGGTTGATCGCGTTGCCGTGGCGCGAACGCCAGAACAGCCGCGGATGCGCCTCGCGCATCACCTGCCACACGGCGCGACCCAGGCCTTCGCCCTGCGCGTCGTCGAGCACCGCGAATTTGTCGAGATACGGCATACCGCCCTCTTCGGTGAGGATCATCGCGGCGCGGTAATTCTCGCTGACGTAAACACAACGCGGCTTGGTGCGCTCGAAGTAGTCGGCCACCAGCATGCGACCGAAACTGGACTCGATCAGCGCGCGCAGCCGATCCAGGTCGATGCCTTCCCACGAGTCGTATTTCAGGACGCGCTCACCGCGACGCACCAGCGTGCCCGAACCCTTGTGGGTGAACAGCTCCTTGGCCAGCTCGGACGGCCGCGTGATCGACACCGACGAGGTCAGCGGCAGGTCCGACAACAGGTCGGCGATCTGCTCGATCTTCAGCCGCATGCCGCCGTTGATCCACGGCTGCGCCATCAGGTGGTCGTACTCGGTGCTGAGGTTGATCGAATCGATCACCTTGCCCTTCTCGTCCAGCAAGCCGCCGGTGCCGGTGAGGAACACGATCTTGTACGGCTGCAGCACGCGCACCAGCTCGTTGGCAGCGAAGTCGGCGTTGATGTTGAGGATCTGCCCGCTCGGCGTTTCGCCGAGGCTGGCGATCACCGGGATCGAACCGGCACGCAGGCTGGCATCGATCGGTGCCAGGTTGATGCTGTCCACCTTGCCGACCAGGCCGTACACGGACTGATCCAGGTAGCTGGACGCGAACACGCCCGACGGCACCGAGGTGGCACGCGCGTCCATGCCTTGCAACGCTTCCACCAGCCGCAGGTTCTGCGCCTGGAACACCTTGCGCACGATTGCCAGCGCTTCGGGCGAGGTGACCCGCAGGCCGTTGACGGTCTCCTTCACGATGCCGGCGGCAGCCAGTTCCTCGTCCAGTTGCGGCCCGGCGCCGTGCAGCACGATCGGCGTCAAACCCACTTGCTGCAGGAAGGTCAGCGACGAGGTCAACGCGGACAGGTCGTCGCGCAGCACCGCGCCGCCGACTTTCACCACGGCAAAGCGCTTGGCGTCCAGCTGCGAGAAGCGCTTCAGGTACTGCTGAATTTCCTTCGCGCTGCCCATGCTCGAAAGCAGGCGCACGATGGTCTGACGGGTACTCTTGTTATGCATTTCCACGATCGACGATCCGGTAGATGGTTTCTGCGTACTGCTGCAATTGGTCCAGCGCAACCCATTCGTCGGCGCTGTGCGCCTGGGCGATGTCGCCGGGGCCATAGACGAAGGCGGTATAGCCAGCGGCGGAGAACAGCGCCGCTTCGGTCCAGAAGTCCACCGCGTTGCCGACCGGGATACCCAGCTCGTCGGCCAGGTCGCGCGCGCGCAGGCGGCGCTCCTCGGCCCGCGCCGTGTCGCCTGCCGGCAGCGAAGGGCCGCGGAAGGTCTCCTCGAAATGCGCAGGCGCCGGTTCGGCCAAGGCGCGGAAGCTGTCCAGCAGGCCATCAGGCTGCATCGTGGGCAGCGGCCGCATGCCGAAGCGCAGCTCGGCGCTGGGCGCGATCATGTTGGCCTTGATGCCGCCTTCGATACGGCCAATGTTGAAGCGCAGACCGGTGAGGCCGCCGAAACGCTCATGCGACTGCGCGTCCACGAAATCCAGCGCCGCGTCACCCCAACGCACCGCCTGGTGCAGCGCGCTGTCGCTGGCCTTCTGCTCGCCTGACGCGTGGCCGGCATGGCCGGCGAAGCGCATCAGCACCGACTGGATGCCGCGATGCGCCAGCACGGCCTCACCCTTGGTCGGCTCGGCAATGATCACTGCTTGATAGCTCCCCTCTCCCTTTGGGAGAGGGGTCGGGGGAGAGGGTACGGCCGGAGTCATACCGTTCGCTCCACCCTCACCCCGACCCTCTCCCACAGGGAGAGGGGGAAAAGCACGGAGAAAACCCGCGATGCACCGCGGATCGTTGGCTTCCTCATCGGTGGAGAACAACAGCGCCATGTCGCCGTCGCTGGCATTGGCCACGGCCACCAACGCCGCCGCCGCGCCCTTGATGTCACAGGCACCAAGGCCGATCGCCCGATCCGACGTGACACGCAACGCATGCGGATCGGCCGTCCACGCCGGCGAATCCGGCACCGTATCCAGATGCACGTTGAACAGGTATTTCGGCGCGCCGCGCACGGCATGCAGGCTCACCGCGCCGGCGCCGTGATCGGTCACGGTCACGTCGAAGCCGGGCAACTGAGCGCGCAGGTAATCGAAGATGCCGCCAGTGTCGACCACCCGCGGTGGGTTACGCGTGTCGAAACCCACCAGCGCACGCAGGTGCTCCAGCGTCGCCTCAAGCAGCGTATCGCTCTTGACCATTCCCGATTCCCTATTCTCCATTCCCGGTCCTGTTGACCTCGGCCCACAGCGTGCTGCTCATGCCGAACAGCTTGATGAAGCCTTCCGCCTCTGCCACGCCCCAGTCGGCCGACTGCGCATAGGTGGCGCCCTTGGCGTTGAGGATGTGCTTCGATTCGATCGCCACCGCGTTGACCACGCCGCCATGCGTCTCCAGCGTCACTTCGCCATTGACGGTGGACTGGCTGGACGCAAGGAATGCTTCCAGGTCGGTCTTGATCGGATCGTGGAAGAAACCCTCGTACACCACCTCCACCCACTTGCGCGCCACATCGGGCTTGAAGCGGTTCTGCTGCTTGCTGAGCACGGCTTCTTCCAGCGCGCGGTGTGCGGTCAGCAGCGAAATCAGGCCGGGCGCTTCATAGATGATGCGGCCCTTCAGGCCGATGGTGGTGTCGCCGGTGTAGAGGCCGCGACCCACGCCGTAGGGCGCGAACAGGGCGTTCAATTTCGCCAGCAGCTTGTGGCCGGCGATCTTTTCGCCGTTCAGCGACACGGCTTCGCCATGCTCGAAGCCGATCTTCACCTGCAGCGGTTTGGACGGCCATTCGGCGCGCGGCTTGCACCAACCCACCGCACCTTCGCCCGGCGCCTGCCACTTGTCGATCTCGCCGCCGGACATGGTCAGGCCCAGCAGGTTTTCGTTGATGGTGTAGGCCTGCTGCTTGGCGCGCACGCCGAAGCCGCGCTCTTCCAGGAAGGCCTGCTCGTAGGCGCGCGTCTGCGTGTGTTCCTTCTGGATCTCGCGGATCGGCGCCACGATCTCGTAGTCACCCAGCGATTTCACCGCCAGGTCGAAGCGCACCTGGTCGTTGCCCATGCCGGTGCAGCCGTGCGCGATGGCGCGCGTACCCAGCTCGGCGGCGCGCTTCAGCGCGGCCTCCACGATCAGGTAGCGGTCGGACACCAGCAACGGGTACTGGCCCTGGTAGCCCTCGCCCGCCCATACGAACGGCTTGACGAAGCCGCTCCAGATCGCGGGGCCGCCGTCGACGGTGACGTGGCTGGCCACGCCCAGCTCCTTCGCGCGGTTCTCGATGAAGGCGCGCTCCTCGGCGTCCACACCGCCGGTGTCGGCGAACACGGTGTGCACGGCCCAGCCGCGCTCCTTGAGGTAAGGCACGCAGAAACTGGTGTCGAGGCCACCGGAGAAGGCAAGCACGATGTGCTTGCCTTCTCCGGTGGCGGGAATGGGGAATGGGGAATGGGGAATGGTAGAAGCGTTCGACATAATGGTTTTCCTGAAAAATGCGGACGTAGCAAAAACAGACGAGTTACGAAAAGCTGCTCTGGACGATTCCCTATTCCCGATTCTCTATTCCCGGCTCACAACAATGCGCGGTTCGCAGCGCACCGGGAAATTCACGGAATTGGCAATGAAACAGGCATGGTGGGCCGACTCGTGAGCCGCTTCGGCCTTGGCTGCATCGCTGGCCGCGCTGATCGTGACGGTGGGGCGCAACACCACTTCGACGAAATGGCCGCCATCCCCTTCCATGGCCATGGTGCCCTCAGCCGCATCGACATAGCCCGTCACCACCACACCGGCCACCGTCGCCATGTGGAGGTAGGACAGCATGTGGCAGGTCGACAAGGCGGTGACCAGCATGTCCTCGGGGTTGTGCTTTGCGGCGTCGCCCCGGAAGCTCGGGTCGGACGACCCGGCCAGCGGCGGCTTGCCCTCGATACGGATGACGTGGTCGCGACTGTAGTTGCGATAGCCGTCCGTGCCGCTGCCGAGGTTGCCGGTCCATTCCACGTCGACGCGATAGTGATGCTGATGGTTCACGATGCGGATTCCTCGCGTTGGTTCATCATGGCGGCCAGTTCCACATCGCCATCGCCGTCGCGCTGGCGCAAGCCGGCGATCACCCCTTCGCGGTTGCGCGCGGGATGGTTCTGGCTGAGCTTGAACTTGCCTTCGATGCGCTCGATCGTGACTTCGATACCGACGATCGCGCCCAGCAATTTCTCGACGTGATCCTCGGGCGCATCGCGGATTGTCCATGGCAGGGGCTGGCCGGATTCATGGTGATCGGTGAGCGCTTCCAACTGGCGGCGAACCCATGCCTCGTCGTCAACCACGCGAAGCCGGCCGTGCACGTGCACCACGGTGTAATTCCAGGTCGGCACTTCGCGCCCGGTCTCGTGCTTGCTCGGATACCAGTTCGGGCTGATATAGCCCTGCGGCCCCTGGAACACCACAAGCACCGGGGCGCCATCCATCGCCACCAACTCGTTGCCACGGGCGACATGTGCCTGCAGCGCGTCGCCGTTCCATTCGAACGGCAGATGGTTTGCCGCCAGCCCGCCCTGCGCCTGCACGACCACGGTGGCGAACGGATAGGCACGAACCAGATCGCGCAGGACCTCGCTGCGTGTTTCGCGAAATGACTTGGGCGCGTACATGGTGGTTGGCTCAGCCCTGGCCGATCAGCGAGGCCATGACCGCCTTCTGCACGTGCAGGCGGTTCTCGGCTTCATCGATGGCGATGCATGCGGGCGAATCCATCACCGCATCGGTGGCCTTGATGTTCCGCCGCAACGGCAGGCAATGGCTGAACAGGCCGTTGTTGGTCAGCGCCATCTTCGCTTCGTCGACGATGAAGTGCTTGTTGGCTTCGCGGATGGGCTTTTCCTGCTCCCAGCGACCGAAATAAGGCAACGCGCCCCAGCTCTTGGCGTAGACCACGTCGGCGCCGCTGTAGGCCTCTTCGATATTGTGACTGACCTTGAGCGAGCCGCCGTTCTGCTCCGCGTTCAGACGTCCATACGCCATGTAGCGCTCGTCCAGCACGTAATCCGGCGTGGGGCACAGCAACGTGACGTCCATGCCCATCTTGGTGGCGATCAGCAAGGCGGAGTTCGCCACCGCGGTGTTCAGCGGCTTGGGATGGTAGGTCCAGGTCAGCACGTACTTCTTGTTCTGCAGGCTGCCCAGGTGTTCCTTCAGCGCCAGCGCATGCGCCAGCTCCTGGCAGGGATGGGTGATCGTTTCCATGTTGATCACCGGCACCTTGGCGTATTGCGCGAATGCCTTGATCACGGTGTCCTGGCGGTCCACCGCCCAGTCCTGGAATTTGGGAAACGCGCGCACGGCGATCAGGTCGACATAGCGCGAAAGCACGCGCGCCACCTCGGCGATGTGCTCCTCGGTGTCGCCATCCATCACGCTGCCGACTTCGAACTCGATCGGCCACGCATCCTTGCCCGGCTGCAACACCACGGCATGCCCACCCAGCTGGAACGCACCCAGTTCGAAGCTGGTGCGCGTGCGCATCGAGGGGTTGAAGAACAGCAACGCGATCGACTTGCCGGCCATTTGCTGCCCGCCGGGCGAGCGCTTGAATTCGGCGGCTTGGGTCAGCAGCGCGTCGATCTCGGCGCGGCTGTAATCCTGGGTGGTCAGGAAATGTCGAGGTGCCATGGGGCGATACCTTGAGTGAGAGTCAGCCAATAGATACGTGTGAAACCAATTCCGAAAACGCAAAAACCCGGCACGAGGGCCGGGCTTTTTCGTCTATCCGCATAATTAACGTGCGCGACTGCCTACCCGGCCGAAAGTCGGTACCGCGGTCGGCGCGCGCGCGACGTCATGCCAGCGGCCATGCGGGCGCTGGTGAGGACGTTGGCGGTATAGACGGCTATGGACATGCGCGGAAATCGGTGATCAGCGTTGAACATGAACATGCATGATGGCGGGAATTTCGCTGCCTTGCAACAAAAATCTGCCGCCAGCCGCACACGCGATGCAAACGAATACGCCGCCCGAAGGCGGCGCATTCCGGTGACGCTGGCGCGGGTCAATCGGCCGGCTGCACGTTCACCCGGACCCGAAGCCGTTCGCCCGGATCGTAATTGAGCCGGGACACGTAGACCTCGCCCCGATACTTGTATTCGACGTCGTAGCCAACGATACGGCGCTGCTCGCTGACCGTGCTGACCTGCCGGCACTGCGTCTGCGTGGTTTCATACGTGCCGCCATGGTTGGACGCACGATTGCCCACGGCACCGCCCGCCACCGCGCCTGCCACGGTCGCCGCGCGGCGTCCATCGCCCTTGCCCACGGTGTTGCCCAGCACGCCACCGACGACGGCGCCGAGGATCGTGCCCGCGGTGCTGTTGCCGCGCTCCTGATGCACCACTTGCTGGTCGTAGCACTCCTGCCGCGGCACTTCGGTCTGGGTGATGGCCGACACCGGATCGACGCGCAATACGTCGGCCCAGCCGTAATGCGTGTTGTCGTCGCCATTGGCGTAGCGCCCGTCCTGGGCCTGGACGCCCGTCGTCGCCAAGGCCAGCAACAGCATGGGAAACAGCAGCTTGGTCATTACGAACTCCGATCAATAAGCACTGCAAGGATTGCGGTTGCTCCGTCATTGCAACAAATTCACGCTGAATAAACGCTTAGAATCAGCGGGTTCCGCCCGCCCCGCTTACACCTTGTTAAGATGCCGGGCTGCCGTAAAACGCCAGCACGCTTGTTCTCCATCGCGGATGCTCCAACCCATGCCGATTTCGCTCTACAACGGCCTCACCCGCCGGCTCGAACCCTTTGTTCCGCTCGACCCGCAACGGGTGACGATGTATGTGTGCGGCCCCACCGTCTACAACTTCGTGCACATCGGCAATGCGCGCCCGCCGGTGGTGTTCGATGTGCTGGCGCGGCTGCTGCGGCGGCATTACCCGCAGGTGGTGTACGCCCGCAACATCACCGACGTCGACGACAAGATCAATGCCGCCGCGCAGCAACAGGGCGTGCCGATCACCACCATCACCGACCGCTTCGCCCAGGCCTTCCGCGACGACATGGCCGGCCTCGGTGTGGCCCCGCCGGACATTGAGCCGCACGCCACCGCGCATATCGGCGAGATCGTCGCGATGGTCGAGCAGTTGCTCGCCAGCGGCCACGCATACGCCGCCGAGGGTCATGTGCTGTTCGATGTGGGCAGCTACCCGGCGTACGGCGAGCTGTCCGGCCGCGACACCGAGGAATTGATCGCCGGCGCGCGGGTGGACGTGGCGCCCTACAAGAAAAGCCCTGGCGACTTTGTGCTGTGGAAGCCGTCCACCCCGGAACTGCCCGGCTGGGACAGCCCGTGGGGCCGCGGTCGTCCCGGCTGGCATATCGAATGCTCGGCGATGAGCGCCGCCCACCTGGGCGAAACCATCGATATCCACGCCGGCGGCATCGACCTGCAGTTTCCGCATCACGAAAACGAGATCGCCCAATCCACTTGCGCGCATGGCGGCAAGGCGTTCGCCCGTTACTGGCTGCACAACGGCATGCTCACCTTCGGCGGCCGCAAGATGTCCAAGTCGCTGGGCAACGTGCTGCTGGTGCACGAACTCCTGCAGCAGCATCCGGCCGAGGCACTGCGCCTCATGTTGCTGCGCGGCCATTACCGCCAGCCGCTGGACTGGTCCGAAGACGCCATCCAGCAGGCGGTAAACACACTCGATGGCTGGTACCGCGTGCTGCGCGACCTGGACGGGATCGACCTCCCCGAAGGCGCGCTGCCGGTGCCGCCCGCCGTCGAGGCCGCGCTGTGCGATGACCTCAATACCCCGCAGGCGCTAGCGGAGTTGTCGCAACTGGCCGATGCCGCGCGCCAGGCCGGCACGGCCGCGGCCAAGGCTGAGCTGCTCGGTGGCGGCGCCTTGCTCGGCCTGCTGCAGCAGGCACCCGAAGCATGGTTCCAGCGCGGCGGGGAAACGATCGACGCCGTCCACATCGAAGGTCTGTTGCAGCAGCGCCGCGACGCCCGCGCCGCGCGCGACTTCGCCCGCGCGGACGCCATCCGCGCCGAGCTGGACGCGCTGGGCATCGTGATCGAGGACAGCGCCCAAGGAACCCGCTGGAGCGTCAAGTGAGGGTTATGGATGCGCCGATGAGCCAGCCGCATCCCCCCGCCTCCATCCGTTGCGCGATAATGAGCCGATGAATACGCAAACCAGCGCCGACGAGGCGCAGCAGGAAATCGCCGAGGAATTCGCCTATTTCGGCGACTGGACCGAGCGTTACCAATACCTGATCGACCTGGGCAAGCAACTGCCGCCGTTTCCGGAGGAGCACAAGACCGAGGACTACCGCGTGCTCGGTTGCCAGTCGATGGTCTGGCTGGTTCCCAGCGGCGATGCCCAGTGCATGCATTTCGAGGCGATCAGCGATTCGGCCATCGTTTCCGGCCTGATCGCGTTGGTGCTGCGCGTGTACTCGGACCGCCCGGCACGGGACATCGTGGATACCGAACCCGCCTTCATCGGCACCATTGGCCTGGCCAAGCACCTCTCGCCCACCCGCTCGAACGGGCTGGCGTCGATGCTGGCGAAATTGAAGGGCTACGCCGCGCAGGCACTGGCCTAGCCGCACGTCCACGACTGCGCATCGAGCGCACTCGCCGCGCGTACGCCGGCAAAGAAAAAGCCCCGCTTGAAGCGGGGCTTTTTCATGTCATTGAACCAGAGTGATCAATCGCCCATCTGCTTCTGCAGATGTTCGCGACGCTCCTGCGCATCGAGCGACAAGGTGGCGATGGGGCGGGCATCGAGCCGGTCCACGCCGATTTCCTCGTCGGTCTCCTCGCAGAAGCCGTAGCTGCCTTCCTCGATCCGGCGCAACGCCTTGTCGATCTTGGAAATCAGCTTGCGGTAGCGGTCACGCGTGCGCAGTTCCAGCGAGTTTTCGGTTTCGCGGGTGGCGCGCTCGGCCTCGTCACCGACATCGCGCACTTCTTCGCGCAGGTTGTCCATGGTCTGGCGCGATTCTTCCACCAACTGGTCGCGCCAGTCGCGCAGCTTGTTGCGGAAGTAGGCCAGGTGCTGCGGGTTCATGTACTCCTCGTCGGAGGACGGACGATACCCCTTGGGCAAGGCGATGACGCTGGTGGAAGGCAGCGCGTAGCGCCCGTCTTCCCGAGTGACACCGTTTTCAAGCTTTTTTGTAGCCGATTTATTCATTGATGATGACGAATTTTTATGATTATGGTGAGAGGCATGGTGCGCGGGAGCCGGGGCCTTCCGCGGGGTCACCATGGCGATGGCACTTGCCACCTTGCCTTTGTAGAGCGCGGTGGTGGAAGCCGGAACAGCCTGTTTGTTGGGTGCAGCCACCGGTGCGGGCCGGGGAGCGGATTTGGCCGACACGGCAGCCTTTGCCGTTTTGTCCTTGGCCGGCAGCGGCGCCTTGGGTTTCGAAGCAGGCTTCGAAGCAACCTTCGCCGCGGGTTTTGCCGGTGGTGCAGACTTCTTCGCTACCGGCTTGATGGGGGTTTTCGAAACCGTCGAGCGCCTGGATGCTGGTTTCTGCGCCGACTTCTTTGCGACCGCCGGTTTGACCGACGCCTTCGTCACAGCTTGCTTCACGGGGGCTTTTTTTGCCACCCCTTTCTTCGGCGCGCTCTTTGCGCTAGCCGGTTTGGCAGACGCTTTCGCTGCCGGCCTGGCCGTGACTTTCTTTGCCGTCACAGCAGCCGACTTCGCCTTTTTCACGGTCGCCGGCTTGCGTGCCGCCGTGGTCTTTGCGGCGGGCTTCGCCGCAGCGGCCGGGCGCTTGGCGGTTGCCGACTTCGCCACGGGCTTGGCTTTGCCGCCCTTGACGGCGGCAGCCTTGGGCTTGCCGGCCGACTTGGTCGGAACCTTGTCCTTTTTAACCTTGGCAGCGGTCGAACTACGCGTCGTATTCGCCATATTCCTTCACCGTTTTTGGCCGTGGCGGCCGGGAGTTATAGCCCATGTGCCCTACACCGGCAAGCTCGATTCTGGAATACTCGTGGCACTGAATTCCCCAGCTCGCCGCGGTTACGTCTGTCTTGACCCGATTGATACTGTTGTTGCTCCGTTTCTACAAGCGTTGGCTCAGCCCACTGCTGGGACCGCGCTGCCGATTTCATCCCAGTTGCTCTGATTATGCACGTATCGCGGTGACGCGCTTCGGCCCGTGGCGTGGAAGTTTGTTGACCGGCTGGCGACTGCTGCGCTGCCAGCCGCTGTGCACGGGTGGTGAGGATCCGGTGCCCGAGCATTTCCACCTTGCCCGCTGCCGATCACACGACCACACCACCGGTCCCCATTGACCGTCGAGCGGCGACATTACCCGAGATCCAGCAACGCCGTCGCTGATCCCGCCCCTGCATTAGATCGCGACCGTCGGCTCACCTGACGCAACGGGTTCGTGCGCGGAACGCGGCGTGATCAGCAAGGCCAGCAACGTCACCACCGCTGCCGCGGCAAGGTAATAGCCGACGTAGGCCAGGCCACGCGTCGCCGCCAGCCAGGTGGCGATATACGGCGCCAGCGACGCACCGAAAATGCCCGCCATGTTGAACGCCAGCGATGCGCCGGTATAGCGCACCGCGGTGGGAAACATCTGCGCCAACGCCGTGCCCAGGGGGCCGTATGTCAGCCCCATCACACCCAGGCCCAGCGAAAGGAACAGGAGAACGCTGGTCATGCTGCCGGCCGTGAACAGCGGCGCGAAACCGATACCGAAAGCCAGGATCAGCAAGGTGGAAAGCACCATCGCCAGACGCGCACCGTAACGATCGGCGAAGATGGCCGACAGGGGGATGGTGATACCGAACAGGATCACGCCGAGCATCTGCAGCAGCAGGAATTCTTCGCGCGAATAACCCAGCCGCGTGGTGGCCCAACTCAGGGCGAACACCGTCATCAGATAAAACAATACGAACGTGGCCAGCGCCGTGAAGGTGCCGGCCAGCAGTGCGCGCGGATGGTGGGCGAGCACGGTCAGCATCGGCATGCGCACGCGCTCATGGCGCGATATCGCGCGGGCGAAGTCGGGCGTCTCGTGCAGCTTCAACCGCATCCACAAGCCGATCACCACCAGCGCCGCGCTGCCCAGGAACGGAACGCGCCAGCCCCAGGCGAAGAATGCGGCCTCGCCGATACCCTGGGTCAGCCACAAGAACATGCCGGAAGACAGGAAGAAGCCGATCGGCGCACCGAGCTGCGGAAACATGCCGTACCACGCACGCTTGCCCGGCGGTGCATTCTCGGTCGCCAGCAACACGGCGCCGCCCCACTCGCCACCCAGACCCAGACCCTGGCCGAAACGGCACAGCGCCAGCAGCACGGGCGCAGCCACGCCGATGTCCGCATAGGTGGGCAACAAGCCGATGGTCACGGTGGAAATGCCCATGGTCAGCAAGGCCGCCACCAGGGTCGCCTTGCGCCCGACGCGGTCGCCGAAGTGGCCGAACACGGCCGAACCGATCGGGCGCGCGAAGAACGCCAGCGCAAACGTGGCCAGCGATTCCAGCGTGGCCGAGGTGGCGTCCGCCGCGGGGAAAAACAGCGTCGGGAAAATCAACACCGCCGCCGTGGCGTAGATGTAGAAATCGAAGAACTCGATCGTGGTGCCGATCAGGCTGGCAAAAAGAATGCGGCGCGGCGAATTGACCGGCACGACCTCGGTGTCACTCATGCCATGGCTCCCCTGTTGGCTGGACGGCAATTCTGACAGAGCGCAGCCCACCGCGGCATCATCGCGGTTCATCGCGGATGGCCGTCCATTCGAGGGCTTGCTGGTAGGTCAGGCCGCCGGCAACAGGCTGCGTTCGCTGGCCATGCGGTAAAGCTCGAGCTCGGAACCGGCGCCGAGTTTCCCCATCACGCTGGCCCGATGGATATAGACGGTTTTCTGGCCAATGCCCAGCTCGGCAGCCACCTGTTTGGGCGCGCGCCCGGCGGCAAGCAGCAAAAAGACTTCGCGTTCGCGGGCCGTCAGCCGGTGGATGGGATCAAGCGCGTCGCCTGGCCGTTCCGCACGCCGCTTGCGGATATCCGAGCTCAGGAAGCTCTCGCCATTCATCACGGCGCGCAGCCCGGCCACCAGTTCCTCCGGCGCAACGCCCTTGGTCACGTAGCCGCTGGCGCCACGGCGCATGGCTTCGGAAATGTACGGTTCGCCATCGTGCATGCTCAGCACCACGATGCGGGTCTGCGGCGCCACGCTCAGCAGATGCTCGATCAGCGGCAGCCCGCTGCCGTCAGGCAACGACAGATCCAGCGCCACGAGATCGGGGAGCCACTGGGTTACCGCCTCCACCGCGTCGTCGGCGCAACGGCATTCGGCGATCACGTCCAGATCGGGCTCAAGCTCGATCAAGCGCTTGAACCCTTCGCGGACGATGGCGTGGTCGTCAACCAGAACGATACTGTGCATGTCCCTACTTTACACACGCGCGTGCGCCACGGCACGACTTCCACTTCCTAAGGAACCACCGCCGCGACATGGTGCCGCACATGTACCATCGCGCCATGCTATCGAAGTCGTTCCTCACGTCATGTCTCGGCCCCATGCTGGGGCTCGCTTATTTCCTGGCGTGGATGGCGCTGTGGCCCACGGCGCAGCCATTCTGGATGTTGCCGTACGGGCTGCGATTCGGCGCCCTGCTGCTTGCACCCATGCGTTATTGGGGCTGGCTGCTGGGCGCGGAATGTGTCGCCTCGTTCGGCATCGTCATGAACCAGGGCGCGCCCGCCGGCTGGAACGGTCTCCTTTTCGGCGAACTGCCGGACATGCTGGTGATGGCCGGCGGCTTGTGGCTGGTGCGCCGGTTCGGCTGGCAGGTCACATTGAATACACCCCAGCAGATGGCGCGGCTGCTGTTGATCGTGCTGGTGCTGGTGGCTGCCACCGCGATCACCGACGCCACGGCGCTCACCGCGCTCCATCGTGGCAGCGACCAGATGCTGAGGATCCTGGGCGAACAACTGCTCAGCCATTATCTGGCGATTCTCCTGCTGGTCCCCCTGATGGTGATGCTGTTGCAGGATCGACTGGACCGCGGGGCGCTGATCAGCCTGTTGATCGACGGCGTGCTGGTGATGCTGCCTTCGATGGCAATCCTGCTTCTGCTGTCGCGACAGGCCGCTCCCGAGCCGCAATTCGCCCGCGTGCTGTCTCTGGCACCGATCCTGTATTTCGCGTTCCGGCATGGCTGGCGCGGAGCCAGCCTGGCCATGCTGGTCACCAGCGCGGGCATTACCCTGGCCGAGCACCGCCTGGGCTATGCGCCCTCGACTGCATCGGCCTATCTGCTGCTGGCGGTGGCCGGTACCGGCGCCATCATGCTGGGATCGGCCACCGACGCCTTGCGCGAGAGCAGCGCGTACGTGGCCGAGCAGAACGCCTACATGGGGGCGGTCAATTACCACCTCGACCAGCTCACCGGCCAGCTGCGCAATGCCGCGCGCGGCAACCTGCGCGCCGACGAAAACCAGCGCAGGCACCTGGCCGCCGAACTCCACGACGAACTGGGGCAGAACATCACCGCCATCCAGACCCACGTGAAACTGGCGGAAGCGCGTCTGCGGCAGGCCGGGCTGGAAGACATCAGCAGCTCGATCAACACCATCCTGGGGCATATGCGGCGGGCCCTGCATCGGCTGCTCGACGACTTGCGCCCCGCGGTGCTGGACGAGTTCGGCCTGATGCGCGCGCTTGACGAAGGCCCGATACGCGACTTGCTGACCACCGCGGGCATCGCGTACCACACGGACCTGTACGGCGATCCACGTCAGCTCGACGAGGACATCCGCACGGCGATCTATCGCCTGGCGCAGGAAAGCGCCACCAACGCCGTCAAGCACTCCGGCGCCACCGAATTCCGCTTGCGCCTGCGCATTGGCAAACGCCAGGGCATCGCGCTGGCACTGCTGGACCTGCGCGACAACGGTACCGGCCTGCCCGCTCGCGTACCTCGTGGCGGACGCGGCCTGCAGGGCATGCGCGACCGGGTGACCTCACTGGGTGGGGATTTCAGGCTGCACCCGCAGCAGCCCGGCGTTCACCTGCGGATCCTGCTGCGAAACAGCAACGGTGGCGCCGACCCTTCCGCGCTGGCGTGAGGCGCAGCGAACAAAGAGCCTGCCTGACCGGATGCCACCGATGTCATTCAGCTTCAAGGCGGAGGCCACGGTGAATCACCGCGTCACCTAGGAATTTTTCCAATATCCGGCCCGTGAAAGCTTCGTTAGTATCGTTCCATCGATGTGGGGGAGCCACCATCGCAAGATGGTGTATCGAAGCAACCGTGGGGACGGGCGCTTCGAGAAAAACGGCAGGATGCCGTTTTTGCCGCGACTTGTGGCGTACCCGATGCCAGCGAGCAATTCGCTGAATCGGAGCTCGACAGGTAACGGAACAACCGCAGGCGGACAGGAGTCCAACTGCGGTTTTTTTTGTGCTTTTTTTGTCCCCTACCCGGATCTTGCCGAGTGCCGCCAAGCGGCATCAGCGCCCGGGGACCGAAGGCTCAGGCCTTCCCGGCCCGCCGCTTGGGACGCACGTAGAGAACCAGGCTGTGGTCCTCGATAACGTAGCCATGCCGGGCCGCGATTTCGTGCTGCAGCCGCTCGATCTCCTCGCTGACGAACTCAATCACTTTTCCGCTGTCCACATCGATCATGTGGTCATGATGTTTGCCGCGGTCGAGTTCGTAGACAGCCTGGCCGCCCTCGAAATTGTGCTTGACGACGATGCCTGCTGCCTCGAACTGGGTCAGCACGCGATAAACCGTCGCCAGGCCGATGTCTTCCTGATGGGCCAGCAATTTCTTGTAGACGTCTTCGGCGGTGAGATGATTGCCCTCCTCCTCGTCGAAGATCTGCAGGATGCGCATGCGCGGATGGGTGACCTTGAGGCCAACCCGACGCAGTTCCCTGGTTTCCTGTTCCATCACTGACCTCCAGGCGCACAGCGCTACCGAAACGGTAGTGTATCATCCGACACCTTTATGATTGGGACGCACCACGCATGCAAAAGCTGATCTCCCTGCTGGTTTTCACCATGCTGGCGGTCTCCATCGCCGGCTGCCACATCGTCTACACACCCGATGTGCAACAGGGCAACCTGCTCGACAAGAAGACGGTCGATCAGCTGAAGCCGGGGATGACCAAGCGTCAGGTGCTGGTGCTGATGGGCACACCGTCGGTGGCCACGCCCTTCGAGCAGAGCCGCTGGGATTACGTGTCCACGCAGTCGCATCGCGGTGGCCCGATCAAGATACGCACCCTCACGCTGACCTTCAACAACGACACGCTGGTACGTACCGAAGGTGACTTCTTCCCGCAGGACGCGGAGAAGCTGCTGGAAGACAGCAAGAAGTATCACGCCGACTATCCGGTCAACGAAACCGAGGGCGACAAGAGTGAGAAGCCGAAACAGGACGACGGCGGTTTCGGCGCGGGCGCCAGCAGCGGCGGGGATAACGACGACGGTCAATGACCGTGTGAAGTAACCGGCCGGGCACGCCCGGTACGGTTTCTCAGCGGCGCCGCGCCCGCCGCCGACGCGCTTCCATGGGGTCGAGCACGAGCGGCCGGTAGATTTCCACCCGGTCGCCTTGGCCAAGCACCTGATCTGGGGATACCCGACGCGAGAAAATACCCAATCGCGTCGGGTCAATCGTGCCCACTGGCACGTCCCTTTCCAGTTCCGAAGCAGTGACCGCTTCCATCACCGTGGTGCCAGCCGGCAATTCCAGGCGACGAACGATCTGCCGCGTTGCATCGGCATACGCCACTTCCACCGTAATCGCAGAGCCGTCTGGCGTGGCGTCATCCATACAGGCGCTCGGCCTCCCGGCAGAAGTCGTCGACCATGCGATTGCCCAGGCCCTGGAAACCCAGCTTGAGCAGGGTACCGCCGAAGCGGCCGGCGAAATCGAAATCCAGCGCCAGCGCCACCTTGCAACCGGCATCGCCGAGCGCGGTGAAGGTCCATACGCCGTCGAGCGAGCGGAACGGACCACCCACCAGGCGGATGTCGATGCGCTGCGGAGGCTCGGCCGTGTTGCGGGTGGTGAAGCTATGCCGCAACCCGGCGAAGTTCAGATCCAGCCGCGCCTCCAGCACGTTGCCATCGCGCTCGATCACTTCCGACGAGGCGCACCAGTTGAAACGCTTTGGGTATGCTTCCACATCGTTGACCAGATCGAACATCTGCTCGGGCGTAAAGCGCACCAGCGCACTGCGACGAATTTCGATCACGGCAGCCTCTTCCAATCATCAATGGCCTGGCCCCTTCCGCGGTCGCGTCAGCAGCAGGCCGAAAGGCGAGAGTTTAACGGACATGGCCAAAACGAAGGACAAGGACACCAAGGGCAGCGGCACCATCGCGCTCAACAAGCGCGCGCGCTTCGAATACCACATCGACCAGCGTTTCGAATGCGGCGTGGCCTTGCAGGGTTGGGAACTGAAGGCCTTGCGCGCCGGCCGGATCAATTTCGGCGACAGCTACGCGGTGGTGCTGAAGAACGAGATCTTCCTGGTCGGCGCGTCGATCCCGCCGCTGATCAGCGCCTCCACCCACGTGATCGCCGAGGATCGGCGCACCCGCAAGCTGCTGCTGCATCGCAAGGAGATCGACCAGCTGGTCGGCGCCGTCGAGCGCAAGGGTTACACCCTGGTGCCCACCGCGATGTACTGGAAAGGCAACAAGGTGAAGGTGGAAATCGGCCTGGCCCGCGGCAAGCAGGAGCACGACAAGCGCGATACCGAGAAGCAGCGCGACTGGCAGATCGAGAAGCAGCGCACCATGCGCGCGCACAACCGCGCCTGAGGGCTCAGCCGATCAGCTTGATCTCGCGCAACCGCTGCATGAGGTACTCGTGCGCGGTGATCGAGGTGTCGTAGCGGCGCGGGTTGTCCGGCGTGATGCATGGTGCCAGCGGATCGAGCACCACGTCCGGGTTCGGGTGCAGGAAGAACGGCACCGAATAGCGCGGCTTGCGCGCATTCTCGTTGGGCGGATTGACCACCCGGTGCGAGGTGGACGGAAACACGTGGTTGGTCAGCCGCTGCAGCATGTCACCGATGTTCACCACGATGGCGTCGCCCTCGGTGGTGATCGGCAGCCACTGGCCGTGGCTCAGCACTTCCAGTCCCTCGGCGCTGGCGCCCACCAGCAAGGTGATGAGGTTGATGTCCTCGTGCGCGCCGGCGCGCACGTTCGGGATGTCGCTGGCGTCGTCGATCGGCGGGTAATGGATCGGGCGCAGGATCGAGTTGCCGGCGTCGATCTTGTCCTCGAAGAAGTTTTCCGGTTGTTCGATGTGCAACGCCAGCGCGCGCAGCACGCGGCTGCCCAGATCGTCCAGCGCCTGGTACAGGCCGTAGCCCCAGCGCTTGAAATCCGGCACCTCGGCCGGCCACACATTCGGTGGCATCACGTCGGCGAACTTCGAGTCGCGCGGAATCTCGCGACCGATGTGCCAGAACTCCTTGAGGTCGGCGTACTGGCTGCCCTTGGCCGTTTCCACCTTGAACGGGGTATAGCCACGCGCGCCGCCGCTGCCGGGGATGTGGTACTTCAGCTTGGTTTCGGTAGGTAGCGCGAAGAAGCGCTGGAAGGCGTCGTAGGCGCCGTCGATCAGCTCGCGGGCGATGCCGTGGCCGCTGATGCAGCAGAAGCCGAATTCGCGATAGGCCGCGCCCAGTTCGGCGACGAAGGCGTCGCGGTCGCTGTCGTAGCGGCGGATATCGAGCGTGGGAACGTGTTGCATGGCTGTAGTCCAGTTGGGCCCGCATGGGCGGTGCACGTCGGGCCTACCATGGCGACCCGTACAACTACAGGTTCACGAACGTTCGGCCACCGATTTTACTATCCCCGCCAGCTTCTCCGCCAACGATTGCACCTCGTCGGCGTCGGCGCCCTCGATGGTGACGCGCACCAGCGGCTCGGTGCCCGACGCGCGCAAGACCACCCGGCCGCGGCCGCGCAGGATTTCCTCCACCTCGGCCTGCGCCTGGCGCACTTCGGCGCTGCCCAGGGATTCGCGGGCACCGTTGGCGCGCACGTTCAGCATCACCTGCGGCAGTTTGTTCAGTCCCGCGCGGGCGCCCACCAGGTCCTGGCCGGCTTCTCCGAGCGCTTCCAGCACGGCCAGCGCGGAGACGATGCCGTCGCCGGTGGTGGCGCGGTCCAGGCACAGGATATGGCCCGAGGTTTCGCCGCCGAGCATGCCCTTGTGCTGCTTCAGCTGCTGCATCACGTAGCGGTCGCCCACGTTGGCGCGGATCAGCGGCACATCGATCTTGCCCAGCGCCAGCTCCAGGCCGTAGTTGCTCATCTGCGTGCCGACCACCGGGCCTTGCAGCAGACCACGCCGGCGCAGGCTGTGGGCCAGCACGTAGAGGATGTCGTCGCCATCGGCCAGCGTGCCGTGGCGGTCGACCAGCACCACGCGGTCGCCGTCGCCATCGAAGCCGATGCCGATGTCGGCGGCATGTTCAAGCACCGCCTGCTGCAGCGCCTGCGGGTGGGTGCTGCCCACGCCGTGGTTGATGTTGAAACCGTCGGGCTTGTCGCCGATCGCCACCACCTCGGCACCCAGCTCCCTGAACACGCGCGGCGCCACCTGGTAGGTGGCGCCGTGGGCGCAATCGAGCACCAGCTTCAGCCCGCGCAGGCTGAAATCCTCGGGCACGGTGGCCTTGCAGAATTCGGTGTAGCGCGCCACCACGTCGGTGAGGCGGCTGGCCTTGCCCAGCTTCTCCGACGCCACGGTGACGAAGTCGGCATCCACTTCCTGCTCGATCGCCAGCTCCACCTCGTCGGACAGCTTCTCGCCGTCGGCGGAGAAGAACTTGATGCCGTTGTCGTGGTGCGGGTTGTGCGAGGCGCTGATCACGATGCCGGCGCTGGCGCGCATCGAGCGGGTGAGAAACGCCACCGCGGGCGTGGGGATCGGGCCGAGCAGGCCCACGTCGACGCCCGCGGCCACCAGGCCCGCCTCCAGCGCCGACTCGAACATGTAGCCGGACACGCGCGTGTCCTTGCCGATCAGGACCAGCGGGCGGCCCTTGCTGTTGCGCGCCAGCACGCTGCCGGCGGCGCGTCCCAGGCGTAGCATGAAATCCGCGCTGATCGGCCACTCACCCACCATGCCGCGGATACCGTCGGTGCCGAAATACTTGCGTTGCGTCATGGGGTTTCCTTGTCCATTCCCGGCCATCCGGCCGGCGGAAGAAGTGGATGGATCAATCGTCGTCGGGCCAGCGCGGCATCGCGCTCTTTTCCTCGCGGCGCGGCGCCGCGTCCAACGCCTGCACCGGCTGCCACACCGCCAGCGCATCCACCGTGGCAGCCACATCATGAACGCGCACCATGCGCGCGCCGCGCTGTACCGCGATCAACGCGGCGGCGACCGAGCCGGCCACGCGCTCGGCGGGTACCTGCCGCCCGGTCAGCGTGCCGATCATCGACTTGCGCGACAAGCCCGCGTACACGCCGCTGCCCAGCGAGGTGAAGCGATCCAGCGCGGCCAGCAGCGCCAGGTTGTGCTCCAGCGTCTTGCCGAAGCAGAAACCCGGGTCGACCATCACGTTCCTGCGCTCGATACCGGCCAGCTCGCAGGCGAACAGCCGGTCGGTGAGGAAGCGATGCACCTCGCCGACCACGTCGTCGTAATGCGGCGCGTCCTGCATGCTGCGCGGCTCGCCCTGCATGTGCATCAGGCACACCGGCACGCGCAGCTCGGCGACGGCTTCCATCGCGCCCTCGCGGCGCAGCGCGTAGACGTCGTTGATCATGCCCGCGCCGGCGGCTACCGCCGCGCGCATCACCTCGGGCTTGGACGTGTCGATGGCGATGGGCACCTCGCTGCGCGAGGCCAGTTGTTCGATCACCGCGATGACGCGGTGCAGCTCCTCGTCCACCGGCACATCGGCCGCGCCCGGACGGGTGGATTCGCCGCCCACATCGATCATGTCGGCGCCCTCCTCCACCATCTGCAGCGCGTGCGCCACGGCAGCGTCCACGCTGTCGTGGCTGCCACCGTCGGAGAACGAATCGGGGGTGAGGTTGAGAATGCCCACCACGCGTGGGCGATCCAGCCGCAGTGGCCGGCCGTGGCAATCGAGTACGGGCGCCAGCAGATCCATCGACATGCAATTACCTCGTGGTGACGCCGCGCCGGGGCGACGTCACGGCGTGTGCAGCCCGCCCAGCTGGCCCATGAACTGGCGATAGTGGCGCAGTTCGCTGATGGAGTCGCGGATGTCGGACAGCGCCGTGTGCGCCGATTCCTTGCCGAAACTCTTGGCGATATCGGGCGCCCAGCGCCGCGCCAGCTCCTTCAGCGTGGACACGTCCAGGTTGCGGTAATGGAAGTAGCGCTCCAGCCGCGGCATCTCGCGATGCATGAAGCGGCGGTCCTGGCAGATGGAGTTGCCGCACATCGGCGACTTGCCCGGCGGCACCCAGGCGCGCAGGAAATCCACCGTGGCCTGCTCGGCCATGGCGTGGTCGGTTTCGGAAATCAGCACCTGCCGCCACAAACCGGATTTGTGATGCTGGTTCCGGTTCCAGCTGTCCATCGATTCCAGCTGGTCGATCTCGTGGCGGATGGCGAACACCGGGCCATCGGCCAGCACGTTCAAATCCTTGTCGGTAACCACCGTGGCGATCTCCAGGATGGAGTCGTTGTCGGTGTCGAGGCCGGTCATCTCCAGATCGATCCAGATCAGGTTCTCGTCGTTGGCTTGGCTCATGGGTCCTCCTTGGGAGCGCCAGTTTATCAGCCTTGCCTCCGCTTGCCCGTGATCGGCGCGTGAGATGATTCATCCATGCAGACCTTTTTCTGGCACGACTACGAGACCTTCGGCGCCGACCCGCGGCGCGACCGGCCGGTGCAGTTCGCCGGTATCCGCACCACGCTGGAGCTGGAGGTCATCGGCGAGCCGGTGATGTTCTACGGCAAGCCGCCGCGGGAAATGCCGCCCCATCCCGACGCATGCATGATCACCGGCATCACGCCCCAGCTGGCTGAGCACGAGGGTGTGATCGAGGCCGAGTTTGCCGCCCGTGTGCACGAGCAGCTGGCCCAGCCCGGGACATGCGGCGTGGGCTACAACTCGCTGCGCTTCGATGACGAGATCACGCGACAGATGCTGTACCGCAATTTCTACGAGCCGTATGGGCGGGAATGGGAAAACGGCAACTCACGCTGGGACCTGATCGACCTGGTGCGCCTGTGCCAGGCGCTGCGACCGGAAGGCATCGTGTGGCCGACCCGCGAGGACGGCTCGCCCAGTTTCAAGCTGGAGCACCTGGCCCAGGCCAACCAGTTGAAACAGGAACGTGCGCACGATGCGTTGTCCGACGTCTACGCACTGATCGACTTGGCGCGGCTGATCCGCGTACGCCAGCCGCGGCTATGGGACTGGTATTACGCCCTGCGCCGCAAGCAGAAGGTGTTCGAGCTGCTCGACGTGGTGAATCGCACGCCGATGGTGCACGTGTCCTCGCGCTACCCCGCCAACCGGCATTGCCTGGCGCTGATCGTGCCGTTGGCGACGCATCCGACGCGTGCCGGCGAGATCATCGTGTACGACCTTTCCACCGACCCGGCCGAATGGCTGGCGCTGGACGAGGACGACATCGCCGACCGCATCTTCACCGCCCGCGCCGACCTGCCCGAAGGCATCGAGCGCATCCCGCTGCGTACCGTCCGCGCCAACCACGCGCCCGCGCTGGCGCCGCTATCTGTCTTGCAGGGCGTGGACACGGCGCGGCTGCAACTGGACGTCGATCGCTGCCTGGCCCACCGCGACGTCCTGCACGCGGTGGACGGGTTGGCGGAAAAGTTGCGCCGCGTATTCCAGCGCGCCAGCGTGTTGCCGCCGCCGGAAGACCCCGAGCTTGCCCTGTATGGCGGCGGTTTCCTGCCCGATGCCGACAAGCGCCTGCTGGCCCAGGTGCGCGCCACACCGCCGGAACAGTTGGGCGAGCGCGCATTCCCGTTTCGCGATGCGCGCTACCCGGAGCTGCTGTTCCGCTACCGCGCCCGCAACTGGCCGGACACGCTGGATGCGGACGAGCGCGAGCGCTGGCGGCAGTTCTGTCACAACCGGCTCACCCGCCATACCGCGCTGACCGGTTTGACCCTCGACGATTACTTCGCGCGTCTGGCCGAACTGCGGGCCGACCCTGCCGCCCAAGGCAAATTGACCCTGATCGACCAGTTGCAGGCCTGGGGCGAACAGCTTGCCCTCGACTTGCCGCTGTCTGCCTGATTCCTGTCTGCCCGACCGCGACTCACTCTCCCCAACGAAACGCCATGCCCACAAGCTATTTCACCCCCGCCACCTTCCGCTTCCTGCGCGCGCTCGACCGTCACAACGAGCGCGCGTGGTTTCACGCGCACAAGGACGACTACGAACGCCACGTGCGCGAGCCGTTCCTGCAACTGATCACCGACATGCAGCAACCGCTGGTGACCATCAGCGAGCACTACCGTGCCGATCCGCGCAAGAACGGCGGCTCGCTGTACCGCATCTATCGCGACACCCGCTATTCCAACAACAAGCTGCCATACAAGCCCTGGCAGGGCTCGCGCTTCTTCCACGTGCGCCGCCACGAAATCCAGGCGCCGGGCTTCTACCTGCACATCGAGCCGGGCGACTGCTTCGCCGGCGGCGGCATGTGGCACCCCGAACCGGATGCGCTGAAGCACATCCGCGGGTTTCTGGTCGACAACCCGGCAGCATGGAAACGCGCCACGCGGGGCAAGGCATTTGGCGATCTGCAATTGGGCGGCGAATCGCTGATCCGGCCGCCACGCGGCTACGACCCCACGCACGAGTTGATCGACGACCTGAAGCGCAAGGACTTCATCGCCTCCGCGCCCTTCAGCGAGGAACTGGCCTGCTCCAGCGAACTGCTGCCCTGGACGGTCGCCACCTTCAAGCAGGTCGCGCCGCTGGTCGACTACCTTTGCGCCGCGCAGGAACTGGAATTCTGAACCGCCATGGCGCTGCCCCGGGCCAGCAGCCATAGCGCCACGGCCGCACCGATCAACGCGGTGAACGCCACGTAATGCGCCGGCGCCAGCACCCCGGCGTGGCGCACCAGCAAACCGATCAGCGGCGGCGTCAGCCCGCCGAACAGCGCATAGGCGATGTTGTACGAAAACGACAGGCCCGAAAAACGCACGGCCGGCGGAAACGCCGCCACCATCACCGCCGGCACCACGCCCACCACGCCCACGGCGAAACCGGCCAGCGCATACAGCGCGATGAAATGCGCGCCGCCCGCCTGCAGATCCAGGTACAGCACATAATTGCTCAGCAGCAATCCGATCGCCCCCGGCAGC
Organism: Rhodanobacter sp. Root480; assembly: GCF_001426645.1. Lineage (GTDB taxonomy): Bacteria > Pseudomonadota > Gammaproteobacteria > Xanthomonadales > Rhodanobacteraceae > Rhodanobacter > Rhodanobacter ginsenosidimutans. The sequence continues at coordinate 1,179,658 of NZ_LMEX01000001.1, forward strand.
AGGGCGCGCGCATACCCGACGCGATCGGCCAGCCAGCCGTGAAACAGGCAACCCAGCGCCAGCGCGAACGAGGCCACGCTGTTGCCCAGGAAGGCGCGCGCCGGCGCGATATGGAAGGCCGACTGCGCCAGCGATGGCGTCATCAGGATCACCACCACGATCGCCGCCGTGAGCATCCAGGTCACCAGCATCGACAGCAGCACGCCGGGCAAATGCCGCTCCAGCACCCGCTTCAGTGGCAGGCCGGAAACCAGTTCCTTGCGTGCCTGCATCGCCTCGAACACGGGCGTCTCGCTGAGCCATCGGCGCAACCAGACTGCAAGCAGGCCGAACACACCGCCGATCAGGAACGGCAATCGCCAGCCATAGTCGAGTACCTGCGCCGGCGTCATGCCGCGGTTGATCGATGCCGCGATCAGCGAACCGATCAGGATGCCGACGGTCAGCCCCGAGGTAAGACTGGCGCAGGCGAATCCGGTCCGCCGCGGCGGTACATGCTCAGCCACGAACACCCACGCACCGGGCACCTCGCCCCCCACCGCAATGCCTTGCACCACCCGCAGCAGCAGCAACAGCAACGGCGCCAGCATGCCGATCTGCGCGTACACCGGCAGCAGGCCGATGCACAGCGTGGGCACCGCCATCAGGAACACGCTGAGCATGAACATCCTCTTGCGCCCCAGCGTGTCGCCGTAATGCGCCATCACGATGCCGCCCAGCGGCCGCGCCAGGTAGCCGGCCGCGAAGATGCCGAATACCTGCAACTGCGCCAGCCAGGGCGCCGTTGCAGGGGGAAAGAACAGATGACCGAGGGGAATCGCGAAAAACACGAACACCACGAAATCGTAGAACTCCAGCGCACCGCCCAGCGCCGACAGGCCCAGCGTGCGGATGTCACGGCGATCAAGAGTCCGGTCGGCGCCAGGGTCGCGGAAGAATTCGGGAGGTTTTGTTGCCATCAATCAGCACCTGATACCCGGCGGGGCGTCGCGCAAGATGAGCAAGAATATCCGAGCTCGGTGATGGATCGCGGCACCCCACGCAAGTTGATTTGCTACGCTCTGGTCGCCGCCGACCAAGGCTTGGGGAGCAGCGGCGCCTGATGGTTCACGTTGACCGGGCTTTTCCTTTCACACCGTTGCAAGGAGCATTTCAATGAACATGGGCAAACGTATGACGGCCGAATTCTTCGGTACGTTCTGGTTGGTTCTGGGTGGTTGTGGCAGTGCGGTGCTGGCTGCCGGGTTTCCCCAACTGGGTATCGGCTTCGCCGGTGTGGCACTGGCGTTTGGCCTGACCTTGCTGACCATGTGTTACGCCATCGGCCATATTTCCGGCTGCCACATCAATCCGGCGGTGACCTGCGGCCTCGCCGCCGGCGGCCGGTTTCCGCTGAAGGAAGTGATCCCGTACATCGTGGCGCAGGTACTCGGCGGCCTCCTCGCGGGGCTGGTCCTGTACGTGATCGCCTCGGGCAAGCCCGGCTTCGATGCCGCGGCCAGCGGTTTTGCTTCCAATGGCTTCGGCGCGCATTCGCCGGGCGGCTATTCGATGGGCGCGGCCGCGCTGTGCGAACTGGTGATGACCGGTTTCTTCATCTTCATCATCATGGGCGCAACGCACCGGAGTGCACCGGTGGGTTTTGCCGGCATCGCGATCGGCCTGGCGCTGACCCTGATCCACCTGATCAGCATCCCGGTCACCAACACCTCGGTAAACCCGGCGCGCTCCACCGGCGTGGCGTTCTTCCAGGGCGACTGGGCCGTGCACCAGCTGTGGTTCTTCTGGGTGATGCCCATCATCGGCGGCATCATCGGCGGGCTGATCTACCGTTATCTGTGGAGCGATCGGGACGCCCTGCCGGACATCAAGGGCGATACGGTCTGAGTTGATCCGGGCGCACGACGCGCAGCCCATGGGCCGCGCGTCATGCGCTCAAGCGTCGGCGAACGGGAACGCCAGCACGTCGGCGATCGCGTCGGTGCCGGCAAGACACATCAGCAGGCGCTCGACGCCGAGGGCCACGCCCGCGCAGTCGGGCATGGCGCCGAGTACGGCCAGCAGCTTTTCATCGAGCGGTACCTCCCGCGCGCCACGTTTGCGGCGCACCGTGTTGTCGCGCTCGAAACGCCCGCGCTGCTCAGTCGCGTCATTCAGTTCGTGATAGCCGTTGGCCAGTTCGTAGCGCCCCAGGTACAGCTCAAAACGTTCGGCCAGCGGCGGCTCGCCGGGTCGGATCCGGGCCAGCGCGCACTGGCTGGCCGGGTAATCGTGGATCACCGTGATGCGATCGGTCGGGAATGTCGGCTGCATTCGATGGGTGATCAGCAGATCGAGCCAGTCATCGCGCATCAGGCCGTCGGGATCGATGCCGAACTCGGCCAGCGGCGCACGCAATGTTTCCACAGTGGCCTGGTCGGGATCGATGGCCAACGCGTCCAGAAACAATTGCCGGTACGTCGTCACCAACACATCAGCGCGCTTGCCCGCCATCGCCAACGCCGCCTGCACCAGCGCGATGGTTTCCTCCATCAACCGATGGTGATCCCAGCCCACCCGGTACCACTCCAGCATGGTGAACTCGGGATTGTGCCGCCCGCCGGCCTCGCCATTGCGAAACACCCGGCCCAGCTCGTAGCAATCGCCGACGCCCGCCGCCAGCAACCGTTTCAACGGGTATTCGGGTGAGGTCCGCAGCCAGCGTTCGCGTGCGCCGGCGTCCACGTGGCCGCTGAAATGCGTGGTGAAGCTCTCGATGTTCGGTTCGGTGTTGCCGGCGGCGGAGAGGATCGGCGTTTCCACTTCCAGCACGTGGCGTTCGGCGAAAAACGAGCGAACCAGGGCATAGAGGCGCGCACGCAGATGCAGGGAAGGCAGAAGCACGCTCTTCGTTTCGTCACTCATGCGTTGTCAACAACGCCAGCAATTGCGCCTCATCCCATACCGGCACGCCCAGCTCCTGCGCCTTGTCCAGCTTCGATCCCGCCGCTTCGCCGGCGACCACCACGCTGGTTTTCTTCGACACCGAACCGGAGACCTTCGCCCCCAGCGCTTCCAGGCGGGCCTTGGCGTCCTCGCGGGTGAGCGAAGCCAGAGTGCCGGTAAGCACGAAGGTCTGGCCGTCCAGCGGGGCGCGAGCGACGGCGGCCGTGGCGGGGATGGCATCCAGCAAACGCCGCATGGCCGTTTCCGTCTCGCGCAGGATGGCCAGCGCCGATGGGTCGGCGAGATGGTTGTCCAGGGCGGTGGCGGCGGCTTGCGGCACGCCGGCCGTGATCCAGTGGGCAGCGCCGCCGGCCAGCAATCTGTCGACGCTGGGGAAATGTTCGGCCAGCACGCGACAGCTCTTGGGGCCGAGCTTGCTGACGCCGGTCAGGCCCAGCAATACACCCAGATCCAGCCGCGCGCGCAGCAGCGGTGACGGCGCCGCTTCATCGCTGAACACGATGCCGGCAGCCAGCAGGTCATCAACCACCTGCTGGTTGCCCTCCTGCGCAAAGAAACCAGCGATGGAGGCAGCCACTTCGTCGCCCACATCCGGCAGCACGCGCAGCACGCTGGCCGGCATGCTGCGCACGAACTCCAGCCGGCCCAGCCAGCTGGCCAGTGTCTTGGCGGTGCTTTCGCCGATGTGCATGATGCCCAGCGCGAACAGGAAGCGGGCCAGCGTGGTCTGCTTGCTGGCCTCGATGCCGGCGACCAGGTTTTCGGCCCAGCGCGTCGCCACCTTGCCGGCCTTGACCGTTTCGGGCGTGGTGCCGTCGCGCTCATCGAGCGCCTGTTTCATGGCCACGAAGCCTTCGACGGTGAGCGCGTACAGATCGGCCGGCGTATGCACGATGTCCAGTTCCACCAGCGCCTCGGCGAAGCGCTGGCCAAGACCTTCGATGTCCATCGCGCGGCGCGAGGCGAAGTGGATCAACGCCTCCGTGCGCTGGGCGCCGCACACCAGTCCACCGGAACAACGCCAGGCCGCGGCGCCCTCCTCACGCATCAGCGCGGAGCCGCACACCGGACAATGCGCCGGCATGGTCCAGGGCACGGTGTCCGCCGGGCGTTGATCGGTCACGACGCGCACCACTTCGGGGATCACGTCGCCCGCGCGGCGCACGATCACGGTGTCGCCTACGCGCGCGTCGAGCCGCGCGACCTGGTCGGCGTTGTGCAAGGTGGCGTAGGTCACGGTGACACCGGCCACCTGCACCGGCTCCATCCGGGCACGCGGGGTTGCCGCGCCAGTGCGGCCGATCTGGATTTCGATGTCGAGCAACCGCGTGGTCTGCTCCTGCGCGGGGAATTTGTGCGCGATGGCCCAGCGCGGCGCCCGCGACACGAAGCCCATCTCGCGCTGGCCGTCATAGTCGTCCAGCTTGTAGACCACGCCGTCGATGTCGTACGGCAAACTGTCACGCCTTGCGCCGATGCGCTGGAAATAGGCGATCAGGCCATCGAAACCGCGCGCCGTAGCCACCTCGGGCGATACCGGAAAACCCCACTCGCGCAACTGCTGCAAAGTGGCCGAATGGGTGGGCGGCAACTCACCGCCCTCGACCACGCCGATGGCGTAGGCGAAGAAGCTCAGCCGCCGCTTCGCCGTGATCGCGGGGTCGAGCTGGCGCAGCGAACCGGCGGCGCCGTTGCGCGGGTTGGCCAGCGGCTTTTCGCCATGCTTGCGGGCGTAGTCGTTGAAGGCCTCGAAATCCTTGCGCAGCATGATCACTTCACCGCGTACTTCGAGCACGTCGGGCCAGCCCTCGCCGCGCATTTTCAGCGGGATGGCGCGCACCGTGCGCAGGTTCGCGGTCACGTCCTCGCCGGTTTCGCCGTCGCCGCGGGTGGCGCCCTGCACGAACACGCCGTGCTCGTAGCGCAGGCTGATGGCCAGGCCGTCCAGCTTGGGTTCCACCGAAAATACCGGCGCGCAGCGATCCAGCGTCTGCTCGATGCGTCGCTCGAATTCGGCGATCTCGTGGAAGCGTTCGCGTTCGGTATCGCCGGCCTGTTCGAACGCATTGCCCAGCGACAGCATCGGGATGGCGTGGCGCACTTCGGCAAAACCGCCGTGCGCCCGAGCGCCCACGGTGCGCGTGGGCGAGCTGGTCGAGGCCAGTGCGGGGTGTGCGGCCTCCAGCGCTTCCAGTTCCCGCATCAGCCGGTCGTAGTCGGCGTCGGTGATGTCCGGGTCGTCGAGGACGTGGTAGCGGTAGTTGGCCTGCTCGATCGCCGCCCGCAAGGTGGCGGCGCGGGCGATGGCTTCAGACGGGGGCGAGGGTTCGGTCATGCGCGTCTCCATGTCCCGCGCATTTTAGCGAGGCCGCGTGAACCCGCCGAGTCGCCGCTTCGGCGGCGACCCGGCAACGACATGCTCAGCGATGGAAGTGGCCAGCGGCTTCGGGCTGGTAGTCGATACCCAGCACGCGCAGCCGACGCTGATGGCCATCCGGCGTGGGCCAATCGATATGCTGGCCAAGCGACAAGCCGAGCAGCGCACTGCCCACCGGCGCCAGGATGGAAATGGTGCCTGGCGCGCCGGCGGCATTGGGGTAAACCAGGGTCAGGGTGAGCTTCTCGCCGTTGTGCTCGTCTTCGAAACTGACGGTGGAGTTCATCGTCACCGTGTCGGCGGGCATGGCGGTGGGCTCGACCACCTCGGCGCGATCCAGCTCGGAGATCAGCGCGGCACAACGGGCCGCTTCGGCGGCGGGCAGCCGTTCCAGCAACGCTTCGATGCGTTCCATGTCGATGCGGGAGACAGTAATCGGTGGCTTGTTGCTCATGGCTCTTCCTGGTGCAGGCGGCGTTGCCGCACAAAAGCACACGCCGGAACGAAACCGCCCCGGCGCGTGTGGTCATTGTATGGCCGTCAGGACCTATGTAGTCACGATCGGCGGATGAAACAAGGGTAACTCTGCGCAGGACGCTCACGAAAAGCAAGCCGTCATGGCGGATACCATGCACCGCATGTCTGCCCCAGCGCCTGTGGATTCCCCGTCCGACCCTGCTTTCGCCCCGTCTGCGGCCGCTGTCGGCGAGCCGCCGCGGCTGTCGTCCCGCGTGCAGTTTCGCGGCCTGTTGTACCTGGTGGCCGCGGCGTTCTTCATGCAATCGCTGGATTCCACCGTGGTCAACACGGCGGTGCCGGCGATGGCCGGGGCGCTGGACGTGACGCCGCTGGGCATGCGCACGGCGTTGACCAGTTATGTGCTGACGCTGGCGATCCTGATCCCGGCCAGCCCGTGGCTCTGCGATCGCCTGGGCACGCGGCGGGTGTTCGGCATCGCGATCATGGTGTTCGGGCTGGGCTCGCTGTTGTGCGGGCTGGCGCAGACGCTGCCGCAACTGGTCGGCGCCCGCGTGCTGCAGGGCGTGGGCGGCGCCTCGCTGATGCCGGTGGGCCGCTACGTGCTGGTGCGCAGCATCGAGAAACGCGAATTCGTGCGTGCCATGAGTACGGTGTCCACCTTCGGCCTGCTCGGCTCGGTGCTGGGCCCGTTCATGGGCGGTGCGCTGGTCGAGTACACCTCGTGGCGGCTGATCTTCCTGATCAACGTACCGGTGGCGATCGCCGGCTACTGGATGAACCGCCGCGACATGCCCGACTACCGGCTGGAACGCGCCAACCGCTTCGACTGGCGCGGCTTCATGATGTTCGCCGCGGCCTCGGCGCTGCTGCTGGTCGCCTCGGAGCTGGCCGGCAGCACGCCGGTGCCGTGGTCGCGCATCGGCTTGTACACGCTGGCGGCGGTGGCGCTGGGCGCCCTGTATGTATGGCACAGCCGGCGCACCGCGCATCCGGTGGCCGACCTTAACCTGCTGCGCGTACGCAGCGTGCGCGTGGCGCTGGCCGGAGGCTTGTTCACCCGGCTGGGCATCTCGGGCATGTTCCTGCTGCTGATGTTGTTTCTGCAGATCGGATGCGGCTGGTCACCGCTGGCGGCGGGCCTGATGATGGTGCCGCAGGCGCTGGGCTCCATCATCGCCAAGTGGGCGATCAACCGGGTACTGGTGCATTTCGGCTACCGCCGGCTGCTGCTGGGCAACACCTTGATCGTGGCCGCGCTGCTGGCCATGTTTGCCCTGCTGGGCCCGACCACGCCGGTATGGGCCATCGGCCTGCTGGCGTTCTTCTATGGCGCTTTCGCCGGCATGCAATACACCGCGATGAATACGCTGATCTACACCGACCTCGACATCAAGCATGCATCGATGGCCTCGTCGATGGCCTCCACCGCGCAATACCTGGCGATGAGTTTCGGCATCGCGCTGGCCACCTTGTTGATGCAGGCGATGCTGGACGGCCACGCCCACGAGCAGTACGTGGTGGCGTTCCGCTGGACGGTACTGATCCTCGCGGCGATCACCGCCGGGGCCAGCCGCGTGTTCAGCCAGTTGCGGCACGATCGCCCGCCCGCCGGCGCCCCAGCGGCGGGTTGACGACCACCGCACGGCACCGCGCATGTAGCATGTCCGCTTCACCACGCGGACGTGTCACATGCATGACCCCAGCAGCATCCTGTTCACCCTGTTCATCGTTTTTGTGGCGGCCCAGATCGGTGGCGAAATTGCCCAGCGGCTGAAATTGCCCGGCGTGGTGGGCGAGATCGCGGCCGGTTGTGCCGTCGGCCCCTCGCTGCTCGGCTGGATCACTCCGGCGCAGATACTCCCTGGCACGCCGCTGGACGTGCTGGCCGAGGTCGGCGTGATCCTGCTGCTGTTTGCCGTGGGCCTGGAGACGCGGCTGGAGGATCTGAAAAAGGTCGGCAAGATTGCATTCGCGGTGGGCGTCATCGGCGTCATCGTGCCGTTCGCGATGGGCAGCGTGTGGGCCCACGGCAACGGTTTCGACTGGGACCGTTCGCTGTTCGTGGCCGCCGCCTTCGTCGCCACCTCCGCCGGCATCACCGCCCGCGTGCTGCAGGAGCTGGGCGCGCTGCAACGGGTGGAAAGCAAGGTGATCCTGGGCGCCGCCGTGATCGATGACATCCTCGCCATGCTGCTGCTGGGCGTGGTGGTGTCGCTGCAGGGCGGCGGCTCGTTCGACGCGCTGCACCTGCTGATGGTGCTGGCCGGCGCCGTAGGCTTCATCGTGGTGATCGGCTGGGGCGGCGCCCGCGTGATGCGCTGGAATTCGCGCTGGCTGGATACGCCCATGGGCCCGCATTCGCCCCTGATGATTGTGCTGGCGCTGTGCCTGGGGCTGGCCTGTTTGTCCACCGTGTTCGGCCTGGCAGCGATCATCGGCGCCTTCCTGGCCGGCATGATCGCCTCGGAAACCCGCCAGCAGCACACGCTGGAACAACAGGTGAAACCGCTGCTGGCGTTGCTCACGCCGTTCTTCTTCGTGGTCACTGGCAGCAAGATCGACCTGCATGAACTGGCCGACGGCGACACCCTGATGATGCTGGCCGTGGTCACCGGGATCGCGGTGATTTCCAAGTTGGTCGGCGGCTGGCTGGGTTCACTGCCGCTGGGCACGCGCAGCGCCACCATCATCGGTTTCGGCATGGTGCCGCGCGGCGAAGTGGGCATCGTGGTGGCCACCCTCGGTCTCGCCGCCGGCGTGTTCGACAACCGCATCTACGCGTTGATCGTGGCCATGTCGCTGCTCACCGCCATGGTCACCCCACCGATCCTGGCGTGGTTGCTGAAACGGTCGGAAGTCAGCGACGGCACACCTTCGTAAGCGTCACGCGTACGTGATACCAGGCACAAAAAAAGCCGGAATCCTTGGGGATTTCGGCTTTTTCTGGACTGCGTTGTTGCTTGTATTGGTGGAGGTGGCGGGAGTCGAACCCGCGTCCGAGGATGCTCAATGCCCAGATCTACATGCTTAGCTCACCGTTCGATCTCGTTTCGCGACAAGCACGGTGGGCAAAGCGCACCGCGAAACCAGCCTGATTGATCTAGCCTAGAACCGCCAGGCAGCAGCGTTCGGCGATCTCATGATAATGACCCTACACCGACGAGCATGAGCACAAGTGGGTTCGGGGCTTACGCCTTAAGCGGCGAGAGCGTAGTTGTCGTCGTTGGCAACTATGAGTTTGCTGCTGGATTTACGAGGAAAGCTGCCCCCTCGGCATGCACCAAGTCATCTCACTACCCCCGTCGAAGCCAGGACACCCCCGGGGAAAACGATATGACCAGACAAGTATATGGGGTCGCCGCGCGCGGCATCAATGCAAATCGCAGGCGTTTGCCGGTGCCGTTCAGGACGCTGGTGCCCGGGGCGGGGATCGAACCCGCATCGCCTTGCGGCGGAGGGATTTTAAGTCCCTTGCGTCTACCAGTTTCGCCACCCGGGCGCGGATGTCGGGTCATGCCGGACGCATCGGCCGGCGGCGCGAATCGTAACATGCGCGGTCCGCGATCCATGGCACTCGAAGCGGCGGCCGCGGCAACAAAAAACCCGCCATCGGCGGGTTCAAGTGGGCGTGCAACGTGCTGCGCAATGGAGGCCAAGGTCGGAATCGAACCGGCGTACGCGGATTTGCAGTCCGCTGCATGACCACTCTGCCACCTGGCCGTTGCGCAATTGCTTCTTAAAAAACAAAACCCCGGTGAACCGAGGCTTTGCAAAACTGGAGCGGGAAACGAGACTCGAACTCGCGACCCCGACCTTGGCAAGGTCGTGCTCTACCAACTGAGCTATTCCCGCATCTGAGCCGCGAATGATAGCAGAACGAGGGCCGATGTGAAGTCACCTTTGTGCAACGTCGGCGCCGTGACACCGACTTCGCGCAAGGACGGAGCCCGAACGGCCGCGGACAGCGACGATCCCGCCGTGTGCGGCGCTTACAATGTGTGCTCCCCCCGTCGTGAGCGGCGAACCGTGATGAGTGTCCTGGATACCCTGCGTGCCACCGTGGGTGACGCACATGTACGCGAAGGCACCGACGCCGCTCCCTATCTGACCGACTGGCGCGAGCGCTACCGCGGCCACGCGCTAGCGGTGGTGAGCCCCGCCTCCACCGACGAAGTCGCCGCCGTGGTGCGAACCTGTGCGACCGCCGGCGTGCCGATCGTGCCGCAGGGCGGCAATACGGGATTGTGCGGCGGCGCCACGCCGGACGATTCGGGCCGCGCCGTCGTGCTCTCGCTGCGGCGCATGAATCGCATCCGCGCCATCGACCCGTACAACGACACCATGGATGTGGAGGCCGGCTGCGTGCTGCAGTCGGTGCAGGACGCCGCGCGCGAGGCCGGCCGGCTGTTTCCGCTGAGCCTGGGCTCCGAGGGTAGCTGCACCATTGGCGGCAACCTGGCGACCAATGCCGGCGGAACCCAGGTGCTTCGCTACGGCACGATGCGCGAACTGGCCCTGGGGCTGGAGGTAGTCACGGCACGCGGTGATATCTGGTATGGCCTGCGCGGCTTGCGCAAGGACAACACCGGTTACGACCTGCGTGATTTGTTCATCGGCAGCGAGGGGACGCTAGGTGTCATCACCGCCGCGACGTTGCGGCTCTACCCGCTGCCCGTGGCGAGCTGCACGGCGCTGGTGGCGCTGTCTTCGATCGACGATGCCGTCGCGCTGCTGTCGCTCGCGCGGCGCGGTCTCGGCGCCTCGCTGACGGGCTTCGAGTTGATGGCCGGCGACTGTCTCGCTTCGGTCACGCGTGCTTTCCCCGCCCAACGACTGCCCTTCGAGGGCAATGCCGCGACGCTGCCCTGGTATGTGCTGCTGGAGCTTTCCGACAGCGAAAGCGAGGCGCATGCGCGAGAGCGGTTCGAGACCGTCCTGGGCGACGCCGTCGCCAACGACAGTGCCCGCGACGTGGTGATCGCCAGTTCGTTCGCCCAGAGCCGGGCCTTGTGGCATCTGCGCGAAAGCATTCCGCTGGCGGAAAAGGCGGCAGGCAAGGCGGTGAAACACGACATCTCGATTCCCGTGTCGCGCATGGCCGAATTCGTGCGCGACACGAACGAAGCCCTGCAACACATCTTTCCCGGCGTGCGCCATGTCATCTTCGGCCATCTGGGCGATGGCAACCTGCATTACAACGTCGCCCCTGGTGCCGGCTGGACCGATATCGCCTTGCTGGCACGGCAGGAGGCGATCTTCGACGTGGTGCACGCCCACATAGGCCGCGTTGGCGGATCGATCAGTGCAGAGCATGGCATCGGCCAGCTCCGACGCGACGCGCTCGCGCAATTCAAGGATCCGATCGAGCTCGCCTTGATGCACACGATCAAGCACGCGCTGGACCCGCACGGCACCATGAACCCCGGCAAGGTGCTGATCGCCGATTCGTGAACGCCACTGCGCAACGGCGGCTCGACGTTCGATCAGGGCGCTGGTGGCAGCCAGGGTCCAAGCACCTGCTCGGCCAGCGCGGGCCAGTTCCGGTTCGCCGCCGGATTGGCCGGGCTGGGGTGAAGCAGATAGCGCACATCCGCGTCCGCGCCGAGTACGGCGGTGGCGCGCTGCTGCGCATAGCGTCCGATGCCCACCACAACGGATGGCTTCAATACATGGACCACGGCTGCCAGCGCGCTGTCGCACAGCGCCATCAGGGCGTCGGCTTCTGCCTTGTCCAGCCGCTCCGGAATGAGGTTGCGTCCATCCTTGAGAAAAAGCAGCGGACAGTAGTTCCAGACGAAAAAGCGCTCGAAGAACGCCTCGGGCGTACCCACGCGCGCCTGCGCCCAACGCCAGACGCGCGAGCCGCTGCCCTCGTTGCGATGGCAGGCCATGCCGAGGATCGGATAGCGGGGATGCTGTGGCGGCAGCGGTTCGCGCAGTCGCGACGCGATGTGGAACCAATCACGTACCATCGCCACGTCACCGAACGGCACGCCTGTCTGCGCCATCCCCCACGGTCCCGGATTCATGCCCAGCAGCAACACGCGCCCGCGTACGGCGCCGTAGCGCTGAAGGTATTCGCGGTGCGCGCTCCACGCATACACGAGCGGGTTATAGACATGGCTGGGCGTGTTCCAGCGCAACTGGTCGATGTCCCGCGCGAATTTTCGGACGATATTGATCAGGCCGGTGGTGGTCATCTGTGGGGTGGAACGCAGCGGATAACGTGGCAGTGTAACGCTGGGGTAGGCAGTCAGCCGCCCGATATGTGCCTTCGGCTACGCTGGCGGGTGACACCCGCTGTCTGCGGGCAACGAGGATATGGACAGCATGTCCAGCTGCATTTTGCTTGACCGGGGGTTCTACCAGCGCGACCCGCGCGAGGTGGCGCCGGCTTTGTTGAACAAGGTATTGCTGCGCGACGACGGGCGCAGCGGCCGCATCGTCGAGGTGGAGGCTTATTGCGGCGCCAACGACGCGGCCGCGCATACCTACCGCGGCAAGAGTCGGCGCAATGCCAGCATGTTCGGGCCAGCTGGACATATGTATGTGTACTTCACCTACGGCATGCACTGGTGTTGCAACGCCGTTTGCGGGGAAGTGGATGAAGGCGTGGGCGTGCTGCTGCGGGCGTTGGCGCCATTGACCGGCCTGGAGCGGATGCGCGCGGCGCGTGCGGCCTGTCGGCGCGACCGGGATTTGTGTCGCGGGCCTGCCCGCCTGTGCAAGGCGTTCGACATCGACGGAAGCTGCGATGGCCTCGACCTCGTCGGCGGGCTCGGCAGCCTGACCATCGTCGATGACGGCACGCCGCCACCGGCCAAGCCGATCGAAACCTCACGCGTAGGGGTTTCCCAGGCCGCCGACGAGCCATGGCGCTGGTACGTCGCCGATGAGCCCCACGTCTCGCGTCGGTAGGTCGATGTCGCGCAGGCGCGCGTCATCGAGACCGGTGGCGGCGGGAGATTCGTGAAAGCTGCCTCGTCGTAGCCGTTCTCGCGAGCCGCGCAGGACCCAGCCAGACGTGTCGATCGCAGATACAGGGACCAGGGCAGCGCGGCGAACGCCGCTTTCACCGAGCCCAGATCCGGAAACGAAAAAGGGAGCTTTCGCTCCCTTTTCGAGGAATCCGCGAGGGGCCCATCGGCCCGGCGGATCGAATTCTGGAGCGGGAAACGAGACTCGAACTCGCGACCCCGACCTTGGCAAGGTCGTGCTCTACCAACTGAGCTATTCCCGCATTGGAGCCGCGCATTCTAATACGTGAATCCGGAGCGTCAAGCGTTTTTGCTTTTTGCCGCTGATTGCGTGTCGGCGCTGAGGATCGGCCACGCCGCGCGCAGGTAATGCAGGCCCGACCAGATCGTGAGCACGCCTGCGATCACCAGCAGCGCTTCGCCGATGTGGTACAGCCGCAACGCCTCGGCGGCTTTCTCGTGCTGCACGATCAGCACCACCAGCGCCACCATCTGCATGACGGTCTTCAGCTTGCCGATGAAAGCCACCTTGACCGTGGCGCGCATGCCGATTTCAGCCATCCATTCGCGCAACGCCGACACGCTGATTTCCCGCCCCACGATCACCGCCGCGGTCACCGCCATCAGGATGCCGGGCCAGCCGCCGCGGTGCGATTCCACCAGCAGGAACAGCGTCACCGCCACCATCAACTTGTCCGCCACCGGGTCCAGGAACGCGCCGAAGGCGGAGGTGAGGTTCATGCGCCGCGCGAGGTAGCCATCCAGCCAGTCGGTGAACGCGGCCAGCAGGAAAACAACTGCCGCGGTGGCATTGTGGCCGGGGAACGGCAGGTAGAACACGACGACCATGACCGGCAGCAGTGCAACACGGAACAAGGTCAGCCAGGTCGGCAGATTGATGCGCATGATTCGATCCAGTGATTTGTCACAGTGTCTCACGCACGCGCGCAGTCGGTGAGTGAAAACTGCTGCGGTGTTCAGCCGTGCAACATGGCGTAGATGCGTTCGGCCAGCCCGCGATCGATGCCCTTCACCTGCATCAGCTCCTCGACACCGGCGGCTTCCACGCCTTGCATGCCGCCGAAAGTCTTCAGCAGCGCCGAGCGGCGGCGCGCGCCGATGCCCGGCACGTCCTCCAGCACGCTGCGCTCGCGTGCCTTCTCGCGCCGCTTGCGGTGGCCGCTGATGGCGAACCGGTGGGCTTCGTCGCGTACTGCCGCCACCAGATGCAGCGCGGGCGATGAGGAACCGGGATGCAGTTCGCCGCCGAGGGTGCGATCGTCGCGCGCCAGCACCAGGGTTTCCTCGCCGGCGCGCCGGCCCGGCCCCTTCGCCACGCCGACCACCACGATGCCGCTGACGCCCAGGTCGTCCAGCACAGCCAGCGCCTGCGCCACCTGGCCACCGCCACCGTCGATCAACAGGATGTCTGGTCGCGCGCCCTCGCCTTCGGCCAGCTTGCGGAAGCGGCGGGTGAGCGCCTGGTGCATCGCCGCGTAGTCGTCGCCCGGCGTGATGCCGGCGATATTGAAGCGGCGGTAGTGGGATTTTTCCGGGCCCTCGGGGCCGAACACCACGCACGAGGCCACGGTGGCCTCGCCCATGGTGTGGCTGATGTCGAAGCATTCGATGCGCCGCGGCGGCTCGTCCAGGCCCAGCACCTTCTGCAGGTCGTCGAAGCGCGTACCCAGCGTCTGCCGACTGGCCAGACGACCCGTCAGCGAGGCCTGCGCGTTGCGCTGGGCCATCTGCAGGAAGCGCGCCCGTTCGCCGCGCACGCTGGCCTTCAATTCCACCGGATGGCCCGAGTGCTGCGCCAGCATGTCGCCCAGGATCTGCTGGTCGGCCAGGTCTTCCCCCAGCACCAGTTCGCGCGGTACCGGCCGGTCGAGGTAGTACTGCGCGATGAACTGGGTGAGCACGTCGGCGGGTTCGGCATCCAGCGGCAGGCGCGGGAAGAAATCGCGCGTACCCAGGCTGATGCCGTTGCGGAAAAACAGCACGCTGACGCAGGCCATGCCTGCCTCGATGCAGCAGGCGAGCACGTCCATGTCGGCGCTGGCGCCCTGCACGTGATGCTGCGCCTGCAACTGGCGCAAGGTGGCGACCTGGTCGCGCAGTTTGGCCGCGCGCTCGAAGTTCAAGGCCTTGCTGGCCTGCTCCATCGCCTCGGCCAGCTCGTCGATCACGGCGCTGCTGCGGCCTTCCAGAAACATCTCGGCATGCCGCACGTCCTGCGCGTAATCGGCCACGCTGATCAGGCCGACACAGGGCGCGCTGCAGCGACCGATCTGGTACAGCAGGCAGGGCCGCGAACGGTTGCGGAAATAGCTGTCCTCGCACTGGCGCACCTTGAACAGCTTCTGCATCAGGCTGAGGCTTTCGCGCACCGCCCAGGTGCTGGGATACGGCCCGAAATAGCGTCCCGGCAGGTTGCGTGCGCCGCGGTGGAACGCCAGCCGCGGGTAGTCCTCACCGCTGGAGAGGTAGATGTACGGGTAGCTTTTGTCGTCGCGCAACAGGATGTTGTAGCGCGGCTTCAGCGACTTGATCAGCTGCGATTCCAGCAGCAACGCCTCGCCCTCGGTACGGGTGACGGTGATCTGCACGCGCGCGATCTGCGCCACCATCGCGGCGATGCGCGGCTCCATCCGCGGCTTCAGGAAGTAGCTGCCTACGCGCTTCTTGAGGTTGCTGGCCTTGCCGACATAGAGCAGCTCGTCCGCCGCGTTGAAGTAGCGGTAGACGCCAGGCGAGCCGGTAAGCGTGTGGACAAAGGCCTTGCCGTCGAAGGCCGGCGACGATGGTGACTGCATGTGCTGATTCTAGCCGTTTTGGCCAGGTACGCCGCGCCGCGGCAACGTGCGGTTCAGCGCTGACGCAGGCGCTCGATCAACCCGGCAACGCCACGTTCGGCCAGATCCACGCACTGCCGAAAGCCCTCGGCTTCGCCGTAATAAGGGTCGGGGAAATCCTGTACCGACGTCACCCCGGCCCACGGCAGGAACAACGCGGCCTGCCCTGCGGCGCCGGGTCGTGCCAGGCGATTCAGTTCGAGCAGGTTGTCGCTGTCCATCGCCAGCAACCAGTCATGGCGATCGAAATCCGCCGACTGCAATTGCCGCGCTCGGTGGCTTTCGAGATCGAACCCCGCCGCACGAGCCGCCGCACGCATGCGCGGATCGGCGCCGTGGCCGGCATGCCAGCCACCGGTACCGCAGGAGGCCAGCGTCACCGCCAATCCGGCTTCGGCGCAGCGCTTGCGGGCCACGCCTTCCACCAGCGGCGAACGGCAGATGTTGCCGAGGCAGACGAACAGGATGCGCGGCGTGCTCATGCCTGGCTCCGCAACCAGGCTTCGGCACGCAGCAGGTCCGCCTCGGTATCGATGCCGGGCGGGAACGGTTCGGGCGACAGACGCACCGCGATGGCGTGGCCGTGTTCCAGCACGCGCAGTTGCTCCAGCGACTCGGCCTGCTCCAGCGGCGTACGCGAGAGCCGGGTGTACTGGCGCAGAAAGCCGGCCCGGTAGGCGTAGATGCCGATATGGCGAAGGAATGGCGTATGGGCGGGCAAGGCGTCACGACTTGCCGCGAATGCATCGCGCGCCCACGGCAAGGGCGCGCGGCTGAAGTACAGCGCACGGCCATTGGCGCCGCGCACCAGCTTCACCACGTTCGGGTCGAACAGCTCGTGTGCGTCCTCGATCGGCGCAGCCAGCGTCGCCATCGGCGCGTCGTCCTCGGCCAGCGCACGCGCCACCTCGCGGATGCCGGCCGCCGGCGCGAACGGCTCGTCACCCTGCAGGTTCACCACGATGGCATCGTCGGGCCAGCCGTAATGCGCCACGCATTCGGCCAGGCGGTCGCTGCCCGAGGCGTGGTCGGCGCGGGTCATGCACACTTCCACACCCTGCCCGGCCAACGCCTCGGCAATGCGCGTGTCGTCCACCGCCACCACCACCTGCGTAGCGCCGGCCTGCAACGCGCGCTGCGCCACGCGCGCCACCATCGGCACTCCGTCGATCGGCCGCAACGGTTTGGCCGGCAGGCGGGTGGAACCGTAGCGCGCGGGGATGGCGACGATGAAGGAGGGATCAGGCATGGGGACCTCGGCAAGCAAGGCGCCAAGCCTACCTTGCCGCCCTGGAACAAGGTAGGAGCGCCCCCTGTGCGCGATGCTCTTGCTGTTGCGAAATGCGAGTCCCGCAAAAGCCATCGCGCACAGGGTGCGCTCCTACACGGATGCGATGGCGAAGCCGCAGGCGTTGGCCAGTTCCCGGTAGCCGGGGAACGAGGTGGCGACATGGCTGCAATCGCGCACGCGCACCGGCGCGGTGGCGACCAGGCCGGCCACGGTGAAGCTCATGGCGATGCGGTGATCCATGTGGGTTTGCACTTCACCGCCACCCAGCGCGCCGCCGTCGATGATCGCGCCGTCGGGCGTTTCCTCGATGCGTGCACCCAGCGCGCGCAGGCCGGTGGCCATGCTGGCGAGGCGGTCGGATTCCTTCACCCGCAGCTCGGCGGCGCCGCACACCACGGTGCGACCGTTGGCCACCGCGGCGGCGATGAACAGGATCGGGAACTCGTCGATCATGTCCGGCACCAGCGCCTCGGGCAGTTCGATGCCGTGCAGCGGTGCGTGACGCACCAGCAGATCACCCACCGGCTCGCCGCCGCTTTCGCGGGGGTTTTCGATCTGGATATCCGCACCCATCAACCGCAGCGCCTGAAGCAAACCGGTACGTCGGGGGTTGAGGCCCACCGCTGGCAGGCGCAGTTCGGAACCGGGCACGATGCTCGCCGCCACCAGGAAGAACGCCGCCGAGGAAAAGTCCGCCGGTACGTCGACATCGGTGGCATGCAGCGCGTGGCCGCCATCGAGCTTCGCGTGGCCTGGCGAGAACGTGATCGGCCAACCGAACGCCGCCAGCATCCGCTCGGTGTAATCGCGGGTGGGATGCGGTTCGATGATCTCGGTGCTGCCTGCGGCGTACAGCCCGGCAAGCAGCAGGGCGGATTTTACCTGGGCGCTGGCCACCGGCAACGCGTAGCGAATGCCATGCAATGGCTGCGCGCCATGGATATGCAGCGGCGGCAAACCTTCCTGCGTATCGATGCGTGCGCCCATCTGGCCCAGCGGATCGGTGACCCGCCGCATCGGACGCTTCGACAGCGAGGCGTCGCCGATCAAGGTGCTGTCGAACGCCTGCCCCGCCAGCAAACCCGCCAGCAAGCGCATGCCAGTGCCTGCGTTGCCGCAATCGAGCGGTTCCGCCGCGGCGCGCAAACCGTGCAGGCCCACGCCGTGCACCAGACGCTCGCCCTCGGCGGGCGTTTCGATCTTCACCCCGAGTTGCGCCAGGACCGCCGCCGTGGCGCGGGTGTCCTCACCTTCGAGAAAACCGCGGATGCGCGACGTGCCATCGGCCAGCGCAGACAGCATCAGCGAACGATGGGATATCGACTTGTCACCGGGAATACGCACGCTGCCGTGCAATGGCTGGCCCTGGCCGCTGACCCAGTCAAATGAATTCACTCCACCCTCTCCTGCGTTCAAGGCAATGCCACCGGGTAGGAACCAAGCACGCGCACGGTGCCGGCGTTGCCGTCGATCTCCTTCACTGCCGCCTGCACGCCCTCGTCGGAAATGTGGCCGGAGATGTCGATGAAGAAGGCGTACTGCCATTTGCCGGTGTGAGCCGGTCGCGACTCGATGCGGTTCATGCTCACCTTGTGCCTGGCCAGCGGGCTGAGCACGTCGTAAAGCGCGCCGGGTTTGTCGTTGACGGTGACCAGCAGCGAGGTGCGGTCGTTGCCCGACGGCGGGAACAGCGAGCGGCCGATGACCAGGAAACGGGTGGTGTTGTCGGCGCGATCCTCGATCGCCTCGGCCACGGTTTTAAGGCCGTACACGCGCCCGGCGGTTTCGCCAGCGATGGCGGCCACGTCGTCGGCGTGGCGCGCCAGGCGTGCGGCCTCGGCATTGCTGCTGACGGCAATGCATTCCACCGTGGGCAGGTTCAACCGCAGCCAGCTCTTGCACTGCTGCAGTGACTGCGCGTGGGCATAGACACGCTTGACGTCCTCCAGCCGGCCGTTCTGCGAATGCAGGCATTGGTGCACGCGCAGCTCCACCTCGCCGCAGATGATCGCCTCGGAGGTGAGGAACAGATCCAGCGTTATCTGGATCATGCCCTGCCCGGAATTCTCCACCGGCACCACGCCGAAATCGGCATTGCCGGCGGCGACTTCCTGGAACACTTCCTCGATGCTGCCCAGCGGCAGACTGTAGGCGGCGTGGCCGAAATGCTTGCGCACGGCCTGTTCGCTGAAGGTGCCCTCGGGGCCGAGATAGCCGATCTTCAGGGGGTCTTCCTGCGCCAGGCAGGAGGACATGATTTCGCGGAACAACCGTACCATTTCGGTATCGGGCAGCGGGCCGTCGTTGCGGTCGACCACCATGCGCAGCACGTGCGCCTCGCGCTCGGGGCGGTAATAGTCGATCGCGGAAAGCCCGGCGCCCTTCACCTGTGCCACTTCCTGCGCGCGGCGCGCACGCTCGGAAATCAGCTCCTGGATCTGGCGGTCGATGCTGTCGATGCGCTCGCGCATGTCACTCAGCGAGATCTTGGGGTCGCTCATGGTTCAGCCGCCTGGATGGAAAGAAGTCCAAATGATGAACGGGCATCTTGCCTGAAGAGCCCGTCCCCGGCCATTACCCGTGGCGCTTGGCAAAGTCCTGCATGAAGCCGGTCAACGCCTCGACCGCTTCGAACGGCACCGCGTTGTACAGCGACGCGCGCATGCCACCGAGCGCCTTGTGGCCCTTCAGCGCGATCAGCCCGGCCGCTTCGGATTCCTGCAGGAAAGCGGCGTCGAGCGCGCTGTCGTGCAGGGTGAAAGGCACGTTCATGCGCGAACGCGCGGCCACGTCGACGGGGTTGCGGTAATAACCGCCCGAGCCATCGATGGCCTGGTACAAGGTCTCGGCCTTGGCGCGATTGCGCTCGGCCATGGCTGCCAGGCCGCCCTGCTCCTTCAGCCACTGCAGGGTCAGGCCGGTGATGTACCAGCCCCAGGTGTTGGGCGTGTTGAGCATCGAACCGGCGGCGGCGTGTTCGGCGTAGCGAAGAATCCGCGCCATCGGGCGCGTAGCCCGCTGCAGCAGGTCGCGCCGCATCACCATCACCACGAAGCCGGCCGGGCCGATGTTCTTCTGCGCGCCGGCGTAGATCAGCCCGAACCGCGAAACGTCGATGGGCTCGGACAGGATGTTGGAGGACATGTCCGCCACCAGCGGCACGTCGCCCACGTCGGGGACGTCGTGATACTCCACGCCGTGGATCGTTTCGTTGGAGGTGTAGTGCACGTAGGCGGCATTCGGATCGAGCTGCCACTCCGCGCGCGGCGGCATGCGCAGATAGCTTTGCGCCTTGCTGCTGGCAGCCACGTTCACCCGCACGTACGGCGCCGCTTCACTTGCGGCCTTTTCGCCCCAGTGACCGGTGATCAGGTAATCGGCACTGCCGTCAGGGGCCGCCAGGTTCATCGGGATCTGGGCGAAATGCTGGGTGGCGCCGCCCTGCAGGAACAGCACCGCGTAATCATCCGGAATGGCCATCAGCTGGCGCAGGTCGGTTTCAGTCTGCGCAGCCAGTTCGCCAAAGCGCTTGCCGCGGTGGGATTGCTCCATCACCGATGCGCCGCTGCCGTTCCAGTCCAGCATGTCACGCTGCGCACGTTCGAGCACGGCCAGCGGCAACGCCGCCGGACCAGCGCTGAAATTCCAGATTCTGCTCACTGCGATGGCTCCCTAGGTAGGTCAAGTATTATGGCGCAGCGCAACAACCGCCGGTCAAGCGGCGCCATCAGAAACGGATCAGCAACACCATCGCGATACCCAGCGCCAGCACCGCTGCGGTAACGATGAGCCACCAGACTTCACCGCGCGGTCCGGCCACGACTTCGGGCGCGATCGGCAGGTGCAGTTCGGGCATGGGCGCCTCGGGCATCATGCCGGGCGCATCCACCACGAAGCGATGCGAGGCCACGCCGATCTGGTCGCCCGGCTGCAGCGCCAGCCGCCCGGTCACGACCCCGTTGACGCGCAAGGGGTAATTGGCCGAAGCCTGGCCGGCCTCCAGCATCAGTTCGCCGTCGTGCCAGAAAATGCGCAGCGAAGCCTGCTCGCCCTGCGGCAGGTCGAGCGGCACGCGGCTCTGCGAGCCAAGTTCGAGACTGTCGCGCAACGACAGCACGCGCCCCGACAGTGGCCCACCCACGGCCCGCAGCGCCACGGTGCAACGCCCTTCCTGCGACACCTGCAAGGCCGCGCGCCGCGCCGGGTCTTCGTCGTCGCGCAACAGCATGCGGCAACCGCCCACGCTGACCACGTCACCGGCGCGCAGCAACGCCCGCTCGCGTACGGGGCGCGCGTTTACGTGGATGCGCGCGGCGGAGGAAAGCACCTGCAGCACCCAGCCGCGACGATCGTGCTGGATCCGCACGTGATGCTCCGCGGCATGGCTGGCCGCCAGCACCAGGTCGTTGTCGGGCGCGCTGCCGATGCGCAGTTGAGGCTGCGTCCAGAGGAAGTCCTCGCGGGCCGAACGGGGAAACTCGATGCGCATCGCTGTACCAGGCAGGAGAAGCGAAACTCTAGCATGCGCAAGCCGCCAAACCGCCGTGCAACCGAAGGCACCGCTGCCTTAAACTACGCGGCTTACTGCGGAGCGCGGCATGTCCAGAATCCAGCTGAAACGACCCCACCAGATGACGCCTGCCGAGGCCCGCTCGGTGATCGACCAGATCGCCGCGCGCATGCGCGAAAAGTTCGGCATGGCATGCGAGTGGCAGGGGGATGCGTTGCGCTTCACCCGGCCAGGCGTCAAGGGCGACATCGCCATCGGTGCCAGCGAGATCCTGGTCAACGCCGAACTGGGCCTGATGCTGTCGCCGATGAAAGGCATGATCGAGCAGGAAATCCAGCGCAAGCTCGACGAGCACTTCGCCTGACCCCGGGCGGTCGCGACTGATGATTCTTTGACCAGGGCCACATCCGTGGCATACTCGTCGGCTTACGCAGCCACGATGGCTGTGCACGAACACCGGACCACATGGCAAAAGACGACGTCATCGAAATGGAGGGTACGGTCCAGGAGACCTTGCCCAACACCATGTTTCGCGTACAACTGGAGAATGGGCATGTTGTCATCGCCCATATTTCCGGCCGCATGCGCAAGCATTACATCCGCATCCTCACGGGCGACAAGGTCAAGATCGAAATGACCCCGTACGACCTGAGCAAGGGGCGGATCACCTACCGCATGAAGTAAACCGGCGTGACGTAGTCGGCCCGTTGGCTTTGCCACGGCCTGCACTCAACTGGCGCGATCCGGATGCTCGAAGACAAAAGGCGGCGCAATGCGCCGCCTTTGTTTTGCCTCGCGTTTGAGCGCAGTTACCGGTTACACCACTACCGGAAACTTCTCGCTGGCCTCGCAATCGACCTGCAGCTCGCCGTCACGCACGCTGAGCCGCACCTTGCCGCCGTCAGCCAGCTTGCCGAACAACAACTCGTCGGCCAGTGCCCGCTTCACCTTCTCCTGGATCACGCGGGCCATCGGGCGTGCACCCATCTGCGCGTCGAAGCCATGCTCGGCCAGCCAGTGGCGGGCGTCCGCATCCACGTCCAGCACCACCTGCTTCTCGGCAAGCTGGCTTTCCAGCTCGATCAGGAACTTGTCCACCACGCGCAGGATGTGCTCGAAATCCAGCGCGCTGAACTGGATGATCGCGTCCAGCCGGTTGCGGAACTCCGGAGTGAAGATGCGGCGGATCACTTCCATCGCATCGGACTCGTGCTTCTGTTCCACGAAACCGATACTGCGCCGCGAAGCCAGCGCCGCGCCCGCGTTGGTGGTCATCACCACCACCACGTTCTTGAAGTTGGCCTCGCGACCGTTGGTGTCGGTGAGCACACCGCGGTCCATCACCTGCAGCAGGATGTTGAACACGTCCGGGTGGGCCTTCTCGATCTCGTCCAGCAGCAGCACCGCATGCGGATGCTTCACCACCGCCTCGGTCAACAGCCCGCCCTGGTCGAAGCCGACGTAGCCCGGAGGCGCGCCGACCAGCCGCGACACGGAGTGGCTCTCCATGTATTCGGACATGTCGAAGCGGATCATCTCGATGCCCAGTTGCATCGCCAACTGTTTGGTGACCTCGGTCTTGCCCACACCGGTAGGGCCGGCCAGCAGGAAGCAGCCGATCGGCTTGGACGGATCGGCCAGGCCGGAACGGGCCATCTTGATCGAAGCGGCCAGCGCCTCGATCGCCGGGTCCTGCCCGAACACCACCATCTTCAGATTGCGCTCGAGATTGCGCAGCACATCGCGGTCGGAGGCGGAGACCTGCTTGGCGGGAATCCGCGCCATCTTGGCGACGATGTATTCCACCTCGCCCACGTCGATGGTGCCGGTGCGCTCGTCATCCGGCAGCAGGCGCTGGCGCGCGCCGGCCTCGTCGATCACGTCGATCGCCTTGTCCGGCAGCAGCCGGTCGGGAATGTGCTTGACGGAAAGATCCACCGCGGCCTTCAGCGCCTCGTTGGTGTAGGCGACGTGGTGATGCTCCTCGAAGCGCGAACGCAGGCCCTTCAGGATCTCGATGCTGTCGGCCACGGTGGGCTCGACCACGTCGATTTTCTGGAAGCGCCGCGCCAGGGCGCGGTCTTTCTCGAACACGCCACGGTATTCCTGGAACGTGGTCGAGCCGATGCAGCGCAGCTCGCCCGACGCCAGCATCGGCTTGATCAGGTTGGACGCGTCCATGGTGCCGCCCGAGGCGGAGCCGGCGCCGATGATGGTGTGGATCTCGTCGATGAACAGGATCGCGCCCGGCTGTTTCTTCAGCTGGGTGATCACGCCCTTCAGGCGCTTCTCGAAATCACCGCGATACTTGGTGCCGGCCACCAGCGCGCCCAGGTCGAGCGACCAGATGGTGGCTTCCTCCAGCACCTGCGGCACTTCACCGTCCACGATGCGCTTGGCCAGGCCCTCGGCCAGCGCGGTCTTGCCCACGCCGGCCTCGCCCACGTACAGCGGGTTGTTCTTGCGGCGGCGGCACAGCACCTGGATGGTGCGTTCGATCTCGTCGGTGCGACCGATCAGCGGGTCGATCTTGCCTTCCAGCGCCAGTTCGTTGAGGTTGCTGGCGAACTCGTGCAGCGGGTTGCCCTTGGCCTCGCCTTCCTCGCCCTCGCGCTCCTGCCCGCTGGCGGAACCGGCAGCCGGCTCTTCGCCGATCTTGGCGATGCCGTGCGAGATGTAATTGACCACGTCGAGGCGGGTGATCTCCTGCTGGTGCATGAAGTACACCGCATGCGAATCCTTCTCGCCGAAGATCGCCACCAGCACGTTGGCGCCGGTGACTTCCTTCCGACCGGAGGATTGCACGTGGTAGACCGCGCGCTGCAGTACGCGCTGGAAACCCAGCGTCGGTTGCGTATCGCGCTCATCGCCTTGCGGCAGCACCGGCACGGTCTCGGCGATGATGCGCTCGAGCTCGCTGCTCAAGCGTGGCAGGTCGACGCCGCATGCGCGCAATGCGCCCAGCGCCGACTGGTTGGTGGTGAGCGCCAGCAACAGGTGTTCCACGGTCATGAACTCGTGGCGTTGCTCCCGGGCCTGCTTGTAGCAATGGCCGATGGTGACTTCGAGATCCTTGCTGAACATTCGGATCGACTCCGCTGAGGTTGGAAGCGACTTGTTGTCGCCATGCCCACCAAAATGGGGGTGCTCAAGCCTTTTCCATAGTGCACAACAATGGGTGCTGATGAGCGCGTGAATATTCGTTTACCTGGGTCACCTTGGTCTCGGCCACCTCCCGGGTAAAAACCCCGCAAACGCCGCGTCCACGAGTATGCACGTGCAACATCACCTGTACCGCCTGCTCCTGGTCGAGGTTGAAGAAGCCACGCAACACTTCAACCACGAAATCCATCGGGGTGAAGTCGTCGTTGAGCAGCAATACCCGAAACAGGGGTGGTCGCGCCACCTCCGGCTTGGCCGATTCCACCGCCAGTCCCCGGCCGTGATCATGTTCGTGTTCGGATTCGTGGGCCATGAGTTCTTGAGTGTTGTTTTCGATACCGAGTATACGCTGCGGTACTTGGCGCCCCGCGGCGAGAACTGCATGAGGTAATGGCACAATGGGCGCTTTTCCAGTGCCTGCCCATGCCTGATTCACTTACCCCGCGAAATGTCTGGTGTCCCCATGTCACGGTGGCCTGTGTCGTCGCCAATGGCGACCGCTACCTGATGGTGGAGGAAGATGCCTGCGGTCGCCTCGCCTACAACCAGCCCGCGGGCCACCTGGAAGACCACGAAAGCCTCACCGACGCCGCGTTGCGCGAGACGCTGGAGGAAACCGGCTGGACGGTCGAGCTGCAGCACCTCATCGGCGTGCAGCAATGGCGCAGTACCGAGCATGGCGAGAGCGTGGTCCGCTTCAGCTTCGCGGCGCGTGCCGTGAGCCACGACCCGGCCCGAGCGCTGGACACCGGCATCCATCGCGCGCTGTGGCTGACCCGCGCCGAAATCGCTGCCTTGGGCGATCGCGTGCGCAGCCCGCTGGTGCTGCTCAGCATCGACGCCTGGCTGGCGGGCCAGCGCTTGCCGTTGCAAACCCTGGACTACCTGCCGGGCAACCCGCCGGACACGCCCGCATGAAGGTGATGCTGGGCATTTCCGGCGGCGTCGATTCCTCGGTCGCCGCCTTGCTGCTGCAACAGGCCGGCCACGAGGTCGAGGGCCTGTTCATGCAGAACTGGGAGGAGGACGAGCGCAGCGGGCCGTGCACCACCGATGCCGACCGCAAGGACGCGGTGGCCGTATGCGGACGGCTGGGTATCCCGTTCCATGCGCGAAATTTCGCGGCAGAGTACTGGGATGGCGTGTTCGCCCATTTCCTCGACGAATACCGCGCCGGCCGCACGCCCAATCCCGACGTGCTGTGCAACCGCGAGATCAAGTTCAAGACGTTCCTGCACGAGGCGCAGGCACTGGGCGCGGAGAAGATCGCCACCGGCCACTACGCCCGCGTGGATCGGCGCGATGGTCGCTACCGGCTGCTGCGCGCCGTGGATGCGGCCAAGGACCAGAGCTATTTCCTGCACGCGCTGGGCCAGCAGCAGCTGTCCGCCACGCTGTTTCCGCTGGGCGGCATCGAGAAACCGCGGGTTCGCGAACTGGCCCGCGAAGCGGCGCTACCCACCCATGCCAAGAAGGATTCCACCGGCATCTGCTTCATCGGCGAACGCGATTTCCGCAGCTTTCTGGCGCAGTACATCCCTGCCCGCCCCGGCGAGATGCGCACGCCCGAGGGGGAACTGATCGGTGAGCACCAGGGTGCGATGTATTACACGCTGGGCCAGCGCAACGGCCTGGGCATCGGCGGGCGCCATGGCGCCAGTGGCGAGGCCTGGTTCGTGGTGGGCAAGGATGTCGCGAGCAATGTGCTGTACGTGGCGCAGGGCGGCGAGAACCACTGGCTCCATTCGCACCGGCTGGAAACGGAAGCGCCGAGCTGGGTCGCCGGCGAGGCGCCCGCGTCGCACTTCCGCTGCACGGCGCGCACTCGTTATCGCCAGTTCGACCAGGCCTGCGAAGTCACGGTGCATGCCGACCGGTTGGAGGTACGCTTCGACGAACCCCAGCGCGCCGTCACCCCCGGCCAATCGGTGGTTCTCTATGATGGCGAGGCCTGCCTCGGTGGCGCCGTGATCGCCGCCACCGACGCCACCTATGGTGGCCTGCCACCTCTCCTCTCCTCTTGATCAGCGAGTCACGTTCTGGTGTTTGAAACTTTTTCGATGAATGAAGAGCGGGTGCTGGCGTTGGCCGGCATCTTCCAGGCGTGCTCGCTGGCGCAGAAGCTGGCCAACGAAGGGCGCTGCGACGACGCCGCGATGGAAGCGGGCGTGGCCAGCATTTTCCGCATCGACGCGCCGTCGGTGGTGGGCGTTTACGGCTCGGTGGCCACCATGCGGCCGGGCTTGCGCCGATTGGTGTCGCAACTGGACGAGAGCGACCGCGACATGGCGCTGACGCGCATGGTGGTCACCGTGATGCGGCTGGAACGCAGCCTGTCCGCACGCCCGGACCTGCTTGAGCAGCTGCAGCAGGGCATCGTTGCGGCGCAGCGCCAGGTGGAGCATTTCGGGCAGGCATCGCAGCAGGTCACGGGGCGGCTGGCGGAGCTGTATGTCTCCACCCTGTCTTTGCTGACCCCGCGCGTGATGGTCAACGGCAACCCGCAACAGTTGCAGCAACCGGCGGTGGTGGAGAAGATTCGCGCCAACCTGCTGGCCGCCGTGCGTTCGGCCGTGTTGTGGCGTCAGGTGGGCGGCCGCCAGTGGCAACTGCTGCTGTATCGGCGCCAGTGCAGCATGCTGGCGCGCGGATTGCTGACCGGCGCGATGCTGGACAACGGCTGAGCGGCGGCGCGCCGCCCTGTAGGAGCGGCTTCAGCCGCGACGCTCTTGTTTTGGAACTCCAGAAGCAGAAGCATCGCGGCTGAAGCCGCTCCTACAAAAAAGCAGTGCCGGGAACCCGCGTACTTAACCCAGCAACTTCAGCCCCGGACGCGCCCGCGCCAGCCGGCGCAGCAAGGTGGCAAATACCTGAAGGTTGTCCTGCCACGGCGACGCGTCGCGCCAGTACAACGCGATCTCGCGGCCGGTGGCCTGCCCTTTCAGTTTGGCCAGCACGATATTCGGCATCGACGCCAGCCGCTCATGCGCCAGCGCGGGCACCAGCGCGTAACCGCCACGCAGACTGACCAGCGCCGCCAGGCTTTCCAGACTCACATCCTGCACGTGGCCGTGATCGGCGCCATCACCGCCCAGGCCGTCGGCGTGGCTCTCGGCCATCAGCGTGGCCTGGGCCGGGTCGAGCTGCTCCAGCGTCACGCTGCGCTGGCTGGCCAGCGCGTGGTCGGCGCGCAGCATCAGTTCCCACGGCTCGAAAAACAGCGGCTTCATCGCGATGCCGCTGATGGCGGGAACCAGCGGCGCCAGCACCGCATCCAGTTCACCTTCGTGCAGGCGGCGCAGCAGGCCACGCGGCTTGCCTTCGGAAATCACCAGCCGGGCACCCGGAAAATGCTGCGGGAACGGCGAAATGAGATGCGGCAACAGGTACGGCCCCAGCGACGCCGGCAAACCCAGCCGCAATTCGCCACCAAAGGCCACCGCGCCGGCGCGAGCCAGTTGCTGCAGGTGCTCGGCTGCAGCCAGCACCGCGTCGATCTGCTGCAGCAGGCGACGGCCGCCCGCGGTAGGCACGATGCTGCGGCCACCGCGTTCGAACAGCGGCGCGCCCAGCGCCTGTTCCACCTTCTGCACCTGGTGCGACAGGCCCGACGGACTGATGTGCATGGCGCGCGCGGCGCTGTTGAAACTGGCATGGCGATGCACCGCCTGCACCAGCGCGAGATCACGCAGCGACACTGCCGCCAGGGTGGTCGAAATCATCGAATGCTGCATGTCATCAAAAGCGTTTGCGCCACGGGTATGCGGACCCCATGCTGGGTAGACGGTCGCCGAAGTCTACTCGTCGCGCGGCATTGCAGACGTTTCCGCCATTCCGTGACGCCAACCTGCGGGTATTCGTTCGCGAGTTCCCCGCGTTTGGGCGATAATTGGCAAATTTGCCGGGACGGCCAACCGTCGCCGTGGTCATCATCCCAGCCGCAGGATTCAGCCAGGAGCTTCCCATGAAAGACACCTTTTCCGCACGCGACACACTCGAAGTCAACGGCAAGCAATACGCCTTTGCCAGCCTCGCCAAGCTGGGCCAGCGCTTCGACCTGAAGCGGCTGCCGTATTCGATGAAGATCCTGCTGGAAAACCTGCTGCGCCACGAGGATGGCGTGGACGTGACCAGCAAGGAAATCGAAGCGGTCGCCACCTGGGACGCGAAGAAGGAGCCGGACACCGAAATCTCCTTCATGCCCGCCCGCGTGCTGCTGCAGGACTTCACCGGCGTGCCGTGCGTGGTCGACCTGGCGGCGATGCGCGACGCGATGAAGGCGCTGGGCGGTGACCCGACCCTGATCAACCCGCTGTCGCCGGCCGAACTGGTCATCGACCACTCTGTGCAGGTCGACGTGTTCGGCAGCGAAGACGCGCTGGAAAAGAACGTCGCCATCGAATTCGAGCGCAACCAGGCCCGCTACAGCTTCCTGCGCTGGGGCCAGAAAGCCCTCACCGATTTCAAGGTGGTGCCGCCGCGTACCGGCATCGTGCACCAGGTGAACCTGGAGCACCTGGCCCGCGTGGTGATGGCCAATGAGGTCGACGGCCAACAGTGGGCCTACCCGGACACCGTGTTCGGCACCGACTCGCACACCACCATGGTCAACGGCCTGGGCGTGCTGGGCTGGGGCGTGGGCGGCATCGAGGCCGAGGCGGCCATGCTGGGCCAGCCGTCGTCCATGCTGATTCCGCAGGTGGTCGGCTTCAAGCTGTCGGGCAAGCTGCCCGAGGGCGCCACCGCCACCGACCTGGTGCTGACCGTGACGCAGATGCTGCGCAAGCAGGGCGTGGTCGGCAAGTTCGTGGAATTCTTCGGCCCGGGCCTGCAGCATCTGGCGCTGGCCGATCGCGCCACCATCGGCAACATGGCACCGGAATATGGCGCCACCTGCGGCATCTTCCCGGTCGACGCCGAATCGCTGCGCTACCTGCGCCTGTCCGGCCGCAGCGACGAGCAGGTCGCGCTGGTCGAGGCGTACGCCAAGGCCCAGGGCCTGTGGCATGACGAGAACAGCCCGCACGCCGAATTCACCACCACGCTGGAGCTGGACCTGGCCGACGTCAAGCCGTCGATGGCCGGCCCGAAGCGCCCGCAGGATCGCGTGCTGCTGACCGACGTCAAGCAGAACTACAACGACAGCCTGGGTGCCACCACGGTCAATCGCGCGCCGAAGAACGGTGCGGCGGAGGCCTTTGCCAGCGAGGGCGGCGCCACCGCCATCGGCAACCCGAACAACACGATCGCCGACGGCCGTGTGCGGGTCGAGATGAATGGCGACAGCTTCAAGGTCGGCGACGGCTCGGTGGTGATCGCCGCGATCACTTCGTGCACCAACACCTCCAACCCCGCCGTGATGCTGGCCGCCGGCCTGGTCGCCAAAAAAGCCGCCGCGCGTGGCCTGAAGGCCAAGCCGTGGGTGAAGACGTCGCTGGCACCGGGCTCCAAGGTCGTCACCGATTATCTGGAAAAGACCGGCCTGCTGACCGAGCTGGAAAAAACCGGCTTCTACCTGGTCGGCTACGGCTGCACCACCTGCATTGGCAACTCCGGCCCGCTGCCGCAGGAAATCAGCCAGGCGATCAGCACCGGTGACCTCACCGTGGGCGCCGTGATTTCCGGCAACCGCAACTTCGAAGGCCGCGTGCACGCCGAAGTGAAGATGAACTACCTGGCCTCGCCGCCGCTGGTGGTCGCCTACGCGCTGGCCGGCTCGCTTGACATCAACCTCACCACCGAACCGCTGGGCCAGGGTTCCGATGGCAAGGACGTGTTCCTCAAGGACGTGTGGCCGAGCAACCAGGAAATCAGCGACCTGCTGGCCAGCGCGGTCACCTCGGACATGTTCAAGAAGAACTATGCCGACGTGTTCAAGGGCGACGAGCGCTGGAACGCCATCGCCTCGCCGGACGGCGCGCTGTACGCGTGGGACGAAGCGTCCACCTACATCAAGAACCCGCCGTACTTCGACGGCATGACGATGGAACTGAACAAGGTCGAGGACATCCACGGCGCACGTTGCCTGGGCCTGTTCGGCGACTCGATCACCACCGACCACATCTCGCCGGCCGGTTCGATCAAGAAGGATTCACCCGCCGGTCGCTTCCTGATCGAGCGTGGCGTGCAGCCGATCGACTTCAACTCCTACGGCTCGCGCCGCGGCAACGACGACGTGATGGTGCGCGGCACCTTCGCCAACATCCGCATCAAGAACCAGATGCTGGACGGCGTCGAAGGCGGCTTCACCCGCCACATCCCCAGCGGCGAGCAAATGGCAATCTATGACGCCGCGATGAAGTACAAGGCATCGGGCACGCCGCTGGTGGTCATTGCGGGCAAGGAATACGGCACCGGCTCCTCGCGCGACTGGGCGGCCAAGGGCACATTGCTGCTGGGCGTGAAGGCCGTGATCACCGAGAGCTTCGAGCGCATCCATCGCTCGAACCTGGTCGGCATGGGCGTGCTGCCGCTGCAGTTCAAGGACGGCGAGAACGCCAAGACGCTGGGCCTGACCGGCAACGAAACGTTCGACATCAGCGGTCTGGATGACGGCCGTTCGAAGGAAGCCACCGTCACCGCCACCGCACCGGATGGCAGCACCAGGCAGTTCACCGTGCACGTGATGCTGTTGACCCCGAAGGAGCGCGACTTCTTCCGTCACGGCGGCATCCTGCAATACGTGCTGCGCCAGCTGGCAGGCAAGAAAGCCGCCTGAGTTTCAGTGCCACCTGGAAAAAAAGGAGCGCCCCGAAAGGGGCGCTTTTTTTGAACCTGGCCATGCCTGGCGAATCCCGCGAACGGCCCTACATCACGCGTTTCCACGTCGCGGTGTAGCAACGCCAATCGCCATCCTCGTTGCGCCACGCCGATTCGACTTGATACACGCCCATCTGGTCAGGCAGCAGCTTGCCACCGCTGGTCAATGTGACCGTGAACGTGGCCACCATCCGCTCACCGCGGTGCTCGATCGACACCGGCCCCATCGTGACGCCGACATGGTCGCCGCGCAGCGCCAGCAAACGAACCATGCCGGTCAACTTGCGCCGGTCCAGCCTGCCTGCGTTGCCGTCGAAATCCTCGCTGAGCGGCTCGGCCAGATCCCCGGCCGAACCGGCCTCGGCTGCCTGCGCCATGGCGACGATCGCCTCGCGTACCCGCGTTTCATCCGGCGTGCGGCGACAGCCCGGCAGCACCAGCGCAAGCAGGACAAGCGCACCTGCGATGAGGATCGTTTTCTTCGGTCGGATCATGGCGGGACTCGTTGCGGTGCGGCTTGCCGCTATACGCGGGCGCATGTTCCAATGAATTGGAATGCGTGGTTGATGACGGATAGTGCCACCGTTGTGAATCCATGCGGTCCATGGTCATCGACAAACAGGGAACCCGAGCATGAGCAATGAGCGTCCGTGGCTGGCGAATTATCCGGCGGGCGTCCCCGCGCAGATCGATACGGGCCGCTACGCATCGGTGGTGGCCGTGGTGGAGGAAGCGTTCGCGCAGTTCCGTCAGCGGCCGGCGTTCTCCAGTTTCGGCAAGCAGCTCAGCTACGGCCAGGTCGATGAGTTGAGCCGCCAGTTCGCCGGCTACCTCACCGGCGTCCTGAAGCTCGCCAAGGGTGATCGCGTCGCGATCATGATGCCCAACGTGCTGCAGTATCCAATCGTGCTGTTCGGTGCGCTGCGTGCGGGGTTGGTGGTGGTCAATACCAACCCGATGTACACCGCGCGAGAACTGAAACACCAGTTGGAAGACTCCGGCGCCAAGGCCATCGTGGTGCTGGACAACTTTGCGGCCACGCTGCAGCAGTCGCTGGCCGGCACGCAGATCGAGCACATTGTGACCACCGGCATCGGCGACATGCTCGGTTTCCCCAAGGGTGCGCTGATCAATTTCGTGCTCAAGCACGTCAAGAAGATGGTGCCGTCGTTCCGGTTGCCGCAGGCGGTGCGGTTCCGCGATGCACTGGCACGTGGCGCCACCCATCCGTTGCCCGCGGTGACACTCACGCGGGACGACCTGGCCTTCCTGCAATACACCGGAGGCACCACTGGCGTGGCCAAGGGTGCCATGCTGACCCACGGCAACATGGTGGCGAACATGTTGCAGGCCAGCGCGTGGATCGGCACCGAGCTGGTCACGCCGGGTGAGGAAGTCATCATCACCGCGCTGCCGCTGTACCACATCTTTTCGCTGACGGCGAACGGACTGGTGTTCATGAGCCTGGGCGGGTTGAACTGGCTGATCACCAACCCGCGCGACATGCCCGGCTTCGTCAAGGAGCTGAAAAAATCCCGGCCCACTGCGATCACCGGCGTCAACACGCTGTTCAACGGCCTGCTCAACACGCCCGGTTTTGCCGAACTGGATTTCTCGCGCCTGCACCTGACGCTCGGCGGCGGCATGGCGGTGCAGCGGTCGGTGGCGGAGCGCTGGAAAAAAACCACCGGCTGCACCCTGGCCGAAGCCTACGGCCTCACGGAGACCTCGCCGGCGGTGTGCATCAACCCGCTGGACCTGGCCGCCTACAACGGCTCGATCGGCCTGCCGATCCCCTCCACCGACGTGGCGATATGGTCGGAAGACGGCCAGCCCCTGCCCATCGGCGAGATCGGCGAATTGATGGTGCGTGGCCCGCAGGTGATGAAGGGTTACTGGAACCGCCCCAACGAAACCGCCAATGTGCTGGATGCCGAAGGCTGGTTGCACACCGGCGACATCGCACGGATGGACGAGAGCGGCTACGTCTATATCGTCGACCGCAAGAAGGACATGATCCTGGTGTCCGGCTTCAACGTGTATCCGAACGAGGTCGAGGACGCCGTGATGCAGCATCCCGGCGTGGCCGAGGTGGCGGCTGTTGGCCTGCCCGACGAGCATTCCGGCGAGGTGGTGAAACTGTTCGTGGTGCGCAAGGACCCGAACCTGACCATCGAGGCACTGAAGGCCTTCTGCCGCGAAAACCTCACCGGCTACAAGCGGCCCAAGCTGATCGAATTCCGCGATGCGTTGCCCAAGAGCAATGTGGGCAAGATCCTTCGCCGCGAGCTGCGCGACGAGCACAAGCCAACGCCGGCAAGCGCCAGCTGATCGGGTTCAGCGCCTGCGGACACGCAGGCGCGACCTCGTGGGTCGAGCGGACCTACTTCCAGTTCTCCAGGATGTCGGCATAGCCGCCCAGCAGATTCCATAGCGGTACCTGCTTGTCTTCGGGAATGTGGGTATAGGAAAAACCGATGTGGTGCTCGGATATACGCGCCACCTCCGCCTGCAGATGGATGTGCAGGTTGTGCCCGAAAATCATGTCGAGCACCCAACTCTGCCCCGGTTCGCCGACCCAGCCCAGCGGTCGGCGCAACAACGCCCCCGTCGCGGAGATATCAACCAGTTCGGTGGGGTGGGATTTGTCGCCGCGACACATCAACACGGTGGTCTCGATCTGCATTCGAGCCGGTCGCAATTGTTCGTATGGCGCGCCGGCGTCGTCTCGTTCGTTTTCGTCGATCATCAAAGATTCCTTCCACCCACGATGGCGTCTGGCACCACAAAGCATGTTCATTCGTTGCCACCCCGCATCCTTGACCAGGCAGCGCCAATGACATCCGGGGCTGCCGATATGCACCCCGCAACGGCAGCAGACAACCGTTTGCAGTGGGGCTCATGCGTGGTCAAGCAATCAACATGCCACGCCACGAAGCCACTGCGCCAGTGGTAGCGGTTGCAACGGACGGATCGCCTGATGATCCATTCCCGCTGGCGTACCCGTCCTGTCGGCAAGTGTGCACCCATTCCCGACCGTGATGCGCCCTGTCCCGTCGATGGATGCGGGGTTACCCGGAGCGTCACAGCGACCAATTGGGTCACATCACGCCCGGCTGCCGACATCCGGTCCTGGGCGGATCGCCCTGCCGCCGGAACGCGCCGGCATGAACGAAACCCCGCACGTGTATCCGATATAAGGCTGGACTTGTCCTGTGGCAGCCGTTACGCTTCGACCACGCGTGGTTCCCCGGCAACAGGCTTGCAGCGCATTGCGCTGGCGGGACAGTCAACCGGTGCTCGGGCAGACCGATAACGACCACCGACAAGCAACCAGCGAAACCGGGGCTCCACCATCTCTGGCTGACGTCATTGCCGCTGTGACGGCGGATTGCGACGCACCGCGGAGACGGTCAACCCACATGACCGAACCGCCATCGAGTGGCTTCGTCATGTCGGCAACGGCGCCAGGCAATCTTGCCGTTCGCCATTGACAGCTGAACCAGATGTAGCCGGGAATGACGCATTGAGGCGCGCTCCAAGTACGGACATTGCCGCGGGGCATCCCGGTAAATGGACGGGTTCCAATCACGTTGAACGCACTGCCAGCCGCTGAAGGCGGCCTTTACGACATGCATTGATGAGCACTGAGCCGGTCGAGCCCCAGAGCCTGGTAACCGCACCGCAGGATGCGTTCGCGTCGGTGCCGCAGCAGCAGGAAATGCCGCTGGCGATCGTGCGCGGCGAACCGATGCTGCAGATGCCGCAGGATCTGTACATCCCGCCGGACGCGCTCGAGGTGATCCTGGAGTCGTTCGAGGGGCCGCTGGACCTGCTGCTGTACCTGATCCGCCGGCAGAACCTGGACATCCTGGACATCCCGGTGGCCGAGATCACCCGGCAGTACATGAGCTACATCGAGCTGATGCGCGATGTGATGCGACTGGAACTGGCGGCGGAATACCTGCTGATGGCCGCGATCCTGGCCGAGATCAAGTCGCGGCTGCTGCTGCCGCGACCGCCGCTGGAAGAAGGGCTGGAAGAGGATCCGCGCGCCGAACTGGTGCGGCGCCTGCAGGAGTACGAACGGTTCAAGCGGGCCGCGGAAGACATCGAGGCGTTGCCGCGGGTCGAGCGCGACACCGTGGTGGTACATGCCGAAACGGGCGAGCGCAACGTGATCAGGTTGCCGCCGCCGCTGGAGCTGACCGAACTGCTGCTGGCCCTGAAAGACGTGATGCACCGGGCCGAACTGTTCGGGCACCACGCGATCAAGCGCGAGGCGCTCAGCGTAAGGCAGCGCATGGGCGAGTTGCTGAGCCGGCTGGACGACAACAGCTTTCATCGCTTCGAAAGCCTGTTCGACCCCGCCGAGGGGCGTCTGGGCATCGTGGTGACCTTCCTGTCGATGCTGGAGCTGGCCAAGGAAATGCTGGTGGAAATCGTGCAGGAGGCGCCGCTGGCACCGATCTACGTCAAGGCAAAGATCAGCCACGGCGAAGACCTCGCCGACCTGGCGGACGATTCCGGCCAGGCGGATACACCGGCACGCAACGACGCGTTCGGCGAATGAACGACATTTATTGAATCGGCATCCGACCCAAGGTTATGCAGATCGAGCAAATCAAACCCATCATCGAGGCCGCGCTGCTGGCCTCCAGCCAGCCGATGACCACCCATCAGCTCGGCGACCTGTTCAATGAAACCGATGAAGTCGGTCACGAACAGATCGCCCGCGCGCTGGAAGCACTGGCCGGCGATTGCGAAGGCCGTGGCGTCGAGTTGAAGGAGGTCGCCTCCGGCTTCCGCTACCAGGTGCGCCAGGACGTGCATCCATGGATCTCGCGGATGTGGACCGAGCGGCCCAGCCGCTACTCCCGCGCGATGCTGGAGACACTGGCCCTGATCGCTTACCGCCAGCCGATCACCCGCCCCGAGATCGAGCAGATCCGTGGCGTGGTGGTTTCCTCCAACATCATCAAGACGATGGAGGAGCGCGAGTGGATCCGCGTGGTCGGTTACCGCGACGTGCCTGGCAAGCCGGCGCTGTTCGGCACCACCCGCGCGTTCCTGGACTACTTCAACCTGAAATCGCTGGACCAGTTGCCGCCGCTGTCGGAAATCCGCGACATGGAAGACCCGCAGCTGCGCTTCGAACCCGAACCCCTGCCCGCCCGCGTCGAACGCGACCTGCCCATCGATCCGGACGACGCCGTGCCGGACGAAGCGGAAGCGGAAGACGACGCAAGCACCACCGACATCCAGGCAGCCGCCGACGACGCGGATGCCGATCACCACGAAACCGACAACGCGACCAGTGCTGACATGCCGGCCGCTTCACCCGAGTCCGACGAGACCGGCTCCGACACGAGCCCCGCCGTCGCCAACCCGATTGCCACTGCCGATGAGGCAGCGAACCCCGCCGCGGACGTCGAACCCGACGCCGCAAGCCAAGATTCCGAGGAGTACCGCGCATGACTGCGCCGCAAAAATCCGTCCTGTCCCTGAAGCGCGAACCGCGCGACGAAGCCGCCGCCCAACTGGAAGAGCGCCTGCACAAGGTGCTGGCCAACGCGGGCCTGGGCTCGCGCCGCACGCTCGAAGTGCGCATCCAGTCCGGCGAAGTCGAGCTCAACGGCACGCGTGCCGAAATCGGCACCAGCGTGCATGCCGGCGATCGCGTCACGCTCGACGGCAAGCAGTTCGTGGTGGCTACCGACAGCCGCGACGACACCGAAGTGCTGATCTACCACAAGCCCGAAGGCGTGCTGACCACGCGCGACGACCCCGAAGGCCGCCCCACCGTGTTCGAACAGCTGCCGCGCCTGAAGGGTGCGCGCTGGGTCGCCGTGGGCCGCCTGGACATCAACACCACCGGCCTGCTGCTGCTGACCACCGATGGCGAACTGGCCAACGCCCTGATGCACCCCAAGAGCGGCCTCGAGCGCGAATACCTGTGCCGCGTGCATGGCGAAGTGCCCGACGAGATCATCGAGCGGTTGAAGGCCGGCGTGGAGCTGGACGATGGCCCCGCCCGTTTCGACGAAATCGCCGTGATCAGCCGTGGCGGCAGCCACAGCTGGTTCCGCGTGGTGATCCGCGAGGGTCGCAACCGCGAAGTGCGCCGCCTGTGGGATTCGCAGGGCTTCCTGGTCAGCCGCCTCAAGCGCATCCGCTACGGCCAGATCGAACTGCCGCGCAACCTGCGCCGCGGCGACTGCGAGCCACTCGATGCCGAAGCGGTAAAAAAATTGCGCCAGACCACTGGCCTGGGCGCGCCGCAACCGGTGCTGACCCTGAGCCCGGTGCTGCACCAGCGCCGCGCCAACCGCAGCGTCACCGAATACCGCCCCGAGCGCGGCGCCGGCACCGCCTGGACCGGCGGCCAGGACGAAGCCCGCGAGATACGCGCGTTTGACCGCATCCGCGAAGAGCCCACCCGTGGCCGCAAGCCGCCGCGGCGCGACGGCAAGGAAGTCAACGGTAACGTGGCCCGCCCCGAGCGTGCCGGCGGCGCACGCAGCGGTGGCGCCGGCCGCGGCCGGCGCGTGGCGCCGGGCCAGGAACTGCCCTCGGTACGCACCTGGTTCGC
The DNA here is from genome assembly GCF_001426645.1 of Rhodanobacter sp. Root480. GTDB lineage: Bacteria > Pseudomonadota > Gammaproteobacteria > Xanthomonadales > Rhodanobacteraceae > Rhodanobacter > Rhodanobacter ginsenosidimutans. Next base: position 1,217,607 of record NZ_LMEX01000001.1, read on the forward strand.
CGGTGAAAGCCGCGACGGCGCGAACCGCGCTGGCGGCGCACCGCGCGGCAACACCGCCGGTGGTGCTGGCAATCGTCGCCCCGCGGGCGGCAAGCCGTTCGGCGCACGCGCCGGTGGCGAGAACCGCAGCGGCGGCAACCCGTATAGCGGCTTCGGCGGCGAATCGCGCGGCACCGGCGGTGGCAACGGCAATCGCGCCCCGGGCGCACGGCCGCAGGGTCAGGGCAATCGCGCGCACGGCAATCAGGCTGGCGGCGGTCGTCCGCAAGGCCAGGGTGGCAACCGTCCCCAAGGCGCCGGCCGACCGCAGGGTCAGGGTGGCAACCGTTCGCAGGGAGCCGGTCGTCCGCATGGACACGGCGGCGCCGCCGGTGGACGCCCGCCGGGTGGCCGTGGCGGCAATCGCTCGGGCAACCGCTGAGCCGGTCGCAAACTGATCGGAGCCACTAACGATGGTGCGTATCTACCACAACAACCGCTGCACCAAATCCCGCGCCACACTGGCCTTGCTGGAAGCGCGTGGCGACGACATCGAGGTCATCAACTACCTCGACAACCCGCCCACCGCGGCCGAGCTGGCCGTGTTGCTGAAGCAGTTGGGGATGACCGCCCGTGCGCTGTTGCGCACGGGTGAAGCGGAATACCAGACGCTGGGGCTGGCGGACGAATCACTCGACGAACCTGCCCTGATCGCGGCGATGGTGGCGCACCCGAAACTGATCGAGCGCCCGATCGTCGTCGCCAACGGCAAGGCCGCCATCGGCCGCCCGCCGGAGACGGTGCTCGCGATACTCTGAGCGCGCTCCTGTAGGAGCGACTTCAGTCGCGACCCGGGGTAACGGCAAGGCCAGGTCGCGGCTGAAGCCGCTCCTACAGGGGGTTATCCCCGTGCGGGGAACCCGGTATCAGTCGAGGTCCAGCGAAAACGCATCCGCATCCATCCATGCGGGAAAGCGCTCGCGATGCGCCAGCAGCACCGCCGGGTCCAGCGTCACGGTGGCCACCTGTTCCTGCGCACCGAGCTCGATCAACGCCTCACCTACCGGATCAACCGCCACGCTGTCGCCGGCATACGGCAACTCGTTGCCGTCCACGCCGACGCGGTTCACGCCGATCACGTAGCTGAGGTTTTCGATCGCCCTGGCGCGCAGCAGCGTGCGCCACGGATGGCGTCGCGGTGCGGGCCAGTTCGCGACGAACAGCGCCAGGTCGTAATCCATGCCGCCCTCCGCAACGGCCAGCCGGCGATTGCGCAGCCACACCGGAAAACGCAGGTCGTAGCAAACCTGCGGCAGGATGCGCCAGCCTTTCAGCGTCACGATCAGACGCGCATTGCCGCCGCCGTAGCGGGTGTGTTCGCCAGCCATGCGGAACAGGTGGCGTTTGTCGTATTGCTGGAAACTGCCGTCGGGCTGCATCCACAGCAAACGGTTGTAAACCACGCCATCTTCCAGGATCGCCAGGCTGCCGCAGATCACCGCGCCTACCTCGGCCGCCAGCGCACGCAGCCAGGCCAGGCCTTCGCCCTGCATGGTTTCCGCGCTGGCGCGGGTGTCGTTGCTGAAGCCGGACAGGAAGGTTTCCGGCAGCACGATGAGGTCGCTGCCTTTGGCCTGGCGCACCAGCGCGCCGTAGTAGTCGCGATTGGCCGGTGCGTCGTGCCAGCGGGTGGCGCCCTGCACCAGCGAGACCTTCAACGGCTGCATGCTCACAGCCGGCACAGGCGTTCGGCGCCCGCCTCCATGGTGGCGTCGCTCTTGGCGAAACACAGCCGCAACAATCGCGTGCCGGGCGCGGTCTCGTAAAACGGCGTCAACGGAATCCCTGCCACGCCGCCCTGCTCCACCAGCCAGCGGCTGAAGGCCACATCGTCTTCATCGCGGATCGCCGAATAGTCGACCAGCTGGAAATAACCGCCCGGCACATCCAGCAGCTTGAAGCGCGACGGTGCCAGCAAGGCGCGGAACCGATCGCGCTTGGCCTGATAGAACGCCGGCAACTCCAGGTAATGCTCGGGGCTGCTGGCCATGAACTCGGCAAATGCCACCTGCGCCGGATGGAACGTGCAGAACGTGAGGTACTGATGCACCTTGCGGAACTCGGCCGACAACGCCGGCGGCGCGATCGCGTAACCGACCTTCCAGCCCGTGCAGTGGTAGGTCTTGCCGAACGAGGAGATCACAAAGCTGCGCTCGGCCAGCTCCGGATGGCGCAGCACGCTTTGGTGCTGCGCGCCGTCGTACACGATGTGCTCGTAGACCTCGTCGGACAACACCACGATGGACGTGTCGCGCACGATCGCCGCCAGCTCGTCCAGGTCGCCCGCCGACAGCACGGCGCCCGATGGGTTGTGCGGGCTGTTGACCAGGATCATGCGGGTTTTCGGCGTAATCGCGTCGCGCACGCGCTGCCAGTCGATCGAGAACGCCGGTACAGTCAGCGGGATGTGCACCGCGCGGGCGCCCTGCAAGTCGATCGCCGGCTCGTAGCTGTCGTAGGCCGGGTCAAACACGATCACCTCGTCGCCCGCGCGAACCACCGCCGCCATCGCCGCGAACAGGGCTTCGGTGGCGCCGGAGGTCACCGTGATCTCGCGGTCGACGTCGACCTTGCGGCCATACAACCGCTCGGTCTTCAGCGCGATCTGCTCGCGCAGGCCGGCGGTGCCGTGCATCGGCGCGTACTGGTTGCGGCCTTCATCCATGGCGCGCGCAAGCGCATCGCGCAGCGGCTGCGGTGGTTCGAAATCCGGAAAGCCCTGCCCCAGGTTCACCGCCTTGTGTTCCAGCGCCAGCTGGCTCATCACGGTAAAGATGGTGGTGCCGACTTTCGGAAGCTTGGTTTCGATCATGATGATTTGGCCGTCTGGATGCCTGAATCGGGAATGGGACATTATATCGACGCTGCCCTGCGCATTGGCGTGATCAGCGGCAGGCAGGCAGATCATCCAGCGGACGCTTCTTGCATTGCTCGTGCCTCAGCGAGGTGGTGGCCGGCAGTCGCTCGGCCAGGAAATCCACCAGTGCGCGCACGCCGGGCAGCATGCCGCGCCGGCTGGGATAGACAAAGTGCATGGTGCCGCCGGGAACGCTCCAGTCCGGCAGCACCACTTCCAGCTCGCCGCTGGCGATGGCCGGCGCGCAGACGGACTCCGGCAACAGCGCAACCCCCATGCCGCGGCGGGCGGCTTCCAGCAGCACGGCGAAATCGCCGGTGATCAGCCGCGCCTGCACTTCAACGACAGACTGCTTGCCGTCGGCATCGATCAGCTCCCACACCTGCGCGCCCTCGTGCTCGCGCATCGACAGCGCCGGCAAGCGGGCCAGCTCATCGGGTTGCGATGGGCGCCCCTGCGCGTCGAGCAGCGTGGGGCTGGCCACCAGTTTGGTCTGCGCCTGGCCGAAACTGCGCATGACCAGGTTGGCGTCGGTATCCAGCTTGGTGCGTACACGGATGGCCAGGTCGTAGCCCTCGCCGATCACATCGACGCGGCGATCGCTGGACAACAGCCGTACCTGCATTTTCGGATACAGCGCCAGGAAATCCGGCAGCAGATACGCCAGCACCGTCTGCGTCAGCGATATCGGACAGCTCAGCCGCACCACGCCGCGCGGCTCCGCGCGCAACTCGTCCACGGCATCCTGCGCGGCCTGCGCTTCTTCCAGCACGGCGCGGCAATGCGCGTAGAAGCGCTCGCCCACCTCGGTGACCATGAAGCGTCGCGTGGTTCGCTGCAGCAGGCGCACGCCCAGCCGCTCCTCGAGCTGGGCCACGCGCTTGCTGAGGCGGGATTTCGGCACGCCCAGCGCCCGCCCGGCAGCGGAAAAGCCGCCGTGTTCGACCACGGCCGCAAAGAAGTACAGGTCGTTGAGATCCTGCAGCGCACCCGTCAATACTGTCATGACTGTTTCCTTTTCAGAACGATAAGTCCGATAACTGCGGACTTATCGCCACATTGTTTCGAATATATCCTGATTTCGTCGCCGGTCTTCCGGCCCAAACAGGAAACCAGCCATGAAAATCGTCCATATCGATTCCAGCGCCCTCGGCAGCTACTCGGTGTCGCGCCAGCTCACCGCCGACATCGTAGCGGAGCTGAAGCAGGGCACGCCCGACGCCACCGTCAACTATCGCGACCTCGCGGCGCAACCGCTGACGCACTGGTCGCCGGTCGCCGACGCCAATGACCCCGCTGCCGTGGCGGGGAACGCGATGCTGGAAGAGTTTCTCGCCGCCGACGTGGTGGTGATTGGTGCGCCGATGTACAACTTCGGCATCCCCAGCCAGCTCAAGGCATGGCTCGACCGCGTGCTGGTCGCCGGCAAGACCTTCCGCTACACCGCGAACGGCCCCGAGGGCCTGGCCGGTGGCAAGCGGGTGATCGTCGCCTCCAGCCGCGGCGGCTTCTACGGCGAGGGGACCGGACGCACCGCCGTGGATTTCCAGGAACCCTACCTGCGGGCGGTATTCGGCTTCATCGGCATCGGCGAGATCGAAATCGTGCGGGCCGAAGGCGTGGCGGTGGGCGACGAACAGAAATCGGCAGCGTTGAAATCGGCGCAGGACGCGATCCACATGCTGGTGGCCGAAGCCGCCTGACGCGCCACAAGACGCCAGCGGCAGCGGTCCGTGCGTCGATAACAACCACCGGTAGCGTCACGTCGCTCCCCACGGCGGCCGCATACCGGAACCGCCAAGCAAAGGCCAGCCTCACAAGCTGGCCTTTTGCGTGGCTGAAAGGCCATCCCCAGCGCTCCGGCCACCCCTGCCATCAGTCATATCCCGATTTCAGGCTCCGCCCATTGACGGCTCAAAACATGGTGTTATAGTTCACTACAACACCGGTCAACGAGTTCACTGAGGAGCACGCCATGAAATCGCAAAACCTCATCGCCAGCATCGCCGCCGCCCTGTTCACCTTCGCCACGCTGGGCGCGGTCACCTACAACGTCGATGTCCCGCCGGCACCTGCCGCTGCGACCCATCGGACCGTCACCGACCTGCCCATGATCGTGGTCCACCCCACCGCCGCCGAGCGGCGCGAGGCCGCGCTGATCAACAGCGGCGACTTCATCGGCGCCGCCGCCGGCCATGGCGGCGGGCCGCACCTGAGCCTGGTCAGCTCGCAATTGGCCATGCCCTACTATTCGTTCGCCAATCAATTCGGCGGCATCAGCAAGGAATAAGCATGACCATCACCTGGAACGACAACGCGCCGATCTACCGCCAGCTGCAGCAACGCGTGGTGGCGATGATCCTGGACGGCGCCTTGAACGAGGGCGACCCGTTGCCGTCGGTACGCCAGGTGGCAGCGGATTACCAGATCAACCCGCTGACCGTCTCCAAGGCCTATCAGGAACTGGTCGATCAACAATTGGTGGAAAAACGGAGGGGCTTGGGCATGTTCGTCATCGAAGGCGCTCGCGAGGCGCTGCTGAAATCCGAGCGCGAGCGGTTTCTTCGCGAGGAGTGGCCCGTACTGTTCGCCCGGCTGCAGCGGCTGGGGCTGGATCTGAAGACTTTGCTGCGCGAAGCGAGCACCCACACGGAGCAACAATCATGAGTGCGGTCATCACGGCCAGCAGGCTGGGCAAGCGGTACAAATCCTCGGTGGCGCTGGATGACGTCAGCTTCCAGATCGAGCCCGGCCGTATCGTCGGCCTGATCGGCCCCAACGGTGCCGGCAAGACCACGGCGTTGAAGGCCATCCTCGGCCTCACCGATTTCACCGGCGAGTTGAACGTGCTGGGCTACGACCCGCGCAAGCAGCGCGACAAGTTGATGGGTGACGTGTGCTTCATCGCCGACGTGGCCGTGTTGCCACGCTGGATCAAGGTCAGCCAGGCGGTGGATTTCGTCGCCAACGTGCACCCGCGTTTCAACCGCAAGAAGTGCGAGGCCTTCCTGGCGCGCACCAAGCTGCAACCGAATCAGCGCGTGCGGCAGATGTCCAAGGGCATGATCGTGCAGTTGCACCTGGCGCTGGTGATGGCGATCGACGCACGCCTGCTGATCCTGGACGAACCCACCCTCGGCCTGGACATCCTCTATCGCAAGCAGTTCTACCAGAACCTGCTGGAGGACTATTTCGACGAGAACAAGACGATCATCGTGACGACCCATCAGGTGGAGGAAGTCGAGCACATCCTCACCGACCTGATGTTCATCCGCGACGGCAGGATCGTGCTGGACGCCGACATGGATGCGGTCGGCGAACGCTTCATCGAGGTGATGGTCAACGCCGACCAGGCCGACGCCGCCCGGGCCCTGAAACCCATCGACGAGCGCCAGGTTTTCGGCAAGAGCATTTTTCTGTTCGACGGCGCGAGCCGCGCGACGCTGGAGCCGCTGGGCGAAACCCGCCGCCCCTCCGTCAGCGACTTGTTCGTGGCCACCATGAAGGGAACCTACGCATGAACAACCAGACGTTGAAAGACCTGTACTGGCTGGTGAAACGCGAATTCTGGGAGCACCGTGGCGGGTTCTTCTGGGCACCGGTCATCACCGGCGGCATCTTTCTGCTGCTCAACATCATGGGCATCATCACCGCCGAAGTCCTGGGCGCCCGCAACGGCATCAACTTCGGCGCCAGCGGCGGCCTGCAACACGTCATCGCCGACATGGATGCCGGCGACCTGAGCCAGGTCGGCTTCGCACTGGACATCGCGATGTATTCGGCCATGGGCCTGCTGGTGGTGGTGCTGGGTTTCGTGGTGTTTTTCTACTGCCTCGGCGCGCTGTACGACGACCGCCGTGACCGCAGCATCCTGTTCTGGAAATCACTGCCGGTGTCGGACACCAGCACCGTGCTATCCAAGGTCATCAGCGCCACCGTGCTGGCACCGGTCATCGCCGTGGTCGTGGGCATCATCGTGGGCATGCTGCAGCTGCTGATACTTGCCGTCACCCTGTCCTTCCACGGCGTCAACGTGTGGCAGTTGCTGCTGCTGGCCCATCCATTCCGGGTGATGTTCAACCTGATCGGCTACATCCCGCTGTATGCGCTGTGGGCGGCACCGGCCGTCGGCTGGCTGCTGATCTGCTCCGCCTGGTCGCGCAGCAAGCCCTTCCTGTGGGCGGTGGCACTGCCGGTGGGCGTGGGTCTGCTGGTGACCTGGTTCGGCATCATGGGGCTTTTCAACCTGCCCACCGCCTGGTTCTGGAAAAACATCGTGCAGCGCGCCCTGCTGAGCGTGTTCCCCGGCACCGGCAGCATGTTCGGCGACAGCATGATCCATATCTCGGGCAACACGGGAACGGACGTCCTGGACTTGGCGCAGACCTGGCACCTGGCCGCCTCACCCAGCCTGTGGATCGGCGTGGTTGCCGGCGTGGCCCTGCTGGCCGGCGCCATCTGGTTCCGCCGCTGGCGCGACGACGCCTGAGCTCGGTGACGGACGGGTCGCCCGGCCCGTCCGTCACACAAACATTCGCCCGGTCCATTCTCGGACATTGGCCAACACCACGACTTGCCCTGCCCGAATTCGCTTTGCGATTTCGCCGGCCCACTGCGCCCCAAGGATCACCATGAAATCGCTCCATGCCACCCTGTTCGCGCTCTTCACACTCGTCGCCATCCCGCTTGCGTCGGCTGCGAATAGTGTCGCCGCAGCCACGCCGCCGACACGCACCGTATTGCTGGTTGGCGACAGCCTGAGTTCCGCGCATCGCATCCCCGCCGAGGCGGGCTGGGTCAATCTGCTGCAGCAACGCGTCAGCGCCGCCAGCACCACGGCGCCGAAGATCATCAACGCCAGCCGCGGCGGCAAGACACTGACCGATGCCCTGAAGGAACTCCCCGGGTTGATCGCCGCCCACCACCCGCGGCTGGTCATCCTGGAGCTTGGTGCCAACGACGCCATCCTCGGTGCAAGCCGGCAGCAACTGGAAACCGACATGACACGCCTGATCGACATGGCGCAGGCGTCGGGGGCAAAGGTTGCCGTGCTGGGCTTCCGGATTCCGCCCAAGCTGGACAAGGACCATTGCGCGGACATGCTGGCCGGCGTCTATCAGCGGATACAGCACGACAAGCAGATCGTGCTGCTGCCCTCGTTGATGGCCGGCATTTCCGACCAGCCCGCCCTGCTGCTGGACGACGGCGTGCATCCCGGCGTCGACGCGCAGAAACTGCTGCTCGACAACACATGGGCCACGCTGCGCCCGTTGCTGCTCAACTGATCCCGTGATCGACTTCGACCAAGGAGCACATCCATGAAACCGTTCTCTTACCGCGCCCTCGCACTGGTTCTGCTGCTGCCGCTGGCCGCATGCAGTCAGGCCCCTGATTCCCAGCCCGCGTCGACCGGGCAAACAACACCAGCGAGCAAGAACGGTGAAACTGCGCCGCGCTCGTTGCTCGCCAGAGGGATCGACAAGGCCATGCAGGAAGCCAAGAAGGATCTGGTCACCAAGAACATCGAACTGGACCATGTCCACTTCGGCAACGACAACAGCAACGACGACAACGACAAGCGACCAAAAGCCGAGATCACCCCGCAGGGCGATCTGCTGATCGCCGGCAAGAAGGTCGACGCCACACCGGCACAGCGCGCCTTGCTGCTGGACTACCGCCAGCAGATCGTGGGCATCGCCTCCGCCGGCATGGACATCGGTACGCAGGGCGCGGACCTGGGCATGCAGGCCGCCAAGACCGCGATGATGGGCGCCTTCAGCGGCAAGAGCGACAAGCAGATCGAGGCCGCCATCAAGCCGCAGACCGACAAGATCGAGGCCGCCGCCCGCCAGCTTTGCCAGCAGCGCATGCCGGCCCTGCTGGCCAGCCAGCAGAAACTGGCCGCCGCCATGCCGCAGTTCCAGCCTTACGCCACGATGGAACAGAAGGACATCGACGACTGCGCCAAGGACATGACCGACGAGGATGGCAAGCACGGCTTTGCCGTGTTCTCCGACTGACGAGCAACACGACACCCTCATCGGAATCCATGATTTCGGAACAAGGTGATCCAGCCTGCGCAAGCACACTACGACGTAGCCAACTTGGTGGCGCGGCTGGCCCGACAATTCATTCAAAGGCGGATGGCTGCTCCGCCGGTCACCCCATGTGCTGGAGGTGGCAACCGGAGGTAACGTCAATGTCGCGTCGTGGATTGTTTCTATCGATTCTTGCCGTACCGGGCCTTGCCATGGCCCAGCAGACACTTCCCTTCCACCTTCACGACAACCTGGTCAGCGTCCAGGCGACGATCAACGGGAAGACTGTCAGTGCGGTCCTGGACAGCGGTTCCGGGGCCATGATCGTCAGTAAATCGCTCGCCACCGAGCTCGGGCTGCAACTGGGGCATTCACCGCTGCAGGCGTCCGGTGGGGGCACAGGTAACCAAAGCCTTTTTCCCGTGAAGCTGAAGAGCGTCGAATTCGGTTCGCTGGCCCTGCACGACGTACCGGGCTACGCCATCGACCTCGGCTCAATATCGTCTTCATCGGGCCTCGAGGTCGACGCCCTTCTGGGATACCCGTTTTTCGAAAATCACGTCGTTCGCGTGAATTACGCTGAGTCAACCGTATCCATCTACCCCGAAAACGATCCCCCGGGCTGCCCCAACCCGATTTCCTTCGAGCTCATACACAACGTCCCTGTTGTGACCGCGACGGTCAAGAGCCAGGCGACGTCAGCACCAGAGACTGTGCATCTCGTCATCGATCTGGGAAGCCGGAATCACAACTACCTTGGAACCGCTTTCCTGCAATCCGACGCCGGCAAGGCGCTTTACACCAATGGCCACAAGCAAGCGGTCGGCGAAGGCACGGGCGGACGCGCCATGGGTGTGGTTTCTGAATTCGCAGAGCTGAGTGTCGGCACACAGCACTTTCACAACGTCAAATTTGCCCTGACCGAACAAGTAAAAGCCTTCAACCTGGAACAGGTGGATGGGTCCCTGGGAGTCCCTTTGTGGGCGGGTGGGATAATCACGTTCAATTATCCCAAACAGCAGATCTGCATCCAGGCACCGCGCAAGTCATCGTGAGCATTCGCTCAGGGAGCCACCCATGAAAACAACCATCCACCTGCTTCTTGCCGCCACGATGGCGGCCTCACTCACTGCCTGCCACGCGCCCCAGACCGCCATCGCCACGGGAAACGGCGCTATCTTGCTGTACGGGGACACGATTACCCTGCGCGTCATCGATACGCCGAAAGCCACGATCAGTGCCGATGGTGCGTTCGCGATCGACGGCAAGACGGTGACGGTCACGCCTGCCGAACGCAGCCTGCTGGTCAACTACAACCGCAACGTGCGGAACGTGCACGAAACCGGCCTTGCCATGGGCAAGACCGGTTTCAAGATGACGACCAAGGCAATCGAGAACAAACTCTCAGCCACACCGGATCTGGCGGACAAGGCCGCCGAGGCCAGCAACCTGAAGACATTGAGCTTGGGCATCTGCAAAGCAGAGGTCGCGATCAAGGTCGCGCAGGACCAGCTTGCCGCACAAATGGCGGCCTTCAAGCCCTACGCCGCCATCATCAGCACTTCCGATGTGAAGAGCTGCGACAACGGCACCAAGGATTGATGCACCCGCCTTGGCCACACGCTGGATGGCTCATCCCTCGTGGATACCACCACGGGTCAGCGTCATCGGATCGAGCAATTTCTTCAACTCGTCCTTCGACAAACCGGTGGTTTCCAGCGCCACGTCCATGATCGGGCGATGCTGCTTGTACGCCTGCTTGGCGGTGGCGGCGCCCTTTTCATAACCGATCACCGGATTCAGCGCGGTGACCAGGATCGGGTTCATCGCCAGCGCCTGGTTCACCCGCGCCTTGTTGACCTTGAAGCCGGCGATGGATTTGTCCGCCAGCAGCACGCTGACATTGGCCAGGATGCCGATCGACTGCAGCAGGTTGTGCGCGATCAGCGGCAGCATCACGTTGAGCTGGAAGTTGCCGGACTGGCCGGCGATGGTGATGGACGCATCGTTGCCGATCACCTGTGCGGCGACCATCGCCACCGCCTCGGGAATCACCGGGTTGACCTTGCCCGGCATGATCGACGAACCGGGCTGCAGCGCCGGCAGCTCGATCTCGCCCAGCCCCGCCAGCGGGCCGGAATTCATCCAGCGCAGGTCGTTGGCGATCTTCATCAAGCCCACCGCCAGCGTCTTCAACTGGCCGGACAGTTCCACCGCGGCATCCTGCGCCGCCATGCCCTCGAAATAGTTCTCCGCCGACTCGAACTTCACCCCGGTCAGCTTCTTCAACTGCTGCGCGATCGCCGGGCCGAATTTTGGATCGGCATTGATACCGGTGCCCACCGCCGTGCCGCCCTGCGGCAACCGGCGCATGCGCTTCAACGCATCCTCGATGCGCTCGATCGCACTGGCGATCTGCGCCGACCAGCCCGACAGCTCCTGGCCGAAGGTGATCGGCATCGCGTCCATCAGGTGGGTACGGCCGGTCTTGGGCGTGTTCTTCAATTCGCGGGCGCGCTTGTCGATCACCTTCTTCAGATGCTTCAGCGCGGGCAGCAACTGCTCGCTGGTGGTGAGCGCAGCGCTGACGTGGATCGTGGTGGGGATCACGTCGTTCGAGCTCTGCCCGTAATTGACGTGGTCGTTCGGATGCACCTTGGCACCGGCCGCCACCGCCAGATGCGCGATCACCTCGTTCGCATTCATGTTGGTGCTGGTGCCCGAGCCGGTCTGGAAGATGTCGATCGGGAACTGTGCGTCGTACTGCCCGTCCGCCACCGCCAGCGCCGCCTTGCGGATCGCCGCGGCCTGCCCCTTTTTCAGATGACCCAGCGACAGGTTCACGTCGGCCGCGGCGGCCTTGATCAGGCCCAGCGCGCGGATGAACTGGCGGGGCAGATGCAGGCCGGAAATCGGGAAATTGTCGATCGCGCGCTGGGTCTGCGCGCCGTACAGCGCGTCGGCGGGCACCTGCAGTTCGCCCATGCTGTCGTGCTCGATGCGGAAGTTGCTCATTGGGGAGATCCTTTTATTTCTCGGTCGCAACCATTCATGCCGAACGGGGCGCTGAAAGCGCCGCGCCCGGGGGAAACGGGACAAAACACTATAGGCCGCCAAACACCAAGCCGCCGTCAATGTAAAATGGCGGTTTTCCTCCCGCCGGAACCCGCCGATGTCCACTCACACCCTGACCGCCCTGTCCCCGCTGGACGGCCGCTACGCCGGCAAGGTCGAAGCACTGCGCCCGATCTTCAGTGAGTTCGGCCTGATGCACCGGCGCGTACACGTGGAGATCGAATGGCTGCTGGCGCTGGCCGCCGAACCGAAGATCGTCGAACTGCCGCCGTTCAATGCTGCCCAGATCGCCACCCTGAAAGCCATCGCGGACGATTTCAGCGTGGCCGACGGCGAGCGCATCAAGGCGATCGAAGCCACCACGAACCATGACGTGAAGGCGGTCGAGTATTTCATCAAGGAAAAGATCGGCGCCGACGCCAGCCTGGCCCAGGCCAAGGAGTTCGTGCACTTCGCCTGCACCAGCGAAGACATCAACAACCTCTCCTACGCGCTGATGCTGCGCGACGCGCGCGCCCAGGTCTTGCTGCCGCAACTGGACGCCGTCACCGCGCAGTTGCGCGAACTGGCCCACGCAAACGCCGCGCTGCCGCTGCTCTCGCGCACCCACGGCCAGACCGCCTCGCCCAGCACGCTGGGCAAGGAAATCGCCAACGTGGTGGCGCGCATCGAACGTCAGCGCCGGCAATTGGCCGCGGTGGATGTCTCGGGCAAGATCAACGGCGCCGTGGGCAACTACAACGCCCACGCCATCACCTACCCCGACCTGGATTGGCAGTGCTTCTCGCAGACTTTCGTGGAAAGCCTGGAGCTGGACTACAACGCCTACACCACCCAGATCGAGCCACACGACAACGTCGCCGAATACTGCGATGCCGTGCGCCGCGCCAACACCATCCTGATCGACCTGGCCCGCGACATCTGGGGTTACATCTCGCTGGGTTATTTCAAGCAGACGCTGAAGGCCGGCGAAGTCGGCTCGTCGACCATGCCGCACAAGGTCAATCCGATCGACTTCGAAAACGCCGAAGGCAACTTCGGCCTCGCCAACGCCCTGCTCGGCCATTTCGCGGAGAAGCTGCCGATCAGCCGCTGGCAGCGCGATCTCACCGACTCCACCGTGCTGCGCGCACTGGGCACCGCCTTCGGCCATACGCTGGTGGCACTGGAATCGTTGAGGAAAGGCCTGGGCAAACTCAACGTCAACGCCGACCGCATCGCCGCCGACCTCGACGCCAGTTGGGAAGTGCTGGCCGAAGCGGTGCAGACCGTGATGCGCCGCTATGGCCTGCCGCAACCGTACGAACAGCTGAAAGCGCTGACTCGCGGGCATGGCATTACGAAGGATTCGATGCGTGAGTTCATTGGCGGGCTGGAATTGCCGGCGGATGCGAAGCAGCGTCTGCTCGATCTGACGCCGGGAAGTTATATCGGCTTGGCCCATACACTGGCAAAGAGCATTTGACAGCGCAGCTGGGGTTGCGGGGCAATAGACGCCAAAGAGGTGTTTCAATGGCCCCGCCACCGCGCTGTGAAACGATGAGGCGCGAGCTCCTGCAAACATGGCAGGATCAGGCTGCGGGGTTAGCGTTTTGAAATCTACTTTGCGTTAGCTGCCATATCGATGACTCGCATATTCATTGAAGACGATTACGATAGCTTCGCCGACTTCCATGACAAGGGTTGGTTGATCGAGCAATTCGATCTAGCGAAAGGCTCACACATCGAGAAGCAAGTATCATCTTTTGGCTATGCTTGGTGGGGGCATGCCAGAGCGTTCATCCTCCCTTGGCTTTTCATTGGTTCAATTCACGACCTGATCCAACAGAACCCTCTTTCCAAAAATTCGACCAAACAAGCGATATGGGATGAATATTTGAAGATCAACGGGTTTAAGGCGGCACTTTGGAAGGTTGCGGAGAGTTCTTATTGCGGCCTCTACTACGCATATGAACTTCTGCTTGTTGGTGTCGTGAACGCTCTTCTTGAAGAGCCAGCAAGTGTTGCTCATCGGGGCTTCAACGTTGCCGTCACTTCTCATTTCGGGCAGAAACTTAGCACCCGGCTCTGGAACGACCCACATATATCGACAGCACGAGAAATCAGGAACTGCTTAGTTCATAACGGTGGCGCGGCAAGCGGGAAGCTTCTGAAGATGCAAAACTTGCCCATGATCGATCAAGGTCAAATAATGATTTCCGCGAGCGACGCGCGCGCCCTCTATTCCATGCTGAGAGTCCGGGTTCAACTTATGATCAAGTATGAAACGTCGGTGCCGGGCGGCTAACAGTTCATTCAAGGCGGACGGCTTCGCCGCCGCTTAACTCAAGCGTTGGTCCTTATGAAGAATGCTCCACCCGGATACGAGTGTCCTTTCTGCGGCATTGCTGAGACGCTTCCATCGCCTGCTCCAGAATCAGCCGTTGTCTTGGTGGATGCCAACGTGTTCGCCTTGGTACCTACTCACCACTACGCTGGAATAAAAGGCAACTGCTTAGTGGTACCTCGGAGCCACTATGAGAACGTGTTGGACATCCCGGACAACCTCGGCAGCGACTTCTTTCGTGCCACGCGGCACCTAGCGCGCGCTATGCGGAATACCTTCGGGTGTGAAGGAATCTCCACCCGCCAACACAACGGGCCAGCCGGCAATCAAGATGTGTGGCACTACCATCTTCATGTGTTTCCTCGCTACTCAAATGACGGGCTGTATGGGGGACAGAAAATGCCCTACACGACCGAGGAGCGAATTGAGTTGGCAGCAAGTCTCCGAGCTGCTTTGCAGTAGGTGTACTTTGCTTGCTAGTAGAGCTACCTAGATGCACCATGCAGGCCGAACCAGTCATCCAAGCGGACTCCAGCGTTAGACCACAAGGCAGTTTCCACCATATGCAGCAATCAATCGCTCACATCGCGCTCGTGGTCCGTGACTACGACGAGGCGCTCGATTTCTACGTTGGCAAGCTTGGCTTTCGCGTCGTCGAAGACACGTTCCAACCGGAGCAGAACAAACGCTGGGTAGTTGTCTCGCCGCCGGGCTCATCTGGCGCGTCGTTGCTTCTGGCACGAGCATCCGCACCGGGCCAAGAGGCGTTTATCGGCAATCAAGCTGGTGGTCGCGTCTTTCTCTTTCTGCAAACTGATGATTTCCGCCGCGACTACGACCGGATGGTTTCTGCAGGCGTCACGTTCGTGCGGCCTCCTAGCGAGGCACCCTACGGCACCGTCGCAGTGTTCGAGGACCTTTATGGCAACCGCTTGGATCTGTTGCAATACAACGCCAGCACACCATATGCGTCGGCAGCGGTCTAATATCTCATCCGAGGTGGGCGACGACGTCGCCATTCAATTCCAGCGCTAGGCTTTTATGAAGAATGCTCCGCCCGGATACGAGTGCCCGTTCTGCGGTATTGCTCAGACACTTCCATCGCCTGCTTCAGAATCAGCCGTGGTCTTGGTGGATGCCAACGTATTCGCTTTAGTTCCAACTCACCACTACGCTGGAATAAAAGGCAATTGTTTGGTGGTACCTCGGAGCCACTGTGAGAACGTGCTGGACATTCCGGACAACCTTGGTAGCGACTTCTTTCGTGCCACGCGTCGCTTAGCGCACGCTATGCGGAATGCCTTCGGGTGCGAAGGAATCTCCACTCGCCAACACAACGGGCCAGCCGGCAATCAAGATGTGTGGCACTACCATCTTCATGTATTTCCTCGCTACTCAAATGACGGGCTGTATGCGGGGAAGAAAGTACCCTACACCACCGAGGAGCGAATTGAGTTGGCAACCAGCCTCCATGCTGCTTTGCGGTAGCGTGCACTTTGCTTGCGGGTCGGGCTGGCTGGACGCACCATGCGGGCTCAACAATTCGTTCTAGGCAGACTGATACGCCGCCGCTTAACTCAAGCGTTAGGCCTTTGCTTGGTTGCTCTCTCGCAATGTGCTTCAGCCGGGCTCTCGCCTGCGCTGAGCTCTCCCCCAATTGGCCGCCGCCTGCGCAGCGCTGCAGCAAGCCATCAGTTGCCATGCCTCTGGCCCAGAGCGGACTTCAGATCAATAGCATCGCGACTGAAGTCGCTCCCACAACAAACTACGCTGCTCGCCCCACGACTCAGCCGGACTTCGGGAAATACACCACTCCCGGCAGGTTCTCGAAGTGCGCGTCGCAGGTCAGCAGATCGGCACCTTGTTCCTGCGCCGTCGCGTAGACGATGGCATCGGCGGTAGCCAGCTTGTACTGGCGATGAAGCTCCGCCGCCAGCAAGGCGATGCGCGTGTCCAGCGGCACCACCACGCACTTCTGCGTAAAGGCAATGACCTGATCGGCGCGCTCCTCACCCATTTCGCGCACCAGCCACTTGGAAAGTTCCAGCTGCACCATGGTCGGCACGACGCATTCTTCCTTGTCCGGAAACATCTTGCCGAGCTTCCTGCCAAGTGCGCCGCCGACCAGCCACTCGATCCAGGCCGACGTATCCACCACGCGCATCAATAGCGATCCTTGCGATCGCGATAGCCATCTGTATTGGCGCCCTTGGCGATGCCCGCCAGCTGCTTCAACTCCGGCACCGGCATCACCAAGACTCCCTTGCCCTTGGGAATAAACACAAACTCCTGCCCCGCCTCCCACTGCTGTTCCTCGCGGACCGCTTTGGGAATGGAGATCTGGAATTTGCTGGAGAGCGTGGCGGTGGCGTTCATGTTTTTACTCGAATCTATCGATCTCGATATGGTAAGAATATAGCTCACGAGACGGCCCTGGCAAGTTGCCAAAAAGTCGGTTGACGGCGCTTCACCTTTGGAAGAGAACAACAGGCCCTTGGCCCTGTACGCCGAGCTTGCTGACGTCGACTTCCGGGAATTCCTCTGATGCCTTTCTCCGTGATTGCGGGATTGTCGCGACAGCGCGCGCCGGTGTCGCAGCGCCGGGTCGGCTTTCAGTCTCTGCCGGCAACGGTACAATCAGCGTGTAGACCGCCCTGCCCGCGGGATGCCAGCTAGCGGGGTTTGCCGAGGCGAGTTCGGTAACCAGGAGTCCAGCCGGCATTTTCAAGCACAAGCACCGTGGGCATCCGATTCAACCGCTCATCCCAGCGAACGCTGTGTGCGTCGCTCAATTCGAGCGCTGTGCGCCAGGGAAAAGCTCTTGGACATTCGCGTCGACACTCTTGAAAGTCCCCAGATTCTCGCGCTGCTGCGCGAGCATCTGGATTCGCTCGCGCCGACCGCCCCATCAAAAAGCCGCCATGCCCTTGACCTTGCCGGGCTTCGGAGCCCTGACATTACGTTCTGGAGCATCTGGGATGGCGCCGAACTGGCGGGATTTGGTGCACTCAGGCATCTGACGACGTCACATGCTGAAGTCAAATCCATGCGTACTGCTGTCTCTCATCTGCGGCAGGGGGTGGCAACACGGATGTTGCAGCATCTGATCGAGGACGCGACTTCCCGTGGCTATCTGAGGCTCAGCCTGGAAACGGGTTCAATGGAATTCTTTGAGCCCGCGCGCCGCCTGTATGCATCTTTCGGTTTCGTTCCCTGCGCGCCGTTCGGAAACTACAAGCCGGATCCAAATAGTGTGTTCATGACGAGACCGGTGAACTGACGCCCGGCCATTCACTCGAGCCGGACCCGACGTGCGGGTCCGGCGAACACAGGCGTCAGAGCGCTCACGCGAGGCATCGGAAAATTTTGGGCAGTGCGCCGGCGTCCCGCATTGCCCGCCATTTTGCCGCGGACCCTGCTTTACGCAGCTTTCTCGATCAACCCCTCGGCCACCATCGCCGCCTGCACCGCAGGCCGCGAAGCCACACGCTGCTGGAAATCAGCAAGCGCTGCGAACTGGGAAAGGTCCAGGCCCACGTGGCCAGCCCAGTTGGTGATGGTGAACAGGTAGGCGTCGGCAGCGGTGAACGTATTGCCGAGAAGATACGGTTGCCCGGCCAATATGTCGTTCAACAGCGCGTAGCGCTTGAGCAGGTAATCCTTGCGCTGCTGGCGCACTTGATCCGTCGTGTCCGGACTGAACAGCGGGCTGTAGTTTTTGTGCAGCTCGGAGTTGATGTAGCCCAGCATCTCCTGCAGGCGATAGCGCGGCAGCGTGCCGTTGGCGGGGGCCAGGCCGCTTTCGGGTTTCAGGTCAGCCAGGTACTGAATGATCGCGGTGCCTTCGGTCAGCACTTCGCCGTTGTCCCGCGTCAGGGTCGGCACGTAGCCTTTCGGGTTGATTTTCCCGAATCCTCACCGCTCTCGGTGAGCTTGGTCGTAATGTCGGTCTTTTCCAGTTGCAGCGGGATGCTCGCCTCCAGCGCCACGATATGCGGCGACAAGGAACAGGCTCCGGGAAAACGGGACGGAGGAAGTTAAGTGGGGCGGCCCGTGAGCTTGCGACACGCCGGCCGAGGCGCGAGGAAACCATGCCCGACGGCATTTAACTTCCTCCGTCCCAGTTCCGCAGTTTCCGGCCCGGTCAACTCGAACATTGCCGTACGCGCCGCTTTATGCGGCTTTGCTGAGCAACCCTTCAGCCTCCAGCGCCGCCTGCACCGCGGGCCGCGAGGCTACGCGCTGCTGGAACGCGGCCAGCGCGGTGAAGCGGGAAAGATCCAGGCCCACGTGGCCGGCCCAGTTGGTGACGGTGAACAAGTACACATCGGCCACGGTGAATTGCTCGCCCAGCAGCCACGGCTGTTTCGCCAGCGCATTCTCGATGAGCTGGTAGCGCCGCAACAGGTAGCTTTCGCGCTCGGCGCGCGCGGCTTCCGGCGTGTCCGGATTGAACAGCGGGCTGTAATTCTTGTGCAGTTCGGAGTTGATGTAACCCAGCATTTCCTGCAAGCGGTAGCGCGGCAACGTACCGTTGGCGGGAGCCAGGCCGCTCTCGGGCTTCAGATCGGCCAGGTACTGCACGATGGCGGTGCCTTCGGTCAGTATTTCGCCGTTGTCCAGCACCAGGGTCGGCACGTAGCCTTTCGGGTTGATCTGCCCGAAATCCGCGCCGCTCTCGGTGAGTTTGGTCTTGATGTCGGTCTTTTCCAGTTGCAGCGGGATGCCCGCCTCCAGCGCCACGATATGCGGGGACAGGGAACAGGCACCGGGGAAGTAATAGAGTTTCATCGTTGATCCATGAGGGGGTGGAACACGCGCTGCACACGCGGGATCGCCGCGCGAATCGCGGCGACGCAGTGCATGCTAGCCACCGTGGTTACTTATGGATACCAACCGGCGCCGAATCAGGCGAAAATGCGGTATCCCACCAGTAACCGGTTCCCCTGAAGCCATGGGCCTGCCCGTACGCAAAAACAACGCATCGATACCGCCGACCTGCCCGCTGAGCGAGAGCATGGCGCTGCTGCGCGGCGCCTGGGCGCCGAACGTGATCTGGTATCTGAGCGCCGGGCCCCGCCGTTTCGGGGAATTGCGGCACGACATTCCACGCATCTCCGCGCGGGTATTGAGCGCGCGGTTGCGGGAGCTGGAATCGCGGAGTCTGGTGACACGTCGTGCGCTGGACAGCTCGCCGCCATCGGCCGAGTACGCACTGACCGAGTTGGGCCGTGAACTGCTGCCGGCGATCCAGGCGCTGGCCAACGTGGGTGAGAAGGTGATGGCGCGACGGGCCAGCTGACGCCGACTGCAACTGCCTAGAACCACCGCTGCCGCACGACCGACAGCAAGGCGGGCGGGCCGTGGGCGCCCCGCCACCACAACGATCAAACCTCGTCGGAACCCTCGTTGACGCCCTCGAACAGGAACGTCGACAGGTAGCGCTCGCCGGTGTCCGGCAGCATCGCCAGCAGCACGGAGCCTTCGGGCGCGGTCTGCGCCACCTGCAGCGCAGCCGCCAGCGTGGCGCCGGAGGAAAGGCCGGTGAAGATGCCTTCCTTCTGCGCCAGCACGCGTGCGGTGTCGCGGGCCACCACGTCGTCCACGGTTACCAGCTGGTCAACCACCTGGCCGTTGAGCACGGCAGGCAGGAAGTCCGGCGTCCAGCCCTGGATCTTGTGCGAGGCCCATTCCTTGCCGCCCAGCAGCGAGGCGGCGGCGGGCTCGGCACCGACGACCTTGACCTCCGGGCGCGCCACCCTGAGCACCTCGCCCACGCCGGTAAGCGTGCCGCCGGTGCCCCAGCCGCTGACAAAATAGTCGAGGCGGCGACCAGCGAAGTCGCTGATGATTTCAGCGGCCGTGGTCTGGCGGTGGTAGGCCGGATTGGCCGGGTTGTCGAACTGGTTGGCGAGGAACCAGCCGTGCTTGTCGGCCAGCTCCTGCGCCTTCGCCGAGGCACCGCTGCCACGCAGCGCCGCCGGGGTGAGCAGAACCTTGCCACCATAGGCGCGGATCAGCTTGCGCCGTTCGATCGAGAAGGAGTCCGGCAACACCGCCACGAAGGGATAGCCACGGGCCGCACACACGGCCGCCAGCGCCACACCGGTGTTGCCCGAAGTGGACTCCACCACGGTCTGGCCAGGCTTCAGCACGCCGCGCTGCTCGGCGTCGAGGATGATGGCCAACGCCAGGCGGTCTTTCACCGAACCGGCCGGGTTGAACGCTTCGACCTTCACGTAGATATCCACGTGGGCCGGTGCCAGCCGCTGCAGCTTCACGATGGGCGTGCGGCCGATGGTGTCGAGGATGCTGTTGTAGATCATGGAAACGCTCCGTGGGTAAAGAAAAGCGCGCTGCCGGAATCTCGGCAACGCGCAGCATGAAAGAACCGCGGTGACGCAGAGGTTACGCGCGATGGATGGCGCGCAAGGTCTCCACCGTGGCGTGCCGGGCGGGGCGCGGCACGGGCTGGGGCGGTGCCGCGGGCTCGATGGCGACGGGCGCCCCCAGCGGCTCGGCGCCGAACCAGGCCAGCCGATGGCTGAGCGACGCTACCTCGCCCAGGATCAGCAGCGCCGGCGAGCGCACATCGTGGCGACGCGCCTGTGCCGGCAGGTCGGCCAGCGTGCCGGTCACCACGCGCTGGTCAGCACACGAACCGTTCTCGACCAGCGCAAACGGCGTTTCCGCTGCCCGGCCATGCGCAAGCAACTGCGCCTGCACCGTTTCCAGCCCGGCCACGCCCATGTAGACCGCCAGCGTCTGCCGCTCCTGCGCCAGCGCGGCCCAGTCGAGCGTGTCCATCGATGAGCGGCAATGCGCGGTGACCAGGCGCACCGACTGGGCGTGGTCGCGATGGGTCAGCGGCACACCGGCGTAGGCGGCGCAGGCCAGCGCCGCGGTGATGCCGGGGACCACTTCATAGGCAATGCCGTGGTCGCGCAGGTATTCCAGTTCCTCGCCGCCACGGCCAAAGACAAACGGGTCACCGCCTTTCAGGCGCACCACGCGCTTGCCGGCACGCGCGTGTTCCAGCATCAACGCATGAATCTGATCCTGGGTGGCATGGTGGTTGCCGGCCTGCTTGCCCACCTCGATCCGGTCGGCGTCGCGCCGGGCCAGTTCCAGTATGTCCGGGCTGACCAGTCGGTCGTGCAGGATCACATCCGCCTCGTTCAGCGCGCGCAACGCACGCAGGGTCAGCAGGCCCGGATCGCCCGGCCCCGCACCTACCAGTACCACCGATCCGACGGCCTCCGCGCGGGGCGCGGCGAGTGCCTGTTCGGCCGCAGCGGTGGCTGCTTCGGGCTGGTTGCGGCGAAGCAGGTCAGCGACCGGACCGGTCAGCAGTTTTTGATAGAACCGGCGACGCAGGGCGAGGTCCGGATAGCGCCGGCGGATGCGCTTGCGCAAGCGTGCGGCCAGCGCGGCGAGCGGCCCGACCGAGTGGTCGATCAACGTTTCCAGCCGCTCGCGCAGCAGCCGGCCCAGCATCGGCGCCTCGCCACTGCTGGAAATGGCCACGATCACCGGCGAGCGGTCGATCACCGCCGGCACGTGGAAACTGGACAACTGCGCGTCATCCACCACATTGACGAAAATGCGCTGCAAGGTGGCCAGTTCGGCCACCTGGGCGTTCAGCGCCTGATCCGAGGTGGCGGCCACCACCAGCCAGGCGTGGTCGATCCAGCTGGCCTCGAACACGCCCGCGCGATGCGCGATGCGGCCCTTCCTGACCAGGCTTTCCAGTTGCGGCGTCAGCAATGGCGCGCCGACCGTCACCTGCGCCTTGGCGGCCAGCAGCGCCGCCACCTTGCGCTCGGCCACGGCACCGCCGCCCACAACCAGCACGGCGCGGCGGGAAAGATCGGCAAACAACGGATACAACTTCATGGGGACATACGGCATCGACGCCACGGCAGCGCGGCACCGTAACGCTATAGGCGCGGCCACTGTTGGGGAAATGACTTGTGATGCCGTTGATATACCTCAAGGTTATGAGCACCACCCTGATGTAGTATGACAACATTGTTTGGGCGTTTAGACGTCTGAATTTGCCAAGTCCGCCTGAAGTCGCCCGTCGTCCAGCCAGGTATCCGGCAAGGCCGGGACGTTATGCCACAGGCGTGTCGAAGCCACCGCAGCTCCTCCGTCTGCCCGTACACTCCTCATCGGTACACTGCGAACCCACGCCATGACCCTGACCCAACTGCGCTACCTCATCGCCATCGCCGATTGCGGACTCAATATCACCGCCGCCGCCGAACGCGTGCACGCCACGCAACCGGGCGTCAGCAAGCAGTTGAAGCAACTGGAGGACGAACTCGGCCTGCAGCTGTTCACGCGCAAGGGCAAGAGCCTCGATGGCGTGACCGATGCGGGCACCCGCGTGCTCGAGCGCGCCCGCGTGATCCTGGCCGAAGCGGTCAACATCCGTTCCATCGCCGCCAACCTGCGCAACGAGGAACACGGCGAACTTCGCATCGCCACCACGCACACCCAGGCCCGCTTTGCCCTGCCGCCGTCGATCGCGGCACTGAGCCGGCGCTATCCGCAGGTCAGCGTGCACCTGCAGCCCAGCGGTGACGCGGAAGTACTGGCGTTGCTGGAAGGTGGCCGCGTCGACCTGGCCGTGGTCAGTACCTCGGGGGCGGCGCCAGCCAGTGGCATTGCCCTGCCCGCGTACCGCTGGAATCGCGTGGTGCTGATGCCGCATACGCACCCGCTGGCCTCGCTCAAGCGCGCGCCGACCCTGGCCGAACTGGCCGATTTGCCGCTGGTCAGTTACGACTCCTCGGTAAAGCCCGAATCCTCACTGCGCCGTGCGTTCGCCGCCGCGGGGCTGGTGCCACAGATCGCCATGACCGCCGCCGATGCGGACCTGATCAAGACCTACGTGCGCGCCGGCATGGGCATTGGCGTACTGGCGGAAATGGCCATGTTGCCCAGCGATGGCGACGACTTGCGCACGATCACCGCCGATGCACTGTTCCCGACCTGCACCACCTGGATCCTGCTGCGCCGTGACAGCGTGCTGCGTGACTACACCCTGGACTGGATCGTGCAGTTTGCGCCGCACCTGAATCGCGCCGACGTGCGCAGCACGGTAACCAACGGCACGCCGCATCCGGCGACCGTGGTTCCGCATTGGCGCCAGAACGTGGCGCGGGCACGGAAAGCCAGCGTGGAGTAAGAGGCTTTGACTTTTCGCTTCCCCCGCATCGCGGGGGAAGCTGCCCGGAGGGCTGAAGGGGGGCTTTTCGCTCGGCGCGAACCAGGCAAGAGCACCCCCATCCGCCTTCGGCACCTTCCCCCGCAAGCGGGGGAAGGAAGGTGTGAGAGTCCGGCTCAAGGCGTGGAGCTACGGCCTTCCGCTTCCCCCGCACCGCGGGGGAAGCTGCCCGGAGGGCTGAAGGGGACGCTTTTTGCTCGGCGCAAACCAGGCAAGAGCCCCCCATCCGCCTTCGGCACCTTCCCCCGCAAGCGGGGGAAGGAAGGCGTGGGGGTTCGGCTCAAGGCGTGGAGCTCGGCCTTTCGCTTCCCCCGCGTCGCGGGGGAAGCTGCCCGGAGGGCTGAAGGGGGCGCTTTTTGCTCGGCGCGAGCCAGGCAAGAGCGCCCTCTTCCGCCTTCGGCACCTTCTCCCGCAAGCGGGAGAAGGAAAGGCCTCGTTACACCAGTTCGTGCAGGCCGCATTCGCGCTTCAGGCCGAAGAAGCGGGTGTCTTCGGCGTCCATGCCCGGCTCCCAGCGGCGGGTGGTGTGGGTGTCGCCGATGGAGACGTAGCCCTGCTCCCACAGCGGGTGGTACGGCAGGCCGTGGCGCTGCAGGTACATGCCCACGTCGCGGTCGGTCCAGTCGGCGATGGGGTGGAATTTCCAGTGGCCGCGCTGCCATTCGACGAACGGGATTTCGTGGCGGCTCTTGGACTGGCTGCGGCGCAGGCCGGCGAACCAGCCGTTGATTTCCAGCTCGGCCAGCGCGCGCTGCATGGGCTCGACTTTGCGGATGCGGTTGTACTGCTCCAGGCCTTCCAGCCCCTGCTCCCACAGCCGGCCATAGCGGGCCTCGGCCCAGGCGCGGCCGATCGCGGGGCGATAGACCTTCAGGTTCAGCGACAGCTGTTCCGTCAGCGTATCGACGAATTGATAGGTCTCGGGGAACAGGTAGCCGGTGTCGATCAGGATCACCGGAATATCCGGCTTCTGCTGGCTGACCAGATGCAGCGAGACGGCGGCCTGTGCACCGAAGCTCGACGACAGCGCATGGTTGCCGGCAGTGTTCTTCAGCGCCCATTCCACCCGCTGCTCGGCAGTCAGGCTCGCCATCCAGGCGTTGATATCCGCCAGCGCGCGCGGGCTGTGGTCATTGAAAGGGAGCTGGATCGCGTTCATGCGTTCACCTTCAGCGGAATCTTCCGCGGTTCGCTCAACACACCCACGCGCAACAGGAAATCACCGAAGTATTCGCCCGCGTTGCGCTCGGCGGCGTAACGGCCGAACAAGCCATCCAGCACTTCCAGGATGACCGCCTCGTCGACGTTCTCGCGATACGCCTGGTTGAGCCGTTGCCCCTGGAAATCCGCACCCAGGCGCAGGTCGTAGCGACCCGGTGCGCGACCGACCAGGGCAATTTCCGCCAGGTAGGGACGCGAGCAGCCGTTGGGGCAGCCGGACAGGCGCAGCAGGATCGGCGCGTCGATCAGTCCGTGGCGGTCCAGCAGGGTTTCCAGCTTCAGCAGCAAGCTGGGGAGGTAGCGCTCGCTTTCCGCCATCGCCAGGCCGCAGGTGGGCAAGGCCACGCAGGCGATCGAATGCTGGCGGATGCCGCTGTACCGCTTGTAGCCATCCATGTGATGGCGGGCGACCAGCTCGTCGATGGTGTCGCGATCCTCGGCGGCCACATTGGCGATGATGAGGTTCTGGTTGCAGGTCAGCCGGATGTCGCCGGTGTGGATGTGCGCCAGCTCGCGCATGCCGCTGAGCCAGGTGTGCGCCTCGGTGTCGAGCAGACGACCCGATTCCACCTGCAAGGTGAGGTGCCAGCGGCCGGCGTGGCCCTTGACCCAGCCGTAGCGGTCGCCGTTGTGATCGAAATGGAACGCGCGCGCGGGCTCCAGCGCGAAACCGAGCCGCTTTTCGATCTCGGCCTTGGTTGCATCCAGGCCATAGGTGTCCACCGTGTATTTCAGGCGCGCGTGCTTGCGCTCCTCACGGTCGCCCCAGTCGCGCTGCACGCCGATCACGGTTTCGGCCAGCACCACCAGGTTTTCCGGCCGCACGAAGCCGATGATGTCGGCCAGCCGCGGATAGGTGGCCGGATCGCCGTGGGTGGCGCCCATGCCGCCGCCGATGCCGACGTTGAAACCCACCAGTTCGCCGTTCTCGATGATCGCGATCAGTGCCAGATCCTGCGAGTAGACATCAATGTCGTTGAGCGGCGGGATGGCCACGCCGATCTTGAACTTGCGCGGCAGATAGGTGGGGCCGTACAGCGGCTCCTGCTCGTTGGCGGCTTCCTCGCCCACCAGCTTTTCGCCGTCCAGCCAGAACTCGTGGTACGCGCGGGTTTTCGGCTTCAGATGCTCGGACAAGCGCGCCGCCCAGGCGTAGGCCTTCTCGTGCGCTTCCGACTCGATCGGGTTGGTGTTGCAGATCACGTTGCGGTTGACGTCACCGCAGGCGGCGATGGTGCTGGCTGCCGCGGCGTTGATGGCCGCGATGCTGGCCTTCAGGTTCTTCTTGAGGATGCCGTGCCACTGGAAGGTCTGCCGGGTCGTAATGCGCAGGCCGCTGCTGGCGTAGTTGCTGGCCAGTTCATCGAACGCCAGCCACTGCGCGGGCGTCATCACGCCGCCTGGCAAGCGCGCGCGCAGCATGAATGCGTAGGCCGGCTCCAGCTTCTGGCGGCGGCGCTCGTCGCGGATGTCGCGATCGTCCTGCATGTAGCTGCCGTGGAACTTAAGCAGCTTGGTGTCCGACTCGGCGATGGCGCCGGTGACGGTGTCGGCCAGCCCTTCGGCAATGGTGCCGCGCAGAAGACGGCTTTCGGATTTGATGTGTTCGAGATGGGAAGGCATGGGAATGTTGTTCTGAAGAGTGCGGCCATGGATGGCCGCTTTTTGACTCTGGCGTTCACGGATGAACGCAGAAATAAAACCTCAATAGACGTCGCGGGCGTAACGGCCCTGTTGCAGCAAGTCGGCCAACCAGGCCTTGGCGTCGTCCGCACTGAGACCGCCGTGGACGGAGGCCACGTCGAGCAGCGCTTCGTGCACGTCCTTGGCCATGTGCGCGGAGTCGCCGCAGACATACAGGTGGGCGCCTTCGTTCAGCCACGCGTACAACTCGCGGCCGTTCTCGCGCACCCGCTGCTGCACGTACAGCTTCTCGGCCTGATCGCGGGAGAACGCCAGGTCCAGCCGGTGCAGCGCGCCGCTGCGCAAGGCTTCCTGCCATTCCACCTGGTAGAGGAAGTCCTGCGAGAAATGGCGGTTGCCGAAGAACAGCCAGTTGCGGCCGCTGGCACCGGCTGCCTGGCGCTCCTGCACGAACGCGCGGAACGGCGCAATGCCGGTGCCCGGGCCGATCATGATCACGTCGCGGCTGCCATCGGCCGGCAGGCGGAAGCGCTCGTTCTCTTCGATGAACACCGGTACCCGGGCGTCATCATCGGTCGTGGCGAGGAAGGTGGATGCCGCACCGAAGTGCTTGCTGCCATGCCTTTCGTACTCGACCACGGCCACCGTGAGGTGCACTTCGTCCGGACCGACCAGCTTGGGGCTGGAAGCGATCGAGTACAGCCGCGGGGTCATCGGCCGCAACGCGGCGACGAGCTGGTCGGCATCCCACGCGGCGGGGAATTCGCGCAGCAGGTCGATCGGCTGATGGCTTTCCAGCAACGCGGCAAAATCCGCCTTGTGCTCGGGCTCCAGCACGCGCTGCAGGTCGTGGTTGCCACTGAGGGCGGCATGCGCCGCCAGCAACGGGCGGGTCAAACGGGTGATGTCGCGTTCCTGGCTCAACCAGCGGGCCAGCGGCAGGCGCTTGCCTTCGTGGGCCACTTCCCGACTGCCGTCGAGCTTCAGCGCCGACAGCCACTGGTCCACCAGTACCGGCGGATTGCTGGGCCATACACCGAGGGCGTCGCCCGCTTCGTAACGCAGGCCGGAGCCTTCCAGCGACAACTCCAGATGACGCACGTCGCGGTTGCTGTCGCGCGACACGATGCGCTGGTTCTCCAGCACTTCGGCGGCGAACGGCTTTTCGCGTGAATGCAACGGGGCCGCGTTGACGGCATGCAACGGGCTGACCGGGCGCGCAGCCGCCGCGGGTGCACTCAGCGCCTGCTTCACCGTCTCCAGCGCGCCCTGCGACCACGTCGCCGCGGCCGCCTCGAAATCCACGTCAGCCTCGCCCAGCGCCGCGAACCGGGTCGCACCCAGTTCGGCCAGCCGGGCATCGAGGTCGCGGCTTACCGCGCAGTACTTCGCATAGCTGGAATCGCCCAGGCCCATCACCGCGAACTTCAGTTGCGGCAGCTTGGGCGCGCGCTTGCCGGCAATGAATTCCATGAAGCCGATCGCGTCATCCGGCGGATCGCCTTCACCCTGGCTGCTGATCACCACCACCAGGTGACGCTCCTGCGCCAGCTCGCGCAGCGGGTAGGCACCGGCACGCAGCAGCCTGACGCCCAAGCCGGCGGCCTCGGCCTTGCCGGCGAGCTTTTCCGCCACGCGCTTGGAGTTGCCGGTCTGGCTGCCGTAGACCACGGTCAGCCGCTCGGCCGGGCGCTCGGCCGGCGGCGGGGCATCGGCAACCACCGCCAGACCGGCGTGGCCGGGAATGCGCGTGGCCAGCGATGCCAGCGCCGCACTATAGGCGGACACCCAGTAGAGATCCGCCGGCGAGAGGCCGTCGGTCAAACGCGCCAGCAGCGCGAGCCGTTCCTCCCCAAGTGCAGGGGTGGGAAGAATGGGTTTCAACGCAACGTTCACGGCGCTTCCTTTTGGACGTCTTTACTTCTTGGCGTCCAATCCTAGGTACCTGCCGGTATCAGGTAAAAGCATATGTCGGCATGTGCTTATGCCCGCTCTTCATTTCAGCGCAGGCGATGACGGTCTGATACTCTCGCCGGCCTCCATCACCAGATATCCATGCCCAATTTCGCCGAGTTGTTCGTCTTCATCGCCGTCGGTGCTTTCGCCCAACTGGTCGATGGAGCACTGGGCATGGCCTATGGCGTGACCTCGGCCGGGCTGCTGATGGGCCTGGGCGTACCGCCGGTGTCGGCCAGCGCCAGCGTGCATTACGCGGAAACGTTCACCTGCGGCGCCTCCGGGCTCAGCCACCTGCTGGCTGGCAACGTTCGCCGGCGGCTGTTCCTGGCGCTGGTGATCCCCGGCGTGATCGGCGCCTTGCTGGGTGCCTACGTGGCGATCAACGTGCCGGCGCACTGGATGCGGGTGGCATTGACGCCGTATCTGCTGGGCATGGGGCTGTTCCTGCTGTTCCGCGGCACGCGCCCGCCCGGTGACCGCACGGACGTGCCGCGCGGCACGTCGGCCCTGGGTTCGGTCGCCGGCTTCGTGGATGCCATCGGCGGCGGCGGCTGGAGCGCATTGACCGTCACCGTCCTGCTGGCGCGCGGCTTGCCGCCGCGCGCCGTGATCGGCAGCGTGCACCTGGCCAAGTGCGTGGTCAGCGTGGCGGCCAGCATCAGCTTCCTGCTCAGCATCGGCACCACCCATCTCACCGCCGTTTTCGGGCTGATCATCGGCGGCGTGCTGGCAGCGCCGTTCGGCGCCGTGTTCATCCGCCGCATCCCCGGCCGGCTGGCCACCTATCTCGCCGGTTTCGCCGTGCTGGCGCTGGGCTTGCACAATGCGTTCCGGCTGCTTGTCTGAGCATCCAGCATCTACAATGGCCGGATGACCCCGAACCCAACTTTCCCCATCGAAGTCCGCGGCAGCGCAAGCCAGCCGCTGGGCATGAGCCCGACCCGGTTCCTGCGCGATTACTGGCAGAAACGGCCCCTGCTGATCCGCGGTGCCTTTCCGGATTTCGAACCGCCGCTGCAGCCGGATGACCTGGCCGGCCTGGCCTGCGAGCCGGCCGCGCTGGCACGGCTGATCGTGCATGACCCCAAGCGCGACCGCTGGCATGTCAATTCGGGCCCGCTGAGCGAAGCCGATTTCGCCCGCACTCCGGACAGCCACTGGACCTTGCTGGTGCAGGACGTGGACAAATGGGACGCCGACGTGGCGCGCCTGCTGGAGCCTTTCAGCTTCCTGCCAAGCTGGCGCGTGGACGACGTCATGGTGTCGTACGCCGAGCCCGAGGGTGGCGTCGGTGCCCATGTGGACCAATATGACGTGTTCCTGCTGCAGGGGCTGGGCCAGCGCCATTGGGCGATCAGCGACGATCCGCTGGCACCGAAGGCGTTCCGCCCCGACGTGGAACTGAAACAGCTGGCGGTATTCGAGCCGACACACGAATGGCTGCTGCAACCGGGCGACATGCTGTACCTGCCGCCGGGCGTGCCGCACGACGGCATCGCGTTCGGCGGGCCATGCATGACGTTCTCGGTGGGCATGCGCGCGCCTTCCCAGGCGGAAATGACCGGCGACCTGGCCGACTACATCGCCGACCTGCTGCCGGACGAGCTGCGCTACGCCGATCCCGACCTGAAACCGGCGCGCGCCACCGGAGAGATCGATCGCGCCGCCCTCGCGCGCATCGGCGACGCCCTGCCGTTCGCCGCCGCGCTGGATGAAACCCTGCTGCGCGACTGGTTCGGGCGCTTCATCACGCGCTACCGCAACGCACAGGTGGTGGCCCCGCTGGAGCGACCGCTGACCGAGGCCGCGCTGAAGAAGCAGCTCGCCGCGGGCGCCAGCCTGTTGCGCCACCCGTGGTCGCGGCTGGCCTGGAGCCAGGGCAAGGGCAGCTGCACGCTGTATGTCAGCGGCCAGGCCCATGCCGCTTCGCCGGCGCTGGCGCAGGCCTTGTGCGAACAGCGCGCATGGCAGCCTTCCGGACCGCTCGACGAGCTGGAACTGGACCTGCTGCGCACGCTGGTGAACGAGGGTCATTTGCTGCCGCGCAAGTCGCGCCGTCAATGAAGCTCCAGCATTTCCACGTCGAAGCCGCCGATTGGGCCCGCGAGGCGCAACGCACCGACCTGCTCGCCCTGCGCCACGAAGTATTCGTGCAGGAACAGGGCGTACCCGAGGCACTGGAACGCGACGACCTGGATGCGCACTGCCACCACGTGCTGGCCCGTGACGACGACGGCCAGCCGATCGGATGTGGCCGACTGACCCCGCAACACAAGATCGGCCGCATGGCCGTGCGCCAGGCCTGGCGCGGCCAGGGCGTGGGCGCCGCGATGCTGCGCGAGCTGGTCGAGAAAGCGCGTGCGCTGGGCTGGCCCGAAGTGAGCCTGGGGGCGCAGCTGCCCGCCATCGGGTTCTACGAACGGCAGGGGTTCAGCGCGCACGGCGAGGTATTCGACGACGCCGGTATCGCGCACCGCGCCATGCGGCTTTCGCTGTCCGCCACGAAACGCCCCGACAGGCCGCACAAGGCGACCGAAGCACTGCCGGCGACCACCCGCGTCGAGCTGGCCCTGGCGCGCCTGCAATTGCTGCGGGATGCGCACCACCGCGTGGAGTTGTACGCGCCCCTGCTGCCCGTCGATATCTACGCCAGCGATGACGAGCTGGAGCAATGGCGCCGACTGGCCCTGTCCGGCCGCAATGCCCGGATCCGCATCGTGCTGCATGACCCAGCCGCGGCCTTGCGTGACGACCACCGCCTGATTGCACTGGCCCAACGCCTGCCCAGCGCGATGCACATCCGCACCCCGCTGGAGGATGCCGACCTGACCTACGGTTCGTCCTATCTGCTCAACGACGTCGGCGGCTACCTGCTGCTGCCCGACGCCGCGCGCCCGCCCGGTCGTGGCGCACGCCATGACCGTGTGGCGCAGGCGCCCTTGCGGCAGCATTTCGACCATGCGTGGGACCGCTCCGCGCCCGCCAGCATGCTGCAGATACTCGACATATGAACGCCCACTGGCCAAGGTGATGTGGCAGCGGCATATCGTTTCCTACACGTGCGCCGGCGCAAACTGCGCGGGTATTGCCACGATGGCCGATGACCCGGCGCAGATGCCCGCCGGATGACCGCGTGGTGAGACTTTTGCGGTTGTCCTGCCGACGTGACGGAGGGCTATAATTATAGGAATTGCCGCCAGCCATCATCCCCATCGATCAGAACGGTGGCTGCAAGCATCTCTTCCCCAACCGGTGGTGACGTGAGCAAGAACCTGATCCGCGAATTTCTGGAATCATCGCAACTCGCCGGCGGCAACGCCGACTACGTCGAGGCGCTGTACGACGCCTGGCTCGCCGATGCGTCCTCGGTGCCTGAGCAGTGGGCCGGCTATTTCGACACGTTCAAGGGACGCGAGGCGGGCGATGTTTCCCCACGCGCCGCCATTGCCCGCATCGAGGCCGCGCAAAAACAGCGCCACTTCAGTGGAAACGCAGGCCCCTCGACACAGTCCGACGGACACCCGAGCAAGCAGGCCGGCGTCCTGCGCCTGCTTACCGCCTACCGCTCACGCGGCCATCTGGCAGCCGACCTCGACCCGCTGGGGCTTACCGAGCGGATGCCGGCACCGGATCTGGGGCTGGCCTTTCACGGCCTGGCCGAATCCGACCTCGACACTGAATTCGATTGCGGCACCTACGCCGGCGGCGGCCAGCGGCTGAAGCTGGGCGAACTGCTGGCGCGCCTGAAAAAGGTCTACGCCGGCACGGTCGGCGCCGAGTTCATGCACATCAGCAACCACGAGCAGCGCAACTGGGTTTACACCCGGCTCGAAAAGGCCAACGGCAGCGCGGGCCTGGATGCCGAAGGCAAGCGCCTGGTGCTGGCCGAACTCACCGCCGCCGACGGGCTCGAGCGCTACCTGCACACGAAATACGTGGGCCAGAAGCGCTTTTCGCTGGAAGGCGGCGACAGCCTGATCCCGCTGCTGAACGACGTGGTGCGCTCCTCCGGCGACAACGGCATCAAGGAAATGGTGGTGGGCATGGCCCATCGCGGCCGCCTCAACGTGCTGGTCAATATCCTGGGCAAGCCGCCGAAGATGTTGTTCAACGAATTCGAGGGCAAGTTCGAGCACGCCGACGACCCCTCCTACTCGGGCGACGTGAAGTACCACATGGGTTTCTCCGCCGACGTCAAGACGCCCAAGGGTGGCTTGCACGTGGCGCTGGCGTTCAACCCGTCGCATCTGGAGATCGTCAACCCGGTGGTCGCCGGCTCGGTGCATGCGCGCCAGATCCGCCGCCGCGACACCATGCACCAGCTGTCCATGGCGGTGCTGATCCACGGCGACGCCGCGTTCGCCGGCCAGGGCGTGAACATGGAGTTGTTCAACATGTCGCAGGCCCGCGGCTTCAAGATCGGCGGCAGCCTGCACGTGGTGATCAACAACCAGGTCGGCTTCACCACATCCAACCCGCAGGATGCTCGCTCCACCATGTACTGCACCGACCTGGCCAAGATGGTCAATGCGCCGGTGTTCCATGTGAACGGCGACGATCCCGAAGCGGTGATTGAAGTCACCCGCCTGGCCTACGAATTCCGCAAGACCTTCCGCAAGGACGTGGTGATCGACCTGGTCTGCTACCGCCGCCACGGCCACAACGAGGCGGACGAGCCGGCGGCCACGCAGCCGGTGATGTACCAGATCATCCGCAAGCGCAAACCCACCCGCGAGCTGTACGCGCAGCAGCTGGTGAAGGAAGGCGTGATCGCCGAAGGCGACGGGCAGAAGATGTTCGACGCCTACCGGGGCCAGCTGGAGGCCGGCGACACCGTCGCCAACCTCGATCCCGACGCCGCGCACAGCAATATCGTGGACTGGTCGCGCTTCATCGGCGGCAAGTTGACCACCCCCGCCGACACCACGGTGCCGAAGAAGAAACTGCAGGAACTGCTGGCGAAGATCCTGGATGTGCCCAAGGACATCACCTTGCAGGGTCGCGTGGCGAAGATCTACGACGATCGACGCAAGATGGCCGCCGGCGAACTTCCCGCCGACTGGGGCTTCGCCGAAAACCTGGCCTACGCCACCCTGATCGACGGCGGCAGCGAGATGCGCCTGGTGGGCCAGGATTCCGGCCGCGGCACCTTCTTCCACCGCCATGCCGTGCTGCACGACCAGAAGGACGGCCACACCTACATGCCGCTGGCCAACGTGCGCGCCGGTGCCGACGTGGAAATCATCGACTCGCTGCTCAGCGAGGAAGCGGTGATGGCGTTCGAATACGGCCACTCCACCACCGACCCGGACACGCTCAGCATCTGGGAGGCGCAGTTCGGCGATTTCGCCAACGGTGCGCAGGTGGTGATCGACCAGTTCATCAGCTCCGGCGAAGCGAAGTGGAACCGCCTCTGTGGCCTGGTGCTGCTGCTGCCGCACGGCTACGAAGGCCAGGGCCCGGAGCACTCCTCCGCTCGCCTGGAGCGCTTCCTTCAGATGTGCGCGATGGAGAACATGCAGGTCTGCGTGCCGACCACGCCGGCGCAGGATTTCCACATGATCCGGCGCCAGATGCTGCGCCCGGTGCGCAAGCCGCTGGTCGTGATGACGCCCAAGTCGCTGCTGCGGCACAAGCTGGCGGTGTCTACGCTGGACGAGCTGGCCAACGGCAGCTTCCAGCTGGTGATCGGCGAACACCGCAAGCTGGCCGCCAAGAAGGTCAAGCGCGTGGTGTTCTGCTCGGGCAAGGTCTATTACGACCTGCTGGAATCGGCGGAAGCGAAGAAGCTGGCCGACGTCGCTATCGTGCGTGTCGAGCAGCTGTATCCGTTCCCGCGGGACGAGGTCAGCGCCGAGCTGGAGAAATACCCGGCCGCCAAGGAAGTGGTGTGGTGCCAGGAAGAGCCGATGAACCAGGGCGCCTGGTTCCAGATTCGCCACCACCTGCAAGCCTGCAGCGGTGCGAACCACAGCCTTTCGTACGCGGGCCGCGCGCGCCTGCCAGCACCGGCGGCCGGCCACCTCAACACCCATGCCGCCGAACAGGCGGCGTTGGTCGAGCAGGCGCTGATCGAACCGGTCGGCACCGACCATTCCGCAGAATAGACTTCCTGGATAGTGCGGCCACGGATGGCCGCTTTTGATTTTGCGCCCACGGATGAGCGCACTCACTCAAGAGCCCTTTTCTCATGTCCATCGAACTCAAAGTCCCCGTTCTGCCCGAGTCCGTCTCCGACGCCACCATCGCCGCCTGGCACAAGAAAGCCGGCGACGCGGTGAAACGCGACGAGAACCTGGTCGACCTCGAAACCGACAAGGTGGTGCTGGAAGTCCCTGCGCCGGTCGATGGCGTGCTGAAGGAAATCCGCCACGACGTGGGCGACACGGTGAACAGCGAGCAGGTCATCGCGATCATCGAGGAAGGCGCCGCGGCCGCGGCCGCCGCACCGGCGCCGGCTGCTGCTCCGGCTGCCGCTGCTCCTGCTCCCGCGCCTGCCGCCGCGGCACCCGCCCCGGCGGCGTCGAAGGCCGCCGCCGAGCTTTCGCCTGCCGCGCAGCGCGTCGCTACCGAGAACAAGGTCGACACCTCCGCCATCGCCGGCACCGGCCGCGACGGCCGCATCATCAAGGAAGACGTGGTCAACGCCGGCTCGCGCCCTGCCGCGGCTCCCGCCGCCGCGCCGGCAGCGAAGCCGACCCCGGGTTCGCGCCCGGAAGAGCGCGTGCCGATGACCCGCATGCGCCTGCGCATCGCCGAGCGACTGATGCAGTCGAAGAACTCCATCGCCATGCTCACCTCGTTCAACGAGGTGAACCTCAGCGAAGTGGTGAAGATGCGCAAATCGCTGGGCGAGGCTTTCCAGAAGGAAAACGGCATCAAGCTCGGCTTCATGAGCTTCTTCGTGAAAGCCGCCGCCGAAGCGCTGAAGCGCTACCCGTACGTCAACGCCTCGGTTGACGGCAACGACGTGATCTACCACGGCTACCAGGACATCTCGATCGCCGTGTCCACCGACAAGGGCCTGGTCACGCCGGTACTGCGCGACGTGCAGGACATGAGCTTCGCCGACATCGAGAAAGGCATTGCCGAATACGCAAAGAAGGCGCGCGACAACAAGCTCAGCCTGGACGACCTGCAGGGCGGCACCTTCACCATCACCAACGGCGGCACCTTCGGCTCGCTGCTGTCCACCCCGATCGTGAACCCGCCGCAGAGCGCCATCCTGGGCATGCACACGATCAAGGAACGCGCCATCGTCGAGAACGGCCAGATCATTGCCGCACCGATGATGTACATCGCGATCAGCTACGACCACCGCATCATCGACGGCAAGGACGCCGTGCTGTTCCTGGTCGACATCAAGAACCAGCTGGAGAATCCGCAGAGGATGTTGCTGGGGCTCTGACGAGCCCGGGAATCGGGAATGGGGAATCGGGAATCGTCAAAGCGAAGCCTGCCCTGCCCCAACGATTCCCTATTCCCTACTCCCGATTCCCTATTCCCGTGAGCGAATGAAATGAGCGAACAATTTGATGTCATCGTCATCGGCGCCGGCCCGGCCGGCTATGTGGCCGCGATTCGCGCCGCGCAGCTGGGGCTGAAGACCGCCTGCATCGACGCCTTCACCGGCAAGGACGGCAAGCCGGCGCTGGGCGGTACCTGCCTCAACGTGGGCTGCATTCCGTCCAAGGCGCTGCTCGATTCCTCGCGCCAGTTCTGGAACATCGCGCACAACCTGCCGGTGCACGGCATCAGCGTGGGCGACGCCAAGGTCGACATGGGCACGTTCATCGGCCGCAAGGACAAGATCGTCAAGCAGTTCACCGGCGGCATCGGCCAGCTGTTCAAGGCGAACAAGGTCACGCCGTTCTTCGGCACCGGCAAGCTGTTGAAGGGCAACAGCGTCGAGATCACTGGCGCCGACGGCAAGAAAGAGACGATCAGCGCCACCAACGTGATCCTGGCCTCCGGCTCCGTCCCGATCGAACTGCCGTTCGCCAAGTTCGACGGCAAGGCGATCGTCGACAACGCCGGCGCGCTGGACTTCGCCGAAGTGCCCAAGCGCCTTGGCGTGATCGGCGCCGGCGTGATCGGCCTGGAGTTGGGCAGCGTGTGGCGCCGCATGGGCGCGGAAGTGACCATCATCGAAGCGCTGCCCGATTTTCTCTCGGTGGCCGACGCCGACATTGCCAAGGTTGCCGCGAGGGAGTTCGCCAAACAGGGCCTGGACATCAAGCTCGACGCCAAGCTCAACAAGGCCGAGGTGAAGAAGGACGGCGTGCATCTGGTCTACACCAACAAGGATGGCGAGCAGAAACTGGTGGTCGACAAGCTGCTGGTCGCCGTGGGCCGCCGCGCCTACACGCAGAACCTGCTGGCCGACGACACCGGCGTGAAGCTGGACGAGCGCGGCCGCATCCTGGTCGACGAGCACTGCCACACCGGCGTGGACGGCGTCTGGGCCATCGGTGATGCCGTGCGCGGCCCGATGCTTGCCCACAAGGGCTCCGAGGAAGGCGTGGCGGTGGCCGAGTGGATCGCCGGCAAGGCCGGCCACGTCAACTACGACACCATCCCGTTCGTGATCTACACCGAGCCGGAAGTGGCCTGGGCCGGCAAGACCGAGAAGGAACTGAAGGACGCCGGCGTGCCGTACAAGGTCGGCAGCTTCCCGTTCGCCGCCATCGGCCGCGCCGTGGCGATGAACGAGGCCGTCGGCCAGGTGAAGATGATCGCCCACGCCGAAACCGATCGCATCCTCGGCGTGCACATGGTCGGCCCGGGCGTCTCCGAGCTGATCGCCGAGTGCGTGGTGGCAATGGAGTTCAAGGGCTCGTCCGAGGATCTGGCACGCATCGTCCACGCGCACCCGACCTTGTCCGAAGCCGTGCACGAGGCCGCCTTGTCGGTCGACAAGCGCGCCATCCACAAGGGCAACTGAGCGCTCGCGCAAATCAACACGGCCCGCTCGTGGCGACATGGGCGGGCCGTCTCGTTTTCAGAAAAAACCGTTCCGGGTTTCAGCCGGACCCAAGCTGATTGAGGTTCCAGAAACATGCCCCAGCCCACCGCCCTCTGCGTCTACTGCGGCTCCAGCTCCGGCAAGCATCCCGAATACGCCGAGCAGGCGCGCGCATTCGGGGCCGAAATGGCCGAGCGCGGTATGGCGCTGGTTTATGGTGGTGGCAAGGTCGGGTTGATGGGCACGGTGGCTGACGCCGTGCTTGCCGGTGGCGGCAAGGTGATTGGCGTGATCCCCCGCCAGCTGGTGGATCTGGAAGTGGCGCATCCCGGGCTCAGCGAGCTGGTGGTGGTGGACACCATGCACCAGCGCAAGACCCGCATGTACGAACTGTCCGACGCCTTCGTCGCCCTGCCCGGCGGCTTCGGCACCATGGACGAGATGTTCGAGATGCTGACCTGGGCGCAGTTGGGGCTGCACCGCTATCCCTGCGCCTTCCTGGATGCGCGCGGCTACTACCGCGACCTGCGCGCAATGATGGACCACATGGTCGACGAACGTTTCGTACGCCCCGAACAGCGCGACAGCCTCTGGTTCGGCGATGACATGACCGCGCTGTTCGACTGGATGCAGACCTACGAAGGCACCTACCTGCCCAAGTGGATCGACAACCAGAGCGTCGACGCCTGACGGGAAATCCGCATGACCCGCTTCCAAGCCTTCCGCATCCACCACGACGACGACGGCCACCGGGCCGGGCTCGAAACGATGGACACCGACGCGTTGTCGCCGGGCGAAGTGCTGGTCAAGGCCGCGTACTCGTCGGTCAACTACAAGGACGCGCTGGCCGGCACGGGCAAGGGCCGCATCCTGCGCCGCTACCCGTTGAACGGCGGCATCGACGTGGCCGGGCACGTGGTCGCGTCGAGTGATCCCGCATTCAAGGAAGGCGACGCCGTGCTGTGCACCGGCAGCGGCCTGTCCGAAACGCGTGATGGCGGGTTCGCGCAGTACGCGCGCCTCGATGCACGCTGGACGATCCCGCTGCCCGCCGGCCTCAGCCTGCGCGAAAGCATGGTCATCGGCACCGCCGGCTTCACCGCGGCACTTGCCCTGCTGCGGATGCAGGACAACCGGCAGACACCGGAGCTGGGGCCCATCGCGATCAGCGGTGCCAGCGGCGGCGTGGGCCAGCTGGCCATCGACATCTTCAGCCGCGCCGGCTACGAAGTTCACGCGATCAGCGGCAAGCCCGACCATTTCGACGCGCTGCGCGCGCTGGGCGCACACGCTTGCATCGACCGGCATCAATGGGACTTCAGTGGCAAGCCGATGGATTCGGCGCGCTTCGGCGGCGCGCTG
The DNA here is from genome assembly GCF_001426645.1 of Rhodanobacter sp. Root480. Classification (GTDB taxonomy): domain Bacteria; phylum Pseudomonadota; class Gammaproteobacteria; order Xanthomonadales; family Rhodanobacteraceae; genus Rhodanobacter; species Rhodanobacter ginsenosidimutans. The sequence goes on from NZ_LMEX01000001.1 coordinate 1,256,328, forward strand.
GATACAGTGGGCGGCGGCATGCTGAGCGGCCTGCTGCCCCTGATCCACCCTTACGGCAACGTGGCGCTGTGCGGCAACGCGGGTGGCATCGCATTCGACAGCACCGTGATGCCGTTCATCATCCGCGGCGTCAGCCTGCTCGGCGTGGCCTCGGCAGGCACCGCGCGGGACATCCGCGACACCATCTGGCAGCACCTGGCCGGCGACTGGAAACCTCGTCAGCTGGCGCGTATCGCCACCGATGAAATCGCCCTGGCGCAACTGCCAGCGACCTTTACACGCATGCTCGCGGGCGGCGCTTTCGGGCGCACCGTGGTAAACAATACGCTCGGTTGCTGAGCGCACCGCGCTTGGAACTGCAGCATCAGCAGCATAGAATTAACGCAACTCGCAGGGACAATCACCTTATGGCACGCATCCTGATCGTCGACGATTCCCCGTCGCAATTACTGGGCATCAAACGCATCGTCGAAAAGCTCGGGCATGAAACCCTGACCGCCGAAGATGGAGCCGCCGGCGTCGAAGTGGCCAAGCAGCAGCTGCCTGACCTGATCCTGATGGACGTGGTCATGCCCAATCTCAACGGCTTCCAGGCCACCCGCACCATCAGCAAGAATCCCGGCACCTCGCACATCCCGATCGTGCTGGTAACCACCAAGGACCAGGAAACCGATCGCGTGTGGGGCATGCGCCAGGGCGCCAAGGCCTATGTCACCAAGCCGATCAAGGAAGACGAACTGGCCAAGACGCTGCAGGAATTGCTGCAAGGCTGATCTTCGGCAACACCTCACCAACAAAAACGACACCCGCAGGTGTCGTTTTTTTATGGGTGATGACGCCGCCGGTTACTTGCGCGGATCGTAATCCTTGAACTGCTTGCGCAGATCCTCATACGCCTCCGTTTGCCCTGCCGTCTCCGCCGCCGGCGCCCGGATCGACAACTCCACCAGTTGATCGCCCGCCGGTGTGCCCGGCATGCCGCGCCCTTTCAACCGCAGCTTGCGCCCCGACTGGCTGCCAGCGGGTATGCGCAGATCCACCGTACCGGCCAGCGTCGGCACCGGCACCGTGGCGCCCAGTGCGGCCTCCCACGGGCTGATCGGCAACACATGCACCACGTTGCGGCCATCCAGGCGGAACCGCGGATCATCGCGTATGCCGATTTCCAGCAGCAGATCGCCCTTGGGGCCGCCGGCCACGCCAGCCTGGCCCTGCCCGGCCAACCGGATGACCTGGCCGGGCTGGATACCGGCCGGAATCTTCACCTCCAGCACTCGCTCGCCACCGGCAGGGTCCTGCATGGCCAGCCGCGTGCGGCCGCCATCGAACGCCGTCTGCAACTCGATCTGCACCGACGCCTGCACATCGCGCCCACGCCGCGGACGTGCCTGCCCGCGCGCACCGGCGGCACCGCCGCGACCGAACAGGCTTTCGAAGAAATCGCTGAAATCGCCGCCCGTGTCGTTGAAACCCTGGCTTTGGCCCTGCCAGCCCGGCGGCGGCCGGAACTGTTCACCACCGCGATAGCCACCCGCGCGCAACTGGTCGTAGGAGCGGCGCTTCTCCGCATCCATCAGCACTTCCTGCGCCTCGTTGGCGGCCTTGAACTTCTCCTCGGCGCCCGCGTCCTTGTTCTTGTCCGGGTGGTATTTGCGCGCCAGCTTCCGATATGCCGCCTTGATCTCGGCCTCGGTCGCGTCGGGCTTGACGCCCAGAATGTCGTAATAATCTTTGAATTCCACTACCACTCCCCAACGAACGCAAAACCCGCGGCGAATCCATGCCGCCGCGGGTGTTCATGCAACATAGTCCGGCCCGTGGCCGGCCGGCTCAATGGCCGGTGTTGATGGTAATGCGTCGCGGCGTTGCCAGTGCCTTTTTCGGGATCACGATTTCCAGCACGCCGAGCTTGCCGTTGGCGGTGATGCCCTCGGCGTCGGCACTGTCCGGCAGGGCAAAGCGGCGGTGGAATGCCCCGCGCGCCCGCTCGACCCGGGTGAACTTGCCCTTGGTGGCCTCGCTGCCCTCGGCGCCGAGATCGGCTTCGCGCTCACCCTTGATGGTGAGGATGCCCTTGTCCATGCTCACTTCGATCTGCGCGGGATCCACGCCGGGGATATCCGCCAGGATCACGAAGCGCTGCTCGTCCTCGCGAATGTCCACCCGCGGCGCCCACTGGCTGGTGACCACGTTGGATGCATCACTGTCTGCCGGTTGCAGGAAGCGGTCGAACGCCTGGCGGATTTCCTCAGGCAGGGCATTGCTCGCGTTCCAGATGGAATGACGACCCAGGTTCATTGCACGTCTCCTCAAGATGAATGCGGCCCGTCGCCGCCTGCAGTGAAAGTAGGTGCTTCCGCGGGCGATTCAAGGCAATGGCACGCTTGCCGCGCGGCCCCTCGCTACCCCGTTCACCTGGCGTATGCCGTAGCATCACACTTCCTGATTACCGGCTTTGCACATGCCCATCCAGCCAGGCGACAAACTCCCCGACGTGGCGATCCGGGTTATCGACGGCGATGTCCAGTCGCGCCACACCGGCGAACTGTTCGCCACCCGCAAGACCGTGCTGGTGGGCGTCCCCGGCGCCTTCACGCCCACCTGCTCGACCTTGCATGTACCCGGCTACATCCACCACGCCGATGATTTCAAGGCTCGCGGGATCGACCTGATGTGCCTGGCGGTCAACGATGCACACGTGATGCGGGCATGGGCGGCATCACTGCAGACACCACCGGGCCTGTTGATGCTTGCCGACGGCAACGCCGGCTTCACCCGCGCGCTGGGCCTGGAATTCGATGGCTCGGCCTTCGGCATGGGCGTGCGTACGCGGCGTTTTGCGCTGTACGCGGACGACGGCGAGGTGCGGCTGCTGCACGTCGAGGCGCCGGGTGAACTGCGCGTATCCACGGCCGAGGCGATGCTGGCGGCGATCGACGCGTCGGGCCTGGCCAGCTGACGAAGCCCCTCATGCAAAAGGCCCCGGCATTGCCGGGGCCTTTGCTTCAGAGACGCGGTGGAATCACTCTTCCGTCGGGTCCGTCTCGGTCGGATCAGTCACTTCCGGGCTTCCCTCGGCTGCGTCACTGCCGCCTCCATTCATCGGTGCGTCGCCATCCACGGCAGCACCCTCTTCGGCGGAATCCTCTTCCGCATCGAGCCGCATCACGCTGACCAGCTTTTCGTCGGCGGGCAGGCGGATCAGGGTGACGCCCTGGGTATTGCGACCCAGTTGCGAAACCTCCGCCACGCGGGTGCGTACCAGCGTGCCCTGATCGGAGATGAGCATCAGCTCGTGCTCCTCGGTGACCTGGGCGGCGGCGACCAGCGCGCCGTTGCGCTCGGAGCACTGGATGCCGATGACGCCCTGCGTGCCACGCCCCTTCTTGGTGAACTCCACCAGCGGGGTGCGCTTGCCATAGCCGCGTTCGGTGGCGGTGAGGATGTCGCCTTCGGCCGCCACGATCAGCGACACCACGTGGGCATCCTTGGCCAGCTTCATGCCCCGCACGCCAGCGGCGGTACGGCCCATCGAGCGCACGGTGTTCTCGTCGAAGCGGTTGACCTTGCCATTGGAGGCGAACAGCAGGACATCGCTGTTGCCGTCGGTAAGCTCCACGTTGACCAGCGCATCGTCGTCGTTGAGGCGAATCGCCAGCTTGCCCTTTTGCAGCTGGAACGCGAATTCGCTCAGCGGCGTTTTCTTGACCGTGCCCTGGCGGGTGGCGAAGAACACGTAGCGGTCGTCGCTGTAGTCGCGAATCGGCAGCACCGCCTGCACGTGTTCGCCCTCACCCAGCGGCAGCAGGTTCACGATCGGCTTGCCGCGCGCGCCCGGGCTCGCCTCGGGGATCTGGTACACATTGAGCCAGTAGACGCGGCCAGTGCTGGTGAACGTCAGCAAGGTGTCGTGCGTGTTCACCACCCACAACTGCTCGACGACATCCTCTTCCTTCAGGGCCGACGCCGAACGCCCCTTGCCACCGCGCCGCTGCGAGCGATACGTGCTGGCCGGCTGGCGCTTGACGTAGCCGGTGTGGGACAAGGTGACCACCATGTCCTCCGGCGCGATCAGGTCCAGCACGTTGAGATCTTCCTGCGAATGCTGGATCTCGGTGCGGCGGGCGTCGCCGAATTCGGCATTGACGGCCTCCAGCTCCTCGCGGATCACCTCCAGCAGGCGTGCGGGATTCTCCAGGATCTCGATCAGGCCGCGGATGGTCTCCAGGATCTGCCGGTATTCGTCGGAGAGTTTTTCCTGCTCCAGGCCGGTGAGGCGGTGCAGCCGCATCGCCAGGATTTCCAGCGCCTGCGCCTCGGACAACTGGTAGCCATCGTCCTTCAGGCCATCGCGCGGATCCATTTCCTCCGGCCGCGACGCTTCGGCACCGGTGGCCGAAAGCAGCGCACGTACCAGCCCGGCTTCCCAACGCCGCGCCACCATTCGCTCGCGCGCCTCGGCCGGCGACGACGAGGTCTTGATCAGTTCGATCATCTCGTCGATGTTGGCCAGCGCCACCGTGAGGCCTTCGAGGATATGCGCACGCGCACGCGCCTTGCGCAGGTCGAAGATCGTGCGGCGGGTAACCACTTCGCGGCGATGGCGGATGAACGCTTCAAGGATGTCCTTGAGGTTCAGCAGCTTGGGCTGGCCATCCAGCAGGGCCACCATGTTGATGCCGAAGGTGACCTGCAACTGCGTCTGCTGGAACAGGTTGTTGAGCACCACGTCGCCCATCGCGTCCTTGCGGATCTCGATGACCACGCGCATGCCGTCCTTGTCCGACTCGTCGCGCAGCTCGCTGATGCCCTCGAGCTTCTTTTCCTTCACCAGCTCGGCGATCTTCTCGATCAGCCGCGCCTTGTTCACCTGGTACGGCAGCTCGTGGATGAGGATCGTCTCGCGACCATGGGCGTCGGTTTCCACCTCCGCCTTGGCGCGCACCAGGATGCGCCCGCGACCGGTGCGGTACGCCTCGATGATGCCGGACGAACCGTTGATGATGCCGCAGGTCGGAAAATCCGGACCCGGGATGTAGTGCATCAAGTCGTCGATGCCGAGCGACGGCTCGTCGATCAACGCGATGGTTGCCGCGATCACCTCGTTGAGGTTGTGCGGCGGGATGTTGGTGGCCATGCCGACCGCGATACCGGCCGAACCGTTGATCAGCAGGTTCGGCACGCGCGAGGGCAACACCAGCGGCTCACGCTCGCTCTCGTCGTAGTTGAAGCCGAAATCGACGGTGTCCTTGTCGATGTCCGCCAGCAATTCATGCGTGAGGCGCGACATGCGCACCTCGGTGTATCGCATGGCCGCGGCGTTGTCGCCATCGACCGAGCCGAAGTTGCCCTGGCCATCGACCAGCATGTAGCGCAGCGAGAACGGCTGGGCCATGCGCACGATCGCGTCGTAGACCGACTGATCGCCATGCGGATGGTATTTACCGATGACGTCACCGACCACGCGGGCCGACTTCTTGTAGGGCTTGTTCCACACATTGCCCAGTTCGTTCATCGCGAACAACACACGGCGATGCACGGGCTTCAACCCATCACGGACATCCGGTAGAGCGCGCCCCACGATGACGCTCATGGCGTAATCGAGGTAACTCTGGCGCATCTCGTCTTCGATATTGACGCGTATGACTTCTTTGGCGAGTTCTGCCATTAATCGGCTTCCCTGGGTATGAAAAAGGGGCGCTGGCGACGCGCCTGGAGCGGCATGCGCCGATGGCCCGAAATCAACCCACGGAGTGTACCACGCGCAGCCCCAAAAAGACAGTATTTAATGCTTTTCGATCAATAACTTACGACGACACATCCCCGCCACGGGAAAGTGCTCCGCGGGCTGCTGGAAGTGGAAGCGCAAAGGCGCCGGAACAGTGACTTTCAGCGCCGCGAAAATGGCGGCGAAACGGTAAAGAGTGCGGGCGTCTTTTTTGCCGCTCACGCACTTGCTTGCGCAGCGTCAGCTGCCGAACATCGCCTGCATCGCCAGCACGCTCGGCCGCTCGATCACGCCCCGCTCGGTGACGATCGCGTCGATCAACTCCGCCGGTGTCACGTCGAATACGGGATTCCACGCCTGCGCACCCTCGACCACCGTGCGCCGGCCGGCGATGCCGAGCAGCTCGGTGGCATCGCGCAGCTCGATCTCGATTTCTTCGCCGGTGGCGGTCGCCATGTCGATGGTCGAGGACGGCGCCACCACCATGAACTTCACGCCGTGGTATTTCGCGGCGATCGCCAACTGGTAGGTACCGATCTTGTTGGCAACATCGCCGTTGGCGGCGATCCGGTCGGCGCCGACGATCACCCATTGCACCGCGCCGGACTTCATCAGGTGCGACGCCGCGGAGTCGGCGATCAGTTGCGCGGGAATACCATCGCGCACCAGTTCCCACATGGTGAGCCGCGCACCTTGCAGCCACGGGCGGGTTTCGCCGGCGTACACGCGCACAATGCGTTCCGCCGCAACACCGGCACGGATCACACCCAGCGCCGTGCCGAATCCAGCGGTGGCCAATGACCCGGTGTTGCAATGGGTCAACACGCCGGAGCCCGGCGTGATCAAGCCGGCGCCCAGCTCGCCCATCCGGCGGTTGGCGGCCAGGTCCTCATCCTGGATCGCCTGCGCCTCGCGCAGCAACGCATCAGCATCGGCACCGGCGGCGATGCGCTTCTTCATGCGGTCCAGCGCCCACATCAGGTTGACCGCAGTGGGCCGCGCGGCGCGCAACATCGCCAAGGCATCGTCCAGCGGCGCCTGTTGCCGGGCGGCCATCGCCACGCCCCACGCCGCCGCGATACCGATGGCCGGCGCTCCGCGCACGGCGAGGTCACGGATCGCAGTGGTGACCTGCGCGGTGTCCCGACATTCGATCCAGCGTTCTTCCGCGGGAAGCAGGCGCTGATCGAGCAGGCACAGGTGATCGCCACGCCATTGCACGGCGCGGATGGTGTCGTGGGTTGCCGATGGGGTCTGGGTCATCCCCCTATTTTAGGGGAGCTCCGCGCCTCGGGGGTGAGCCATAGGTAAAGCAGCGCGCCAACAAGGCGATTACTGCCGCGCACGCAACCATTGATGGATCGCCGGCGGCACCTCGCGCTGCGCGCGGCCGGATACGTAGATGCCGATGTGGCCGCCCTTGAATGCCAGCTGCGTGTAGTCGCTGCTGCCGACATGTTCGCCAAGAGCGCGCGAGGCATCCGGCGGCACCAGATGATCCTGTTCGGCGAAGATGTTCAACACCGGCTGGGTCACCTTGCCCAGATCCACGCGCTGGCCGCCGATCTCCAGCGTGCCCTTGATCAGCTTGTTGCCCTGGTAGAAATCCTTGATGAACTGCCGGAACGCCTCGCCGGCCTGATCCGGCGAATCGAAGATCCAGCGCTCCATGCGCAGGAAGTTTTCCAGCTCCACCGGGTTGTCCAGGATGTCGACCATGCCGATGTATTTCTGCTGGTTCAACCGCACCGGCTTCAGCGTGAGGTAGACGTAATTCATCAGCCCCGCGGGAATGTTGCCCATGGTGTCGACGAACAGGTCCACATCGAGGTTGCGGCACCAGTGCGACAGCATGTTGTCCGGAGTCTGGAAATCCACCGGGGTGACCATGGTGATCAGGTTCTTCACCTTGTCCCGATGCAGCGCGGCATAGCACAGCGAGAACGCACCGCCCTGGCAGATGCCGAGCAGGTTGATCGCCTCGAGATCGTGCCGTTGACGCACCACGTCCACACAACGGTCGAGGTAGCCGTTGATGTAGTCGTCCAGGGTCAGCCAGCGGTCGGCGCCGTCGGGATAACCCCAGTCGATCAGATAGACGTCCTCGCCCTGCTCCAGCAGGTTGCGCACCATCGAGCGGTCAGCCTGCAGGTCGGTCATCCACACCGTATTGACCAGCGCATAGACGATCAGCAGCGGTGTCTTCGAGGTGGGCGCGGCGCCCGTGAAGTGCCAGACCTTGAGCTTGTCCTCGCTGTAGACCAGTTCGCGCGGGGTGTTGGCGTAGTCGGGCTCGCGCATGTTGCGCAGATGGCCCATACCGGCGGCCAGCTTGCGCTGGAACGTGTTGATGTCGGCAAGCGCGCGGGTGGGATCGATGCGCAGCGGCGTGTACATGGATACTCCTTATTTGCGCTTGCGTGGCGCGGGGGTGCGCGTCGTGGACGATTTGCGAACTGCTGGCTTGCCTGCGGGCTTTCGCGACGCGGGGGGCGCGGATCTTTTGACGGCGGCTTTTTTTGTTGCCACCGGTTTTGCGGTTGCAGCCTTCTTTACGGCCAAACGCGATGCCTTCGCGGCAGCTTTCGCCGTCGCCTTCTTTGCAGTTGATCGCCTGGCGGGAACAGGCTTCACCCCCGCAGCGGCCCATTGACGGCGCAACTCGGCCACCTCCCGGCGCAGATCGGCGATCTCCTCAGAGCGGTCGACTGCCGTGCCGGCACGGGATGCCTGCGCCTCGCGCCGCACCTGCTGCAGGCGCTCACCCAGCGTGTCCATCTCGCGGCGCGTCGGTAGACCCCATTGCTGGCACAGTTGCTCGGTCTGCTGTTGCTGCAAGCTGCGCACCCGCATCTGGCTGTTGGCCATGGCGCCATAGGCTTCGCGAAATTCCTCCGTCAACGCGATCTCGGCATACGCTTCCTCGGCCGCGTCCACCCACAGGTCGTACAAGGCCTTCAGCGACTCGATCTGGCGGCCGGGTTCGGCGTGTTCCGCCAGCTTGTCCTGCAGTTTCTGCATGCCTTGCGTGTTGGCACGCTGGATCAGCGCCTGGTAGCGCGCGCTGGCCTGCATCGACTCCAGCATCGCCGCCGCCAGCGCCTGACGCTGCATCTGCTGCTCGCGATCCTGCCCGAAAGCAGGAGTGGGGCCGGACGCCATGGCATCGGCAGGCTGCATTCCCTGCAGCCAGGAATGCCACTTGCCGGCAAAACCTTCCATCCCGGCGCCATCGATATGCTGGAAAGCCTGCGCAAACGGTTGCTGCGCGCCGCCAAACAGTTGCTGCACCTGTTGTTGCCAGTCGGCACCGGGGACGCCGGCGGCACCCGCAGTCACGCCCTGCATCCATTCGAAATAGCTCTTCAATCCCGCCAGCGTGCGATCGAGCACCTCGTTGCCGGCGGCGGCATTGGGGGCGGCACCAAACGATGGATTGCCAGCGCCCGTCGACGCCGATTGCTGGCGCAACCAGGCATCCCACGACTGCTGTGCCAATGTCTGGAAATCGCGCAGGAAATCCGCATCGATCCCCGGCTTGAGAAAATCGGGCATCTGAAAATCCGCCGGAGGGGCCATCTCGATTCCTCGTCCATTGATGGCCACGATCTTAGCGCAGCGGATGGCATGGCGGACCGAAAACGCAGAAGGCCCGGTATCGAAATACCGGGCCTTCTGGTGTTCAACGCGAAACGCCTCAGACGCTGGCGCGTTCCTCGTCGGTCACCGCCTTCATCGACAGGCGGATGCGGCCCTGCTTGTCGACCTCGAGCACCTTGACCTTGACGATGTCGCCTTCCTTCAGCTTGTCGGACACCTTCTCGACGCGCTCATCGGAAATCTGCGACACGTGCACCAGACCATCCTTGCCCGGCATGATCGTGACGAACGCGCCGAAGTCCATCAGCTTGGCGACCTTGCCTTCGTAGATGCGACCCGGCTCCACGTCGGAGGTGATCTGCTCGATGCGCTTCTTCGCCGCTTCGGCCGCCTCGCGATTGACCGAGCCGACGATGATGGTGCCGTCGTCGCTGATGTCGATGGTGGTGCCGGTTTCCTCGGTGATCGAGCGGATCGTGGCGCCACCCTTGCCGATCACTTCGCGGATCTTGTCCGGGTGGATCTTGATGGTCAGCAGGCGCGGTGCGAACTCGCTCATTTCCGTGCGAGCCGTGCTCAGGCACTTGGCCATCTCGCCCAGGATGTGCAGGCGCCCCTGCTTGGCCTGGGCCAGTGCCACCTTCATGATCTCTTCGGTGATGCCGTCGATCTTGATGTCCATCTGCAGCGCGGAGATGCCATCGGCGCTACCGGCCACCTTGAAGTCCATGTCGCCGAGGTGATCTTCATCACCCAGGATGTCGCTGAGAACGACGAAGTCGTTGCCTTCCTTGACCAGGCCCATGGCGATACCGGCCACCGGCGCCTTCAGCGGCACGCCGGCATCCATCATCGCCAGCGAGGAACCGCACACGGAAGCCATCGACGAGGAGCCGTTGGACTCGGTGATTTCCGAGACCACGCGCACCACGTACGGGAATTCCTCGATCGTCGGCTTGACCGCCTGCACACCGCGCTTGGCGAGGCGACCGTGGCCGATCTCGCGACGCTTCGGCGCGCCGAAACGGCCGGCTTCGCCCACCGAGAACGGGGGGAAGTTGTAGTGGAACAGGAACGGGTCCTTCGACTCGCCGCCGGGGGCGTCGATGATCTGCGCGTCGCGCGTGGTGCCCAGCGTGATGACGACCAGCGCCTGGGTTTCGCCACGGGTGAACAGCGCCGAACCATGCGTGCGCGGCAGCACGCCGATGCGGGCCGAGATGGCGCGCACGTCGTCGAGCTGACGGCCGTCGATGCGGACCTTGGTCTTCAGCACGCTGTCGCGCATGGTGTGGTATTCGAGTTCCTCGAATTCCTTGGCGATCGCAGCGGACGCCCAGCCCTTCTCTTCGGCCTGCGCCTTGAGGCCGGCCAGCACGTCGGACTTGATCGCGGAGATCGCGTCGCGACGCTCCAGCTTGTCGCGCACCTGGAACGCTGCAGCCAGCTGATCGCCGACGGCACCCTTGACGGCGGCAACCAGCGACTCGTCGCGGGCCGGCGCCTTCCAGTCCCACGACGGCTTGCCGGCTTCGGTGGCCAGCTCGGCGATGGCGCGGATGGCGGTCTGCATCTGCTGGTGACCGAACATCACGGCACCCAGCATCACGTCCTCGGACAGCAGCTTGGCTTCCGACTCCACCATCAGCACGGCACCGGCGGTACCGGCGACAACCAGGTCGAGATCGGAGGTCTTCAGTTCGGTGGCGGTCGGGTTCAGCAGGTACTGGCCGTTGGCGTAACCGACGCGGGCGGCGCCGATCGGGCCCTTGAACGGGATGCCGGCCAGGCTCAGCGCGGCGGACGCACCCAGCAGGGCCACGATGTCGCCGTCCACTTCCGGGTTCAGCGACACGACCTGCGCGATGACCTGCACTTCGTTCTTGAAGTCATCCGGGAACAGCGGACGCACCGGGCGATCGATCAGACGCGAGGTCAGCGTTTCCTTTTCGGTCGGGCGGCCTTCACGCTTGAAGAAGCCACCGGGGATGCGACCGGCCGAATAGAACTTCTCGACATAGTCGACGGTGAGCGGGAAGAAATCCTGCCCTTCCTTCTGCTTGGTGGCCGCCACGGCGGTGACCAGCACCACGGTGCCGCCCATGCTGACCATGACCGCACCGGATGCCTGGCGGGCAATTTCGCCCGTCTCCAGTGTGACTTCGTGATTACCGTACTGGAATGACTTGGTTACTTTTGCCACGTGTTTGATTCCTGATCTGATTGAAGAAGTGCGCCCTGCGACGGGCGCTTCTTGATCCTTGCGTTCACGCAGGAACGCGCGCGAATCAGCGACGCAGGCCGAGGCGTTCGATCAGGGTCTGGTAACGGGCGAGATCGCGATCCTTCAGATACGCCAGCAGACGCTTGCGCTGGTTGACCAGCTTCAGCAGGCCACGGCGGGAGTGGTGATCCTGCTTGTGATCCTTGAAGTGGCCGGTGAGGTGCTCGATGCGAGCGGACAGCAGGGCCACCTGGACTTCGGTCGAACCGGTATCGTTCGGCACGCGGCCGAAATCAGCGATGATCTTGCCGGTCTGTTCTGCGGTAAGAGACATGGAGTACGTTTCCTTGAAAAGGCGATGCGAAGCTTGCGCTTGCATCATCAGCGATGACACAAGCGCAAGCTTCGCCTAGATGAGTGAAAGCGTTGAAATAACTTGTCTATTCTACTGACCGGAGCGGTGTTACAACAAGAGCAGAGCGGCTTTTTCGCCGCAAATCGTCATCCGGCGGCAGGTTGAAGCCGCGCAGGATGCGGGTTTGCCGTTGTGCATCCAGCTCGAGCACCGCCAGCAACGCGCCATCGCTGGCAAATGCCGCACAGCGACCGGTCGGCAACGATGCGTCCAACTGCACCGGCTGGCCGCGGGCAATCGCCATGCTTTGCGTTTCATCGAGCTGCACGGCGGGGATGTCCGACAGGCCCGCGGACACCGGCAGCATCTGCGACAGCAGCACGTCGTCACCCTGCTCGGCGGCCTGCTGCAAATCCTCCAGTGTCATCATGCGCGGTTCGCGGAAGGGTTCAACCCAGGTGCGGCGCAATGCGGTCAGATGGGCGCCGCAACCCAGATCCTCGCCCAGGGCCGTGGCCAGCGCACGCACGTAGGTACCCGAGCCGCATTCGACCAGCAACTGCAACGTGTCATCCGTACGCGCCTGCAATTCCAGCTGATACACGTCGACTTCCCGCGGTTCCACCTCAACCGTTTCGCCGCGACGTGCTTTCTCGTACAACCGTTCGCCGTCGCGTTTGAGCGCCGAGTACATTGGCGGCACCTGCAGGATGCGGCCGCGCAGCTTCACCAGCGCCGCCTCGATCGCGGCGGCGTCGAGTGGCGGCACGGGACGTTGCTGCAGGACTTCGCCTTCGCAATCGGCGGTATCGGTGGTGATGCCCAGGCGGCATTCGGCGATATACGCCTTGCGTGAACCCAGCAGGGTACCGGCCAACTTGGTGGCCTCGCCGAAGCATAGTGGCAGCAACCCGGTCGCCAGCGGATCGAGTGCGCCGGCATGGCCACCCTTGGCCGCGCGAAACAGTCGGCGCGCGGACTGCAACGCCTGGTTGGAGCTCACGCCCATCGGCTTGTCGAGCAGCACGATGCCATGCAAGTCACGCCACTGGATACGCGCAGACCGGTTTATCGAAGCACGGGATGCCACTCGACCTTCCGTCAATCCTGCTTGTCGTCGGCCGGCGGCAGCGTACGCGCCTGCTCGCGCAGCAGCGTGTCGATGCGCTCGCCCTTGTCGACCGAGTCGTCGTACTTGAACTTCAGCTCCGGCACGCGACGCATGCGCATGCCGCTGTGCGCCAGCGAATGCCGGATCTCGTGACTGATCTGGTTCAACGCCTTCACCGCGGGCAAGCCCTGGTCGGGCAGCAGTGCGGTCACCCACACCGTGGCCCAATCCAGGTCGCGCGTGATCTCCACGTCCGAGACGCTGACCGACGGCAAGCCGTGATCGCGCACGGCGGCATGCACCAGCAAACCGAGTTCGCGGCGCAGTTCAGCACCTATGCGGTCGGTACGTTTGAAATCGCGGGAGGGCATAGAGGGGCCGGGAATGGGGAATGGAGAATAGGGAATGGCAAGAGCCAGGAACGCGCGAAACCGGGAATCGAGGGAGAACCGGCTTTTACGATTCCCGATTCCCCATTCCCGATTCCCACGCTGTAACGCTCCGCGTTACAGCGTACGAGCCACCTCGGTACGCTCGAAGCATTCGATCTGGTCGCCGGCCTTGACGTCGTTGTATTGCTTGACGGCGATACCGCATTCCATGCCGTTGCGCACTTCGTCCACCAGCTCCTTGAAGCGGCGCAGCGATTCCAGTTCGCCTTCGAAGATCACCACGTTGTCGCGCAACACGCGGATCGGCTTGCTGCGCTTGACCGTGCCTTCGGTGACCATGCAACCGGCCACGGCGCCGAACTTGGAGCTGCGGAACACGTCGCGCACCTCGGCGATGCCGATGATGTCCTCGCGCACTTCCATGCCGAGCAGGCCGGTAGCCGCCTGCGTCACCTGATCGATCACGTCATAGATGATCGAGAAGTAGCGCACGTCCAGGCCATTGGTTTCGATGACCTTGCGTGCCGACGCATCGGCGCGCACGTTGAAGCCGATGACCAACGCCTTCGATGCGGCTGCCAGGGTGGCGTCCGACTCGGTGATGCCACCGACGCCGGAGGAAACCACGTTGACGCGCACGCGCTCGTTGCCGATCTGCGTGAGCGACTCGCGCAACGCTTCGACCGAGCCCTGCACGTCGCCCTTGACCAGGATGTTGAGCGTCTGCTGCTCTTCGCCCTGGCCCATCTTGGCAATGATGTCCTCGAGCCGGTTGGCCTTGCTGACCATGCGCGTTTCGCGACGCTTCTGCTGACGTTCCTCAGCCACTTCGCGGGCCAGCCGCTCGTCCTCGACGCAGACAAAGTCGTCGCCGGTTTCCGGCACGCCGGACAAGCCGAGCACCTGCACGGGAATCGACGGACCAGCTTCAGCAACCTGCTTGCCCGATTCGTCAATCAGCGCGCGCATGCGGCCGTATTCGATGCCGCAGACGATGAAATCGCCCTTCTTCAGCGTGCCCTGCTGCACCAGCACGGTGGCCACCGGACCGCGGCCGCGATCGAGGCTGGACTCGATCACCACGCCCGAGGCGCGGCCATCGACTACGGCACTCAGCTCCATCACTTCAGCCTGGATCGAGATGGCGTCCAGCAGATCCTCCACGCCCATGCCGGTCTTGGCCGACACCGGCACGAACTGCACGTCGCCGCCCCAGTCTTCCGGCACCACTTCCTGCGCCACCAGACCCTGCTTCACGTTGTCCGGGTTGGCGCCGTCCTTGTCCATCTTGTTGACAGCCACGATCAGCGGCACCTTGGCGGCGCGCGCATGCTTGACCGCCTCGATCGTCTGCGGCTTCACGCCGTCGTCGGCGGCCACCACCAGGATCACGATGTCGGTCGATTGCGCACCACGGGCGCGCATCGAGGTGAACGCCGCGTGGCCCGGGGTATCGAGGAAGGTGATCACGCCCTTCGACGTTTTCACGTGATACGCGCCGATGTGCTGGGTAATGCCGCCGGCTTCACCGGAAGCCACCTTGGTACGGCGGATGTAATCGAGCAACGAGGTCTTGCCGTGGTCGACGTGGCCCATGATGGTGACCACCGGCGGGCGAGTGCTCTTCTCGCCTTCCAGCTCCACGTTCTGGGTGTGTGCGGCCAGCGTTTCCTCGGCGTTGTTCTGCGTATCGGCCACTGGCACGTGACCGAGTTCTTCGACCACAAGCACCGCGGTGTCGTGGTCGATGGTCTGGTTGATGGTCGCCATGACGCCCATCTTGAACAGCGCCTTGACCACCTCCGAACCCTTGACCGCCATTTTCTGCGCCAGCTCGGCCACGATGTTGGCATCGCTGACGATCACCTCACGCACCACCGGCGCGGTGGGGCGCGAGAAGCCATGCGGGCCGCTGGGCGCGCTGTGGCTGCTGCGCATGGCATCGCGACCGCTGCTGCGGCCGGGCTTGCCACGCTTGTTGTTGCTGGAACGGCGGGCGCGATCGGCCTCGCTGAGGTGCAGTTCGCCGCCGGCGAAACGCTTGCCGCTCGCATCCCCACGCTCGCCGCCACGGGCGTGCTTGGCCTTGCCGCGCCCGGCATCGCTGGCGGGTGCTGCTGCCGTATCGCTCGCGCCGGCTGCGGGGCGCGTTGCCGCCGCACGCGCGGGGGCTGGCGCTGGCGCCGGAGCGGGTACCGGGGCCGGCTTGACCAGCTTTTCGCGCTTGCGCGGCTCGTGGATGCGCGGAAGGATCATGCCCAGCTCGCGCTGGTCCATCCGCTGGACCACGGACGAATCCGCGGCATCATGTGCGGGCTCGACCTCGGGAGCGTCAGGCGCCGCTGCGGCAGCCTCCGCTGCAACCGGTGCCTGCTCGGCGGCGGCTTCCGCCTCGGCCTGCGCCCGACGCTGGGCTTCGGCGGCCTGCTGTTTCTGCTCTTCTTCCTGAGCGCGCTGCTGCGCTTCTTGCTGGCGCCGTGCTTCCTGCTCGCGACGATCGTTCTCTTCCTGCTCGCGCTGCTGCTGCGATTCCTGCAGCTTGCGCGTGGCCTCCTCGCGCTCGGGCTCGGTACTGGCTTCCTCGGCGATCACGCTGCGCTTGACGTAGGTGCGTTTGGCGCGCACTTCGACATTCACCGTCTTGGCGGTACCGGCAGCGCCGCGCGCACCGGGCGTGGCGACCTTCAATTCGCCGACCGTGCGTCGCTTCAGCGTGATCTGCCTGGGTGCACTGGCGTCGGCCTCGGCCGCGGTGTCGCCCTTGCCATGCGTGCGACGCAGGAAGCCCAGCAGCTTCACCTTCTCGGTGCTGCTGATGACCTGCTCCTGGTCGGAAAATTTCATGCCCGCTTCGCCAAGCTGCGTCAGCAGCTTGTCCACCGGCATGCCCAATACCTGGGCGAGTTGTTTGATCGTGACGTCCGACATCGTTTTGTTGCTCCGCCGTTCCCGCGCTTATCGTCTGTGCGGCATTGTCTGCGCCGCCACCTCCATCCGTGGTGAAAGGCCCGAAGGCCTTTCCTGGTGCGCCCGTCCAGGGCGCCGCCAACCGCGGTTAGCCGCCCTTCTCCAGTCGCTCGATCATCGGTGCGCGCGCGGACATGATCAGCGCCGCCGCGCGCGCCTCGTCCATGCCCTCGATATCGATCAGGTCGTCCACGGCCAGGTCGGCCAGGTCGTCCACCGTGAAAACTTCGCGCGCGGCCAGTGCCAGCGCCAGCGATTCGTCCATGCCTTCGAGCGCCAGCAGATCACCGGAGCCCTCGCCCTCATCGACCCCCTCTTCCGCGGCCAGCGCCTCGGTCAGCAGGGCATCGCGGGCGCGCGCACGCAGTTCCTCGACGATGTCCTCGTCGAAGCCTTCCACGGCAAGCAGCTCGGCGCTGGGTACGTAGGCAATTTCCTCGACGCTGGAGAAGCCTTCCTGCACCAGGATGTTGGCGATTTCCTGATCCACTTCGAGCTTGTCCATGAACAACTGGCGGGCGGCGTCCTGCTCGCTCTCGCTCTTGGCGGTGACCTGGTCCTGCGTCATCACGTTGAGCTGCCAGCCCGTCAGCTTGCTGGCCAGGCGCACGTTCTGGCCACCGCGGCCGATCGCCTGGGACAGCTTGTCCTCGGCCACCGCGATATCCATCGAGTGTTTTTCCTCGTCCATGATGATGGACTGCACTTCGGCCGGCGCCATCGCATTGATGACGAACTGCGCCTGGTTCTCGTGCCACAGGATGATGTCGACGCGCTCGCCGTTGAGGTCGTTCGACACCGCCTGCACGCGCGAGCCGCGCATGCCGATGCAGGCGCCGATGGGATCAGTGCGGCTGTCGTGGGCCAGCACGGCGATCTTGGCGCGGTCGCCCGGATCACGGGCGCAACCCTTGATCTCGACCAGGCCCTGACCGACTTCCGGCACTTCCAGCTTGAACAGCTCGATCATGAATTCCGGCGCCGCGCGCGACACGAACAGCTGCGGGCCGCGCGGTTCCGAACGCACTTCATACAGGTAACCGCGCACGCGATCGCCGACGCGGGCCGATTCACGCGGAATCGTCTTGTCGCGCGGAATGAAGGCCTCGGCGTTGCTGCCCAGATCCAGATAGATGTTGCCGCGCTCGACCCGCTTGACGATGCCGGTGACCAGCTCGCCCACGCGATCGACAAACGCATCGACCACCTGCTGGCGCTCGGCTTCGCGTACGCGCTGCACGATTACCTGCTTGGCGGCCTGCGCTGCGATACGGCCGAACTCGGCGTTCTCGACCTGCTCCTCGATGTATTCACCCACCTGGGCATCCGCGCGCACGTCCAGCGCATCCATCAGGCGCAGTTGATACGACGGCGATTCCATCTCGCCATCGTCGGCAATGATTTCCCAGCGGCGGAAGGTTTCGTATTCGCCAGTGTCATGGTCGATCGACACGCGCACGTCGGGCTCTTCTTCGGGGTAGCGCTTCTTCGCGGCCGAAGCCAGCGCGGCCTCCATCGCCTCGAAAATCACTTCCAGCGGCACGCCCTTTTCATTGGCGACCGCGTCGACGACCAGCAAAAGTTCTTTGCTCATTGCAGCAACTCCGTAGGCATCACGTGCGGATACCGATGGTTGAAATTGTTGTGTTCGTCCCGGAACACAAAACCTGGAACGCGGCCATGGTCAGGCCGCATCGAATCACTTTTTGCCGGACACCTTGCCGCCGGGCTTGGGCTGCGGCGCATAACCCAGCGCCACCCAGTCCGGCACCACACGCGCGCTTTCCACCAGTGCATGATCGAATTCGAATGTCTTGCCTTCGGCTTCCAGCACGATGTGCTCGCCTTCCACCGATGCCAGCTTGCCGCGCAGGCGACGGCGCCCTTCCAGCGGTGCCTTCAGCAGCACCTTCACTTCCTGCCCATCGACCTTCGCAAATTGCGCGGCGGTGAACAGCGGGCGATCAATACCGGGCGAGGAAACCTCCAGCACGTAATGGCCGGGGATCGGATCCTCCACATCGAGCAGCGCCGACAACTCGCGGCTGGCGCTTTCGCAATCCTCGATGCCGACCTCACGACGCTCACCATCGGCGCCGCTCTTGTCCAGCAGGTCCACGTAGATGCGCAGGGTACTCTGCCCTTGCGACGGGTTGAACTCCACGCCAAGGCATTCCAGGCCCAGATCGGCCAGAACCTCGTTGAAACGCTGTGCCAGTGCCTGTGTATCCATGGGTCGTTATTCCCGGCTCACTCTCAGAACGGCAGAAACAAAAAATGGGCTCCAACGGCCCATTTCCCTGTGTCGCCGATGTTCCTCCTCGTGCAGCTCCTTCCGGTGCCCTGGCGAAACTTGCCGCCCGGCACTACGCATCCTTGCGCCCAACAAAAAAGCCTCACGAGGAGGCTTTCTTGCATCAAGAAAGATCTGGTAGCGGGGGCAGGATTCGAACCTGCGACCTTCGGGTTATGAGCCCGACGAGCTGCCAGACTGCTCCACCCCGCATCAGAGTCCGAAGATATTAACGTAATGGCCGGTTTCTTGCAAGCTTCGGCGCCATTATTTCCGCAAATCGCCGCATTCCCTTACACGCCGAACGCGCGACGGCACCAGGCCAGCAACGGCCCCCAGTACAGTCCCAGCGCCAGCAGCGAAAGTGCGTTCAGCGACAGCACCAGGCGCAGCGGCTTGTCCTGCTGCACCTGCAGTGCGCCACCCTCTTCCGGCGCATCGAAATACATCACCTTGATGACGTAGAGGTAGTAGTACAGGCCGACAATGGCGAACACGATGCCGACGATCGCCAGCCACAGCATGTCCGCATGGATGGCCGCTTCCAGCACCAGCACCTTGGCCCAGAATCCGAACAGCGGCGGCACGCCGGCCAGCGAGAACATTGCCAGCAACATCAGGAACGCCATCCACGGCGCCTTGCGGGCAAGGCCCTTGAAGTCGGCGATCTCCTCGCACTCGAACCCGGCCCGGCTCATCGCCAGGATCACGCCGAACGCGGCCACACCCATCAATGCGTAGCAGATCGCGTAGAACAACGCCGCGGCGTAGCCTTCCGGGCCGGCTGCGGACAGGCCCAGCAATAGATAGCCCATGTGCGAGATGGTGGAATAGGCCAGCATGCGTTTCAGGTTGGTCTGCACGATGGCAACCAGGTTGCCGATCGCCAGCGACAACACCGCCAGCACCGCCAGGATCAGCTGCCAATGCTGCGCCAGATCGCCCATGCCGTCCGCCAGCACGCGATACGCCATGCCGAACGCGGCCAGTTTCGAACCGGCGGCGACAAAGGTGGTCACTGGCGTGGGTGCGCCCTGGTAGACGTCGGGAATCCACATGTGGAACGGCGCGGCACCCAGCTTGAAGCCGATGCCGACGATCATGAAGATCAGGCCGAACAGCAGCAGCGTGGGTGCCGTGGTGTAGCCCATCACATGGCTCAGTTGGGCCAGCTCCAGGGTGGGCGTGCCGCCCATGCCCGACGCGCCGTAGACCATCGACATGCCGTACAGCAACATGCCCGACGCCAGCGCACCCAGCACGAAGTACTTGATCGCCGCCTCGGACGGCAGCTTCGCTTCGCGGTTCAGGGCCACCAGTGCATACGACGACAGCGAGAGCAGTTCCAGGCCCAGGTAGACGGTGACCAGGTTGCCCGCCGAAACCAGCAGCATGATGCCGATCACGGCGAAGATCATCAGCGTGTAGAACTCGCCACCGAGCAGCTTGCGGTCGATCAGGTACGGACGCGCATAGACGAAGATCATGGCCGTGGTGCCCAGCGCGAAGACCTTGATGATCTCCGCCACGTCATCACGCACGAACATGCCGCCGAATGCGGTCACCGCCCGATCCGGCTGGCCCGCGATCACCAGGTAAATCGCCACCAGCAACACCGCGATCGAGATCCAGTGCAACAACGGACGCTGCGCCGGTTTCATGAAGGCGTCCAGCAGCAACAGCAAGCACGCTGCCGCCACCAGGTAGAACTCCGGCAGCAGGATCAGGATGTCATTCAAAGTTGGCATGGTGTGTCCGTGTCCCGATCAAATCTTGTGAATGGCGAGCTGCTGCACCAGCTGCGACACCGAGCTGTCCATCAGGTGGATCAGCGGTTGCGGCCAGATGCCCAGCGCCAGCACGGCGGCGGCGAACGCCACCAGCACGAAGGTCTCGCGACCATTGATCTCCTTCATTTCCGCCACGTGCGGGTTGGTGATCTCACCCCACAGCACGCGCTTGACCAGCCAAAGCGTGTAGCCCGCGCCGATGATCAGGGTGAACGCGGCGAACAACGCGATCCACGGGCTGGCGGCGAAGCTGGCCAGGATCACCATGAACTCGCCCACGAAACCGCTGGTACCCGGCAGTCCGCAGTTGGCCATCGCGAACAGCACATAGAAGAAGCCGAACCACGGCATCGCATTGATGACGCCGCCGTAATCCTTGATCTGGCGCGTATGCATGCGGTCGTACATCACGCCGATGCAGGTAAACATCGCGCCGGAGACGAAGCCGTGCGAAATCATCTGCACCATCGCGCCCTGCATGCCCAGCAGCGCCATGTCGGTGCTGCCCTGCTCGCGCACCAGCGCGAAGGCGATGAAGATGCCCAGCGTGACGAAGCCCATGTGCGCCACGGACGAATACGCCACCAGCTTCTTCATGTCCTCCTGCACCAGCGCCACATAGCCGATGTAGACGATCGCGATGAGGCTCAGCACGATGATCAGCCAGGCGAAGTGCGCGCCCGCGTCGGGCACGATCGGCAGGATGAAACGCAGCATGCCGTAGGTACCGACCTTCAGCATCACCGCCGCCAGCACCACCGAGCCGCCGGTCGGCGCCTCCACGTGGGCATCCGGCAACCAGGTGTGCACCGGCACCATCGGCACCTTGATCGCGAACGCGATCAGGAACGCGAAAAATATCCAGGCCTGCTCCTTGAACGTCAGCGGCAGCGCCGCCAGCGTGGCCAGGTCGAACGTGCCGGCCTTCTGGTACAGGTACAGCAGCGCGATCAGCATGAAGACCGAGCCGAAGAACGTGTAGATGAAGAACTTCAGCGTGGCATACACGCGCCGCGGGCCACCCCACATGCCGATCAGGATGAACATCGGAATCAGGATGGCTTCGAACAACGCATAGAACAGCAGCGCGTCGGTAGCGCAGAACACGCCGATCAGCAGGCCTTCGAGGATCAGCATCGCGGCCATGTACAGGTGCGGCCTGTCCTGGATGACTTCCCACGCGCCGGCGATCACCAGGATGCCCACGAAGGTGGTCATCACGATCAGCGCCACCGAGATGCCGTCGACCGCGAGGCCGTAATGCACGCCCCACGAAGCGATCCACAAATAGCTTTCGGTGAGCTGCATGCCGCCGGTATCGGCGTTGTACCGCACCAGCAGGAACAGGCTGGCGACGAAGGTCAGCACGGCCACCAGCATCGACAGCCAGCGTGCAAGGTTGGGTCGGGCCGAGCCGGCAAACAACACCGGGATGGCACCAACGACGGGTAGCCAGATCAGCAGGCTGAGCAAGTGATTGAACATCGATCCCGTTTCCCTTATTGCCCGGCCAGCCCGGGACCCACCAGCCAGTACCCGCCAAGCAGCAGGATCAGGCCGAGAATCATCGCGAAGGCATAGTGATAGAGGTAGCCCGACTGCAGCCGGCGCATGGCAGCGGCAATGCGATGCACCACGCCCACCGAACCGTTGACCATCGCGCCATCGATGACGCCACGCTCGCTCGCCTTCCAGAACCCGCGGCCGAGCATGACGCCGCCACGGGCGAACAGCGCGAAGTACACGTTGTCGACCCAGTATTTGCGGTCAAGCACCGTCCACAGCGGCTTCAGCGCCGCCTTGATCTTGCCGGCCATGGCCGGGTTGAACAGGTAGATATAGGTGCAGATGATGAACGCCGCCAGCAGCAGCCAGAACGGCATCTGGGTGAAGCCATGCAGTGCCATCGCCAGCGGGCCATGGAACTCGGCGCCCATTTCGGCCAGCACGTCGTTGGCGGCCTCCACGTGGATCGCGCTGCCGAACCAGTTGCCGAACAGCAACGGCCCGATGGTGAAGAAGCCCACCAGCAGCGACGGAATGGCCAGCAGCACCAGCGGCAACGTCACCACCCACGGCGATTCCTTCGGCGCATGCGCCAGCACGCCCGGCTCGTGGTGGCCGTGATCGTCATGATCGTGACCATGGCCATGATGCTCGGCGATGGTGAAGCGCTCCTTGCCGTGGAACGTCAGGTACATCTGGCGGAACGTGTACAACCCGGTCACCAGCACGCCGGCCATCACGCAGAAATAGGCGTAATGCGCACCCCATCGATGGGATTCACCCACCGCCTCGATGATCGCGTCCTTGGAATAGAAGCCCGAGGTAAACGGCACCGCCACCAGCGCGATCGAGCCCGCCCACATGGTGATCCAGGTGATCGGCATGTACTTGCGCAGGCCGCCCATGTAACGCATGTCCTGCTCGTGGTGCATCGCGATGATCACCGAGCCGGCGCCCAGGAACAGCAGCGCCTTGAAGAACGCATGCGTCATCAGATGGAACACCGCGCCCGAATACATCGACACGCCCAGCGCCACCGTCATGTAGCCCAGCTGCGACAGCGTGGAATACGCGATCACCCGCTTGATGTCGTTTTGGACTATGCCAATCAACCCGGTGAACAGCGCGGTGGTGGCACCGATGACCAGCACGAAGCTCAGCGCGGTGGACGACAGCTCGAACAGCGGCGACATGCGCGACACCATGAAGATGCCGGCGGTCACCATGGTGGCCGCGTGGATCAAGGCGGAGATCGGCGTAGGGCCTTCCATCGAGTCGGGCAGCCACACGTGCAACGGCACCTGCGCCGATTTGCCCATGGCGCCGATGAACAGGCAGATGCAGATCACCGTGGCGGCGTCCCACTGTGTACCGGCCGTGATCTGCAGCGTGCGGCCGACCAGGGATGGCGCGTTGGCGAACGCGGTGGCGTAATCCAGCGTGCCCAGGAAATACAGCACCGCGGCGATGCCCAGCAGGAAACCGAAGTCGCCCACGCGGTTGACCATGAACGCCTTGAGATTGGCGAAGATCGCGGTGGGGCGCTTGTACCAGAAGCCGATCAGCAGGTACGACACCAGGCCCACCGCTTCCCAGCCGAAGAACAGCTGCATGAAGTTGTTGCTCATCACCAGCATGAACATCGAGAAGGTGAACAGCGAGATGTAGCTGAAGAAGCGCGTGTAGCCCGGGTCATCGCGCATATAGCCGATGGTGTACACGTGCACCAGCAACGATACGAAGCTCACCACCACCAGCATCATCGCGGTGAGGCGGTCGACCATGAAACCGACGCTGGCGTTGAAGTGGCCGATCTGGAACCAGGTGTAGAGGTTCTGGTTGTATTCGGCCGCGCCGCCCACGGTCAGCTGGTAAAGCACCAGGAACGACAGCGCGCAGGACACCGCCACGCCGAGGATGGTGACGCTGTGCGCGCCGATGCGGCCGATGAAGCGCGCCAGGAAGCCGGCCAGCAGGCAGCCCACCAGCGGCGCCAGCGCGATGATCAGCAGGATGTTTGTGGATATCGCCATTGTTCTTCCATTGCTGCGTGACCCGGAGTTTCTTGCGAGGAACCGTCCATGGTGCTGGGCGCCGGGCCGGACGTCCTGTCCGGCCGTTCGGCCTGGCGCGACATGCCACAGGCATGTCGCTCCGGCCTCACCCCTTCATGCTGTCGATGTCGGCGATATTGATCGTGCTGCGGTTGCGGAACAGCAACACCAGGATCGCCAGGCCGATGGCAGCTTCCGCCGCAGCCACGGTGAGAATGAAAAACACGAACACCTGCCCCGAAACGTCGCCCAGAAACCGCGAGAACGCCACGAAGTTCATGTTGACGGCGAGCAGCATCAGCTCGATCGACATCAACAGCACGATCACGTTCTTGCGGTTGATGAACAGGCCGGCGACGGCGATGCAGAACAGCACCGCGCCCAGCACGATGTAGTGCGCGAGCGAAATCATGGCTGCGGCTCCTGGCTGGCGGTCGGTTCATCCGGACGGACGGCGGCCATCTTCACGATGCGCACGCGGTTGCGCGGATCGACCCTGACCTGCTGGCTCGGCGTCTCGTAGCGGGCGTCGCGACGCTCGCGCAGCGTCAGCGCCACGGCGGCGACCACGCCCACGGTGAGGATCAACGCGGCGATCTCGAACGGCAGCAGGAACGTGGTGTACAGGGCATGGCCCAACCACTCCGTGTTGGACATGCCCGCCGCCACGGCCGGGTTTTCCCCCAGCACATGGGCGTTCATCGCGCGCACGCCGACCAGCCCGAGCATTTCCACCAGCATCACCACCGCCACGATCAGGCCGACGGGCAGAAACTTGACGAAGCCTTCGCGCATTTTTTCCTGGTCGATGTCCAGCATCATCACCACGAACAGGAACAGCACCATCACCGCGCCGACGTAGACCACAATCAACGCCAGCGCCAGGAACTCGGCCTCCAGCAGCAGCCACAGGCAGGCGGCACTGAAGAACGTGAGCACCAACGCGAGCACGGCATGCACGGTGTTCTTCAGCGAGATCACCGACAGCGCCGCGGCCACGGTGACGAAGCTGAAGGCGTAGAAACAGATGAGTTGCAGCGTTTGGGGATTCATCAAAAGGCCTCAGCGGTACGCCGCGTCTTGCGCGCGATCGGCGGCGATCTGCTGTTCAAAGCGGTCGCCGATGGCAAGCAACTGCTGCTTGTTCACCACGTTCTCGCCGCGGTTCTCGAAGTGGTACTCGTGGATCGAGGTTTCGACGATGGAATCCACCGGGCAGCTTTCCTCGCAGAAACCGCAATAGATGCACTTGAACAGGTCGATGTCATAACGCGTGGTGCGGCGTTGCCCGTCGCTCTCGCGCGGCGCCGAGTCGATGGTGATCGCCAGCGCCGGGCACACCGCCTCGCACAACTTGCAGGCGATGCAGCGCTCCTCGCCGTTCGCGTAGCGACGCAACGCATGCAGGCCGCGGAAGCGGTTCGACTTCGGGATGTGCTCCATCGGGTAGCGCACGGTGTACTTCGGCTTGAACATGTAGCGCATGGTCAGGCCCATGCCCTGGAACAGCTCGATCAGCAGCAGGCTCTTGAAAAAACGGATCATCGTATTCACGGCTTACGCTCCCATCCCGACGGTCACCACGTCGAAATACTTCAGGCATCCGGCCACCATCACCCAGACGATCGCGATCGGGATCAGCACCTTCCAGCCCAGCCGCATGATCTGGTCATAGCGATAACGCGGGAACGTGGCGCGGAACCACAGGAACAGGAAGCTCATCATGAAGGCCTTGATGAACAGCCAGATGAAGCCGCCGTGCCCGATGAAGCCCCACGACGCCGGGAACGGCGACAGCCAGCCGCCCAGGAACAGGATCGAGGCCAGGAAGCTGATCAGGATCATGTTGGCGTATTCGGCCAGGAAGAAGATCGCGAACGCCGACCCGGAATACTCCACGTGGAAACCGGCCACGATCTCCGACTCGCCCTCGGCCATGTCGAATGGCGCGCGGTTGGTCTCGGCCACGCCGGAGATGAAATAGATCACGAACACCGGCAACAGCGGCCACATGAACCACTCGAGGATGCCCTTGCTGCCGGCCTGCGCGTTGACGATCTCGGTCAGGTTGAGGCTGCCTGCCAGCACCAGTACGCAGACCAGGCACAGGCCCATCGCCAACTCGTAGGAAATCACCTGCGCGGCGGAGCGCATCGCACCCAGCAACGCGTAGCGCGAGTTGGATGCCCAGCCGGCGATGATGATGCCGTACACGCCCATCGAGGTCATCGCCAGCAGGTACAGGATGCCGGCGTTCGCGTTGGACAGCACCATCTGGCCACTGAACGGAATGACCGCCCACGCGGCCAGCGCCGGTATCAGCGCGATCAACGGCGCCAGGAAGTACAGGAAGCGATTGGCCTTGGTCGGCAGGATCACTTCCTTGATCAGCAACTTCACCACGTCGGCGAAGGCCTGCAGGATGCCGAACGGGCCGATCTTGTTCGGCCCCAGGCGCACGTGCATCCAGCCGATGACCTTGCGCTCCCAGTACACGAACATGGCGACCGCGATCACCAGCGGCAGCACGATGCACAGGATGTAGATCACCGGCCACAAGACCTGGTTGATGAGTTGATCAGCCATGATGCTCAAGCCTTGCTCAAGGTGATGGTCGCGCCATACGGCGGCAACGTGGCAGTGAGGTCCTGTGCCGCCTCGATCCAGGTGGCCCCATCGGGAACCGCCACATCGATCCGCAACAGCAGCGACGCATCACCGACGCGAACCTGCTCGCCATCGGCAAGACCCAGCCGTGCCGCTTCATTCGCGTTGATCCGGACAGCGGGCGCCCGGTTGAGCGGATGCGCGTTCAGTGCCGTCGCGCGGCGCAACACGGCATCGCTGCGGTAGATGGGCCAGGTGGCGACGCGGGTCAGCCCCGCCGGGGCGCTGGCGCGCGAAGCCATGCCATCGCGCGCAACCACCGCACGATCGGTGATGCCGTTGCGCAGGCCGGCGATATCGTCGAACTCGAAACCAGCCAGCTGCAGCGAGCCGCCCAGCGCACGCAATACCTTCCAGCCCGGTCGCGCCTGCCCCGGTGCCTTGGAGCCGGCGAGCACGCCCTGCGCCAGGCCGTCGACATTGACCAGGGTGGCCTCGATCTCGGGCAGCAAGGCGATCGGCAGGATCACGTCCGCCACTTCGCGCAATGCGTCGCTGGCAAAGGCACTGAACGCCACCACCTGCTCCGCCCCGCGCAACGCCTTCAGCGTGGCGGCGCCGTCCGCGAAATCATGCGGCGGCTCCACGCCATACAGCAGATAGCTCTTGCGCGGCTGCGCCAGCATCGCCTGCGCATCCAGCCCGCCATTGCCCGGCACCACGCCAAGGCGCGCCAGGCCCACGGCATTGGCGCCAACCGGCAGTTCGTTGTAGCCCGCGCCGGTGGCGTCGGCGATGAAGCGTGCGATGGCGCGCAACCACGACGCCTGCGGATGGGTTACCGCCGCTTCGCCCAGGATCACCACCGCCGCACCCGACTTCAGTGCCGCCACGGCATCGCTGTCGCCCTGGTCGCTGGTCGCGCCGTTGATCGCGTCGGCCAGCGGTGCGGGTGCCGAAGCGCCCGCGCTCACGGCGGCTTTGGCCAAGGCCAGCAAGGCGCCGACCAGTTCGTGCGGCGCGGCGATCGCCTCACCGGCCAACTGGTAATTGAAGTCGAAATGCACCGGGTTGACCGCATAAACCCGCGCGCCCTTCTTCACGGCCTGGTGCAGGCGGTGATTGAGCAACGGCAATTCGAGGCGCAGGTCGGAACCGACCAGCAAGGCGGCCTTGAGCTGATCCACCTGGGCCACCGGCGTACCAAAGGTGGTGGCCACGGCGTTGTCGGCAAAATCCAGCTGACGCAGGCGGTGATCGACGTGGGCACTGCCCAGTCCGCGTGCCAGGCGCATCAGCAGATCGCCCTCTTCGTTCGAGGTGGCCGGATGCACCAGCACGCCGAGCTCGCTGCCGGGCGACTTTTTCAGCGCCTCACCGGCAAACGACAGCGCGTCTTCCCAGCTGGTCTCCTGCCACTGCCCGTCGCGCTTCACCTGAGGTGAAATGGCGCGGTCGGCGGCCGTCAAGCCCTGGTGGCTGTAGCGATCGCGATCGGACAGCCAGCATTCGTTGACCGCCTCGTTGTCGCGCGGCACCGTGCGCAGCACTTCGCCGCGGCGCGTATGCAGCCACAGGTTGGAACCCAGTGCATCGTGGTAGCCGATGGACGGGCGGGCGATCAATTCCCATGCACGCGCCTTGAACTGGAACACCTTGTCGGTCAGTGCGCCCACCGGGCACAGGTCGATGATGTTGCCGGACAACTCGGTTTCCACCGTCTTGCCGATATAAGTGCCGATCTGCAGGTTCTCGCCGCGATTCATGCCGCCGAGTTCAAACGTGCCGGCAATCTCGCTGGTGAAACGCACGCAACGTGTGCAATGGATGCAACGCGTCATCTCGGTGGCGACCAGCGGCCCGATGTTCTCGTCGGACACGGTGCGCTTGCGCTCGGTGAAGCGAGACACGCTGCGGCCGAAGCCCAGCGCCACGTCCTGCAGTTCGCACTCGCCGCCCTGGTCGCAGACCGGGCAATCGAGCGGATGGTTGATCAACAGGAATTCCATCACGTCGCGCTGGTATTGCAGCGCCAGCTTGGAGCGCGTCTGCACCTTCATGCCGTCGGTGACCGGCGTGGCACATGCCGGCAAGCCCTTGGGCACCGGGCGACCGCCCATTTCCACCTCGACCATGCACATGCGGCAGTTCGCGGCGATCGGCAGCTTGCGGTGATAACAGAAGCGCGGAATCGTGATGCCGACCGTATCCGCCGCCTCGATGATCATGGCGTTTTTGCGGATCTGGACCGGCTTGCCGTCAATCTCGATGCTTACCAGATCGGGCGCGTTGTTGGTTGGCTGCGCACTCATGCCGTCACTTCCTCGCGAGAATCCACTATCGAGTGACCGTGCTGCACGAAATACTCGAATTCGTTCCAGAAGCGGTTCAGGAAACCCTGCACCGGCCACGCGGCCGCCTCGCCGAACGCACAGATGGTGTGGCCTTCGATCTGGCCGGCGATGGCCTTCAGGCGATGCAGATCCTCTTGCGTCCCCTTGCCTTCGACGATGCGGGTCAGCACGCGATGCATCCAGCCGGTGCCCTCGCGGCACGGCGTGCACTGGCCGCAGGACTCCGCCTTGTAGAAGCGCGAGATGCGATGGCAGACCCTGACCATGCAGGTGGTCTCGTCCATCACGATGACGGCGCCGGAGCCGAGGCCCGAGCCGGCTTTCTGCAGGCAGTCATAATCCATCGTGCTTTCGAGCATGATGTCGGCTGGCAGCACCTTCATCGACGAACCACCCGGAATCACGGCTTTCAGCTGGTGCCCGTTGCGCACACCACCGGCCATTTCCAGCAGGTCTTTGAACGACGTTCCCAGGCGGATTTCATAGTTGCCCGGCCGGTTGACGTGGCCGGACACCGAGAAGATCTTCGGGCCGCCATTGTTCGGCTTGCCCAGGTTGAGGAACCAGTCCGCGCCGTTGCGAATGATGGCCGGCACCGAAGCGTAGGTCTCGGTGTTGTTGATCGTGGTCGGCTTGCCATACAGGCCGAAGTTGGCCGGGAACGGTGGCTTGAAGCGCGGCATGCCCTTCTTGCCTTCCAGCGACTCCATCATTGCGGTCTCTTCGCCGCAGATGTAGGCGCCGGCACCCAGCGCGGCATAAATGTCCACGTCGAGGCCGGTACCCTGCACGTTCTTGCCCAGCAGGCCGGCGGCATACGCCTCGGCCAGCGCGGCCTCGAAGTGCTCGAACGGCTCGTGGTGGAACTCGCCGCGCAGGTAGTTGTAGGCCACCGTGGTGCCGGTGCAGTAGCAGGCAATGGCCAGGCCTTCGATCACCGCATGCGGGTTGTAGCGCAGGATGTCGCGGTCCTTGGCGGTACCCGGCTCGGACTCGTCCGAGTTGCACA
This sequence comes from Rhodanobacter sp. Root480, assembly GCF_001426645.1. Taxonomy (GTDB): domain Bacteria; phylum Pseudomonadota; class Gammaproteobacteria; order Xanthomonadales; family Rhodanobacteraceae; genus Rhodanobacter; species Rhodanobacter ginsenosidimutans. The sequence continues at coordinate 1,286,318 of NZ_LMEX01000001.1, forward strand.
GGATGTACTTCTGCATGTCGCCCTTGGGCATGAAGGACCACTTCAGCCCCGTCGGGAAACCCGCGCCGCCACGGCCGCGCAGGCTGCTTTTCTTGATCTCCTCGATCAGCGACGCCGGATCCGGCTTTTCGGCCAGGATCTTGCGCCAGGCCTTGTAGCCATCGACCTGCTCATAGCTGGCCATTGCCCACGGCTTGTCGAAATGCAAGGTGGTGTAGACGACCTGGTGTTCCTGCGGTGCGGCTCCGACGGCCATCAGTGCGCCTCCCCTGCGTGCCCGTGATCCGGGCCATCGACGCTCAACCCCTCGAGGATGGCGTCCAGCTTCTCGATGGTGAGGTGCTCGTGGTAGTGACCGTTGACCGTGGCCGCCGGCGCGTAAACGCAGGCCGCGATGCATTCTTCTTCGTTCTTCAGGTACACGCGTCCGTCCGCGGTGCTTTCGCCCAGCTTGATGCCGAGCTTCTGTTCGCAATGACGCACCAGATCCTCGGCACCATTCAGCCAGCACGAGATGTTGGTGCAGATCGCCACGTTGTTGCGCGCCACCGGTTTGGTTTCCAGCATCGAGTAGAAGCTGGCCACCTCGTAGGCCCAGATCGCCGGCACTTCCAGGTACTTGGCCACCGCCGTGATCAGCTCGTCGGTGAGGAAGCCGTGGTTCTGCTCCTGCGCGCCGAACAACGCCTGGATCAGCGCCGAACGCTTGCGGTCAGGCGGGAACTTGGCCACCCACTTGTCGATGTGGTGACGGGTTTGCTCGGTCAGTACGACCGTCGGATCGACGTGCCTGACCTGCTCGAAATGTCCGGTGGCTTTCATGCGTGAAACTCCGGGAATGGGGAATGGGGAATGGGGAATCGGAAAGATCCGACCCGCAGCACCACCGTCCCTACTCCATTGCAACATTTACGACTCATCAAAATACGAAAGGCGGAGCCGCAGCGATGCGCTCTACCCATTCCCGATTCCCTATTCCCTATTCCCGTGCTCATCGATCCACTTCGCCGAACACGAGGTCGTAGGTTCCGATCATGGCCACCACGTCGGCGAGCATGTGGCCGCGCACGATGGTGTCCATGGAGGAGAGGTGGGCAAAACCCGGTGCACGCAGGTGCACGCGGAACGGCTTGTTGGCGCCGTCGGACACCAGGTAGCAGCCGAACTCGCCCTTGGGTGCCTCGACCGCGCAATAGGTTTCGCCGGCCGGCACGCAATAGCCCTCGGTGAACAGTTTGAAATGATGGATGAGGGCTTCCATGTCCTCCTTCATCTCGACCCGCGACGGCGGTGCGACCTTGAAGTTCTTCACCATTACCGGACCGGGGTTGGCCTTCAGCCACTGCACGCACTGCTGGATGATGCGATTGGACTGGCGCATCTCCTCGACGCGGCACAGATAGCGGTCGTAGCAGTCGCCGTTGACGCCGACCGGGATGTCGAAATCCATCTCGGCATACTTCGCGTACGGCTGCTTCTTGCGCAGATCCCATTCGACACCCGAGCCACGCAGCATCACGCCGGTCATGCCCCATTGCTGGGCCAGCTCCGGGCTGATCACGCCGATGCCGACGGTGCGCTGCTTCCAGATGCGGTTGGTGGTGAGCAGTTCCTCGTACTCGTCGACCTTGGTCGGGAAATCCGCCGTGAAGGCCTCGAGGTAATCCAACATCGAACCTTCGCGCCAGCTGTTGATGCGCTTGAGGTCGTTGCCCTTGTGCCACGGCGACTCGCGGTACTGCGACATCTGCGCCGGCAGGTCACGGTAGACGCCGCCGGGGCGGTAGTACGTGGCGTGCATGCGCGCGCCCGACACGGCCTCATAGACGTCCATCAGCTCCTCGCGTTCGCGGAACGCGTACAGGAACACCGCCATGGCGCCCAGGTCGAGCCCGTTCGAGCCGATCCACATCAGGTGGTTCAGGATGCGGGTGATCTCGTCGAACATGGTGCGGATGTACTGCGCGCGCACCGGCGCCTCGACGCCCAGCAGGGTTTCGATGGCGCGCACGTAGGCGTGCTCGTTGCACATCATCGACACGTAGTCGAGACGATCCATGTAACCGATGGACTGGTTGAACGGCTTGGACTCGGCCAGTTTCTCGGTGCCACGATGCAGCAGGCCGATGTGCGGATCGGCGCGCACGATGGTCTCGCCGTCCATCTCCATCACCAGACGCAGCACGCCGTGGGCGGCCGGATGCTGCGGGCCGAAGTTCATCGTGTAGTTGCGGATTTCCTGCATGCTCAATTCTCCCGCCACTGATCGCCGGCTTCGGCCCGGGCCTGCATCAGGTCGGCGTCGTCACGGATGGTGCGCGGTACCAGCACGCGCGGCTCGATCGATACCGGCTCGTAGATGACCCGCTTCTGTTCGGGGTCGTAGCGCACTTCCACGTTGCCGATCAGCGGAAAATCCTTGCGGAACGGATGGCCCACGAAACCGTAGTCGGTGAGGATGCGGCGCAGGTCCTGGTGGCCATCGAAAATGATGCCGTACAGATCGAACGCCTCGCGCTCGAACCAGTTCACCGACGGCCAGACCAAAGTCAGCGAGGGCAGCAGCGGCATGGTGTCGTCGTCGCAGAACACGCGCAGGCGCAGGCGCCGGTTGTGTTCGATCGAGAGCAACTGGATCACCGAGGCGAAGCGACGCGGATGATCGTTGTCGCGCGGGCGCCCGGCCCAGGTGAAGCGGCCCATCGCCTGGCCTTCCACGCCGCGCGAGAAGCCGGTGCCGGAAACCGATTCGGTGTTCCACTCGGTCTGGCCATAACCGAGGTAATCGATACCGCACAGGTCGATCAATTCGCTGAAGCGGAACGCGGGCTCGTCACGCAGCGCGGTGGCCACGGCGATCAGGTCGGCGGCGGCCAGGTCGGCGGTGGTTTCGTTGCGGACGGTGCTGAGGGTGAGCGTGTCGCCGAAGCGGGCGGCGAGTTGGTCGGACAGCGGGGTCGCGGATGTGTCGGTCATATCGGGGCCTACGAACGCGCGATGGTGCTGGTGCGGCGGATTTTCTTCTGCAGTTGCAGGATGCCGTGGATCAGCGCCTCCGCCGTGGGCGGGCAGCCGGGCACGTAGATGTCCACCGGCACGATGCGGTCGCAACCGCGCACCACCGAGTAGGAGTAGTGGTAGTAGCCGCCGCCGTTGGCGCAGCTACCCATCGAGATCACCCATTTCGGATCGGGCATCTGGTCGTAGACCTTGCGCAGCGCCGGGGCCATCTTGTTGACCAGGGTGCCGGCCACGATCATCACGTCGGACTGGCGCGGGCTGGGGCGGAAGATCACGCCGTAACGGTCCAAGTCCAGACGCGCCGCGCCGGCGTGCATCATTTCCACCGCGCAACAGGCCAGGCCGAACGTCATCGGCCACATCGAGCCGGTGCGCGCCCAGTTCATCAAGGCGTCCACGCTGGTGGTGGCAAAACCGCGCTGCACCACCGGGTTGTCACCGGCCGGGCGCAGGATGTCGTCCACCAGGTTCAGCGGCTGCGGGTTGTGCATCACCCCGCTGACGGATTCCATCATTCCCATTCCAGTGCTCCCTTCTTCCACACGTAGGCAAAGCCGATCACCAGCAGCAGCAGGAACAGGCCCATCTCGATCAGCGCGATCAGCCCGATCTGCTTGAACACCACCGCCCACGGAAACAGGAAGGCGATTTCCAGATCGAAGATGATGAACAGGATGGCGAGCAGGTAGTAGCGCACGTCGAAACGCATGCGGGCGTCCTCGAACGCCTCGAAACCGCATTCGTACGGCGCCAGTTTCTCGGCTTCGGGACGACGCGGGCCGGCCAGCAGGCCAACCGCCAGCAGCACCAGCCCGAGGCCGGTGGCAACGCCGATGAACAACAGGACAGGCCAATATTCGGCAAGCACGGTGCAACGTACCTCCGCGCCCTCGGGCGCATCAGTGACCGCGGGGTTCAACCCAGCAACTTACGGTCCGGCGACTTCGATTCGACAGGCCACGTGGGCTCTGGGCTTACCAGCCACGTCGGCGGATGAATCCGCTGGCGCTCGACGTTCCGCGAAGCGAGTTCGCGAATCTCGCCATTGTATCAGCGCGCATGGGGAGAACGACAAGCCTTGACGAAGCCGCAACGGCCTCGAACGTTGGAACGACGGAAGACATGCGACGAAAAGCGCGCAACGTCCGCGGGATTGCCGCCTTTTCACATCGTGTTGGTCGGGCGCTCGGAATTGAGTGTGCCGGCCAGGATGTTCTCGATGCGGCTGCGCGCGGCTTCCGCGTCGCTGGATTCGTTGAAGTGGATACCGATGCCCGCCGCACGATTGCCCTGCGCACCGGCCGGGCTGATCCATACCACCTTGCCCACCACCGACAGGCGCTCGGTTTCCTCGGCCAGGGTAACCAGCAGCACCACTTCGTCGCCCAGCGCATAGACGTGTTCGCTGGGGGCGAACAATCCGCCATGTTTCAGAAAGGGCATGTACGCGTTGTACAGCGATACGGCGTCCTTGATCTTCAACGAGATGATGCCCTGCCGGGCGGCCACGGGTTTCATGTTCGACTCCTGGATGGCGGCTGCACCGCCCGCTCAATGGCCATGATGGTAGATGCTGCCGGGCGATCGCACCACCGCGCGCGATCAGCGCACCGCAGGGGGCTGCACGGCCTGCTGGTTCCGCCGCTCGCCGACCAGTCGCTCCCAGGACGCAGGGGGCTTCCAGTCCGCCACCCAGCCAGGCACCGCCTCGGTGGGCATCGGGCGCGAAATGGAGAAACCCTGCAACTGGTGACAACCCAGCATGGCGAGCAGGTCACCCTGCTCCGGGGTTTCCACCCCCTCCGCGATCACTGTCTTGGCCAGCATGCGGGCGGTGGTGATGACGCCGGCGGCGATCGCCACGTTGCGTTCGTCACTCAGGATGTCGCGCACGAAACTCTGGTCAAGCTTGATGTGCTCGATATCCAGTTTCTGGATGTGGCTGAGCGATGCAGTGCCGGTGCCGAAATCATCCAGACCGACGCGGATGCCGCGGCGACGGCACTCCTCGATGACCACCTTGGCCCGGGCATGGTCCATCGTCGGGCCGGTCTCGGTCACCTCGATGCCGAAGCCGACATCCATCACGCCCGGATAGCTGTCCAGCGCCGTGTCGATGTCGGCGAAAAACGCCGGATGCAACAAGTGCCGCGTGCTGATGTTGATGGAGACGGGAATCGAGACGCCCAGGCGCATCCACGCCTGGCATTGCTTCAGCGCCTCGTCCAGCACATAGCGGCCGATGGGCCGGGCCAGTTGCGGGTCATCCAGCACGTGCATGAAATGCACAGGCTCGATCAGCCCGTCTTCACCATCGCGCAAGCGCAACAGCGCCTCCATCCCGGCCACGCCGTGCAGGCCGGGAAGCCCGTCGATGTACACGATCGGCTGGAACAGCAACTGCAGGCGCGACTGCAGCAGCGCCTGCGCCATCCGTTCGCGCATCGCCTGCAGGCGCACCTGCTCCTCTTCCATCGCCGGCTCGTACAACAGGCCGCGGTCCTTGCCCTCTTCCTTGGCCGCGTACATGGCCATGTCCGCGTGGCGCAGCAGGCCCTCGGCGTCCGAGGTATCCAGCGGATAGAGCGTCCATCCGATGCTGGCCGAAAGATAGAGCTGCTCCCCCAGCAGATCGAAAGGCGCGCGCAGCGCCTGCAGGATGCAACGACTGATCGCGTCCAGCTGCTCCTTGCTGTCCAGGCCCGATATGACAAGCCCGAATTCATCGCCACCGAACCGGGCCAGCACGTCCGCCTCGCGCAGCAGCGCGGCGACGCGCGACGAGGCCTCCGCCAGCACGTGGTCGCCGCCGGCATGCCCGACGCTGTCGTTGACGCTCTTGAAGCGATCCAGGTCGAGCACGCCCACCGCGATCAGCGAACACTGCGTGGTTGCCAGCACGCGCCCCTGCTCCAGCCGTTCGAACAGCAGGCGCCGGTTGGGCAGCCCGGTCACCACGTCATGGAAGGCCAGTCGCTCGACCCGCGCCTCGTACATCTTCCGCTCGGTGATTTCGTGCTGATGCCAGATCCGCCCGTTTGGCCGGCCGTGAGTGGTGATCGGGGTGAAGTCGCGCAGAAAGATGCGCCCGCCCTTGACCTGCACCTCGTCGCCCCGCACCGTTTCGCCCCGGGCCACGATCTCCCGGACGCGGGCCCACTCCTGCTCGGGATCGGCGTACGCGGACCACATGCGCTCGTACAGGCTTTCCGCCGGCATGTTCTCCAGCGCGATGGGTGGGTCGGTGATGCCGAACAAGGCGCAGAACGCCTCGTTCGCCAGCACCACGCGATTGTCCTCGGACATCACCAGCACGCCGGTGTACTGGCTGGACAACACCGCCCGGACATACGCCGCACTGAAGGGCAGGTCAGACCTGTGCGGCAGTCTCGCCGGGGGCGAGCCAGAGGATGGCAGGGCCCGGCCCAGTTCCTCGGCGATCTCCGAAAAAACCGACATGCCCACCCCGGCAAGCGCATCGGCCTGATGGGCGCCGATGACGAAAACGCCATCGACAACGTGATCCCGGTGCAGCGGCAAGGCCAGCAACGCACCGATCGGCGCGAGGCTTGCGTCCCACGCATCCGCCACCTCGGCGGGTGCGACATGCGTGTGCCACGCGGGCTTTCCGCTGTCGATAGCCATGCTGGCGACGCTGGCCAGGCGACCGGAGCCGGCAAGGTCGGCGGTGGTATCGGCATCCCATGCCAGCCCGGCCGTTGTGCGCAACCGCAGCGTACCGGACGGCTCGCGCAAGGCGATCAGCGCGACCGGGCAATCATCAAAGCTTGCGGCCAGGCGGCAGACGTCGCCGAACATGGTCGACTCGTCGCGATGGGCATGGATGGCCTTGACCACGTCGCTGAGCAGGCGCAGCGCGCGTCGCTGCCGGGCTTCATCGTCCACCGACCGGGACGACGGACCGTGCTCCGCCATCGCCACCGGCAAACCGGTTGCTGCTGGCATCAGATGCTGGTCCCCGTCGCGCATGCTTGTTGTCCGGCGAATGGACAGCACCGGCAGTCCTGCTTTGCCCGTCGCCCCTTCCTCCCTGAACACCGGTGAGCGGAACGCTGCGGTCGCAAATCCGGGCCCCCAGCGCACCCTGTACCGTCACAAGCTAGCGGGGTGACCCCGGCGTGTAAAGCGTTCGACCCGGGGCTGCGTCACACTTCACACCAGCCCCAATGATCAAATATCCAGGGCGACGGAACCGCCAGCGACAGGCGTGCGAAACGGGGCGAGGCCACCGGCTCGCCATGCCGCGACGACAGCTGATACCCGCCAGCATCGCTGCGCTGAAGCGGAGCCTCGTGCCAACGCCAGGTATGGGCACCGGCGGCGTCGACCAGGCTGAGTCGCAACCACGGGTGCAGCACCGCTGGCGGCCGCCAGGGCAAACCGCCATCCGGCCGGGGAACGACAAAAAACTGCTCCGCCCGCCCGGAAAGACGTTGCACCCTGCCCCCGCTGAGCACCAGTTGGCTGTGATGCGCCGACAGCGCAAACCGCTTTGCCGCCTGCTCCGCGGGCGCCCCTTCAAGACGAAGCGTGGGCGCACCGCTCTGTGGGCCATGCACCATGTACGTCAGCAACGCAGGGGCCGACGGCATCTGGGTCAGTGCCAGGCGCGCCAGCACGTGCGCCGAGCCATGATCGGGATGACGATCCCCCAGCGCGGGAGCCACCACGATATCCGGGCGGAACGTGGTGATGGTGGTGGTCAACGCGGCAACAGCGGCCTGGTGCGTCGAAAGCAGGCGGGAGGTCACCCCCAGGTCGGGCCAATGCAGTTGCTGCAGTGCCGTGGCCGGAACACCCAGCCGCTGCATCGCCTGCAGCAGCTCGGCACGACGCCGCGCGCCCCAGCGCCGACGTTCCCCGGCGCCGATGTACAAGCGCCGTTCCACCCAGCGTTGCGGCCAGGGATTGTTGTCGCCGTCGGTCAACAGCACGATGCCGACCTCGCCACCGGCGGCGCGCACCTGCTGGATCAGCAAACCGTTGGCGATGGTTTCGTCGTCGGGATGCGGTGCCACGATCAGCAGGCGTGTGCGCGCCGAAAAGTTCGTCAGGGCGTCCGCTGCTGAGGGTTCGGCGGACGGCATTGTCACCGCCACATCGCCAGCAACTCCAGCAGCAGCAGGTCATCGCGCAACGGGCCACGCAAAGCCTGGCGGGTGCGGTTGGCGGCGGCGTACCACTGCGCCAGCATGTCGGCATCCATGGCACTGGACAGTGGCGGGGCCTGTCGATCGGCCCGCGCTTTCATTTCGTCGGCCGACGCCTGCGCGGCAAACCACAGCCGCTGCGCGGGCTCGTCGTCCAGCCAGCGCTTGACGACGTCAGCCGTCTGCCCGCGCCCCGCCGCCAGCGCGGCGAGATCCTTGCGTACTTCGCGACGGCGGTCGAGCGCGCCCTGCGCCATCCAGTCACGCGCCAGCCCCGGGTTGCCGCCAGCCGCCTGCAGCGCGGTGGCCGCATCGGCGACGCCTTCGGCCTGCAGCCAGGCCAGTGCCTGATCGGGCGCAGGCAGGTGAAACTCGATGCGCTGGCAACGGCTGCGAATGGTCTGCGGCAATTGCCAGGGCGCGTCGGCCAGCAGCACCAGCATGGTCTGCGCGGCTGGCTCCTCCAGCGTTTTCAGCAAGGCGTTGGCCGCCGCCGCGTTCATTGCATCCGCCGGGTCGATGACGGCAACCTGCCAGCCGCCGAACTGGCTGCTCATCGCCAGCCGTGCCGACAGGTCGCGGATCTGTTCCACCACGATTTCGCTGCGCTGCACGCCATCCTTGCGCAGGCCGTAGGTCAAGCTGACAAGATCCGGATGGCTGCCCGCCGCCAGCAACAGGCAGGCGCGGCAGTGGCCGCATGCGACGCCGGTATTCCCGTCCGGCTGTTCGCACAGCAGCCCCTGGATGAAGCGCTGCGCAAACGCGCGCTTGCCCAATCCGGTCGGGCCACACAGCAGCAAGGCGTGAGGCAGCGCGCCACGCGCCCGCCGCGCCTGCAGGCGCGACCAGTGCTCCGCATGCCACGGCGGGGTGCTCATGCGTTGCTCCGGGTCAATTCGGCCACGGCATCGATGGCATCGGCGAGTACCTTCGCTGGCGATTGGGTCGCGTCGATGACCCTGAACCGCGAAGGCTCGGCCGCGGCGCGCTCGCGGTAAGCGGCGCGTACCCGTTCGAAGAAGCCATCCGCCTCGACCTCGATGCGGTCGGGCGCACTGCGCCCCGTGGCACGGGCACGACCGGTGGCCACGGGAAGATCCAGCAGCAAGGTCATGTCCGGCGTCACGCCGGCGCAAGCCCACTGCTCCAGCGCGGCGATACGTTGCATGGGCTGGCCGCGGCCGCCGCCCTGGTAGGCGTAGCTGGCGTCGGCGAAACGGTCGCACAGCACCCACTGGCCGGCGGCCAGCGCCGGTTCGATCCGCTCGCGCACCAACTGCGCGCGCGAGGCGAACATCAGCAGCAATTCGGTTTCGGCGGCCAGGCCGTGGTGCCGCGGATCAAGCACGATGGCGCGCACCGCCTCGCCCAGTTCGGTGCCGCCGGGTTCGCGCGTCTGCACCAGACTGACGCCCTGCTGCCCGATCCAGTCGCGCAGCCCCGCCAACAAGGTGCTTTTACCGGCACCCTCGCCGCCTTCGAGGCTGATGAAGCGGCCGCGTGCTGTCGATGATGGCGCGTTCATGGGCAGCGTTTCCGTTGATAGCAATCGACGTTGCGATTGTGTTCCGCCAGCGTGCTGGAAAACACGTGGCCACCATCGCCGCGCGCCACGAAATAAAGCGCATCGCCGGCCGCCGGGTGGAGTGTCGCCTGCAGGGCCGCCTTGCCCGGCAGCGCGATCGGCGTCGGCGGCAATCCGGGGCGGGTGTAGGTGTTGTAGGGCGTATCGGTGGTGAGGTCGCTGCGGCGGATATTGCCGGCGTAGCGCGCGCCCATGCCGTAGATCACGGTGGGGTCGGTTTGCAGCAGCATGTGATGGCGCAGGCGGCGCACGAACACCCCGGCGATCTGCGCCCGCTCGTCGGGCTTGCCGGTTTCCTTTTCCACGATCGAGGCAAGAATCAGCGCGTCGTAGGGCGTGGCCAGCGGCAGGTCGGGAGCACGCCCGGCCCACAGGCTGGCCAGGGTCTTGACCATCGCCTCGTGCGCGCGGCGCAGGATGTCCAGGTCGCTGTCACCTTTGACGTAAGCGTAGGTCTCGGGCAGGAAACGGCCTTCCGGATTCTCGCCCGCCGCACCGATGCGCTGCATGACGGCCGCGTCGTCGAGGCCGCTGCTGTCGTGTTTCAGCTTCTCGGCGCGCGCCAGTGCCTGGCGCAGTTCCTGGAACGTCCAGCCATCGACGATAGTGAGATTGCGCTGCAATACGCGGCCGGCGGCCATGTTGGTCAGCAGCGCGCGCGGGGTGATGCCCGGGGTCAGCGCGTACTCGCCGGCATGCAGCTTGCCCGCTACCCGCATCTGTTCGGCCAGCATCCGCCAGTACAACGGATGGGCACGGGTGACGCCGTGCTGGCGCAGGTCGGCCACGATCGTCTTGAAGCTGCTGCCGCGGGCGATGTCGATATGGTCGCCAGTGGCCGCCACCTGCAGTGGTGTGCGGGCGAAACGGTTGAAATCGTGCCAGCCCCAGGCGGCGGCCGCGACCAGCGCCAGCATCGCGAGCCACATCAGGCCGCGTCCCAGCGCGCGACCGCGTGTTCGATGCTGATTCATGCCGCGTACTCCATCGGGAAACCCAACTGCCGCCAGTGACGTTGCCATTGCCGCGTGACCGGGCCCGGCGCCCAGCCCCATGCATCCAGTGACTGTACCGGCACGACGCCGCGCACGCTGGAGCTGAGGAAAACCTCGCTGGCGCGCTGCAGGTCAGGTAACCGGATGTCGCGTTCCGTAACGCTTTCGGCGTGGGCCAGGATCTCCGCGCGCGCCACGCCGGCCACGCCGCAGCGCTTCAACGATGGCGTCACCAGTTCGCCATCGATCACGGCAAACAGGTTGGCCATGGTCGCCGAAATCAGCCGGCCGTCACCATCGCACAACAGGCCCTCGGCGATCGCCGGATCGTTCCATTCCGCGCGTGCAAGCACTTGTTCCAGACGGTTGAGGTGTTTCATGCCTGCCAGTTGCGGTTGTTCGGCCAGCCGCAGCGTGCACAGCCGCGTGCGCACGCCGCGTGCATACACGTCGCCATCCGTCGGTGGCGGCGGGAAGGCCGCCACCACTCGCGTGGGTGTGGCTGCCATTGGCGGCGAATAGCCGCGTTCGCCGACGCCGCGGGTCCAGGCGATACGCACCACCGCGTGCGCCATGGCTTCACTCGCCTGCCGTGCCTCGCGCAGAAGCTGTGCGGTATCGGGCAGCGGCAGTTGCAGGCGGCAACAACTGTCGGCCAGCCGTTGCATGTGCCGACCCCACAAGGGCGCCGTCTCGCCCACGAAGCGGATGCTTTCGAACAGGCCGTCGCCATACGAAAAGCCACGATCGGTGGCGGACACCACCTCGGACGCAACGCCGTTGACCAGCATGCGGCCCGCCATCAGCCGGCCACGCCCAGCGCGCGCAACAGGCCGCGCGCCTTGGCGCGCGTTTCCTCCAGTTCCAGCGCGGCCACCGAGTCGACCACGATGCCGGCGCCGGCGCGCAGGCTCGCCTGTGTGCCGCTCAAGGTCAGCGTGCGAATCAGGATGTTCAAATCGAGGTCGCCATGTCGATCGAGGTAACCCAGCGCGCCGGTATAGGCGCCGCGTGGTGCGTCTTCCAGGGCGGCGATGATTTCCATGCAACGCACCTTGGGGCAACCCGTGATGGTACCGCCCGGAAAAGTTGCTGCAATCACCTCGCCCGGTGTCACGCCGGCGCGCAGCCGGCCACGCACGTTGGACACGATGTGGTGGACATGGGCGTAGCTCTCCACCGCCATCAACTCGTCCACCTCGACCGTGCCTGGTATGCAAACGCGACCCAGGTCGTTGCGCTCCAGGTCGATCAGCATGACGTGCTCGGCGCGTTCCTTCGGGTGACCGCTCAATTCGCGGATGCGGGCAGCGTCGTCATCACCGTCGGTGCGTGGCCGCGTGCCGGCGATGGGCCGCGTCTGCGCCTGGCCGTCGCGCACTTCCACCAGCCGCTCGGGCGACGAACTGACCAGCGACCATCCCGGCTGCTGCAGCAGGCCGGCGAAAGGTGCCGGGTTGGCCTGGCGCAAGGCGGCATACAGCGACGCGGGCGCGGGCGGCTTCGCGTAGCGGGCGCGCCACTCGCGCGACAGGTTCACCTGGAAAATGTCGCCGTCACGCAGGTGTTCGTGGATCCGCGCCACGCCGGTGAGAAAGCGTTGTGGGTCGTCTTCTTCGCACGAGGCCGGTAGCGGTGCGGCATCGATCGCCAGCGGTGTGTCGAGATCGGCCTGCATCGCATCGAGCAGCGCCTCGCCGCCGGCTTCCGCCACCAGCGTGGTGCAGCCGAGCTGGTGGTCGACGATGATCGCGGCCGGGCAACGCACGGCCAGTGCCTGCGGCAACAACGACGATCGCTGCAACGACAACGTGGGCTCGATTTGCGCGGCCAGCTCGTAGGCCAGCATCAATACCCAGCCACCGTGGAACGGCAAGTCGTCCGACGGGCTGCGCGGCAACTGTTCGCTTTTCCAGGCGGCATCCAGCGCGTCGAGGAAATGGCCGTCCAGCGCGCGCCCTGCTTCGTCGCGCAGCGAACCGTCGGCGTGCAGGGTCAGGGACTCGCGGGGAAACGCGAACAGGATGTCGTAGCGTGCCTGCCGCGTGCCATGCAGCACGCTTTCAAGCAGGCAGGGATAACGCTGCGGAAAGACCGCGGCGGGCGCGAGCAGATCGCGCCCGCCGGGCAACAGGCGGCGGAGGCAGGTCACGCTCAGGCGCGGCGGAAGACCAGCGAGCCGTTGGTGCCGCCAAAGCCGAACGAGTTGGACATGGCGATGTCGATGCTGGCCTTCTCCGCCTGGTTCGGCACCAGATCCATGCCGAGCGCGGCGACCTCCGGATCGACGTCCACCAGGTTCATCGTCGGCGGCAGCACGCCTTCGCGCAGCGCCATGATCGAGAAGATCGCCTCCACACCGCCGGCAGCGCCAAGCAGGTGGCCGGTGACCGATTTGGTGGAGCTGACCGCGAACTTGCCCTTCTGCGTGGCGTGCTCGCCGAAGACGCTGCGGATGGCCTTGGCCTCGCCCAGGTCGCCCACCGGTGTGGACGTGCCATGCGCGTTGACGTACTGCACGTCGGACGGCTGCAGATGCGCGTCATGCAGTGCATTGAGCATGGCCAGCTCGGCGCCATCGCCACTCGGCGAGGTGATGTGGTACGCGTCGCCGCTCATGCCGAAGCCGGTCAGCTCGGCAAGGATGTTGGCGCCACGCGCCTTGGCGAATTCGTATTCCTCGAGCATCAACATGCCTGCGCCGTTGGACAGCAGGAAGCCGTCGCGACCGACGTCCCACGGACGGCTGGCGTGGGTGGGATCGTCGTTGCGGGTGGACATGGCCTTGGCCGAGCAGAAGCCCGCCATCGCCGTGGGCGTGGTGGCGAACTCGGAACCGCCGGCCAGCATGGCGTCGGCATCGCCGTACTGGATCAGCCGCATCGCCATGCCGATGTTGTGCGTGGCCGTGGTGCACGCCGAAACCAGGGCGATATTCGGCCCCTTGATGCCGTGGTAGATCGACAGGTTGCCGGCCACCATGTTGATGATCGAGCTGGGCACGTAGAACGGCGACACCTTGCGCGGGCCCCTTTCGGCCAGCTCCAGCGCGGTCGACTCGATGGTGTGCAGGCCGCCGATGCCGGCGCCCGCGGCGATGCCGACGCGGGCGGCGTTCTGCTCGTCGACCACCAGTCCGGACTGCCGGAATGCATGCGTGCCCGCCACGATGCCGTAGTGGATGAACGGATCCATCCGCTTGAAGTCCTTGGCGATCGCACGGCGCTCGTCGTCCGGCGTATCGGTGCCGGCAAAATAGGCGTCGACCGGATCGAAATCACGGACCTCGCCCGCAATGCGGGTAGCGTAGGCGCTGGCGTCGAAGCTGGTCACGGGACCGATACCGCTGCGGCCTTCGACGATGTTCTGCCAAGCGGTGGCGATGTCGTTGCCGACCGGCGAAATGATGCCCATGCCGGTCACTACCACTCGTCGCTTGCTCATGCTGTTTTCCTTCAAGGTTGCGTGGCGCTGCCCATAATCGGAACAGGCCCGTGCACACCGCGGATATGGCGCCCGTCACCGCAGGCGCGCCTGGCGCACCATACGGGATCGGACGTTACAAAACGCAGAAACGAAAACTGCGCCAGAAGGCGCAGCATTCGCTATCACCACGGGAGCGGCAGGCTCGGGTATCGAACGCCGCCGACCGATGGGATCAAACCCGGATCATTCAATCCTTGGAGTGGGCCTTGATGTAATCGACGGCCTGCTGCACGGTGGTGATCTTCTCGGCTTCCTCGTCGGGAATCTCGGTTTCGAACTCTTCTTCGAGGGCCATCACCAGCTCCACCGTGTCCAGCGAATCTGCGCCCAGATCGTCCACGAACGAAGCATTCGTCGTGACTTCATCCTCTTTCACGCCCAGCTGCTCGATGACGATTTTCTTGACGCGCTCTTCGATGGTGCTCATGTTGCCCATACCTCTCAAGGAGTAGTTGTTTGTCTGTGCCGGCACCGTGCCAGCAAAAGGCCGGCGCATTGTAATGGCTAAGCAGTGATGCCGCCATCGCCGGCTGGTGAAACCACAGCACAGGCCACGATGGCCGGCGCGAAGGGGTAATTGTCGCCTAAAAACCGTCTGCTGGCGACAACCGGTGTGAGAATCCTCACGCCATGTACATGCCGCCGTTGACGTGCAGCGTCTCGCCGGTGATGTAGGCGGCCGCCGGAGAGGCCAGGAAACCCACTGCCTTGGCGATGTCATCGGCCTCGCCGAGACGGCCCAGCGCGATCTGCCCCAGCAGGGCGTCCTTCTGTGCTTCCGGCAAGGCGCGGGTCATGTCGGTGTCGATGAAACCGGGTGCAACCACGTTGACCGTGATGCCGCGGGTGCCGATCTCGCGCGCCAGCGATTTGGAGAACGCGATGATCCCGGCCTTGGCCGCCGCGTAGTTCGACTGGCCCGGATTGCCGGTAAGGCCGATGACCGAGGCGATCGAGATGATGCGGCCCTTGCGCGCCTTCATCATGCCGCGCATCACCGCCTTGGAGGTGCGGTAGACCGAGGTGAGGTTGGTGTCGATGATGGCCTGCCAGTCGTCGTCCTTCATGCGCATCAGCAGCTGGTCGCGGGTGATGCCGGCGTTGTTGACCAGGATCGACACCGCGCCGAATTCCTTGCCGATGGCATCGATCAGGCCTTCGACGGCAGCACCGTCAGTGACATCCAGCTTGCGACCGTGGCCGCCGTGCGCCGCCAGGCGCTCACCGATCGCCGCGGCGCCCGCGTCGCTGGTGGCGGTGCCGATGACGGTGGCGCCCATCGCCGCCAGTTCATCGGCAATCGCCGCGCCGATGCCGCGGCTGGCGCCGGTAACCAGGGCGATCTCGCCTTGCAGGGACTTGCTCATCGTGTGGAATCCTCAACGTTCGATAACAGAAATCGTGTGCGGCGAATGACGCGTCGAGAGCGCGTTCAAACCCATTCGGCGCGTGCGGCGTCCAACTCGGCGGGGGTGCCGATGGCGCGTGCCTCCAGCGTCTTGTCGATGCGCCGGATCAGGCCGGCCAGCACCTTGCCGGGGCCGCACTCGGCGATGCGCGTGGCACCGCCGGCAGCCAGTGCCTGCACGCATTCGGTCCAGCGCACGGGCAGATACAGCTGGCGCTGCAGCGCGCCGCAGATGTCCTCGACGGTGTCGTAGCTGCGCGCCTCGGCGTTCTGGATCACCGGGATCGACGGCAACTGCCATGCGATCGAGGCCATGCGCTCACCCAGGCGATCGGCGGCGTCGCGCATCAGCGCGCAATGCGACGGCACCGACACCGCCAGCTTGATGGTTTTTTTCACACCCAGTTCGGCCAGCTTCGCCAGCGCGCGATCGACCGCCTCCGCATGACCGGCGATCACCAGCTGGCCGGGCGAATTGAAGTTGGCCGGCGCCACCACCTGCCCTTGCGCCACCTCATCGCACACCGCGGCGATCTGCGCATCGTCGCCACCCAGGATCGCCGCCATCGCGCCGACGCCAGCCGGGACGGCCGCCTGCATCAGCCGGCCGCGTTCGGCCACCAGAGCCGCCGCGTCATGCAGCGACAACGCGCCGGCGCACACCAGCGCGCTGTATTCACCGAGGCTGTGGCCGGCGAGCTGCGCCGGCTGCGCGCCGCCCAGCGCCTGCCATACCCGCCACACCGCCACGCTGGCAGCCAGCAACGCCGGCTGGGTGTTCTCGGTGCTGTTGAGCTGATCTTCGGGGCCCTGCGCGCTCAGTTTCCACAGATCGATGGCCGCGCCCTGCGAGGCTTCGTCGAACGTCGCGCGCACTTGCGGATGCGCCTCGGCGAGGTCAGCCAGCATGCCTACGGACTGCGAGCCCTGACCGGGAAATACGAAAGCGAGCGAAGGGGAAATCGAACTCATGATGCGCGAACCATCGATGGAAAAACGGCATGGTGCCATGCCGGGCTATCCGTGCGCAGCGGTATCGGATCATCCCGCCCGATATGACGATGCCGCCTCAGCGGCGGCATCGATTCAAACGAACGCAGTCAGCAAGCGTGCCGGAATCAGTAACGCAACAGCGCCGACGCCCAGGTAAAGCCGCCGCCGAAAGCTTCCAGCAACAGGTTCTGGCCACGCTGCACCTTGCCCGAACGCACGGCGTAATCGAGCGCCAGCGGCACCGAACCGGACGAGGTGTTGGCGTGCTTGTCGACCGTCACGACGACCCGGTCCATCGACATGCTCAGCCGCTTGGCGGTGGCCTCGATGATGCGCAGGTTGGCCTGGTGCGGGATCAGCCAGTCGATCTGCGATTCCACCATGCCGGCGGCCTCGAGCGTTTCGCCGACCAGCGCGTCGAGCGTCTTCACCGCCACCTTGAACACTTCACGGCCGGCCATGCTGATGCGCACGCCGTGGTTGGGTTCGTCCTTGAAACCGGCCGACACGCCCACCGGGTTGTACAGCAGCTCCTTGAAGCCGCCGTCGGCGTGCAGGCAGGTGGCGTAAATCCCCGGCTCGCTGGAAGCCTCCAGCACCACGGCGCCGGCGCCATCGCCGAACAGCACGCAGGTCTGGCGGTCGCTCCAGTCGACCATGCGCGTCAGCGTTTCGGCACCGATCACCAACACCTTTTTCGATTGGCCGCTGCGGATGAACTTGTCGGCCACGCCCAGCGCATAGACGAAGCCCGAACAGGCCGCGTTGACGTCGAACGCGGCGCAACCGTTGGCGCCCAGCCGGTGCTGCACCAGGCAGGCGGTGGACGGGAAAATGATGTCCGGCGTGGTGGTGCCCAGCACGATCAGGTCCAGCTCGGACGCCTTGACGCCCGCCGCCTCCAGCGCGTTCTGCGCGGCCCGGAAGGCGAGGTCGCCGGTGGTCTCGCCATCGGCGGCGATGTGCCGCTGGCGGATGCCGGTGCGGCTGTGGATCCACTCGTCACTGGTGTCGACGATCTTTTCCAGGTCGACATTGGTGACCACTCGCTCCGGCAAGGCGCTGCCGGTGGCGATGATGCGGGAATATATCTGCGGCATTCGGCTATCCATCCCATGACTGCAAAGGATTCGGTCGGCTGGGCGGCGACACGACATCGCCACGTTACGTTTCAGCCGCCGGGAACGCAAAACGGCGCGTCACCGCGCCGTTTGCCTGGGGTCGTGACTACCGGAACCTCGGGCCCCGGAACACGCGGTCAATCTTCGACCGACACCGCACCCTTGGTTTCGATGACTTTCTTGCCGCGATAGTAGCCGTCCTTGGTGACGTGGTGGCGCAGATGCACCTCGCCGCTGGTCGGATCGGTGGACAGCTGCACGGTCTTCAACGAGTCGTGCGAACGACGCATGCCGCGGGTGGACGGGGTACGGCGGCTCTTGGCAACTGCCATGGTAGTTCTCCAGCTAAAGCAATGATTTGCTAGGTATGTTCTGAATCGGTATGGACCGGATCACTGACCCGGCCCGATGGTTATTTCTTCAGCTCGCGCAGCACCGCGAACGGATTCCCGGCATGCCCTTCGCCGGAATCCTCTTCGGCGTCATGGCCTGTCACTTCGTCGGGCAGGCTGCTGTCCGGGTTGACCGGTACCAGCGGCAGCGCCAACAACAATTCGTCCTCAATCACGTCCGCCGGATTCAGCCGCCCATCCTCGGGCACCAGCAGCGCCTCGTAGTCCGGTGGCAACCCGGCCTCGTCGCGCTCGTGCCTGATCAGGCCCAGCCGCGTGTCCACGACCACCGGCAGCACGAATGGCTCAAGCGTGCGCTGGCAGGTCAGGGTAAGCCGGGCCTGCGCCCGTACAGCGACGTAATCCGTTCCGAGGCTGTCGCGTCCGAAATCCAGCTCGAATTGCACCAACCCGTCGGTGCCGGCCAGCGCCTCGCTGAGGCGCGACAGGGTCGCGATGGGGAGTGTTCCTTCGAACGAACGCCGCGCCGAAACCACGCGCCAAGCGTCCAGGGACTCTGGCAGTGTCACGGACATAGTCGCGGAATGGTAGGTTTGAACCCGATCGAAGTCAACCGGCACGCTACAACGGCCGGCTGGCCGGGGCCGGCCATTCGCCCATTTTGCCTGATCCGCCCACGATACGGCAGACTGAGGCCTTTCGACCCCGTGTCGCCTGGATGCGCACCTTGAATGTCTACCTGACGCTCGGCGCCGCCGCGTTGCTGGCGCTACTTGTTGCCGCGACAGGCTGGCTGTTGCTGCGCCGCCCGGGCCGCGCTGAAAGCCTCACCAGCCTGCTCGACCTGGCCGACCGGCTGGAGAGCGACCTCAAGACCTGCCGCAGCGGCCTTCAGCAGGCCTACGCCGTGATGTCGATCAACCCCGACCTGCCGGCCGCGGGCGAGGAAGACGCACAGCACGCGATCGACGCCGGCCTGCGCGCCCTGCTGCAGCAGCGGCTGTGGATCCGCGACCGCCTGCCCCACGCCAAGGCGCATGAAGTCGACGAGGCACGCAACTCGCTGCTGAGTGCGCGCGAGCGCCTGCGTCCGCTGCTGCAGGCGTTGAACCAGGCCCAGACCGACCTGGACAGCGCCATGCGCGACCACATCCGCCGCGATCCCGACGCATGACCGACACGGCGGTCCGATTGGTACTCGCCTCCACCTCGCGTTACCGCGCCGAACTGCTGCGCCGGCTGGGCGTGGATTTCGAGCCCCGCGCCCCCGGCACCGATGAAGCACCCGTGGCCGGTGAAAGCCCACACGCACGGGCGCTGCGGCTGGCCATCGCCAAGGCCGAGGCGGCGGCCGGCACGCGACGCGACGCGGTGGTCATCGGATCGGACCAGGTAGCCGAGCTGGACGGAACACTGCTGGACAAGCCCGGCACAGCGTCGCGTGCACGCGAGCAACTGCTGGCCAGCTCGGGCCGTCAGGTGGATTTCCATACTGCCGTCTGCGTGCTGGATACCCGTGATGGCCACCGGCACGTGCACGTCGATCTCACCCGGGTGCGCTTCCGTCCGTTGCGGGACGAGGAAATCGCCCGCTACATCGAACGCGAGCAACCACTCGATTGCGCGGGCAGTTTCAAGTGCGAGGGCCTGGGCATCAGCCTGTTCGAGGGCATCGACAACAGTGATCCCAGCGCGTTGATCGGCCTGCCGCTGATCGCCGTGGCCCGGCTGTTGCGCGATTGCGGAATCGCCCTGCCCTAGGCGCCTGCCGGGCACGCGGCAAATTGCGGCACGGTCGCTGGACGGTTCCGACTCGGCATGGGTAAGGTCACACTACCCTTCCCGCATCGACAGCCCATGCCAGCCACCACGCCGCTTCGTGATTCCTCCCTGCAGCAGCGGCTGGACGCCGCCATCGCCCAGGTCAACCAGGTCCTGCTGGGAAAAGCGCGGCAGGTGAAGCTGGCGTTTGCCTGCCTGATCGCGGGCGGCCACCTGCTGCTGGAAGACGTGCCTGGCGTAGGCAAGACCACGCTGGCGCACGCGCTGGCGGCGACCTTCGCGCTGGAGTTCCAGCGGGTGCAGTTCACCAGCGACCTGCTGCCCTCGGACATCATCGGCGTCAGCGTGTACGAGCGCGAAACCGGCCAGTTCCGCTTTCATCCGGGTCCGATCTTCACCGGCCTGCTGCTGGCCGACGAGATCAACCGCGCCAGCCCCAAGACGCAAAGCGCGCTGCTCGAAGCGATGGCCGAGGACCAAGTCACCGTCGACGGCCAGACGCACGCGCTGGCCCAGCCATTCTTCGTGGTGGCCACGCAGAACCCGCTCGATCTCAACGGCACCTTCCCGCTGCCCGATTCGCAACTGGACCGCTTCATGCTGCGGCTGTCGCTGGATTATCCGGACGCGGCGGCCGAACGCGCGCTGCTGACCGGCAGCGATCGACGCGACCTGTTGGCGCAACTGACACCGCAACTCGACGGCGCGGCCCTGGCCACATTGCATCAGCAGGCGCAATCGATCACCGCCAGCGCGGCCCTGCTCGATTATCTGCAGGCCCTGCTCACGGCCAGCCGCCGTCATCCGGACATTCGCGCGGGGTTGTCGCCACGCGCGGGGTTGGCGTTGCTTGCGGCGGCACGGGCGTGGGCCTTGCTGAGTGGTCGAACCCACGTGCTGCCCGAGGACGTGCAGGCCTTGTTCGTGCCCCTGGCGGCACATCGGCTGCTGCCCGTACGCGGCGCCAACGGCGAAACGCTGGCGCGCCAGCTGCTGGCCGAGGTGGCGGTGGATTGATGGCTCCGCTGCTGCAGCGCGCACAACAACTGGCCGAGCGCCGGCTGCCGTCCCTCACCCGCTACCGACGGGCCGAAAAGCTGCCGATCGAATTGCACCGGCGGCGCATCTACATCGTACCGACCGGTTTCGGCCTGGGCTTTTCGGTGTTGCTGCTGGTGATGCTGGTGGGCGCGCTCAACTACGCCAACAACGCCGCCCTGTTGCTGACCTGCCTGCTGGGCGCGGCCAGCGCCGCCAGCATGCTGGTGGCGTTCCGCGATCTCGATGGACTGCGGCTGGGCCATATCCGTGCCGGCCATGCCGTGGCGGGGCAACCGATCGAGCTCACGCTCGCTTTCGATTCATCACGCGTGCGCCAGGCGATCCGGGTGGAACTCGGCCGGGATGCCACTGCCTTCGCGATCGAGGCCGGTGCGGTCGTGCACCTGAAATTGATGATGCCGACAACGCGGCGCGGCTGGCAGCCGCTGGCACGCCTGCGGGTCTGGAGCAGTTGGCCGCTGGGGCTGTTTCGCGCGTGGAGCTGGCTGCATCCGGAGCAAGCCGTGCTGGTGTGGCCGCGCCCGGAAGAAGCCGGCCCACCGCCGGTCGCACCGGCCGAGGATGCGCGGCACATGCGCCTGCTGCAGGGTGACGAGCTGGCGGCACTGCGCGAGTACCGCGTGGGCGACCCACAGCGCCACGTCGCCTGGAAAGCCAGCGCGCGCCACGACAACCTGCTGGTGAAGGATTTCGAGCGGGCGCAAAACCGCCCGCAATGGCAACTGGACTGGCGCCGGCTCGACGGGCTCGACGCTGAATCACGCATTTCCCGGCTGGCCCGCTGGGTCAACGAGGCACAGGCGCAACAGCGCCATTTCAGCCTGTGGCTGCCCGGCAACATCATCGCCAACGGCAGCGGACCGGAGCATTACGCCCACTGCATGAACGCCCTGGCGCAACTACCATGAAACGCGCGCCAGGCCCGAAAGCCACCATCGATGCACCCATCGACAACCGCGCCTTCGACCTGCTGAGCGGCACGCTCGCCCTGGTCCTGGCGCTGCATGCGTCGCATCTGCCGTGGTGGCTGAGTGCAGCGCTGGCATTGATACTCGGCTGGCGATGGTGGCAGCGGCGGCGGCAAACCGGCCGGGTGCCGGCCTGGCTGAAGTTGCCGATGCTGGTGTTGCTGACCCTGGTGGTGATTGCCTGGTACGGCAGCATCTTCGGCCGCGAACCGGGCACTGCACTGGCGGTAGGCCTGCTGGTGCTGAAACTGCTGGAGAGCGAAACCGAACGTGATGCGCGCGTGGGCATCAGCTTCGCCTGCTTTGCGCTGATGGTTGCCCTGCTGTTCGACCAGGGCCTGATCGCCACCCTCGTGGTGGCGCTGGGCCTGTTGCCGGCATTGGCCACCTTGCGCGCGCTGCAACCGGCGCGCCTGCCCGCCAGTGTGCGCGGCACCGTGATGTCCAACCTGGGGTTGTTGTTCGCCGCGCTGCCACTGGCGCTGCTGGCGTTTCTGCTGGTGCCGCGGTTGAGCACGCCGTTGTGGGGTGCGCCTTCGCCGCGCCAGGCGACCACCGGCCTCAGCGACAGCATGACGCCGGGAAACTTCACCGAGCTGCTTACCGACGACCGGCCCGCTATGCGGGTGAGTTTTGACGGACCGCCGCCGGCCGCCGATCTGCGCTATTTTCGCGCCTACGTGATGGGCTACTACGACGGTCGCGGCTGGCACCGCCGGCCACCCGATCCGCGTGAAGCCGTCGCCTCGATCGAGGCCGGCACGACAGTCAGCTACCGGATCACACTGCAGCCCACCCGCCAACGAGTACTGCCAACCCTGGACGTACCGCTGCAGGCGCCGGCGCAGTCGCAGATGCAACCCGAGCGCGAAGTGCTTGCGGACAAGGCCGTGACCGAGGCGATCAGCTACGCCGGCACGTCGGCGTCGCGATACCGGCTGCAAGCCGTGCTCGACCCCGCATCGCGACAACGCGGCCTGCAGCTTCCGGCGGGATTCAATCCGCGCACCCATGCCCTGGCAACGCAATGGCGCCAGCGCTTCGGCAACGACGATGCGGCGATCGTGCAGGCGGCGCTGGCACTGTTCCACGATGGCGGTTTTCGCTACACCCTGGCGCCCGCCCCGCTGGGCCGCGACTCCATCGACGACTTCCTGTTTTCCACGCAGGAGGGTTTCTGCGAGCACTACGCGTCCTCTTTCACCGTGCTGATGCGCGCCGCCGGCATTCCCGCGCGGGTGGTCACCGGTTACCAGGGCGGCTACTGGAACAAGCTGGCCGACTACCTGCTGGTGCGCAATTCGGATGCGCATGCATGGAGCGAGGTGTGGCTGGCCGGGCGTGGCTGGATTCGCGTCGATCCCACCGCGGCCGTGCGGCCAGAGCGCGTGACCCTGGGCGCGGCCGCGGCGGCCGGCGATCAACGTGACTGGTACCGCAACGACTGGTTGCAGGACGTGCGCAACCGCTGGGACATTGTCAACCGATGGTGGGATCAGGCCGTTGTGGGTTTCGATGCCTTGCGCCAGCGGGGCTTGCTGACGCCTTTCGGCATACGCGACACGGATACCGGGATGCTCGGTCTGCTGCTGGCGATCAGCAGCGTGCTGTTTGTAGCCCTCGGGTTGGGCTGGGCGCTATGGCGGCGTGAAGCGCGCGATCAGCTGCGCGCCGCCATGCACCGGCTTGAAAACAAGCTGGCGCGTCGCGGGATCACGCGGCGTTCCAGCGAAGGGCCGCAGCATTATTTGAGCCGCGCCGCGAGAGCCTTGCCCGCGCAGCGCCATGAACTGGAAGCACTGATGAATCTGTATCTGTCATTGCGTTATGCCCAGGACCATCCACCGACTGAATCCGTGCGGGCGTTTTCTGTTGCCGTACGGGAATTCCGCCCCCTCGACGTGGTCAAATGAGCATCGAAGTGATCGCGCACGCCATCGCCCCTGCCGGAGAAACCGTCATGTCCCCCTATCGCCCGCTTGCCCTCGTCGCGGCTATCGCCCTGCTGGGCGGCTGCGCCACCATTCCGCAACCGCTGCAGGGCACCTATTCCAGCGTCAGCACCGCGGCTGCCCAACAGGGCGGTGCCGGCGGCACGCATGTGCGCTGGGGTGGCGAAATCATCAAGACCGAGCCGGGCCCGCAGCAGACCTGCTTCTACCTGCTGTCCCGCCCACTCGACGATCAGGCACGCCCGAAGGCTGGTGTCGAAGGTGAAAACCAGGGTCGTTTCGTCGCCTGCCGCAACGGCTTCTATGACCCCGAGGTATTCACCCGCGGTCGCGAGCTGACAGTAACCGGCACGCTGCACGGCATCGTGTCGCAGAAGGTTGGCGAATTCGATTACGCCTACCCCCGGGTGGAGGCCGACGTGGTTTACCTGTGGCCGAAGCGGGTCGCGCCGCAGCGTTACGGACCAGGGTTCTACGACCCGTTCTGGGGCCCGGGCTTTGGCCGCTATTACGGCCCCGGCTTCGGCGGCTACGGTTGGGGCAACCCTTACTGGAACCAGCCACGGGTGATCATCGTGCGGCCTCCGCACCAGCATCCGCCTCGCGGGAAATAACAGGCCCCAAAGAAAACGCCGGCTTCGTGCCGGCGTTTTCGTATTGCCATGCCGTCTAGCCGGCTCAGCCCGGGGGCCACGCCAGGCGACGGCCAGCCAGCAAATGGACATGCAGATGGAATACCGTCTGCCCGCCATCGTCGTTGCAATTGATCACCGTTCGATAACCCTGCTCGGCAACCCCTTCCTGGCGCGCGTAATCCGCGCAGGCAAGCAACAGCTTGCCCAGCAACGTCGCATCGCCCGGCTCGGCGTCGTTCAAGGTGGCCATCGGCCGCTTCGGGATGAACAGCACGTGGATCGGCGCCTGCGGATTGACGTCCCTGAAACCCAGCACATCGTCATCTTCGTAGACGATATCCGCGGGGATTTCGCGGCGGATGATCTTGCTGAAAATCGTGTCGCTCATGGTGCTTTCCCTTTAGTCACTCAACGATCTGTCGACGACCAAACGCGTGCGCGAGGGTGCCGCGGTCGACGAATTCAAGTTCACCGCCCAGCGGCACGCCATGCGCCAACCGGGTCGGCCGGATACCGCCGGCGCGGGCCAGTTGCGCCAGGTAATGCGCCGTGGCCTCGCCCTCGACGGTGGGGTTGGTGGCGATGATCATCTCCTCGATCTCGCCCTCGCCCAGGCGCTGGGTGAGCAGCCCCAGGCCCAGCTCCTCCGGGCCGAGCCCGTCCAGCGGCGACAACCGCCCCATCAGCACGAAGTATTGGCCGCGATACCCGGTCGCCTGCTCGATCGCCGCCACGTCCACCGGCGACTCCACCACGCACAGCACCTGGCGGTCACGACTGCTGTTGGCGCATAGCGCGCACAGCGGGTCTTCGCTGAAATTGCGGCAGCGATTGCAATGCCCGATGCGCTGCATCGCCTGCTCCAGCGCCGCCGCCAGTTTCAGCCCGCGCTCGCGATCGCGCTCCAGCAAATGGAAGGCCATCCGCTGCGCACTCTTGCCACCCACGCCAGGCAGGCAGCGCAGTGCTTCGATGAGGTCGGCGAGGAGGGGGGAGCTGCTCATTGAGTGTCCGGGATTGGGGATATGGGATTGGGGATTCGGAACGTCAAGAGCATCCGCTTTTACCCATTCCCGATTCCCTATTCCCCATTCCCTGCATCAAAACGGCATCTTGAAACCAGGCGGCAAGCTCATGCCCGCCGTGACGCCGCCGAGCCGATCCTTGCTGGCCTGCGCCACCTTGTTCACCGCGTCGTTGACCGCGGCGGCGACGAGGTCTTCGGCCATTTCCGGGTCATCAGCGAAGGTTTGCCGGTCGATCTGCACGCGACGTACTTCGTGCGCACCGGTCATCACCACGCTGACCAGGCCGCCGCCGGCACTGCCGGTGACTTCCAGTTTGGCCAATTCTTCCTGCGCGCGCTTCATGTCTTCCTGCATGCGCTGGGCCTGCTGCATCAGCTGGCCGATCTGTCCTCTCATGGCATTACTCCGCTCTTCAGTCAGGATCGACTGTCAACTATGGGCTTGATCGATTGCGGCACCACCTTGGCGCCGAAATCGCGTTTCAATGATTGCACCAGTGGATCACCCTCGATCGCCTGTTCGGCGGCCGACTGCGCCATGTCACGCGCATGGGCGGCACGTGCCGCGGGTGTCTCCACGGCCGCATCCGCGCTGCTGCCGACGAAGCGCAGGCGGATGTGTTCGCCCAGCGCCTGGCCGATCCGCTCCTCCATCTGGCTGACCATCGGCTCGACCGCCAGATGCATGTGCACCGGCTGCAATGCCAGCACCAGGGTTTGCCCTTCGCGTTCACGCAGCACGGCGTTCTGCGCCAGCAAGCCCAGCGGGCCGCGCAAGCCCGCCTGGGCAATCAAGGCCTCCCACACCGGCAAGCCGTTGGCATCGCGCGGCATCGGTGCGGACGGCGCGGGTGCCACCGGCGGTGGCGGCGACGACACCGCGGCATTGCGCGGCGGCGATGGAACCGTGGCGGGAGGTACGGGAGTGGCGCGGTGCTCCGTCCGAGCCGGTGCCGGCCTGGGCGCTGGCACGGGTGCCGGAGTGTGGCTGTTCGAACGCTCCGTGCCCGTGGGCGACGCGTCCCCCGGCCGGAACGCCAGCATGCGCAACAACGCCATCTCGAAGCCGGTGCGCGCATCCGGCGCCAGCGCCAGATCGCGGCGACCCGAGGTGGCGATCTGGTAATAAAGCTGCACATCTTCCGGCGCCATGCGCTCGGCGAGCGCCGGTAACGCCTGGTCGTCGTCGCTACCTTCTTCCGCCCGGTAACCGGGAATCAGCTGGATCAGCTGCACCCGATGAAGCACGCTGGCCAGGTCGTCCAGCACGCTGCCGAAATCCGGCGAATACGAAGCGATCTGCGTGGCTTCGGCCAGGAGACGCTCGCCGTCACCCGCAGCCAGCGCATCGAGCACGCCCAATACCTGGCCGCGCGCCACGCTGCCCAGCATGGTCCGCACGTCGTCGCCACGCAGCGCACCGCCGCCATAGGCGATTGCCTGGTCGAGCAGCGACAGCCCGTCGCGCAACGAGCCATCGGCGGCACGCGCCAGCTCACCGATGGCGGCTTCCTCGTACGTCAGGTTCTCGGCGCCCAGGATATGCCGCATCTGGCCGGAGATCTGATCCGGCAGCAGGCGCTTCAGGTTGAACTTCAGGCAGCGCGACAACACCGTCACCGGCAGTTTCTGCGGGTCGGTGGTGGCGAGCAGGAATTTCACGTGCGGCGGCGGCTCCTCCAGCGTCTTCAGCAACGCGTTGAACGCGTTCTTCGACAGCATGTGCACCTCGTCGACCAGGTACACCTTGAAGCGGCCCCGCGAGGGTGCGTATTGCGCGTTCTCGATCAACTCGCGCACATCGTCCACGCCGGTGTTGCTGGCCGCATCGATCTCCAGCAGATCCACGAAGCGGCCTTCGTCCACCGCTGTGCACACCGAGCACTCGCCACACGGATCGGCTGATTGCCCGCGCTCGCAGTTCAATGATTTGGCGAAGATGCGCGCGATCGTGGTCTTGCCCACGCCCCGCGTGCCGGTGAACAGGTAGGCATGGTGCATGCGTCCGGTATCGAGCGCATTGGTGAGTGCGCGCACCACGTGTTCCTGCCCCACCAGCTCGGAAAATTTACGGGGGCGCCACTTGCGTGCGAGTACCTGATAAGACATGGCAACCAACGTTGGGGCAAAGGTCGATTGTGCCAAGTCGGGCGGGGTAAGTCAGTAAAGGGCTGGGCGCTCGTACGATTGCCCTCTCCCCGCCGCTCTCCCGCGAGCGGGGGCTAGCGCGGTGGGCGGGAATCGCACTTGCGGGGTTGCCGCTGGCGTGCGGTTACGGGATTGGGGAGTTGCGGGGCCAACTGGCCCTCTCCCCAACCCTCTCCCCAACCCTCTCCCGCAAGCGGGAGAGGGAGCGAGTGTGCCGTGCGGGAATCGCACTTGCCGGGTCGCGGCCGGTATGAGGCTGCGGCCCAAGGAAAAAATGCGGAGATGAAATGGTGGCGGCCCCGCCAGCCACACCCCGGCACCCGAATCATTCGCTACCGTTGCTTCCTTCCGGACCTGGCGGAGTTTGCGAACTATCGTCGCGGGGGGACCGACGGGGCCACCATGGACGCGGGCTTCTGGAGCCCAGCACGCCGGCCGTAGCCGTCGCGCTTTTTTAATTGGCGGAGAGAGCGGGATTCGAACCCGCGATAGGTTTTACCCTATACACACTTTCCAGGCGTGCTCCTTCAACCACTCGGACACCTCTCCGCAGGGTGAAACCGTCTTTGCAGGCAACGCCGCCCGACAAAGAAGCGGAAGGATAGCCGCTGGCTTGGGGTACAGGCAAGCGAATCGAGAGCGTTTCAGCCGGCGCTGGCACGCGGCACGGCGGGCGACGCCAGCGCAATGCGCTCGCCCGATATGGCGATGCGGTAGCCGCGCGCCGCGAGTGCGGCACCGTCGGCGGCGCTGCCGTAGTGGTAGAGCATCATCTGCCGACGCAGCGTCTCGGAGTACTCGCGCTCGATGTCGTCGACGCCGGTGTGCGACGGGTTGCCGACCAAACCGCAATCATGCGCGATCAGCATCGATTCGCCGGCCAGTGCGTGGAGCACTTCCGGGATCGGCCGCGTGTCGCCGGTGTAGGCAAAGCTGCCGTCCAGCGCCAAACCATACGAGGTGCCGGGGACGTGGTGGCGGGTGGCGAAGACGTCGAACCACAGGCCGTCCAGCCAGAAGCCGCGCGTGCATGGCACCAGGTGGAACGCCTCCCAGAAATTGACCCCGCCTTCGGCCAGCGCGCCGGGATAATCGGCCACCCGCGTCTGCAGCCACGGCAGCAGCGCGGCATGCGCGAAGACCCGGGTGCGACCGCGCAGGCGCTCGTCGAACCACAGTCGGGTGAACAACCGCTCCATGCCACCCACGTGATCCATGTGCGTGTGGGTGATGAAGATCGCCCGCGGCAAGCTGCCATAGGCGGCCTGGTAGCGGTCCAGCGTATCGGGCCCGCAATCGATCAACAGCAGCGGCTCGCCGTCGCGCTCCAGCACCACGGCGGAGGAACCCAGTTCCACCGCATGGGCGGCGCCCACTCCCAGAAAATGCAAATGCCAGTTCATGCCGACATCGTACGACGGTAGCCGCGCAGCAGTGGCTGCCACAGCTCGCGGTCGAAAGCGCTTTCATCCCCCGCCGCCGCACCCAGCTTCAGCAGCGAACGGCGCAGACGTTGCAGGTTGGCCTGTTGCCATGCCGCCTGGCGCGCACGCTTCCGGCCGCGATCGAAATCGATCAGGAACAATGCGTCCCCGCTCACCATCACATTGTGCGCGTTCAGATCCGCATGCCAGATGCCTTCGCGATGAAAGCGCGCCACCAACGTACCCACGGCTTCGGCAAGCGCACCATCCAGTTGCCCCGCGGCCAGGCGTTCGGCCAGCGTGTGCGCATCGGCGATACGGCGGGTGATCAGGTCGGCGGTGTAGAACGCCCCCTGGCGGCAGTAGCGCGCGGCGACCGGTGTGGGGCCGGGCAACCCAAGCCGTTCGATCTCGGCAAGCAGATGGAATTCGGCGAAAGGGCGCGTGTGCACGGCGCCGCGCCAGAGGTAGCGATCACCCATCAGTGTGGCGACCAGTCCGCCACGGCGGTAATGGCGCAGCACGCATTCACCCGCCGGCGTGTCGATCACCGCGACGCCACCGCGTCCGCCGGCTTGCACCCGCAACGCATCGCGCTCACGCCAGTACGCCGGCGCAAACCAGTCGTGCGTGACTTGTGCCGACAGCGCGGCGTCAAAGACAATCGCGCCGCCCGTCTCGTTAAGCGTCTCTTCCTGCATCATCATGCCCGGTGATCCTTCACGATTCTAACCCAGGCCCATGACCCCCACCCCGACGACTCCCGCCTCGATCTGCCTGCTGCGCACCTCCGCCATCGGCGATGTCACCCACGTGGTGCCGCTGGTGCGCACGCTGCAACAGGCGTGGCCGGAGGTGGCGCTGAAGTGGGTGGTCGGCAAGCTCGAACGCAAGCTGGTGGGCGACCTGCCCGGCGTGGCGTTTGTCACGTTCGACAAGGCCGCCGGCTGGTCGGGCATGCGCGCGGTGCATCAGGCGCTGCGCGGGCAGCGATTCGACGCGCTGCTGCAGATGCAGGTGGCGATGCGTTCCAACCTGTTGAGCCTGGGCATCAAGGCCAAACGCCGCATCGGCTACGACCGTGCACGTGCGCGCGATCTGCATGGCCTGGTGATCAACGAACGCATCCCGGCGCGACGCGGCGAACACGTGCTGGATGCGATCGGTAGTTTCTGCGAGCCGCTGGGGCTGCAACAACGGCAGGTACGCTGGGATATCCCCGTGCCTGAGGAAGCGCACGAGTGGGCCGCCACGCAATTGCCCGGCGACACACCGACCCTGCTGGTGAGCCCTACGTCCAGCCATGCGCTACGCAACTGGCGACCGGAGCGCTACGCCGCCGTGATGGATCACGCCAACGCGCGAGGCTGGCGCGTGGCGCTGGTCGGCGGGCCCTCGCCGACCGAGCGCGACATGGCCGACGCGGTGCTGGCAGCCTGCAAACACGCGCCACTCGACCTCACCGGCAAGGACACCTTGAAGCGGTTGATGGCCCTGCTCGGCCGCGCGCACTTGCTGCTGACGCCCGACTCGGGCCCGATGCACATGGCCAACGCAGTCGGCACCAAGGTGCTGGGATTGCACGCCGCCAGCAATCCCGACCGCTCCGGCCCGTATTCCGACCGCCGCTGGTGCGTGAACAAATACGACGAGGCCGCCCGCCAATACCTGGGCAAACCAGCCAGCGAGATCGCCTGGGGAAGCAAGATCGAAAAGCCCGGCGTGATGGATCTGATCACCATCGACGACGCGATCGAACGCTACGAAGCCGCCGCCCACGAGATGGGTTTGCTGTAGGAGCGACTTCAGTCGCGATGCTCTTGCTCTGAGGTCTCGTAGCTAAGGTATCGCGGCTGAAGCCGCTCCCACAGGAGCTCGTCATTTCTGGCGGTAATCCTGGTACGACTTTTCCTCGACCAGTTCCGAGCCCAGCTTCTGGTTGATCTCGCGCTTGAACGCGGCGCGTTCGTCGTTGCGGAAATACACCGAACGCGCCAGCTCGATGAAGGCCGCATCGAACGTCTGCGCGCGCTCCATCAGGCGGATGTTGTCCTCGATGTCCCACAGTGCCTCGTTGACCGCCAGCAGGCGCGCGCGCTCATCGCTGATGTCGGTTTGCGACGCGGCGCTGTTGGCCCAGGTGGCGTTGAGCATGTCCAGCTCGTTGCGCACGTTGGCCAGCTTGGCCTCGTCGGTGATGCGGCGCGACTTGATTTCGAGGATGGTGATCTTGTCGATGAGTTCGCCATAGGACACCGGCGTCTGGATCAGGCTCATGGCTGGGGATTCCTTTGGGAAATTGAGGGTTCGGCTTGTTGGTGCCAAACCCGTTGTTCTTGTCGCGGAGTGGAAAGCGAGGCAGCCGACATCCGGCCCCGCCTTCAGCCCATCGCAGCGGCCTGCTCCAGCTCCACCCGCAACGTCTTGATCAATTCGCCGCGCGCCACCTCGAACTGATCCTGGCGGCGCAGGTCCTTCACGGTCACCACGCCCTTGGCCAGCTCGTCCTCGCCCAGCACGACCACGAAACGGATACCGGCGCGGTCGGCGTACTTGAATTGCTTGGCCAGCTTGCCGCCCTCCAGCACCACTTCGGTGGCGATGCCGGCGCTGCGCAATTCGGTGGCAAGCGCGAGGTACGCCGGCAGTTGCGCCGGGTCCATCTGCGTCACCAGCACGTCCACCGTGCTCTGCGCGGTGTTGATCAGGCCGGCGTCGCGCAACTGCCAGTACAGCCGGGTCAGCCCGATCGAGATGCCCACGCCGGGCAGGTGCGACTTGGTGTACTGGCCCGCCAGGTTCTCGTAGCGACCGCCGGAGCACACCGAGCCGATCTGCGGGTGATCGTTCAGCGTGGTCTCGTAGACCGTGCCGGTGTAGTAATCCAGGCCGCGCGCGATCGACAGGTTCAGCACGAAATGCGATTCGGGCACGCCGAAATCGCGGATCATCGCCAGCACTTCCTTCAACTCGGCGCGGCCCTGCTCCATGATTTCCGGGCCGGCACCCAACGCGTCGAGCTTGTCGAAGGCGTCCTGCAGCGAGGTCGAACGCACCTGCACGAAAGCCAGGATCTTCTGCACCACGGCGGCGTCGAGACCGAAAACCTCGCCCACCAGGGTGTCGCGCACGGCGTCGGCGCCGCGCTTGTCCAGCTTGTCCACTTCACGCAACACCAGCATCTGCCGCTCGCCGTCGACGATGCCCAGGCTCTCGAAGTAACCGCGCATCAGCTTGCGGTTGTTCAACTGGATGGTGAACGCGCCCACGTTCAATTCGCGGAACACGCTGTAGATCACCGCCGGGATTTCGGCGTCGTAGCGAACCGAGAGCGCGTCCTTGCCGATCACGTCGATGTCGCACTGGTAGAACTCGCGGAAGCGTCCGCGCTGTGCGCGTTCGCCGCGATAGACGCGCTGCATCTGATAACGGCGGAACGGGAAACTCAGCTCGCGCTCGTGCTCGGCAACGTAGCGGGCCAACGGCACGGTCAGGTCGAAACGCAGCGCCAACTCGGGCGCGCCCTCCTTGTCCAGCGCGCCGGTCGACTGCACGAAATACACCTGGCGCTCGGTTTCGCCACCGGTCTTGGTCAGCAGCACATCGGAGTGTTCAATGGCCGGCGTTTCCACCGGCAGGAAGCCGAAGCGCTCGTAATTGCGACGGATCACGTCGAGCATGCGTTGAAACGCGATCTGGTCGAGCGGCAGCAGCTCGAGCACGCCGGGCATGGTGCGGGCCAAGGTAAGCGCCATGAAAGCCTCTGCTGGCAAGGGAGAAGATACCGTCCCGTGGAGTCCGTGACGGAGCCGCCTAGATTAGCAGAACGCCCTGTCCTCTCGCCGCCGCATCCATCCGGTTGCTGCGCAAAACCTGTTGCCAAGCACCCGCGCGGCGATTAAGATACGCGGCTTCCCACGGGGTGTAGCTCAGCCTGGTAGAGCGCTACGTTCGGGACGTAGAAGTCGCAGGTTCGAATCCTGTCTCCCCGACCAAATTCGATGAAAAAGCCGGCTTTACGCCGGCTTTTTTGTGCCCCGAGTTCGCCGCCTGATGCGGCGATGCGTGGAGCTCAGGGTGTCGCGGAATCCGTGCCGTCCACCAGTCGCAATTCCTTGGGCAGGGCGAAGGTGATGTTTTCCGGCTCGCCGTCCAGCTCGCGCACGGCACCGGCGCCCCAGGACTGCAGGCGCTCGATCACGTCGAGCACGAGTTTTTCCGGTGCGGATGCGCCGGCGGTGAGGCCGATGCGGTTCACGCCGTCCAGCCAGCTGCGCTCGATGTGCTCGGCGCCGTCGATCAGGAAGGAGCGCACGCCACGCTTCTGCGCCAGCTCGCGCAGGCGGTTGGAGTTGGAGCTGTTGACCGAGCCGACCACCAGCATCAGGTCGACCGAGTCGGCCAGCCGGCGTACGGCGTCCTGCCGGTTCTGGGTGGCGTAGCAGATGTCGTCCTTGCGCGGCCCTTCGATGTCGGGGAATTTCTGGCGCAGGGCGTCGATGATCGCCTTGGTGTCGTCCACCGACAGCGTGGTCTGGGTGACGTAGGAAAGCTGGTGCGGGTCGCGCGGCGCAAGCTTCGCCACGCACTCCAGCGATTCCACCAGCAAGATCTCGCCTGCATTGGCGGCGTTCCACTGCCCCATCGTGCCTTCGACTTCCGGGTGACCGGCGTGGCCGATCAACACCACGCTGCGGCCGATGCGGCCCAGCCGCGCCACTTCCATATGCACCTTGGTGACCAGTGGACAGGTGGCATCGAAAACTTTCAGGTGACGCTGCGCGGCCTCCTCGCGCACGCCCTGCGATACGCCGTGCGCGCTGAAGATCACCGTGGCGCCGTCGGGCACCTCGTGCAGCTCCTCGACGAACACCGCGCCGTCGGCGCGCAGTTTCTCCACCACGTAGCGGTTGTGTACCACCTCGTGCCGCACGTAGATCGGCGGCCCGTAGGATTCCAGCGCACGATCGACGATGGCGATGGCGCGATCGACGCCAGCACAGAAGCCACGGGGGTTGGCGAGCAGGATGTCCAATGAATGTCTCGATGCGTTGAGGTGCACCTGTAGGAGCGACTTCAGTCGCGACATCCGGCTACGCGGTCGCGGCTCAAGCCGCTCCTACAAGAACGCCGATTATCGCACGCCGTCCCCAGACTTGCCGCCGAACATGCCGAACACGATCAGCAGCACCGCGCCCACGGTGATGCCGCAATCGGCCACGTTGAACACTGGGTAGTCCCACTGGCGAAAATAGACATGGATGAAGTCGGTCACCTGCGCCGCGTGCAGCCGGTCGATCAGGTTGCCCAGCGCGCCACCCACGATCAGGCCCAGCGGCAGGCCGGTGCGCCAGTCGCGTCGCGGTGTGCGCGCCAGCCACACCAGCAGCACCGCGCAAATGACCAGCGCCAGCACCACGAAAAACCAGCGTTGCCAGCCGCTGCCATCGGCCAGAAAGTTGAAAGCGGCGCCACGGTTGAAGGCCAGCGTCCAGTTGAGGAACCCGGGAATCACCGGATGCGGCACACCCATCGGCTGCAGCGCGTGCAGCGCCCACCATTTGCTGAGCTGGTCGAGCGCGATGACGATGGCGGAGAGCCACAGCCAGGGGAGTGCGTTGGGTTTTGTCATGGGTGGCTCGTGTGTGGGTTAGTGGAGAGCGCCGCGGAGCGGCCCTCATCCGGCCTGTCGGCCACCTTTCCCCGCAGGCGGGGGAAGGAAGTCATCGGACTCCTCGAAACAGCCAGCTTCCTTCCCCCGCTCGCGGGGGAAGGTGCCCGAAGGGCGGAAGGGGTGCCCCGGGATCAGAACCAGCGCCGATCCTCCCCCGGCCCTTCGACGTTGCTGACACAGCGCCCGCACAACTCCGGATGCTCCGCATGGCTGCCGACGTCATCGCGGCGATGCCAGCAGCGCACGCACTTGGCGGCGTCGCTGACGCTGGCCGAGACCCAGGCCTCGGCGCCTTCCAGATCGACCTTCACGGCATCCTCCGGCCGCGGCAGCAACGGCGCCACGTGCAGGTCGGAAACGATGAAGAAGAAGCGCAGTTCGTCGGCGGTGTCGGCCAGGCGCGCCTGCGTGGCGTCGTCCGCATGGATCACCAGCTTCGCCTCCAGCGCGGCGCCAATGCGCTCGGCCTTGCGCATGCCTTCCAGCACGCGCGAGGCGGTATCGCGGATCGCCAGCAGCTCGGCCC
The DNA here is from genome assembly GCF_001426645.1 of Rhodanobacter sp. Root480. Taxonomy (GTDB): domain Bacteria; phylum Pseudomonadota; class Gammaproteobacteria; order Xanthomonadales; family Rhodanobacteraceae; genus Rhodanobacter; species Rhodanobacter ginsenosidimutans. Next base: position 1,321,652 of record NZ_LMEX01000001.1, read on the forward strand.
AATAGCGGCGCTGCGCGGGCGAATCCTGGGTGGCGACCAGGCCGTCGTACCAGGTTTCGAACAGCACGCTGTCGCCGCGTTCACCGGGCAACTGCTGCCAGATTTCCTCGGCAGTGAACGCCAGCACTGGCGCCAGCCAACGCACCAGCGCCTCGGCGATGCGGTACATCGCGCTCTGCGCGCTGCGCCGGCCGCGGCTGTCGGTCGGCATGGTGTAGAGCCGGTCCTTGGTGATGTCCAGGTACAGCGCACCGAGCTCGTTGGTGCAGAAGTTCTGGATGCGCGCCACCACTTCGGGGAAGTCGTAACGCTCATACGCCGCCAGCACCGCCTGTTGCACGTCGTATGCCTGCTGCACGGCCCACTGGTCGAGCAGCAGGCTGTCTTCCACCGGCAGCAGGTGTTTCGCCGGGTCGAAACCGTCGAGGTTGCCGAGCAGGAATTTGGCGGTGTTGCGGATGCGGCGGTAGGTGTCGGAGACGCGCTTCAGGATCTCGTCCGAAACGGTCATCTCGTTGCGGTAATCGGCCGAGGCCACCCACAGTCGCAATACGTCGGCGCCCAGCGTGTCCATCACCTTCTGCGGCGCCACCACGTTGCCCAGCGACTTGGACATCTTGCGGCCGTTGGCGTCCACCGCGAAACCGTGGGTCAGCACATCCTGGTACGGCGCGCGGCCGAAGATCGCCGACGAGGTCAGCAGGGACGACTGGAACCAGCCGCGGTGCTGGTCGGAGCCTTCCAGGTACATCACCTTGTAATGCGAGGCGGTGCCCTGCTGCAGTTCCGGGCGCTGGCCGATCACGGCGAAGTGGGTGACGCCGGAATCGAACCACACGTCCAGCACGTCGGTGACTTTCTCGTAGTTGGCCGCGTCGTCGCCCAGCAGTTCGGCCGGGTCCAGCGTGAACCAGGCATCGACGCCGCCCTGCTCGACTTTCTTCGCCACCTGCTCCAGCAAGGCCACCGAATCGGGATGCGGTTCCTGCGTGGCCTTGTGCACGAACAGCGCGATCGGCACGCCCCAGGTACGCTGGCGCGAGATGCACCAGTCCGGGCGGCCGGCGACCATGCCGGCGATGCGCTCCTCACCCCAGCCCGGCACCCAGCGCACGGACTTGATCGCGGTGAGCGCGGTCTCGCGCAGCTTCGCCTGCTCCATCGAGATGAACCACTGCGGCGTGGTGCGATAGATCACCGGCGTCTTGTGGCGCCAGCAGTTCGGGTAGCTGTGCTCGATTTTCGCGAACGCCAGCAGCACGCCGCGTTGGCGCAGCAGGTCGACGAGGGCGTCGTTGGCCTTCCAGATGTGCATGCCGCCCAGCTCGAGGCCATCGGCGGCCGGCGTATCGGCACGGTAGGTGCCGCGCGGCTCGATGTAGTTGAGCAACTCGATGCCGTATTCGCGGGCCACCACGAAATCCTCGACGCCGTGATCGGGCGAGGTGTGCACGGCGCCGGTACCGTCTTCGGCGCTGACGTGATCGCCGAGGATCACGGGGACTTCGCGCGGGTAGAAGGGATGGTGGAGTTTTTGGCCTTCGAGCGCCTTGCCCTCGGTGTGGCCCAACACGATCGCCTGCTCCAGCCCGTAACGCTGCGTCACCTTTTCAACCAGCGCGGACGCGACCACCAGCAGCACGCGCTTGCCACCGCGCTGCGGCCCTTCAATCAATGCGTATTCCAGCTCCGCACCCAGCGACACCGCCTGGCTTTCCGGCAGCGTCCAGGGCGTGGTGGTCCAGATCGGGATGGCCACGATGGCGTCACCCGCGTCCACGCCGAATGGCGCCGCCAGCGCCTTGGCGTCGACGGCGTCGTAGGCCACGTCGACGGCGGGCGAGACCTTGTCGCCGTATTCGATTTCCGCCTCGGCCAGCGCCGAGGCGCAGTCGAAGCACCAATACACCGGTTTGGCGCCGCGCAGCACATGCCCGTTGGAGACGATGCGCGCCAGCGCGCGCAGCATGTCGGCCTCGTAACTGAATTCCATCGTGCGGTACGGGTGCGACCAGTCACCCAGCACGCCCAGGCGCTTGAAATCGGCGCGCTGGGTGTCGACCTGTTCGGCAGCGTATTCGCGGCATTTCTGCCGGAACGCGGCGGCGTCGAGCTTCACCCCGGGCTTGCCGAATTTCTTCTCCACCGCGATCTCGATCGGCAGGCCGTGGCAATCCCAGCCGGGCACGTACGGCGCGCGATGGCCGGAGAGCAGCTTCGACTTGACCGTGATGTCCTTCAGGATCTTGTTGACGGCGTGGCCAATGTGGATCGCACCGTTGGCGTACGGCGGGCCGTCGTGCAACACGAACACCTTGTCGCGGTTGGCGGTTAGCTGCTGGATCTGCGCATAGCGATCGACCTGTTCCCACTCCGCCAGCCAGCCCGGCTCGCGCTTGGGCAGGTCGCCGCGCATCGGGAACGCCGTCTGCGGCAGGTTGATGGTGCTCTTGTAATCGTGGGTCATTGCGGGGTTGCCATGGCTAGCGGTTGCCGCCCGCCTTGGGCGGGCAAAGGGTTCAACGTTAATGGATTACGCGGCGTGCGGGAATCCGTGGCGAGGTTTCACGGGGCACTCAATCGCGGGTTCATGCCCAACAGCTCGCGCGCCCGGCAGGCGTCCAGATGCATCTGCGCCTTGAGCGGTTCGAGCCCGTCGAATTTCTGTTCGTCGCGCAGCTTGGCGACAAACTCCACCGCCATGCGCTGGCCGTAGAGGTCGCCCTCAAAATCAAAAAGATGCACTTCCAGCAGCGGCTGGCTCACCTCGTTCACCGTGGGCCGCACACCCAGGCTGGCCACGCCCGGCCAACTGCATTCGCCTTCGCCCAGGCCCACACGCACGGCAAAGATGCCCTGCACCGGGCTGACCCGCTGCTGCAGGTGGATATTGGCGGTGGGGTAGCCCAGCGTGCGGCCCAGCTGGTTGCCGTATTCCACCTTGCCGTCGATCACGAATGGACGGCCAAGCAACGGCTCGGCGCCGGTGAACTCGCCCGCGGCCAGCAGCGCGCGCACGCGGCTGGCGGAGACCCGCGCACCGTGCAGTTGCACCGCCGGCATGGTGCATGCGTCAAAACCCAGCTCGCGACCCATGCGCTCCAGCAGCGGCACGTCGCCGCCGCGCTTGTGCCCGAAGCGGAAATCACCGCCCACCCACACCTCGCGCGTGGCCAGCCGGTCGCACAACACGCGGCGCACGAAGTCCTCGGCGGGCATCGCGGTCAGCGCGCGGTTGAAGCGCAGCAACAGGGCCTGCTCCATGCCCGCGGCGGCAAAGCCCTTGATCTTCTCGCGCACGCTGGACAACCGCGGCACCGGTTCAGGCGAGAAAAACGTGCGCGGCAACGGCTCGAAACTCACCACCGCCGGCGTGCAACCGAGCGCCCGGGCGCGCTCGCGCACTTTGGCCAACAACGTCTGGTGCCCGCGATGGAGGCCGTCGAAGGCGCCCACGGCAACCACACTGCCGTGTGGCGCCAGGCAAGGGCCCGCGACATCCCTGGAAAGTCTCATCATGGCGCCAGTATAACGGGCGCACCCGCCGCGATTGAGCGCAAGCGCCGCGTCGACGCCATCACGCGCCGCGCAGATCGCGCAGGCGGAAGCCGGTGGCGAACAGCATGCCGACATACGTCAGGCCGCCGCCGCAAACCAGCAGCGCCAGATGCCACAAGCGGTCCACCACGGATACGCCGACCGTCCAGTCCGGCCACACCCAGCGCCCCAGCAACAGCACGGCCACCATCGCCGTACATGCCACCGCCAGCCGCAGCAGGTGGCGCGCCCAGCCGGGCTGGCGCTGATACACGCCGGCGCGCTTCAGCCAATGCCACAACAGCCACAGGTTGACGTAAGCCGCCACCGCACTGGCCATGCCCAGCGCCATGTGCAGGCCGGGCAGCCGGGCCAGGCCATCCAGCAAGGGCAATTGCTTCAGCGCGGGCGGCGCCCACCACTCGAACAGCAGCAGCAGGAACACCACGTTCAACACCATGTTGGTCAGCAACGATGCCACCGCCGCGCGTACCGGCGTCCGGGTGTCCTGGCGCGAATAGAACGCCGGCAGCAACACCTTCACCAGCGCGAACGCCGGCAGGCCGAAGCTCAGCGCAGTGATCGACAACGTCGCCATATGCGTGTCGTGCGCGGTCCAGTGGCCGTGCTGGAACAGCGTGGCCACCAGCGGCCCAGCCAGCAGCAGCAGCGCGAACATCGCCGGCACCGCAATCAGCAAGGTGATGCGCAGGCCCCAGTCCAGCGCCCGCGAAAAACCCGCGGTGTCGGTGGTGACGTGATGGCGCGACAGCGACGGCAGGATCACCGTACCCAGCGCCACGCCGAACACGCCCAGTGGCAGTTCCAGGAACCGATCCGCCTGCGACAGCCAGCTCTGCGAACCGGCGATCAGCAGCGAAGCGATCACGGTATCGAACAGCAGATTGATCTGCGCCACCGACGAGCCGAACAGCGTGGGCACCATCAGCCGCATGATCTTGCGCACCTCGGGATGGCTCCAGCCCCAGCGCGGCAAGGTCAGCAGATCCAGCCCGCGCAACGCCGGCAACTGGAACAACAACTGCAGGATGCCGGCGGCCAGGATCGCCCAGCCCATCGCCATGATCGGCGTATCCAGCCGCCGCGACAGCCACAGCGCGCCGCCGATCATGCACAGGTTGAGGATCACCGGCGTCAGCGCCGGCAAGGCGAACCGATGGAAACTGTTGAGCGCGCCACCCGATAGCGCGGTCAACGACACGAACAGCAGGAACGGAAACGTCAGCCGCAGCAGATCGACGGTCAACTCGAATTTGCGCGGCTCGTCGATCGCGCCGGGCGAAAACAGCACGGTGACCTGCGGCGCGAAGAAAATGCCCAGCGCCGTGATCAGCAGCAACACGCCGCCGAGCGTGCCCGACACCCGCGACATCAGGTTCTTCAGCTCCGCATGCGTACCCTTCTCCTTCACCTCGGTGAACACCGGCACGAAGGCGGTGGAGAACGAACCCTCGGCAAACAGCCGGCGCATGAAATTGGGGATGCGGAACGCCACCCAGAACGCGTCGGTGGCCCCGTTGGCGCCGAAGGCCGCGTTGATCGACATGTCGCGCACCAGCCCGAGCACCCGCGAGATCATCGTCATGCTGCTGAATGAGAGCAGCCCGCGGAACATGCTGGGAGACTTCATGCGCCTGATATCGCCTTGTGCTGAGCGGAGGGAGGCGCCCGGGCCAGCCGGGCGCGGCGCGTAGTTTGACAGCGGCCGGCGCCAAGTTGACAGCCCGGCGCGGGCAGAATCCGGGCATCCTGGCGGCAAGGCCATGGCCGGGGCTCGACGATGACCCGGCCATGGCCTGCATTCAATTGACGCACGGCCGAATCACCCGCATAATTGGCGTCTTTTTCCAACCCCAACACTGCATTCCGGAGTTCTACCTTGGCCAACATCAAGTCCGCGAAGAAGCGCGCGCGCCAGTCCGAACAGCGCCGCCTGCGCAACATCAGCGCACGTTCCATGGTCCGCACCGCCCTGAAAAAGGTCGTCAAGGCCATCGAGGCCAAGGACAAGGCAGCCGCCGTTGCCGCCTTCACCGTCGCCCAGCCGGTGATGGATCGTTACGCCGCGCGCGGCCTGATCCACAAGAACAAGGCCGCCCGTCACAAGAGCCGCCTCAACGCGAAGATCCGCGAACTGGCGTAAGCCAGCCACCGCGATCCGGGTTGGCAATGGCGGGGAAATCCCCCGCCATTGAAACGATAAAGCCGGCGCAAGCCGGCTTTATTCATGGGCCAGTTTTATTCATGGCCTGAAGCGGAGCCGGCGCGCGCCGGCTTTTCACGTTTGCGATGGGACCTCAGCCCTGCGGCTCTTCCCCGCGCAGCCGCACGTCGCCGGCCAGCATGTCGGTGCGGCCCTGGTGCTCCTCGCGCTGCGCGTCGAAGAACTGCTGCACCTGCTGGCACACCGCCAACGTGTTCTCGCGCGTCGCCGCCGACACCAGGAACCACGGCTGCGTCCAGCCCAGCCGCTGCACGATATCCGCGGCCACGGCGTCGCGTTCGTCCGGCGCCAGCATGTCGGCCTTGTTCAGCACCAGCCAGCGCGGGCGCTCCAGCAACTCGGGATTGAACTTGGCCAGCTCATTCTCGATCGCGCGCACCTGCGCCACCACGTCGGTGTCGTCGATGGGTGCGATGTCGACCAGGTGCAGCAGCAGCGACGTCCGCGCCACATGGCGCAGAAACTGGATGCCCAGCCCCGCACCATCGGCGGCGCCCTCGATCAGGCCGGGAATGTCGGCGATCACGAAACTCTGGTCGGTACCCAGGCTGACCACGCCCAGATTCGGATGCAGCGTGGTGAACGGGTAATCCGCCACCCGCGGCGTGGCCGCCGACACGGCCCGAATGAAGGTGGATTTGCCCGCATTGGGAAAGCCCAGCAGGCCCACGTCCGCCAGCAGGCGCAGCTCCAGCTTCAGTTCGCGCGCGTCGCCCGGCGTGCCCGGCGTGGCCTTGCGCGGCGCCCGGTTCACCGAACTCTTGAAGTGGATATTGCCCAGGCCGCCCTTGCCGCCCTGCGCCACCAGCATGCGCTGACCGTGGCTGGTCAGGTCACCGATCACCTCGTCGGTGTCGACATTGGTGACCATGGTGCCGACCGGCACGCGGATGACCGTGTCTTCCCCGCCCTTGCCGTACATCTGGCTGCCCATGCCGTTCTCGCCGCGCTTGGCCTTGAAGCTGCGCTGATGGCGAAAATCGACCAGCGTGTTCAGACCTTCATCCGCCACCAGCCACACCGAGCCGCCATAGCCACCGTCACCGCCATCGGGCCCGCCGAACGGGATGAATTTCTCGCGGCGGAAACTGATGCAGCCATTGCCGCCATTGCCCGCCTGGACCGTGATGTTTGCTTCGTCGACGAATTTCATTGGGAAGGCCGGGAATGGGGAATAGGGAATGGGGAATAGGAAAAGCCGGCGATCCGGAGAGGGTACGGGATTAGCGGCGAGCCCGCTTCTGCCATTCCCTGTTCCCAACGCCTCGCTACAAACGAAAAACCCCGCCGAAGCGGGGCCTTCGCTACCGCGTCGCGGGAGGCTTACGCCTGCACGACGTCGACGAAACGGCGGTTTTTGTCGCCGCGGACCTTGAACTGCACGGTGCCATCGACCAGCGCGAACAGCGTGTGGTCGCGGCCCAAGCCGACGCCCACACCCGGGTGGAACTGGGTGCCGCGCTGACGCACGATGATGTTGCCGGCTTCGATGGCCTGGCCGCCGTAGATCTTCACGCCCAGGTATTTCGGGTTCGAATCGCGACCGTTGCGGCTGGAACCTACGCCTTTTTTATGTGCCATGACTCAATGCTCCAGTTGCTCAGGCGTTGATGCCCGTGATCTCGATTTCGGTGAAGTGCTGACGGTGACCCTGCTGCCGCTTGTAGTGCTTGCGGCGGCGGAATTTGATGATGCGGATCTTGTCGGCGCGGCCGTGCTTGCGGACGGTGGCGCTGACGGTGGCGCCTTCCACGACCGGCGCACCGACGGTGACCGACTCGCCGGAACCGACCATCAACACCTGGTCGAAGCTCACGGTGGCGCCTTCTTCGGCGGTCAACAGCTCCACGCGCAGGACATCGCCCTGCTGAACGCGGTACTGCTTGCCGCCAGTCTTGATGACTGCGTAACTCATGGGAATGCCCTTCTGTCGTTATTCTCTTGGGTATCGCCATGACCCCTTCAGGTCTGGCGAACTGCGGATTATAGCGACCCGCCGCCGCGCTGGTCAATTACTGACCACAGGCCGGACGATCCCGCCGCAGCCCACAAAAAAAGACCATCTGAACGCCTTGGTATAGTAATCGGCTCCCCCATATTCAGCCGTCATGGACAACATCAGCATTCGCGGCGCCCGCACGCACAACCTCAAGAACATTGACCTGGATCTGCCCCGCGACAAGTTGATCGTGATCACCGGACTGTCCGGCTCCGGCAAATCCTCGCTGGCGTTCGACACCATCTACGCCGAAGGCCAGCGCCGCTATGTGGAATCGTTGTCCGCATACGCGCGGCAGTTCCTGTCGATGATGGAGAAGCCCGACGTCGACCACATCGAGGGTCTGTCGCCGGCGATCTCGATCGAGCAGAAATCCACCTCGCACAACCCGCGCTCGACCGTGGGCACGATCACCGAAATCTACGATTACCTGCGCCTGCTGTACGCCCGCGTGGGTACGCCGCGCTGCCCCGACCACGGCATCGCGCTGGCGGCGCAGACGGTGACCCAGATGGTGGACGCCACGCTGGCACTGGATCCGGAGAAGCGCTACATGCTGCTGGCGCCGGTGGTGCGCGAGCGCAAGGGCGAGCACGTGCAGGTGTTCGAGCAGCTGCGCGCCCAGGGTTTCGTACGCGCCCGCGTGGATGGCGCGGTCTACGACCTGGACGCCGTGCCGCCGCTGATGCTGCGCCAGAAGCACACCATCGAAGTGGTGATCGACCGTTTCCGTCCGCGCGAGGACATCAAGCAGCGCCTGGCCGAATCGTTCGAGACCGCGCTGCGGCTGGGCGAGGGGCTGGTGATCCTGGTGGACATGGACGCCAAGGCGGATGCCAGCGGCGAGGTTCCGGCCGAGCAACTGCTCTCCTCGCGCTTCTCCTGCCCGGTGTGCGATTACTCGCTGCCCGAGCTGGAACCGCGCCTGTTCTCGTTCAACGCGCCGGCCGGCGCCTGCCCGACCTGCGACGGCCTGGGCATTACCCAGGTGTTCGATCCGGCACGCGTGGTCAGCCATCCGGAGCGGCCGCTGGCCAGCGGCGCGGTGCGCGGCTGGGACCGGCGCAATGCGCATTATTTCCAGCTGATCCTGTCGTTGGCCGCGCACTATGGCTTCGACGTGGATACGCCATGGCAGGAGCTGCCGAAGGACGTCCAGAAGGCCATCCTGTTCGGCAGCGGCAAGCAGCGCATCGCGTTCCGCTACCTCACCGAGCGCGGCGGCAAGGTCACCCGCGAGCATGCGTTCGAAGGAATCGTGCCGAACATGGAGCGGCGCTACAAGGAAACCGAATCGGCGGCGGTGCGTGAGGAACTGGTGCGCTTCATCAGCGACCAGCCCTGCCCCGAATGCGACGGCCAGCGGCTGAATCGTTCCGCCCGCAACGTGTTCGTGGCCGAACAGGCGCTGCCCGCGCTCACCCGCCGATCGATCGACGACGCGCTGGCGTTCTTCGACAAGCTGGCCCTGCCCGGCTGGCGCGGCGAGATCGCGGTGAAGATCATCAAGGAAATCCGCGAGCGGCTGAGCTTCCTCAACGACGTGGGCCTGAACTACCTCACCCTGGACCGCCAGGCCGATTCGCTTTCCGGCGGCGAGGCGCAGCGCATCCGGCTGGCCTCGCAGATCGGCGCAGGCCTGGTCGGCGTGATGTACGTGCTGGACGAGCCCTCGATCGGCCTGCACCAGCGCGACAACGAGCGCCTGCTGGGCACGCTGACCCGGCTGCGCGACCTGGGCAATACGGTGATCGTGGTGGAGCACGACGAGGACGCCATCCGCATGGCCGACCACGTGCTGGACATCGGCCCCGGCGCGGGCGTGCACGGCGGCGAGATCGTGGCGCAAGGCACGGTGCAGGACATGCTCGATTCGCCGCGCTCGGTCACCGGCCAGTTCCTGTCCGGCGCCCGCAGCATCGAAGTACCCGAAAAACGCCGCCAGCCCGCCGACAGCGAAGCATGGCTGCAACTCAAGGGCGCCACCGGCAACAACCTCAAGGATGTTGACCTGGCGATTCCGGCCGGGTTGTTCACCTGCGTCACCGGCGTCTCCGGCTCGGGCAAATCCACCCTCGTCAACGACACGCTGTTCCGGTTGGCCGCGGCCGAGTTGAACGGCGCCAGCACGCAGCCGGCGCCGCACCGCTCGGTCGAGGGCATGGAGCTGTTCGACAAGGTGGTGGACATCAACCAGTCACCGATCGGCCGCACACCGCGCTCCAACCCGGCGACCTACACCGGCCTGTTCACCCCGCTGCGCGAGATGTTTGCGCAGGTACCCGAGGCGCGTGCACGCGGCTATACGCCGGGGCGCTTCAGCTTCAATGTGCGCGGTGGTCGCTGCGAGGCCTGCGAGGGCGACGGCCTGATCAAGGTGGAGATGCATTTCCTGCCCGACGTCTACGTGCCCTGCGACGCCTGCCACGGCAAGCGCTACAACCGCGAGACGCTGGAAATCCTCTACAAGGGCCACACCATCGCCGACGTGCTGGACATGACGGTGGAGGACGCACTGAAGCTGTTCGAGAACGTGCCCACCGTGGCGCGCAAACTCGACACCCTGCGCGCCGTGGGGCTGGACTACATCAAGCTGGGCCAGAGCGCCACCACGCTTTCCGGTGGCGAGGCGCAGCGCGTGAAGCTGTCCAAGGAGCTGTCCAAGCGCGATACCGGGCACACCCTGTACATCCTCGACGAGCCCACCACCGGCCTGCATTTCCACGACATCGAACAATTGCTGGACGTGCTGCACCAACTGGTCGACCAGGGCAATACGGTGGTGGTGATCGAGCACAACCTGGACGTGATCAAGACCGCCGACTGGATCGTGGATCTGGGCCCCGAAGGTGGCGCCGGCGGTGGTCGCATCCTGGTGACCGGCACGCCGGAAACCGTGGCGGCCACGGCCGGTTCGCATACCGGGCATTTCCTGGCACCGCACCTGAAGATCGCCAAGGCGGTGAAGCCGGCCGCCACCAAGCGGGTCAAGTCGGCCGCCAAGCACATCGCCTCGGCCGACAAATACAAGCCGATGCCGCGGAAGAAAAAGACATCGTGAGCGGGCACGCCTCAGCACCGCTGGCCGGCGCGCCCCTGTTCGTGGCATCCATCGCGGTGCGCTGGCGCGACCTGGATGCGTTCAACCACGTCAACAATTCCACCTACCTCACCTATCTGGAAGAGGCGCGGTTGCAATGGATGCAGTCGATGGGCGGCGCGTTCGAGTCGTCCACCACGCCCGTGCTCGCGGCCAGCGAACTCAATTACCGCCGGCCGATCGCATGGCCGGCGCAACTGCAGGTGCAGTTGCTGTGCGAGCGCGTAGGCAACAGCTCGATCACCATCGCCCATCGCATGGTCGATGCCAGCGATCCGCAAACGCTGTATTGCGACGGCCGCGTGGTGATGGTGTGGATCGATCCGTCCACCGGAAAACCGGTGCCGTTGCCGCCATCCGTGCGCCAGGCCGCGCAGCATCCCGCACCGCCGGCAGACGCCGCGTAATAACGCAACCACCCAAGTCGCGACGCTGCTCACATACGCAAGCGCACGGTGTTCACACAGCATCGTTATGATGTCCGTCGATGCCTCGATGGAGCACACCGATGACGCCACGCCACACCCTTCTCGCCCTCGCCTGCCTGACCACCCTGGGCGCAGTCGCCACCGCCCACGCCGCCGACGATACCGAGCTGACCCTGTATCGCAGCGACAGCAGCGCGCTGTACGCCAGCAGTGGCGACGGCTCGGTCGACGACGGCTACGCCGTGGTGCGCGAACAGCGCTCGTTGACGCTGGCCGCCGGCAGCCATGACGTGGTGATCGGCGACCTGCCGAACCATATCGATCCCGAGGCAATGGCGCTGGGTTTCCCCTCCGGTAACGCCAAGGTCATTTCGCAGCGCCTGCTGCTGGGCCAGGGCCAGAACGCGGCGTTGACCGGCCTGGTCGGCCACGGAGTGGAAGTGCTCGGTGACAACGGCCAACGGCTGGCAAGCGGCAACCTGCTGCGCGCCGGTGACGGGTTGTTGGTGCACGGCGACAACGGCGTCACCACGCTGGTACGCAACTACGCGGCGGTGCGTACCACCGGCGCCAACTTCCCCACCGGCTCCAGCCTCAGCCTGCGCGTCGATGCGCAACGCGCGGGCACCGCCAACGCCGTGCTCAGCTATCCCACCGCCGGACTGGGCTGGCGCGCCGCGTATGTCGGCACACTGCAGCCGGGCAGCGCCTGCCGCATGCAGTTCGAGTCGCGCGCCAGCATCGCCAACCGCAGCGGCCGCGACTGGCACGATACGCAACTCACCCTGATCGCCGGCGAGCCGCACTTCGCCAAGGCCTCCGCACCGCGGCCGATGATGGCCATGGCGCGTGGTTACGCCAAGGCCGAAAGCGCCGACATGCCCGCGCAATCCACGCTCGCCGATTACCGCAGCTACGCCCTGCCCGCGCCGGTCGACCTGCCCGACGGCAGCGTCAGCCAGGTACTGCTGTACGCCACTCGCACGCTGGATTGCGAACGCACCGCGCTGCTGGAAAACGGCAACAGCTACCAGCCGCCACAGCCGATGCTGGACGCCAATTTCAATACGGGAAGCAACGACTCCATCATCAGCACGCTGCGTGTGAAAGCGTTCGACAGCCTGCCCGCCGGTTATCTGCGCGTGCTCAGCGCCGACCGCAACGGCACGCCGCAATTCATCGGCGAAGGCCGCATCGACGACACGCCCAAGGGCGGCGATGCCACGATCACGCTGGGCACCGCATTCGACCTGCGCGCCCAGCGCGAACGCACCGCGTTCCACGTCGACAAGGCCGGCCGCACGATGGACGAGGCGTACCGCATCACGCTGACCAATGCCGGCAACAGCACGCGCGTGGTCACCGTGCGCGAGCATCCCAACCGCTGGCAGCAGTGGACGCTGGCGTCCTCGTCGAGCAAGCCCAGCAAGCAGACGCCCGACGCGCTGGAATTCCGCGTCAATGTACCGGCGGGTGGCAAGGCCACGCTGGATTACGCCGTGCGCTACCAGTGGACCGCCGAACAGACGCCTTGAGGACATCAACCATGTTCGACATTTTCCCGCACGAGCACGACATCACCGAGATCCGGCTGAACCGGCCGCCGGTCAACGCGCTGGATACCGCCTTGCTGGTGGCCCTGCGCGAAGCTTTCGAACAGGCACCGGCAAACGGCCAGCGCGGCCTGGTGCTGTCCGGCGCGCAAGGGCTGTTTTCGGCGGGCGTGGATATTCCCGCCCTGCTGGCGCTGGACCGTGATGGCGTGCGGCGGTTCTGGCAGGAATTCTTCGCGCTGTGCTCGACGCTGGCGCGGCTGCCGATCCCGATCGTGGCCGCCATCACCGGCCACAGCCCCGCCGGTGGCGCGGTGCTGGCGTTGTTCTGCGATTACCGGGTGATGGCGCAGGGGCCGTACCGCATCGGCCTCAACGAGGTGCAGGTGGGCCTGATCGTGCCGGACAGCATCCAGCACGCACTGCGCCGCGTGGTGGGCACGTATCGCGCCGAGCGCCTGCTGGTATCCGGCGCGATGATCGAATCGGACGCGGCGCTGGCCTGCGGCTTCGTGGACGAGCTGACCGTGGCCGAACAGGTCACCACCCGCGCGTTGCACTGGCTGGGCGAATTGCTGGCGCTGCCTTCGCAGGCGATGCTGGCCACGCGCGCGCTGGCACGCGCGGATCTGGTCGCCGCGGTCGACCCGGACACGCTGCCGCTGGACGATTTCCTCGATGCGTATTTCCGCCCCGAAGCGCAGGCTACCTTGCAAGAGTTAGTCGCGCGGTTGAAGAACAAGGGCTGAGCAGCACCCGCTTTCGCTTCCCCCGCTCGCGGGGGAAGAAACTGCATCGCTCTCTCGCACCGGCCTGTATTCTTCACAGGCACCACCGCCGGCCGCAAAGATCCGAGTCGCTGGATCCCGGCTTTCGCCGGGATGACGTATTCCGGATGCTGCCTAGTCGTAGTGATAGAGCGTCACCCGACGAATCGAGAATTCGTCATCCGGCAAGCTCAGGTGGCGGCCCTGGTTGGTGTCGTCGCCATTCATTTCGCGACCCGGCACCCACTGCCCGTTGATGAAACGCCCTTCCCGGATCGACTCGATGCCCACGGCGGATCGCCCTTTGCCGGGCGGCTCGAAATAAACCGTGATGCCGGTGCCGGCGAACCAGAAATCGTTCGGACCGGTCTGGATGATCAGGCCGCCATGCGTGGTCGACGTGTCGGCGTCGATCTTCGCGCCGATCGATGCGGAACCCGGCTTGCGGTAGCTCGCCGTCACCTTGTAGTCGCCGAAAACGAAAGTCTGCGGGCTCAGGTCGACGCTGCCGTCGAACTGGGTGCGCGGCAGCATGCCGACCATTTTTCCGCTGCCCTGATGGGCGAGGATCAGCGGCGTCAACTGCTCGACCACGTCATACGCCTGCCCCAGCGCCTTCGCGTCATCGGGCGACAGGAATTCAGGCGCATAGGGTGAATAGCCCATCGCGTTCAAATGCGCATACGCGTACAGGCCATTGGCGCCCATCTGCGCACCCGAGACGCGGCCGGTTTCGGGGATCAGGAAGGGCTTGCCGGGGAGCGCGTACTTTTCCGCCCACTCGGTGAAATTCGGGAAATAGATATCCGGCGCCAGAAAGTCCACCGCCGGGGCCGCCGCGCGCCACACGTCGAAAAGATGCGGCAGCGGGCCGCCGCTGGGGTATTCACCGGGATGCTTGCCGGGCCGGATCAGTGCCGCATTGACGTACAGGGGCAGCGGGTAAACCGCCTTGCCCGCCGCCGCGACCTCCCCCGTGTAACGGCCTTCCGTCCACGCCGTGAACAACTCGTCGGTCTGCTCGCCGGCACCGAACGTGCCTTCCCAGTTGGCCCCGGTCTTGAACCCGTGCGCGCGCCACGCCGCCTTGAGTGCCGGCGCCAGGCTTTCCTTGTGCTTCGACAGATAGTCGGTCAGCGCCGTCGGCACCGGCGCATGGAAAGCGGCATCGGCCAGCGGGCCGTGGTCACGCGCTTCCGGGATCATGCCGACCTCGTTTTCCACCTGCACCATCACCACGGTGTGCCGCTCGCCGTCGATCTGCTTCAGGTGTTTCATCAACGCCACGAACGCGGCGCTGTCTGCCTGCAGGTTGGGCTGGTCCAGCGCCGACAGTATTTCCATCGGCCTGCCGTCGGAGCGCCGGGCGCGTGGATAGCGACGGGAATCGCGTTTGACCCACGCAGGGACGTAGCTCGACATGCTGTTTTTCCAGCTGCCGAACCACAGCAGGACGAGGCGCATGTCGTGAGCGCGCGCGCCCTCGATGAGTCCATCCACGGTACTGAAATCGAACTGCCCCTGCTGCGGCTCGATCAGGTTCCAGTAAACGGGAGCGATGAGCGAGTTGAAATGCATGGCCTCGAATTTGGGCCACAACGTTTCCAGGTAAGGCAGGCTCGATGCGGAGGAGTTCTCAAGCTCCCCCGCGCGCATCAGGAATGGCTGGCCGTCCACGATGAGTTGCGTGGCACCGTGACGCTGCGCCAGGTGCGGCATGCCCGGCACATCCCTAGCCTGCGCCGAAAGCACCAGGCCCGGCAACAAGATGAGGACAACGGCAATCATGCCGCTCATGCGCCACCGGCTTTTTCGCGCAACCACTCTTCTCACCGTGCTGTGCATTCAATCCCCCTTTCCAGCTTTTCAGCCACGACCGTCTTGCGCATGTTCATGCTGCGAAGCCGCGAAGTCGATGCGATCACGCAGCGTGCCCCATCGCGCGGATGCATGTACCCAGGCGCGCACGGAGCGGAAGTCAGCGAAGCGCTCCACGTTCACGGCCGTCTGCCGGCCTTGAGCGTGGAGTTTTCTCCCGGGGATCATCGCCCCATCCAGGTCAGAACGTGCCGCGAACGCCCAAGGTGATCGTACGGCCCGGGTTGTAGATGCTGTAGGCCGCGTTGGAATACTGGAACGTCGAACGCAGCGGTTCGTCGGTCAGGTTGGTGGCATCCAGCGTGATCTGCGGCGACGTGGGCAGATGCTCGAACGTGTAGCTGGCCGACAGGTCGAACTCGCCCCGCGCATCGGTCTTGATGCGTGCAAACGAAATACCGTTCTGATTGGCGCCGGAGGAGATCTGGTTGTCGGTCCAGTTGTAGGAAACGCGCGCCGATACCGGCCCCTTTTCCCAGTACACCGTCCCATTCCACAAGTTCGGCGCGACGCCCACGGCAACCGCCGACACACCCGAGCCCGACGACGTTTGCCGGATGTGGGTGTAATTGGCCGTGAAACCGAGGCCATCCACCATCCAGTCGAGTGGTTGCACCCAGTCGATTTCCTCACCGCGGATCTTCAGCTTGCCGTCTGCGTTGACCTGGCTTTGTACCAGCACGGTCGCCACATCAGGGCCGCCACGCTGCTGGATCGCCGCCTGTTGATAAGGCTGCAGGCTGTCGTAAGAAACGCCCAGCTCGCCGAACGGGATCGTGCGGATGCCGTTGACCGTGAAGCCGGTGATCTCCTTGTTGAACAAATCCACGGCGACATACCCGGCGCCGCCGGTATACCACTCGCCAGCCAGGTCGAGGTTGTCCGACGTGTATGGCTGCAGGTCCGGATTGCCCTGGCTGGCATTCTGCGCGGAGGGATCGCTGAAGTTGGTGTTCGGCAACATGTAACTGGGGTTGGGTCGGGTCATCGAGCGCGACCCGGCCAGCCGCAGCACCACGTTGTCCCGCACGCTCCAGGCAAGGTTGAACGACGGCAGGGTATTGGACAGGTCCGAATCGAACGAGCGCACTTCGGTGGTGCTGCCATTGGTGACCGGCCCACTGATGTTCTGGTCGGTGGTGACGTAACGCAGGCCGGCATTCAGGCGCAGGGGACGGCCAAGTACCTCGGTGGTGGCGTTGGCCTCGATGTAGTACGCCCAGCTCTTTTCACGGAAGCCGCCGGTCGTCGCCCCGGTGAATACCGACCCGGCAACGGGCGCGCTCTCGAGCAGGTTGCGGTAATTGGAGGCCGCATAAATGCCGGCGTAATCCACGGCAATGAACCCCGCCGGGCCTGGCCTCAGATAGGACGCGATGTCGGACTGCGGCACCGCCGAACCCGGGCCGCCATCGCACACGCCCGTGGCCGTGCCCTGGCAGATGACCTGCGACCAGGCCTTGCTGTTGTCGTAGCCCGTGATCTGGCGGCCTTGCTGATCGAAGGAGAAACCGGCCTTGAGGTTGTTGTCGTCCTCGCCAAATTGCAGATAGGACCCCACGCCCTTGGTCGTGGTGACACGACGCTCGGCCTGGATGTTGACGCGGTTCCAGCTCCATCCGCTGGCGGGGTCGTTGAGGTCGACGTCCGTGCTCAGGGTCGGGTGCGAGCCACTGTCGTTGCTGTACTGGACGGTGGTGAACGGCGAATTGAACAGGATGCTGGGTACTTCCTCGTACATCCAGCTGCGATTCACGTGCGCCTGGACGTGGAGTTTGATGTCGGCGTCGTCGCCGAAATAAATGTCCGCGCCCGGATTGGCCGACCAGAACTTGGTCGTCTGGTGGCGCAGGCTGGCTTCGAGAAAGTACTGCGCGTTGGTGAACGTGGCCGAGGTGACCACGCCATTGCCGTCGACCTCCTCGTTGAGCGGGATCATGGTGCCATTGCGGCCGATCAGGTTCATGTCGGTGCTGTCGGTATCGCGCTTCTGTTTCGTGAACAACGTATCCAGGTAGAAGTGCATGTTGACGTCAGGCCGGTATTCCAGCGACATGACGGCGGCCTTGCGGTCGCGGACATCGGTCAGATGGAGCGGTCGGCTCAGGCGCGGGATCAGCGAGTTGCTGATCTGCTCGATGGTCAACCCGGGATTGTTCTGCAACAGGAACGCGTCGTCGATGGGCTGACCGGCGACCAGCCCGGCACCGGCCGTGATCGGCACGATGTCGGGAATGCGCCAATTGCCGCCGCCATACGAGTTGCATCCGGTCGTCCCGCTCACCTGCGTATTCGCCGCCGTGCCGGCCGGCGGGGTAAGGCCGCATTGGTCGTAGGTGAGGCCAGGGGTCGTCCAGCCGATGGTTTCGTAACCTGTCTCCAGCGCCCTCTCATGCTTGGTGGCGACACCGGCAACCACGCCGAACGTGTTGTCGGCGTTGGTCCAGCTACCGATCAGGCTCGCGCTGGGGCTGTACAGCCCGCCCTGACTGTTCCAGCCCTCTTTCACGTTGTACGTGAGATGGGTCCCCGGGTTGTCGAATGGCCGCACCAGGCGCAGGTCGACGTTTCCGGAGATGCCGCCCTCAAGCATGCTCGCCACGGGCGTCTTGCTGACGGCCAACTGGCTGAAGAACTCGGTGGGGAACAGATTCAGGTTGATTTCGCGGTCCTGATTCTGCTGGTTGCGATCGGTGTACGCCGTGGCAACGCTGCCACCATCGAGCGTGACCCGCGTGAAGCTTGGCCCCAGGCCGCGAATGGAAACCTGCATGCCCTGCCCGCCGACACCGCGCGACAACTGCACGCCAGGGATGCGGTTCAACGACTCCGCGATGTTGTTGTCGGGGAATTTGCCGATGTCCTCGGCAAAGACCGTATCGGTGATGTTGGTGGCATCGCGCTTGGCATCGGTCGCGAACTGCAGGCTGTGCAGATAACCCGAGGTGACCGTCACCGTGCCCAGGTTGGTGGCCTGCGACTTGTCGTCCTGCGTTTTGACCGGTTCGCCGTTCTTAGCGCCCGGCGACGGGGCGACCTGCGAAGCTGGCACTTCCTGCCGGGCCGCCGCGGACGCGGTGGCGGCGATGGCGCCGCTGGCCGTGCCCAGCAGCGCCAGCCCCAATGCCTGCGCCAGCGCCGCCTTCAGGTAGATATTCTCGATCATGGCGTCTCCACGTTTCACCAAGTGATGGGATGCCTCGCGATGTTCAATCGCGATGGCGTACCTTGACCGGCGGTGACGGCGCGGCATGACTGACGCGACGCTCCTTGCCGATTCATCTACCTGGATTACGCGTCCCCCGACGCCTGGGCTCATTGATACTGGGGCGTGATCTTGCGGGCTGGCAATTATGAAAATTGCCAGGGCGCGTTATGTTTCTTGTATCCATTGCTGGCGTTTGGCGCTGACATGCGGGCCATTGGCGACGGCGTTTGGCGCCAGACAGTCGAAAGCCGGATACGGTCGCTGCGGCCTCAAAGCCGCCTGCACAAGCAGTCGGCGAACGCTTGCCAACGATTCACCCTTTCGCCACGGGTCGCGAGGCATCGCTGATCCAGCCGCTCCACGACGGCGCATACAACCGTGAGCCGTGCAGGCCCGCATGCTCCATCGCCAGCAGGTTGTGGCACGCGGTGACGCCGGAGCCGCACATGTGCACCACATCGGCGGGCTTGGTGTCGCCCAGCACCGCGGAGAACTCCGCACGCAATTGCGCCGCCGGCTTGAAGCGGCCGTCGTCGGCAAGGTTGTCGGGGAACGGCCGGTTCAAGGCACCAGGCACATGGCCGCCGACGCGGTCCAGTGGCTCCACGTCGCCGCGGTAGCGTGGCGCGGCGCGGGCATCCAGCAATTGCCCCGAACCTTGGCCCAGCGCGGCGTGGTCGGTGAGTACCTGGGTTTCGTCGTAATGCAGTGCCACCTCGGTGGCGGCACGCGCCGCGGGTTCGCCTTCTTCCACCGGCAAACCGGCCTTTTTCCAGGCGGCAAAGCCACCATCGAGCACGGCCACATCGCGCACCCCGGCCAGCCGCAACAACCACCACAGCCGCGCCGCCGTCAGCGCACCGCTACCGGCGTCGTAGCTCACTACCGGCGTGCCGGTGCGCCAGCCCCAGCGCGACAGCACGGCGCTGAAGGCTGTTTCCAGCGGCAGCGGATGACGGCCCAGCCCTTCGTGCTGGCGCGAAAGATCGGACAGGTCGTGGTCGAGGTTGGCGTAGACCGCGCCGGGAATATGGCCCAGCCGGAATTCGCGCTCGCCCTTGCCGGGGTCGGCCAGGTCGAAGTTGCAGTCGACGATCAACACCTCGCCCGGCGCCATGGCCGACAGCGTGGCGGGATCGATGAGTGTGGTGAGCAAGGTCATGCGCGTCCCATCCTCTGCAGCAAGTTGAGAAGTATCGCCGCGGTGGCGCCCCAGATGCGGTGGCCGCCGTGCACGAATTCCACCATCGGCCGCTGGTGTCCGCGAAATTCCATGGTGTAGCGGCGCAGGTTGGCCGGCTCCATGAAAAACGCCAGCGGCACCTCGAACACCTCGGCCACTTCGTCGGGCGCCGGGTACAGTTGCGCCTCGGTCGCGATCCGCGCCACCACCGGCGTGATGCAGAAGCCGCTGATGGTCTCAAAACGGTCGAGGAAACCCAGCGGCGTTACCAGCCGCCGCTCCAGCCCGATCTCCTCCTCGCTCTCGCGCAGCGCGGTGGTGATGGCGTCGCCATCATCCGCCTCACTGCGTCCGCCGGGGAACGCCACCTGGCCTGCATGCGCATGCAGGTGATCGGTGCGTACGGTGAGCACCATGCGCGGCTGCACGCCCTCGCGCAGGCCGATCAATACGGCGGCCGGCTGGCGTGGTGCGTCGCCCAGCAGTTCGGCCATGTCCGCATGGTTCCAGGCCCGCTCGATCGGCGGCGCCGACAAGGGTCGCAGCGCGTCGGTCAGGTCGTCGATCATGGCTGTTTGGCCAGGATGCGCAACGGCAACACGTCGCGCATGAGCCGCCACCGTTCGGCATCATCCAGTGCGCTCCAGCGGCCGATTTCCTCGCCTGTGCGGCGGCAACCGATGCAATACCCGCGCGCATCGAGGCGGCAGATCTGGATGCAGGGCGTCAGCGGTGCGGGGGGAGAGGGGCGATCGTTCGACATGCTCCGGCCATGGTACCGCGCCGGTGCCGGCGCGCGGTCAGCTTTTGATGTCGAGCAGCTCGATCTCGAACACCAGTGCCTCGTTCGGCCCGATGCGTGGCAACTGGCCGTATTCGCCATAGGCAAGCTCGGACGGAATCACCACTTTCCAGCGATCGCCCACGCGCATCCGCGGTATCACGTCCTGCCAGCCGCGGATCACCTTGTTCACGATAAAGCTCACCGGCGCGCCGTGCGCCCAGGTGCTGTCGAATTCGGTGCCGTCCACCAGCATGCCGCGGTAGTTCACCACCACCCGGCTGGTTACCGTGGGATGGACCTTGCCACTGCCCTTCTTCAGCACCGCGTACTGGATGCCCGAGGGCAGTTGCACCACGCCGGGCTGCTTCCGGTTTTGCGCCAGGTAGGCGGCGCTTTTTTTCGCGTTCTCGATCGCCATACGCTTGAAGGTGGCCACCGCATCGGCGTGCATCTGCTGGTCGAGCCATTGCAGTTGCTGGTGCATGTCCTGCATCGACACGCTGGGGTCGCGCTTGTCGTAGGCATCCTGGATCGCTCGCTGCATCGCGGCGATATCCAGTGATGGCTTGCGGTCGGCAAACTGGCTGCCGATCTTGTAGCCGATGGCATACGACAGCTTGGCCTTGTCCAACCCCGGCGGATGCGCGGCTGGCGTCTGTGCCTGCGCGGCGCCTGCCAGCAGCAACGCGCCAAGCGACAGCCAGCACCATGTGCGCAGGGCTCGCTCCAACGCGGGAAAAGCCCGGCGCGATTGTCGATACGGTAGGTTCATGCCAAGCCGATTCTGCCAGTGTCATGCGCCCCGCGGGTTTCCTGCAGGGCGCGTGGTTTGAGGACGCATGGCTGAGAAACCGGGCCGGCACAAAGGTTCCCGCTGCTACCATCGAAGGCCCGCAATCGGCCGGAGTCAGGCATGGCTTACCGCAATCTGGAAATCACGAACCGCGGCGCGGTGAACGTGATCACCGTCAATCGCCCCGACAAGCTCAACGCGCTGAACCGGGAGACGCTCAACGAACTCGGCATGGCCTTCACGCAGGCGGCGTACGACGACGCGGTACGTGTGGTGGTGCTGGCGGGCGCGGGCGAGAAAGCCTTCGTGGCCGGCGCCGATATCGCGGAGATGCATGGCTACACGGCAACCCAGGCGCAGGGGTTTTCGCGCGCCGGCCAGCAGTTGATGACGTCGATCGAGCGGCTGGGCAAACCGGTCATCGCCCGCGTGCAGGGCTTTGCGCTGGGCGGCGGCATGGAGCTGGCGATGGCCTGCCATTTCCGCATTGCCAGCGAGAAGGCGAAGTTCGGCCAGCCGGAAATCAACCTGGGCCTGATCCCCGGCTTCGGCGGCACCCAGCGATTGCTGCGGCTGGCCGGCCGCGGCGCCACGCTGGAGCTGTGCCTCACCGGCACACCGATCACCGCGCAGCGCGCTTATGAACTGGGCATCGTGACGCGCGTGGTGGCGCCCGAAGCGCTGGACGAAACCGTGAACGCCCTCGCCGATCAGCTGGCGGCCGCCGCACCGCTGGCGGCCCGGCGCATTCTCGACGCCGTGCTCGAAGGCGGCGAGAACGCGATCGACCAAGGCCTGGCATTCGAAACGCAGGCGTTCGCGCTGAGCTTTTCCACCGACGACATGCGCGAGGGCACCACTGCCTTCCTGGAAAAGCGCAAAGCCGTGTTCCACGGCATCTAACCTGGGCCGTGGGAGCGGCTTCAGCCGCGATG
The DNA here is from genome assembly GCF_001426645.1 of Rhodanobacter sp. Root480. Classification (GTDB taxonomy): domain Bacteria; phylum Pseudomonadota; class Gammaproteobacteria; order Xanthomonadales; family Rhodanobacteraceae; genus Rhodanobacter; species Rhodanobacter ginsenosidimutans. The sequence goes on from NZ_LMEX01000001.1 coordinate 1,344,062, forward strand.
CTCCTGGGTGAATCCGGGAGTAAAAAGCATCGCGACTGAAGTCGCTCCCACAGCGATCAGGAAATGTCGCGTTTCTCGCGACGCAGACGCGTGCCGCGCACGATGCCGTAGACGCTGATCAACAGCCACGCCGCTTCCATCACGAAGGCAGACGTGTTGAAGCTGCCGAACACCAGCGACAGCAGCACGCCCAGCGCACCGAACGCATTCAGCAACTGATACGTCAGGCCATTGCCGTGCAGGCGATGCGCCTGCAACAGCAAGAACGCCAACAGCACCAGCAACACGCCGATGTAGCCGGACCAGTCGTGCCAATAAAGTGTCGTCATCGTTTGGACGTCCGTTGGCGCAAGGCTTCGAACAACGCCACGCCGGTGGCGACGGAAACGTTGAGGCTTTCCATCGTGCCGGGCATGGGAATCTTCGCCACGAAATCGCACAACTCGCGGGTGAGCCGACGAATGCCCTCGCCCTCGCTGCCCAGCACGATGGCCACCGGGCCGTTGAAGTCGACGCCATAGATCGAGGTGTCGGTGTCGCCGGCCAGGCCGGTGATCCACACGCCCGCATCCTTCAGCTCGCGCAGCGTGCGGGCCAGGTTGGTGACGGCGATCAGCGGCACCCGGTCGGCACCGCCGGCCGAAGCACGGCGCACCACCGGGGTGAGCCCCACCGCGCGGTCCTTGGGCACGATCACCGCGGTGACTTTGGCCGCCGCCGCACTGCGCAGGCAAGCACCCAGGTTGTGCGGATCGGTGACGCCGTCGAGCACCAGCACCAGCGCGGTGTTGCCGTCGCGCTCCAGCAGGCCGGCGAGGTCACTCTCATGCGCGGCCGGTGCCGCTTCGTAACGAGCGACCACGCCCTGGTGGCGCGCTTCGCCGGCCAGCCTGTCCAGTTCGTCGCGCGGGCGATGCTGCACAGGAATCTTCAGTTTCTTCGCACGCTCGGCCAGCTCCAGCACGCGCGCGTTGCGCTGGCCGTTTTCCACCAGTACCTCGCGCACGCGCTCGGCATCATTGCTCAGTGCACCTTCGACCGGATTGATGCCTACGATCCAGCTTTCGCTCATTGCTCGCCCTTCGGTTTCTGTTTCGATCGACGCCGGCTGCTGTTGCCGGGCGCGGCTTTTTTCGATGCGCCGGCCGGCTTGGCCTTCGGAGCGACCGCCGCCTTTTCACGCTTGCCCGCGGCTTCCCCGCCCTGCTTGCGCGGGCGGCGGGCCGTAGCGTCGCCTGTCTTCTTCGCAGAGCGCGGGCGCTGGCTGGTGTCGGCCTGCTGGCGTGTGCGCCGTGCGGGCTCGGCAGTGGTGACGGCGGGCGGTGCCGCCTCGGGCGCCGCCACGGCGTCCTTGCGGCCGAACGCGCGGCCGATGGCCTTGGCGGCACGACCGAACATGCCCTGCTTCTTGGCGGCAGCCGCTTTCGGCAGCGAGTAACGCTCGCCGCTGGCGGCATAGTCGTAGGCCTTGCCGCTGGCGACAGGCACCGCCGTGGCGCGCGGTGCCACCAGCCGGAAATCGATCTTGCGATCCTCCAGGCTGGCACGCAGCACCTGGATGCGCACGTGGTCGCCCAGGCGGAACTGCGCGCCGGTGCGCTCGCCCTTCAGCAGTTTGCGGGTGGCGTCAAAGTGGTAGTAGTCGTTGGCCAGCTGGCTGATGTGGACCAGGCCGGAGACTTTCGATGCGTCCAGCTCCACGAACAGCCCGAACGAGGTGACGCCGGTGACCACACCGTCGAATTCCTCGCCCACGTGCTTGGCCATCCAGGCGCACTTGAAGCGCTCGTCCACGTCGCGCTCGGCTTCCTCGGCGCGGCGCTCGCGCTGCGAGCAATGGATCGCCATCGCCGCCATGTCGCTGGGGCTGTAGGTGTAATCGGCGGGTTTGCGGCCGGTCAGCGCGTAACGGATGGCGCGATGCACCAGCAGGTCGGGATAGCGGCGGATCGGCGAGGTGAAGTGCGCGTACGCGGTGAGCGCCAGGCCGAAGTGGCCGCGGTTCTCGGGCTGGTAGGCAGCCATGCTTTGCGAGCGCAGCAGCACGTTCTGGATCAGCTCGCGCTCGGGGCGGTCGTGCACCAGCGCCAGGATTTCGGAGAAATCCGCGGGGGTCACTTCATCCACCGGCGGCATGCGCAACTTGAACTCGCGCAGGAACTGCTGCAGATCCTCGTACTTCTCCGCCGGCGGCGGCTCGTGGGCACGGAACAGCGCGGGGATTTTCTTCTTCTCCAGGAACAGCGCCGCCTGCACGTTGGCGGCGATCATGCATTCCTCGATCAGCTTGTGCGCGTCGTTGCGCTCGGTGGCGCCCATCGACTCCACGCTGCCTGTCTGGTCGAGGCGGAACTTCACCTCGGGCGTCTCGAAATCGATCGCACCACGACGCTTGCGCTGCGCCGCCATCGCCTTGTACAGCGCGTGCAGGTTTTCCAGCTGCGGCAGCACGTCGGCCACTTCGTGGCGTGCATCGGCGTCTTTCAGACCCACCGCCTGCCACACCTTGTCGTAGGTGAGCCGCGCGTGCGACAGCATCACCGCGTCATAGAACTTCGCCTTGCTGACCGCGCCATCGGCGTCGACCACCATGTCGCAGACCATGCACAGCCGGTCGACCTTCGGGTTCAGCGAGCAAATGCCGTTGGACAGCGTCTCCGGCAACATCGGTACCACGAAGCCGGGGAAATAGGTCGAGGTACTGCGTTCGTAGGCCTCGCGATCCAGCGCGTTGCCCACCTGCACGTAGTGCGACACGTCGGCGATGGCCACGATCAACCGCCAGCCGCCACCGCGCTTCGGCTCGGCGTATACCGCATCGTCGAAATCGCGGGCGTCGGCGCCGTCGATGGTGACCAGCGGCAGCTTGCGGATATCGGTGCGGCCTTCGCGCTCGGCGGCGGTCACCACCGATTCCACCTGGGCCGCATCGCGCAGCACGGCGGCAGGCCATTCGTGCGGCAGGTCGTGGCTGGCGATCGCCATTTCCACCACCAGCGACGGCTGCAGGCGCTCGCCCAGCACGGCGCGGATCACGCCCATCGGGCCACGCTGGGCCGTGGGCGGATCGGTGATTTCCGCCACCACGATCTGGCCGGACTGTGCGCCCTGGTCCTCGCCCGGCTTGATCAGCACATCAAGATGCAGGCGGCGATCGTCGGGCGTCACCAGGGTCACGCCGTTCTCGATCACCACGCGGCCGACCAGCCGCGGCGAGCGACGCTCCAGCACTTCGGCGATGGCGCCCTGCCGGCGGCCGCGACGGTCGATGCCGACCACGCTGGCCAGCACGCGGTCACCATGCATCACCGCGCGCATCTGCTGCGGCGACAGATAAAGATCTTCTCCGCCTTCGTCCGGGCGCAGGAAGCCGTAGCCCTCGGCATTGGCCAACACGCGGCCGGCAATCAGGTCGAGCTTCTGCGTCGGCGCGTAGCCGCCGCGACGGCCCAGCAGCAACTGGCCGTCGCGCACCATGGCGGCGAGACGCTTGCGCAGCGCTTCGAGGTCGATTTCCTCAATGATCTGCAACGCCTCGGCGATGCGCGCCTCGGTCAGCAATTCGCCGCGTTCTTCGAGCAGGGCGAGGATCGCCTCGCGGCTGGGGATGGGCCGGTCGTAGCGACGGGCCTCGCGCTCGGCTTGCGGATCGCGCACGGCGCCGACGGCAGCCCGGTTGCGCTTGTCCGCGGGAGCGTTGGCACGCGGCGAGCGGCGGGCCGGTTTCTTCGCGGGCGAGGATTCCGGCGGCTTGCCGGAATGGGGAGGGGTTTTTCTGGTCACTCAGTGTCCTTGTGATGTACGCGACGCGGAGAATGCCACGGCGCGAGGGAAAGGGGGGTGGAAAAGTGTTGACAAGCTATCGGCAGGTGCCTACATTACGCGGCTCACGCAGCTGCTGCAGCGACGTGAGACCCACTGCCCAGGTGGCGGAATTGGTAGACGCACTAGCTTCAGGTGCTAGCGGGGGCAACTCCGTGGAGGTTCGAGTCCTCTTCTGGGCACCAATTGTAAACGAAGGCCGCCTAACAAGGCGGCCTTCGTCTTTTCCGGGTTCGATTAAAGTCAGGAAGGCCGCCTTTCAAAGCGGCCTTCGTCTTTTCCGGGTCTGATTGAAGTCAGGAAGAACCTGCGCCCTGCTCCCTCCCCTGCGCAGCAGGGGAGGGTTGGGGAGGGGTCGCTCTTCGTCAATCCAGGGCAGAAGCCTCACCCTTCCCGACCTCCCCTGCGCGCAGGGAAGGAGCCGCGCCCGTAACCGCCGGCCCCTTCAACTCGATCATGTTGCCCTGCGGGTCGTACAGATAGATCGACGGCCCCTCGCCGCGCGCGCCGTAGCGCGAACCCGACTCGCCGATGCGCACACCATGCGACTTGAGATGAGCCATGATTGCCGCCTCGTCGTACGCCTCCACGCGCAGGCAGATGTGGTCCACGTTGTGACCCTCGGGGCCGGGCGCCGCGCCACCCTGACGACCCAGCTTGCCGTCCATGCTGACCAGGTCGATCAGCGATGCGCCCGCGCGCAACTGCAACAGGCCGATCTCGTCCTGCCGGCGCTCCTCATGGCATCCCAGCACCTCGACGTAGAAGCGCTGCATGGCTTCAATGTCGATGGCGCGAAGCACCACATGGTCGATTTCGCCAATACGGATCATCACCTTTTCCTTGCATGAACCGGTGTCCGAGGATAGCGCCGTCGCGCCGCCAGCCCCTGTATAATCGCCGCGGTAAACGCATGGTGGGAGAAGCGGTCGTCCCTTGCTGGAATTGACTGCTGCCGAAGACGCAACGCCCGTAATCGCTCAGGCCCCCATACCACCGCGCGCAAACACTCTGGAGAGACCGGTTGAATCCGGCGCCGAAGGGGCACGAAGCGACCACAACGGTGCTTCCAAACTCTCAGGCAAAAGGACAGAGGGGCGCCCCGCGTGCGGCACGCACGCTGTCTTCGGATGCCCTGACATGAGCTACCCCACCCATGCCTCGTTGCGCGACCTGGAACACCATGGCGCGTTCATCGAACGTCACATCGGCCCGGACGACACCGAAATCGCCCGCATGCTGCACACGATCGGCCACGCTTCGCTGGAGTCGATGACCGACGCCATCGTGCCCGGCTCGATCAAGTCGACCGCGCCGCTGGCCCTGCCCGAGGCGATCACCGAAGAGGACGCACTGGCCCGAATCCGCGCCATCGCCGACAGGAACCAGGTGTTCCGCAGCTTCATCGGCCAGGGCTACTACGGCACGTTCACGCCCAACGTCATCCTGCGCAACATCCTCGAGAACCCGGCCTGGTACACGGCATACACGCCGTATCAGGCGGAAATCTCGCAGGGCCGCATGGAGGCGCTGATCAACTTCCAGACGCTGTGCGCCGACCTCACCGGCATGGACATCGCCAACGCTTCGCTGCTGGATGAGGCCACCGCCGCGGCCGAGGCGATGACCCTGGCCAGGCGCTCGGCCAAGGCCAAGGGCAACGTCGTGGTGGTGTTTGGCGACGCCCACCCGCAAACCATCGAGGTGATGCGCACGCGCGCCGAGCCACTGGGCCTGGTGATCAAGCTGGCCGACTCGGCCGAGGCGTGGGACGCCGCGATCGCCGCGGACGACTACTTCGCCGCGCTGATCCAGTACCCGGCCAGCAGCGGCTGGCTGATGGACTGGAGCGAAGAGACCACGAAGATCCATGCGAAGAATGCGCTGGCGATTTTCGCCACCGATCTGCTGGCGCTGACCCTGCTCAAGACGCCCGGCGAAATGGGCGCCGACATCGTGATCGGCAACTCGCAGCGCTTCGGCGTGCCGTTCGGTTTCGGCGGCCCGCATGCCGCCTTCATGGCCTGCCGCGATGCGTACAAGCGCTCGATGCCGGGCCGGCTGATCGGCGTGTCGGTGGACGCGCAGGGCAACACGGCCTACCGCCTCACCCTGCAAACGCGCGAGCAGCACATCCGCCGCGAGAAGGCCACCAGCAACATCTGCACCGCCCAGGTATTGCTTGCCGTGATGGCCTCGATGTACGCGGTCTACCACGGCCCGGACGGGCTGGTGCGCATCGCCTCGCGCGTGGCGCGGCTCACCGCGATCCTGAAGGCCGGCCTGCAGCAACTCGGCTTCAGCGCCAGCCACCACGACAGCGCGTTCGACACGATCAGCCTGAAGACCGGCGACCGCACCGACGCCCTCGCCGCCCGCGCGGTGACGCTGGGCGCCAACCTGCGCAAGGCGTGGGGCGAGTACCTGTGCATCTCGCTGGACGAAACCACCACGCGCGCCGACATCGAACTGCTGTGGCGCATCTTCGGCGGCGATGGCGCGACGCTGCCCAGCATCGATGCACTGGACGCCAACGCGCCGTCGCTGATCCCCGAGACGCTGCGGCGCACCTCGCCCTTCCTCACCCACCCGGTGTTCAACAGCCACCACAGCGAGCACGAGATGCTGCGCTACATGCGTGCGCTGGCCGACAAGGATCTGGCGATGGATCGCACGATGATTCCGCTGGGTTCGTGCACCATGAAGCTCAACGCCACCGCCGAGATGATCCCGGTCACCTGGCCGGAATTCGCCAACATCCACCCGTTCGCACCCGCCGCTCAGACGCAGGGCTACCAGGAACTGATCACGGGGCTGGAAGCGCAGCTGGCGGAGATCACCGGCTACGACGCGGTGAGCCTGCAGCCGAACTCCGGCGCCCAGGGCGAATACGCGGGCCTGCTGGCGATTCGCGCGTATCACCAGTCGCGCGGCGAAGGCCATCGCGACATCTGCCTGATCCCCGAATCCGCCCACGGCACCAACCCGGCGTCCGCCCACCTTTGCGGCATGAAGGTGGTGGTCACCAAGTGCGACGCGAACGGCAACGTGGACCTGGAAGACATCCGCGCGCAGGCCGCGAAGCACTCGGCCAACCTCGCCGCGATCATGCTGACCTACCCGTCCACCCACGGCGTGTTCGAGGAAGACGTGGTCGCCATCTGCGACATCGTCCACCAGCACGGCGGGCAGGTGTACACCGACGGCGCCAACATGAACGCGCTGGTCGGCGTGGCCAAGCCCGGCAAGTGGGGCTCGGACGTCAGTCACCTCAACCTGCACAAGACCTTCTGCATCCCGCATGGCGGCGGCGGCCCCGGCGTCGGCCCGTGCGCGGTGCGTTCGCACTTGGCGCCATTCCTGCCGGGCGCGCTGGGCAACGACGGCGCGCGCACCCAGGGCACCGGCAACGGCGCGATGGTCAGCGCCGCCACCTTCGGCAGCGCGTCGATCCTGCCGATCAGCTGGATGTACATCACCCTGATGGGCCAGCAGGGCCTGCGCAAGGCCACGCAAGTGGCGCTGCTCAACGCCAACTACATCGCCAGGCGCCTGGAAGCGCACTATCCCACCCTGTACACCGGCCGCAACGGACTGGTGGCGCATGAGTGCATCCTCGACCTGCGCCCGCTGAAGGACAGCACCGGCATCAGCGCCGAGGACGTGGCCAAGCGGCTGATCGATTTCGGCTTCCACGCACCCACGCTGAGTTTCCCGGTGTCGGGCACGCTGATGGTGGAGCCGACGGAAAGCGAATCGCAGGGCGAACTGGATCGCTTCATCGACGCGATGATCCAGATCCGCGACGAGATCCGCGCCATCGAGAATGGCCAGCTCGACCGCGAGGACAACCCGCTGAAAAACGCGCCGCACACTGCCACCACGGTCACCGCCAGCGAATGGACGCACGCCTACCCGCGCGAACTGGCCGCCTTCCCCTTGGCCAGCCTGAAGCTGCAGAAATACTGGCCGCCGGTAGCCCGCGTCGACAACGTCTACGGCGACAAGAACATCATGTGCGCCTGCATTCCGGTGGACGCGTACAAGGAAGACGTCGAGGCGTAAACCGCCGTTGCATCATCGGAAACGGCAAAGGCCCCGCATGCGGGGCCTTTGCTTGTTGACGCCTGTCGACCATGTCGCCCGCTACGGCTCGTCGGCCATCGCGATGCGGTTGCGGCCCTGCAACTTGGCCTGGTACAGCGCGCGATCCACTGCGTCGATCAACGACAACGGCTCGTCGGCCATGTCGGGGACCACCGCGCCCACACCCAGGCTGACCGTCAGCACCGGGGCCGCGCTGGATTTCTCGTGCGGCATCTGCGTCTGCTCGATCAACTCGCGGCAACGCTCGGCCATGCTGCGAGCGGACTGCGCGTCGGTCTCGGGCAACACCAGCACGAACTCCTCGCCGCCGTAGCGGGCCAGGAAATCGCGCGGCCGGGTGGCCATGGAGTCGAGCAAGGCGCCCACCTGCTTGAGGCAGTTGTCGCCCTGGATATGGCCGTAGTGGTCGTTGTACTGCTTGAAATAATCGATATCGAGCATCACCAGCGACAACGGCTGCCGGCTGCGCTGCGCGCAGCTCCATTCGTTCTTCAGCACCTTGTCGAAACAACGCCGGTTGCCCACGCCGGTTAGGCCGTCCTTGAACGAAAGCCGTTCCAGCTCGCGCTGCATGTTGAGCAGCTTCTCCTCGGTGCGCTTGCGCTCGCTGATGTCGAACATGAAACCGACCAGCGCCTCGACCTCACCCTCGGCGTTGCGCACCACGTGCACCACGTCGCGGATCCACACGTATTCGCCGTTCTTGCTCAGCGCGCGGTAGTCCGCCTCGTGGTCGACGCCGTCCTTCGACTGCGCCACGCAGAAATCCACTACCCAGGCGCGGTCTTCCGGATGCATGCGGTCGACCCAGTCCTGCACGCTTGCCCAGCTTTCCGGCGTCCAGCCGAGCAGGCTCTCGATCTGCGGCCCGATATAGGCAAACGCCATCGTGGCCCAGTCGATCTTCCAGGGAATCGCGTTGGTGGATTCCAGCAACGTCCTGTAGACGTCACCGTCGAGCTCGGTCCTTGCTTCGATGTCCACCATCGTTCCCTCCATCCGATCCAGAGCCGGCATGCCGACGTTTTTTTGATCTTGCAGGAGCCGCGAATCAGGCGATGAGACGCACCGCTGCATGCCGTCCATCCGCGCAAAGTACACCTCAGGGCTGTCCGGCGCGAGCCAGCAAGGCCAGCAGTTGCTGCGGCTCGTCATAGTCAATGCGCTCGCCGGCGCGCAAATCGCGGCGCATCAGGCGAATCATCTGCCGGGTGATCTCCTCGGGGAAATCGCTCGCCGGCTGCCCGGTCACTTCCGCCAGCCGGCCCGCGATCACCGTCGGATCGCTGACTACCGGGCAGACCCGATAACGGTAGCTTCCACCGATCACCCGTGGCGCCAGATCCATGAAGCGGCCCGGGATCTGCCTGAACGAACTCAGGGTGAGGCGGTACGCGTTGTGACCCAGCACCGGCAGGTCGTCGGGCACCGGTTTCAGGTCGTCCAGCTCCTGCAGCCCGGTCGCCAACGGCAACAGCTGGTCCAACTGGTAATCCTGCACATGCGGATTGCCCACGCGCGCCAGGTTGGCGATCAGTTCGCCCAGCGAGGCATGGCCGATGATCGCCGCGCGCTTGGGCAACCCGCCCCAGATGCCATCGGCGCCATTGAGCAGCGCCTCGATCACCGAGGCATTCTCGAAACCGGCGCCGGCATGGATATGCACCAGCAGTTTCAGCGGCGGCGGCAACAGGCTGCGCGCCACCGCCACATAGGCGCCGACCTGGAACGGCAGGTAGCTGCCGCGGTCGTCCTCGAAGGTGACGCCCTCGATCGGCAGCCCCGCCAGCAGGTCGATGATGGAACAGGTCACCTCGGGACATTCGGCGAAGGCATCGCAGCCATCGACAATATTGACCAGGATGCGCGGCCGCGTGCCGTCCTCGCCGCGGATGTTCTGGCACAACCAGTCGATGCTCGCCGGCAGGCTGCGGCGCAGGGTTTCCAGGTCGTATTGCGTACCCCTGCCCGCCTTGGTGATGGAGATCTCTTGCACCGTGTTGGGCACGCCGTACGCACGCAACTTCAACTGCGACGGATCGGGCGTGAACGTGCCACCGGCCGACTGGATACCCATCGCCGTGAACGCGAAGCAGCCGGTCATGTCGACCTGCTGGTCACGCAGGTGTTGCATGAAATCGTCGTCGACCTCGAGCTCCTCCGGCATCGCGTAATCGAGCGTGCCGAGCGAGATATTCCGGAAACCGAACTCGCGCAGCTTCGGCAGGATCGCCAGCTTGTCCGCCAGCGTCTGGCCCAGGTTCGAGCCCACCGGATTTTCCCGCAGTGACAGATCGATCAGGTACGGCTCGATGCGGCGCAGTTGGTCCAGCTTGGCGTCCGCCCGGGCCAGGATGGCATGGGCACGCTCCAGCGCTTGCTGTGTCAGTGGCACGATGGTCCCCTTGTTGACGTCGACGCACGATCGATCGCGGCGCCCGAGATCATACAAGCGGTGTTTGACGCCGCGCTTACTCCTCCACGTAAGTACGCGGCACCCGCTTCAGCGCACACAGCAACTGGTACGCGCTGGTCTCGCAGCGCGCAGCCAGGTCATGCACACGCACCTGCGCACCCCACAACTCGACCCGGCTGCCCAGGCCGGCAGTCGGATGATCGGTGAGATCCACCGTCAGCATGTCCATCGACACGCGGCCGACCAGGTCGCCGGGCTGGCCATCGATGGCTACCGGCGTGCCATTGGGAACGAATTGCGGATAGCCGTCCGCATAACCCATCGCCACCACACCGATGCGGCTGGGCCGGCGGGTGACGAAGCGCGCGCCGTAGCCCACCGGTTCGCCCACGCCGAGGTCACGTACGCTGATGATTCCCGACTCCACCGTCATCACCGGGCGCAAGCGGTCTGCCACGGGATGGGTGCCGGCAAACGGCGAGGCGCCGTACAGCATCAGGCCAGGCCGCGACCAGTCGCCATGCACATCCGGCCAGCCCAGCAGTGCGGGCGAGTTTTCCAGGCTGGTCGGCAGCGACGCCTCCGCGCAAACCTGGTTGAACAGCGCCAGCTGCTGCCCGGTGCGGTCGCAATCCAGTTCGTCGGCGCGGGCGAAATGAGTCATCGCCACCACTTCACCAACGTGCGGCATTGCCTGCAGGCGATGCAGCGCGGCGCCGTAATCCTGCGCCGCCAGACCCAGCCGATGCATGCCCGAATCAAGCTTCAGCCATACCGTGAACGGCTTCGCCGGCCGCGCGCGCTCGATGGCGTCGATCTGCCAGTCTGCCTGCACCACGAACCACAGGTCGTGGGCTTCGATCAACGCCAGCTCGGACGCTTCGAAAAAACCCTCCAGCAGCAGGATCGGCGCGCGTATGCCGGCCTCGCGCAGCTCCAGCGCTTCCTCGATGCAGGCCACGCCAAAACCATCGGCTTCGGGTTCCAGCGCGCGGGCACAGCGCACCGCGCCGTGACCATAGGCGTCGGCCTTGACCACGGCCAGCGCCTTGCGGCCGCCCAACTCGCGTGCGAGGCGATAGTTGTGGCGCAACGCGGCCAGATCGATGAGCGCACGTGCCGGGCGCATCAAGCGTTCGCCCCCGCAGCACGCGTGCCGTAGCGGGAAATATCCAGGCCTTCGCCACTGATCTGCGGCGGCCGCCCGGTCATCAGGTCGGCCAGGTAGCGACCCGAGCCGCAGGCCATGGTCCAGCCCAGCGTGCCGTGACCGGTGTTGAGGTAGAGGTTGTCGAGGCGGGTGGCGCCGACCACGGGCGTACCATCCGGCGTCGCCGGGCGCAGGCCAGTCCAGAACGAGGCGCGGGTCAGGTCGCCGCCATGGGGGTACAGGTCGTTGATCACTTTCTCCAGCGTCGCGCGCCGGCGTGGCGACAGCGACAGATCGAAGCCGGCGACCTCGGCCATGCCGCCAACGCGGATGCGCTGGCCAAGCCGGGTCACGGCAACTTTGTAGGTTTCGTCAAGGATAGTGGAGGTTGGGGCCATTGCCGGGTCGGTAATCGGCACTGTCAGCGAATAGCCCTTCAACGGATAGACCGGCAACCGAATGCCCAGCGGTACCAGCAGCCGCGGCGAATAGCTGCCCAGCGCCAGCACGTAGCGATCGGCGCGTTCCGTTTGGCCGTCTATCCGTACGCCGGTGATGCGGCCGCCATCGTGCTCGAACCTCTCGATGGTGGCACCGAAGCGGAACTCGACACCGGCCGCCTGCGCGCGCTCGGCCAGGCGCCGGGTGAACAGCTCGCAATCGCCGGTTTCGTCGTGAGGCAGGCGCAAGGCGCCGCTCAACTGGTCGACCACGCCGGCCAGCGCCGGCTCGGCCCGCACGATGCCGGCGCGGTCCAGCAGTTCGTACGGTACGCCGTACTGATCGAGCACGGCCGTGTCCTTGTCCGCCCCGTCAAGCTGTGCCTGGGTGCGGAACACCTGCATGGTGCCCAACTGGCGGCCTTCGTATTCCAGCCCCGTTTCCTTGCGCAGCTCATCCAGGCAGTCGCGGCTGTACTCGGACAGGCGCACCATCCGCGCCTTGTTGATGGCGTAGCGGCTGGCCGTGCAGTTGCGCAACATCTGCAGCAGCCACAGGTATTGCTGCGGATCGAGGCCGGGCCGGATCGCCAGCGGCGCGTGACGCATGAACAGCCACTTCAACGCCTTCAGCGGCACCCCCGGGGCGGCCCATGGCGACGCATAGCCGGGGGAAATCTGGCCGGCGTTGGCGAAGCTGGTTTCCAGCCCGGGCCCCGGCTGGCGATCGACCACGGTGACCTCAAACCCGGCGCGCGCCAGATACCACGCGCTGCAGACGCCGATCACGCCACTGCCCAATATCAATACCCGCATTGCCCTCGCCCGCCCTGTCGTTCGCCCGCACCTGCGCGGGAATCGGAGGCGAGTATAGGAAGGTTCGACCAGGCTTGTTTTCCGTCTTTTGTGCCAATGACAGGTAAAATCACTGCCAAACAGGCAAGCAACGGAGCTTTCATGGCCGGCCAACGCCGCAACTTCGACAAAATCGACCGGAAAATCCTGCGCGTGCTGCAGGAAGAGGGCCGCATATCGTTCACCGACCTGGGCGAGCGGGTCGGCCTTTCCACCACGCCCTGCACCGAACGCGTGCGCCGACTGGAACGCGACGGCGTGATCACCGGCTACCACGCGCGGCTCGATCCGCAACTGGTCGGCGCCGGCCTGCTGGTGTTCGTGGAGATCAGCCTGGCCTACAAATCAGGCGACATCTTCGAGGAATTCCGCACCGCCGCGCTGCGCCTGCCCAACGTACTGGAATGCCACCTGGTCTCCGGCGCGTTCGATTACCTGATCAAGGCGCGCATCTCCGGCATGGCGTCGTACCGCAAGTTGCTGGGTAGCACCTTGCTGACGCTGCCCAACGTGCGCGACTCGAAAAGCTACATCGTGATGGAAGAAGCCAAGGAAACCCTGACCCTGCCCATCGGCGACCGCATCGGTCGCGCCGAGGGCGGGCGGGATGGCAAGGGCGACTCAGGGCCATGAGCGGCCGAGGTTGTCGCTCACAGCGTCTGAAAATCCTGCCCATGCCAGGCAGCATGTACACGTGGCTGGATGCAGCGTGCACAAACCCCGGAATCAACGCGACGCCAGCGGACGACTGAAACCCGCCTCCATTCGCTGCATGCAGTGATGCAAGGCCTGCTTCACGACAGGTGCTTCCTCAAGCAGGTCGGCGTGGGTTTGCAGCTGCTGCGCGCAGGCCTCCAACAATTGCCGAACCCGTTCGCGCGGCTGCTCGATATCGCAGCGTCCGGCCAGCTCCAGCAGATGCAGCCGCGCTGCCTGGAAGCTCTTGCTGCCTCCGAGAGTGAGCGCCAGCGCATCGTCGGGAAGGTACGCGGTGGTGTTGACGATGTCATAGGCCGGCGCAATGCGGCAGTCGGCTGCGGCGGGGTGGGTGTAGAGCAAACCGAAGTTCTTCAAGTGTGCATCACCGTTTCCCACGATCACCGACAGCGCCACCATGTCGAACAACTGGGTCAGCGCCGCCCGTACGTTTTCGGCCGGGCAGTTGTTGCGGATGACCCTGGCCAGGCGCTCATAGCTGCCTTCATACTTTTGCGGCGTACCCAGCCCCATCAGCGTCGCCATGTCCTCGAAGCCCAACGGCATCCCGTCGTCATGTCGGCGATCGAAACGACGCATCACGAACAGGTCGTGTCGGTCGGACAGATAAAACTCGGGCACGGGAATGTTGGCGGCGCGCGCGATCGACATGCATACGAACTCATTGATCGCCAGTCCCGGGTACTGCACCTGGCCGCTTTTCACGATCAGGTCGCCGGCGATCAAGGTGGCTTTCGATGCCGGAGGCTCGAACCGCTCGGGTACCAGTACCTTCGGCTGCACGCCCGAAACGCCAGTGCGCAACAGATAGCGTTCCACCAATTCGGTAAACAGATTTTCGGTGCCGTCCCACGCGAGGATCTCTGCCAACCGCTCACCTTTCGCCGCCGTTTTCGTCTTGCCGAACAGATGCTCGATCTCCGGCGATTGCACGCACAAACGACCGATCGCGCCATCGTTCCCGGTGAGCGCAAGCAGCAACATGGGATCGAAATGGCTGAGTTTGGCCAGACGCAGGCGCAGCTGCTCCAACACGAAACCCTCTGGCAGGCTTTGCTGAAAGATCGGCAGCAGTTGGGTGGCGCGGTACTGATCGCGCCGCACCGGCATGGTCAGGCTTACCGCGACATCAGGGGTGCTGCCCGAATAGCGAAATTCATAGTGCCCGGCTTCATGATGCAGGTCGCCGCTCACGCCCTGCGGCGTCAACACCTGCGCAAGCACGACGGTGGCCGTTTCCCTACTCACGGTAATGCTCCGCGAGCTCCTCAAAGGCCGGGCGTTGCGCCGGCTCCAGCCGGAACGCCACATCCAGCGCCGCCGCGATCCGGGCGTAACTTTCGAAAGCCACCGAGCCCCTGCCCTGTTCCAGCAGCACGAGCTTGGAGCGCGCCATGCCGGCGCGCTCAGCCAGAGCAGCCTGGGTAAGGCCCCGGCGTTTGCGCAATTCGCGGATCTGGCGGCCCGTGTCGCGTAGAAGGAAATCGATATCCATGTCTCGAATATCAGACATCCATCTCTAAATGTCCAGCTTGACAGTCATTTAGTTTATGAATCCAGACCACCTCCGCCGCGGCGGGAACGAAGCCATTCCCAGGGTGCGGCGATGAGTTCGATCAACATGCAATGTCGATCAACCTTCCGCACCGCATCACATGGGAATGGGTGATCCGCGGCCTGCACGCGCGGCCCAAAGAAAAACCCCGCGTTTCCACAACGCGGGGTTCGTCAGTCCCGAGCCTCGCGATGCAAGACCCGCCTGTCGCGCGATCAGCCGTGATCAGGCGAACGGATCATCCAGGCTGATGGTGTCGTCGCGGTCGGCACCGGTGGCCACCAGGGCCAGGCGGCAGCCGGAGAGTTCCTCCACCGCGCGCAGGTAGGCGCGGGCGGCGGCGGGGAGCTTGTTCCAGTCGCGGATGCCGGCGGTGGATTCCTCCCAACCGGGGAACTCCAGGTACACCGGCTTGCACTCTTCCCAGCCGTCCGCGTCCAGCGGCGCCAGTTCGCGGCGCTTGCCGCGGTATTCGTAGGCGACGCAGACCTTGATGCTGGGCAAGCCGTCCAGCACGTCGAGCTTGGTGATGGCCAGGCCGTTGATGCCGTTGATCTGCACGGCGCGCTTCAACGCCACCAGGTCGATCCAGCCGCAGCGGCGCGGACGACCAGTGCTGGCGCCGAACTCGTTGCCCTTCTTGCGCAGCAGCTCGCCCATCTCGTCATTGAGCTCGGTGGGGAACGGGCCGCTGCCGACGCGCGTGGCGTAGGCCTTGCAGATACCCAGCACGTAGTCGATGTCGCCCGCGCCCACGCCGGTGCCGGCCAGCGCGCCGCCCACGGTGGTGTTGGACGAGGTGACGTAGGGATAGGTGCCGTGGTCGATATCCAGCAGCGCGCCTTGCGCGCCTTCATACAGGATGTTGCCGCCGTCACGGCGCACGTCGTGCAGGATGGTGGCCACGTCGTCGACCAGCGGGCGGATGTATTCGCCCCAGGCCAACGCGTCCTTCAACACGGTGTCGTAGTCGACCGGTTCGGCCTTCAGCCACTGGGTGAGGATGAAGTTGTGGTACTCGACGGCAGTCTTCAGCAGTGCCGGCAGCTCGTGCGGGTACATCAGGTCGGCCACGCGCACGCTGCGGCGGGCCACCTTGTCTTCGTACGCCGGGCCGATGCCGCGGCCGGTGGTGCCGATGGCCTTGCCGCCGGCGGCAATCTCGCGCGCCTTATCGACCGCGATGTGGTACGGCATGATCAGCGGCGTGGCCGGGCTGATCTTCACGCGCGAACGCACCTCGACGCCGTTGGCTTCCAGCTCCGCGATCTCGCTGATCAGCGCTTCGGGCGACAGCACCACGCCATTGCCGATCAGGCACAGCGCGTCGTCGCGCAGGATGCCCGAGGGGATCAGGTGCAGCACGGTCTTCTTGCCCTTGATCACCAGCGTGTGGCCGGCATTGTGGCCACCCTGGAAACGCGCCACCGCGCTGACCCGCTCGGTCAGCAGGTCGACGATCTTGCCCTTGCCTTCGTCGCCCCATTGCGCGCCAAGGATTACGACTGACTTGCCCATGATCTTCTCGCTCACTATGCGTTGATTCCACGCGGGAACCGGGAAATAACTCGCGCATCCGGGCTAGCCCGCGATGCACCTCAATGGAACCACCGCAACAGCACCAGGCCGATGATGACGGCGCACGCGCCGAACAGTCGCAAGGTCCGCGGAGACAACGTCAACGCCTGTCGCATCATCGCCTGCCAGGATGCCGGTGCCGCAAACAGCAGCAGACCCTCGAGCACCAGCACCAGGCACAGCGCGGCCGCCAACTGATGCATCGATGCCGCCTAGCGCTTCTGTACAGGCTGGTTGAAGTAGCGCATGAACTCCGAGTCGGGCTTCAGGATCAGCATGCCCTTGCCATCCTCGAACGACTTACGGTAAGCCGCCAGGCTGCGGTAGAAGGTGAAGAACTCGGCATCCTGACCATAGGCCTTGGCGTAGATCGCCGCCGCCTGCGCATCGCCCTCACCACGAATCTTGGCCGCGTCACGCATTGCATCGGCACGCAGGACCTGGCCCTGGCGATCGGCGTCGGCCTGGATCTTCTCGGCCGCTTCCTGACCGGTGTAACGCAGTTCATTGGCCAGTTGCAGGCGCTCGGCACGCATGCGCTTGTAGACCGATTCGCTGACCTCGT
Source organism: Rhodanobacter sp. Root480 (assembly GCF_001426645.1). Taxonomy (GTDB): domain Bacteria; phylum Pseudomonadota; class Gammaproteobacteria; order Xanthomonadales; family Rhodanobacteraceae; genus Rhodanobacter; species Rhodanobacter ginsenosidimutans. Next base: position 1,361,267 of record NZ_LMEX01000001.1, read on the forward strand.
TGGGCAGGTCGATGCGCTTGATGCGCACGTCGACCACGGCAATGCCGAGGTTCTTGCGGGCCGACGCATCGGTTTGCGCACGCACGCGCTCGGTGATGTCCTTGCGGCCGCCGGAGATCAGGTCGGGCAGCGTGCGGGCGTTGAACTCGAAGCGCAGCGCATCCTTCACGATCGGGGTCAGCCGCTGCGCCGCCTGCAGCTGGTCGCCGCCGGTGGCGCGGTAATACGCGGCGTTGTCCAGCACGCGCCACTTCACGTAGAAGTCGACGTTGACGCTCTTTTTCTCGGAGGTGAAGTAACGCTCCGGCGGCGCGTCCAGCGACAGGATGCGCTTGTCGAAATGCATCACCTGCTGGATCACCGGGATCTTGAAATGCAGCCCCGGCTGGTAATCGGTGTGCACGATGCGGCCGAATTGCAGCAGCAGCGCGCTGTGCCCTTCGCGAACCACGAACATGCTGTTGAGCCCCAGCAGGATCAACAGCACCGCGACGACGCCTGCGGCTATCCGGCTCATGGCTGCGCTCCCTTGTCGGCTGAATTGCTGCTGGCGGCGGGCACCACGACATTCGCGCTGGATGAATCCGCATTGGCCGAAGTGGCCGTGCCGCCCTGTTGTGCCGGCAGGTTGATGATGTTGCGGCCGTCGGAGCCGTCGATCACCTTGGGGTTGTCAGCCATCACCTGTTCCATGGTTTCCAGCCACAGCCGCTTGCGGGTGACCTCCGGTGCCGCCTGGTACTGCTTCAGCATCAGGTCGAAGCGGTCGGTGTCGCCTTCGGCGCGGGCAATACGCTCGGCCTTGTAGCCGGCCGCCTCGGCCGCGATGCGCGCCGCGTCGCCGCGTGCCACCGGTACCACCTTGCTGGCGTAGGCCAAGGCGCCGTTCTCGATGCTCTGCTTGTCTTCGCGGGCGTTGTTGACGTCGTCGAAGGCATCCTTCACCTCGTTCGGCGGCGCCACGTTCTGGAAGCTCACCTCGGTGACGCGCAGGCCCGAGTTGTAGCTGTCCAGCGTTTTCTGCAACGCCACCTGCGCCTCGCTGACCAGGCTGGCGCCCGCGGCGGACAGGATCTGGTCCATGTCGCTTCCGCCGATCACCGAACGCACTGCCGCCTCCGCCGCCGCGCCCGTGGTGCCATCGGGATCGTTCAGCGAGAACAGGTATTTGCGGGCGTCGTCCACCTGGTATTGCACGGTGAAATCGATGGTGATGATGTTTTCATCGCGGGTCAGCATGGCGACCTTGTCGGTCACCGAGCGGATGCGGGTGGCTTCAACCTTGGTGATCGTCTCGAACGGCACCGGCAGCTTCAGGTGGAAGCCCGGCGGCAACGTGCGCGAATACTGGCCGAAGCGCAGCACCACGCCCGCCTCGCGCGCACCGACGATGGTGTAGCTGCTGAACAGCACGCTGAGCACGATCAACACCACCACGACGGTGATGATGCCGCCCGCGCCATTGCCGAACTTGCCGAAACGGCTCTTCAGCTGCTTGAGCAGGTCGTCCAGGTTCGGCGCACCGCCCGAGGGCCGCTTGCGGTTCCATGGATCGCCCTGTTGTCCCTTACCGGGTTCATTCCACGCCATGAGTCAGTCTCCTTGGGACCGCTGGAGGCCGGCAGCCACGGCCGGAGCACACGTTGAAAGGGGAAACCACATGATGTCTGCCATAACGGTGGGGGCATGTGCCGACCCGGTCAGGCGGCAGCACAAACGCCGGACAGTTTAGCAGAGCCTGACGCATTGATCCGCTGCCCGCGACCGTCTCGACCGGGCCACGCCGGCGCCGCCAGGCGCCCTGGACGGGGAGCACCGCTAGGACGCCGGGGCCAGCAGATCACGCAGCATGCCGGCCTCGGTCGCATCCGCGCCCAATGGCGCCAGCACGCTGCGTGGCGCATCGATTCGCAGGCGCCAGCCGTGCTCGTCGACCGTTTCCTCGGCAATTGCGCCGGAGGCCTTGAGCCGGGCATGCAGGCGCCCGGCGGTCAGTGGCAGATGCAGCGACGACTGCACCCGGTCGCCACCCAGCAACTCGCCCAGCGCCTGGTGCAGCAGCTCCACCCCCGCGCCGGTGGCGGCTGACAGCCACACCCGATACGGGCGCCCGTCGCCATCGCGGTCGATCCGCGGCTCAAGCCCGGCCAGGTCGATCTTGTTCATCACCTGCAACTGCGGCAGGTCGCCGGCGTCGATCTCCTGCAGCACCTTGTTGACCACCCGATGCAACGGCTCGCGCTCGTCGTCGGCGGCGTCGCTGACATGCAACAGCAGGTCGGCCTCGCGCGCCTCGGCCAGGGTGGCGCGGAACGCGGCCACCAGGTCATGCGGCAATTCGCGGATGAAACCGACCGTGTCGGCCAACACTGCGGGGCCGCAGCTGAGGCCGTCGATCTTGCGCACGGTGGGGTCCAGCGTGGCGAACAATTGGTCGGCGGCGTAGACCTCGCCGGTGGTGAGCGCATTGAACAACGTGGATTTGCCCGCGTTGGTGTAGCCCACCAGGGCCACGCGCGGCACCGTGTTGCGCAGCCGCGCGCGGCGCTGCTGGGTGCGCTGGGTCTGCACTTTTTCCAGCCGCTTGCCGAGAATCTTCACCCGCTCGTTGAGCAGGCGGCGGTCGGTTTCCAGCTGGGTTTCGCCGGGGCCGCGGTTGCCGATGGCACCACCGCGCTGCGCGTCCAGATGGGTCCAGCCGCGCACCAGCCGGGTGGCGATGTGCTTGAGCTGGGCCAGCTCCACTTCCAGCTTGCCTTCGTGCGAGCGGGCGCGCTGGGCGAAGATGTCCAGGATCAGCCCGGCGCGGTCGACCACGCGCACCTTGAGCTGCTTTTCGAGGTTGCGCTCCTGCACCGGGGTGAGTTCGTGATCCACCAGCACCAGGTCGGCCTCCAGCGCGGCCACCGCCTCGGCCACTTCATCGGCCTTGCCGCTGCCGATGTAGAAGCGCGGGCTGGGTACATCGACACGGGCGGTGATGGCCGCCAGCACCTCGGCGCCGGCCGACTTGACCAGCTCGGCGAATTCCTCGGCACGGCGGGCGCTGTCGCCCTCACCGCGCGAATGCGGCATGACCAGTACGGCGCGGTCGCCTTTCTTCTGTCGATCAAACACGAATGGGGTGGGCCTTTGCGGAAACGAACCTACTTCATGCGGGCCAACACCCCATCAATCAAGCGCCTGCGTCGGCCGGCGTGCCGGCGGCGGGCGCGGCGTCGTGGTCGGCGTGGCCGTCGTGGTCATCCGCGCCACCGCTGATACGCACGTTGCGGCTGGGTACCACAGTGGAGATGGCGTGCTTGTAAACCATCTGGCTTACCTGATTGCGAAGCAGCACCACGAACTGGTCGAACGATTCCACCGTACCCTGCAGCTTGATGCCGTTGACCAGGTAGATGGCCACCGGCACGCGTTCGCGCCGCAATGCATTGAGAAACGGATCCTGCAGCGATTGTCCCTTGGACATATTTTGTTCCCCTGGCGACGGACGGGTCCGGAAAAAAACGCCTGCGGCGTCCGGCCCAACTCCGGTGATGGTAACCGCTTTCAAATGCTTGATGAAAGGTGGTTTTCAACCTGCCGGCGCAAATGAGCAGGGGTTGGCAAAAGCACGTTCAGCGAGGCCCAGCGACGCCGTCCAGCAGCCGTTGCACAGCGTCGGTTGCGCGGAGCGTGCAGCCCGATTCGTCGGGGTCGAAAAACCGCGCACCGAGGTCGCTGCGCAGCCAGGTGATCTGCCGTTTCGCCAGCTGGCGGGTGGCAAAAATGGCCTGGTCGCGGAAGGCGGCCGCGTCGATCTTTCCTTCCAGGTACTGCCACGCCTGGCGGTAACCCACCGCGCGAATGGCCGGCAGGTCGGCATGCAGGTCGCCACGTTCGCGCAACGCACGCACCTCGTCCAGAAAACCCTCAGACAACATGATGTCGAAACGCCGCGCGATGCGTTCGTGCAGCACGCTGCGATCGCGAGGCATCAGCGCCAATTTCAGCACGCGCCAGGGGAAAGGTGTTTCGTGGCCGCGCTGTTGCAACTCGGACAGCGGGCGGCCGCTGAGTTCGATCACCTCCAGCGCCCGCTGCAACCGCTGCGCGTCATTGCTGCCGATACGCGCGGCCGCCGCCGGGTCGAGCTGTGCCAGCCGCGCATGCAGGGCGGGCCAGCCGAGTTGCTGCGCCTCGGCACCGAGCCGCTGCCGGATCGACGCGTCGGCCTGCGGCAACGCCGACAGCCCCTGTTGCAAGGCCCGGAAATACAGACCGGTGCCGCCGACCAGCAGCGGCACCCTGCCCCGCGCGCTGATCGACTGCATCGCCACCAGCGCGTCGTCACTGAAATCCGCCGCCGAATACGGCTGCGCCGGGTCGCGGATGTCCACCAACGCGTGCGGGTAGCGCGCCAGCGTCGCCGCGTCGGGCTTGGCCGTGCCGATGTCCATGCCGCGATAGACCAGTGCGGAATCCACGCTGACCAGATTCAGCGGGAACCGCTCGCTCAACTCACAGGCCAGCGCGGTCTTGCCGGAGGCGGTGGGGCCCATCAGGAAGATGGCGAGGGGGCGCTGGTCGATGGGCATGGCGGGCAATCAACCAACCGTCGGCGGCGCGAAAACGGCGGCCACCTCGTCGGCATCCAGCGCCCGCCATTCGCCCAGCGGCAGGTCGCCCAGCGTCAACGCGCCGACCGCAACGCGCTGCAGGGTTTCCACATGGTTGCCCGCAGCGGCAAACATCCGCCGCACCTGGTGGTAACGCCCTTCGGTGACGGTGAGCCGCGCATGGCGCGGGCCCAGCACCTGCAGTTGCGCCGGTGCCAATGGTTCCTTTTCCGACTCCAGCATCAGGCTGCCGCTGGCGAACAGCGCGCCTTCGTCGCCCCGCAGATCCTGCGCCAGCGTGGCCTCGTACACCTTGGCCACGTGTGCCTTGGGCGAAATGATCCGGTGCAACAGCGCGCCATCGTCGGTGAACAGCAGCAGGCCGGTGGTGTCACGATCGAGCCGGCCCACGCTGGACAAGGCCGGCGTGCGCACGTTGAACCGCGGCGGCAGCAGGTCGTACACCACCCGGCCCGGGTCCTTGCGCGAACAGGTGACGCCCAGCGGCTTGTTGAGCATCAGCACCAGGCCGGGCGGCGGATCAAGCGGTTCGTCATCGACGCGGATGTTTTCGTGTGGCACCACGTCGTCGGCGTACAGCACCTCGCCATCGGCGTCGGTGATGCGCCCGGCACGGAACAACTGGGTCACATCCTTGCGGCTACCGTAGCCCAGGTTGGCTATGAGTTTGACCAGTTTCATGGCTTGACCCGTTTCATGGGCGCACTCCGTTCGCTTCGATCACTTTGAAACCGTCCTGCGTGGTCACCGTGGTGACGTGGTGGAAACGCGCAGCCAGGATCGCCTCATACGGCAGGTGCCGGTTCGCCACCAGCCACAGCCGGCCCTCCGGCCCCAGCGCGTCGGCGGCGCTGGTGATGAAGGCGCGGCCCAGTTCGGGCAGGTCGGCGCGGCCCTGGTGGAACGGCGGATTGCTGACGATGGCGTCGTAACGCCGCGGCAAACCGCGGGTGACATCGTGCCAGTGCACCGCAATCTCGACATCGCGGCCACTGGCCTGTTGCGCACGCGTCAGGTTGATCCGCGCCGGTTCCAGCGCACGCGCCTCCGCTTCGTACAGGTCGATCGATGACACCTGCGGACAGCGGGCGATGATCTGTGTGGCCAGATAACCATAGCCGGCCCCCAGGTCGGCCACCCGCCCACGCAGGTCGGCCGGCAGATGTGCGGCCAGCAAGGCGGAGGCGGGATCGATCCGGTTCCAGGCAAACAGCCCGGGCCGGCTGACGAAGCCGTCGTCGGTTTCGCGCGGTGCATCCAGCGCCAGCCATTGCGTCAGCAACTCGTGATCGACGCTGTCCGCCGTGGGCGTGGTCCAGAACACGCGGCATTTGTGCTTGGAAAGATGCTGCACGGCGCCGGCCAGTTTCACGAGGTCGGCCTCGCCGGATTTCGCGCCTTCCGCATTGGGCATGCTGACCAGTACGGTACCGCCCGGCGCCGTGTGCTGCAGCGCGCGGGCGAACAGCGCGCGCGCCTCGTCGCGCTGGCGCGGCGGCAGGATCAACACCAGCGGGAAAAGCTCACCCACGGATGCCTCGCCCACGTGCAGGCCACAGCGGCTCAGCTCATCGGCGAACGGCATGAAGCCCTGCTCGCACAGCCATGCCGGCTGCGCCATCTCGCGCAGGCGCACGCCGGCCCGCGCACGCAGGAACAGCACGCGGCCGTCGGACGGCAAGTGCAAGTGTCCCAACTCGAAGGGAACGAACAAGGCGGCCAGCGCCGTGTCGGGCGCGGCCGCGGAAAATCCGGATGCCGTCACGTCATTACTTCAGCAGGCGATTGATGCACGCATTGTACGTGGCCGAGGGAAGCGCTTCCCTGTGTGGGAGCGACTTCAGTCGCGATGCTCTTGCTTTGAGGCTCAATGCAAAAAAGCATCGCGACTGAAGTCGCTCCCACATAACGGCGTTACGCCATTCCGCTGGACTGGTTGCGCCCCAACCGCGCCACCCAGCGGTACAGCGCCGCGTTGACCAGCACGAAGGCGATGCCGCCGATCCAGATCGCGGCGGTACCGAAGCCATCACCCACCAGCGCCAGCGGCGTGCTCTTGCCGGAAAACACCACGATCGCGGCGATCACCACGCCGATGATGCTTTCGCCCACGATCATGCCCGAGGCCAACAGCACGCCCAGTTGCTTGGTGCCTTCGGGGTTGGCGCCGCGGTCGGCGCGCTTGTCGAAGTACCAGCCCACGATGGCGCCGACCACGATCATCAGCGTGGTGGAGCTGGGCAAGTAGATGCCCAAGCCCACGGCCAGCGGCGGCAACCTGGCGGTGCGCGTCGTGCGGCCCAGCATCTCGTCCAGCACGATCAGCGCCACGCCGATGGCGGCGCCCAGGCCGATCAGGCTCCAGTCGATATTGCCCTGGATCACGCCTTGCGCCAGCGCCGAGATCAACCCGGCCTGCGGCGCCGCCAGCGCCCGCGTGGGGTCCACGCCGGGCATGCCGGCAAAGCCGTACGCTTCGTTCAACAGATCCAGCACCGGCGGGATCACCGCCGCGCCCACCAGCACGCCCACCACCAATGCCACCTGTTGTTTCCACGGCGTGGCATCCACCAATTGGCCGGTTTTCAGGTCCTGCAGGTTGTTGTTGGCGATGGTGGCCACCGCGAACACCACCGAGGTGGCAAACAGCGCAAACGCCACCATGCCCTTGCCGGCGTCGCCGGTTTGCGCCTGCACGCCCAGCATCAGCAGCAGCGCGGCGATGATCACCACCAGGATGCCCACGCCCGACAGCGGGCTGTTGGACGAGCCGATCAGCCCCGCCATGTAACCGCACACCGCCGAGACCAGGAAACCCATCACCACCACGAAAACCAGGCCGCCGATCACCAGCAGCCATAGATGATCGCCCAGTCCGGTGGCGAAGCTGAAATCGCCCAGCAACCAGGCGATCGGCAGCAGGCAGGCCACGCTGATGAGGCCTACCAGGCCGATCGGCATGTCGTGTTCGGTGCGCGGCAACGTGGATCCCTGGCCCGCCTTGCGCGCCCGCGACGAGGCCATCGCCGAGGTCAACCCGCTGATCACCGGCTTCACCAGTTTGGCCAGCGTGTAGATGGCCGCCACGCCGATCGTGCCGGCGCCGATGAAACGCACCCTGGCGCTCCACGCGGCCTGCGCCACGTCGGCCGCGGCGCCGGCGGTCGCCGCCAGCATCGTGTAATGCGGCACCGCCCAGCCCCACGCGATCACCGCGCCCAGCAACATCGCCAGGCCCACCCACAAGCCCACCAGATGACCCACCGCCAGCAGCGCGAACGACAGCGCGAAGTCGTAACCGGTGGCGCCGCCGCGATCGCCGAAACGGAAATACTGCGCCACGTTGCCGGCGAAAACGCGGGTCGCCACCACCACCGCAAACACTGCCGACACCACGGTGCCGGCGGCCACGGCCAGCAAGCCGGCGCGGCTGCTTTCCTCGGACGTGGCAGCCGCATCGTCGCCACCGCCCACCTTCAGCACCTCGGCGCAGGCCACGCCCTCGGGATACGGCAGGTCGGAATCGGTCACCAGCGCGCGGCGCAGCGGGATCGTGTACATCACGCCCAGGATGCCGCCGGTGGCGCAGATGCCGAAGGTGATCCAGAACGGAAAGCCGTTCCACCAGCCGATCATCACCAGCCCGGGCAGCACGAAGATGATCGCCGACAGCGTGCCCGCCGACGAGGCCACCGTCTGCACGATGTTGTTTTCCTGCATCGTGGAATTCTTGAACGCGCGCAGGATCGCCATCGAGATCACCGCCGCGGGAATCGAGGTGGCGAAGGTCAATCCCGCCTTGAGTCCGAAAAACACATTGGCCGCGGTGAATACCAAGGTGATCACGATGCCGATGATCAGGCCGCGTACGGTGAGCTCGGTGCGCGGCGTGGCGCCGGACAGGGGTTGTGCATTCACGACGGCTCTCCCGCGCCAATAGTGCGCGCAACGATAACGCGGAATGGTCGCTTACCGCGCGTCGGCGGAACCAACTTCTGGCACTGGCCCCGCAAGCTCCAGCCCGCTCTGGAAGTGGCGCCGCTCGCCCGACAGCGGGTCGTCGAACGCCAGGTTGCGCGCCAGCAATTGCAGCGGGCGGCGATGGTCGTCATCGGCCGCGGGCGCAAGTTCGGGATACAACGTGTCGTGCAGGATCGGCGCGCCCAACGCGGCCATGTGCAGGCGCAACTGGTGCTTCTTGCCGGTGACCGGTCGCAGCGCATAGCGCCAGATATCGACCCCGCGCTCGATCACCTCGATCAACGTCTCGCTGTTGGGTTCGCCCTCGACCTCGCGCATGCGGAAAAACGGCTCGCCCGCCACGATGCGCGAACGGCGATGCTGCGGAAATGACAGCTGCGGCAAACCCGGCGCCAGCGCGTGATAAAGCTTGTCGATGCGCCGTTCGCGGAACAGCGCCTGGTACGCCGCGCGGCTGGCCGGGTTGGCCGAGAAAAGCACCAGCCCCGCCGTGGCCCGATCGATCCGGTGCAGCGGCACCAGGTCCGGATTGTCCAGCCGACGGATCAGTCGCCGCAGCAAGGTCTGCTCCACGAAGCCGCCCGCCGGCGTCACCGGCAGGTAGTGCGGCTTGTCCGCCACCACCAGATGCGCATCGACATGCAGCACGGTTTCGACGCCGGGAATCGGCACCTCCTGCGCCACCTCGCGGTAATAGTGGATGCGCAGCCCCGCGCGATACGACGTGCGCGGCGTGATCGCCCGCCCCTGCGCATCCAGCACCCGCCCGCGTTCGATCCGGTCCAGCCACTGCGCAGGGCTCACGCTGGCGAAATGCGCGCACAGCGCGTCCAGCACCGTGGCCCATTCGCCGGCAGGCAGATGCACGGTGCTGGCGCGGGGATCGTGGAAGGCGTCAGTCATAAGCACCGCAGTCTAGAGCCAACGCGTAGAATGGCCGGCTGTTGTCTCAAGGCTGGCCCATGGCGCTCAACTCCACCATCTACAAAGTCGAACTGCAGATCAGCGACATGGATCGGCATTACTACGCCACCCACGCGCTGACCCTGGCGCGGCACCCCTCGGAAACCGAGGAGCGCCTGATGGTGCGGCTGTTGGCGTTCGCGCTGTACGCGGACGATCGGCTGGAGTTCGGCAAGGGCCTCAGCGACGAGGACGAACCGGCCCTGTGGCGCAAGGCGTACACCGACGAGATCGAGCTGTGGATCGAGCTGGGCCAGCCCGACGAAAGCCGCATCCGCAAGGCCTGCGGCCGCTCGCGCCAGGTGGTGGTGATCAGCTACGGCGGCAACGCCGCGGAGATCTGGTGGAGCAAGGTCGGCTCCGCGCTGGCGCGCAACAGGAACCTCACCGTGCTCGACATTCCCGCCGCGACCGTGACCGAACTGGTTGCGCTGTTGCAGCGGGGCATGCGGCTGCAGTGCCTGATCCAGGATGGCCAGTTGCAATTGATGAACGACACCGACGCGGTGGCCGTGGACCCGGTGAAGCGCATGCTCGCCACGGACGCGTCGAAATAACCCTCACCTTTTCCGGAGATACCCATGCGCTGGTTGCTGCCCCTGCTCACCGTCTTCACCCTCGCCGCCTGCGGCGGCTCGCCCCAGGTCCGCACCCACGGCCACGTGGACAAGCTCACCACCATCGACCACACCGTCGGCAGCGGCGCCGAGGCGAAGGCCGGCATGGACGTGCTGGTGCACTACACCGGCTGGCTGTATGACGACACCGCCACCGACAAGCACGGCACGAAATTCGACAGCTCACGCGACCACGGCACGCCGTTCAATTTCCAGCTGGGCGCCGGCCGCGTCATCGAAGGCTGGGACCAGGGCGTGGCCGGCATGCGCGTGGGTGGCAAGCGCACGTTGCTGATTCCCGCCGCGCTCGGCTATGGCGCCCAAGGCGCCGGCGGCGACATCCCGCCGAATGCGTCGCTGGTGTTCGATGTGGAATTGATCGACGTCAGCAAGCACTGACCCCTGTAGGAGCGACTTCAGTCGCGATGCTCTTGAAGGGATGACCAGACATTCGTCTGTTGAAAGCCGGGATTCGGAAGAGCAAGAGCATCGCGACTGAAGTCGCTCCTACAAGAGCCACCGGTTCCACCATCCATTCAATCCTCCTGCGCCGCAGCCTCGCGCCCCTGTTGGCGGATGATGGCTTCCTCGCGCGCATCGATGATCGACTGCATCACGCTGTCCACGTCGGCGATGCTTTCGTCGAATTCGAACTGGCCGGTCAGCTCGGTGTCCGGATGCAGCTCGCCCAGTTCGTACAACGCCCACATCTCCTCGCCGTAATAGGTGTCCAGCAACTCCGGCGCAAAGCGCGACAGACTGATGGTGATGTTGCCTACGTCACGGCGCAGCATGGCGCGCGCCGCGTTGTTGCCCGACGCGCTGACCACCTGCGGCAGGTCGATGATCACCGGGCCCTCGGGGCCCACCAGCACGTTGTATTCGGACAGGTCGCCGTGGATCAGGCCGATGCACAGCATGCGCGCCACCTGCTGCATCAGGAAGCGGTGGTAGTCGCGCGCCGTGTCGGCCGACAACTCCACCTCGCCCAGTCGCGGTGCCGAATAACCGTCCGCGTCGGTGACCAGCTCCATCACCAGCACGCCGCTGAAATAACCGAACGGCCGCGGCACCCGCACGCCGGCGGCGGTGAGCTGGTACAGCGCGTCGACCTCGGCGTTCTTCCAGTTCTCCTCCATCTCCTTGCGGCCGAACTTGCTGGCCTTGCCGATCGCGCGCGCCTGGCGGCTGCCGCGCACCTTGCGGCCCTCCTGGTATTGCACGCGCGCCTGGAAACTGCGCTGCCCCATGTCCTTGTAGACCTTGGCGCAACGCGTTTCATCGCCGCAGCGCACCACGTAAACGGAGGCCTCCTTGCCGCTCTTGAGCGGGCGGAGCACCTGGTCGATCACGCCTTCCTCGATCAATGTCTGCAGGCCCTGGGGTGTCTTCATGCGTTGGAAAGCTTCAAGTCGTCGTGGAAAGGTCGCGATTATGGCCGATCGGATGTTGCTATTTGTTCGACGCGCACACGGCGGCGATCTCGAACGAGCGCCGGCGGGCGGCGTGGTCGAACACGTTCGCGGTGATCAGCACCTCGTCCGGCCGATGCCGCTCGATGAATGCGTCGATGCCTTGCCGCACGGTCGTCTCGTCGCCCACCACGGCGCAGGCCAGCGCGCGCTCCACGCCGATCCTCTCCACCGGCGACCAGTAGGTCTCGATGTCGTCGATCGGCGGCGGGATCAGCCCCGGCCGGCCGCGACGCAGATTGATGAAACTTTGTTGCTGGGTGGTGAACAGCCGCCGCGCCTCGGCATCGCTGTCGGCCGCCACCACGTTCAGGCCCAGCATGGCGTACGGCTGTTCCAGCCGCGCCGACGGCCGGAAATCGCGACGGTACAGCGCCAGCGCCTCGTCCATCGCATCGGGGGCGAAATGCGAGGCGAACGCGAACGGCAGGCCCAACGCCGCCGACAACTTGGCGCTGAACAGGCTGGAACCCAGCAGCCACACCGGCACGTCGATGCCGGCGCCAGGCACCGCGCGCACCGGCTGGCCGGGCGTGGCGGGCTCGAAATAGCCGAGCAGTTCCATCACGTCCTGCGGAAACGCGTCGGCACTGTCGAAATAGCGGCGCAAGGCTTTCGCGGTGGGCTGGTCGGTGCCCGGCGCGCGGCCCAGCCCCAAGTCGATGCGGCCCGGATACAGCGACGCCAGCGTGCCGAACTGCTCGGCCACCTGCAGCGGTGCATGGTTCGGCAGCATGATGCCGCCAGCGCCCACGCGGATGGTCGAGGTGCCGCCGGCCACGTGTCCGATCAACACCGCCGTCGCCGCACTGGCGATACCGGGCATGTTGTGGTGCTCGGCCAGCCAGTAGCGGTGGTAGCCGAGTCGCTCGGCCAGCTGCGCCAGATCCAGCGTGTTGCGGAACGCCTGCGCGGCATCGCTGCCTTCGGTAACCGGCGCCAGGTCGAGTATCGAGAAAGGGATCATGTGGGGACGTCCGCCATGGTGGAGGTTTCCAATCTGGGGGCGCGCACCGGGAATGCCACCGCGACGGTCTATTTTCGTGCGGTTGCCCACGGATGCCTACAATGGCGGATTCCCCTGCGCTGGCCCTTCCCATGACCGAACCTGTCCGCCTTGCCAAACGGGTCGTCGCCCTGGCGGGTTGCTCGCGCCGCGAGGCGGAGCAATTCATCGAAGGCGGCTGGGTGCGGGTGGACGGCGTGGTGGTGGAAGAGCCGCAGTTCATGGTGGACGCGCAAACCGTGGCCATCGACCCCGCCGCCCGGCTGGCGCCGCTGGAAGCGGTCACGCTGGTGCTCAACAAACCGGCCGGCATCGACGCCGGGCCGGGACCGGACGGCGCCGCCACACTGGTCACGCCGGCAACGCGCAGCGCCGACGACGCTTCCGGCGTGCGGCCACTGAAGCGGCACATGTCCCGCCTCACAGCGCCCCTGTCGTTGCCGACCAAGGCCAGCGGCCTGCTGTTTTTCACGCAGGACTGGCGCGTGGCGCGCAAGCTCACCGAGGACGCCAGCCGAATCGAGCAGGAGTTCGTGGTCGATGTGGATGGCGAGCTGATCGAGAACGGCCTGGCGCTGCTCAACCATGGCCTGCGCTTCAACAACTACGCGATGCCGCCGATCAAGGTCAGCTGGCAAAGCGAGCACCGCCTGCGTTTCGCGTTCAAGGGCCTGCAACCGAGCCAGATCGAACCGATGTGCAACGCGGTGGGCCTGCAGGTGGTGGCGATGAAACGGTTGCGCGTGGGCCGTATTTCACTGAGCCGCCTGCCGCCCGGCGAGTGGCGCTACCTGGCGCCGCACGAGCGCATCTGACAGCGGCGCGAGGCGATTGGCATCATCGCCACGACCGCTTTGAAAACGCCAAGCGGCACCGGCTTGGCTTCCACTGCGCCCACCCCTAAACTCCGATCGCGCCGCGCTCGAAGTTTCTGCCGGTGCCCGGATCGGCGCTGCCGCTCCCGTCCAACCTTCCACAGTGCGGAGTTCGACATGAGCAAGGGCATGGATTCAAAGAAAACCGAGAAGAAAAAGCCGGCCAAGACCATGAAGGAAAAAAGGGCGGCCAAGCAGGAAAAGAAGAAAAGCCAGTAACCAGGGCTGAAATCCGGGCAGCAAACCCGCACCATCGCAGGCAGCCGGCTCACCACGGCCGGCTGCACCAGACACCGCAGCGGACGATCGGAGTACTCAATTTTTCCGTCGCCCTGCCGTTATCTCCGCAAGTTGTGGGACGCTTGCGTTTTCTCGAAAAGGGACGTTTGCATGGGGAATCTTTGGCAGCGTTTGTTTCGCAGCCAGAAGCCGGTTGCGGGTCGCATGCGACCCATGGCGACCGGACCCGTGCGGGCGTCCGCGCGGATTCCCGACGATGACGTGGTGGTGGAGCCGGACTTTCCGCTGACTGAAATCGAAGACCGCTTTCACCGTTTCGTACTCGATCTGCCGCCCAGCGAGGCGGGCGAACCCAGTGCTGCCGAGCAGGCCATACTCAAACGCCTGGACCTGCTCAGCACGCGCTTCGACATGCGCAGCCTGCCGCGCCTGCCCAGCGTGCTGCCGCAACTGCTGCGCACGCTGAAAAACGACAACGCGGCCGGTGGCCAGCTCGCCAAACTCGTGGGCCGCGATCCGCTGATGGTGGGCGAGGTCATGCGGGTCACCAGCAGCTCGTATTACCGCTCCGCCCAGCCGATCAGCAGCCTGCAGCAGGCAGTGGTCCTGCTGGGCCAGGACGGCTTGCGCCGGGTGCTTACGCAATACGTGATGAAACCCATCCTGCAGGCCAATGCCGGCAGTTTCGGCCAGGCTGCCGGCGAGCGCCTGTGGGATCACGCCGAGCGCTGCTCGCACGCGTGCGCATGGCTGGCCCGGCACAACGGCGGCGATACGTTCGAAGCCTACCTGGTCGGCACCATCTGCCACACCGGTACCGGCGCGGTGGTGCGCCTGCTCGACCAGCTGGCGCAGGATTCCGCCCTCACATCACCCTCGGCGGAGTTCATTGCCAGCTGCAGCGCACTGGCGGCGCGGCTGTCGCTGCAGGCAGCGCAACACTGGGAGCTGCCGCCGCGCGTGGTCGAGGCGATGGCCGATCGCCAGCCCGGCAAGTCAGTCGCCACCAGTTCGCCGCTGGGCAAGACGCTGGCCGCAGCCGATGGCCTGGCGATGGCGCAATTGCTGGGTGAACACGAGCGACTGGATCGCGACGTGGACCTCAGCCACAGCTGGCCCGATGCCTTTGCGCCGGCGCTGCTGGCGCGTTGCCAGCAGGACCTGCGGCGCCATTTTCCCGCGGCCGAGAAGTCGATCTGAGAGCCGCGTCATTCGGCGTGACCGTCAGCGGTGGAGTTCGCGCTCGTCCTCCCGGCTGACGCTCAGTCCGATCAGTCGCGATACCACCAACGCGATATACATCACGCCCACGAACATCTCCAGGCAGGCCAATGCGCGCGCATGCACGGTGATGGGTATGACGTCACCGATGCCGGTGCTCGACATCAGTGCAAAGCTCAGAAACAGCAGTTCGGTCCAGCTGCGCGGAGCGGCCGGATTGACCGCGGCGGCAAAGCAGCCCGGCTGCAATACCTGGCAGAGCACGAACAGATAGGTGAAGCCCCATACAAGCAGGGTGAAAGTGGCGCCGGCGGCGAACATCTCGTCGGTGGTGGCGCGGCGATCGGCCAGCATGTAGGCGATCAGGCAACCGGCCGCATAGAAGTAGAACAGTGCCTCCAGCGCGGCCCACCACGGTTTCAGTGCCGGCATGTCCAGCATCAAACCCATCGCGTTGCACACGACCGCGGGCACGGCGATGGCCACGCTGATCCAGCCCCGGCCGCGGGTCCGCTGCACCATCGAAATGGCCAGTATCAACACCACCACGCCGAAGGCGCCGAACAACGCGCGTGCCGCACGCGTCTGCTCGATGAACGGATACAGCAGCAACCCGGCCAGCTGCACCAGCAGCAGTGCCGCGGACGGATGGCGGATGAGGATGGCGAGCCACCGCAAACGACGCATGCTCCACACGGTATCGCCGTCACTCGTTCGCATGCATCACCCTTTTGCTCCAAAGGCCGTTTCGAAGACGGCGCTGACGATATTCAACACGATGGGCCATGGCCATCCCCATCGTCGGGATGCCGCGCCTGCCACGCCTCCAGCAACATACGGTAGCGTTCGAGTGACGCCTCGTATACGTCATGGACACAGCGGACGCAGCCTTCGCCACAGCAATCGCCCGGGTCCGGCGCAACGGGCGGAATCGGGAGTGGATCGCTCGGGCCCGCCGGATCGTGCGTCATGGTTTCAGCCCATCGATGGAACGTCTGATGCTCGCATATTCGCGCGTTTCACCGGCACTTTCGATGGCGCTTGAAGCGCCCTGGGGCAAAAGGCCGCCGGCAGGCCGATCCAGTGCTGGCAGGCGGAATGAAAGAAAAGAGACGTCCATAAGCATTTCGGCCCATGCGTCGCTCCGTCGCAGCGGCAACTGTTCATCTCCGGCAGCACCTCAGTGGGCACCGGTGCTGCAATAGGCTATCGTTCTCCGTGCGTTGCGCGCCGTAGACCCGAGCAGGCGCACGCCAGGGGAAAACCGCGCATGCATGAAATTGCAAGCCAACCGAGCTTCGGCTATTTCACGGCCGCCTTGCTGGCAACGGCAGCCGTGGCGCTGTCGTCGGGCATGCAGTTTCTGGTTATCGGCCTGCGCCATCAGCGTGAACTGATGTACCAGGCGTATGCGGTGTTGTGCATCTGCATCGCCGCCCTCGCCCTCTCCAACGTGCTGCTGGACTGCGCCACGACGCTGGCGCAAGCCACGCTCGCGCTGCGGCTCATGTACGCCTCGTCGATTTTCTCGTTCCCGGCCTTCATCGTTTTTGTCAGCACCTACACCCGAAAACCCGTAAGTCGCTTCACCTTCGGCGTGATCCTGATGGTCGCGACAGGCTTCTTCTGGTTCGACCTGCGAGCACCTTACGGACTGCATGCCAGTCTCAGCGCCGGTGCCCCGATGGTGCTTCCATGGGGGGAATCGTTGTTCACGCTGAAGGTGCAGCCATCCGTCGCCAGCCACGCCTTCCACATCCTGACCTACGTGGTTTTCCTCTGGGCGCTGCTGCGTTCGTGGCGGTTTTACCGCGGTGGCCAGGCGCGGCCCGGGCTGCTGTTGGGCATTTGCCTGCTGGTGCAATTCACCGCCATGCTCTGGGGCGATATCGTGATCGATATTTTCGACCAGCCCTACCCCTATCTGGACGCCTTCGCGTTCCTGCCGTTTGTGTTGCTGATGGGCGTTTCGCTGGCCAGCCAGTTGCGCGCCCGCACGCTGCAGTTGGAACAGACCACGCTTGAACTGCGCGCCGAAGCGGAGACGCGGCGCGAAGCCGAGCTGGACCTGCGCCACATCGCCTACCACGATCCGTTGACGGGCTTGCCCAATCGTTCGCGCGCGCTGCATTCACTGGCCGAAATGCTCGCCGACGCCAACCAGTCCGGCCGGCATGGCGCCGTGCTGATGATCGACCTGGACAACTTCAAGACCATCAACGACTCGCTGGGCCACCACGTCGGTGACCGCGTGTTGGAGGCCATCGCCGATTGCCTGCTTGCGGTAGCGCCCGGCGAATCCACCGTGGCCAGGCTCGGGGGCGACGAGTTCCTGGTGCTGCTGGATGCCGGATCGCACGAAGCCATGGATGCGGACGCCACCGCCGCACTCGCCATGGACGTGGCCGAAAGCATGGTGGAACGGCTTTCCGTTCCGCTGCCGATCGACAGCCGCATCCTGGCCATCGGTGCCAGCATCGGCGTCGCGGTTTTTCCCAACGGCGATGCCGAAGCAGCCGACATCGTGCGCTGCGCCGACATCGCGCTGTACCGCGCCAAGGCTGCAGGGCGCAACGGCGCGCGACTGTTTCTGCCGCATATGCAACGGGATGCGGACAACCGCCTGGAACTGGAGCGCGGCCTGCGCACCGCGCTGGAGCGCAACGAGCTGTCGCTGCATTTCCAGCCGCAAGTGAGCATGAGCGGCAAATTGATGGGCGCCGAAGCGCTGCTGCGCTGGCGCCACCCGGAACTGGGCGACGTACCGCCAGACGTCTTCATTCCGGTGGCCGAGGAAACCGGCCTGATCCACGCGCTTGGCAGTTGGGTAATCACGCGCGCCTGCGCGCATATCCAGACCTGGCGCAGCCAGGGCGTGGATTTCGGCGGCCGCCTCGCCGTGAACGTCAGCCCCTGGCAGATTGCCCACCCCCAGTTCGTCGAACACATCCAGGCCATCGTGGTAACCGCCGGCATCGACCCGGAGTGGTTGACGCTGGAGCTTACGGAAAGCGCGCTGCTGAACGATTTCGAGGCGGCGCTGGCCACCCTGCATGCACTCTCGAACATCGGCTTCCGGCTGGCGATGGACGATTTCGGCACCGGCTATTCATCGCTGGCCTATCTGCAGCAATTGCCGTTGGATGAATTGAAGATCGACCGCTCCTTCGTCAGCGCGTTGCAGCCGTCGGTTCCCGACCCGTTGGCGGGATTCATCGTGGACATCGGCCGCCGCCTGGGCATGGCCACCATCGCCGAAGGCGTGGAAACGGAACAACAACGCGCGCGGCTGGGCGCCATGGGTTGCGACACGCTGCAGGGTTACCTGATCTGCCGTCCACTCCCCGAAGCGGACTACCTGCGCTGGCTGGCCGCGCGCAAAACCACCGCCAGCGAAAAAAGCACGATCACCTAGAAGCCCGGACGCGCGCCGCCTGCCCGTTTACTTCGCACGCCGCCGGTCCAGCATCGCCACTTCGGCGTCGCTCAGGCGACGCCACTGGTTCTTCGGCAGATCGCCCAACGGCAGCGAGCCGATCGCCACGCGGATCAGCCGCAGCACGTCAAACCCCAGCGCCGCCAGCAGACGGCGTATGTGGCGATTGCGGCCCTCATCCAGCATCACCTCCAGCCAGGCGTTCTTTTCACCCTGCCGCAGCACGCTGGCGTGACGCACTTTCAGCCACTCATCGCCGTCCGCGATCCCGGCATGCATGGCGGCCAGGGCAGCCGCATCCGGCTGGCCCGCCACCTGCACGTGATACGTCTTGTCGAGATGGGTGACCGGATCCGTAATGCCGGCCGCCCACGTCGTGTCATTGCTCAGCAACAGCAATCCCTCGCTGGCCTTGTCCAGGCGCCCCACCGGGCCCAGCCAGGGCAAGCCGGCGGCGGCCAGTGCCGTGTAGACCGTGTCGCGGCCGTGCTCGTCGGACGCGCTCACCACCAGGCCGCGCGGCTTGTTGAACATCACATGGACTTTTTCCGCCGATGCCAGCGGCTTGCCGTCGACCGTGATCGGCGGGCCGTTCGGCCGGATGGGAAAGTGCGGATCGCTGACCACGCGCCCGGCCACGCTGACCCGACCGTCGCGAATCCATTGTTCTGCCTGGCTGCGCGAACAAACGCCGGCCTTCGACAATACCCGCGCAAGGCCGTGACGTGGAGTGGCAGCCTTTACGCTGGTGCGGGTGTTGCCGGAAATGGGGGAACGCATCGCGATAGCGTAACGAATACATGCCGCAAACGCCGACCGTGAAGACAAAAAAAACCCGGCCGAAGCCGGGTTTTTTCATTCACCGGACTCCGAATGGAGCCCGGCATTTACTGCCGCGGTTCGATTACTGCTGAACCTGCAGTTCCGTGCGACGGTTCTGCGCGCGGCCGGCATCGGTCTCGTTGTCACCGATCGGGTTGGTTTCGCCGTGGCCGATCGGGCCTTCCAGACGGCTGGCATCGATGCCATGGCTGGTCAGGTAGTTGTAGACGATCGAGGCGCGACGCTCCGACAGGCTCTGGTTGTAGGCATCCGTACCCACCGAGTCGGTGTAGCCGGCGACGGTGACGTGCACCTGCGGGTAACGCTGCAGGGTGTCGACGGCCTGGTTCAGAACGGCGATCGAATCGGAGCTCGGCTCGGCCAGCGCGCCGGAGATATCGGTCTCGTTCTTCTTCGGGCGATCGAACTTGAAGTTCACGCCACGCAGGTCGATGACGACCTTCTGCGCGCAACCGTCGGGGCCGACGATGGTGCCGGCCGTGGTCGCCGGGCACTTGTCTTCGCAGTCGTTCACGCCGTCGTTGTCGCTGTCCATGGTGGAGCAGTCAGCCACCGGGGCCGGTGCTTCAACCGGGGCCGGAGCCGCGGCCGGTTCGCCAAAGCGCGAAACGATGCTGAAGCCCAGGAACCAGTCGCCATAGCCGTCTTCGGCCGGCTGGGACTTGTCATCCCAGTCGTAGCGGTAGCCGGCTTCGATGCGGACATCGGAGCTGTCGGTGATGGTCTTGGACAAACCGCCGCCCAGTTCGGCAGCCGGCGACCAGCCCTTGTCGCCCGCGTTCTGATGGTGGCTGCCCATGACGCCGGCCAGCACGTACGGACGCCATGAATCCCAGGCGCCAGCGTAGAAACGAACGGCTGCGCCGACCGTGTTGTTGGCCCAGCTGCCGCCGCCATCGACGTCGCGCTTGGTGCGGTCAATGAAAATGTCGATGGACGCATTCGGCGAGATGAAGCGGCCGACACCCAGACCGTAATAAACCTGGCGGCTGTTGGTATTGCGGTCGGTGTCGTTGTAATAGCCACCAACGGTCGGGGCAATGTACCAGCGACCATCATAGTCGGCCGTCGCGGTGGACGAAGAGGCGGTATCAACGGCGCCCGTGGTGTCCTGCGCGTGTACGGCGCCAACGCCGCCCAAAGCCAGCGCAATCAGAAAATACAAGCCCTTACGTTTCATCGGGTGTCTCCTTGTGTGGGATTTTTCGTCCGCTTGACAACATAAATACGGGGATCGAACGAATGGCCAATGACAACGGCTCTTTCACCGATTCGCCGTGCCACGTTCGACGCGAACTTTAGCAAAAAATAAACATACCCGACCGCTTCCGCGACGGCTCGTTCATTTTCCGCTTATGTCGTCTTTACAGTGTGAATAGACCGAGGAAGTCCTGAATCGGCATTTTATCCAGGGCGGCCGCGTCACCGGTTGCCGCCAGGATGGCATTCACCCGGTGCTCGGGCAGATGCCCGCGCAGGGCGGATTCAAACTTCCTCAGCAGCACCGGGATGCCTTCGGCACGGCGGCGGCGATGGCCGATCGGGAAATCGACGGAGACTTTCTCCGTGCTGCTGCCATCCTTGAAGAACACCTGCACGGCATTGCCGATGTAGCGCTTGGCCGGGTCGAAGTAATCACGGGTGAACTGCGGGTTCTCGCTCACCGTCATCTTGTTGCGCAGCGCATCGATCCGCGGGTCGGCGGCCACGTCGTCGCTGTAGTCGCTGGCCACCAGTCGCCCGAAGATCAGCGGCACGGCCACCATGTACTGGATGCAATGATCGCGATCGGCGTAGTTCGCCAGCGGGCCGGTCTTGTCGATGATGCGGCAGCCCGCCTCCTGGGTTTCGATCACGATCCGGTCAATATCGTCCAGCCGGCCGGCAACCTGCGCGTGCAACTGCATGGCGCACTCCACCGCCGTCTGTGCGTGGAACTCGGCGGGGTAACTGATCTTCAGCAGCACGTTTTCCATCACGTAGCTGCCGAACGGGCGCTCGAACTCGAACGGCTTGCCGTTGAACGCCACGTCGTAGTAGCCCCAGGTCTTCGCGCTCAACGCCGACGGATAACCCACCACGCCGCGATGCACCGCGTTGATCGCGTGGGTTACCGCGCGGCGGCAGGCATCGCCGGCGGCCCAGCTCTTGCGCGGGCCGGTGTTGGGCGCGTGCCGGTAGGTACGCAGCGCGCCGTTGTCGATCCAGCTGTGCGAGACCGCCGCGACCACCTGGTCCTTGTTGCCGCCCAGCATCGCCGCAGCCACTGCGGTGGACGCCAGGCGCACCAGGATCACGTGGTCCTGCCCCACCCGGTTGAAGCTGTTGAGCAGCGCGTAGCCGCCCTGGATCTCGTGCGCCTTGATGGCATAACCCAGCACGTCGCGCACGGTCAGCGGCTGGCCGCCTTCACGCACCGCCTGGCGGCTGAGGTAATCGGCCACCGCCAGGATCGCGCCCAGGTTGTCGGAAGGATGGCCCCACTCCGCTGCCAGCCAGGTGTCGTTGAAATCCAGCCAGCGGATCTGCGTGCCGATCGCGAACGCCGCCTGCACCGGGTCCAGCTCGTGGCTGGTACCGGGCACGCGTGCGCCGCCGGGCAAGCTGGCGCCGGGCACCAGCGGGCCGAGGTGCTTCACGCATTCGGGAAACTTCATCGCCAGCATCGCCGTGCCCAGCGAATCGAGCAGGACGTAGCGGGCGGTATCGTAGGCCTCGGTCGAGTCGATGCGGTAGTCGATCACGTAGTCGGCGATGTCGACCATCGGCTGATCGGGATCGGGACGGATGGCGGAGCGGACGTCGGGCGCACTCATGGGGTCTTCTCGCTAAATCGGAAACCACCATTTTAGCCTGAGCACCCGTCGACCGCTTGCCACGCGGGGGGCACATGGGGACAATGGCCGCTCCCAAAAGGGAGTAGTTCCCGGCGCGGCTTCCCGCATCGGTGCGGTGATCGTCAACACGAGCGACGTTTCGCTCCGGTCATCGCGGCAGCCACGTTGCGAACGAGACTTTTGCGGTGGCTACGGGCCGCGCGCGTCCGTACCCGCTGCATTGTCCGCCGCGCATGGATTGTCCTATGGATTTTTTCACCCCTGATTTCTTCTCCGGCCTGCTGGCCATCGTGCTGCTCGACCTCGTGCTGGCGGGCGACAACGCCATCGTCATCGCGATGGCCGCCAGCCGCCTGCCCAAGGAATTGCAGAAGAAAGCGGTGTTCTGGGGCACCTTCGGCGCCGTCGCCGTACGTTTCGCCCTGACCGCGGTGGTGGTCTACCTGCTGAAGTTGCCAGGCCTGATGCTGGTCGGCGGCGCGTTGCTGTTGCCGATCGCCTGGAACCTGCTGCGCCACGACGGTGATGAGAGCCACGAGATCAAGGCAGGCCGCACGTTCTGGAGCGCCTTGCGCACGATCATCGTGGCCGACGCGCTGATGGGGCTGGACAACGTGCTGGCGATCGCCGGTGCGTCACGCGGCCACCTGGGCCTGGTGATCATCGGCCTGCTGATCAGCGTGCCACTGGTGGTATGGGGTTCGACCCTGATCCTGAAACTGATCGAGCGCTTCCCGATCATCATGTACGTGGGTGCTGGCGCCATCGCGTTCACCGCCGCGCGCATGATCGGGCACGACCACTGGCTGGCGGGCTGGTTCGCCGCGCACGGCTGGGCGCAATACGCGCTGGACGTGCTGCTGGTCGGCGCGGTTTGCGTGGGCGGCTGGCTGGCGCAACGGCGGCGGGCGGCACGATCCGCGTCCGCATCGAAGGTCGCCACCCACGGTTAAGGCAACGCTGACCAAGTATCGCCGCCGTCATGATGACTGGAAGGCCCGCAGGTGGTGGCGCGTGGCGCTGGCAAGACTGGCCGTCTTGTCAAGCCGCGCGGCGTCGCCTGCGGGCCTTCCAGTCATCACCTCATCATTTCAAATTCAATAGCTTGAGGCCCACCCTCTCTGTTCGCATGCCTTCGGTCCGCCGCCTCGACAGACGGCCAGTCTGCCTTCGCCGACGGCCCTGTGGCCTGCGAACAGAGAGGGTGGGTGACGGCGGTGATACTTGGTCAGCGTTGCCTTAATACGTGGTGGGCAGGCGCACGGTTACGGTGGCGTCGGGCGTGTCGCGGGTAATGCCGACGCCAAGCGCCACGTTCAGCGTGCGCCGGTCGCTGAGGCGATAGGAACCGCCGACCAGCAAGGTGCCCAGCACCGTCTTCGCCGACCCCGCCACCGTCTTGCCGTTCTGCCTGGTCAGGCCCACGAAACTCTGGTCGTAGCCCAGGCTGATGGACGCCTTGTCGTTCAGCGCAAAGCCCATGCCCAGGCTGAGATCCACCACGTCACCCACCTCGATCGTGCCCAGCGATTCCCTGTCCCCACCCAGCACGCGGCGGCTAACGCCATGGCGGGCAAAGTTGTGCAGGTAACTGAGGTTGCCGAAAAACACCACCGGGTCGGACGGATACAGCCAGGTCACGCCCGGCTGCAATGAATAGAAACCCGAGCCCGTCGGCAGTTGCAGCGGCATGCCGGTGCCGGTGACGTTCTGGATGCAGCGGTTGACGCAATCGGTGGTGACATCGAACGGATCGCGACCGGTGCGCGATTTGAAACGCAGCCAGCCCACGAAA
Organism: Rhodanobacter sp. Root480; assembly: GCF_001426645.1. Lineage (GTDB taxonomy): Bacteria > Pseudomonadota > Gammaproteobacteria > Xanthomonadales > Rhodanobacteraceae > Rhodanobacter > Rhodanobacter ginsenosidimutans. The sequence goes on from NZ_LMEX01000001.1 coordinate 1,385,172, forward strand.
TAGGGTTTGTCGGCGCCACCGTCATTCATCTGATAGCGCGCGGTCGCCTCGATGTCGCCCAGGCCGTGCCCGCTGGAGGTGAACACGCGATCCTCCGCGCTGCCGGTGAATATCTCGCGGCTGGTCGTGTCGGTATGGCTGTGCAGGTATGGCACCCGCAGCTCCAGCTCCATCCGGTTGGTGAGCCCGTAGCGCAGCGCCAGCGCGCCGGTCTGCGTAGTGGTCCTGACCTGGCGCGCGTCGATCAAGCCGATCAGCACGGCGGGGATCACCGTGTAGCCGATCAGGTCGACCCGGTCGGCGGAGGAATAGCCGAACTGGTACGACGGCTCGATCACGAATTTGCCGCGCGGCGTTAGCACCCCGGGCTGCTCGAAGATGGGCGCCACCGCGGGCGGCCCCGGTTCGCGCACGGGCGCGCGGCCAACCGGTTGCGATGCCGCGGCGACGGCCGTTCCAGTTGTCGCCACGCCGGATGTGGCGGCCGTATTTGCGGTGCCCGCAGACTTGTCACCGCCGTCCATGCCCATCTCGTGGCGCAATGTGCGGTAATCCGCCTCCTGTGCCGCAAGCGCGCGCTTGAGCTGTTCGATCTGCGCCATCTGGGCGGCCAGCTGGCTGCGCATGGCATCCAGCCGCTCACCCTGCTGGATCACATTCTGCCTGATGGCGGCGGGCAGCCCATCGGCGGTGGACGATGCCGGTTGCTGGGCATGCGCCATCCCGAGACAGAGCAAGCCGACGCAACCGGCGGCATATTTGCTTCGCGACGATTTCCCTGCCATGCCCTTTCCTCTTGAGCCCAAAAGCACGTGCGAAGCCGCACTCACCGCGTCGCCACTCAATGCCCCAGCGACTGGATCAACGCGCCCTGCAAGGTGTCGCCCAGGCGCGCGCTGCGAAACTGGTCCAGGTGATCCACCGACGCGTCGATCGTGGTAAGGCTCTGGATGTGCTGGCCGTCGAGGCTGTTCTGGATCACGGTGGCCGTGGCGGCGCCCGATGGCACCAGTGCCGCGGTGTTGCCCTGCCCGCCCTGCACCACCGTGAGGACGCCATCGACCGCGGCCAGCGCCTGCGCCTGCGCGGGCGACATGTGGCCGATATCGGGTATCGACACGCTCGTGCGGGTGGCCAGATTGCCGTTGATATAAACCACGCGATCGATGCCGAACGACGCCAGCAAACCGCTGCCGTTGTCGAAGCCACCGCGCATGGTGTCGAGCTGCGCGTTGCCGACCGGAAGCGACCAGGCATTCACGCAGGGCGACCCGCATGCCGCCGTCGCCAGCGGTGCCGCACCGAGCGTGGCCGCTGCAACCAAACCCAATGAGCAAGAACGAAGATGCCGCGAATGTCGGGTCCTGGTCATGGTTCGTTCCACGCTCAGAGGTCGTTGGGACCGCGTTTGGGCAGGGTGATCCGGTCCAGCCCGCGCCGGTCGATGCCGTCGCCCAGCGAGGCCAGCGGCGCGGCGCGCCAATCGTCCGCGCTGTTGAACACAGCCAGGGTGCGGCGGTTGTGAATGACGAAAACCAGCTTGCTCTGCCATGCCGCCTCGAACGTGCTGCGCGCCATTGCCCGGGTACCGCGCGCAGGGTCGCCCACCAGCACGCGACCGTTGCGCAGGCCCTTCACCACCACGAAATGGTGGTAGCCCTTCTCGTTCAGCAGCACGATGGCCGGCACGCTGGATTGGCGCAGTTTGTCCAGCGGCACATGGAACCCGTCGGCCTCGAAACCGTTGGCGTGCAGAAAGCGCTTGATGTCCAGCAGGGAGAAACCTTCGCGCCGGATCTTCGCGCGGTCGCCATGGGTGTACATCTGCTCGAACACCCATTGCTCGTCCACCGGGTAGCCATACTGATACGTCAGCAGGGTGGCGGTGGCCGCGGAGCCGCAGCTGAAGTCGAAATGCTGGCGGATGGTGTTCTTGAAACGCGCTTCCTTGAGGCTGGTGAGGTGGAACGTATAGCCGTTGCCCTGGATGCCTGGCACCTCCATCGTGGCCGCCCACGCCGTGCCGAGCAGCAGCATCGATACCGCCGGCAACACCTTGCACCAGTTGCCATGCTTCATGGCTGGAATTGCACGTTGATGATCGTGGCGTTCTGGATCAGCACGTTGTTGCCGCTGTTCTGGATCACCATCGGCACGCCCGCCGCACCCGTGAATGCGCCGCCGGAAATCGTGTTGTAGCCGCTGGCGACGTGATCGGCGCTGTTGTTGTCCACGGTGCCGTGCAGGTGCATGTTTTCCACGACGTCGCTACCGCCACGCATCGTGGCCAGGGTGGCGGAGGTGACGCTGGGACCAAAGCCGTCGGTGCTGGCCGGCGCGGCGACGTGAGCCGCAGTTGCCGGCGAGGGAATCGTCGGGGCCGATGGTTGTGCGAGGGCCGCCATCGCCATGGGTGCCAGCAGGCATCCCGGCAATGTGGGCAGAAGAAATCGGCAGCTTCGCATGGCGTCACTCCGTGAATGCTCGGCGCCAGGGCACGGCGCATTACCGTGCCTTGGCCAGGTCAGGGAAAACGCCGTGGAGCATTACTCCACGGCGGGCTTTCCGTTACGGGCCGACGGTGAGGTTGGCCTGCACATTCACGCTTTGCTGCACCAGCGCGGCAGCGCCGCTGTTCTGGGCGATCACCGCGATACCCGCGGCACCCACGGCGGTGCCGTTCATCTGGTTGGACATGTCGAAGCTGCCGGCGTCCGCGTAGGACGTGCCGCCGGCACCACCAGCACCGCCGGCCGCGCCCATGCCATCGCCGCCGTTGCCGGCACCACCGTTGCCGCCCGCGCCACCGTTGCCGGCGGTATTGCCGCTGGCACCGCTGCCGCCGCCGCTGCCGGTTGCCGCGCCGCTCTCCGAGGTGGCCGCACCACCGGTACCGGCACCGGCCATCCAGCTGTCCGCACCACCCGTCGCGGTACCGCTGTTGCCGCCGGAGAGCATGCCGGAGCTGTCGTTGTTGTTGTCGCCAGCCGCGCCGCTGCTGTTGCCGCCCGCGCCGAGGCTGCCCGCGGCGACACCGCCACTGCTCGCCGATCCGTAGCCACCGGCGCCGCTATGACCCTGCGCATCGCCACCGCGGCCGCCATGGCCGGCATCGCCGCCATTGCCCCTGGCTCCGTAACCGGCACCGCCGGCACCGCCGCGCCCGCCGTCGGCATTGCCCATGTTGTTGGCGGCGTTGCCCACGGTGACACCCACGTTCGAGACCATGCCGCTCAGTTCGCTGTTGGCGGCGACGCGGTTGACGTTGTTGGAGCTGGTCATGTCATGCGAATCGGCGTGGGTGCTGGAGTTGGAGTGGCTGCTGGAGTCGCTGCTGTTCGCCACGTTTTGCAGCACGGCCGCGTTGTCCTGGGCGTTGGAGCCACCACCGTTGTTCTGGGTCTTGTCCGCCATGGCGGGCAAGGTGAGGCCGATACCGAGGCAGATGGCAGTAGCGATAAGTGTCTTGCGCATGGTCGTTCTCCGTTTGAAAGCCTGATCAAGCTCTGGAATCACCCCGGCGGGCCGGGGCCGTTGTCTGCGATGCCAGAGGGGTCGGATCAGGCGCTCACCGGAACGACAGTGCGTTCGGCGATTCCATGACAACCATCAAGACTTGCTGATCCTGGCTACAACCGGCTCGTGTTCGCAGCGTGCGGAATTTGCATAAACGGTGCCGATCAGACGGATCAGATTAATTTCAACGAAATCATTGATTTGCGGTTAAAACCAGGAGAACGAAACGCTTCCGTTGCGGAAACGGTGTAACACCGGTGATACACCCGCTGCGCATCACCCGTCGGCAATTAGGCGCACCGATGGCGCCACGGCGGGCTCGGTGTGCCCGCCGTGGCGTCAATGAGTGGTGTATCGAGGTTGTTACAGGTGTATCGCGGCAAGGCGGTGTTGCCGCTGCCGCGGGGCCTCAATCAGGCGTGTGGAAGAGCATCGCGACTGAAGTCGCTCCTACATATACAGCGTCAGCGCTTGTCGATGGGGATATAGCTGCGGTCTTCCGGGCCGGTGTAGTTGGCGCTGGGGCGGATGATCTTGCCGTCCTCGCGTTGCTCGATCACGTGCGCGCTCCAGCCTGAGGTGCGGGCGATCACAAACAGCGGCGTGAACATCGCGGTGGGCACGCCCATCATGCGGTAGGCGCTGGCGGAGAACCAGTCGAGGTTGGGGAACATCTTCTTGATCTCGGCCATCACCGTCTCGATGCGTTCGGAAACATCAAACAAGGTGGGGTTGCCGCCCTCGGTGCACAGCCGGCGCGAGATTTCCTTGATGATCTCGTTGCGCGGATCGGACACCGTGTACACCGGGTGGCCGAAGCCGATCACGATCTCCTTGCGCTCCACGCGGGCGCGGATGTCGGCCTCCGCGTCATCGGCGCTGCGGTAGCGGGAGATGATCTCCATCGCCACCTCGTTGGCGCCGCCATGCTTGGGACCGCGCAGCGCGCCGATCGCCCCGGTGATCGCCGAATAGATGTCCGAACCGGTGCCGGCGATGACGCGCGCGGCGAAGGTGGACGCGTTGAACTCGTGCTCGGCATACAGCACCAGCGACTTGTCCAGCGCCTGCGCGTGCAGGTCGCTGGGCTTCTTGCCGTGCAGCAGGTGCAGGAAATGGGCGGCGATGGATTCGTCGTCCGTCTCCGTCTCGATGCGCTTGCCGTTGTGGCTGAAGTGGTACCAGTACAAAAGCATCGAGCCGAAGCTGGCCATCAGGCGGTCGGCGATGTCGCGCGCGCCGGTGACGTTGTGGTCGTCCTTCTCCGGCAGCACCGTACCCAATACCGAGCAACCCGTGCGCAACACATCCATCGGATGGGTGGAGGCCGGCAGCAGTTCCATCGCCGCCTTCACCGGCGCCGGCAGGCCGCGCAGTCGCTTCAGCCGCTGGCGGTAATTGTTGAGCTCGGTCCAGTTCGGCAGCACGCCGTGCACCAGCAGGTACGCCACTTCCTCGAAGTTGCCCTTGGACGCCAGGTCGTGGATGTCGTAGCCGCGGTAATGCAGGTCATTGCCGCTGCGGCCCACCGTGCACAGCGCGGTGTTGCCGGCGGCCACACCGGACAGTGCGACGGATTTCTTGGCCTTGGGCAGGGCTTGCTCGCTCATGGATATCTCCTGTGATGCAGGGAATTCGAACCTTGAAACGTGTGTCCTGCAGGAGCGCACCCTGTGCGCGAAATGCGTCCGTGAAGAGCTTTCGCGCACAGGGTGCGCTCCTGCAGGGGGAGTCAGTTCTTCTGGGAAAACAGCTCGTCCAGCTTGTCCTCGTACGCGTGATAGTCGAGGAAGTCGTACAGCTCCTCGCGCGTTTGCATCGTTGGCACCGCGGCTTTCTGGGTGCCGTCACGAAGCACGGTTTCGTAGAAGTTCAGCGCGGCCTTGTTCATCGCGCGGTACGCGCCGCAGCAATACAGCGCGATGTCGACGTTCGCCTCGCGCAGCTCGTCGGTGGTGAAGAACGGCGTGCTGCCGAATTCGGTGAGGTTGGCCAGGATGGGCACTTTCACCGCGGCCTTGAAGCGGCGGTAGTCGTCCAGCGTCTTCATCGCCTCGGGGAAGATCATGTCGGCGCCAGCCTCGACATAGGCGCAAGCGCGGTCGATCGCCGCGTCGATGCCCTCCACCGCCGCCGCGTCGGTACGCGCCATGATCACGAAGCCGGGCTCGGTGCGCGCGTCCACCGCGGCCTTCACCCGATCGACCATCTCCTCCTTGCTCACCACTTCCTTGCCGGGACGATGGCCGCAACGCTTCTGGCCCACCTGATCCTCCATGTGCACGGCGGCAACGCCGGCCTGCGTGAAACTGCGGATGGTGCGGGCGATGTTGAACGCGCCGCCCCAGCCGGTGTCGATGTCGACCAGCAGCGGCATGCCAGTGGCATCGACGATGCGCCGCGCGTCGATCAGCACGTCTTCCATGCTGCTGATGCCCAGGTCCGGCACGCCCAGCGAATTGGCCGCCACGCCGCCACCGGAGAGGTAAATGGCCTTGAAACCGGTGCGCTGGGCCATGCGCGCCGCATAGGCCGTGATGGCGCCGACAACCTGCAACGGTTGCTCCTGCGCCACGGCGGCGCGGAATCGCGCGCCGGGGGAAGCTGTCTGTGTCATGGCGCCTCCGTCAAAGCCGCGATTTTAGCCCACCACGTCTGCGCGGCCGTTCTGCAGGGCAACATATCGATAGCCGCAGCCAATCGAAGCGATGCCGACAATCAATTAGATATATCGATTGCTGCGTCGTATCTTAGGACTCACCTTCACCAACGAGGATGCTCCCGATGTCCCTGATCAACACCGAAATCAAACCATTCAAGGCGCAGGCTCTGAAGAGCGGCAAGTTCATCGAAGTGACCGACGCCGACCTGAAGGGCAAGTGGTCGGTCGTGTTCTTCTACCCCGCCGACTTCACCTTCGTCTGCCCCACCGAGCTCGAGGACCTGGCCGACAACTACGCCGAATTCCAGAAGCTGGGCGTGGAAATCTACAGCGTCTCCACTGACACCCATTTCGCCCACAAGGCGTGGCACGACACCTCCGACGCGGTGAAGAAGATCAACTACACCATGATCGGCGACCCGACCCACGCGATCTCGCGCAACTTCGACGTGCTGATCGAAGCCGACGGCATCGCCGATCGCGGCACCTTCGTGATCGACCCCGCGGGCAAGATCCAGATCGTCGAGATCAACGCCGGCGGCATCGGCCGCGACGCCGCGGAGCTGCTGCGCAAGGTCAAGGCCGCGCAGTACGTCGCCGCCCATCCGAACGAGGTCTGCCCGGCCAAGTGGAAGGAAGGCGAAAAGACCCTGGCGCCGTCGCTGGACCTGGTCGGCAAGATCTGATTCACCGCGCCACCGAAACCGGGCGCTGAAAAGCGCCCGGCTTCACCTCACTCTGGATGCTTCTGTCAGCGGCTTGCGCCCGGCAACGCTCCCCCGCCTGCCGACCCTCCCCTCGGTACAGGCCGCTGTCACAAACGTCTTTCCTCCCCCCACGATTTTTCTCCGCATCCATCACTGGAGTGGTAGCCATGCTCGACGAAACCCTCAAAACCCAGTTGCAGGCCTATCTGGAAAAGCTGTTGCAGCCGATCGAACTGGTTGCCGCGCTCGACGACAGCGCCAAATCCACAGAGCTGGACGAGCTGCTGCAGGAGATCGCCGCGCTGTCCGACAAGATCACGCTGCGCCGCGACGACAGCGAAGCGCGCAAGCCCTCGTTCGCGATCAACCGCGTCGGCACCGATATCGGCGTGCGCTTCGCCGGCATTCCGATGGGCCATGAATTCACCTCGCTCGTGCTGGCCCTGCTGCAGGTCGGCGGGCATCCGTCCAAGACCGCGGCGGACGTGATCGAGCAGGTACGCAATCTCGATGGCGAGTACAAGTTCGAGACCTATTTCTCGCTGTCCTGCCAGAACTGCCCCGACGTGGTGCAGGCGCTGAACCTGATGAGCGTGCTGAACCCCAACATCCAGCACGTCGCCATCGACGGCGCGCTGTACCAGGACGAGGTCGAGGCGCGCCAAGTGATGTCGGTGCCCACGGTGTTTCTCAACGGCGAGGTGTTCGACCAGGGCCGCATGAGCCTGGAGCAGATCCTGGCGAAGATCGACACCGGCTCCAGCGCCCGCGAAGCGGAGAAGATCAAGGCCAAGGACGCGTTCGACGTGCTCGTCATCGGCGGCGGCCCGGCCGGCGCGGCGGCGGCGATCTATGCCGCGCGCAAGGGCATCCGCACCGGTGTGGCAGCCGAGCGTTTCGGCGGCCAGGTGCTGGACACCATGGCGATCGAGAACTTCATCTCGGTGCCCTACACCGAAGGCCCGAAGATGGCGGCGGCGCTGGAACAGCACGTGCACGAATACGAGGTGGACGTGATGAACCTGCAGCGCGCCGAGAAGCTGGTGCCGGCCAGCGACGCCACCGGCGGCCTGGTGGAAGTGCAACTGGCCAACGGCGCCACGCTGAAATCGAAGACCGTGATCCTCTCCACCGGCGCGCGCTGGCGGCAGATGGGCGTGCCCGGTGAAGACCAGTACCGCAACAAGGGCGTGGCCTACTGCCCGCACTGCGACGGCCCGCTGTACAAGGGCAAGCGCGTGGCGGTGATCGGCGGCGGCAACTCCGGCGTCGAGGCGGCCATCGACCTGGCCGGCATCGTGGCCCACGTCACGCTGATCGAGTTCGACAGCAAGCTGCGTGCGGATGATGTCCTGCAGCGCAAGCTGCGCAGCCTGCCCAACGTGGACGTCATCGTCAGCGCACTCAGCACGGAAGTACTGGGCGACGGGCAGAAGGTCAGCGCGCTGGTCTACAAGGATCGCGTCAGCGAAGAGATGCACACGCTCGAGCTGGAAGGCATCTTCGTGCAGATCGGCCTGCTGCCGAACACCGAATGGCTGAAGGGCACGCTGGAACTGTCCCCGCGCGGCGAGATCGTGATCGACGAACGCGGCCAGACCTCCCTGCCTGGCGTGTTCGCCGCCGGCGACGCCACCACGGTGCCGTACAAGCAGATCGTGATCGCGATGGGTGCGGGTTCGGCCGCGGCGTTGAGCGCGTTCGACCACCTGATCCGCACGTCGGCACCGGCAGCCGAAACCAAAAGCGCTGTCGCCGCTTGAAGAACCTGTAGGAGCGACTTCAGTCGCGATGCTCTTGCTTCGAATTTTTAGAGCAAAGGCATCGCGACTGAAGTCGCTCCTACAGTCATGTGACACAAAAAAGCCGGCGAAAGCCGGCTTTTTTGTGTCACATGGATCCGCCGCTTACTTCTTGGCAAACAGATGCTCGACGCCAGCACGCTCCTCGCGCAGCTCCTTGGCGGTGGCGTCCATGCGGGCGCGGGCGAAATCGCTGACGGCCAGGCCCTGCACGATCTCGTACTTGCCGCCCTTCACGGTGACCGGGTAACCGTAGATCACGCCCGGCTCGATGCCGTACGAACCGTCGGACGGGATGCCCATCGACACCCAGTCGCCCTCGGCCGTGCCCAGCGCCCAGGTGCGCACATGGTCGATCGCGGCCGACGCCGCCGAGGCGGCGGACGAGGCGCCGCGCGCCTTGATGATGGCCGCGCCACGCTGCTGCACGGTGGGGATGAAATCGGTTTCGTACCAGGACTGGTCGACCAGCTCCAGCGCCGGCTTGCCGTCGACGGTAACGTGCGACAGGTCGGGGAACTGGGTGGAGCTGTGGTTGCCCCAGATCGTCATGTGCTTGACGTCGGTGTTGTGCTTGCCGGTTTTCTCGGCCAGCAGGCTCAGCGCGCGGTTGTGGTCCAGGCGCACCATCGCGGTGAAGCACTTCGGATCCAGATCCGGTGCGTTCTGCTGCGCGATCAGCGCGTTGGTGTTGGCCGGGTTGCCCACCACCAGCACCTTCACGTCGCGCTTGGCATGGTCGTTCAAGGCCTTGCCCTGCGGCCCGAAGATGGCGCCGTTCGCTTCCAGCAGATCCTTGCGCTCCATGCCGGGGCCGCGCGGACGCGCGCCGACCAGCAGCGCGTAATCGACGTCCTTGAAGGCCACGTTCAGATCATCGGTGGCCACGACGCCGGCCAGCGTGGGGAACGCGCAGTCGTTCAGTTCCATCACCACGCCCTGCAGCGCGGGCAGCGCCGGGGTGATTTCCAGCAGGTGCAGGATGACCGGCTGGTCCTTGCCCAGCATGTCGCCAGCGGCGATGCGGAAAAGCAGCGCGTAGCCGATCTGGCCGGCAGCGCCAGTGATGGCAACTCGAACGGGGGCTTTCATGAGCGGTGACTCCTACGTGGGGATGTTCAACGGTTGGCTTGGTTTGGTGCGACTTCAGTGGCGATTTCTCAGCTACCCGCCGGAAACACGCGAATACGATGCGCGCCGCGGCATGGCCTTCACCCGTGCAAGGTGAACAAAGGCGGGGATTTTACCACGGCACCGGATGCGCGCTGGAAATGCTGCCGCGCCCCGCACGCCAGCCTCTCCGTCGCAGGGACAGCAGCCTGCTGTGCTGCCCGTCGCAACGCGGGCATGATACGAAGGTCCGCACCGCGGGCACCGCAACCTCACGACCGAAGGAGACGCGCATGCACTGGCTATGGGTATTCGTGATTGGTTTGATCGTTGGCCTGGTGGCCAAACTGCTGATGCCGGGCAAGGACCCGGGCGGCTTCATCATCACCGCCATCATCGGCATCGCCGGCTCGCTGCTGGCGACATGGGTCGGCCAGAACTTTGGCTGGTATCAGGAAGGACAAACCGCCGGCTTCATCGCCTCGGTGATCGGCGCCATCGTGCTGCTGTTGCTGTATCACCTGGTCAAGCGCAAAACGACCTGACCGTGCGCCCGGCGGGGTCTTCCCCCGCCGGGCCTCCACTCAACCCAGCAACTTGCCGGCCAGGCCCTCGAGCGCGCCCAGGTTGAAACCGCCGCCCGCTCCCGGCGCAGCCACCTGGCCGCCAGGTGTCAGGTGATCAACGGCGCCCGGCAACACCTGCGAAAGCTGGCCGAGCAACTGGCCCTGATCGACCCCCAACTTGCCTGCCGCCTCCTGCAGAAGCGAACCCAGGCCGCCCTTCTGCAAGGCCTGGCCCAACTGGTCGCCCGAGACCGGCTGGTTCGACCCGGTGCCCACCCACGACTGCACCGCGTCGCCAAGTCCGTGTTGCTGCAGCATGGCGATGAGGCCCTGCACGCCGCCGGCGCGCTCGATCAATTGTCCGGCCACCGAAATAAGCGAACCGGCTCCGGCCTGTTGTCCCTGGCCACCCAGCAGATCATTGAGCAATGACATGGTCGTTCTCCTTGTGCACTGTCAGTCGAGGAATGCGCATACATGGAACCGCTCGATCATAGGCCGTAGCCCCAACCATGTCTTGGCCGCCCATTCACCTCGCCATAAAAAAACCGCCGGCTCGATACCGGCGGTTTTTGCGTACGGGGTGGACAACTCAGCCGCGCTGGTCGAGCACCGCGTTCCATTCCGCCACGCGCTCGGACTGCGCCGCCAGCAACGCGTCGACGTCGCCGGACACTTCCACCTTCTCGATCACGTCGCCCTGCTGCACGGCGTTGACCACTTTCTGGTCTTCCTCGCCCAGCACTTCGCCGAACACGGTGTGCTTGCCGTCCAGCCACGGCGTGGCGCCATGGGTGATGAAAAACTGGCTGCCATTGGTGCGCGGGCCGGCGTTGGCCATCGACAGCACGCCGGGCTTGTCGTGGCGCAGCGACGGGTTGAACTCGTCCTCGAACTTGTAGCCCGGGCCGCCGCGGCCGCTGCCTTCGGGGCAACCGCCCTGGATCATGAAGTCGGCGATCACGCGGTGGAACGACAGGCCGTCGTAGTAACCACGCTTGGCCAGGTTCACGAAACTGGCCACGGTGACCGGCGCCTTGTCGTCGTGCAGCCGCAGGTGGATCGGGCCGCGGTTGGTGGTGAAGGTGACATTGATGGTCATCGATAGTCCTTGAGGTCGGAAACGGTTTGCGCCCATGGCCATGGACGAGGGGCTTGCATCAAAACGAGCCGCCGGGGTCACCAAGAATAACCCAGGCCCTTCCGCGACGCAGTGCGCTCGGCTACCTCCGCAGCATGCGGTGGCGCGGGTGAAAACCGCGCGACCTCATCCACGGCGGCCGGAAACTAGCTGAGCGAAACCACGGCCTGCGTCCGGCTGCTCTCCAGCGCGGCCTCGATGATGCGCACGTTCAGCAAGGTATCGGCCAGCGCCACCGGCGAAGGCGCACCCTCGCGCACATGCCGATAGACGCCCGCGAAGAACGACTGGTAGTGGCCCGCCGGCGAGGGAAACCGGCGGCGTTCGTCGCGGCCATCGACGCAGGTGTGCAGAACGCCATGCTCCGTCACCGGCTCCCGGCCCCAGTCAGCGACATTCGGCGAGATGCCCTGATCCAGCATGTCGGCCTGCACGTCGGCGCGGGATTTCAGGAACGAGCCCTCCGCGCCATGCACCACGAATCCGGGTACCGGCTCCAGCGCCAGCAGGCTGCTCTTCAGTCGTACGGTAAACGCGCCGTACAGCAGCGTCAGGTCGAAATAGTCGTTGACCACCGAGCCGGGCCGGTGGGTGCGCAGCACTGCGAAAACACGCTCCGGCCTGCCGAACAGGCAGATCGCCTGGTCGATCAGATGCGGGCCAAGGTCGTAGATGACGCCCGTGCCCAGCTGATCGACCTCCTTGTGCGCCTTCGCGCTGAGGTTTTTTTCGTAGCGGTCGTAATGGAATTCCGCCTCGATCAGCTGCCCCAGCAGTCCCTTTTCGACAACCTCCCGCACGGCCAGGAAATCGCTGTCCCAGCGGCGATTCTGGAATGCGACCAGCTTGCGGTCCTGCCGTGCGGCCAGTTCGACCATCTCGGCGGCCTGTGCGGACGTCACCGAGAAAGGCTTCTCCACCACCACATGCTTGCCCGCCAGCAGGGCCATCCGCACGTGCTCGAAATGGTCCACATTCGGCGTGTTCACCACGACCAGCTCGATGGCCGGGTCCGCCAGCATCGCCTCGACCGAATCGTACGAGCGGATGTCGGGATAGGTGTTCGCAACGCGCTTGGCATGGCGTTCCACCACGGCGTGCAACGAGAACTCGTCCATTGCATGCAGGAACGGCGCCTGGAACATCCGACCCGACATGCCGAACGCGCACAGTCCGGTGACGATGGGGCGCTTGTTTTCCGCCATGGGGTAGCTCCGTGATGGTTTGGCTTGGGGAGATGCGGTTGGGCTGTGCGTCGGCTGAGGGACGCTGGACGTTCGGGAGTATTGCAGCCGCAAAGTGCGGGCGCATTGATGTGGTTTTTGTTCGGCGTTGAGGAGCGCCCCCATCCGCCCTGCCGGGCACCTTCCCCCTTTATACGGAGGAAGGAAACTGGCCGTTTCGAGGAGTCCGATCGCTTCCTTCCCCCGCTTGCGGGGGAAGGTGCCGAAGGCGGAAGGGGGCCCGATCTTCAGCACACCCCAAATCAATCCGCCGCCGGCGACTTCCTGCGCCGCACCGGCTTGGCCTCGCTGGCGGCAATCAGCTGCTGCAGATACGCGATGCCCTCCTCCTCGGGAAAGAACGCCACCACGTCGGCCACGGTCAGGCCATAGCGCTTGCGCAGGGACAGAAAATCCGCCCTTGCGTTGGCGAGTCGCTGGTCGGCGACGGGGACATCAGCGGGAAGGTGCTCCTTGCGATCGATGGCGGCGAGTTCCTCCTGGAAGCGCCGGAATGCATCGTTGGGGACGGTCATGAAACTCGAAGGTGCGGGATGGCGAAGGCCGATATTGTCGCATGACTCGAGCCAACGGCTGGCTGCCGCGCGGATTCGCTCCTCACCCCGGCGCATCCTCCGCCGCCACGAAACCGCCGGTTTGCCGCTTCCACAGCCGCGCATACAGCCCATCGCGTGCGATCAGTTCGGCGTGCGTGCCGCTCTCCACGATCACGCCCTTGTCCAGCACCACCAGCCGATCCATGCGGGCGATGGTGGACAGGCGGTGGGCGATGGCGATCACGGTCTTGCCCTGCATCAGCAGGTCGAGGCTGTCCTGGATGGCGGCTTCCGCCTCGGAATCCAGCGCCGAGGTGGCTTCGTCCAGCACCAGGATCGGCGCGTCCTTCAACAGCACGCGGGCGATGGCGATGCGCTGGCGCTGGCCACCGCTGAGTTTCACCCCGCGCTCGCCGACCAGCGCGTCATAGCCGCGGCGGCCTTCGCCGTCGCTGAGCGTGGGGATGAACTCGTCCGCCCGAGCCTTGCGTACGGCGGCGGCGATCTGCGCATCACTGGCGTCTGGACGTCCATACAGGATGTTGTCGCGGATCGAGCGATGCAGCAGCGAGGTGTCCTGCGTCACCACGCCGATCTGCGAGCGCAGGCTTTCCTGGGTGACGTGGGCAATGTCCTGGCCGTCGATCAGGATGCGCCCGGATTCCAGGTCGTACAGCCGCAGCAGCACGTTGACCAGGGTGGATTTGCCCGCACCCGAAGGGCCGACCACGCCGATCTTCTCGCCGGCCCGCACGGCCAGGTCGAGTCCCGCGATCACGCCACCCTGCTTGCCGTAATGAAAATGGATGTGCTCGAAACGCACCGCGCCGTTGACCACTTCCAGCGGCATGGCGCCCTCGCGATCCTGCACCGCGCGCGGCTGCGAGATCGTGGTGATGCCGTCCTGCACGGTGCCCACGTCCTCGAAGATGCCGTTGACGACCCACATGATCCAGCCGGACATGTTGTTGATGCGGATCACCAGCCCGGTCGACAGCGCGATCGCGCCCACCGTCACCCGGCCCTCGCTCCACAGCCACAGCGCCAGCGCCGAGGTGCCCACGATCAGGAAACCGTTGAGCACGGTGATGCTGGCGTCCATCGCGGTGGTGACGCGGGTCATCCGGCGCAGCTTGTCCGTTTGCTCGGCCATCGCGTCGGCCACATAGGCTTCCTCGCGCCGCGTATGCGCGAACAGTTTCAGCGTCAGGATGTTGCTGTAACCGTCGACGATGCGGCCCATCAGTTTCGAGCGTGCCTCCGAGGCCAGCCACGAGCGCTGCTTGATGCGCGGGATGAAGAACGCCAGCAGGCCGACATACGCAAACACCCACGCGAACAACGGCAGTGCCAGCCACAGGTCGGCCTGCGCAAACAGCACGATGGCGCTGCCGGTGTAGATCACCACGTACCAGATCGCATCGACGATCTGCACCGCCGAGGCGCGCAGCGCGCTGCCGGTCTGCATGATGCGGTTGGCGATGCGGCCGGCGAAATCGTTCTGGAAGAACGCCAGGCTTTGCCGGATCACGTAGCGATGGTTCTGCCAGCGGATGCGGTTGGTGAGGCTGGGCACGATGGCCTGGTTCACCAGCAGGTCATGGGAACTGTTCAGCAGCGGCCGCGCCACCAGGGCCACGAAGGCCATGCCCAGCAGCTCCATGCCGTGCGTGCGGAAGAAGACGTCCGGCCCGCTCTGCGCCAGATCCACCAGCCGCCCGATGAATCCGAACAGCGCCACCTCCACGATGGCCACGCCGAAACCCACCACGATGGCCGCCGCGAATGCCGGCCACGCCTGGCGCAGGTAGAACAGGTAGAAGCGCCGCACCGACGTCGGCGGCATCACGTCGACCGGTTCCTTGAATGCGTCGATGAGGGATTCGAACCAGCGGAAGATCATGGGGAGGCAACGAGCGGGGGATGGGATAACTTGCGTGTCCGCGCCGGGTTTCGCAAGGGCCTGTGGAACCGACTTCTGTGGGAGCGACTTCAGTCGCGATGCTTTTGCTTTGAAACTCCCGACCAAGAGCATCGCGACTGAAGTCGCTCCCACATGATGGGGCCATCGGCACGAACATGAACGCCAGCCGCCGCAACCGGCACGTACGCGCCGGCCGCGATTGACCGCCTGCGGCGGCGCTCCGATCATGCACGGATGCCTATCCTGCTCCGCTGTCTCCTGCTTCTGCTGCTGAGCTTCGGCAGCAGCCTTTCATTGGCCCAGACCGGCGATCCGTCGCCGGCCGCCGCCACGCCGACGGCCACACCGGCGCAATCGCTGGATCAACTCACCGAACAACTCGATTCGGTGCGGGCCGATCTCAAGAGCAAGGATGGCAATCCGCCGCTGGCCGACCTGCGCGCCACCGCCCTGGGCGTGCAGGACCAGGCGCGCCAGCTGGCCGCCAGTCTGGCGCCGCAAATGATGGCCTTGCAGGCGCAATTGACCGTGCTGGGGCCGGCGCCGGCCAGCGGCGCACCCGCCGAAGCGTCCGAGGTTGCCGCACAACGACGCCAACTGGACCGGGCGCAGACCAACCTGGACGCGCAGATCAAGCAGGCGCAGTTGCTCAGCCAGAACGCATTGCAACTGGCCGCGCAGATCAGCGGCATGCGCAACGACCAGTTTCAGGCGAGGTTGGCCTCGCGTACGGCCACGCCGTTCAGCGGTGCGTTCTGGCTCGATGTGGCGCGCACCTTGCCGGGCGACACCCAGCGGCTCAAACGGCTTGGCGTTCGCCTTGGCAATGCGTGGAGCGACGCGTGGCAGCCGCCCAACCGGAAACCGTTGCTGCTTTGCCTGATCGGCGCGGTGCTGCTGCTCGGCGGCGGCCGCTGGGCGCTGGAACGGGCGCTGCTGGGGCTGGCCAAGCGCCATGTTCCGGATGGCCATCTGCGGCGCAGCGCGATGGCCACGGCGGTGGCGCTGACGGCCGTCTTCACCACCGGCCTGGCGGCGGAGCTGGCCTACCTCGGGCTGAACTGGAACGACATCCTCGACGACGACACCGCCACGCTGGCCCATACCGCGGTGCAACTGGTGTGCTTTGCGGCGTACGTGGTGGGGCTGGGCCGGGCGCTGCTCTCGGTGCGGCGCCCGTCGTGGCGGCTGCCGGCGTTGACCGACCGGGTCGCGCAGTGCCTGCGTCCGTTTCCCTGGTGGCTGGGCGCGGCGGCGCTGGCATTTGGCCTGTTCGACCGCGCCAGCCGCACGATCGGCACCAGCCTGCCCGCCACGGTAGCGGCGCGCGGCCTGTTTGCACTGGTCGTCAGCGGCTTGATCGGCATGGCGCTGATGCGGATGCATCGCACGCGCCTGGCATCAGCCAGCAGCGGCTCCGAACCACAACATCGCCCCGTGTGGGTAGGCATCCTGATGGCCGCCGCCACGCTGGCCGTGGTGCTCTGCTGGCTGGCAGTGGCGACCGGCTTCATTGCGCTGGCATTTTTCCTGGCCAGGGAAATGCTGTGGGTGGGCGTGATCGTGGCATCCACCTACCTGTTGATCCATCTGCTGACGGATCTGGTCACGGCCCTGCTGGCGCCGCAGGGCCGTGGCGGCCAGCGTCTGCAAAGCACGTTCGACCTGCGGCCGCACACGTTGGAGCAGGCGGTGATCGTGCTGAATGCCGTCCTGCGGGTGACTCTGGTGCTGCTGGCGCTGGCGACCGTGCTGACGCCGTTCGGCGCCGGCCCCGGCGACCTGATCACCAGCGCGAAGCAAACGTTCGGCAACCTCAAGCTGGGTGATCTGGCGATCGATCCGGGCAGCATCTTCACCGCCGCGCTGGTGTTCGCGATCGGCTGGTACACGCTGCGCAGACTCAAATGCTGGCTGCGCGACAAACTGCTGCCGAGCTCCACCATGGAGCTCGGCATGCAGGAATCGCTGGTTACCCTGCTCGGCTACCTAGGCAGCATGCTGGTGTTCGTGCTGACGCTGGCTGCGTTGCATGTGGATCTGAAAAGCATCGCCTGGATCGTCAGCGCGCTGTCGGTGGGTATCGGTTTCGGCCTGCAGGCGATCGTGCAGAACTTCATCTCCGGCCTGATCCTGCTGGTGGAGCGGCCGGTGAAGGTGGGCGACTGGGTCAGCCTGTCGTCGGACGTCGAGGGCGACATCCAGCGCATCAACGTGCGCGCCACCGAAATCCGCATGGGTGACCGCTCCACCGTGATCGTGCCCAACTCGCAACTGATCACCCAGAACGTGCGCAACGTGACCCTCGCCAACGCGCTGGGCCGCGTGCAGATCGTGCTGCCGCTGCCGCTGGATACCGACGCGGGCAAGGTGCGGTCATTGGTGCTGGAGGTGCTGCAGGCGCATCCGGCCACGCTGGACTCGCCCGCGCCGCTGGTGCAGCTGTCCGGCATCGACGCCAACTCGATGACCTTCAGTTGCACCGCCTACGTCAACAGCCCGCGCGACGTGGGCAGCGTGAAAAGCGACCTGCTGTTCGAACTGCTCGACCGCCTGCGCAAGGCCGGGCTCCAGCTGGCGCGCACGCAAAGCATGCTGGTGCGCACGCTGCCGCTGCCCGGGGACGCCGAACCCACGGGCTGAGCCGGTAGTTGCAACCCGCGGCAGGCTAACCGGCGGGCCGGAAATTCAGGGCGTGGCGACAGGCTTCAGCCTTGAATCCGGTCGCGCGACGGCATACATCGCCCAGCTGATCTGCTTGAGCAGGCCGTGGTGGTCGTCGCCGATCCAGTACACATTGCCGTGGGTGCGGTCGGGCAGGAAACGGAACTCGGACTTCGCACCCAGACCATCGAGCACAGCCTTCAGCTTGTGCGCGGAGCCGTCGAGGTAGAACGTGTCGGCGGTGCCCACGTAGAGATGAATCTTGCCGTCCAGGTCGGGTTTCAGCTCGGGCCACTGCTGCTGCAGGCGGTACGCAATGTCGTAGTGGTCGCGCCAGTATGACACCACCGCCGGATCAACGTCGCCGGTGTCGCGATCGAACATCGGCACAGGCCGGCCATCCTTGCCGCGCGGCGAGAACACCCACTCGAACGAGGCCAGCTGGCCGCCGTAGCTGCCCAGCACGCGTTCAAGCTTCGCGAACTGCTCGAACGTACCCAGCACCTTGTCGTGGTTGCGCACCAGCGGGTAGGCCGAGCCGTCGGCGCGGCGATAGACATTGGCATGCGGCGCGTACAGGTCGACGCCGGTGAAGTCGTGGAAGTCGCTGGGGTCGGGCGAGGTCGACCAGGTGCCGCCGAAGACCTTCGGATAGCGCGTCTGCAGCCACAACGTGGCCCAGCCACCGGAGGAGTGGCCGTTGAGGAAGCGACCGTTGACGTCACCGTCCATGCGGTAATGCGCTTCGAGATGCGGGATCAGCTCGGTGGTCAGCGCCTGTCCCCACGGGCCGTTGTTGACCGAGTCGGCAAACTCGTGGGTGCCGGTGGGGCTGGACTCATCCAGGAACACCCAGATCATCGGCGGCATCTGCTGCTTCGCCATCGCCGTGTAGACGGTGACGATGGGGCGGATCACGCGATCGTTGTTGCCGCCGAAACCCTGGGTGTAATAGACCGTGGGGTAGCGGGTGGCGGCATTGGCGTCGTAGCCGGGCGGCGTCAGTACCCAGCCGCGCATGTGGATCGGCCGGCCCCAGAACGCGCTCAGCAGCGGGCTGGTGAAATCGACCAAGTGCGCGTGCGGGCGTGCCGCGGCCACGTTTTCGCGCATCGCCGGCGACGCCGACAGCGGCACGGTCCATGGGTCATCGTCTGCCGGCAAGGCCTTCGCCAGCTTCAGTTTCGGCACACCGGCGGCGGGCAGATGCAGCTTGACCACCTCGCTGACCAGGTCGCCGGCGCCACGCCCCAGGTAGTTGTAGTCGTGGTTCACGTCCAGCACGGCCTGCACCAGGTAATCGCCCGGGGGCAGCTGCGACCAGCCGGCGGGATACGCCATGTGTTCGGGGTCGACGTCGATCGTCTTCCCCGGCACCCAGTGCTCCACCTCGCGTGCCGCCACGCTGGTGACCGTGCCGCTGAACGGATCGGCATCCACCGATTCGACCACGCTGCTCTTGCCCTTCGATTCTGCCTTGGCGGCCGCTTCGGCCACTTTCGCGTCTGTCGCGAACAGCAGCAGCCGGCCCGAGGTCGGTTGCGCGCCGTTGGTTCCGAGTTCGACCCGGATGTAGTGATGATCCAGTGCGTGGTCGCCGCGCGCCTGGGCAGCGCCAACCAGCAACCCGAACGACAGCAGGACCGCCACCGCATGATGCCGATACTTCATGTCCCTTCCCCTTGGAGTGTGGGCGGTAGAAACTTTCGAGGCGAAAAAGTGGTTGCGTGAGGACAGATTTTTGCCGATTTGCCGGCCCGTGGTGGTTCCATGGGCCAAGAAGCGGCGGAAATATGGACCACGCAACCGCTTTTGCAGCCCGGAAGATTTCTACCGCCCACGCTCCTAGCCTGAGCGCCGCGAACAGCGCGGTGGTGGATCAGTTATCAGTGGTTCGCCGGCTTCAATCGCAAATCCTGGAAATCGAAACTGAAATCGGTTAGCGGCGAGATTGGCTCCATCCGCACCTCGCGCACGGCCCCGTCCGGGTCCAGCGCGTAGCTGACGAACGCATCGGCATTCAGCGTGCGGTCGTCCCAGCGCACCACGAAGGTGTCGTGCTGCCACGGCGTCATGGTGCCGACCAGTTGCGCGGTCTTGCTGAAGCGCATGCGCAGCTTGCCGTTCTCCTGGCTGACGATGATGTCGCCGTACCAGGGGTCGCGGTAGGTGCCGGCGTATTTCGCCAGCGGCAGCGAGGGCTTGCTGTGCTTGTCGCGGGCGGCCTCGTGTTTGGCGAAGCTGTCGTCGGCATGGGCCTGAGATTTCTTCACCGCCTTGGTATAGACGGCCACCCAGTCCGTCTTATGATCGCGGTTCAGGTAGGCATCCAGCACGCGGTAGGTTACCGCGTTGAAGGCCGCGCCCGATTCGGCATTGGTCAACACCACTACGCCCAGGTGCTGGTCGGGCACCAGGGTCACCCGCGACACCATGCCGGGCCAGCCGCCGGTGTGCCACACCAGCCGTTGTCCGCGGTAGTCGGACAGGAACCACGACTCGCCGTAGCCGGAGAACTTCGGCGTCAGCGGCGCCAGCTCGGGAATCGACGGTTTGCGGATAGTGATGGGCGTCAGCATGCTCCACATCTGCTGCTGGCTCTTCTCGGAAAACAGCCGTTGCGACTTGCCGTCCGTACCCTTGGTGGGCAGGACGCCGCCGGCCAGTTGCACGTTCATCCACTTGGCCATGTCGTGCACGCTGGCATAGATGCCGCCGGCGCCCGGATCGTTGAGCCAGGCCATCGGCGGCACCGGCTGCAGATCCTTGAAATCGGCCTTGGCGTGCCCCGTGGCCACATCCATCCCGGGTTTGATGTAGGTCTTGTCGATCAGCGACTCGTCCATGCCCACCGGCTTGAAGATGTGGTCGCGCACATAGTCGGCATAGCTCTGCCCGGACGCTTCCTCGATCACCAGCGTGGCCACCGCGAACAGGATGTTGTCGTAGGCATAGCCACTGCGGAAACCATTGGCGATCGGCACATGCGCCAACCGCTGCACCACCTCCTTGGTGGTGTATGAGGTGGGCGGCCAATACAGCAGATCACCCGCGCCCAGCGACAGACCGCTGCGATGCGCCAGCAAATCGCGGATACGCATCTCGTGGGTAATGTACGGGTCGGACATGCGGAACCACGGCAGATGGTCGATCACCCGGTCGTCCATGTTCAGCTTGCCCGCCTCGGCCAGCTGCTGCAGCGAGGCGGCGGTGAACGCCTTGGTATTGGAGGCGATCGCGAACAAGGTGTGCGCATCGACGGCGTCGGGTTTACCCAGCTCGCGCTGGCCGAAGCCCCGCGCCAGCACCACGTTGCCGTCCTTGACGATCGCCACGGCGATGCCGGGCACGTCGAACGCCTTGCGCGCGCTTTCCACATACGCATCGAAATCCTGCAACTGCGCGGGCAGCAGCGGGCGTACCTGGTCGTTGGTGGAGATGGGCAGCTGCGGTATCGAGGAGGTCGGCGCCTGCGCCGCGGCACCCAACGTGGCGACGCACAACGCGCACGCCACCGAGAGGCGCAAGACAAGAGGTCGCTGCAGCATCGATAACTCCATGACAGGGGCAGTCGCACCACTATCGCGGCAAACCGGGCGGCAGGCCAGCGCCGGAAGTCACGCGGCCGCTGGCGGCCGTTCACGACAGTTGCATGCACGTCGCGGCATGCTGCGTTACCAACTCCGCCAGGCCTGTTTCCGATGGAACACCCTGACCACACCGCCGCCAGCAGCGCGCTGCACGGGCCCATCCGCGTCGGTGTGGGCGGCTGGGTGTATGCGCCCTGGCGCGACAATTTCTATCCCGCCGACCTGCTGCGGCGGCTGGAGCTGGATTACGCCAGCCGCCACCTGCGCGCCATCGAGGTCAACGGCACTTACTACAGTGCGCAAAAACCGGCCACCTACGCCAAGTGGGCCGAGGCCACGCCGCCGGGTTTCGTGTTCTCGCTGAAAGCGCCGCGCTACATCACCGAAAGCCGGCCGCTGGCGCACAGCGGCAAGGGCGTGGACAGCTTCATCTACGGCGGCATCGAGGAAATGGGGGATCGGCTGGGCCCGATCCTGTGGCAGCTGCCGCCGTCGCGAAAATTCGATGCCGACGACCTGGACGCCTTCCTGCAGGCGCTGCCTCGCGTATTGAACGGGCGACCACTGCGCCACGTGCTGGAGGTGCGCAACCCCGGCTTCCTGTGCCCGGCTTATGTGGAATTGGCGCGCAAGCACGCGATCCCCACCGTGTTCACCGACTCGCCGAAATTCCCATCGCTGGCCGACCTCACCGGCGACTTCGTCTATGCCCGGCTGATGCGCAGCATCGAAGAGATCGCCACCGGCTACGAAGACAGGGCGCTGGATCAATGGGCGGCGCATGCCCAGGCATGGGCCGCGGGCCGCGACATCGCTGCCCTACCCCACGTCGGCCCCACCCAACCGCCCGGGCCACCGCGCGAGGTGTTCGTTTTTTTCATCAGCAGCGCAAAACTGCGCAACCCGGCCGCCGCGATGGCGTTGCAGGAGCGAGTTGATCGGCTGGCCTGACGGGAATCGGGAAAGGCAGCGCGCCGCCCCCTCACCGTTCGCCCTGAGGGTAGCCGCGCAGCGGCGAAGTCGAAGGGTGTTTCGCCGCGATGCGGCTACGATGCGAACGGCCAACCGGCACTCGCCCGTTGCGTTTCCGTATCATCACGACTGACCCAAGCCGACCTGCCGCCAACCTGCCATGCGCCGATTCCATCCGCTGATCCTGCTTGCCGCGCTGGTGGTTGCGCTGGTCATGTGGCGACAGCCACCGTCGACCTCGCCGGGGGTGACCCCTACCGCACCGGAAGTCGCCAGCCAGATCGATCACGCGGGCGATTCGTCGACACTGCCAGCGTTCCTGCCGCCCGAGGCCCGCGATACCTTGCGCCGCATCGCCAGCGGCGGGCCATTCGCCCATAGCCAGGATGGCAACGTATTCGGCAATTACGAGCGCCACCTGCCACAACAACCGCGCGGCTATTACCACGAGTACACCGTGGAAACGCCCGGCGCGCGCAACCGCGGCGCGCGGCGCATCATCACCGGCGACACACCACCGCGGGTCTATTACTACACCGACGACCATTACCGCAGCTTCCGCCGCTTCACGCTACAACCATGAGCGCGCACCGTTTCGACCTCAACCTGACCCAGCCCGCGCAAAGCGGGGTGTATTTCGTGGGCACCGACGACCTCGATCGGCTGGCGAAGGCCGCGCGGCGCGACGAGTTGCAGGTGTGCCGCACGGACCTTGGCGGCTGCGCGGACAAACACGAATTGCTGCAGCGCCTGGCCGTTTCACTGACGTTGCCCGCCAGCTTCGGCCACAACTGGGATGCCCTGGCGGACTGCCTGCGCGACATGAGCTGGTTGCCCGCGTGGGGCTACGCGCTGCTGTTCGAACGCGGCGACGACCTGCGCAAGGCCGCACCGGAAGATTTCACCACCCTGCTCGGCGTGCTGGACGACGCGGCCACCTTCGGTGCCGACCACGACAAACCCTGGTTCGCGTTTCTGGCCCTGCCCGACGAGGCATTCGACGGCGGCTGATCGTGTCACGCTACGCCTTTGCCAACGCACCCATCACCCTGGATACCCATGCAAACGATCGATTTCGAACTGGAAGGTAGCTACGTCGAGTTGAACATGCTGCTGAAGCTGGTCGGCCTGTGCGACAGCGGCGGCGCCGGCAAGCGGCTGGTGGCCGAGGGCGATGTCAAGGTCGACGGCGCCACCGAATTGCGCAAGACCTGCAAGATCGTAGCTGGCCAAACGGTCACGCTTGGCGATGTGGAAATCCGGGTATTGGCCGACCCCGAAGGCTGAGAGCAACCGCCTTGCTTCTCCCGCTTGCGGGAGAAGTTGCCAGGAGGGCTGAAGGGGGGCTTTTCCCGACGGCGAAAAGCAGAAGCAAGAGCGCCCCCATCCGCCTTCGGCACCTTCCCCCGCAAGCGGGGGAAGGAAACGACGAGGCTCACGCCTTGCTTCCCCCGCCTGCGGGGGAAGCTGCCCGGAGGGCTGAAGGGGGCGCTCAACCCGGCAGTTCGTCCAGCCGCCGACCCAGGTCGGCATGCTCTGGCAAACGCAGCCCGAACCGTTCCTCCAACACCCGCCGCACCTCCCCGCCATCACGCAACGAATGATGCTCGGGCTCATTGCCCAGCCGGCGCACGGTGAACTCGCGGTCGAGCAGGGTCAGGCGGCGGTCGCCTTCGATGCGGGCGGCCACCAGATGGGTGGTGAAGCGGGAGCCGGGATAGGTCGAGACGTAGTGGTTGGCGACCACCAGGTCGATCGGATGCGGCGTGTGCAGGTCGAAGCGGTACAGCGGGCGCCAGACACCGTGCACCCGCGATTGCATGCACCAGTCGCTGTCCATCCGCACCAGGCGGAAAGGTTCGAGCGGTGTCGGTTGTTCGATATCTGCCTGCAGGCGCAGGGCGCCGGTGAGGGTCTGGCTGCCGAAGCCCACGTCGACCAATCGGGTATCACCATCCAGATCGACGCGCAGCAACATGTGTGTCTGCGCCGTCATGGTGTCGTCGGTTTGCCGCCAGAGCACCCGCGCGATCAACGCGGAGACCTCGAAACCGATGGCCCGCAACGCGGCTTGCAGCAACAGGTTCTGTTCGAAGCAGTAACCGCCGCGGCCATCGTGGAGCACTTTGCGCTCGATCGCGGAGAGCTCCAGGTCGACCGGCAGGCCAAGCCAGGGAGTGAGGTTTTCGAAGGGAATGGTGGCCGCATGGGCCGCTACCAGCCCGCGCAGGGTCGGCAGGTCGGGCGCCACGGTGGCGCGATAGTCGATGCGCCGCAGGTAGGCGTCCAAGTCGATGGGCGGGAGCACGCGGGTGGCCGTAGTTATGGGGCACATGACGGTATCACCGTCGGGGCCACGTCGCCCCATGGCAGGCGACGCCGATCAATCGTGGTTGTGCGCGTGCTGCATGGTGTCCAGCGCCAGCGCCGAATGCGCGTAGGCGCCGCCGGCGCGCATCTCCGCTGCCACCCAGATCGCCTCCATGATCTGCTGTTCGCTGGCGCCTTGCTTCAACGCTTCGGCGGTGTGGCCCTTGATGCAATACGGGCATTGGGTGACATGCGCCACCGCCACGGCAATCAGCTGCTTGGTGACGGCCGGCACGGCGCCCTCGGCAAACACGGCGGCACTGAACGCCTTGAACGCCTTCAGCGGCTCGGGTGCCAGCTCGCGGCGTTTGCGCGCCAGCTCGGCGCTGGCCTGGGGATAGAGGGGTGTGTCCATGGTTGTGCTCCGTGGGGAATCGGCTTCCGGTTCGATCGCAGGGGTATCGAACGGGGATCAGGAAGGCCGTGGCGAGACGCCTTGCACCCAGCTCGGCGGGTCGCTGGCGGGAAAGCTCTGCGCCAGCTCCTCGTCAATGCGCTGCTCGCGCTGCAGCCTCAGTTCCAGCGCGGAAGATGCGGAAAGGCCGGGCCCGCTGATACCGCCGCGCTCCGGCACAACGGCATGGCGATGCAATGGATGGCGAAACACGGACATGGCAATACCTCCTGGTGAACGAACGACGAAACTGCCACCGGGCCCACCGTGCATGGCGCTCACAACCCCAGGTTGTTGTGCTCCAGCACGCGCTCGGCGCGATAGCTTGAACGAACCAGCGGCCCGGCCACGGCTTCCAGAAAACCCTTGGCCAGGGCCAATTCGCGGTACTGGCGAAACTCCTCCGGCGTCACGAAACGTTGCACCGCCAGGTGATGCGGGCTGGGCCGCATGTACTGGCCGAGGGTGACCACATCGACGTTGGCGGCACGGATGTCGTCCAGGCTGCGGTCGATCTCCTCGTCGGTCTCGCCCAACCCCAGCATCAGGCTGGTCTTGGTCAGCGTCTTCGGTGCGTGGCGCTTGGCAAACGCCAGCACGTCCAGCGTCTGCGCGTAACCGGCGCGGGGGTCGCGCACAGGGTGAGTCAGGCGTTCCACCGTCTCCAGGTTCTGCGCATACGTGGCCAGCCCCGCATCAAGCACCGTCGCCACGTCGGCATGTCGGCCGGCGAAATCGGGGGTCAGCGCCTCCACCGCGGTTTGCGGCGAGCGCTGGTGGATGGCCCGCACGCAGGCGGCGTAATGGGCGGCGCCGCCATCGGGCAGGTCATCGCGATCCACCGAGGTCAGCACCACGTAGTTGAGCCCCATCAAGGCCACCGCGTCGGCCACCTGCATCGGCTCCAGCGGATCGAGCCAGCCGTTGGGGTTGCCGGTGCTGACCGAGCAGAAGCGGCAGGCCCGCGTGCACACCGAGCCCATCAGCATCAGCGTAGCGGTGCCGCGGCCCCAGCATTCGGCGATGTTGGGGCATTTCGACTCGGCGCAGACGGTGTGCAGGTTGTGGCTGCGCACGATCTCATGCACTTCCTCGTAGCGGGCGCCGCTGGGCAGTTTTATGCGCAGCCACGGCGGTTTGTGCCCGATGTCGGGCGTGGCACTGCCTGCGTTGGGGCGGATGCCGCCCTTGATCGCACGGGTGCCCTGCGGGCTGGTGAACTTGGTGCCGTCGGGGACGTGGGTGGGTTGCGGGTCACTGGACATGGGCGGAGTGTCGCGCGTACTTGCGCGACCCGCCATGACATGTATCAGGCGCCACCCGGTCGGTGGCTACAGGCCACGCTTCGGCGGCACCAGCCGCAGCTTGGTCGGCACGTGAAACGAGCGCGGCGACATCAGCTTTTCGATGGCGCTGGCCGTCAGCGCGTACGAATACAGATAGCCCTGCCCCTCATTGCAGCCGGCGCGCATCAGGAACTCGTGTTGCGCCTCGGTCTCGATGCCCTCGGCGATGGTCTTCAGCCCCAGGCTGCGCGACATGGCCAGCATGGCTTCGATGATCGCCACGTCGTCGGTACTTTCCGGCAGGCCGGACACGAACGAGCGGTCGATCTTCAGATACGCCACCGCCGGCAACTTCAGATAGGCCATGGAGGAATAGCCGGTGCCGAAATCGTCGACCGCCACTTCCAGCCCCAGCGCATGCAACGCACGCATGGTGCGCTCGGTGTCGTCGCCCATCCGCAACATGGCGCTTTCGGTGATCTCCAGCATCAGCCGCCCGGGCGGCACCCGCCGCTGCTGCATCGCGCGGCTCACGCCATCGACGAAGGCCGCGTGACCAAACCCGCGCGCCGATACGTTTACCGCCACGCGCACCGGCGGCATGCCGGCCAGGTCCCACGCCTCGATCTGGGCGCAGGCGGTCTGCATCACCCATTCGTCGATGCGGCGGATCAGGCCCAGGCTTTCGGCCACGGGGATGAACTCGCTGGGCAACACCTCGCCCCGGTCGGGATGTTGCCAGCGCACCAGCGCCTCGACCGCCACGATGCGGCCCGTGCGCATCTCGATGCTGGGCTGGTAAACCAGCCGGAACTCCTCGCGAGCCAACGCCTGGCGCAGCTCGGTGGCCAGCAGCAGGCGGCGGCTGGTGCTGGCGTGCATCATCGGCGTGTAGAAGCGCAGCGTGTTGCGTTCTTCGGTCTTGGCGGCGTACATCGCCGCGTCGGCGTTGGCGACCAGGGTCGCCGCGTCGAGCCCGTCCAGCGGGTAGCCGGCGATACCGATGCTGGCGCTCAGCACGATCTCGTAGTCGTCCACCAGCAGCGGTTCGGACAACACCGCCAGCAGCCGCTCGGCCATCACGCGCGCGTCCTCGCGCAGGTTGAGGTGATGGATCAGCACAGTGAATTCGTCGCCGCCAATGCGCCCGGCCACATCGCCCTCGGACAACTGGCGGCGGATGCGCTCGGCCACTTTCACCAGCAGCCGGTCGCCAATCGCATGGCTGTAGCTGTCGTTGACGATCTTGAACGCGTCCAGATCGATGAACAGCACCACGGTGGCCAACCGCTCGCGCTCGGCGATGGCAATGGCGTCGGTGCAATACCGCTCGAACTCCGCCCGGTTGACCAGGCCGGTGAGCGGATCGTGCCGGGCCAGGTGTTCCAGGCGCTGCTGCTGCTGCTTGGTCGCGGAGATATTGGTGAACACCGCCACGTAATAGAGCACCTGGTGTTCGGTATCGCGAATGGCGCTGATGCTGAGCTGCTCGGGGTAGCTGGTGCCGTCGCGACGGACGCTCTGCACCTCGCCCAGCCAGTTCCGGCCGGCGGCGATGTCATCCCATATCGACTGCGGCAGGCTGTGGCCGTCGGGCAGGCGGCGCGTGGCGTCGAGGCGCTTGTCGCGCACGGCATCGGCATCGAAACCGGTGAGCTGCTCGTGCGCGTCGTTGACGGAAATGATCCGGCGCTGCGGGTCGGCAATGATCACGCCCTCGGCGATGCTGGCCAGCGCCTCGGCGGCGATGCGCCGCTCCCGCTCCATCGCCACCCGCTCGGAAATGTCGCGGATGATCGCCTGGCGCACACGCCGGTCGCCCCAATTGACCAGGCTGCACTGCGTTTCCACCGGGAGCTTGGTGCCATCGGCGCCCAGCAAGCCATTGATGGCGGCGCGGCCTTCCAGTTGGGACACCGTCTGGGTGAACAGGTGCACGAAGCGGTCGCCGATCAACTCCCCGGCACGCCGCCCGGTCCATTCCGATGCAGCCCGGTTGGCGTCCAGGATGCGCCCGCTGGCTTCATCCACCATCACGATCGCGTCCGAAGCGCTGTCGAACAGCAACCGGTAACGCTCCTCGGTACCACGAATGCTGGCCAGCGTGCGCCGGGCCATGAGTATCCACAACAGCACGGCGATGGTCGCCGCCGCCAGTACGCCGCTGAACAGAACGCGCCCAAGCCAGACAGCACCCTCTGCTATCTCTACCGAAAACTGGTTCGCACGGGGCTCGATCACGTCGTTCAGCGCGTTGATGCGCTGGATCTGGCGGCGGATCTCGTTCGGATCCGAACCACCTTCAAGCCGATACTGCTGGATCTCGCGGGCGATCGCGCCGAGCTCGGCAATCGCTGTATCGGTGGCCCGCCATTCGCGCAAAGCCTCGTACATGTGAGGCGCACGGTGAAAATGCTGAAGCATGAAAATCATGCCCGACTTGGCGGAGGGCATGACATTGCCGCGTACGAAAGCCTGCGAGACCACGGCACGGTCGAACGAGCCCGAGGCTATTTCGTCCCGCGCCTGGCGATCGGAATCGAGGATGGTGTAGTTGCGCCGGAACGTGGCCATGTCCGCGCTGTTGCCACTGATCGCGTAGGCGTCAAGGGAGATGACCGCCTGCTTCTGGGCCTTGGACCAGACACTCTCGCTGTTCAGAAAACCAGCGAGAGTGACCTGAATCTGCAACGCGAACCACGTCAGCAGAAGAATCACGCCGACAAGCACCATCAGCGCATAAGCCAACGGCAGTAAACGTCGTGACAGGGGTCTCTGCAACCGTGGTGAGGGCTCGTGCATGCCTACGTTATCTCACGCCAAGCCCATCAGTGGAATGACCGCGATGATACTGGACGCCTCCGATCAGGCGACAGCTTCCACCACCCTCCGTGGACTACGGCGATCCGCGAGGCAAAGATCACCAATGATGCGCATGCTGGTGTAACTGCGACGAACGCATTCGCCCAGGTGTTTCACCTCGGCGGCAGTCGGCGATGTACCCACCAGGGTACAGACGATTTCCAGCGCCTCCCATGGGTGCACATCGTCGTACGCGGCGTGCAATTGCAACCAGCGCAGGCTGCGTATCCTGGTTTTCTCGGGGAAGCTCTCGCCGTAGATCGCGCTTTCGTAGATGGGTTGCGACCACTCCCCGGTGACACCCTCGATGGCGTAGTTCGTGGCGATCATGCCGGCCGCCAACGTGCCGCTCGCGCTTATTTCCTCGCACCAGTTGGCCAGCGTCTGGGTACCGTGGGGTGGCCGGGCATTCAACACTTCCTCGCGCGGAACCCCCTCGCCTTCGGCCCAGTTGAGCCAGTACTCGCCGTGGTTCTGTTCGACGCGGATATTGCGCACGAGCCAGCGCCTCGCCAGGTTGTCCCCCTCGCTGCGGCCATAGCGGGTCTTGAGCAAGTTGAGCGCCATGTAGCTGGGAAAGCGTTCGATGAAGGGCCAGACGCCAACCATGAAGTTGGTCGTGGAAGCCTGGTCCAGCGTGGCGTCGCGCATCATCGCCCACAGTTCGTGGTCAAGCACGCTCTGTTTGGTGCTCTCGCAGTCCGCCACCATATCCTGGGCCCATTGCGGGTAACTGCGCAGCTCGGTCAGCGGGCCGGTACGTTCGAAGTGCGTATTCATGTCGTTCTCCTTGAGATGCAAGTGGAATGCTGCAGGGCTGCAGCCTCGTTGAGCCGGCAGGAGACAGGGATCCCGTTGCCGGCGTGCTTCAACATCGCGAGCGATGCCAAATTCTCGTTTTGTCGCCGTCCTGTGGTCGGCGTTGGTGGGTCGACAATCCCGATCAGCCTGTGCCTGCCGCCGTCTGCTACGTGTGTGTTTGCACCGTCCGGTTTCACCCCTTGCGCGCCTGGCTCCGCGCGCCCACTCTCATGGGCTGCGCGCCAACGGTCGCCACCTGCATTGACCTTCGATACTCGCGCAGTCCCGCGGCAAGAGAAAGCACCGAACGTCCACGGTGTGATGGCGCCCCGCAGCCATCCGACGGCGGCTCCTGAACGGGCCGGGTTCCGCCACCGCTCCCCGCCTGAACGAAATCACGGGCAAGTTGGCGCACAACTCCGTATAATCGGTTAATTCGTCCTTCAAAAACCTGCGTGACGGCCTGTGCGCCGCCCGAGTCGATCCCATGTCTATCGAAAACCTGCGCAATATCGCCATCGTCGCCCACGTCGATCACGGCAAGACCACCCTCGTCGATTGCCTGCTCAAGCAGTCCGGCACGCTCAATGAGCGCACCGTGCTGGCCGAGCGCGTAATGGACTCGAACGACCAGGAAAAGGAGCGTGGCATCACGATCCTGGCCAAGAACACCGCCATCACCTGGCAGGGCAACCGCATCAACATCGTCGACACCCCGGGACACGCCGACTTCGGCGGCGAGGTGGAGCGCGTGCTGTCGATGGTCGACTCGGTGCTGATCCTGGTCGACGCGATGGACGGCCCGATGCCGCAGACCCGCTTCGTGACGCAGAAGGCGTTCGCGATGGGCTTCAAGCCGATCGTGGTGATCAACAAGGTCGACCGCCCGGGCGCGCGTCCGGAATGGGTCGTCGAGCAGGTATGGGATTTGTTCGACCGCCTCGGCGCCACGCCGGAGCAGATGGATTTCCCGATCGTCTACGCCTCGGCGCTGAACGGCTACGCCGGCCTCAATGACGACGTCCGCGAAGGCGACATGACCCCGCTGTACGAAGCGATCATGCAGCACGTGAGCAAGCCGGACGTGGACCCGGACGGCCCGTTCCAGATGCGCATCAGCCAGCTGGACTACAACAATTTCGTGGGCGTGATCGGCATCGGCCGCATCCAGCGCGGCACGTTGAAGAAGAACATGCCGGTGGCCGTGATCGACCGCCATGGCAAGAAGCGCCAGGGCAAGGTGCTGCAGGTGCTGGGCTTCCTGGGCCTGGAGCGGATCGAGCAGGAAACCGCCGAGGCCGGCGACATCGTGGCCATCTCGGGCATTTCCGAGCTGACCATTTCCGACACCGTGTGCGCGCTGGAGGCCCCCGAGGCCCTGCCCGCGCTGACCGTGGACGAGCCGACCATCAGCATGACCTTCCAGGTCAACAACTCGCCGTTCGCCGGCAACAAGGACCTCAGCGGCGGCAAGTTCCTCACCAGCCGCCAGTTGAAGGACCGCCTGGACCGCGAGCAGGTGCACAACGTGGCGCTGAAGGTCGAGCAGGGTTCGGACGCCGACAAGTTCCTGGTCTCCGGCCGCGGCGAGCTGCACCTGTCGGTGCTGATCGAAAACATGCGCCGCGAAGGCTACGAGCTGGCCGTGTCGCGCCCGGAAGTGATCATCAAGGAGATCGACGGCAAGAAGATGGAGCCGATCGAGCAGCTGGTGGTCGACGTGGAGGAAGTCCACCAGGGCGCCGTGATGGAAAAGCTGGGCATGCGCAAGGGCCAGCTGAAGAACATGGAATCCGACGGCAAGGGCCGCGTGCGGCTGGATTACGAAATCCCGGCGCGTGGCCTGATCGGCTTCCAGAACCAGTTCAAGACCCTGACCCAGGGTTCGGGCCTGCTGTTCCACGTGTTCGACCATTACGGTCCGAAGGAAGACGGCCAGATCGCCAAGCGCCTCAACGGCGTGATGATCGCCAATGCCGGCGGCACCACCCCGGCCTACTCGCTCGGGCCGCTGCAGGACCGCGGCAAGCTGTTCGCGGCCGAAGGCGACAACGTGTACGAAGGCCAGCTGGTCGGCATTCACGCCAAGGACAACGACCTCACCGTCAACGTGATCAAGCCCAAGCCGCTGACCAACATGCGTGCCTCCGGCAAGGACGATGCGATTCAGCTGACCCCGGCGATCAAGTTCTCGCTGGAACAGGCGCTGGACTTCATCGACGACGACGAGCTGGTCGAGATCACCCCGAAAGAGATCCGCCTGCGCAAGAAGCACCTCACCGAGAACGACCGCAAGCGCGCCTCGCGCAGCTGAGCTGTCGCAGCCGGGTAAAGACAAAAGGCCGCCGCAAGGCGGCCTTTTGTCGTTGGCGATGCTCCTGTGGGAGCGGCTTCAGCCGCGATGCTTTTGCTCAATGGAACGAAGAGCATCGCGGCTGAAGCCGCTCCCACAGGGGACATCGCCAAGGCTGTTACACCACCGGCAATTGCGCCCGCTCCAATGCCGCAATATGCCGCTCCAGCCGCGGCCCCAGGTAGCAATGCGAGCCGCACGACAACAACCCGGCGGCGCCGAACTCGCGCAGATACCACGCCGGCGCGCGGGAGATGAAACCCTGGCGGTCGCCAATCACGTCATCGCGGCTGGTGAACACTTCCAGGAAGGCGATCCCCTCCAGCATCTCCACGATGCCGCCCAGGCCGGCGCGGATCTCGGCGGGCTTCAGGTAATGCAGCACGTCGGTGCATACGATCAGGTCGAAGCGCTGGTCGAAACGCAGGTATTCCAGCTGGCCGAAGCTGGCCAACCCCACATTGCGGCTGCGGCCGTAACGTGCGGCGACATACTCGCTGGCATCCAGCCCGCGGTAATCGATGCCCGGTCGCAAGGCGCGCAGCGGCGCGCGCCACACGGCCTCGCCGCATCCCACGTCGAGCACGTTGCGGATCGGTCGCGCCAGGTAGTACTCGGCCTGGGCCACCACCATCGCCACCTTGCGCCGCAACTCGGCGGGCGAACCGATCGCGTGACGCGGATCGCGATACCACTTGTCGAAATAGTTGCGGTCGTAAGTCTTCGGCATGCGCTGGCCCGGGCAAAGCTGCATGGTAACTGTCGCAGACGGCGCGACCCATCTGGGCGACAATCCCCGATCACACAGGAGTGCTGCCTTCCGTGAGTTCAGCTGCGCGATCCACTGCCCTACCGATCGAACCCGGCCTGATGGTGCTGCACGGCAACCGGCTGGAGGATCTGCGCGACCTGCTTGCCGCCTGGCTGGGCCGCGCGCCGTTGCGGCCGCTGGAAAACGAGCTGATGCTGGTGCAGAGCAACGGCATCGCGCAGTGGCTGAAACTGGCCCTGGCCCGCGCGCCGGACGCCGGCGGGCTGGGCATCAGCGCGGCGATCGACGTGCAACTGCCGGGGCGTTTCCTGTGGACCGCCTACCGCGCCGTGCTGGGCCGCGATGCAGTGCCGGCCACCTCGCCGTTCGACAAGACGCGGCTCGCCTGGCGGCTGTTGCGGCTGATCCCGCAGCATCTGGACGACAACGACTTCGCGCCCATGCGCGATTTCCTGGGCGATGACCCGGACTGGCAGAAGCGCTACCAGTTGGCCGCGCGCGTGGCCGACCTGTTCGACCAATACCAGGTCTACCGCGCCGACTGGCTGGACGACTGGGAACACGGGCGCGACGACCTGCACGATCCCCTGCGTGACCGCCTCACGCCACTGGCGCCGAACCAGCGCTGGCAGCCGCGACTGTGGCGGTTGCTGCTCGATGATGTGGGCGCGGCGTCGGTGCGCAGCCATCGCGCCGCCGTGCACAAGGCGTTCGTCGAGCGCGTACCGACACTGGATGCACGGCCAGCGGGGCTGCCCCGGCGCATCGTGGTGTTCGGCATGTCGTCGCTGCCGCAGCAGACGCTGGAGGCGCTCACCGCGCTGGCGCGCTTTTCCCAGGTGCTGCTGGTGGTCGCCAATCCCTGCCGCCATTACTGGGCCGACATCATCGAGGAGCGCGAACTGCTCAAGGCCAGCCAGCGGCGACAGGCCGGCAAACCTGGCGCGCCCGCCGTTCCGCGCTACGAGGATCTGCACCTGCACGCCCATCCGCTGCTGGCGGCGTGGGGCAAGCAGGGGCGCGATTACATCCGCCTGCTGGATGGCTGCGACCAGCCCGACCGCTACCGCCAGCAATTCGCCGCGATCGACCGCGGCATCGACCTGTTCCACGACGTGGAAGGCCACGGCCTGCTGCAACAGGTTCAGCAAGCCATCCTGGATCTGGAACCGCTGCCCGCCGACCCGTCATTGCGCAAACCCTGGCGGGCCGACGACGCATCGTTGCGATTCCATGTGGCGCACAGCCCGCAGCGCGAGGTGGAAATCCTGCACGACCAGTTGCTGGCGATGTTCGAACGCGCCGCCGCTGCGGGCACGCCGCTGGCGCCACGCGACGTGATCGTGATGGTGCCCGACATCCAGACCTATGCGCCGCACGTGCAGGCCGTGTTCGGACGGTTGCCGGCCAGCGATCCGCGCTACCTGCCCTGCAGTGTGGCCGACCAGTCCGCGCGCGGCAGCGTGCCGTTGATCGTGGCGCTGGAGCACTTGCTGGCCTTGCCGGAATCACGCTTCGCAGCCAGCGAAATTTTCGATCTGCTGGATGTCCCGGCCCTGCGCGAGCGGTTCGGTTTTACCGAAGCCGGACTACCCACGCTGCGGCGCTGGATCGAGGACGCCGGCATCCGCTGGGGTCTGGATGGCGCGCAAAAAGGCAGCCTCAACCTGCCCGCGCTGGAACAGAACAGCTGGCGCTTCGGCCTGCGTCGCATGCTGCTTGGCTACGCGGTAGGCGATGGCGAATCGCTGGATGGCATCGCGCCGTACGCCGATGTCGGCGGGCTGGACGCTGCACTGCTGGGGCCGCTGAGCCTGCTGCTGGATCAACTGGAACACCACTGGCAGCAATTGCGATTGCCCGCCACGCCCGATGTGTGGAGTGACCGCCTGCACGGGCTGCTGGCGGATTTCTTCGACCGCAGCGACGCCGAGGACGCACTGCGCCTGAACCGCCTGGACGAGGCTCTGGACGAGTGGCAGCAAGCCTGCCGCGAGGCGGATTTCGCCGAGCCCATTCCGCTGGCCATCGTGCGCGAACACTGGCTGCAGGCCATCGACGAGAGCCGGCTGTCGCAGCGCTTCATGGGCGGCGCGGTGAGCTTCGGCACGCTGATGCCGATGCGCGCGATTCCCTTTCGCGTGGTGTGCCTGCTGGGTATGGATGACGGCGCTTACCCGCGCCAGCAGACACCGCTGGATTTCGACCTGATGGCGCAACCGGGCCACAGCCGTCCGGGCGACCGTTCGCGCCGCGAGGATGATCGCTACCTGTTCCTCGAAGCCCTGCTGTCCGCCCGCGAAACCTTGTACGTGAGCTGGGTCGGCCGCAGCGCGCGGGACAACAGCGCGCTGCCTCCCTCCGTACTGGTGGGGCAATTGCGCGACTACCTGGCCGCCGGCTGGTACCGCAACGGTGATACGCCCACCGACGCCGGCGCGGGCAAGAACTTGCTCGCCGCGCTCACCACGACCTATCCGCTGCAGCACTTCAGCCGCTGCTATTTCGGCGCCGGCGAGGATGCGCGGGTATTCACCTACGCGCGGGAGTGGCAGCAGGCGCATCAGCCCGCTCCCGCCGCATTGCCGGCATCGACGCTGGCGCCGTGGCAACCGGATGTGGCGTTGGGCATCGGCGCGTTGCAACGCTTCCTGCACAAGCCTGTGGCGTATTTTTTCAATCAACGTTTGAACGTGTTCTTCGCGGAAAACAACGACGACGTCAGCGATGACGAACCGTTCGCGCTCGATGGGTTGCAGCGCTACAGCGCCACCCAGGCCGTGCTGCACGCCGCGATCGACCCGGCCGTCGACGACGTCGACCATGCCATCGTCGCGGCGGCCGCGCGCCTGCACGATGAAGGCCGCCTGCCGCCCGGTGGATTCGGTGCCGCGTTGCAGGCGGACATCGCCGAACAGGTCAAGGCGCTGGCCGGCGAATGGCGCGAGGCATGCGCGCAGTGGCCACTCACCGACGACAAGCACGAGCTGCATTACGCCGGCGCGGGATTGCAGGTCGAAGACTGGCTCACCGATCTGCGCCGCAACGACGCAGAACAGTACGGCCGCCTGGAACTGGTCAACGGCGCCTTGGCGGACAAGAACGGCAAACTGCGCCACGAAAAGTTGTTGTCTGCGTGGGTGATCCATTTGCTGGCCAATGCGAACGGCCTGCACATGCAGACCCGACTGATCGGCGCCGATGCGCAGGCGCGGCTGGATGCGTTGCCGCCCGAAGACGCGGCTGCCCAACTGGATGCCCTGCTCGCCGCCCTGCATGAAGGCATGCAATCGCCGCTGCCCATCGCCCGCAAAACCGCGTTCGCGTGGTTGCAATCACCGAAAAACCCGGTCACGGCGGCCAAGGCCTGTTACGAAGGCAACAGCTTCGCCCACATCCCCGGCGAAGCGGGCGAGGACGCCTATCTGGCGCGTGCCTGGCCCAGCTTCGAGGCATTGCAGGCGGGTGGCTTCGAGCGCTGGTTGCCGCTGTATCAGGCCGTGGTTGATGCCACCAGCGGGAGCGACGCATGACGCGGATCGAATCCCTCGCCCCCCTGCACCTGCCACTGCACGGCGTACGCCTGATCGAGGCCAGCGCAGGTACGGGCAAGACATGGACGATCGCCGCGCTGTATCTGCGCCTGGTGCTCGGGCATGGCGACACCGCAACGCCGTTGCTGCCGCCGCAAATCCTGGTGGTCACCTTCACCAAGGCCGCCACCGCCGAACTGCGCGAGCGCATCCGTGCACGCCTGGGCGAAGCCGCCGCCGCGTTCCGCGGCCAGGGCCTTGCCGACGATTTCCTGACCAAACTGGTCGCCGAGTATCCGGAGGCCGACGATCGCGCCCGCGCCGCCCGCCAGCTGGAACTTGCCGCGCAATGGATGGACGAGGCCGCCGTCCACACCATCCACGGCTGGTGCCAACGCATGTTGAGCCAGCATGCGTTCGACAGCGGCCACGCGTTCGTGCAGAACGCCACCGGCGACGAAACCGAACTGCTTGTCGAGGCCGTGCGCGACTACTGGCGCCAGAACTTTTTCGCGCTCGACCGCCGCGATGCCGAGCAGGTCACCGCGCTGTGGAAAGCACCCGGCGACCTGCAATCCAGCGTCGTACCGCTGTTGCGCCAGCCGCTGGAGAATCTTCGTCTGGACGGCCAAACCCTGCCGGTCATCGACAGCCTCGCCATAGCCATGCAGGCACAACTGGCTCCGCTGCATGAAGCAGACAACATCGCGCGCCAGCTCTGGCGCGACGCCG
The DNA here is from genome assembly GCF_001426645.1 of Rhodanobacter sp. Root480. Taxonomy (GTDB): domain Bacteria; phylum Pseudomonadota; class Gammaproteobacteria; order Xanthomonadales; family Rhodanobacteraceae; genus Rhodanobacter; species Rhodanobacter ginsenosidimutans. Next base: position 1,422,709 of record NZ_LMEX01000001.1, read on the forward strand.
CCGACACCATCGAGGCCAAACTGAAAGCCGCGATCGAGGCCAAGGCGCTCAGCGCTGCCACCTACAAGGCGGCGCAATTCCCCCTGGACATGGACGAATTGCGCCACTGGGCCAGCGACAACGCCGCCATCGACGACAAGACGCTGGCGCGCTACACGCAAAACAAACTGCTGGCCGCCACCAACAAGAACCACGAGACACCGCGGCACCCCGCCTTCGCCGCCATTGAGCAACTGCTGGAAGCCCGGCCCATCGGCAAGGCACTCAAACCGCTGATCTTGGCCCACGCCGTGCCATGGATCGCGGCGCAGATGGAAACGGCCAAGCAGCAGCGCGCGCAACTGGGTTTCGACGACATGCTCAAGCGTCTGGACCGGGCGCTGCATGACGGCAACGGCGAGCAACTGGCGAACACGATCGCCGCGCAATACCCGGTGGCGCTGATCGACGAGTTCCAGGACACCGACCCGCAGCAATGGCGCATTTTCCGGCAGATTTACGCGCAGCGCGCCGACACCGGACTGCTGCTGATCGGCGACCCCAAGCAGGCGATCTACAGCTTCCGCGGCGCCGATATCCACACCTACCTGCTGGCGCGCAACAGCGCCCGCCAGCCGACCTGGACGCTCACCACCAACTACCGCTCCACCGAGGACATGGTCAAAGCAGTGAACCGCGTGTTCGGTTTCGCCGAGGAACACGCACAGGGTGCCTTCCTGTTCGGCAAGGATCAGCACGGCCTGCCCTTCCTGCCGGTAACCGCGCAAGGGCGCGCGGAGCGCCTGCTGCTGCACGACCTGCCCATGCCCGCGCTGCAACTCGCCGTGGCCGCCGACCCAACGCCGATGAGCAAGGACGCCTACCAGAAGATGATGGCCGCACACGCCGCCGCCACGCTGGTGCAATGGCTGGATGCGGCGCAGCGCGGTGAATGCGGTTTCGCCGATGCGCAGGGCGGCTTCAAGCCATTGTCCACCGGCGATATCGCCATCCTGGTGCGCACCGGTAGCGAAGCGAAGCTCATGCGCGATGCGCTGCAATCGCGCGGGTTGGCCAGCGTCTATCTGTCCGACCGCGATTCGGTGTACGCCTCGCCCGAGGCCCACGACCTGCTGTTGTGGCTGCACGCCTGCGCCGAGCCCGGCTCCGACCGCGCCATGCGCGCGGCGTTGGCCAGCGACACGCTGGGCCAGGGTTATGCCGAGCTGGATCGCCTGAATCAGGACGAGATGTACTGGGAAAGCTGCGGCGACCGCTTCCGCCAGTTGCACGACACCTGGCTGCGCCATGGCGTGCTGGCGATGATGCACGACCTGCTGCATGCGTTCCGCCTGCCCGCGGCACTGCTGGCCCGCGCCGATGGCGAGCGCGCGCTGACCAACCTGCTGCATCTGGCCGAACTGCTGCAGCAAGCCGCCACCGCGCTGGATGGCGAACATGCGCTGATCCGCCACCTGACCACCCAGATCGCCGATGCCGGCAGCGCGATGGAAACCGCCGACGAGAAAATCGTGCGGCTGGAAAGCGAGGCCGGGCTGATCAAGATCGTCACCATCCACAAGTCCAAGGGGCTGGAATACCCCGTGGTAATGCTGCCTTTCGTCTGCGGCCTGCGCGAGACAAAACTCACCGACAGCTTCGTCTGGCACGACGACGCCAACCAACCCGCGCTGGATCTTCAACCGACCGGCGCTGCACTCGCTGCCGCCGAACGCGAACGGTTGCAGGAGGATCTGCGGCTTTTCTACGTGGCGCTCACCCGCGCGCGCCACAGCTGCTGGCTGGGCATCGGCAATCTCAAGGATGGCCAGAAGAAAACCTCCGGCCTGCACAAATCCGCGTTCGGCCATGTCTTGGCCGGCGGCGAAAGCATCGAGGCGGAAGCGCTTTCGGCGCGGATCGAACAGCTTTCAAATGGCCATCCATACGTCCATGTCAGCAAGCTGGAAGAACCAGCGGAAACAAGGCGCCACCAGCCCACCGCCGAGACACCAGCCATCCAGCCCGCGCGCACTTTCCACGGACAACCGGCCGAACCGTGGTGGATCGCCAGTTACAGCGCGTTGAAAGTCGCCTCGGTGGAGGCGGCGCCGCGTCACCCGGCGCCGGAAACGGCACAGCAGGACAAGCTGACCGAAGCGCTGAACGAATCTCCTGCGTCGCCCCCGCCGATGGGCAACGTCGAAACACCAACCATCCACAACTTCCCTCGTGGCGCCCAACCCGGCACCTTCCTGCACGACCTGCTTGAAACGGCGGCCGATGAAGGCTTTGCATACAGCGCCACTGCACCAGCCACGCAGAGCGCGCTGATCGATCACCGTTGCCGCCGCGATTTGCAACGATGGAGCGACATGCTGGCGGCGTGGCTACCGCAGTTTCTGAATACGCCGCTGCCCTTGCCCACGGGTGAAAGCGTGCCGCTGGCCGCGCTGGGCGACCACGCTTACCGCGCCGAACTGGAGTTCTGGTTCGAGGCCCATCGCGTGGATGCCAGCGCGCTGGATCAGCTGGTCACCGCGCACACGCTGGACGCGCGGCCCCGCGCGCCACTGCTGCCCGACCGCCTCAACGGCATGCTGAAGGGCTTCATCGATCTGGTGGTCGAACACGGCGGCCGCTATTACATCGTCGATTACAAATCGAACTGGCTGGGCGCCGACGCGGCGGCCTACACCATCGATGCCATGCGCGATTCGGTGCTGCACAGCCGTTACGACCTGCAGTACGCGATCTACACGCTGGCCCTGCATCGGCAATTGCGCGCGCGCCTGCCTGGCTACGATTACGCGCAGCATGTCGGCGGCGTGCTCTACCTGTATTTGCGCGGCATCGATGGCACCGGCCATGGCGTGCACAGCGAACGTCTGCCGTTTGCGCTGGTGGACGCGATGGACCGCCTGTTCGCCGCGGGAGACGCACACGATGCCCACTGAGTCGCTCGCCGCGATGTTCGAATCGGATATCGCACAGCATCGGCTGCGACCACTGGACGTGGCGCTGGCGCGTTTCCTAGCCGAGCGCGACAACGCCGCACCGGCACCGTTGTTGTGGCTGGGCGCCCTGCTCAGCCGTCAGCTGGCCGATGGCCATCTGTGCCTGGATATCGACGCACTGGACGCCATGGCCGACGAGCAGCAATGGCCCTTCCCCTGGCGCACCTTGCTGCACCGCGTGCAGGAGGACGTCGGCACATGGCGTTCCCCGTTGATTGCCGACGCCAAGGGCCAGCCCACCGCCGCGCCGCTGGTGCGCGACGGCAGCCGGTTGTACCTGCGTCGCTACTGGAACCACGAATGCCACGTGGCTGCGGCCATTCGCGAACGCCTGACGCGGCCCCACGAGCTGCCGCTGCAGCTGGCCGACGAACTTCAACGGTTGTTTCCATCAAACGGAAAGAACCCAGTCGAAGCGGTGCACGACACGGCGCCCCTCCACTGGCAGAAAATCGCCTGCGCACTGGCGGCGCGATCCGCCTTCAGCGTCATCACCGGTGGACCGGGCACCGGCAAAACCACTACCGTCGTGCGGCTGTTGGGGTTGCTGCAGACCCTGCATCTGCGCGAGCACGCGCGGCCGCTGCGCATCCGACTGGCGGCGCCCACCGGCAAAGCCGCCGAACGCCTGACCGCTTCGATCATCGCGCAACTGACCACACTGGACGTCGATACAGATGCCCGTACCGCCATTCCCACCCAGGTCGACACGCTGCACCGCCTGCTCGGCTCACGCCCGGACACCCGCCGCTTTCGCCACGACCGCGCCAATCCATTGCACCTGGACGTGCTGGTGATCGACGAAGCGTCGATGATCGATCTGGAGATGATGTCCGCAGTGCTGTCCGCGCTACCTGCCAGCGCACGGCTGATCCTGCTGGGCGACAAGGATCAGCTATCCTCGGTGGAAGCCGGCGCCGTACTGGGCGACCTGTGCCGCCGCGCGCAGGGCGGTCACTACGATGACGCCACCGCACAATGGCTGAAGGCCACCACCGGCGAAGATGTCTCGCCGTTCGTGACCGCCGACGCCAACGCGCTCGACCAGCAAGTGGCCATGCTGCGGCATAGCCACCGCTTCGATGCCGGCAGCGGCATCGGCAGACTCGCCGCTGCCGTGAACATGGGCGATGCATCCGCCGTGCACGCATTGCTGACGACCGCCACGACCGACGTGATATGGGAGCCATCGGCGACACCCTCACACCTGGTCGACCTGGCGATAGATGGACGTTCGCACGCACAGGGCGACAGCAGCGACGCCAACGCATGCGGACATCGCCACTACCTTGAACAACTGCAGCGCCAACGCCCCACCGATGACGCAGGCAACGACGCCCACGATGCGTGGGCACTCGACACGCTGCACGCGTTCAACCGCTTTCAGCTGCTGTGCGCCTTGCGCCGCGGACCGTACGGCGTGGAAGGGCTGAACCGCCAGATCGCCGAAGCACTGCAAGCGCGTAGCCTGATCGAAAGCCGCTTAGCGGGCGTCGGCCCGGGCCATGCAAACGAAGGCTGGTACGAAGGCCGCCCCGTCATGGTCACGCGCAATGACTACAGCCTGGGCCTGTCCAATGGCGACGTCGGCATCTGCTTGCGCTTCCCCGATGGCGAAGGCGGCGCGCGACTGGCCGTGGCATTCCCCGCCAGCACGACGCCAGGCGCAAGAGGCAGCACACACGTACGCCGCATCCTGCCCTCACGCCTCAACGATGTCGCCACTGCCTACGCGATGACAGTGCACAAATCGCAAGGCTCGGAATTCGAACACACCCTGCTGGCCCTGCCACCCGACCCCGGCCCCCTGCTCACCCGCGAACTGCTCTACACCGGCATCACCCGCGCCCGCCGCTGGTTCACCCTGGCCGGCAGCGAGGAGATCATCGAGCTGGCGACCCGGCAACAGACCCGGCGGTACTCGGGGCTGGCTGAGCGGCTGGGAGAAAACCAGGCTCGATAGCACGAATGGCCGCTCAAGAAAGCTGACGACTTCAGTCGCGCGCTCCTATTGAAACCTCGGGGAGAGAAGCGACTGAAGTCGGCTCGTGGAAGGAATCAGGTGGTCGGCGATTCGCAGCTTGCACCCGCACCAAGCTTGCTCGACGCCACTCGACCTGAACCACTGGCGCTCAGCTGGACACCAGGGACGGCTGAGGTACTGCTACCCACTTCATCGGCGTCAGCGACCTTGGCGCAGACATTGAAGGTCACAGGCGTGCTCGACGGCACGCTGGAAACCAGCAGCTCGCCCCGCGAATTGAAAGTGAGCGGCCCGGCCACGTTGGCACGAATCGACGTACCGGAAGGCGCGGCTTCCGTGCGCAGCAAGCTACCGGCGACCCCTGCTACATAGGCGGCATTGGGTGCAGTCGAGATGTAGACCAGCCAGCCGGCATCGTAATTCTTGCCGGTACTGCAGGCGGTTCCACCCGGTGCGGAAAGCGGACAGACCGTTATGTAGCTTCGCGTGGCAGCCGCCTGCCCGCGCGCAAACTGGAGATCCGAGCGGATGTTGTTCGACTGGGCTACCGCACGATTGCGTCGCATGAAATCCCGCATGCTGGGATAGGCGATCGTGGTGAGTATGGCAAGCACGGTCAGCGATATCATCAGCTCGATGAGGGTGAAGCCCCTCTGCCGCCGCCCGACAGGATGCTGTCTGGCAGGGTCCAATAGAGCACGCCGGTTCGGTAACGAGGGCGTGTGAGTACGCTCACTGGCTGGCATGGGCATCATCCGCGATCACAATATTGGTGAACCTGCTTCTGTGCATCGGCCTTGGCGGCTTCACGCTGCTCGGTAGAGAGCTTGGTTGCCGTGGTGATGTCATCGGGGTTTTGCACGGTCCCCGTATCCAGCACCATGGCACGTCCCGACAGCAGGCGGAGATTGTCGCGCGCCGTGGTGCAAGCCTGCTTGCGGAAATCGCTCTTCGCCGCCTGGAGATCCGTCGCCACATCGGCCGGTGCGGGGCCGGCTGCGGTGGTCGCCGGCGCGGGGCCAGCGCCGTCCGCCCGCAGATGCAAGGCTTGCGCCTTGACCGCTGTCGGTTTCTGCTCACCGTAATGGGTGACGCCGTTGGCATCCGTCCATTTGTAGTAGGTCTGCGCCATGGCACTGCTGATCAGCAGCAGCGACGCCGCCAGTACCGTGGCCCGGCGCATCTTCAACGCCCGCCCCAGCAGGTATCTGCCGTACCGGTACCGCTCGACCCCTTCTCGCCCGAACGCGCCAGGGTGAACGCAGTGCAGGCCGAATCCTGCACCTGTGTGCCCTGTGCCGTGGCGGTGATCAGATAGTCGGTGCTGCTGCTCCCGGCCGGGATGCTGACGCTCACCGTAAAGTACTGGCCGGCCACGCTGGACGTGGCCCCCAGCAACGACAGGTTGTTGGTGTACATGTTGTTGCTGAAGAAATAATTCTCCTGCCTTGATGCCAGATCCTGCAGAGCACGCGTTGCATCCGTGCGATGCCCTCGCAGCACGTACTGCCGATACGAGGGAATCGCAATCGCCGCCAGTATCGAGATGATCACCACCACGATCATCAATTCGATCAGGCTGAAACCGGCCATTCCATGCTTGTTTGTCTTCATTGGTTGTCCATCGGCTCACGCCATGAAATTTCGCCATTGCTGGCTCCCCCTACCGACCCCAGCTCCTGCAGCTTGGTGCCGCCACTCAGGCCGACCGCCGCCGTCACCTGGCCATCCTTCACGATCAGCACGGGCGCCGACGCCTTGCCGCCGCCAAGTCCCACCTTGCGGTTGACGTTGCCCGAGGCATCCGTACCGAAGGACCCGGCAAGCGCGGGGTCGGCCGTGCCCGTCAGATAGTTCATCGCATAAAGGTTGCTGTTGCCGGGTACGGGGATCGGCCGGCACTGGCTTTCCCCGGAATCGAGCTTCTTCTGCCTGCTGGCCGGGAGGTAAGTCGTGGTCTGCAGATCGCCCGCGTACAAGGTCTGGCTGCTGACGACACGTTCGGAAGGAACCTGATTGTCGATGTTCCCCGCCGTCAGCTTCAACTTCCAGCCGGAATAGTTGTAGCAACCCGTGGTGGCGTCTTGTGACGTCAACTTGGCGGCGAGGTTATCCACGGTATTTACATCATCGAAACCTTCGGTGGGCAAACCGCTGATGCTTGCGTCATCGGCGGCGACTTCCACGCTGGTGGTATCAAACAGCGGATCGGTCGTGGGCATTTTCTTGCAGTCCGCATCCAGCCAGCTGATCAGGCTGTTGTCGGAAACACCGTAGATGTACTGCTGCTGCGTTCCCTGCGCCGACCCGCCGTCATCGTCGTTGGTGGTGTAGGAGCGACCGGTACCGAAGAACAGCATCGGGCGACCCGTGGGGTCCAGCGCCACCGTGGGGCGAATGGTGACCGGTTGATCCGTGCCAATCACCTGCACCAGCTTGAATGTCGACGGGTCACTGGTATCGGCTGCCGTGGCGTTGCCATCCGCATCGGCGGTGCCGCCGGTGTTCATGTCGAGCTTCCACAGCCCACCGGTATAGGTCGCTTTCTTGACCTCCACGCTCTTGTCCGGATTGGTGACTGCGCCGAAATACACGCCTTCGCTGCTGTAGTTCAGGTCGAAGTCCGTGGAAATCATGTCCCCCGCGAAACTGTTGGCGGGACCGGTATCCACCAGCGACGCCACCGGCGTACTGCTCTTGCTGGACACCATGTCGGCCAGGTCATAAACCCAGACTTTGAGCTTGGTGTCGTATGGGGCCGATACCGGCTTGTCGCCGCTGTCGCCATTCGGGCCACCGTTGTCTGCCGGCCCGGAACCTACGGTCAACAGGAAGTGCAGCTTGTCGTCGGCCTCGCGGTGTACCGAGAACGCCGGCGCCGCCGAAGCGAAGGTGCCCGTCACAATCTCGCCGAGCACGGTGGGTGGCTGTTCCGGATCGGTCACGTCGAGGATCACGTAGGCCGAGTTGGACGCCTGGATATCGGCGGCCGTGCCGTTACCCACCGTGTCCACGCTGATGGGACCGCCGCCGAGACGGAACGGCACAGCCATCACCGTGCCCCATCCGCAGACATGCCCCTTGCTGTCGATATCCGCCGCTGCCGCCGTACCGGCCTTGCATGCTGCGCTTTCGCCCGTAATGGTGGCTGTCGTGAAGATTTGCGCGTCAGTCACTACTGGCGAACCGTCGACGTAGAAGACGTGCGTGTAGTCCTTGTCGGCCAGCCAACGCAAATGCGGCACCAGATTGTCGGGGACAAACGCCCACACTTCCTGGCCCAGTTGCCAGTTGTTGCCCAGTTTCACGTCGGCGTTGCCGGTGCTCATACCGCTGTCCGACGTCAGCTGACGCAGTACTGTCGGGTTGGCGGGGTCGGGGCCAGCCTGGCCGGGGATATAGAAGCCACCATTGAAGGCATGCAGCATGCCGTCATTGGCGCCCACGTAGACCATCTGGCGGCGGCTCTGGTAATTGGCGCGGAACGCGGCATAGCCGAAGTCGCTGTACAACAGGTCGTACGACTCGGCCGGCGTACCCACGATCATCGGTGACGAATCCACGATGTCGCCCAGTCGGTAGGTATACGTGGTGCCGGGTATGGGGGCGTCCGCCCCATTCTCATCCACGTGCTTGGGATCGCCCAGGGTCTTGCCGGTGCGGCTGCGGTAATCGCTGGGATACTCCACACCCCGCACCCAATCGACCAGCTTCTCGGCGAGCGCGGGACTCTTCTCGTTGAGCAAGCCGTAATTGCCAAAGCGCTTGCCATCGGTACCGATGCCGCCACAGAAACCCGATGTGGCTGACAGGGTGTACTTGCCGGTCGTCGCATCACAACTGTCCGCATTCCACACGAAATCCGTCTGCGTACCGGTCGTCACCGTGCCGGTAGCGGTGGCACCGTTCGGCGTACTGGTGAGATAAGTAAAGATGTAGCGCTGGCTGTTGCCGGCGAGGTCGGTGGCGCTTCCGTAGGTGCGCTGTTTGGCCAGGTTGGCGATCGCCTTGGCTGCGGCGCTGTCACTGGCTGCCGTCGGGTCGTAATACGCATTGAGCCACTTGCCGGCGTCCCATGCAGGCCGCAACGGGTTGAACTCCGTGACCATGGAGCAGTCGCCCGTATGCTGGGTCGGGTCGAAATCCCGTCCAGCGGGCGGGATGGCGCAGCGATAACTGGTCATCGCATCCGTCAACGTGCTTGCGGTGTTCTTGCCGGTTGTCACGTAATAGGCGGAACTCTCCAGCTCCTGGGCGCCACTGGTGGTGCCTTCCCGCAGATAACTGCCGTCGGACCAGAATGCCTGCAGGCTGCCCGTCCACTTTACGTCGTTGCGTTGCTGGTAGTACTGCACCTGATAAGACAGGCCATAGCCCTTGACGTCATTGCTCGACGAAGGCGTGGTGGCATTGCCGAAGTTGTCGGCCGCCGACGAGCTGATGTCCTGAAATACCGTATCAAGCTGGGTCTTCAGCTGGCCGGCATTGCGAGCGTAGAAATAGTTTTCTGGATCACTGCGGCCATCAGGCAAGATAGGCGCATCACCCTTGAAATCGCTGTATTTGGTCGCATACCACAACGGCGTCTGCAGCGTGGATACCGGGTCCCCCGTCCCAACGGAAAAACGCTTGACTTGGGGCCTGCTGTTGCAACCACCAGAACCGAGGTTACCAGACGAGTTACCAAGCAAATCACAATTGAACGAGGCACCATTGTTGGCATCGGTACCTTTGCTAGCCTCGCTGTTCTTGACAGCGAATTCGACAAGCCCATCGCTCGTCGTGCCACTTATCTGATAGCCCACTTTAAGAGGGGACGAACTATACCCCACCAGCTGATTGCGAATAATCACATCAGTACTGCCGTCCGGTAAGGGCGACTTCAGCTTGCCATTACTGTCGCACGCCCCCCCTATCGTCGTGGAATTATTCAATATCGTTCCGTTCATCACCACCGGATCGCATATCGCTACACCACCGCTTACGATCGTTGAAGGAAGATTGCAGCTCTTTCCAACGCAATAGGAAATTACATTAGCTTCGTCCTGGTCATGATCCGAACCGTACTGCGAATCTTCCCAGACAAAATAGAAACTTCCGACGTTCGGATAGTCTCCGGTCGGCGTTAATCCGTATACCGTCGGCCCCTTCCCAGCGTAAGCGGGCTGAGCACCGATACGGACACTTCCGATATAACATGTGGTGAAATTGCCAACGCTAAGCGCATCAGCACGGCAGCTGGGCGATAGCGAAATCGACTTATTATCGGTCACTTTGATATCAAATGACGGAAGGTTGTCGGATAGCGATACGCCGTACGTCTTCACCTGAAATTTGGGGAGCTTGGTATCGGTCATTTTACGGATAGCCGTGGATCCATCGGCATTCCACGCGCCATAGCTAAGACCTGCTAGCAAATAGCTCCCCTGCTGGCCTGGCGCACCATTGCAGAGACCCACAATATCTGAGAGTTTGCCGATGGTTGCTGGCTGGCAGACGGCCACATCACTGTAATTTTTACCAGCGACGGTAAGCGAATTTGCAGCTGGCAAGCCTGCCCCTGTAGGACCTGAGTAGGTCGAAAGCATATAGCTCCCGCTGATGCCCTCTGCGCTCTGCACAGCATCCGTCAAGCCGGCAGCATCCAACTTAGCCGTGCCGTCCGCCAGGGTCACCGCGGGTACATTCTCCGCGTCGAATGTATTCAAACCGCTACTTATCAGAACAATGGAACAGGTCGCACACTCCTCGTTGCGAAAAACCCCGTCCACTTTTCCATACGGGTCGACCCAAGTCGGTGTGGGGAGCACGCTTGTCTCACGTGTTGGCGTGGTATCACCGTGGATATACTGCAACGCCGTCGCATACATGCCGGCCAGCGGATTACCAAAATCCGGGCACTTGGCGGGATTGTCCTGAATATCGTAACCGCGCGTTCCCCAAGGGTTGCCACCGGGTGAATTGCAGGCCGTACTTCCAGACGTTCCGTAATTCTTCGGGCCATTAGTCGAATTGGTTTGCCAGCCGAAAACCTGCAGCCGGTCGAGGGTCATAACTATGCCCTCGGTCGCCGTCGCCATTTTGTAGCAAAACGTTCCGTCCTTGCTGTTGAACTCGTCACCAACCTCACAGCCAGTGCCGGTTGCAGTGCCGGTCGGGGAGTTAAAAGCCAGCTTGCCGATGTTTCGACGCAGCTGCCCTCCCTTGCGGGCATTGGTTACGGATCCGGTAACCAGGCCAAAACGCTTGGCGTCGGAACTTCCTTGCTTGCTGTACTTTTGCAGGAGGCCTTCTGGCTTCAAGGAAGTTCCGGTTGCGACGCAGTACGACTCGTTGGGTTGCCCGGCGGCGTTCTTGCACACCGTAACCCGCGCCGTGTAATCGGCATCACTGGTTTTCGATGGCCTGGCACTGTCACCCTCGCCCTTACCGTTCCATTGGCACTGGTACTTGGCCGTTGAGGCCCAATCCGACCAATTGCCGGAAGCCACACGAATGACCGGCGTGCTTTTGATGCCAGATATGGCTTGGGTCGGAGTACTCCAGCCACCTTTCGTGCCCGTTTCGCCTTCGGATACATTACAAAAAGTTTGAGCCGCCGTAAAAGGTGTGTATTTGTTGATATCGGCACCCGAGTAGACCTTCGCCCATGCATGCAGGTCGCTGGGAATTTCCGCGCGTTCAAGGACGGTGCTGGTAGCGGTGTCGATGCTGCGCGTGCCGCCATAAAGAACCCACCGAATGATATCGAGACGGCTCATCGATACCCAATTCAGGAAGTTTCCGCTCCAATCGCCAGAGCATTGATGAGTGGTTGCCTTTTTACTCGAGGAGAAGGTTCCGCTTTTATAACCGTAACAAAGCTCCGGATCGAAATAGCCGTTATAGGTAAAAGCGTTGTTATAGGTGGTATCGATCTTGCCGTCGTTATCCAGATCGGTGTAATCCGGATACGCCTTGTTGAACAATTGCTCGTCCCGCGACATCACCAGCATGACCAACGGCGGCACGTTGGGAGCGGCAAGCGCATTGACCCCGGAGGGGTACGATTCGAAATCAGGCATATCCGCGGTGGAAATCCTGCCCGGTGTCACCGCCGGAGCCGTGCTCTGGGCGGAAACACCCACCAGGGCCACGCCACTGATGATGACTATCGGGAGGCTCAGCCACAGGCCGCGCAAAATGTTTTTGAACGTGGTCATGCCTGCGTCCTCATTTGATTTCCAGCTTGTATTGAGCAATGGTGGCGGCCTCGCCATTACCCGGCACCTTCGTGTCGCTGCGTACCTGCAGAAGCAACGCACCACCACCCTTGGCGGTACCCACACCGACGCTGGAATAGCCCTGCTGCGACGCTGCGCCGGAGCCCTTGTTGAGCATGACGCCGTCGCGGACGATCGCAACCCGGCTATTGATCTTCTGGCTTGCCCCGCAGGACTCGCTGCCATCCGCACAAGTGTTCATGACCACAGCGTCGTCCCAGGTCGATGAATCGTAGTTGTAGCTTTCGGTATGCGTGGCGCAGGTCTGCGGCATGTAGAAAATGACCAGGTTGCTGCCGCCGCAGGATGTCTGCAGACCTTCGCCATCATTGGTTTTGGGGTTGATCAGATCGATCCACGCCTCGCGGTGGGCGAACGTGGTGTACAGGTCGAATTTGCCATCCGGCACGCTGCCACCCCAGCTGACTGGCCAGCCGCGGTTGAACACGTGATCGGCCAGGATGGCCTCCGGAATCACCCGCGCCCGCTCGGCTGCCTCGAATGCCTGCTCGTGCCGCGCGGTGGCGGTGGTCATGCGCATCTCGAGCAAGGTGTCCTTCATCACCATCAAGGCCACCAGGCTCAGCATGACAAGAAATACCAGCCCGACGAACAGGGCCACGCCGCGTTGATACCGACTCGATGGCACGACGATGCCCCGTGAATTAACTGGTGTCGGCATGGCAATCATCCCCTCACCCGGTTGCGCAGCTGCACGACGAACTGCTGACTGGCACGCACGAATTGCCAGGGTTTGTCACCGTAAGGCTTGAAGCCGGCGCAGCCGGTGGTGGTTGCCGCGCTGCCATTGTTGATGGTGTAGGTGCAGTTGCCCAGGGTATAGGTCGCCACGTGCGGCACTGTGAGGTCCCGCACTGGGTTGACCGCCACCAGCGATACGCGCGCCGAGATCACGTCGGCCCAGTTACCAACATTGTCCGCAGAGTGGTACTCGGGCGCCATGCCCGTGGCAGCGGATGCCTCCCCATACTCGATCTTGAGCTGTTCGATACCATCCACCACCGGATCGGAAACGAAATTGCCGTCACTCAAGCGCATGCGCATCAACGTGGGCAAGGGCTGGCCACCATCCGCCGAAGCGGTGCATGTACTGCCCGTCATCACGTTGCACGGGCGCAGGTAGTACATATCGATCTGATAGGGATAGGCATACCGCATCAAGGTGGCATTGGGCTGCGGAGCCGGCACGCTGCCAGCGAAGAGTTCGGCCCTGTTACCCGGTGTGGAAAGCAGGAAGATCCGGTCCGCGTTGCCGGTGATGGTGCTGGCCGCAACAGGCACCGGGCCGGGCGACAACACTTGCGGATCGGCATAGCGCAGCACCAGCACGTCCGAACCGGGCACGTAATTGGCGGTGCCGCCGATGCATGTCGAATCTATCGGCGGACTGGCGGCGCCGTTGTAGCCGAAAATGCCACCGCCGCCAGTGGTCGAGTACGTGATGGCCGTGGCCCAGTTGCCGTCGCAATCACCGTTGTCCGTCACCGTGGCGCTGGCGCTGGAGTCAACCGTCACGCCAACAGCCTTGTTGCCGCCCCAGAAATCCACCATGCGCAACGACCAACCCAGACGATCGGAGGCGATGCGCATGTTTTCCTGCAGGTAGTTGTTGCCCGACTGCACCTGGTAGGCCTTGCGATTGGCCACGAACAGGTTGATCAAGCCAGCCACCACAAGCAGACCCAGCACCATCGCGATCATCAGCTCGATCAGCGAAAAGCCCCGTGCAGCGTGCGCCATGCCGCGCATGGCACGGCCATCGGCAACCTCAGAACTGGCTGGGCTGGTAGTCGAAACTGTATGAATCATTGGTGGGGACTCCGCTGGCGTTGGCGCGCATGCCGCTCCAGCTCGATGTGATGACAAGGGTTCCGCTTTGAGAGGCGTCGGCGCTGGAGGCTCCAGTGGGGTCGGTGCCCTTTACCGTGACCAAGGCCAGGCCGGACGCATCGGCACTGCCATTGGCCTTGAGCGGAACCGCCGCGCCCGCCCTTAGTTGGGTAACCCAACGTGCCAAATCACCCTTGGCCTGCTTGCAGGCCGCATTCGGGCACCCTGAACTCGATGGCGTGGCCGTACCGTCGTAGGCGTAATAGCTGTCGCTGAGGTCACCATTCTTCGCGGCAATATCAGTCTCGCTGGCCACGCCATAAACCCCCGCGGGGTTGGCGCGCATGGCGTCGGCCAGCGACCGTGCCTGCAATACGGCGACGGTACGTGCCCCGGCCTGCTTGGTGTATTGGGCACCCTTGATCTGCATGAGCGCGATGCCCAGCACGCCGATGCTGAAAATCAGCATGGCGACCAGCACCTCGATCAGCGAGACGCCTCGCTGACGCGACAAGACTTGCATGGAAAATTCTCCCTGATACCCCTTCGTGCAATGTAGCCATTCCGCAGCTCTCGACCAGCCCCCTCCCGACAAGCGGTAGCAACGGCCCGATGAGCGGTGTCCGGGCACCGTGAAAACGTGACCGTGGTCCGGTGCGCGATAGGTGCGGGCATGCCTGGTATCGAGGATGCGGCGGGGAAAAGGTTGCCGACCAGCGCTTGCGGCGCACGCCCTGCGGTATGCCTGCCCGCCACACAGCTTGCGCCAACCACCTCCCGCCCCGTAAAATTCGCGGCTCACTGCCGGAATAGCTCAGTTGGTAGAGCGGCGCATTCGTAATGCGTAGGTCGGAGGTTCGACTCCTCTTTCCGGCACCAGTTTCCTGCAAGACCCTAAGCCCCGGAAAGCGCGAGTTTTCCGGGGCTTTCTTGTGTCGGCGAAGCTCCCCGCTGAGGTGAAGCCACCCACGCCAGGCTTCGCGCTCAGGGGCTCTGCGTGATCTCCATCAGCACGACATCATTGGTTCGCATCGGAACGGGCACGCTTGCCTTCCCATCGGCGCCGACCGTCACCTCGTGAATCCGGGGCTGGTCGGTGGTGGCCGCCTGCAATTGCTGCAACTGGCCTGGCGTCAGTGACGCCGGGGAACCCATGCGCAGATAGGCGGTGTACGCGTCGTTGGCGTCGTAGCCCGTGCGGTAAACCGCGGCTTGGTAGGTGCCCGGCGGCAGATGCTTCAGGTCGAGCGTGACGGCGCCATCCTGCCGGGAGGGAAACACCTTCGTGTAGAACGGGCGGTTGCTCTTGTCCTGCGTTGGTTGCACGAAATCCCAGACCAGCACCTTGAGCACGCCGTCGTCCCACGTCACGTAACTCTGCGCGTCGGCGGTTTTCAGCTGGCTTGCGCCGAGCCGGTTCAAATACTTGTAGGCGAACCAGGCCGGCTTGCGGATGCCCTGCGGATTCATCAGGCCGAAACCGCCCTGGAACGGCGCCGTGGGCGGGCCCGGCTCCTCGAACAGGTCGCTGAAGGTCCAATAGCTCATGCCCTGCGCCAAACCTTCCGACGCCTTGAGCTTGCCGAGGATGTACGCGGCGCTGACGTACGAATCATGCACGGGATCGCGCGGCGTATAGCTGCTGCTCCACTCGGTGAAGTACAGCGGCAGGCCGGGCATGGAGGATTGCTCGATCTGCTGGCGCACGCGGCGCACGTCGCCGACGATCGCATCCGGTGATGGCGAGAGTTTGGTGTCGCTCTCGCCATGCTCATCGAGGAAGCCGCCATCGACGCCATAGGTATGCGTGGTGATGAAATCGATCGGCACGCCGACCTGCGCGGCATGCTCGATCAACTCGGGCACCCAGGCCGCGCCCGCCGTGGCCGGACCGCCCACTTTCAATTGCGGATCGACCTGCTTGATGTGGCGCACGGTGGCATCGAAAAGGTCGAAATAGGCTTTTTGATCGGCGCCCTCCCAGAAGCCGCTCAGGTTCGGCTCGTTCCAGACCTCGAAATACCAGCGCCGGATCTCCTGCTGGCCATAGCGCTGCTCCAGGTGACGCACGAACGCGGTCACCAGCGCGCTCCACTTCGAAAGCACCGGATGGGAGGTGTTGCCCTTCCAGTAGAAGAGGTGCTGATCCGAGGTCCGCATCGCCTCCGGCGTGAAGCCCAGCTCCACGAACGGACGGATGCCCATAGCGAGCAAGCGATCGTAAAGCGCATCGATGCCGGTCCAGTCGTAAACCGGTTTGCCGTCGACCTCGCGATAGGTGCCGAGCACGTCGTGGAAGATGGCGTGGAAACGGATGTAGCGAAAGCCCAGTTCCTTCCTTGCGGTCTGCAGCTGCGCGAGGCTGTCGTCGCGCATCAGCGTGCCGGGGTAATCGGAGCCGATGGAGAAATTGAAGAAACGATCCAGCGGCGAGGTCTTCCCCTGCACATCGATGTCGATATGTCGTACCCCCTGCGCGGCGTAGACGACGGGCACCAGGCAGACCAGGAGCATGACCAAGCTGCAGGCGGTAAGGGAACGGCGGAAAGTGGGCATCTTCATGGCGCCAGTAAAGCAAACCCGGGCCAGCGATTTCCGGCAGCGGCCTTTACGATTTTCACCAGTTGCCGCAAGCAGGGCACCAAGGGCTTTCACCGCGGAACAAACCGTGGGTACCGCCCACGCAAAAGGGCCGCGATCACTCGCGGCCCTTTGCTTGAATTTTGGCGCCCGAAGTTGGACTCGAACCAACGACCCCCTGATTAACAGTCAAGTGCTCTAACCAGCTGAGCTATTCGGGCGGGAGCTGCGTAGTTTGTAGTTCGTGCGCTCAGCTGTCAACCCATCGGGAGCAAATTTCGCGCCCTTTTCAAGGCGTACGCACGCGGTAGCAAGGCACGTACGCCGCGCCGCCGGGCAGCTTCATGCGTTGCTGCTCCACGAAGGCCTGCAGCAGCTTGTCCAGGGCCTGCATGATGTCGCTGTCGCCGTCGATGTCGAACGGCCCGTGCTGCTCGATGGCGCGCACACCCTCCTCCTTCACGTTGCCGGCGACGATGCCGGAAAACGCGCGGCGCAGGTCGGCGGCCAGTTCGTGGCGGGGCCGATCATGCCGGATCTGCAACGCCCGCATCGCGGCGTGGTCGGGCTGGAACGGCAGCTGGAACGCATACGGCACCTGCAGTGCCCAGTTGAAGAAGAAGGCATCCTTGGTATCCAGCCGGTGGTGGCGAACCTTTTCCACGCCCTTGACCATGGCCCGTGCCACCGTCGCCGGGTCGTCGACGATGATCTGGTAACGCTCGGCCACTTCATCGCCCAGGGTCAGGCGCAGGAATTGATCGATCTGCTCGAAGTACGCCGCCGATTGTTTCGGCCCGGTAAAGATCAGCGGGAACGGCGTATCGGCGTTGTCCGGATGCAGCAGGATGCCGAGCAGGTAGAGGATCTCCTCGGCGGTGCCGACGCCGCCGGGAAACACGATGATGCCGTGGCCGATGCGCACGAAGGCTTCGAGGCGTTTCTCGATGTCCGGCATGATCACCAGGTGGTTGACGATCGGGTTGGGCGATTCGGCGGCGATGATGCCCGGTTCGGTCAGCCCGATATAGCGGTTGTGCCGGTGACGCTGCTTGGCATGCGCAATGGTCGCGCCCTTCATCGGCCCCTTCATGGCGCCGGGGCCGCAACCCGTGCAGATATCCATGCCGCGCAGACCGAGCTGGTAACCGACCAGCTTGGTGTAGTCGTACTCCTCGCGCGAGATCGAATGCCCGCCCCAGCACACCACCAGGTTGGGGTCGGCATGCGGCTTGAGGATGCGCGCGTTGCGCAGGATCTCGAACACGTCCTCGGTGAGCCGGTCGGATTCATCGAGATCGTCGCCGGTGTGCTCCAGCTGGGTCGCCACGTAGACGATGTCGCGTACCACCGCCACCAGCAATTCGTTGATGCCGCGGATGATCTGGCCATCCACGAACGCCTGCGCCGGCGCGTGCGAAAGCTCGATCTTGATGCCGCGATCCTGCTGCAGCACCTGGATGTCGAAATCCGGATATCGCTCCAGGATGGCGCGCGGATCGTCGCTGATGCTGCCCGAGGTGAGCACGGCCAGCGCGCAACGGCGCAACAGTGCATGCAGCCCGGACCCGCTGGCGCCACGCAGGCGCACCACCTCGTTGCGGGACAGGATATCCAGGCCGCCCGCGGGCGAAATGCGCGCGCTGACGGTGGCGACTTTGCCGGAACCGGTGTTTACAACATTCATGCACTACATCTCCATGCCGTCTCGATACGGCGGACTCGTTAGCTTCACGCGCGGGCGTCGACAGGGTCAAGCCAAAAAAAACCGGCGCCCTCGCGGACGCCGGTCTGTTCGATCAATCCACAGGTTCGCTTAGAACGTGTAGCGAAGGGTCAGCATGGCCGACCAGCGCGAAACCACGCGGGTCGGGTTCTGGCCCGATTCGTACACGCCAATCGGCGTTGCCTGGTAGTTGCCGTTCTTGTCGGTCGGCAGCTTGTAGACGTACTTGCCGTCCACCACGCCGTTGTAACCGGCGAGGTTGCGCGTCTGGTACTGAATGTAGGGCACGCTGCCCCAGTCCTTGTTGACCAGGTTCAGGAAGTTGTAGACATCCAGTCGCAACTCACCCTTATGGCCCTTGAAGAAGCCCGGAAGCTCCTGCACGAAGCTCATGTCCAGCTCGTTCGACCAGGGCAGATGGCTGGCGTTGCGGCCGGCGACGTCGCCGCGGTGGGCATTGAGGTACTCGTTGTTTGTGATGTAGTCCTGGAACTGCTGCACGAGCTGGGCACTGGCGGGCTTGCCCTTGCTGTCCACGTAGGCACCCACCAGCGCGTCGTTGACCTGCGGGATGTAGGCCAGGTCGTAATAGCTGATGCCGTCGCCATTCGCGTCGCCGCTGTAGACCCAGCTGTACGGCAGGCCGTCGTGGCCCAGGTACAACGCCGAGATCTGCGTGTTGTAGTCGCCGAAGAACTTGTGCTGCCAGGTCAGCGACAGCTTGAGGCTGCGCGGAATGTTGTAGGCGGAAATTTCGTTCTCGTTGCCGTTCGGATTGATGCGCGGCATGTACTGGTAGCTGGAGAACGCCTGCGAGCTGCCGCCCGAATTGACCTCGGTCGAATGGCTGAGGGTGAAGCTGGCATTGCCGAAGAAGTTCTCCGAGAACGGCTTGCGCAGCGACAGGGTGAAGCTGTCGGCCTTGCCCTTGTGGGTGTTGGTCAGCTGCGTGGAAGCGGTGGAGAACGCCGGGTTGGCACCGTTGTTCGGGCCCTTGGTCGCGCCAGGCGTGACCCAGTATTGCTCGCGACCGTCAGGCAGGTAGCCCGAGGGCGTGCCCAGGTTGATCGCCTTGTACAGGATCGCATTGCGCACCTGGATGTGCTGGTACTCGGCCGAAGCGATCATGCCCCACCACGGCAATTCGCGATCCAGCGCCAGCGCGGCCTTCCACACGGAGGGCAGGCGGAAGTCCTTGGAGATCGTATCCACCGGGCCGGCCACCGCGCAGCCGGGCGAGTCGTCGATGATCTGGTTGTGCGCGTCCGGGCTGAAATCCGGCTTGGCGTCGCAATGCGAGCCGTAGCCGTACTTGTAGTCAACGAGGGTCAGGCCGTTGTTCTGGTACGGGTTGGTCATCCATACCGTGGGCGGTGTGGTCTGGAACAGGCCCACGCCACCGCGCAACTGCATCATGCGGTCGCCTTCGAAGTTGTAGTTGAACGACAGACGCGGTTCGACCACGCGATTGCTGGAACCGACCGCGTAGTTGTTCGGATAGCCGAACGCGGCAGCGGCATCGGCGTTGTACGGCGGCTTGTGGTCGGAGTACGGGATGTCGACGCGGACGCCGTACATCACCGACAGGTTGTCGGTGACCTGCCAGGTGTCCTGCAGGAACGGGGTGTACTGGCGATAGGTCCACTTGGCGGCGATGTCGCCGATGCCGCGATCGCCGGCGGGCTGGTACAGCTCATAGCTGTCGTAGTTGCCCGCACCGGCGGCGAAATCGTCGATGCTGTTGAACGTGTACGAACCGAACTCCGTGCGGCCGAACAGGTTGTAGATCTGGTCCTGCTCGAAGGCCAGGCCACCCTTGATGGTGTGGTCGCCGGCGTAATAGGTGCCCGCGACAAACGCCGTCCAGCGCTTGGTGTTGATTTCGTTGTAATGGCGGAACTGGTCTTCGCCGAGGTTCACCGACGGGCTGTTGAACGAATCGGTGTGCACCTGGATGGCCGGCTGGTCCTTGGCGCCACCCGCCAGCTGCGAGAACTGCTGGAAGCCGATCTTCACCTCGGTGGAGAAATTGTCGGACCAGTCGTCGAACAGGTGGATCACCGAGTTCTCGGTGAGGCTGTTGGTGGTGTACCAGTAGCTGCTCAGGCCGACCGACGAATTGCCGTTGCCGTTGACCTTCGGATACGACTCTTTCGTGCGCTGGTAGGTGAAGCTGGCGCGGTGGTTGTTGCTGATGTTCCAGTCCAGCTTGACCAGGTAGCGGTCATCCGTCAGGTCGGTCGTGCCTCCGGCAACGTCGCCCGGATCCAGGCCGTAACCGATGGCGATGTTGCGGATGCGCTCGATGTCGCCGGGAGAAACCGCATTGCCGGTGGACGGGCCATCACCGAGGCTCGGGTCATACGCCACATTGGACGAGGAGCCCACGCCGGTGGTCTTCTGCTTCTCGGCGGACACGAAGAAGAACAGCTTGTCCTTGACGATCGGGCCGCCCAGGGTCACGCCCTTGGTGGCGTCGATGCCGTAGCCCTTGTAGTGGTAGTTCGGGTCGTCGCGGTCCAGATAGCCGGCGTCGCCTACCAGGTGGCTGGCGTTGCGATAGGCGTAGTAGACCGAGCCGTGGAAATCGTTGGTACCCGACTTGGTCACCGCGTTGATGCTGGCGCCCACGCTGTTGGAGGTGGTGTCGAAATTCGCGGTGGAGATGTTGTATTCGGCGATGGTGTCGGGCGAGATCGGCGAGCCCTGGTACGGCAGGCCGTTGGCGTTGAGGCCAAACGGGTCGCCCTGCGATACGCCGTCCACGCTGATGTTGTTGTAGCGGGTGTTCTGGCCGTTGGCGGAGATGGCGCCGGAGCCCTGGTCGGTCACCGTGATGCGCGGATCAAGACGCGCGATGTCCGAGATCGAGCGGTCGGCCTGCGGCGTCGCCTGTAATTGCTTCTCGGAAAGATTGGTCGACAGGCCCTTGTTGTCCGGCGTGAAGGTCTGCATCAACGCGCTGGCGGACACTGTCACACCGGAAAGGTCCTGAACATTCTTGGCCTGCTCGGCACTCATGGTCAGGTTGACCGTGCTTTCCTGGCCCAGCTGCAGGTACACCTGATCCTGCTCGCCCTGGGTCAGGCCGGCCTTGGATGCGGTCACGTCGAACGGGCCGCCCACGCGCATGCCCTGGGCCGAATAGCGTCCATCGGCGTCGGTGGTGGTGATCTTCGTGGTGCCGGAAGGCTCATGCACGATCTGCACAGTGGCGCCCGCCACCGGCTGGCCGGCGTTGTCGAGCACGCGTCCACTGATGGCGGACGAGGTGACCTGCGCCATGGCGGGCGCACTCGCCACCAGCAGGGAGGCGATGGCGAGGGGCAGGATCTTGGTGCGTATCGGGTTATTCATTCTTGATCGACCTTGGGCTCACAACGGATTCGTGGGCGTTGCCGGTGACTGCGGGACGGCACGGGCAACGCCGCTGGACAGGTTTCGGACCATCATCGAAGCCGACCGACGGCCTCGATTGTTAAAAAACATTAACGATAGTGTATGACACTTTTATAACGTTTGCAGGTGCCTCGATGCGCGTAGCCACCCCAAAACTCAACGTTTAATGCATGAATATCAGTCACTTATAAAATTTCACCGATTCAGCCGCTGCCGCCCCCAGGTAGCGCGTCCGCTTGGACGCCTTCAGATTCGCCAGATCCAGCATCACCAGGCCGTCGACACAGCCGGAGAAATCCGGGTCCTCGCCAAAGTCCAGAAACTGCACACCCGCCGGCTCCATCAAGTCGACGTACTGGCGATACAGCACCGGCAGGCTGACGCCCAGGGCATCGAGCTGATGCTTGAGCTGACCCAGGCCCGCCTGCGGGTCCAGGCCGGCCAGCGCCTGATGCACGCGCTCGGCCACCTGGGGTGACACCACGAACGGCTGGCGCGCCGCGGCCAGGCCCGGCGCGCCGAAATAATGCTGGTGCGCCACGGCGATCCACTCGCGCGCCTCGCGCGGCAGCTTCACCGACATGCTGACCGGGCCGAACAGGTAGCGGATCTCGCGGTGGCGCTGCAGATACAGGCCGATGCCCTGCCACAGCTGATCGAGTGCCCGCGACCGCCAATACGCCGGCGCGATGAAACTGCGCCCCAGTTCCAGTCCCTGGCTCAGGCGGCTCTCGAGCGCGGGCGAATAATGGAACAGGCTGGCGGTGTACAAACCGGCCATGCCGCGCTCGGACAGCACCCGGGCGCCATGACCAAAACGGTAGGCACCCACGATGCGTTGCGCCGCCGGGTCCCACAGCAGCAGGTGCTCGTAATGGGCGTCGTACGCATCCAGGTCGCAGCGCTGGCCGGTGCCCTCACCCACCTTGCGAAAGGTCAGCTCGCGCAAGCGGCCGATCTCGCGCAGCACCGCGCTGTCGCACGAACCGGTGAATAGCAACACCTGTTTGCCATCCGACAGATCGCCCAGTTTTTCGGCGCCGCCCAGTTCGTCGACCAGCTGCTGCACGGGCTCGGGATGCGCCAGCGCCACCTGCCCGCCGAAGATCAGCCCGCGGCCACGCGCTACCCGATAGACGTGCCGCCGCATCAGCACCGTCGCGCGTGCCGGCGAATTCCCGCTGCGCAAGGCCAACTCGTCGGGATCGATCAGGGCGCCAATCTGGAAGCCGATACGCCGCTGTCCCGCGGCCACCGCCTCGCGCGGCAGCATCGCCGTGCTCAACGGCTTGGCCAGCATCGACAGCCCGTAGAAAGCGGCGGAATTGCGCGCCGTCACGTGGATCGGCAGCACCGGCACCTTTCGCCGCAACGACAACCGGGCGAAACCATCCGACCAGCGCCCGTCACGCACCCCCGTGGCGCGCATGCGCGACACTTCGCCGGCAGGAAACACGATCAAGGCCTCGCCGTTGTCCAGCGCGCGATAGATGCCACGCAGGCGCGAAGCGGCGCCGTTGCCGAATACATCCACCGGCAGCAGCAGGTCCCCCAGTTGCGGCACCACGGCCAGCCAGTCGTTGCCCAGCACCCGCACGTCACGACGCACGGAGCCGATCAACTGCAACAGCGCCAGCGCATCCTGCATGCCCAGCGGATGGTTGGCGACCACCAGCAGCGGGCCGTCCACCGGAATGTTCTCGCGCTGCTGCAGGTGGACGTGGCTGCGCGTTCCCAGCAGCGCCAGCGTGCAGTCGACAAAGTCGAAACCGCGCGCGGCGCCGGCCTGGTCAAGCACGCGGTTGAAGGTGGATTCGTCGGCCAGGCGTCCGAAAAGCCCGGCCATGGGGCGGCGGATCCTGGGGTGCTGCGCCAGCCAGGGCATCCGCTCGACCAGCGCCTGTTCAATGCTCAGCATGTCGCGCCCTCGAGAGTTTTCCCCAATCTGTCAGACGATTGTGACAACAGGTCGAGTATGTGCGGCGTCAATGCTGCTTCAGCCGGGGCGCCGAGGGAAAGCGCCTCGCGCTCAGATCGCCAGATGCAGGAACGAGGCGACGCCGCCCAGGAACATCTGCACGGACAAGGCGATCAGCAACATGCCCATGACCCGCTCCAGCGCGGTCAGCACACTCTCACCCAGCCAGCGGAACAGGTAGGTGGCGCTGAGCAGGATCACCGACGTGGCCAGCCACGCCAGCAACAAGGCGATCACCCAGTCGGCGGTGCGACCGGGCTGTGTGTTGGTCAGCAGCAGCAGCGCGGCCATGGCCGACGGGCCGGCCACGCCGGGGATCGCCATCGGCACGATGAACGGTTCACCCTCGCCCGCCTTGCCAAAGATGCCGCCGCCGTCGGCCGGCGGAAACACCATGCGGATGCCGATCAGGAACAGCACGATGCCGCCGGCGATGCTGATCGAATCGGACTTCAGCTGCAGCAGCTTCAGCATGAACTGGCCGCCGAACAGGAACACCAGCAGCACGCCCAGCGCAATCAGCAGCTCGCGCACCATCACCAGGCGACGCCGGCGCGGCGGCACGTCCTTGAGCAGGCTGAGGAAGAACGGGATGTTGCCCAGCGGGTCCATGATCAGAAACAACATGATTCCCGCCGACAACGTGGTCATCTGCGTTTCCATCGAACCGGAGGCTCCTTGGGTGGCGGGTCGGCCGACCCGTGCAGGGGTTGCGTACAGACTGCGGTTCTACACCGAAACCAGCGGCCGCATGCGAAGGCGGTGTACCGCTCGGAATCAGGCGCCGTCGCGCAGGTCCAGCACCGCGCCACGCGCCGGTGCCGCATCGGGGCCAAGCAGGTAAACCGCCGCTTCCGCCGTCGCATCAGGCAGCGGCAGTTGCATGGAGTCTTCGCCGAAATAGGCCATGCGCCGCAACGTGGTGCGCATGGGCGCGGGAAGCAGCGCATGCGTGCGCATCGCGCCGTCGTCGGTTTCCTGATGCAGGATCGCCACCAACCGCTCCAGCGCCGCCTTCGATGCGCCATAGGCGCCCCAGTGCGCCCGCTGCAACAAGTCCGGGTTGTCCAGCACGAACACCACGGCGCTGTCCGGCGCGCCAAGCAGCAGTGGCATGCAGGCCTGGGTCAGCGCGAAGGGCGCCGACACATTCACGTGCATCGTGCGCAGCCAGGCATCGGGCTTGTGCATGACGATGGGCGTGAGTCCGGCAAAACTCGCCGCCGCATGCACGATGCCGTCCAGACGGCCAAAGTCGCGCTCCAGCCCTTCGGCCAGCGCGGCGTAATCGGTGGGCGTGGCCGCCTCCATGTCCAGCGGATGGATCACCGGCTCGGGCAAGCCCTCGGACATCATGGCGTCGTAAAGCTGCTCCAGCTGGCGCTTGCGCTTGCCGGTGATGACGACCGTGGCACCGGCGCGCGCAGCTGCGCGCGACACCGCGCCACCCAACCCGCCATAGGCACCGGTGACGAGAACAACGCGTCCGGCCAGCGTATCGGCCGCAGGTTTCCAGCCCTCGGGCAAGCGGGCTACAGGCAGCGCGGTCAATGCGTCGTTTCCGCGACGTCGCTGGCCATGCGTGCCAGTTCACCGGCCACCTGCAAATCCTCGATGACGTCGCAGCCACCGATCAACTCGCCCTGGATGAACATCTGCGGGAACGTGGGCAGGTTGGCGAAATGCGGCAACGCTGCGCGCACCTGGGGATCGGCCAGCACATTCACGGCGTGGAATGGCGCACCGGCATCGCTCAACGCACGCGCCGCGCGGCTGGAAAAACCACACATGGGAAATTCCGGCGTACCCTTCATGAAGAGCACGATGGGATGCTCGGCAAGCATCGCCTTGATTCGTTCGTTAATATCCATGGTTCGAATGTTTCATCTTTACAATGCGTGCAGGCCGGCATTGTATCAGCCCCCCAGCGGCCGGCCGTTGCGACCGGTCGCGCTTCCTCCGCCATCGCCAAGGAGCCAATCATGGCAATTGAACTTCCTCCCCTTCCGTACGAAAAAAGCGCCCTCGAGCCCCATATCTCGGCCGAAACGCTGGAGTTTCATTACGGCAAGCATCATCAGGCCTACGTCACCAACCTGAACAAGCAGATCGAAGGCACCGAGTTTGCCAACGCCTCGCTCGAGGACATCATCAAGAAGTCGTCCGGCGGCGTGTTCAACAACGCGGCGCAAACCTGGAACCACACGTTCTACTGGAACTCGATGAAGCCCAACGGCGGTGGCGAGCCGACCGGCAAGCTGGCCGACGCGATCAACAAGGCGTTCGGCTCGGTCGAGAAATTCAAGGAGGAGTTCACCAAGTCCGCCGCCGGCAACTTCGGCTCGGGCTGGACCTGGCTGGTGCAGCGCCAGGATGGCTCGCTGGGCATCGTCAACACGTCCAACGCCGCCACCCCGATCACCGGCACCGACAAGCCGCTGTTCACCGCCGACGTGTGGGAGCACGCGTACTACATCGACTACCGCAACGCCCGCCCGAAGTATCTGGAGGCGTTCTGGAATCTCGTGAACTGGGATTTCGCGGCGAAGAACCTGGCCTGATTTTTCCTGTCAGCGCCACCAAAAAAACGGAGCCGTCATGGCTCCGTTTTTTTATGGGTCGACGCGGTCGCGATGGCGCTTAGCGGGTCAATGCATCCAGCGCCGGCTGCGCTTGCGGCAGGCGGCCCAGTGTCGTGGCGACATCAGCCAGACGATCGGCCAGGGCGCCGGACGTGGGCGCGCAAAGCGTGGCATGGCCCACCTTGCGACCCGGCCGTGCCTGCTTGCCGTAGTCATGCCAGTGCGCATCCACCGTGCGCAAT
Organism: Rhodanobacter sp. Root480; assembly: GCF_001426645.1. Lineage (GTDB taxonomy): Bacteria > Pseudomonadota > Gammaproteobacteria > Xanthomonadales > Rhodanobacteraceae > Rhodanobacter > Rhodanobacter ginsenosidimutans. The sequence continues at coordinate 1,449,309 of NZ_LMEX01000001.1, forward strand.
ACGGGGGCGGGATCCGGCAGGTCACCGATCCAGTTGAACATCGCCGATACGCCGCGCGCCTCGCAATCACCCAGCGGCATGCCGAGGACGGCGCGAACATGATTCTCGAACTGGCTGGTGTGCGCGCCTTCGATCGTCCAGTGGCCGGAGTTGTGCACGCGCGGCGCCATCTCGTTGCCCAGCAACTCGCCGTCTTTCACGAACAGTTCCAGCGCGAAAACGCCGACATAACCCAGCCGCTCGGCCAATGTGCGCGCCAGCTCGGTGGCCCGGCCCTGCAGCTGCTCGATATCCGGCGCGGGCGCCAGGCTCATGCTGAGCACGCCATCGGTATGCCAGTTGCGGGTCAGTGGCCAGGTGTTGAAATCACCGTCGCGACCGCGCACCGCGATCACCGACAACTCGCGCTGGAACGGCACGAAAGCCTCCAGGATCAGCCCATGCCGCGCGGCGGCCGCACCCAGCGATGCCCATGCGGCATCGGCATCGGCGATCGAGTGCAGGCGGAACTGCCCCTTGCCGTCGTAACCCAGCCGACGGGTCTTCAGAATGGCCGGCGTGCCGATCGTGGCCAGCGCCTGATCCAGCATCTCGCGGGTATCCACCGCCATGAACGCGGCCGTCTGCAGGCCACAGTCGCGAAACATGGTCTTTTCGGCGAGGCGATCCTGCGCGACGGCCAAGGCCTGCGGCGCGGGGAACACCGCCACGCGCTCGGCCAGCCAATGCGCGGTTTCCGCGGGCACATTCTCGAAATCGAAGGTGACCACGTCGACTTTCGCGGCAAACGCTTCCAGCGCGGCGTAATCGGTCCAGTCGGCCACCACCAGCGGCGCCACCTGACCGGCGCAGGCATCGGCGACGCCGTCCACGACCAGGGTCTTCACGCCCAGCGGCGCCGCGGCCAAGGCCAGCATGCGGGCCAGTTGACCGCCGCCAAGAATGCCCAGCACGGGCTGCCGATCAGCGGTCATTGGCGGGGGTCCGGTTGATCGATCACCGCTTGCGTCTGGCGGCTGCGCCACGCGTCCAGCGCCTTGGCCAGCTCGCCGTCGTGCAAGGCCAGCACCGCGGCGGCCAGCAATCCGGCATTGACGGCGCCAGCGCGCCCGATGGCCAGCGTCCCCACCGGAATGCCGGCCGGCATCTGGGCGATGGAGAGCAGTGAATCCATGCCGTTGAGCGCCTTGGACTGCACCGGCACGCCGAACACTGGCAGCCGCGTTTTTGCCGCCAGCATGCCGGGCAGGTGCGCCGCGCCGCCGGCCCCGGCAATCACCACCTGGATACCCCGGCCGGCAGCCTGTTCGGCATAATGAAACAGCAAGTCAGGCGTGCGGTGCGCGGAGACCACCTGCACCTCGTGTGACACGCCCAGCTCGGTCAGCACATCGGCCGCGTGCTGCATGGTTTCCCAGTCCGAACGTGACCCCATCACCACGCCAACGCGCGGCGCCCTGATTGCTGCTGTCATGGTTCGGCCGTCCAAAAACCGCTATTGTACGGGCTTTCCGCAGCTCCGGCATCCCGCATAAATCATCATGGACAAGCGCTTACTCGACATCCTGTGCTGCCCGGTCAGCAAGACACCGGTGCGGCCCCTGGGCAAGCATGAACTCGACGCCCTGAATTCGGCCATCAGCGCCGGATCCGTCGATACCGTGGCGCACGCCCGCGTGAGCCAACCCATCACCGAGGGCCTGATCACCACGGACCGGAAGGTCATCTACCGGGTCGACGATGGCATTCCTGTCATGCTCCCGGAAGAAGGTATCGGTACGCTGCAACTGACGGATTTTCCGGCGGCATCCTGAAAACGAGTAAATGCCCTGCGGCCATCGGGCCGGCCGGATCATTGATAATGTGCGCCAGGCATGACATGCGGGCTCGCTTTGGCTTATTGTGGCATTCCGACCGGTTCGCCCGGACGGCACTGCATGACTGATGACGCTCCGGGGGCGTGGCTATGAACGAAGCCAGTGACTCATCAAAAATCGTCAATTTGAATCAGCGCATGGATCCTTCCAGCGAGCGCGTCGGTGAATTGCTTGCAACGGTTCGCACCATCGCCAATCGTTTGCTGCAGCAGTGGGTCGGCAACGTGTTCGAGCATGTCGACGACGCATTATTCGACCTGGCCGAAAAGGCCGAGAACAATGCGGCCCAGATGCACTACTTCGATGGCATGCGCGACGTGCGCAAGCGTCGGGCGACGGTGGAGCGGTCGTTCCTGTCCACCATCGGGCGCGAGCTGGGCGAACTGGCCAGCCGCCGTCCGTCGGCAACGCATTCCCCCGCCCCTACCGGCGTGGTGGAGTTGTCGCTGGTTGCCGACAACGAACTGGAAGAATCGCTGGCGATCACCAGCATGATCGGCAAGAACGAATCGCGCATGTCCCGCGACCTGTTCGCCGTCAATCATCGCCTGTCGGTCATTTGCGGTGGCCACAAGATCGACGACAGCAACAACCCCGTCGCGCCCGCGATCCTGTCCCAGGCATTCCGCACGGCATTGCACGAACTCAGTGCCGACATGCGCGTGAAGCTGATTATCTACAAACTGTTCGACCGCTATGTACTGTCGGCGCTCGAGGAGTTGTATCAGGCGATCAACGCGGAGCTTATTCGCGCTGGCGTACTGCCCCAACTGCGCCCCCACGTGGCTCGCCAGCCGTCCGGTACGGCGGCTGCGTCCTCGTCGGTAATTGGCGAACACCATGGCGTGGCCAGCGAGGAATCGGGCGACATTCCCGGCGACCTGCTGCAAACCCTGCATGCGCTGTTCAGTGCACGTCGTGGCAATCCCGGTGAAAGCGGCGACGGCGGGGCGGGCAATTATTCCAGCGGCCCGTTGCCCTCGGTGAACGAGTTGCTGGGCGCACTCAGCGTATTGCAGAACCAGATAGCCACCACTGACGCGCAACCATCGGCCGTCGGCCTGTCCGGCGCCAACCTCAGCCACGAGGTCACCGCGCTGAAGGAACAACTGCTGCGCCAGATCGGGGCCTTGCGTGGTGCACGGCCGGGCCAGGTGGCCTCGATCGACGAGGACACCATCGACCTGGTCGGCATGTTGTTCGAATTCATCCTGGAAGACCGCAACCTGCCACCGGAGATGCAGGTGCTGCTGGCTCGACTGCAGATTCCCTATCTGAAAGCGGCCATCATCGATCGCAAGCTTTTCGCGCATCGCCAGCATCCGGCACGGCGCCTGCTCGACGGCCTGGCGGAACAGGCGAAGGGCTGGTCCGACGAATCCGACCGCGACCGGCGCCTGCACGAGAAGGTCAAGTCCATCGTCGAACAGCTGCTGCACGAATTCGATGATGACATGGGCATTTTCGACCGGCTCCTGGCGGACCTGCAGCAGTTCCAGGAACTGAGCATGAAACGCGCGGATCTGGCCGAGCTGCGCGTGGCCGAATCCACCCGCGGCCGCGAAAAGCTGGAATACGCACGTCGTCGCGCCGCCCGGGAAATCGTCGAGCGGATCGGCACCAACGAATTGCCACCATTGATCCATGGCGTACTGGCCCGCGCATGGGCCAATCACATGGTGCTGCTGCTGTTGCGCCACGGCGATGATTCGACCGAGTTCAAGGTGGCGCTGCATTTCGTCAATGAATTCATCGCCAGCAGCCGTCCCGCCCAAACCCCTGAAGCCCGGCAGGCGCTTCGGCAGATGTTGCCCGGCATCGAGCGGGCGCTGCGTCACGGCTTGGCCAATGTCGCTTTCCAGGAGCCGGATATCGAGCGACTGCTTGGTCAGTTGCATACCTACTACCGCCAGCAACTGGGCGAGATAAACCCTTCCGCCGCACCGCCGGCGGAGGACGAATCCGCACTGCCTATCCCCGACAGCATCCAGCCGCTGGTTCAGGCCGCGCCGGATTTCGACGACGACAATCTCGGTTTCGCGTCTCCGGACATCACTACGGACAGCCCCGAGTATCGTCAGGTGGAAGCGCTTCAGTCGGGCACCTGGCTGGAGCTCTCGCTCGCCGATGACTCCTGCACGCGGGCCAAGCTGTCATGGATCAGCCCGATGACCGGGCGCTACCTGTTCGTGAATCGGCGCGGGCTGAAGGTGGCGGATTACGCGCCACGTGAGCTGGCCACCCTGCTGAAGCAGGGCAAGGCGCGCGTACTGGCCGCCAACGCGCTGTTCGAGCGAGCCATGAGCGCCATCGTGGACCGCCTCAGCCATCCGTCCCCTGTCACAGAAGAAGAATGAATTCCGGCACGCCTTTTTCGCCCCCTTCCCCCGACCAGATCAGCAACGACATCGAACGCGCCTTCGCCGAGGACATCGGCGCAGGCGATGCAACGGCGGACCTGCTCGGTGCCGATGCCCACGGGCGCGCCGAGCTCACCTGCCGTGACGACGCGGTATTGGCCGGAAGCGCATGGTTCGATGCCTGCTTCCAGCGGCTGGATCCCTCAGTCCATATCGAATGGCGGCTACAGGACGGGCAACGGGCTACGGCTGGTGCCGTGATCTGCCGCCTTTCCGGTCAAGCCCGGGCATTGGTGACGGCGGAGCGTTCGGCGCTGAACTTCCTGCAATTGCTGTCCGGCACCGCCACCGTCACCTCGTCCCATGTCGGGGCCATCGCCGGCACCGCCGCGCGCATCCTCGATACCCGCAAAACCGTACCAGGGCTGCGATTGGCGCAAAAATACGCGGTGCGTTGCGGCGGCGGCCACAACCAGCGGATGGGCTTGTACGACGCCATCCTGATCAAGGAAAACCACATCATCGCCGCGGGCAGCCTCGCAGCGGCGGTGCAATCGGCGAGGCAAAAACACCCTGATCTGCCACTTGAAGTCGAGGTGGAGACGCTGGCCGAGCTGGCACTGGCGCTGGAGACGGATGTGGACCGCATCATGCTGGACAACTTCGACCTGCCACAAATGGCCGAAGCGGTGCGGATCACGGCCGGCCGTGTGCCACTGGAAGCTTCGGGCAACGTCGACCTGCAGACGATCGGCGCCATCGCGCGCACCGGCGTGGATTTCATTTCCGTGGGTGCGCTGACCAAGCATGTCCACGCGGTGGATTTCTCCCTGCGCCTGCAATTGAGCTGACGGCTCAGCGTTTGTGGGGTAAACCACTTCCTGTGGTGTACCTCTGTCGCGCTTCCGGTACATGCCCCAAAGCGCTCACGCGAATGAATCACCGGCGTGATCGACACGCACCCGCCCATCGTGACCGTGCTTCGAGGTTGAAAAATCACAACCTCTCGGCGCGCCAACTCCCCGAACCGGTGAATCGTTCGTCGTCGACCGCACCGCAGGCCGAACGATATGCCGGCGATCGCTTGCACACGGTAGCGACGGCCCACACACTGACGGCATGAGCAATCTTTCAGACCTGCTGTTGCTGCTGTCGCTTGGTGCCGTTGTCGGCCTGTGGCTGAAAATCAGCGCGGCGCGGGAACATGCCGTACGCGAAGCGCGTCGCTTGTGCCTGCAACATGGGCTGCAACTGCTCGATGAAACCGTCGGGCTGCGTGCCTTGCGACTGCATCGCGGCAGTCCCGGCCGGGGCAGGATCGAGCGCTGCTACGGGTTCGAGGTCAGTCTTGAAGGCGATGATCGCAAATCCGCGCACATGTGGATGCTGGGCACAGCGATCAGCGCACTGAGCTTGCCTACGCCAGACCTGCCTGTTTCTCCGGTTGCCATTACCGGCGCGACAAGCGCAAGCCACCAGACATCCGACAACGTGATCCCGCTGCGTCCCCGTCGCGCCGACCAACGCCTGCACTGATTCCCGCGTTTACGCGCGGTACCTGTTGGTTATTTGACGACGCGCAGATGCGCGCCGCGCTTTGGCGCCGCTTCGGCGGGTGCGGCGGGGCCGGCGGACGTCTTGTCGTCGTCGGGCGGCGTGGTCGGCGGAGGCATGTCGCCCTCCTCCTCGGCCGGGAACATCATGCCTTGCCCGTTTTCCTGGGCATACAGCGCCAGCACCGCACGAACCGGTATGTGGATCGATTGGCTGACGCCAGAGAAGCGCGCCTGGAAGCTGATCCAGTCGTTGCCCAGGTCAAGGTTGGCGACGGCGCGCATGGCGAGATTGAGCACGACCTGGCCGTTCTTGATGACCTGGGGCGGCACCCTGACCCCTTCCACGCCGGCGTCCACCAGCACGTACGGGGTGAGGTTGTTGTCGCTGATCCAGTCGTAGATCGCCCGCAGCAAATACGGGCGATTGGAACTCATCGAGGGGGACTCGTCGGTGCTCATCTGTGGGGGTGATGCCTCAAGGCCAGGGGCCAAATGAAAGTCGATGTCTGCGGGCGTACCAGAATGTTGGCGGCGGACAGCTGAACATCAACAAATGGATCGTGCGTTGACAGCTTGCCAGCCGTCGCCCGCGCCGTCAGCGTTGGACACCCTGCGACAGCGGGCGGAAAAATGGTGTCAAGACGGCCGCAGCCGGCTTCAGCGCACCGTTTCCAACCGCATGTTTTTTTCGTCCTCGGTAAGACTGCGCTCGAAGCCCTGGCTGTGGAACAGACGCTCGCCGTAATCGACGATCGGTCGCCCTTCCTTGCCAAGATCAACGTCCAGCGACGGCAACCGCCAGATCACCGGGGCCACCAGGCAGTCCACCAGACTCATCTCGGGGTTGAGGAAGAAGCGCGACGCCTTGAACAGCGGCACCGTGGAAAGCAGGTTCTGCCGCAGCCGCTTGCGCGCGGCATCCGCGGGCCGACCACCAGCACGGATCACATCCACTTCCGTCAGCCAGTCTTTTTCGATACGCACCGCCGCCACACGAAGTCTGGCGCGCGAAAGCGGATCGATCGGCATCAGGGGCGGATGTGGATAACGTTCGTCCAGGTATTCGCACACCACGCTGGTGTCATAGAGGACCAGGTCGCGATCAACGAGCGTCGGTGTCGTGCCGTAAGGGTTGAGCTCCACCAGCTCCGCCGACGCCTTGTCGCGGTCCACGATCACGCGTTCGTAGCTGACGCCCTTGGCTGCCAGAACCAGTCGCGCCCGGTGACACTGGATGTCATCGGCCAGGGTATACAAGGTGAGTACGTTACGTGAGCGCGCGCTTTGAACCATGCACCAATCCCCTTCGTCGACACGAAGGCGGCGGCTGGTCGGCCGCCGCCTTCGCAGGGTTATCTCACCCGTTTCAGTGGACGTCTTTCCAGTATTCCTTCTTCAGCATGTATGCCAGCAAGGTAAAGAAGGCCAGGAACAGCAGCACCCAGACACCATAGGCATGGCGTTCAAGCGCGGCCGGTTCGGACGCGTATTCCAGGAAGCTGGTCAGATCACGGGTAGCCTGCTGGAACTGCGCCGGGGTCAGTTTGCCCGGGTGCGACAGCACCAGCTTCTCCACCTGCGCATCTTCACCGGGCTTGGCCGGCTTCATTTCCGCCGTCTGCAGACCCTGCAGCTCCCACAGCGGGAACGGCATCGAGGCGTTCGGGAACACGGTGTTGTTCCAGCCCACCGGACGGCTCGGATCCAGGTAGAACGAGTTGAGGTAGGCGTTGACCCAATCAGCGCCCTTGGCGCGCACTTCCAGCGACAGATCCGGCGGTGCCTTGCCGAACCACGCTGCGGCCGAGGCCTCGGGCATGTGCGAGATCACCGGTTCACCGAACTTGGCGCCGGTGAAGTTGAGGTTCTGCATCACTTCCTGTTCGGACAGGCCCAGATCGGCCGCGATCCGCTCGTAACGCATGTACTTCAACGAGTGGCAACCCACGCAATAGTTGAAGTACAGCTTGGCTCCGCGCTGCAGCGACGCCTGGTCGTGCACGTTGGTGCCAGCCGCCGGCAAACCGCCCTCTTCGGACGCCTGCACCGAGATGCTGCCGACGAGCAGACTCAGCGCCAACGCCACCGGGAAGATGTATCGCTTCATTAGCAGCTGCCGCTTAGTCATGCGTGGTCACCCGTTCCGGAACCGGCTTGGTCTTTTCCCAGCCGAAATATGTGTATGCCCAAAGGAAGGCGAAGAAGCCGAAGTAGACGAGCGTCATCACGCGGCCGAACAGGTTCTCCCAGAACGTCACGTCGACATCGCCGAACCAGACCGGGATCACCTCGGCGGTAATGCCCGCACCGACCGCGCCCAGCGCGAAGAACGACAGCACGAACAAGCCCAGGCCCACCTTGAAACCGGTGCCGCGGTAACGGATCGACTTCACCTTGCCCCGATCGAACCAGGGCAGCGCGAACAGCACCGCGATGGCGCCGAACATCGCCAGCACGCCCCACACGGCCGAGCCGAGGAAGGACGGGATCATGCGCACGATCGCGTAGAACGGGGTGAAATACCAAACCGGCTTGATGTGCGACGGAGTCGCCAGGTTGTTCGCCGGGATGAAGTTGTCATGTTCCAGGAACCAGCCGCCAAACGTCGGCGCGAAGAAGATGATGAACGCAGCGATCATCAGGAAAAAGCCCACGCCGACCAGGTCCTTCACCGTGTAGTACGGATGGAACGGAATGCCGTCGGCCGGCTTCAGCGCATCCCAGCGGTTGCCCTTGGGACCCTTCTTGATTTCCACGCCGTCGGGGTTGTTGGAGCCCACTTCGTGCAGCGCGGCGATGTGCAACACCACCAGCAGCAGCAGCACGATCGGCAACGCGATCACGTGCAGTGCGAAGAAGCGGTTCAAGGTGGCGTCGGCGGGCAGGAAGTCGCCCATGATCCACTCCACCAGCGTGTCGCCGATGTAGGGGATGGTGCCGAACAGCGAGATGATCACCTTGGCGCCCCAGAACGACATGTTGCCCCACGGCAGCACGTAGCCCATGAAGGCTTCGGCCATCAGCACCAGGAAGATCAGCATGCCGAGCAGCCACACCAGCTCGCGTGGCTTCTTGTACGAGCCATACATGATGCCGCGGAACATGTGCAGGAACACCACCACGAAGAACAGCGAGGCGCCGGTGGAGTGCATGTAGCGGATCAGCCAACCCCACTCCACGTCACGCATGATGTACTCGACCGAGTTGAAGGCTCCCGCCGCACTCGGGTTGTAGTTCATGGTGAGGAAGATGCCGGTGACGATCTGGTTGATCAGCACCAGCAGCGCCAGCGAACCGAAGTAGTACCAGAGGTTGAAGTTCTTCGGCGCGTAGTACTCGGTCATGTGCGCGCGGTACATCGGCGCCATGCCGGGTGCGCGTTCGTTGACCCAGTCACCGATGCTCGTGAATACGTTGGCCATCAGACAGCCTCCTTCGGATCCACGCCAATCTGGATGGTGTTGTCGTCAACAAAGTGATACGGCGGCACCGGCAGATTCTTCGGCGCCGGTACGCCCTGGAACACACGGCCGGCCAGGTCGTAGCGCGACTTGTGGCAGGGGCAGTAGAAACCGCCTTTCCATTCCGGATCGAACGGCTCGGGCTTGATCTCCGGCACGAAATCGGGGACGCAGCCCAGATGCGTGCAGATGCCGATCACCACCAGCCATTCCGGCTTGATCGAGCGCGCTTCGTTCTGTGCGTACTTCGGCTGCTGGTCGGCCGAGGCGCCGTCGGACTTGGGGTCCACCAGCCGCGAGTCGACCATCGGCAACGTGGCCAGTTGCGCCTTGCTGCGATTCAACACGAACACCGGCAGGCTGCGCCACGACACGGTCAGCATCTGGCCACTCTCGATCTTGGCCAGGGACTGCGTTACCGGAGCACCGGCGGCCCGGGCTCGCGCGCTGGGTTCCCACGACTTGATGAAGGGCACAGCCGCCGCAACGATTCCCACCCCACCAACCACCGCAGTGGTTGCTGTAAGGAAACGGCGGCGGCCGTGATCGACGACTTCGTTCGCCATCAGGCTCTCCGGTACTTGCAATATCATCGTGATGGGTTTGGGCATGCCGATCGTCGAAGCCCATCAAGCTGCTTCGCCGAAACTGGCAGAACCAGTGCCCGCAAAAATCGCGTTAGTGTAGCGTCAGGGCCGGCCCCGTACAATAAAACACCTACCCGGCGATGGCGACGCGCCGCGGCCCCAGCTCCCGACTTGCCGAGTATCCCCCTCGATATGAAACATGCCGCCGGCACGCTCGCCTTCATTGCCCGATTCGTGATTCTCGGGCTGGCGATCGCCTTCGTGATCACCCTGTTGTGGCCCGGCAGCGGTGATCGCCTGCGCAGTCGATTCGGGGTAACTACCACGCCGCCAGCACGTACCGAGCCGGCCAGTGCGCCGGCTGGCAGCCCGTTGTCGTATGCCGACGCGGTGGCCGCCGCCGAACCTTCCGTGGTGAATATCTACGCCAACAAGATCGTCACCGGCCAGGCCTTCCGGATGTACAACGATCCGCTGCTGCAGCAACTGCTCGGCGGGCAGCCGACCACATACCAGAGGCGGGAACAGACTCTTGGGTCGGGCGTGATCGTCAACGCGCAGGGCCAGGATTACGTACTGACCAACAACCACGTCATCGCGCACGCCGCCGATATCCAGGTGCTGCTCTACGACGGCCGCATCGCCAAGGCGACGCTGGTGGGCGCCGACGAGGAAACCGACCTGGCGGTATTGAAGATCGACGCCAGCAACCTGCCCTCCATCCACATCGCCGATCAGCAACCACTGCGCGCCGGCGACGTAGTGCTGGCGATCGGCAACCCGCTGGGCCTCAACCAGACCGTGACGATGGGCATCGTCAGCGCGATCGGGCGCCAGTTGAACAGCTCCAGCGCCGAGGATTTCATCCAGACCGACGCGGCCATCAACCTCGGCAATTCCGGCGGCGCGCTGATCAACGCCCGCGGCCTGCTGGTCGGCATCAATACGCTGTTGATCGGCAAGGCGGCCGGGGCCGAGGGCATCGGTTTCGCCATCCCGGTCAACACCGCCATGAAGGTCCTCGACCAGATCATCGCCACCGGGCACGTGGTGCGCGGCTGGCTGGGCGCGGATTACGCCTTCGTGCCGGTGGCCGCCAACAGCGGCCTGCCGGCGGCGGCGCGTGGCGCCCAGGTAACGGACGTCTATCCGGGTAGCCCGGCAGCCCTCGCCGGCCTGCAGCCACACGACATCCTGCTGAAAATAGGCAAGGACGACATTCTCGATCCAGCCGATCTGCGACGACACGAGGCAGCGTTGGAACCGGGCAGCAAGGTCACGGTTTCCGGCCTGCGCAACGGCGCTCCCTTCCATTCGGAACTGACGGTCGCCAAACGTCCGCCCATGGCCACCAGCACCACCTCGGACGACTGAGCGGAATCCCGCCTGGCCCAGTTCACCCGGCCCGGTCAGCCCGGCCCGCTGGCCGCCAGCGGCGGATGGATCGCTGCGCCATAACGCTGCCGCAGCGTACCGACACGCTCTACATACACCTTGGTTTCCGCATACGGCGGCACGCCGTTGTAGCGTTGCACGGCGCCCCGGCCTGCGTTGTAGGCCGCCGCCGCCAAGCGTTCGTTGCCGTGGAAATTCTGCAGCAGCAAACCCAGGTAACGCGCGCCGCCGCGGATGTTCTGGTCGGCATCGAAGGCATCCAGCACCCCCATGTCGCTGGCAGTGCCCGGCATCAATTGCATCAGCCCCTGCGCGCCCTTGATCGAAAGCGCACGAGGATTGAACGCGCTTTCGGCATGGATGATCGCGCGCAGAAACGCCTCGTCGACGCCATATTCAAGACTGGCGGCACGGATAGTGTCGTTGTAGGCAGTGAGGTTGAGCGCCACCCGCCCCCAGCGAATGGTGGAATGCAGATCGCAGGCAGCACAGGTGGCGATGTAGCTGAAAAGCAGGGTCGCCGCCTTGCGGCCGCGCGGCGGCAGGTTGGTGTATTCAACGGTGCCGTCGTGGCCCACGACACGGTAAACCGCTCCGCGCAACACCTTGGTCGACGGGGCGATCGCCGTGGCTGGCGCCGCTTCGGCATCATGCGATTCGCGATAACTCCATTGCCCTGGCTTGGCGGGGGCGGCGACGGGTGCCGGGTGCGCGCCCTTGCCGGTGGTGCTTGCGCTTGCCTCCACCTGGGCCAACGAAGCGCGCCGTACCGAGGCCGCGCCCACCGCCGTGGCGCTGGTCTGCACGCTCCCTTGCACGTTGGCCAGCGACACCGGCTTGATGCCATCCGCTGCCAGGCTGCGCGCCGAGGTCGTCACGTCGCCGTTCGCCCGCGCCAGCGATGCCCGCGGCACCGGCACCTTGCGCGATGGCGAGGCACCGAACGTGCTGATCCGCTTGCAGCCGTGGTAGCCCACCGTGCTGCTGCTGAACACCGCTTCCCCACCGCTGCCCGTGCAGCGGTACAACGCACCCGCTGAAGCACCCGGCAGCCAGAAGGCGCCGCACAGCAATGCGCCGGCCAGCGCGAGCCGGCGCGGCAACGTGATCAAGGAGAAGCCCCCGGCGAACCGACCGACGCTTCCCCCGTGGCGTGCGGTATCGAACATGCGCAGAGTGTGGCGCCAACGCAACGTCGACGCCAAGTGCAATGTCTCACTTTTGCGGAACCGCAGCGGCCCGCGGCCAGTTGACGCAAGTGTTTGATCCGCGAAGCATCGATTGGCGGGGCCAGTCGTGCAGGGGTAAAATGCGCGGTTCAGTGCATTACGCCTCACCAACCACGGTACCCACGCCATGAGCGGCAAACTCTTCATCAAGACCCACGGCTGCCAGATGAACGAGTACGACTCGGCCAAGATGGCCGACGTGCTGCGGGAGTCGCACGGCATGGAGCTGACGCTGGACGAGTCCGAGGCGGACGTGATCCTGATCAACACCTGCTCGATCCGTGAGAAGGCGCAGGAAAAAGTCTTCAGCCAGCTCGGCCGCTGGAAGCAGCACAAGAAGGACGGCAAGCCGGTGCTGATCGGCGTCGGCGGTTGCGTGGCCTCGCAGGAAGGCGCGGCGATCGTCAAGCGCGCGCCGTACGTGGACCTGGTGTTCGGCCCTCAGACCCTGCATCGCCTGCCCCAGCTGATCGAGCAGCAGCGCGCCAGCGGCCTGCCGCAGGTCGACATCAGCTTTCCGGAGATCGAGAAGTTCGACTGCCTGCCCGAGCCGCGCGCCGAAGGCCCCACCGCGTTCGTGTCGATCATGGAAGGTTGCTCGAAGTACTGCAGCTACTGCGTGGTGCCGTACACCCGCGGCGAGGAACTGAGCCGCCCGTTCGACGACGTGATCGTCGAAGTCGCCAAGCTGGCCGCCCAGGGCGTGCGCGAGGTCAACCTGCTGGGCCAGAACGTCAACGCCTACCGCGGACCCACCTTCGACGGCGGCACCGCTGACCTGGCCGTGCTGATCCACGCCATCGCCCAGATCGACGGCATCGGCCGCATCCGCTTCACCACCTCGCATCCGCTGGAGTTCTCCGACTCGCTGATCGAGGCCTACGCCAACGTGCCGCAGCTGGCCAACTACCTGCACCTGCCGGTGCAGGCCGGCTCCGACCGCATCCTCAGCGCCATGAAGCGCGGCTACACGGCGCTGGAATTCAAGCAGAAGATCCGCAAGCTGCGTGCGGTGCGGCCGGACATCTGCGTGTCATCCGACTTCATCGTGGGCTTCCCCGGCGAGACCGAGGCGGATTTCGAGAAGACGATGAAACTGATCGAGGACATCGGCTTCGACCAGAGCTTCTCCTTCATCTTCTCCTCGCGCCCGGGCACACCGGCGGCGGGGCTGGCCGACGACACGCCGGCCGAAGAAAAGCACGCCCGGCTGAGCCGGCTCCAGGCCGCGATCAACGCCAATGCGAAACGGATCAGCCAGGCGATGATCGGCAGTGTGCAGCGCGTGCTGGTGGAAAAACCCAGCACGCGCGACGCCTCCGAGCTGACCGGCCGCACCGAGAACATGCGCTTCGTGAACTTCGCCGGCCACCCGCGCCTGATCGGCCAATTCGTCGACGTGGAGATCACCGAGGCGATGGCCAATTCGCTGCGCGGACGCGTGAAGCTGACCGACGACGTCGCCGCCTGACGCTGTCGCCCGGCCGAATGGCGGCTGGGCGATCCCCCGGGTAACCAATCGCCGCCACCGCCCGGGGCAGATCAAAGCTCACCATCGGCTCGGATTTCGGCTGCTGCCGCGCCATACCTGTCTTTGCCGGCGGGTAGGGTTCTGCCGGCCGCGGAAAACGGGCTCCGGCACAGCGGCGCGCACGAGGCTCCACGAAAAGTGGGCACGGCCTCTCCGAACCTCGCCGGCGGTCACAAATGGCCCTGCAAACAATGGATGACCTTCCGCGCAGACTGCGGTAGATTCAACAACATACGGGGATGGGGTAGAAATACGGTTATGTCTTCTGAAGTGCAAGCAACGCTCGCGGGTTTATCCGGCATGGCGCGCCGGCTGGTATCCGAAGGCGTACTGCCGGAGACGGATGTGCGCAAGGCGATGTCCGACAGCGCCGCGCATAAAACCACGCTGGCGGTCTGGCTGCTGGACCATGGCCTGGTCGACAGCGCGCGCATGACGCAGATCGCGTCAGCCGAATTCGGCATGCCGATGATGGATGTCTCGGCGCTCAATCCGACCACCATGCCGATGGACCTGATCAGTGAAGCGCTGATCAGCAAGCATCAGGCCCTGCCCCTGTTTCGCCGTGGCAAGCGCCTGTTCGTCGGCATTGCCGATCCCATGCAGTCGCGCGCGCTGGACGAGATCAAGTTCAACTCCAACTGCAATGTCGAACCGATCCTGGTCGAGCGTGCCACGCTGCAGCGCACGATCGAGACCTTGCTCAACAGCATGCGCGACACCATGCCGGATATCGGCGGCAGCGAGCTGGACGGGCTGGAGCTGGAGATCGGCGATGACGAGAGCGAGGCCGCCGGCACCGGCGTCGACGCGAACGCCAACGACGACGCGCCGGTGGTGAAATTCGTCAACAAGATCCTGCTCGACGCGATCCGCCGCGGCGCGTCGGACATCCATTTCGAGCCGTTCGAAACGCAGTACCGGGTACGCCTGCGCATGGATGGCATGTTGCGCGCCGTGGCCAGCCCGCCGATGAAACTGGCCAACCGCATCTCCTCCCGCCTGAAGGTGATGTCGCAACTGGACATCGCCGAGAAGCGCGTGCCGCAGGATGGCCGCATCAAGCTCAACCTGTCCAAGACCCGCGCGGTCGATTTCCGCGTCAGCACGCTGCCGACGCTGTTCGGCGAAAAGATCGTGCTGCGTATCCTCGATGGCTCGTCGGCGAAGGTCGGCATTGAAAAGCTGGGCTACGAGCCCGACCAGCAGAAGCTCTACATCGACGCCATCCACAAGCCCTACGGCATGGTGCTGGTCACCGGCCCCACCGGCTCGGGCAAGACCGTGTCGCTGTATACCGGCCTGAACATGCTCAATACCGCCGAGCGCAACATCTCGACGGTGGAAGACCCGGTGGAAATCCGCGTCGAGGGCATCAACCAGGTGCAGCAGAACGCCAAGCGCGGCATGACGTTCGCCAGCGCGCTGCGATCGTTCCTGCGCCAGGATCCGGACGTGATCATGGTCGGCGAAATCCGCGACCTGGAAACCGCGGAAATCGCGATCAAGGCGGCGCAGACCGGCCACATGGTGCTGTCCACGCTGCACACCAACGACGCGGCACAGACCATCGCCCGATTGATGAACATGGGCATCGCGCCGTACAACATCACCTCGTCGGTCACCCTGATCATCGCCCAGCGCCTGGCCCGGCGCCTTCACGACTGCAAGAAGCCGCAAAGCCTGCCGCCGAACGTGCTGCTGGCGGCGGGCTTCACCCAAGCCGACATCGACGCGGGCATGACCGTGTACGAAGCGGTCGGCTGCTCGGGGTGCAATGATGGCTACAAGGGCCGCGTGGGCATCTACCAGGTGATGCCGATGCTGGAGGAAATCCAGAAGATCATCCTGCAAGGCGGCAACGCCCTGCAGATTTCCGAGGTGGCGAAGGCGCAAGGCATCAATGATTTGCGTGCGTCGGCGCTGCTCAAGGTGAAAAACGGGTTGACCAGCCTGACCGAGATCGACCGCGTCACCAAGGACTGAGCAAGACATTTGTTGGAAAAACCGTTGGCTGGAGTTGCGTTGCGCGCCACGGTTTGGGGGCTGGAAATTGGCATAAGCTGTACTGACCTTGCCTGCCGCCTGCGGCAAGTCTGGATTGGATCATTGGGGGAAAATGCGCATGGCCACGGCTACCGCAAGCAAGACGCGCACGCTCGGCGCCCAACGCGCCGAAGTCAGCAGGCTGACCACCTACGAGTGGGTGGCGCTGGACAAGCGCGGCAAACGAATGAAAGGCGACATGCCGGCGAAGAACGCCTCGCTGGTAAAAGCCGAACTGCGCCGCCAGGGGATGAATCCGCAGACCGTGCGCGAACGCGCCAAGCCGCTGTTCGGTTCGTCCGGCAAGCCAGTCAAGCCGCTCGACGTCGCGGTTTTCAGCCGCCAGATCGCCACCATGATGGCGTCCGGCGTACCCATCGTGCAGTCGTTCGACATCATTGCCGACGGCCAGAAAAACGTCCGCTTCAAGAACATCCTGCTCGATGTGAAGCAGAACATCGAAGGCGGCTCGGCCCTGCACGAAGCCCTGCATCGCTATCCGGTCCAGTTCGACGAGCTGTACTGCAACCTGGTGCGCGCGGGTGAAGCCTCCGGTGTGCTGGATACGGTGCTGGACACCGTGGCCACCTACAAAGAGCGCATGGAAGCGATCAAGAAGAAGATCAAGAAAGCGCTGTTCTACCCGATGATGGTGCTGGCGGTGGTGTTCATGGTCTGTCTGATCATGCTGCTGTTCGTGGTGCCGGTATTCGCCAAGACGTTCCAGGACGCCGGCGCCCAATTGCCAGCGCCCACGCAGTTGCTGGTGACTGCGTCGGAGTTCATGCAGAGCTATTGGTGGGTGGTGATCGGCATCATCGGCGGCAGCATCGTCGCCCTGGTGGTCGCCAAGAAACGTTCGGTGAAGTTCGCCCACTTCCTGGACCGGATGGCGCTGAAGATGCCGGTGATGGGCAATATCGTGCGCAACTCGGCGATCGCCCGTTTCGCCCGCACGCTGGGCGTCACCTTCCGCGCCGGCGTGCCGCTGGTCGAGGCGCTGGATGCGGTGGCCGGCGCCACCGGCAGCGTGGTTTATGGCGATGCGGTGCGCCAGATGCGCGAAGACATCGCGGTCGGCCACCAGCTGCAACTGGCGATGAAGCAGACCGGCCTGTTCCCCAACATGGTGGTGCAGATGACCGCCATCGGCGAGGAATCCGGCGCCCTGGACAATATGTTGTTCAAGGTGGCGGAGTTCTACGAGGAAGAAGTCAGCAATGCGGTCGATACACTGTCGACCCTGCTCGAGCCCATCATCATGGTGGTGCTGGGCACGCTGGTCGGTGGCATGGTGGTCGCGTTGTACCTGCCGATCTTCAAGCTCGCCGGCACGTTCTAAGCCTCGGCAAAACACGACACGACACGAAACGGCGGGCATGGCCCGCCGTTTCCGTTATGAAACGAAGCACCGTAACCTAAGCGCCTCCTTCACAGGCTCACACACAAGGCTGACGCATGCCCGATCTCCCCTTTGCCCTGTGGATCACCATCGCTGGCGTGCTGGGCCTGCTGGTCGGCAGTTTCCTCAACGTGGTGATCCTGCGCCTGCCCGAACGGATGGCGGCGGGGTGGCGGCAGGAAGCACGCGACGTGCTGGAAATGGAGGCCGACGCGACACCACTGCCGCCGGGCATCGTGCGCGAACCGTCGCACTGCCCGCAGTGCAAGCATCGCCTGGCAGCGAGCGACAACATCCCGCTGTTCAGCTGGCTGCTGCTGCGCGGGCGCTGCCGCTATTGCAAGGCGGCCATCTCGATCCAGTACCCACTGGTGGAACTGCTCAGCGGCCTCCTGAGCGCCGTCATCGTGTGGAAGTTCGGGCCCACCTGGGTTGCGCTGGCCGGGCTGGTGTTTACCTGGACGCTGATCGCGCTGGCCGGCATCGACTTCCGCACCCAGCTGCTGCCCGATCAATTGACCTTTCCGCTGCTGTGGCTGGGCTTGCTGCTGTCGCTGCTGCCGATGTTCGTGGCCGCGCCCTCGGCGATCATCGGCGCCGCCGCCGGCTACCTGAGCCTGTGGAGCGTGTACTGGCTGTTCAAGCTGCTCACCGGCAAGGAAGGCATGGGTTACGGCGATTTCAAATTGCTGGCCGCGTTGGGCGCGTGGATGGGGCCGGTGTCGTTGCTGCCGGTCATCCTGTTGTCGTCACTGATCGGCGCACTGGTCGGCGGCTCGCTGATTGCCCTGCACCGGCACCAGCGGGAATTGCCGATGCCGTTCGGGCCGTTCATCGCGGCGGCCGGCTGGGTCTGGCTGGTGGCCGGTGACGGCCTGCTGCAGAGCTACATGCAGTTCACCGGCCTGCGATGAACGCGCGGCCCTTCG
Organism: Rhodanobacter sp. Root480; assembly: GCF_001426645.1. Lineage (GTDB taxonomy): Bacteria > Pseudomonadota > Gammaproteobacteria > Xanthomonadales > Rhodanobacteraceae > Rhodanobacter > Rhodanobacter ginsenosidimutans. The sequence continues at coordinate 1,467,682 of NZ_LMEX01000001.1, forward strand.
TCGTCGCCGTGACCGGCGGCATTGCCTCCGGCAAGAGCGCGGTGACGCGCCGATTCCAGGCGCTGGGTGTGCCCGTGCACGACGCCGACGTGGCTGCCCGCGAGGTCATCGAGCCGGGGACGCCGGGACTGCAGGCGGTGGTCCAGGCCTTTGGCCCCGATGTGTTGGACCGGGACGGCCGACTGGACCGCCCCGCGATGCGCCGCCATGTGTTTGCCGATGACGGCGCCCGACGCAAGCTGGAGGAGATCATCCATCCGCGCGTGCGCGAGTGGCTGCACGATCGCGCGATGGCGCAGCACGATCCCTATTGCCTGCTGGCGATCCCGTTGCTGGTGGAGAACATGAACGCCTACCGCTGGGTCAATCGCGTGCTGGTAGTGGACGCGCCGCAAGCGACGCAGATCGCACGACTGGTCGAGCGCGACGGCATCGATGCGGCGCTGGCGCAGCGCATGCTGGACCGCCAGGCGAGTCGCGCCGAACGCCTGGCCATGGCCGACGATGTCATCGACAACAGCGGCGACGAAGCGGCGCTGGACGATACCGTCATGGCACTGCACCGGCGCTATCTGGCGCAAGCGCGTTAGGAAGCGGTACCGCCCACCGTCATGTTGTCGATTTTCAGGGTCGGCTGGCCCACGCCCACGGGCACGCTCTGGCCGTCCTTGCCGCACACGCCAACGCCTTCATCCAGCTTCAGGTCGTTGCCGATCATCGAGACGCGATTGAGCACTTCCGGGCCGGAGCCGATCAGCGTGGCACCCTTCACAGGCCGGGTGATGCGGCCGTCCTCGATCAGGTAGGCCTCGCTGGCGGAAAACACGAACTTGCCGTTGGTGATGTCCACCTGGCCGCCGCCGAAATTGGGTGCGTAAATGCCGCGCTTCACCGAGCGGATGATTTCCTGCGGGTCGTGCTGGCCGGCCAGCATGTAGGTATTGGTCATGCGCGGCATCGGCAGCGTGGTGAACGACTCGCGGCGACCGTTGCCGGTGGATTTGACGCCCATCAGCCCGGCGTTGAGCTTGTCCTGCATGTAGCCCTTGAGGATGCCGTTCTCGATCAGCGTGGTGCACTCGGACGGCGTGCCTTCGTCATCGATGCTGAGCGAACCGCGACGGTTGGCAAGCGTGCCGTCATCGACCACGGTGACGCCAGCGGCGGCCACGCGATCACCGATGCGACCGGCGAAGGCGGAGCTGCCCTTGCGGTTGAAATCGCCCTCCAGCCCGTGCCCGATCGCCTCGTGCAGCAGCACGCCGGGCCAGCCCGGGCCCAGCACGACCGTCATGCTGCCGGCCGGGGCATCGACCGCCTCCAGGTTCACCAGCGCCTGGCGCACGGCCTCGTCGGCGAAACCCAGGGCGCGGCCGTTCTCCATCAGTTCGCGATAACTGTGGCGACCACCACCGCCGGAATGACCCTGCTCGCGCCGGCCGTTCTGCTCCGCGATCACCTGCACGCTCATGCGCACCAGCGGCCGCACGTCAGCCACCAGGGTGCCGTCGGAGGCGGCGATCAGGATGGTGTCGACGGTGGCGGCAATGCTGACGATCACCTGCTTGATGCGCGGGTCGCGCGAACGCGCATACGCATCGACCTCGCGCAGCAGCGCGATCTTGTCGGGGTTGGGCAGGCTGTCGACCGGATCGATGGCCGGATACAGCTGACGCGCGCCGTTCAGCGCCAGAGGCTTGCCGGCCCCGTTGCCGTCATGCGCGATGGCGCGGGCCGCTTTCGACGCCTGCAACAGCTGCGGCATCACGATCTCGTCGGAATAGGCGAAGCCGGTCTTTTCACCGGAGATGGCACGCACGCCCACGCCCTGCTCGATCGAATGACTGCCGTCCTTGACGATGCCCTCCTCCAGCAGCCACGACTCGCTGCGCGAATGCTGGAAATACAGGTCGGCGGCGTCGATCGACGGCCCCATCAATTGCGAGAAAACGCGATCGAGATCGGTGGCGGCAAGGCCGCCGGGCGTCAACAACCGGCGCTCGGCCTGGGCAATCAGGGAATCCATCAAATCTCAGCCATTCAATGCGGGGGAGTCTTGTCAGATGAGGGTCGGAGCGCACCGTTTAAAGGGAACCGGCGGGGATCGCTGCCCCAACGTTGCCGTCGCGGGCCTCAATGCGCGGCAGAACTGGCTGGTGCCGGCAGCAAGGTCGTACCGGCCGCAGGCGGCTCCCCCGCGTCGCGATACGGCGGCGCCAGAACCGGCGCGGTCGTCGCGGGTGCGGGCACATCGTGTTTCTCGATCAGCGTCATGACCGGTTTGTCCCAGCTGCCGCTGACGTGATATCGGGCGCCTGCGGCGCGGTTGAGGCCCTTGCCGAGCAGACCCTGCATGGCGATCCCCGCCGCCGCACCGATGGGTCCTGCCACTACGGCTCCCACGATCGGCAAGCTGTTGCCCACATGCGGTACCACGGTCACCTGCTGGTCGTAATCGCGGCTGCGCAGGCCGGTGCGGCCGGAAATGCTGATCCGGGCCGCCGGCCCCTGAATCACCAGGTTGTCGGTGGTGGCATTGCCGTCGGCCAGGGTGAAGTCGCCGGTGATCGCGTCGAATGCGAGGCCCTTGCCGAACACGTCGCCGAAATCCAGGGTCAGCCGACGCGGCAGTTCGGCCATCGACACCAGACCAAACAACCGGCCCATGCCGGGTGGAACCTCCGGAATGCGGCCGTCGCTGACGTTCACTTTCAAGGTGCCGCGCATGTTGGCCAGCGCCAGCGCCGAGGGCGACCCAGGCCAGCTGGCGTCCAGCTCGTCATGCGTCTTGCCGCCCTCGAACAGACCGGTGTAGCCCAGCGCGGTCAGCATGCTGCCGAGGTTTTCCGCGGCGAATTCGATGCGCATATGAGTATGACTGTCGCTGGCCGTGCCATTCCAGTCGCCACTGCCGGTGATCTGCACGCGACTGGACAGCGCACGCAGTTGATCGATGTGCATGCCGTCGGCCGTCGGCCAGCTTTCCAGCCGCGCTTCGCCCAAGCGCGCCGTACCCAGGCGCAAATCACTCACCCACAGATGCAGCGGCGGTACCGATGCGGGAGCGATGCCGGTATCGGACGGGTGGTCCTCCACCGCGGGCGCGGGAGTCGGCTCGGCCGGTGGCGTCGCGGCCACTGCGGGCGCGGCAGACGGCTTGTGCGGCTCAGTCGACTCCTTCGTCTCCTTCGGCCAGTACAAGCGCTGCAACCGCGCCGTGATGCCGCGCTTGGCGAGTTCCTGCCGCGGAATGCTGAAATTGCCGACCATCGCCGCGCCCGTCACGTCCACGCTCAACGCATCCGGCTGCACATTGGCGCGGATCTGCATCGCACCCAGCGGCTGGCCAAACCACTCGGCGTGTTCGGTGCTTACATCCACGCTTTCCAGACCCGGCCCATCGCCGCCCGTGCCGGCCGCAGCGCGCTGGACCCAGCCTGTCACATCCAGCGTGTCGGCGTGACCGAGGATGCGCAGGTCTTTTGCGGGCAAGGCGGTGGGCATCTCGCTGCCGAAGGCCAGGGCGCCGGCCAGCGGCTTCCGCGCACCCGGGTTGCCCGTGTTCGGTACATCCTGCGGCAGACGCAAATGCCCGCGCATCACCTGCCCCAATGACAGCTGCACATCGCTGCCATCGACCGGCAGCGTCAGCGCCACGTGCAGCGGCAGGCTGCCACTGGCGGGTTTGCGTAGCGGAGCCGGCAGATCGAGCGCGGTGCCGTCCAGGCTGGACTCGATGCGCAAGGACTGCGCGGCGGGTGCCGTGCCACGCGAATCGGCAATGGAAAAACCGACCGTGAAATCGCTGCGGCCGTCGGCAAGCTTGCCCAGCCAATCCAGCGTCGGGTAATCGCTGACCAGTTCGGCCATCGTGTAGCGGCCTGTCATGCTGGCCGAAAGCATGGTCGATGGATCACCGGTGGCGGCACCCACCGCCAGTTGCAGCGTCGAGGGCTGGCCATGGAACGCGCCGCTCAACGGCCCCACCTGCAGGCCATGCGCGTCGAAACGCAGCGGGCCGGCAAGCTTGCCCAGCGCCAGGTTCCAGTCCGGCGCATCAAGATCGGCGGCACTGAGCTGCGCCTTGCCGTCAAGGCTCACCGACTGCACGTCATGCAGCGGCAACACCAGGTGGAAATCGAACGTGGCGCTGCCGCCGAGTTTCATTTTTGCCAGTACATCAGCCTCGCGACGCGCCACCGGGCTTTGCCGGGCGAACGTGAGCAGATCACGGGCGGCGCCGTGGCCGCTCACGTTGAGGTCGAGCAGGCTTTGCCCGTAGTCGGGTATCACCGCGACAGCCTTGTCGACCTTGACGCCCAACGACTGGCCACTGCTGGCTTCGGCCAGCAAGCCGTTGTTGACGAAACTGGCGACCACATCAACGCCTTTGGCGACCGGCCATTCGTCGTGGCCATAATCCAGCGTCAGGTCGCTGATGTTCGCATGCGCCTCGAACCGCCCTTCATTGTGGCGAAACGGCCAGTCGGCCAGATTCCCGTGCAGCACGACCTGCGCGCTGTCGAGCGTGCCGCCGGCCAGTGCGGTGTCCAGCCAGGCGGCGGTCCCATGGGGCGATGTCGAGGGCGGAAGAAACAGGCGCGTCGCCGTGACATCCGCACGATCCACCGCGGCATACAGGTCGACAAACGGCTTGCCGCCTTTCGCGGGCAACAGCACCTGGCCACGCACCTGCCCGGAAAAACCGTCGCCTTCGATGTCGAGTGCATCGGCGCCGAGATGCCAGCCGGCACCGTCAGGCCAGAACGCCAGCGTGCCGCCAAGTTTCGACAACGCGAGTGGCTGGCGGAAAAGATGCGGGAACGTCAGCGTGGTCGCCTGCACGGGCAGTTCCAGCGAAAGCGCCTCGCCATCACCGCGCAGGGTGCCGCGCAACCCGCTGACGCCCGGCAATGCACCGGCCGCGTCGATGCCCACGTCCTTGAACGCCAGCTCGATCGACCGCAACCCGGCCGCCTCGCTCCAGTTCATCGCCAGCCGGCTCAATTCACCATGGGGGCGTCCATCGCCCAGCCATTGCGCCACCCCGTTCGGGAGCCCGGATTTCAGCGCCAGCCACGGCAACAGTGGCGCCAGTTGCAGATCGCGGGCGGCAACGGCCAGCCACCGCTTTCCATTCGCCGGCTGGTGCAGCGCCAGCACCAGTGCACCGCCTTGATCGCCAGCCCAGCGCAGTTCGTAACCGTCATCGTTCCGGCGCAGGCTGGCCACGCCATGCAAGGCGGGCACGTTGGCGCTGTCGTGGTTCGGCGCGGTGATCTGCACGTCGTTGAGATCGAGGCGTGCGGTGGCGCCGACGATGCGCTTGTCGCGCCAATCAACCCAAACCCCCAAGCGACCATGGCCACGATTGGCCGTATAGCCGTCCATATCGACGCCTTGCAGCGCCGCCTGGAGATCCACCTGATCCGCGCCGAGCCAGAGCCTGCCCGCACTGCCGTCATCGCTGAAACGCCCGACCACGCTCAGTGATCCCGCTGCACCGGTCCGGTGCAGCACGCCACCAACCCGCAAATTTCCGCCGCGGCGGCTCAGCCGAAGCTGACGGGAGGTGAGTGTGTAATGCCGGTCGAGCGCTTCATCGGTGACATTGACGCGCACGTCGTTCAGCCACAGATCGAGCGACATGCCTCGCAGAGATACCGGCTGCCGCTGCGCCGTGGCATCCGTACCGATGCCATCGAGATGCCAGCGGCCATCGCGACTGTGCAGGACATCGAGTTGCAACCCGCTCACGTGCAGGTTGAACAGATGCCGCGACGGCCAAAGCCAGCCACCGAAATCGAGCTTCAAACTCGACGAGGGAATGTGCAACGGGCTTCCGCTTTCGCCTACCGGCACGCCGATGGTCACGCCATGCAGAACCAGCGACGGGCCGGAACGGGTGCGATGGCCCTCCATCGCCTCGATGCTGACGGGGCGTTGCAGGCGTTGCGAAAGCTTTGCGGCCACCCAGTCCGGGTGATGGGCCACCAGCGGCAGCAACAGCTGCGCCAACGCCACCATCAATGCGAGGGCGATCAGCAGACTGCCTGCCGTCCAGCCCAGGCCACGAGCGGCCCGCTGCCAACGGCGTCGCCACTCCATGTTCACGCGCAACGGATCCCGACGGATTTACAGCAAAACGACATCAAACTGTTCCTGCGAATAATGCTCTTCAGCCTGAAATCGTATGCTTTTGGAGATGAACTCTTCCAGTTCCGCCACCGCGCCTGACTCTTCTTCCAGGATGCGGTTGACCACCGCCGGGTTGGCCATCACCAGCAGCTTCTCGGCGTCGAACTGGCGGACCGCGCGGGTGATCTCGCGGAAGATCTCGTAGGTGATGGTTTCGGCGGTTTTCAGCACGCCCCGGCCGTTGCAGGTGGCGCAGGGCTCGCACAGTTGCCGGGCCAGGCTTTCGGTGGTGCGCTTGCGCGTCATCTCCACCAGGCCCAGTGCGGAAATCGGGTACACGGTGGTCTTGGCGTGGTCGCGCGCCAGGCCCTTGTTGAGCATCCGCAGCACCTGGCGCTTGTGTTCCTCATCCACCATGTCGATGAAATCGATGATGATGATGCCGCCCAGATTGCGCAGGCGCAGTTGCCGCGATGCGGCCTGGGCCGCTTCCAGGTTGGTGCGGTAGACGGTTTCTTCCAGATTGCGGGTGCCGAGGTAGGCGCCGGTGTTGACATCGATGGTGGTCATCGCCTCGGTCTGGTCGACGATCAGGTAACCGCCGGATTTCAGCGGCACCTCCTTCTTGAGCGCGCGCTGCATTTCGTCCTCGGCCCCGTACAGGTCGAAGATCGGTCGCTCGCCGTCGTAGTGCTCGATGCGGTCGTCCAGGCTCGGCATGAACTTGTGCACGAACTTCACCACGTTGTCGAACGTGGTTTGCGAATCGACGCGCACCTTTTCGATGTCGCTGTTGAGCATGTCGCGCAGGCTGCGCAGCGGCAGCGACAATTCCTCGTAGACGCGCTCGCCCGCCTTCGCCTTGGCGATGTTCTCCTGCACCACACGCCAGACCTTGCCCAGGTAGGCCACGTCGAACGCCAGCGATTCGGCGCTCTGCCCCTCGGCGTTGGTGCGCACGATATAACCCAGCCGGTGGCTGCCGGGAATGTCCTCGCCGATCATCGGCGTGAGCACGTCCTTGAGCCGCTGGCGTTCGGCCTCGTCCTCGATGCGCGCAGAAATGCCCAGGGTGCGCGAATACGGCAACAACACCAGATAGCGGGAAGGAATGGACAGGTGCGCCGACAACCGTGCGCCCTTGGTGCTGATCGGATCCTTGACCACCTGCACCACGATTTCCTGGCCTTCGTGCACCAGTTCGCTGATCGATGGAATGTGGCCGTTGCCGTTCGATTCCGTGCCATCGGCGCCACCCGGCGCCGGCGGCTTCACGATGTCCGACGCGTGCAGGAACGCCGCGCGCTCCAGCCCGATCTCCACGAACACCGCCTGCATGCCCGGCATCACCCGCTGCACGCGGCCCTTGTAGATATTGCCCACGTAGCCACGTTTGGAGGCGCGTTCGACATGCACTTCCTGCAGCATGCCGTTCTCGACCACACCAACTCGTGTTTCCCGCGGGGTTACGTTGATCAGGATCTCTTCACTCACCACACACCCCCAGGACAAGTGTTCTTTATAGCGGGTGGCCGCGGCGGCTGTCGATCCATCGCAAGGGCTGTTGTGACGCGGTCGGCCTGCGCCGACGATGCGACACGACGATCAGGTACACGGCGCCGGATGAAAGCGCGCCCATAGCGCTCTCAGGGCGAACCGGGCGACGGCCCGTCGGCAGGTTGCGCCAGCAGCGGACGGGAGCGGTCCGGCGGCGACGCGCTTTCAGCCTGATGAAACTCGGTGCGGCGCAGCGGCAGGTGCTGCGGATAGTTGGCCTGCACGAATGCGATCAGCCCCTCGCGCACAAAACAACGCAGGTCCCAGCCGGTGCCCGAATCCACGGTGCTGACCAGCACGCGCAATTGCATCGCCTGTTCATTGGCGTCGGTCACCTGCAACACGCACACCCGGCCGTCCCACTGCGGTGCCTGCTTGCACAACCGCTGCAACTCCGCGCGCAATGGCTCCAGTGGCATGCGGTAATCCAGCCACAGAAACACCGAGCCGATCAGCTGCGAGGTGGTGCGGGTCCAGTTCTGGAACGGGTTCTCGATGAAATAGTTCAGCGGCACCACCAGCCGCCGCTCGTCCCAGATGCTCACGACGACATAGGTGCCGGTGATTTCCTCGATGCGGCCCCACTCCCCTTCGATGATCACCACGTCGTCCAGCCGGATCGGCTGCGCCAGCGCGATCTGCAGGCCGGCGATCAGGTTGCCCAATACCGGCTTGGCGGCAAAACCCAGCGCCAGTCCCGCCACGCCCGCCGACGCCAGCAGGCTGGTTCCGATCTGGCGAACGCCGGGGATCGTCATCAGGATCAGTGCGGCGCCAATCAACACCAGGATGACGTCCCCGGCGCGGCCCAGCACGCGAGCCTGGGTTTGTACCCGCCGTGCACGCAGGTTGTCAGCGGTGTTGAGCGGATATTCGCGCACCATCCAGCTCTCCAGCGCACCGATGCACGACACGCCCAGCCAGGTGGCGGTGCCGATCAACGCCGCCAGCAGCACGTGCTGTATCAACCCGGGAACCATTGGCGACATGCGCAAGGCCACCGTCAACGTGATCAACGGCACCAGCCAGCCCATCGGCGCACTGGCACGGTGCAACATGTCGGTGGCCACCTCGCGGCCACGCGTCAGCCGGCGCAACACCAGGTAAACCAGACGGTGCAACAAGGCGCCGAGCAGCAAGGCGACGACGATGGTGGCGCCCAGTCGTGCCCACGGATGGGCGTTCCAGAAATCGATGAGGGGGATCATGGCCGCCACCTTGGCAGCGCCTACGTCCATGCCACGTCGATACGGGAGCAAGTTAAAGTAAGGCAATGAATGCGCGCCCCATACTGCTGGCCTGGAGCGGCGGGAAGGATTGCCTGCTCGCCCTGCAGCGATTGCTTGCCGACCCACGCTGGCACGTCGTCGGCCTGCTCACCACCATCAACCGCTCCTACCAGCGGGTGGCCATGCATGGCGTGCGGCAGGAAGTGCTCGCCGCACAAACCGCCGCGCTCGGCCTGCCGCTGGTGGAAGTGGCGCTGGACTGGCCCGGCAGCAACGAGGCCTATGAAAAGGCACATGCGGAGGCGCTGGCGCAGGCACAACGCCGCTGGCCCGGACTGCGCCATTGCGCTTTCGGCGACCTGTTCCTGCAAGACGTGCGCGACTATCGGGTGCGCCAACTCGGCCGCGAAAACTGGCGCGCGGTGTTTCCCTTGTGGGGCGAGGACACCACCCTGTTGTCGCGGCGCTTCATCAGCGAAGGTCATCGCGCCAGGTTGTGCTGCGTCGACACGCAGCAACTGGACGCAGGTTTCTGCGGCCGCGACTACGATGCGGCGCTGCTCGATTCGCTCCCCGCCGGCGTCGACCCCTGCGGCGAACGCGGCGAATTCCACACACTGAGCTACGCCGGGCCACTGTTTCGCCAACCGCTGACCTTGAACCGCGGCGAATCGGTGCTGCGCGACGACCGCTTCCAGTTCACCGATTTCCTGCTTGCGGACGCGTGATGGTGGCCGATGCGGACATGATCCTGCCCGACCTGCTGCAACCGGGCCTGGCCCTGGTGTTCTGCGGCACCGCCGCGGGCAAACGATCGGCCGCCGAACACGCCTACTACGCGCACCCCGGCAATCTGTTCTGGCGCGCACTGCACGAGGCAAGGCTCACCCCGCGCCGACTGGCGCCTTCCGAATTCCCCGTCTTGCCAGACTTCGGCATTGGCCTTACCGACCTGGCCAAGCGCCACAGCGGCAATGACAACCAACTGCCACCTGACGCCTTCGACGTATCTGCACTGCACGCCAAGATCGCGATTTATTCCCCGCACGTGCTCGCGTTCACCAGCAAGAATGCCGCACGCGCTGCGCTGGGCCACGCGGTGGATTACGGCCTGCAGACCGGGCATATCGGCACGACACAGTTGTTCGTACTGCCCTCGCCGTCCGGCCAGGCGCGAGGGCACTGGCAGATTGCGCCATGGCTCGCGCTTGGGCAGTTGGTGGAGACGCTGCGCAACCGGTGAAGCCGGGCGCAGCATTCGCGCGCTAATCGATTGGCGTATGCCGGTAGACGCTGACGTCCGACGGCCGCACCGCCGGCGCCTTGTTCGACCACGACTGGCGGATGTAGCTGACCACCGCCGCCACATCCTCGTCGTTCAATTCCTGCGCATAAGGCGGCATCGAGTACGGACGCGGATTACCCGCGGTGACCGGCGCAAAACCACCCAGCAGCACGGTACGGATCGCATTGATGCCGGTCGGTTCGTTGATCGAGGTATTGCCGTCCAGCGGTGGATAGATGCCCGCCACGCCGCGACCATCGGCACCATGGCAATCCGCACACCGATCCGCATACAGCTGCGCGCCCTTCTTCCGGTCGAACGACACGCGCGACACCAGCGCCTGTGCGGCCGGGCGCGCCGGCAACGATTGCAGATAGGTGGCGATCGCATCCAGATCCGTGTCGGTCATGTGCTGGGTGCTCTTGCGCACCACGTCCGCCATGGGCCCGAAGGCTGCGCCCTTGGCCGACTGACCGGTTTTCAGCAGGTCGACGATGTCGCCCTTGCTCCACCCTTCCAGCCCGCCACCCTGGTTGACGCTCAGATCGGGGGCGTACCAGTTCTGCTCGGGAATCTGGCCGCCGGTCAGCGTGTGATCGGGAGACAGGCCGCCGAGTGCGTCACGCGTGGCATGGCATTCGTTGCAATGGCCCAGGCCCTGTACCAGGTAGGCGCCGCGATTCCACTGTTCCGACCGCGCGGGGTCAGGCTGATAAACCCCAGGCTTGAAATACAGCGCGCGCCACGCCGCAAGGCTGCGACGCAGGCTGTACGGGAAACGCAACGAGGGCTCCTCGGACGCCTGCCGCACGGGCGGCAACGACTGCAGGTAGGCGAAGATCGCCAGCGCGTCGTCATGCGTGACCTTGGTGAACGAGGTGTAGGAAAACACCGGATACAGCAACTCGCCGTGGCGTCCCTCGCCCAGGTGCAATGCCCGCCAGAAATCCTCGAAGCTCCACTGGCCCAGGCCGGTCTCGGGGTCCGGCGTGAGGTTGGGCGCCGGCACATTGCCGAACGGCGTCGCCAGCGAACGACCACCCGCATAACGAACGCCGCCCTTGCGGGTATGGCAGGCCGCACAATCGCCAACCGCGGCAAGGTATTCGCCGCGGGCAATCAGCGCGGGGTCACGCAGAGTGGTGGCACTCACCTGGGATGATGCGGACTGTGGCGATTTTTCCCGGGGCGAGGGGAAGAACGTCCACGCCAACGCCAACGCCACGAGCACGATGACGACCGCCAGCAAACCGCCAAGCCACCGCTTCATGGCGTGACTCCGGCGTCACTCACCACGCACCAGCCCGGCAAGACCTGCTTTTCGACATCGGCCGGCTGCGCGTGCATGTCCGTCGGTGGCGGCAGGCTGCCCAGCCACGCGGCGACCGCCGTGATGTCGGAATCACGCAGGCGATTGGCCACGATCGCCATGCAATCGGGCGACTTTGCCGCACGGGTATGCGTGCGCCAGGAGCCGATCTGCGCGCTGACGTAATCGTAGGACAACCCGGCCAGACCCGGCATCGCCGGCTCCACGCCGGTAAGCCGCTCACCATGGCAACTGACACACGAGGGGATGCCGCGCGTCGAATCACCACGTTCCACCAACTGCTTGCCGCGCTCCATCACCGCCGTGGAAACCGAAGGCACCGGCGACTGGTGGTAAGGCGCTTCCTGGGCGGAAAAATAGGCGGCGATCTCTTCCATGTAAGCCGGGCTCAGCTGGCGCACGGTGTATTCCATCGGCGCGTACTTGCGCAGACCGTCCTGGAAATAAGCGAGTTGCTGCGCAAGATAAGCAGCTGGCTTGCCCGCCAGTCGCGGGAACACACCGTCGCCGGCGGAGCCTTCGCCGTGCACGCCATGACAGGTGGTGCAGGCTTTCACGCGCTGCTGAATCGTATCGGGAACCTGCGGCTGCGAGTCCGCGGTGGATACGGAATCGGCGGCCAGCGTCGTGGCAAGAGGCGCACAAACCACGAGCAACGCGATCGCTGCCCGCGAAGCCCATCCCGACCAGGCGAGGTACGGCAAGACAAACCAGTTCATCCGCCGATTATAGATCCCCTGTCACAGGCAATCGCGCAAACATGGAGTCAACCGCGACGTCGTGCCGCATCTCGCCGCGTGGATTTCCCGGGAGGATCAGCCGCGGGAGGGAATCTTTCCGTTCGACTTGCGCACGATCAGCATGGCCATTTCCAGCGACTGCTCGTAGTTCAAGCGTGGATCCACCATCGATTTGTAGGCACGGTCCAGATCCGCATCAACCAGGCCACGTGCGCCGCCGGTGCATTCGGTCACGTCCTCACCGGTCAACTCCAGATGCACGCCGCCCAGGCGCGTACCTGCCGCCGCGTGGATATCGAACGCCTGATCGAGCTCGCCGCTGATATTGGCGAAGCGTCGCGTCTTGTAGCCGTTCGACGTGCCCTCGGTATTGCCATGCATGGGGTCGGCCACCCACAACACGCGGCGCCCTTCGCGCTTGACCGCCTGCAGCAACGGCGGCAAGGCCTCGCCGATTTTCGTGTTGCCCATGCGATGGATCAACGTGAGCCGGCCCGGCTCATCCTCGGGGTTGAGTGCGTCGATCAAGGGCAGCAACTGGTCCGCCGTCACCGTGGGGCCCACCTTCACCGCCACCGGATTGCGGATGCCGCGGAAATATTCCACATGTGCGCCATCCAGCGCCGCCGTGCGCATGCCGATCCAGGGGAAGTGGGTGGAGAGGTTGAACCAGCCAGGGTTACGCGGCACTTCGCGCGTCAGCGCCTGCTCGTAATGCAACAGCAGCGCTTCATGCGAGGTGAAAAAATTCACCTTGGAAAAACCGGCAATCGGGCCGGCCAGCGTTTCCATGAACTGCAGGGAATCGCCGATGGCCGCCACCATTTGCCGATACTCGGCCGCCCAGGGCGAATGCTCCACCCAGGCCAGGTCCCAGTACTCGGGATGGCGCAGATCGGCGAACCCGCCATCGACCAGCGCACGCACGAAGTTCATCGTCAAGGCGGAATGCGCATGCGCCTGGATCAGCCGCTGCGGATCGGGCCGGCGCGCGGCGGGCGTGAATTCCGGGCTGTTGACCAGGTCACCACGAAAACTCGGCAGGCTCACGCCGTCGCGCGTTTCCATGTCCGCCGAGCGCGGCTTCGCGTACTGGCCGGCAAAACGCCCGACCCGCAATACCGGCTTCTTGAGACCGTGCACGAGCACGAGACTCATCTGCAGCAACACCTTCAACCGGTTGGAAATGATCGGGCTGCTGCAGTCGGCGAAGCTCTCGGCACAATCGCCGCCCTGGAGCAGGAATCGCTGCCCATCCTGCGCCTCGGCCAAGGCCTGCTTCAGAGCCAGAACCTCCCACGACGTCACCAGCGGCGGCAGCTGCGCCAGGTGCGTGGTGGCCGCGGCCAGCTCGGCTGCGTCCTCGTAATGCGGCTGCTGGAGTGCTTCGTGCTGCTGCCACGATGCCGGGGTCCACGACGCCGGCGCTGGCGGGAAGGTGTTCGCGTCCCGCTGCGACCCAGGTTGCATGATCACTTCCCCACGCTACGACGACGGCTTGCCACGATCACCAGCACCGCCAGCAACACGAACCACAACAAACTCCACGCCGGCATCGGCAAGCCCAGGATGGGCTCCACCTTGGCGCACTCACCCGAACCGGTGAACACCAGCTTCAGCATTTTCCCCAACGGAAACGCATCGAACAGATAGCCGATGCCGGGACCGCAGGACGGAACCTGATCCGGTGGCAGCGTTTGCAACCACAGGTGCCGGCCGGCAGTGACAAGCCCGCCCAGTGCACTCAGCAGCACCAGCCCCGCGTATGTCCACCGACCGTTGCGGCCGCTCGGCGCATGCAAGCCTCCCAGCAAGAAGAAGAAACCCATCGCAAGGAAGGCAATGCGCTGGAACACGCACAAGGGGCAAGGCGCCATGCCGAGGCCGTATTCGGCGTACAGGGCGAAAGCGAGCAAGCCGAAACAGGCGCAAAACCCGACGAGGAAACTGACGCGGTACGACCAACGAAGTGGATTCATGACATCTTGCTGCATGGCGAGCTCCCGACATTACCGGTTCGGCGCGATGCTGTCAGCATGCCGGACCGGGCCAAATACATCATCGCACCGGCGATGGATGCGCCGACAGAACCGATCTTTCGACAAACAAAAACCCCGGAAGGTTGCCCGACCGGGGTTTCGTGTTTGGACGTCTGGATGTCCGTGGCGCTTAGTCGGCGTCTACTGCCTCGACCTGCGGACGGCCCACCAGCTCGACGTACGCCATCGGCGCATTGTCGCCGGGACGGAAGCCGCACTTCAGGATACGCAGGTAGCCGCCGGGACGTTCGCGGTAGCGCGGGCCCAGCTCGACGAACAGCTTGCCCACCGCTTCCTTGTCGCGCAGGCGCGAAAAGGCGAGGCGACGGTTGGCGACGCCATCGGTCTTGGCCAGCGTGATCAGCGGCTCGGCGACGCGGCGAAGTTCCTTCGCCTTGGGCAGGGTGGTACGAATCAGCTCGTGCTTGAACAGCGACGAGGCCATGTTCTTGAACATGGCTTCGCGATGGCTGCTGGTGCGATTGAGCTTGCGTCCGGAATATTGATGGCGCATGGCGGAAAACTCTCTAGTCTGTTGTTATGAAAAACCGGCACCTGTGTCCGGTTTTCCGCGGATTACCCGCTTTTATTCGGGATTCGGGATTAGAGATGCGGGATTCGTGAAAAGCATGCGCTCGCGAGAGCGTGCCTTACCGAATCCCGAATCCCGTCTGCCGAGTCCCGGCTTTCAATCAACCCAACTGCATGCCGTGGGACAAGCCCGGCGGCGGCCAGTTTTCAAGCTTCATGCCCAGGGCCAGGCCACGGCCACCCAGGACGTCCTTGATTTCGGTGAGCGACTTCTTGCCCAGGTTCGGCGTCTTCAGCAGCTCGACCTCGGTCTTCTGCACCAGGTCGCCGATGTAGTAGATGCTCTCGGCCTTCAGGCAGTTCGCCGAACGCACGGTGAGTTCCAGATCATCGATCGGACGCAGCAGCAACGGATCGAAACCGCTCTTCTCGGCGGTGCTGATGTCGTTCTCGCGACGCGAGAAGTCGCCAAAGACCGACAACTGGTCGTTGATGATCTCGGCCGCCTTGCGAACCGCATCCTCGGCATTGATGGTGCCGTTGGTCTCGATGTCGAGAACCAGCTTGTCGAGGTTGGTGCGCTGTTCGACACGAGCCGCATCCACCTCATAGGCGACGCGCAACACGGGGGCAAACGACGCGTCCAGCTGCAGCCGACCGATCGGACGCGCCTCGTCATCCGGATGCTGGCGCGCGCTGGCCGGCTGGTAGCCGACGCCGCGACGCACCTTCAGGCGCATGTTGAGTGCGATGTCCTTGGTCAGGTGGCAGATCACGTGCTCGGGGTTGATGATTTCCACCGAGTGATCGACGGCGATGTCGCCGGCGGTGACCACGCCCTTGCCCTTCTTGGACAGCGTAAGGGTGACTTCATCGCCGGTGTGCTGACGAATCGCCACTTCCTTCAGGTTGAGCAGGACTTCGATCACGTCCTCCTGCAGACCCTCAAGGGTGGTGTACTCGTGCAGCACGCCATCGATTTCCACCTCGACGATGGCACTGCCAGGGATCGAGGAGAGCAGCACGCGACGCAGCGCGTTGCCCAGGGTGTGGCCAAAGCCACGCTCGAGCGGCTCGACCACCACCTTGGCGCGGTTGGCTCCGAGCTGTTCGACGCTGAGGCCACGAGGCCGCAGCACGCTAGTTGACGAAACTGCCATGCAGAGCTCCGGTAATTACTTCGAGTAAAGCTCGATGATCAATGCTTCATTGATGTCGGACGGCAGATCGCCGCGATCCGGCACCGACTTGAACGTACCTTCAAATTTCTTGGCATCGACCTCGACCCAGATCGGACGCAGGTCCATCGTGTCGAACACGGTTGCCGCTTCCTGCACGCGCAGTTGGCTGCGCGCCTTTTCAGTCAGTGCAATCGCATCGCCCGGACGAACCTGGTACGAAGGAATATTCACTTTCTTGCCGTTCACCAGGATCGCCTTGTGGGCAACCAGCTGACGCGCCTGGGCGCGGGTGACCGCGAAGCCCATGCGATAAACGACGTTGTCCAGGCGGCTCTCGAGCAGGCGCAACAGGTTTTCACCGGTGTTGCCCTTGAGCGTGGTCGCCTTGGTGTAGTAGTTGCTGAACTGGCGCTCAAGCACGCCGTAGATGCGCTTGACCTTCTGCTTCTCACGCAACTGCACGGCGTAGTCGGACATGCGCATGCGCTTGTTGGCGCCATGCTGACCGGGCTTGTTTTCCAGCTTGCACTTGGAATCCAGCGCACGCGCCGGGCTCTTCAGGTTGAGATCCGCACCCTCGCGACGGGCGAGTTTGCAGGTAGCTCCACGATAACGGGCCATGGGTTACTCCTTAGACTCGACGCTTCTTGGGGGGACGGCAGCCATTGTGCGGAATGGGCGTGACGTCGATGATGTTGAGCACCTTGAAGCCCAACGCGTTCAGCGAGCGCACGGCCGACTCGCGACCCGGGCCTGGGCCCTTAATCCGCACTTCGACTGTCTTGACGCCATACTCGCCAGCCACGCGACCGGCCTTTTCCGCTGCGACCTGCGCAGCGAACGGGGTGGACTTGCGCGAGCCACGGAAACCGGCGCCGCCGGCGGTAGCCCACGACAAGGCATTGCCCTGGCGATCGGTGATGGTGACGATGGTGTTGTTGAAGGAAGCCTGCACGTGGGCCACCGCATCGGTGACAACGCGCTTGATCTTCTTCTTTGCTTTTACCGGCTTAGCCATATTCGGAATCCGTTACTTCTTGATCGCGCGACGGGGACCCTTGCGGGTACGTGCGTTGGTACGCGTGCGCTGACCGCGCACCGGCAGGCCACGACGATGGCGCAGGCCACGGTAGCAACCAAGATCCATCAGACGCTTGATGGCGATACCCACCTCGCGACGCAGATCACCTTCGACAATGTACTTGCCGATCTCGTGGCGGATTTTCTCCACCTCACCCTCGCTGAGGGACTTGATCTGGGTGGTGGGAACCACACCAGCATCCGCGCAGACCTTTTTGGCCCGGCTGCGGCCGATACCGTAAATGCTCTGCAAACCAACCCAGACATGCTTCTGGACCGGCAAATTGACACCCGCGATGCGCGCCATGATGTTCTTTCTCCGATGCGTTTCGTGCGCGGTAAACGCGCAATTCTAACCTGAATTACACTGCCGGGAAAGCCCTGCGGCACCGCGGTGCCGCCACCTCCCGACTTCGAACCCGACACACGCAGCTCAACTGCGGCGAAGGTTGGCCTTCTTGAGCAGACTTTCGTACTGATGACTGACCAGATGCGCCTGGATCTGCGACGTGAAGTCCATCACCACCACCACCACAATCAGCAGCGAGGTGCCGCCGAAATAGAACGGTACGTGCCAGAAGCTCTGCATGAACGACGGCACCAGGCACACCAGCACCAGATACAGAGCGCCCACACCGGTCAAGCGCGTCATTACCGCGTCGACGTAACTGGCCGTAGCCCGACCCGGACGGATGCCCGGAATCAGCGCACCTGACCGCTTGAGATTGTCGGCGGTCTCATCGGCGTTGAAGACGATCGCCGTATAGAAGAACGCGAAACCAATCACCAGGATCGAGTACACGATGTCGTACAACGGCTCGCCCGGATTCAGCGACTGCGTCAGTTCCTGCAGCCAACGTGACTGGTGACCGGTACCGAACCAGGTGATCGCCGTTGCCGGGAACATCAGCAGGCTGGACGCGAAGATCGGCGGGATCACACCCGACATGTTGATCTTCAGCGGCAGGTGCGAGCTCTGGTTCTGGTAAGCGTTCTGACCGCCGCCGCGTCGCGCGTAATTCACGGTGATGCGCCGTTGCGCACGCTCCATGAACACCACGAACGCCGTGACCGCCAGGACCAGCCCGAACACCATCAACAGCTTCAGCACCGTCAGCTCGCCGTTGTTGGCCATGCCCAGCGTATGCACCACCGCTTCCGGCAGGCCGGCAACGATACCGGCGAAGATCAGCAGCGAGATGCCGTTGCCGATACCGCGCTCGGTCATCTGTTCGCCCAACCACATCAGGAACATGGTTCCCGCGGTCAGCCCGATCACCGATGCCATGATGAAGCCGAAGCCCGGGTGGTAAACCACCGGTGCCCCGCCGGCCGCCACCTGCTTCTGCAGCGCCACCGCGATACCGAACGACTGGAACAACGCCAACCCGACCGTGCCGAAGCGCGTGTACATGGTCATCTTGCGCTTGCCGGACTCGCCTTCCTTGCGCAGTGCCTGCAGGCTGGGTACGACCGACCCCATCATCTGGATCACGATCGACGCGGAAATGTACGGGATCACGCCCAGCGCGAACACCGAGAACCGCTCCAGCGCACCGCCCGAGAACATGTTGAACATGTCCATCAGGCCATTGCCGTTGACCAGGCTGGTCATCGCCGCCGGATTGACGCCGGGCACCGGAATGAACGAGCCCAGGCGGAACACCACCAGGGCGCCGATCACGAAGAAGATGCGCTGACGAAGCTCCGTCAGCTTGCCGAGCTTGCCGAGTGCATTGCCCTTGGCTGCAGCCACCGTCTTACTCCACGCTGCCGCCGGCCGCCTCGATGGCTGCCTTGGCGCCGGCGGTAGCCAGCAGACCTGACAGCTTCACCGCGCGACCGATCTCGCCCTTCAGGACGACCTTGACCTTCTTGGCACGACTGTTGATCAGGCCAGCCTGATGCAGCGCGACGACGTCGATCACGTCAGCCTTGAGACTGGCCAGCTGGTACAGGAACACTTCCTGGCTGCCGACCTTCAGCTTGGAACGGAAACCGACCTTCGGCATCCGGCGGTTCAGCGGCATCTGGCCGCCTTCGAAACCGTACTTGTGGGTGCCGCCCGCACGGGCATGCTGACCCTTGTGACCGCGACCGGCGGTCTTGCCCAGGCCCGAACCGATACCGCGACCGACGCGCAGACGCGTCTTGTGCGAACCGGCGGCCGGCTTGATGTCATTCAGACGCATGATGATTACTCCTCGACCCGGACCAGGTAGTAGACCGTGTTGATCAGGCCACGAACCTGCGGGCTGTCCTTCAATTCGCGGACATCATTGAGCTTACCCAGACCCAGCGCCTTCACGCTGAGACGGTGACGCGCCTGCACGCCGCGCAGGCCCTTGACCAGGCGCACGCGCACGGTCTTGTCGGCGGTTGCTTGAGACTTAGCCATTGCCGAGCACCTCTTCCAGTGTCTTGCCACGCTTGGCGGCGATCTTCTTGGGCGAGGCGACCGCCTGCAGACCCTTGATGGTGGCGCGCACCAGGTTGATCGGGTTGCGCGAGCCGACCGCCTTGGCCAGCACGTTCTTGACGCCAACCACTTCCAGCACGGCACGCATGGCGCCGCCGGCGATCACGCCGGTACCTTCGGAAGCGGGCTGCATGTAGACGCGGGCCGCACCATGGTTGGCCTTGATGGCGTACCACAGGGTGCCGTTGTTCAGTTCGATGTTCACCATCTGGCGGCGCGCGCGCTCCATCGCCTTGGAAATGGCCACCGGCACTTCACGTGCCTTGCCATAGCCGAAGCCGACCTTGCCCTCGCCGTCGCCGACAACCGTCAGCGCGGTGAAACTCATTTGGCGGCCACCCTTGACGGTCTTGGCCACGCGGTTGACGGCAATCAGCTTTTCGAGCAGGCCGTCCGAATTTTCGCGATCGTTAGAAGACATGTTCTATCCGTATGCCCGACAAACGGGACTTTGCTTGCGGCTGAGCCGCTTGGAGTTGTAGGTGTTGCTTGCGGCATCGGCACGCCGGAGGCACTGCCGAACCAGGTGTCGCTTTCTTAAAACTTCAGACCCGCTTCGCGAGCAGCTTCGGCCAACGCCTTGATACGCCCGTGATAGCGGAAACCGGAGCGGTCGAATGCCACCGACTCGATACCGGCAGCCTTGGCGCGCTCGGCCACAGCCTTGCCCACCGCCGCGGCAGCGGCCAGGTTCTTGGTGCCCTTCAGGCCTTCGGCCACGGACTTCTGCAGCGTCGAGGCAGCGGCCACCACGTTGGTACCCGACGCATCGAACACCTGCGCGTACAGATGCTGGCCGGTGCGATGCACCGACAGGCGCGCAACCGCCAGCTTGCGGATGTGCGAGCGGGTGGACTTGGCGCGGCGCAGACGACTTTCGTTCTTGTTCATCGTTATATCTCCAGGAAGCGGATCGACTTGCATGAGTGTTAGCGAATCGCCCTGCTCTTTTGGGGAGTGCGGCCATGAATGGCCGCTTTCCTCACGCAGGGAAAGCGTACTAACCCACTTAAGCCTTCTTGGCTTCCTTCATCGTGATCTTCTCACCGGCATAGCGGACGCCCTTGCCCTTGTACGGCTCGGGCGGACGGAAGCCGCGGATCTTGGCGGCCACCTGGCCGACGCGCTGCTTGTCGCTGCCCTTGATCAGGACTTCGGTCTGCGTCGGCGTCTCGATGCTGATGCCTTCGGGCGCTTCAAACACCACCGGATGGGAAAACCCGAGGCTGAGGTTCAGCGACTTGCCGGTCATCGAAGCGCGATAACCCACGCCGACCAACTCCAGCTTGCGCTCGTAACCGTCGGAAACGCCCTTGACCATGTTGGCCAGCAACGCACGCGCGGTGCCGCCGAACATGTCATCAGTACCTTCGGCGAGGCTGATGGTGGCAACGCCGTTGTCCACCGCCACCGAAACACCCGGCAGATGATGGACGGACAAGGTTCCCTTCGGGCCCTTGACCGAAATGTTCTCGGCACCCACGACCAGTTCCACGCCCTTGGGCAGGGTAATCGGCTGTTTGGCTACTCGTGACATGATCGACTCCTTATGCCACTTGGCCGATGACTTCGCCGCCCAGACCCTTGGCACGGGCCTGCGCGTCGGTCAGCAGACCGGCGGAAGTCGAGATGATGGAAATGCCCAGACCGCCCAGCACCTTGGGCAGCTCGTCCTTGCCGCGATACACACGCAGGCCGGAGCGGCTGACACGGGAAATGGTCTCGATGGCGGGGGCGCCGTCGAAGTACTTGAGTTGAATCTCGAGTACCGGCTTGCCCTCCTCGGCGGAGGTCTTGAGATCGAGGATATAACCCTCGTTCTTGAGAAGGTTGGCAATCGCCACCTT
Source organism: Rhodanobacter sp. Root480 (assembly GCF_001426645.1). Taxonomy (GTDB): domain Bacteria; phylum Pseudomonadota; class Gammaproteobacteria; order Xanthomonadales; family Rhodanobacteraceae; genus Rhodanobacter; species Rhodanobacter ginsenosidimutans. The sequence continues at coordinate 1,489,118 of NZ_LMEX01000001.1, forward strand.
CAACTTCGACGACGGCATACGAACGGTCGGCTTGCCCATGGCCTGGGCATTGCGGACGCGCGTAAACAGATCGGCGATGGGATCAGTCATGCTCATGAAAACATCCTTCAGAGTGCACCGATATCCGATAAAACCGGAAATCAATCAGATTGTGAGCCAGCATGGAAGCCGGCCTGCGTTGCGCAGACCGCCGACTATATCAGCTTTACCAGGTTTTAGCGAATCTCGATGCGGTAGTCGCATCAGCGATGGCGACATGCCAGCGCGTGGCTCGACGTCGGGGCGGAATGCCCCGACGTCGGCTCAATCAAATTACCAGCTGGCCTTGCGCAGACCCGGCACGTCGCCGCGCATGGTCGCTTCACGCAGCTTGTTGCGACCCAGGCCGAACTTCGCGTAGACGGCACGCGGGCGGCCGGTCAACGCGCAGCGCGTGCGCTGGCGTACCGGGCTGGCGTCGCGCGGCAGCTTCTGCAGTTTGCCCTGGGCGTCCATCTTCTCTTCATAAGAAGCGGTGGCGCTCAGTACGATCGCCTTCAGTTCGGCGCGCTTGGCGGCGTACTTCTGGACGAGTTTGGTCCGCTTGATATCGCGGTTCACCATTGATGTCTTGGCCATGGATAACGCCTATCAGTTGCGGAACGGGAAGCTGAACGCGGCCAGCAAGGCCTTGGCTTCGTCATCGGTCTTGGCGGTGGTGGTGATGGAAATATCCATACCGCGCAGCGCGTCGACCTGGTCGAAATCGATCTCCGGGAAGATGATCTGTTCCTTGATGCCGAAGTTGTAGTTGCCACGGCCGTCGAATGCCTTCGCCGACACGCCGCGGAAATCGCGCACGCGGGGCAGCGAGACGTTGATCAGGCGGTCCATGAACTCCCACATCTGGGCGCGGCGCAAGGTGACCTTGCAACCGATCGGCCAGCCGTCACGGATCTTGAACGAGGCCACGGAAACGCGCGCCTTGGTCGTGATCGGCTTCTGGCCGGAAAGCTTGGCCATATCGGCCACGGCATTCTCCAGCACTTTCTTGTTGCCGGCCGCTTCGCCCACGCCCATGTTCAGCGTGATCTTGGTGATGCGGGGAACCTGCATCACGTTCTGGTAGCCGAACTGCTCGGTGAGCTTCGCCACTACCTGCTCTTTATAAAACTTTTCAAGGCGCGTCATGATCGTGTTCCTTACGCGTCCACGACCTCGCCATTCGAACGGAACACGCGGACCTTGCGCCCATCTTCGAGCGTTTTGGTGCCGACGCGTTCACCCTTGTTCGTGGCGGGGTTGAACAGCTGCACATTGGAGAGATGGATCGAAGCTTCACGCTCGACGATACCGCCAGCCTGGTTGGCCTGCGGGTTCGGCTTGGTGTGGCGCTTGACCAGATTCACGTTGGAGACGAACACGCGCTCGCCTGCAACACGCAGCACATCGCCGCGTTGGCCCTTGTTTTTGCCGGTGATCACGAGGACCTGATCACCTTTACGGATACGGTTCATGTCTTGACTCCGCTCAGAGCACTTCAGGCGCGAGGGAGACGATCTTCATGAACTTCTCGCTGCGCAGCTCGCGGGTAACCGGCCCGAAAATACGGGTGCCGATCGGCTCGAGCTTGTTGTTGAGGAGGACCGCTGCATTGCCGTCGAAACGGATCAGCGAACCATCGGGACGGCGCACGCCCTTGGCGGTACGAACCACCACGGCGCTGTACACCTCGCCCTTCTTTACCTTGCCGCGGGGAATCGCATCCTTCACGGTGACCTTGATGACATCGCCGATCGCGGCGTAACGGCGCTTGGAGCCACCGAGCACCTTGATGCACATCAGTTCCTTCGCGCCGCTGTTGTCCGCTGCGGAGAGCGTGCTTTGCACCTGAATCATGTCTGCACCCTCCCTTAGACGCTGGCGCGCGTGATGATTTCGACCACACGGTGATGCTTGGTCTTGGACAACGGACGGCACTCGGCGATACGTACGAGATCACCTTCGTTCGCACCCAGGTCGTCCTGCGCATGCAGCTTGGTCGACCGACGGATGATCTTGCCCAGCAGCCAATGCTGCACCTGGCGCTCGACCAGCACGGTGACCGTCTTGTTCATCTTGTTGCTGGTGACGCGACCCTCGAGGGTACGCGCCTGCTTCGCTTCTGCTTGAACTTCTTGATTGTTGGCGCTCATCTCGGCCGTCCCTTACTTCTTGCCGCCGAGCACGAACTTCGTGCGGGCGATGTCACGCCGAACGCGGCGAAGCTGGTGCGGCTGAGTGAGCTGGCCGGAACCCTTTTGCATGCGCAGGTTGAACTGCTCCTTGCGCAGGTCCAGCAGGTGCTGCTTCAACTCGTCGGCCGACTGGTTATTGATATCTTTGCTGGCCATCACATCACCGCCCTGGTCACGAACTGGGTCTGCACGGACAGCTTCGCCGCCGCCAGACGGAACGCTTCACGCGCCGTGGTCTCGTCGAGACCCTCGATCTCGTAAAGCATGCGGCCGGGCTGGATCTGGGCAACCCAGAACTCGACGCTGCCCTTGCCGGCGCCCATACGCACTTCGATCGGCTTCTTGGTGATCGGCTTGTCGGGGAACACACGGATCCACAACTTGCCGCCACGCTTGACGTAGCGCGTGATGCAACGACGGGCGGCCTCGATCTGACGCGCGGTGATCGCACCGTGCGTGATCGCCTTCAGGCCATACTCGCCGAAACTGACGAGGTTGGCGCACTGGGCCAAGCCGTCGTTGCGGCCCTTGAACTGCTTGCGGTATTTGGTTCGCTTAGGTTGCAACATGGCAACTCTCCTTACTTCGCAGACCGCTCGCGGCGGCCGTCACCGGCCTCGCGACGCGAATCATTACGACGACCTTCGCCACCCTCGCGGCGCGGCTGCGACGACTCGTCCTTCGACTCCTGGGTGGCCGCGGCGAGATCGAAGATTTCGCCCTTGAAGATCCACACCTTGATGCCGATGATGCCGTAGGTGGTTTTCGCCTCGGCAAAGCCGTAATCGATGTCGGCGCGCAGCGTATGCAGCGGCACGCGACCTTCGCGGCTCCATTCGGAACGAGCGATCTCGGCACCGTTCAGACGACCGGACACGTTGATCTTGACGCCCAGCGCACCGAGGCGCATCGCGTTGCCGACCGAGCGCTTCATCGCGCGGCGGAACATGATGCGGCGCTCCAGCTGCTGCGCGATCGACTCGGCAACCAGCTGCGCGTCGAGCTCGGGCTTGCGCACTTCGCTGACGTTGATGTGCGTCGGGACGCCCATCATGTCGCTGACTTCCTTGCGCAGCTTCTCGATATCCTCGCCCTTCTTGCCGATCACCACGCCCGGACGGGCGGTGTGGATCGTCACGCGTGCGGTCTTGGCCGGACGCTCGATCTGGATTTTCGAGATGCCGGCCTGGGCCAGCTTCTTCTTCAGCATGTCGCGAACCTTGATGTCAGCCACGAGGTACGTGGCGTAATCGCGCTTGTTCGCATACCACTTCGAGTTCCAATCCTTGGCAATGCCGAGGCGGATACCGGTGGGATGAACTTTATGACCCATCGTCTATATCCTCGGTCAGTTGCCAACAACCACAGTGATGTGGCTGGTGCGTTTCAGGATGCGCGAACCGCGGCCCTTGGCCCTGGCGTACATGCGCTTCATCGCCGGACCTTCGTCGACGAAGATGCTGGACACCTTCAGCTCGTCAACGTCGGCGCCGAGATTGTTCTCGGCATTGGCGACGGCCGAAAGCAGCACCTTGCGAACGAGGTGTGCGGCCTTCTTGTTGGTGTAGGTGAGCACGTCGCTGGCCCGGCCCACGGGAAGCCCGCGGACGAGATCAGCCACCAGGCGTGCCTTTTGCGCCGAGATGCGGGCGCCACGCAGGATCGCTTTGGCTTCAGTGCTCATCACTTACCCTTCTTGTCGCCGACATGGCCCTTGAACGTACGGGTCACCGCGAACTCGCCGAGCTTGTGCCCGACCATGTTCTCGTTGATCAGGACGGGCACGTGCTGACGGCCGTTGTGGATGGCGATGGTCAAGCCGACCATTTCCGGCAGGATCATCGAGCGGCGCGACCAGGTCTTGATCGGACGCTTGTTGTTGGCGGAAACCGCAGCTTCCACCTTCTTTACGAGGTGAAGGTCGACGAACGGACCTTTCTTCAGAGAGCGAGGCATGTCGGTTTCCTGTTACTTCGTACGACGACGCACGATGAACTGCTGCGTGCGCTTGTTGTTACGGGTCTTGTAACCCTTCGCCGGCGTGCCCCACGGGCTGACCGGATGACGACCACCGGAGGTCTTGCCTTCACCACCGCCGTGCGGATGGTCGACCGGGTTCATCACCACACCGCGAACGGTCGGGCGGATACCCAGCCAGCGCTTGGCGCCGGCCTTGCCGAGCTTCTTCAGGCTGTGCTCGCCGTTGCCGACCTCACCGATGGTGGCGCGGCAATCGACCGAGACGCGGCGCATTTCGCCGGAGCGAAGACGCAAGGTGGCGTAGCCGGACTCGCGGGCCACCAGCTGCACCGAGGCGCCGGCGCTGCGGGCAATTTGCGCGCCCTTGCCCGGACGCAGCTCGATGCAATGGATCGTGCTGCCCATCGGGATGTTGCGCAGCTGCAGGCAGTTGCCGGCCTTGATCGGCGCGTCGCGACCGGACACCAGGCGATCGTCCACCTGCACGCCCTTGGGCGCGATGATGTAACGACGCTCGCCATCGGCGTAGCACAGCAGCGCGATGTGCGCGGTGCGGTTCGGATCGTATTCGATGCGCTCGACGCGGGCGGCGATGCCTTCCTTGTCACGCTTGAAATCGATGATGCGGTAGTGCTGCTTGTGACCGCCGCCGCGATGACGCACGGTGATGCGGCCATGATGGTTGCGACCGCCGCTGCGGGACTGCGACTCGGTCAACGCCGCGTACGGCGCACCCTTGTACAGGCCTTCCGTCTTGACGCTGACGGCGTCGCGACGGCCTGGCGAGGTCGGCTTGTGGTTGATTAGTGCCATCTCAAAGAACTCCTGGCTCAGGCCTTGGCGGACACGTCGATGGTCTGGCCATCGGCAAGACGCACATAGGCCTTGCGCTTGCCCTGGCGGCTGCCAGCGCGGAAACGGAAGGACTTGACCTTGCCTTTCGTGTTGACGAGGTTCACCTGCTCGACTTTCACGTCGAACAACTTCTCCACGGCAGCGCGGACATCGGCCTTGGTTGCCGCGGGGGCAACCACGAATACGTACTGGTTGTGCTCGGCCAGACGCGCCGATTTCTCGGAAATGTGCGGCGCGCGCAGCGTATCGAGAATGCGTTCGTTGTTCATGCCAGCCACTCCTCGATCTTCTTCACCGCATCGACCGTCACCACTACGTGGTCGGAGCCGACGAGGCTGACGGGGTTCAGGCCCATCACGTCCAGCACATGGATATAGGGGATGTTGCGCGCGGCCAGAAACACCGACTCGGACGCATCTTCGGACACCAGCAGCACGCGACCGGAAACGTCCAGCTCGGCCAGCTTGGCAACCATCGCGGAGGTCTTCGGCGTCTCGATGCCAAAGCTCTCGACCACCTTCAGGCGATCCTGACGAATCAGCTCGGAGAAAATCGAGCGGATCGCCACGCGGTAGGCCTTGCGGTTGACCTTCTGCTCGTAGCTGCGCGGCTTGGCGGCAAACGTGACACCGCCACCGATGAAGATCGGAGCGCGGTAATCGCCGTGACGGGCGCCGCCGCCCTTCTGCTTCTTGAACTTCTTGGTGGTACCGGACATCTCGCCACGCGAGAGCTGCGCCTTCGTACCGGCGCGGCCGGCGGCCTGATAGGCCACCACGACCTGATGAACCAGGGCCTTCTTGTACTCACCGCCGAACACTTCGTCGGACACGCTGAGCGACTTGGCACCAATGACATTGAGTTCCATGGCGTCTCTCCTCAGCTCTTCGTCGTCGGGCGGATGATGACGTCGCCACCGGTTGCACCGGGGACCGCGCCCTTCACCGCGATCAGATGACGCTCGGCGTCGACCTTGACCACTTCCAGACCCTGCTGCGTGCGGTTGACCGCACCCATGTGACCGGCCATCTTCTTGCCCGGGAAAACGCGACCCGGGGTCTGGCGCTGACCGATGGAACCCGGCGCGCGATGCGACAGCGAGTTACCGTGGGTAGCGTCACCCATCTTGAAGTTCCAGCGCTTGATCGTGCCCTGGAAACCCTTGCCCTTCGACACACCGGCAACATCGACGATCTGGCCGACGCTGAACACCTCGTCCGCCTTGATGTCGGCACCGACGCTGTACTTGCCGAGATCATCGGCGGACACGCGGAATTCCCACAAGCCACGACCCGGCTCGACCTTTGCCTTTGCGTAATGACCCTTCAGCGGCTGGGTCAACAGGTTCGCGCGCTTGGTGCCCGCTGCAACCTGGACGGCGCTGTAGCCATCGTTATCTTCCGTCTTCAGCTGGGTCACGCGATTCGGGGTCGCTTCGATCAGCGTCACCGGAATCGAGCGGCCATCTTCAGTGAAGAGGCGACTCATGCCGCATTTGCGGCCAACCAATCCGATACTCATCTTCGTATCCTGTCTGTCGCTCAACCGAGCTTGATCTGAACATCGACGCCAGCGGCGAGATCAAGCTTCATGAGCGCGTCCACGGTTTTGTCGTTCGGGTCGACAATGTCGAGTACACGCTTGTGCGTGCGGGTCTCGTACTGATCGCGCGCATCCTTGTCCACATGCGGGGACGTGAGGATCGTGTAGCGCTCGATCTTGGTCGGGAGCGGGATCGGGCCGAGTACCGTTGCGCCAGTGCGCTTGGCGGTCTCGACAATCTCGCTGGCCGAGCGGTCGATCAGTCGGTGATCGTATGCCTTCAGCCGAATCCGAATCTTCTGGTTCGCCATAACCGTGTCCTGTTGTCGAAAGAACGTAATGTGAAACGGAACGGCTTCTCACCGATCCGCACAACCTGTTTCTGCACCACATCGGGGCCGCAAACACGCCGCCCCAAATTCGAAAAGCCCAGGCGAACGTTGACGGCTCGCCTGGACCAGCATTTGCCTTCGCGCAAAAAAACCGATCATCGGCCATGCCTTTGATCGAGTGAGATTGCGAGGGCCGTCCTCGGCCAGCGAACTCGAAACACTTCCTGTGTCTCATTTCGCGGTAGATCGACGAAAACCATGTCCGTCGATAAGCAAGCTGCGAAGTATATCTGCAAACTTCCGCTTAGTGAAGCCCCCTCGACATTTCAGTCGATGGGAACCTGCGCGGGAATGCACACGAGGCCGCGCAAGGCGGCCTCGTGATTGACGGCTTTACTTGATGACCTTGGCCACCACGCCGGCGCCGACGGTGCGGCCGCCTTCGCGGATGGCGAAACGCAGGCCTTCGTCCATCGCGATCGGGTGGATCAGGCTCACCACCATCTTCACGTTGTCGCCCGGCATYACCATTTCCACGCCCTCGGGCAGCTCGCAAGCGCCGGTGACGTCGGTGGTGCGGAAGTAGAACTGCGGACGRTAGCCCTTGAAGAACGGGGTATGACGGCCACCCTCGTCCTTGCTCAGCACATAGACCTCGGCTTCGAAGTCGGTGTGCGGGGTGATCGTGCCCGGCTTGGCCAGCACCTGGCCACGCTCCACGTCGTCACGCTTCAGGCCGCGCAGCAGCAGACCGGCGTTGTCGCCTGCCTGACCCTGGTCCAGCAGCTTGCGGAACATTTGCCACCACCACCGCGTCACGGGCAGCTGATCTGCGCGAGNGGTGTGCGGGGTGATCGTGCCCGGCTTGGCCAGCACCTGGCCACGCTCCACGTCGTCACGCTTCAGGCCGCGCAGCAGCAGACCGGCGTTGTCGCCTGCCTGACCCTGGTCCAGCAGCTTGCGGAACATTTCCACGCCGGTGACCGTGGTCTTCTGCGTGTCGCGGATACCGACCACTTCGACTTCGTCGCCGACCTTGATGATGCCGCGCTCGATACGACCGGTGACGACCGTGCCGCGACCGGAGATCGAGAACACGTCCTCGACCGGCATCAGGAACGGCTTGTCGATGGTGCGCACCGGCTCCGGGATNGGATCAGGGTGGCGCCGCGCTGGACTCGGGCTCGCCGACCTTGATGATGCCGCGCTCGATACGACCGGTGACGACCGTGCCGCGACCGGAGATCGAGAACACGTCCTCGACCGGCATCAGGAACGGCTTGTCGATGGTGCGCACCGGCTCCGGGATATAGCTGTCCAGCGCGTCGACCAGCTTGATGATCGCCGGCACGCCGATYTCGCTCTGATCACCTTCCAGCGCCTTCAGCGCCGAACCGTGGATGATCGGGGTGTCGTCGCCCGGGAAGTCGTACTTGGAAAGCAGCTCGCGCACTTCCATCTCGACCAGCTCGAGCAGCTCGGCGTCGTCGACCATGTCGGCCTTGTTCAGGAACACCACGATGTACGGCACGCCGACCTGACGCGACAGCAGCAGCTCGCGCACTTCCATCTCGACCAGCTCGAGCAGCTCGGCGTCGTCGACCATGTCGGCCTTGTTCAGGAACACCACGATGTACGGCACGCCGACCTGACGCGACAGCAGGATGTGCTCGCGGGTCTGCGGCATCGGGCCGTCAGCGGCCGAGCACACCAGGATCGCGCCGTCCATCTGCGCCGCACCGGTGATCATGTTCTTCACATAGTCGGCGTGGCCCGGGCAATCGACGTGCGCGTAGTGGCGCACCGGCGATTCGTATTCCACGTGGGCGGTCGAGATCGTGATGCCGCGYGCCTTCTCTTCCGGCGCCGCGTCGATCGCGCTGTAGTCCTTGAACTCGCCACCGAAGCGCTCGGCACCGACCTTCGTCAGTGCGGCCGTCAGCGTCGTCTTGCCGTGATCCACGTGACCAATCGTGCCGACGTTGACGTGCGGCTTGGTGCGTTCGAATTTACCCTTTGCCATGNTCAGTGCGGCCGTCAGCGTCGTCTTGCCGTGATCCACGTGACCAATCGTGCCGACGTTGACGTGCGGCTTGGTGCGTTCGAATTTACCCTTTGCCATGACTCAAACCTCGAAAGAACTGTTATTCGGAAAAATTATCTGCAGAGCGGAACCGCCCTGATCAGGCCTTGTGCATGACCTGCTCGGCGACGTTGCTCGGCGCTTCGGCGTAATGGTCGAATTCCATCGTGAACGTGGCGCGTCCCTGGGTCAGCGACCGGATCGTGGTGGCATAACCGAACATCTCGCCCAGCGGAACCTCGGCGTTGATGGTCTTGCCCGACGGCGTGTCTTCCTGGCCGGTGAGCATGCCGCGACGCTTGCTGATGTCGCCCATCACGTCGCCCATGTAGTCCTCGGGCGTCACGATCTCGACCTTCATGATCGGCTCCAGCAGCACCGGGCTGGCCTTGGCGAAGCCCTGCTTGAACGCCATCGATGCCGCCAGCTTGAACGCCATTTCCGACGAGTCGACGTCATGGTACGAACCGAAGACCAGCTTCACCTTGACGTTGACCACCGGGAAGCCGGCGAGCGGACCGCTGGTGATGGTTTCGCGCAAGCCCTTCTCGACCGAAGGAATGAATTCCTTCGGAATCACGCCACCGGTGATGTCGTTGATGAACAGGAAGTCGTCCTTGATCGTGGCGGCGAGCTTCTCGTCCGCACGGTCCTCGGCACTGATCGGCGACATCTCGATGACGACATGGCCGTACTGGCCCTTGCCGCCCGACTGCTTGGCGTGCTTGTAATCGGACTTGACGTCGCTGGAGCGGATTGTCTCGCGATACGCCACCTGCGGCTTGCCGACGTTGGCCTCGACGTTGAACTCGCGGCGCATGCGATCGACCAGGATGTCCAGGTGCAGCTCGCCCATGCCGGAGATGATCGTCTGGCCGGATTCCTCGTCGGTACGCACGCGGAACGACGGATCTTCAGCTGCCAGGCGACCCAGCGCGATACCCATCTTTTCCTGGTCGGACTTGGTCTTCGGCTCCACCGCCATCGAGATCACCGGCTCGGGGAACGACATGCGCTCCAGCGTGATGATCTGGTCCTGCGCGCACAGCGTGTCGCCCGTGGTCACGTCCTTCAGGCCGACCGCGGCGGCGATGTCGCCGGCGCGCACTTCCTTCAGTTCATGACGCTCGTTGGCGTGCATCTGCAGGATGCGGCCCACGCGCTCCTTCTTGCTCTTGACCGGGTTGTAGACGGCGTCGCCGGAGTTCAGCGTGCCCGAATAGACGCGGAAGAACGTCAGCGAACCGACGAACGGGTCGGTCATGATCTTGAACGCGAGCGCGGAGAACGGCGCGGCGTCATCAGCCGGGCGCGAGGCCTCGTTCTCGTCCTCGTCGATACCGGCAACCGGCGGACGATCGGCGGGCGACGGCAGCAGCTGCACCACCGCGTCGAGCATCGCCTGGACGCCCTTGTTCTTGAACGCCGTACCGCAGTAGACCGGGATGATTTCGTTGGCCAACGTACGCTGACGCAGGCCAGCGATGATCTCGCTCTCGCTGAGGTCGCCGCCCTCCAGGTACTTGTTCATCAGCTCTTCGGTGGCTTCGGCAGCCGACTCCACCATGAAGGCGTGAGCTTCGGCAGCCTTGTCGGCCAGTTCGGCCGGGATATCCCGGTATTCGAACTTCATGCCCTGGGTTTCCATGTCCCAGATCACGGCCTTCATCTTGAGCAGGTCGACCACGCCCTCGAAGCCGTCCTCGGCACCAATGGGAACCTGCATCGGCACGGCGTGCGCACCGAGGCGCGCCTTCAGCTGGCCGACGACCTTGTCGAAATTGGCACCGGTGCGATCCATCTTGTTGACGAACGCCAGACGCGGCACTTTGTACTTGTTGGCCTGACGCCAGACCGTCTCGGACTGCGGCTGCACGCCACCGACCGCGCACAGCACGAACACGGCGCCATCGAGCACGCGCAGCGAGCGCTCCACTTCGATGGTGAAGTCAACGTGTCCCGGGGTGTCGATGATGTTGAAGCGGTGCTGGGGCAGCGAGCCGTCCATGCCCTTCCAGAACGCCGTCGTTGCCGCCGACGTGATGGTGATGCCGCGCTCCTGCTCCTGCTCCATCCAGTCCATCGTGGCCGCGCCATCGTGCACTTCGCCAATCTTGTGACTGACGCCCGTGTAAAACAGGATGCGCTCCGTGGTCGTGGTCTTGCCGGCATCGATGTGAGCCATGATGCCGAAGTTGCGGTAGCGTTCGAGGGGAGTGGTGCGTGCCATTGATATTTACCTGTGTCGGGCTGCCTGCCCTGGTTTGTGACAGCCATCCGGGCCGTTGCGCTTATGAATATCCGGCCTGGATGCCGGCTGGCTTGCCCCATCGTGACGATGCGGCTTTTGGATAACCGACGGTCCGGCAATGATGCCGGACCATCTTCGCCGTCGTGGCGACGGCTGAATCATCAAGGCCCACCATCTGTGGCGGGCCGGTCGTCGCCGTCATCGATGACGGCGCAAACCACTTACCAGCGGTAGTGCGAGAACGCCTTGTTGGCTTCCGCCATGCGGTGCGTCTCTTCGCGCTTCTTGGCGGCGCCGCCGCGGCTTTCAGAAGCCTCCAGCAGCTCGGCAGCCAGCTTGCGCGGCATCGAGGTCTCGCCGCGCTTGCGGGCGGAGTCGATCACCCAGCGCATGGCCAGCGCCATGCGGCGGCCCGGACGCACTTCAACGGGCACCTGGTAGGTGGCACCACCGACGCGACGGGACTTCACTTCGACCGCCGGAGCGATGTTGTTCAGCGCCTTCTCGACCAGAGCCACCGGCTCGGCATTCTTTTCGCCAATGTGCTGCAGCGCGCCGTAGACAATGCTTTCGGCGACCGACTTCTTGCCGCTCTTCATCACCATGTTGATGAAACGGGCGATCAGCTGGCTGCCATGCTTGGGATCCGGCAGGATCAGACGGGCGGGATGTGAACCTTTACGCGACATGTTTGTTGTCCGTTATTTTCGCGGACATTCCTGCCCGCCTGTAAAGCGGCCAGCGAGGGCCGCGCGACATTATTTCTTCGGGCGCTTGGCGCCGTACTTCGAGCGCGATTGACGGCGTTTGGTGACACCGGCGCAGTCCAGGCTGCCGCGCACCGTGTGGTAACGCACACCGGGGAGATCCTTGACGCGACCGCCGCGGATCAGCACCACCGAGTGCTCCTGCAGGTTGTGGCCTTCACCACCGATATAGCTGATCACCTCGAAACCGTTGGTGAGGCGCACCTTGGCAACCTTGCGCAACGCCGAGTTCGGCTTTTTCGGGGTGGTCGTGTAAACGCGCGTGCAGACGCCGCGACGCTGCGGGCTGCTCTGCAGGGCCGGCGACCCGCTCTTGTAGGTCTTGGGGCTGCGGTTTTTGCGCACCAATTGATTGACTGTCGTCATGCGAAGCTGTTCCTGAAAACATAAAGGCAGCCCGAATAAGCTCGGTCTGCCAAGAAGCGGGAATTTAACATGAGCGAGCTTGCCTGGGCAAGTTGACGCTCTGCCATCCGTGACCCGAACACGAGGTGCATCCATGCACCTCATTTCGTATGTCGGCGAGTAAAACCTGTCGAGGCTTACTCGGCACCACCTTCACTGCTGACCGGCGCTTCGACAAATGACGTCGGAGGTGTGGAACCGGAAAGGGTATCCAGCTCCAGATCGGTCAGACCACCCTGGCGGCGACGCCCTGCGTGGTAGGCCAGACCCGTACCTGCCGGAATAAGACGGCCGACAATAACATTTTCCTTCAGGCCACGCAAGGTATCGCGCGTGCCACGAACCGCCGCTTCGGTAAGGACGCGGGTGGTTTCCTGGAACGAGGCCGCCGAGATGAACGACTCGGTGGCCAGCGATGCCTTGGTGATGCCCAGGAGGATCGACTGATACTCGGCCGGACGCTCGCCCTTGGCCACCGCGCGTTCGTTTTCACCGTTGATGCGCACGCGCTCGATCTGCTCGCCGCGCAGGTAATGGCTTTCGCCCGGCTCGACGATCTCGACCTTGCGCAGCATCTGGCGAATGATCGCCTCGATGTGCTTGTCGTTGATCTTCACGCCCTGCAGGCGATACACGTCCTGGATTTCCTTGACCAGGTACGAGGCCAGCGGCTCCACGCCCAGCAGGCGCAGGATGTCATGCGGGCTCGGCTCGCCGTCGACGACGGTTTCGCCCTTCTCCACATGCTCGCCCTCGAACACGATGACCTGGCGCCACTTCGGAATCAGCTCCTCGTGCTCGTTGCCGTCGACATCCTTGATGATCAGGCGCTGCTTGCCCTTGGTGTCCTTGCCGAAGCTGATGATGCCCGACCGCTCGGCCAGGATCGCCGGCTCCTTCGGCTTGCGTGCCTCGAACAGATCGGCCACGCGCGGCAGACCACCGGTGATGTCGCGGGTCTTCGACGTTTCCTGCGGGATACGGGCAACCACGTCGCCCACGCCCACTTCGGCACCGTTCTGGATCGACACGATCGCACCGGCCGGCAGGAAGTACTGCGCGGCGATGTCGGTGCCCGGCAGCTTCAGTTCGCGGCCCTTGGCGTCTTCCAGGCGCACGATCGGGCGCAGGTCCTTCGCCTGCGCGCCACGACGCTTCGGATCGGTGACCACCGCCGATTCCAGGCCGGTCAGTTCGTCGGTCTGGCTCTGCACGGTGACGCCATCGAGGAAGTCGATGAAGCGCACCACGCCGGCCACCTCGGTGACGATCGGGTGGGTGTGCGGATCCCAGTTGGCCACGGTCTGGCCCGGCTTCACCGCCGCACCGTCCTTCACCGCGATGGTGGCGCCGTACGGCACCTTGTAGCGCTCGCGCTCACGGCCGCTGGCGTCGATCACGCTCAATTCGCCCGAACGCGACACCGCCACCAGATGGCCCGACTTGTGCTGCACCGACTTCAGGTTGTTGTACTTCAGCGAGCCGGTGGTCTTCACCGTCACGTTGTCCACCGCCGCCGCACGCGAAGCCGCGCCGCCGATGTGGAACGTACGCATGGTCAGCTGGGTACCGGGCTCGCCGATCGACTGCGCAGCAACCACGCCCACGGCCTCGCCCATGTTGACCAGGTGGCCACGGGCCAGATCGCGACCGTAGCAGAGCTTGCACACACCATGGGCCGCTTCGCAGGTAATCGGCGAACGCACCTTGAGCAACTGCACGCCAGCCTTGTCCAGCTTCTCGACCAGCGCTTCGTCCAGCAGCGTGTCGGAGAGCACGATCGGCTCATCGTCGTCGCCGGGCGCGTAGACGTCACCCACCACGACACGACCCAGCACGCGCTCGCGCAACGGCTCGACCACGTCGCCGCCTTCGACGATCGGCTGCATGATGATGCCGTCTTCGGTGCCGCAGTTGTCCATGGTGATCACCACGTCCTGCGCCACGTCGACCAGTCGGCGGGTCAGGTAACCGGAGTTCGCCGTCTTCAACGCGGTATCGGCCAGACCCTTTCGAGCACCGTGGGTCGAGTTGAAGTACTGCAGCACGTTCAGGCCTTCGCGGAAGTTGGCCTTGATCGGGGTCTCGATGATGGAGCCGTCCGGACGCGCCATCAGGCCACGCATGCCGGCCAGCTGGCGAATCTGCGCCACGGAACCACGGGCGCCGGAGTCGGCCATGATGTACAGCGAGTTCATCGACTTCTGGTTGACCGTCTTGCCTTCGGCGTCGGTCACCTTTTCGGTACCGATGCCGTCGATCATGGCCTTGGCCACCAGTTCGCTGGTACGCGACCAGATGTCGACCACCTTGTTGTAGCGCTCGCCAGCCGTGACCAGACCGGACTGGTACTGCTGCTGGATCTCGACCACTTCCTTCTCGGCGTCTTCCAGGATCGGCTTCTTCTCGTCCGGAATAAGCATGTCGTCGATGCCGATGGAGATGCCCGCGCGCGTGGCGAAGCGATAGCCGGTGTACATCAGCTTGTCGGCGAACACCACGGTCTCTTTCAGACCCAGCAGACGGTAGCTGGAGTTGATCAGGCGCGAGATGTTCTTCTTGGTCAGCTCGGTGTTGGCCAGCGCAAACGGCAGGCCTTCGGGCAGGATTTCGGCCAGCAGCGCGCGGCCCACGGTGGTGTCGACCAGCGCGGTTTCATGCGTGCGCGCGCCGTCCTCGGCGATGTGCACCAGGTGCAGGCGCACCTTCACCTTGGCGTGCAGTTCCACCGCGCGGTTGTCGTAGGCGCGGCGCACTTCGCTGACGCCGGAGAACACCATGCCGGTGCCCTTGACGTTGATCAGCTCGCGGGTCATGTAGTACAGGCCCAGCACCACGTCCTGGGTCGGCACGATGATCGGCTCGCCATTGGCGGGGCTGAGGATGTTGTTGGACGACATCATCAGCGCGCGCGCTTCCAGCTGCGCCTCGATCGACAGCGGCACATGGACGGCCATCTGGTCGCCGTCGAAGTCGGCGTTGAACGCGGTGCAGACCAGCGGGTGCAGCTGGATGGCCTTGCCTTCGATCAGCTTCGGCTCGAACGCCTGGATGCCCAGACGATGCAGGGTCGGCGCGCGGTTCAGCAGCACCGGATGTTCGCGGATCACGTCCTCGAGGATGTCCCACACCATCGGCTCTTCGCGCTCGACCAGCTTCTTCGCCGCCTTGATGGTGGTGGCTTCGCCACGCGCCTGCAGCTTGGCGAAGATGAAGGGTTTGAACAGCTCCAGCGCCATCTTCTTGGGCAGGCCGCACTGGTGCAGGCGCAGGGTCGGGCCGACCACGATCACCGAACGGCCGGAGTAGTCCACGCGCTTGCCGAGCAGGTTCTGGCGGAAGCGGCCCTGCTTGCCCTTGATCATGTCGGCCAGCGACTTCAGCGCGCGCTTGTTGGTGCCGGTGATGGCACGGCCGCGACGGCCGTTGTCCAGCAACGCATCGACCGATTCCTGCAGCATGCGCTTCTCGTTGCGCACGATGATGTCCGGCGCATTGAGTTCCAGCAGCCGCTTCAGGCGGTTGTTGCGGTTGATCACGCGGCGGTACAGGTCGTTCAGGTCGGAGGTGGCAAAGCGGCCACCGTCCAGCGGCACCAGCGGACGCAGGTCCGGCGGCAGCACGGGCAGCACGGTCAGCACCATCCACTCGGGCTTGTTGCCCGATTCCAGGAACGCCTCGATCAGCTTGACGCGCTTGGTGAGGCGCTTCAGCTTGGTCTCCGAGCCGGTCGAGCCGATCTCTTCCTTCAGGCGGATCACTTCGGCCGGCAGGTCCAGCGACTTCAGCAACTGGTAGACGGCCTCGGCGCCCATGCGGGCATCGAACTCGTCACCGTGCTCTTCGGTGGCTTCCAGGTACTGGTCTTCGCTGAGCAGCTGGCCGCGCTCCAGCGCGGTCATGCCCGGATCGATCACCACGAAGGCTTCGAAGTACAGGATGCGCTCGATGTCGCGCAGGGTCATGTCCAGCATCAGGCCGATGCGCGACGGCAGCGACTTCAGGAACCAGATGTGCGCGGTCGGGCTGGCCAGCTCGATATGGCCCATGCGCTCGCGGCGCACCTTGGCCAGCGTCACTTCGGTGCCGCACTTCTCGCAGACCACGCCGCGATGCTTCATGCGCTTGTACTTGCCGCACAGGCACTCGTAGTCCTTCACCGGCCCGAAGATGGCAGCGCAGAACAGGCCGTCGCGCTCGGGCTTGAAGGTGCGGTAGTTGATGGTTTCCGGCTTCTTCACTTCGCCGTACGACCACGAGCGGATCAGCTCAGGCGACGCCAATGCGATCTTGATCGCATCGAAGTCCGGCATCACGCGCTGCTGATTGAACAGATTGAGCAGGTCTTTCATTTGAATCTCCGGTCGGAGCAAATTCTTGGGTCGAGGTCCGCGGTTCGAACGAGGTCAGGCTTGCCGGATCCGGGATCGGAAGCCGGGCTTGCTTGTGCAAATCCCGAATCCCGACTCCCGAATCCCGCACATCACTTGATCTCTTCCAGATCGATGTCGATGCAGAGCGAGCGGATTTCCTTCACCAGCACGTTGAAGGATTCCGGCATGCCCGCGGACATCTCGTGGTTGCCGTCGACGATGTTCTTGTACATCTGGTTGCGGCCCTGCACGTCATCGGACTTCACCGTCAGCATTTCCTGCAGGGTGTAGGCCGCGCCGTAAGCTTCCAGCGCCCAGACTTCCATTTCGCCGAAGCGCTGACCGCCGAACTGCGCCTTGCCGCCCAGCGGCTGCTGGGTCACCAGCGAGTACGGACCGGTGGAACGCGCGTGCATCTTGTCGTCGACCAGGTGGTTGAGCTTCAGGTAATGCATGTAGCCCACGGTGACCGGGCGATCGAACGCCTCGCCGGTGCGGCCGTCGTACAGCGTGGTCTGGCCCGATTCGGGCAGATCCGCCAGCTTCAGCATCGCCTTGATCTCGGTTTCCTCGGCACCGTCGAACACCGGCGTCGCCATCGGCACGCCTTCCTGCAGGTTGTTCGCCAGCGCGCGGATCTCGTCGTCGGTCAGCGACTTCAGGTCGACGTGCTGCACGGCACCTGCGGCGTGGTGGTTGTACACCTGGTCCAGGAACTCGCGGATCTTGGTCACCTTCTCCTGCGCTTCGATCATCTTCTGGATCTTCTTGCCCAGGCCCTTGGCGGCCCAGCCCAGATGCACTTCCAGAATCTGGCCGATGTTCATGCGCGAAGGCACGCCCAGCGGGTTCAGGCAGATATCGACCGCCTCGCCGTTGGCCATGTACGGCATGTCCTCGACCGGCACCACGTTCGACACCACGCCCTTGTTGCCGTGGCGGCCGGCCATCTTGTCGCCCGGCTGGATGCGACGCTTCACGGCCAGGAACACCTTGACCATCTTCAGCACGCCCGGGGCCAGGTCGTCGCCCTGGGTGATCTTTGCCTGCTTCTCCTTGAAGCGCTTGTCGAACTCCTCCTTGTGACGCTTGACCTGATCGGCCGCGCGCTCCAGGAACTCGGTGATGCTCTCGTCCTTGACGTTGATCTTGAACCAGTCGTCCTTCTTCAGGCCGTCCAGGTAGGCGTCGGTGATCTCGGCGCCACGCTTCAGGCCACCGGGGCCGCTCATCGCGGACTGGCCGACCAGCTGGGTGCGCATGCGGTTGTAGATCGCGCCTTCGAGGATGCGGAACTGATCGTCGAAATCCTTGCGGATCCGCTTCACTTCCATTTCCTCGATCTGCTTGGCGCGCTTGTCCTTCTCGATACCGTCGCGGGTGAAGACCTGCACGTCGATGACGGTGCCGTCCATGCCCGGCGGCACGCGCAGCGAGCTGTCCTTAACGTCGGACGCCTTCTCGCCGAAGATCGCGCGCAGCAGCTTCTCTTCCGGCGTCAGTTGGCTCTCGCCCTTGGGCGTGACCTTGCCGACCATGATGTCGCCGGCTTTCACTTCCGCACCGATGTACACGATGCCGCTCTCGTCCAGGCGCGCCAGCGCCTGCTCGCCCACGTTGGGGATGTCGGCGGTGATTTCCTCGGCGCCCAGCTTGGTGTCACGCGCGATGCACGACAGCTCCTCGATGTGGATCGAGGTGTAGCGGTCTTCCTGCACGACGCGCTCGGAGAGCAGGATCGAGTCTTCGAAGTTGTAGCCGTTCCACGGCATGAAGGCGATCAGCATGTTCTGGCCGAGCGCGAGCTCGCCCAGGTCGGTCGACGAACCGTCGGCCAGCGTATCGCCCTTCGCCACCACGTCACCCACGTTCACCAGCGGGCGCTGGTTGAGGTTGGTGTTCTGGTTGGAGCGGGTGTACTTGGTCAGCGTGTAGATATCGACGCCGGCGTCGTTGTCACCGACCTCTTCCTCATTGACGCGCACCACGATGCGGGCCGCGTCGACCTGGTCGATCACGCCGCCGCGCTTGGCGGAAACAATGACGCCGGAGTCGCGCGCCACGGCGCGCTCGATGCCGGTACCCACCAGCGGGGTCTGCGAACGCAAGGTCGGCACGGCCTGACGCTGCATGTTCGCGCCCATCAGCGCGCGGTTCGCGTCATCGTGCTCCAGGAACGGCACCAGCGCTGCGGCGACCGACACGGTCTGCATCGGCGAGACGTCCATGTAGTTGATCTCGGACGCCGGACGCAGCTCGGACTCGCCACGGAAACGGCAGGACACGAAGTCCTCGACGAAGGCGCCGTGCTTGTCCAGCGGCGAGTTCGCCTGCGCGATCACGTGGTCGCCTTCCTCGATCGCCGACAGGTAATCGACGGTGTCGGTGACCTTGCCGTCCGCCACCTTGCGGTACGGCGTCTCCAGGAAGCCGTACTGGTTGGTGCGGGCGTACACGGCCAGCGAGTTGATCAGGCCGATGTTCGGGCCTTCCGGCGTTTCGATGGTGCAGACGCGGCCGTAGTGGGTCGGATGCACGTCGCGCACTTCGAAGCCGGCGCGTTCGCGGGTCAGGCCGCCCGGCCCGAGCGCGGAAACGCGGCGCTTGTGCGTCACTTCCGACAGCGGGTTGTTCTGGTCCATGAACTGCGACAGCTGCGAGGAACCGAAGAACTCCTTCACCGCCGCCGCGACCGGCTTGGCGTTGATCAGGTCCTGCGGGGTCAGGCCATCGGCCTCGGCCAGCGACAGGCGCTCGCGCACGGCACGCTCCACACGGACCAGGCCGATGCGGAAGGTGTTCTCGGCCATTTCGCCGACCGAACGCACGCGGCGGTTGCCCAGGTGATCGATGTCATCGACGGTGCCATGACCGTTCTTGATGTCGATCAGCACCTTCAGCACGTCGAGGATGTCGGACTTCTCGCCCTGCTCCTTGACCAGCACCTGGGAAGCCTCTTCCTTGCGCTCGCTGAAGAACTTGTGGTCATACAGCACGCCCGGGCCCAGGATGTCCTGGCGGCCCACGCGACGGTTGAACTTCATCCGGCCCACGGCCGACAGGTCGTAGCGATCGAAGGTGAAGAACAGGTTGAAGAACAGGTTCTGCGCCGCGTCCTTGGTCGGCGGCTCGCCCGGACGCATCATGCGGTAGATCTCCACCAGCGCCTCCAGCGGCGTCTTGGTGTTGTCGATGCGCAGGGTGTGCGAGATGTAGGCGCCGCGATCGAGATCGTTGACGTACAGCGTGGGCAGCGTCTCGATGCCCGCCTTGCGGAAGGCTTCCAGATGCTCGGCGGTGATCTCGTCGTTGGCCGAGGCCAGCAGTTCACCGGTCTGCGCGTCGACGATGTCCGTCGCCAGGATGCGGCCGATCGGGTAATCGTCCGGCACTTCCAGCGCGGTGATGTCCTCGGCCGCCAGCTGGCGCACGTGGCGCGCGGTGATGCGCTTGCCCGCTTCCACCAGCACCTTGCCGCCGATGGCCAGGTCGAAGCTCAGCGTTTCACCGCGCAGACGCTCGGCCACCAGCTCCAACGTGATGCCACCCTTCTTGCCGAGATGGAACACGTTGTGCTCGAAGAAGATGCTCAGCATCTCCTCGTTGCTGTAGCCGAGCGCGCGCAGCAGCACCGTCACCGGCAGTTTGCGGCGACGGTCGATACGGGTGAACAGCGCGTCCTTCGGGTCGAACTCGAAGTCCAGCCACGAGCCGCGGTAAGGAATCACGCGCGCCGAGAACAGCAGCTTGCCCGAGCTGTGCGTCTTGCCGCGGTCGTGGTCGAAGAACACGCCCGGCGAACGGTGCAACTGCGAGACGATCACGCGCTCGGTGCCGTTGATGATGAAGGTGCCGGTGTCGGTCATGAGCGGAATCTCGCCCATGTAGACCTCCTGCTCCTTGATGTACTTCACCACCTTCTTCGAGGCCGGGCTGTCCTTGTCGTAGATGACCAGGCGCACGGTGGTGCGCAGCGGCGCGCCGAACGTCATGCCACGGTTGCGGCACTCACGCTCATCGAACGCCGGCTCGCCCAGGCGATAGTCGACATACTCCAATGCGGCATTGCCGGAATAGCTGGAAATCGGGAACACCGATTTCAACGCCGCGTGCAGGCCTTTCTCGTCGCGCTGCTTGGGCGCGACATGCTCCTGCAGGAATTCCCGATAGGAATCGGTCTGGATGGTCAGCAGGTTGGGCACGCCCAGTACGGGTGGACGTTTGCCAAAATCCTTGCGGATGCGCTTCTTCTCGGTATACGAGTAGGCCATGGTGAATACCGCCTCGGTTCGCTGTGACGCCGGTGGTGCACACACCGGCTGAATGAAAAAACTGGGGACTCGGGAATCGAGAATGGGGAATCGTCAGAGCAAACAGCTGGCGTCGCTCAACGATTCTCCATTCTCCATTCCCCATTCCCGCATAAAGCAGGCAAAGCCCGGGAGCTTTCGCCCCCAGGCTTGCCTGAAACTAGATCAAACTGACGACGCGCAAGGGCGCCAATTACTTCAGTTCGACCGTGGCGCCGGCAGCTTCCAGATCCTTCTTGAACTTCTCGGCGTCTTCCTTCGACACGCCTTCCTTCAGCACGCCGCCGGCCTCGGTGAGGTCCTTGGCTTCCTTCAGGCCCAGGCCGGTGATCGCGCGGACAGCCTTGATCACGTCAACCTTCTTGGCGCCGGCGGTCTTCAGCACGACGTCGAACTCGGTCTGCGCTTCAGCAACCGGACCAGCAGCAGCCGGGCCAGCCACGGCAACCGGGGCGGCGGCGGTCACGCCAAACTTCTCTTCGATGGCCTTCACCAGGTCCATCACTTCCATCAGCGACTTGGCGGCTACGGCTTCAACGATTTCTTCGTTGGACAGGGACATTTCATTTACCTCTGGATGTGATTCGATTCAGTATGTAAGTCGATGAACTCAGGCGGGCTCGGCTTCAGCCGGGGCTTCGGCGGCGACTTCGCCACCACCCTGCTGATCGGCAACGGCCTTGACCACGCGCGCGAACATCGTGGCCGGTTCGGCCAGCACGCGGGCCAGCATGGCCAACGCCTGTTCGCGGGTCGGCAGCGCGGCCAGCACGTCAACGTGCTCAGCCGGCAGCAGCTTGCCTTCCACCGAGACGACCTTCGCCTTCAGCTTGTCGTTGCCCTTGGCAAATTCCTTGATCAGACGCCCGGCAGCACCGGGCTCTTCCGTCGAGAATGCGTACAGCAGCGGACCGACCAGGGCGTCCTTGACGACCTCGAATTCGGTTCCGGCCACGGCGCGCGACGCCAGCGTGTTCTTGACAACCCGCAAGTACACACCGGATTCGCGAGCCTTCTTGCGCATCGCGGTCATCTGTTCGACCGTGGTGCCCGCATACTCGGCAGCGACCAGGGAGTGAGCCGTTGCGGCAACACCTGCCAGTTCGGCGACTACTTCTTTCTTCTGTGACAGATTGAGAGCCATTGCACTCCTCCAAATGAACTCCGCTTGCGGCTCCTGCCGCTTGCGGTCCTGGGCGACGCCATCCTTGACGCCGGGGACACACGTCCCGGGTGATGGCCTTTCCAGAACAAATCGAACATTCCAGAAGGGCAGCACCATCTGCGCAGGCCGGATCCTCTCGAACCCGATTAAGCGATCCCGCTGGCGGTGACGGCGATTCCCTGCCAGATGCGAGCGTCCTGCCCGTCGTCACCGCGCGCTGAGCGCGCCTGCGGTCTTTGACGGCGGCATCGGCCAGTGGCCGAAACTGCCCTCAAAAACGTGCCCGCACCGGAATGACCGGTACGGGGCTTGATACTTACTTGGCGCCGAGCGTCAGCGTGGAGGTATCCACGGCAACACCGACACCCATCGTGCTGGACAGCGCAACTTTCTGCAGGAACTGACCCTTCGCCGTCGCCGGCTTGGCCTTCAGCAGGTCACCGATCAGCGCATTGAGGTTGTCCGCCAGCTGCGACGCCTCGAAACTCGCCTTGCCGATGGTGGCGTGAATGATGCCGCCCTTGTCGTTGCGGAACTTCACCTGGCCGGCCTTGGCATTGGTGACGGCCGTGGCGACGTCGGCGGTGACCGAGCCATCCTTCGGGTTCGGCATCAGGCCACGCGGGCCCAGCAGCTGACCCAGCTTGCCGACCACGCGCATGGCGTCCGGCGTGGCGATCACGCGACCGAAGTCGAGATCGCCGGCCTGCATGCGCTCGGCCAGGTCATCCATGCCGACAGCGTCGGCACCGGCGGCCTTGGCGGCCTCAGCCTTCTCGCCCGGCGGGCAGAACACGGCGACCTTGACGGTTTTGCCGGTGCCATGCGGCAGCAGCGAGGAACCACGTACGCCCTGGTCCGACTTCTTCGCGTCGATGCCCAGACGCACGGCCACGTCGACCGACTCGGCGAACTTCGCCTTGGCGTTGTCCTTGACGATCTTCAGGGCTTCTTCCAGGCCGTAGAACTTGCCCGGCTGCACCGCGGCCTGAGCCGACTTCATACGCTTCGTGAGCTTTGCCATGTCTTAACCCTCCACCACAAGGCCCATGCTGCGGGCGCTACCGGCAATGGTGCGCACCGCGGCGTCGAGATCGGCAGCCGTCAGATCCGGCTCCTTCTGCTTGGCAATGTCTTCCAGCTGTTTGCGGGTGACCTTGCCGACCTTGTCGGTGTTCGGCTTCTGCGAACCCTTGGCGACGCCGGTGGCCTTCTTCAGAAGGATCGTGGCGGGCGGGGTCTTGGTGATGAAGGTGAAGCTGCGGTCGGAATAAGCCGTGATGATGGTCGGAATCGGCAGACCCGGCTCCAGTTTCTGCGTGGCGGCATTGAACGCCTTGCAGAATTCCATGATGTTCAGACCGCGCTGACCGAGGGCGGGGCCCACCGGCGGCGACGGGTTGGCCTGACCGGCCTTGACCTGCAACTTGATGTAACCAATAACTTTCTTTGCCATGGGATTTCCTCGCGAGTGCAGGCGCCTTGCGGCTCCTCGCTGTTCACCGCTCCTTGGATGGAAGGAAGATCCGCCTCTTGCGGATCCCGAAACGCGCGCACGCCGAGTCGAAAAGACCCAGCGTGAACCGCGTAGTTTAGAGATTTACCTGTTTGTGAGCAAGCCCCGTGCCAGTGAGGCGTCGAGGTGAAGCAAAAGCGGCTGGAAGTTCCGGTTAGCTGGAATCTCCCCTCTCCAACTCTCCCCGCTAACGGGGAGAGGGCGAAGGTGCCGAGCGGTTTCGCCCTGAGCCAACCAATCCCTGGCTCAGGCCTTTTCGACCTGGCCGAATTCCAGTTCCACGGGCGTGGAGCGACCAAAGATCAGCACCGCGACGCGCAACCGGCTCTTCTCGTAATTGACTTCCTCGACCACGCCGTTGAAGTCGTTGAACGGGCCTTCGGTGACACGCACCATCTCGCCCGGCTCGAACAGCACCTTCGGCCGCGGCTTCTCGACACCTTCGCGCACCCGGCTGAGGATCGCCTCGGCCTCACTGTCGCGGATCGGCAACGGGCGGTCGGCGGTACCGCCGATGAAACCCATCACCTTCGGCGTTTCCTTGATCAGATGCCAGCATTCGTCATCGATGCGCGGCACCTTGCCTTCGGTGTTGGCCTCGATCTGCACCAGCACGTAACCGGGAAAGAACTTGCGCTCGCTGCGCCGTTTCTGGCCGCCGCGCATTTCGATCACTTCCTCGGTCGGCACCAGCACTTCGCCGAACTTCTCTTCCATGCCCGCGCGCTGGATGCGCTCGTCCAGCGAACGTTTCACCTGGTTCTCGAAACCGGAATAGGCGTGTACCACGTACCAGCGCTTGCTCATGCTTGCCACCTCAGGAACCCAACTTGAGCAGCCAGTCAAGGATGACTGACTTCAGAATCAGGTCGATCAAACCCAACAGCAGCGACAGGATGATCACCACCACGATAATGATGCCGGTCGTCTTCAGCGTCTCGTCGCGCGTCGGCCACACGACCTTGCGCATTTCGAACTGGGATTCGCTGATGAAGTGCCGCACGCGCCGGCCGGGCGCGGTAAAGGCTGCAATGGCCAGCGCGATCGCCAGCGCAGCAAATACGCCCAGCAGGCGAACCGTGCCGGGAACGTTGGCGTCGTTGTTGAACCAGGAATAGGCGAAGATACCGGCGGCCAGCACCAGCCCCGCCAGTACCAGCTTGCCGATATCGGCGGCGTTCGTGCCCTTGGGCTGTTCTGCCTTGGTATTCATGCGCAGTTGCCGTGTGTCATCGGCATACCGGACCTTGCGGCCGGTATCGCCATCCGCCACCCGTCATTGCTCCTTGGAAAGTGGCACGCCAGGAGGGACTTGAACCCCCAACCTGCGGTTTTGGAGACCGCTGCTCTGCCAATTGAGCTACTGGCGTATGGAAAACGGGAATAGGGAATGGGGAATCGGGAACAGGAAGATCGGATGGCGCTGTCGCATGCCCTTCCGATTCCCTATTCCCTATTCCCCATTCCCGGTTTTCAGCTTACTTGATGACCTTGGCCACCACGCCGGCGCCGACGGTGCGGCCGCCTTCGCGAATGGCGAAACGCAGGCCTTCGTCCATCGCGATCGGGTGGATCAGGCTCACCACCATCTTCACGTTGTCGCCCGGCATTACCATTTCCACGCCCTCGGGCAGCTCGCAAGCGCCGGTGACGTCGGTGGTGCGGAAGTAGAACTGCGGACGATAGCCCTTGAAGAACGGGGTATGACGGCCACCCTCGTCCTTGCTCAGCACATACACCTCGGCCTCGAAGTTGGTGTGCGGGGTGATCGTGCCCGGCTTGGCCAGCACCTGGCCACGCTCCACGTCGTCACGCTTCAGGCCGCGCAGCAGCAGACCGGCGTTGTCGCCTG